>NZ_VWNF01000008.1 GCF_008711175.1 Nesterenkonia ebinurensis
ATCCACACTGGTATAAGGAACCTCAGCAATGCTGATGGTGTTGTTCTCACTGGCCAGGATCGCCTCAGAGAGATCCTTACCCACCTTCTTATCATCAACATCAAAGGCAGCCACGAACTGAACATCAGAGACGTGATAATCACCGAACTGCACATGCATCAACCCCGGCACATCCTGATCAACAGGAGCATCCCTGTAGTACTCCACGCCCTGCACCAAAGACGCCGCGCAATTACCCACGCCCACCAGGGCCACACGAACCGGGTTAGTCATTGATTTTCTCCTTTGTGAGTATGAGGTTGCTTGAATGAAGTGCCGTGATAGGTTCTTGCACACGTTTTGTGCGCAGTGGTCGTCCACGGGTGCCGATGTAGGCCACAGCAGCTCCCGCCAAGCTGCCGGCTGAGATGCCGATAACTGTGCTGAGCCAAGTCGGGAGATCTGTCACAAGAGCCGGCAGATACCCCAGCCCCAGCAGCCACCAGGTCCAGAGAAACCCTCCCGTTACTGCCAGCCCAAGCAGTCGGCCCCAATCGAGGCGGATCATCCCCGCCGTGGCGAATGCCGCAGAGCGGCCAAACGGCATCGCAATGATCAACAGCAGGCCGAACCATGTATGGGAGCCGCCAGCACGCACTGAGATCCGCAGGATCTTCCGATGCAGCTGACGCCCCCACCTCCAGCGGTAAAGCACCCGAATGAACTTGTACCGGAACAGGGCGTACAACCCAATGTCCCCGATCAGACAGCCGAGGAAGGTTGCGATGAATGCCCCGAAGAGAAGAAAGACACCCTCGGCGGCCATAGCACCAGAAGTGATCACCATGAACTCTGCAGGCAGGGGAGGGATCAGTGCGGTCAGCGCGACAGCTACTCCTTGTAGCAGAAAGAACCAGAAGCCCCACTCCGTGTGGAACTCCGGGAAATTGAAAGCCAACACCTGATCAGATTCTCCTCTTGAGACGTGGAGTCCCGCGGCCTTGGCGCACGCCTTGGGACAGACTCAACCACCAAACTGTGTAAGTTGTAAACAGAGTATGACACATACTGTGTATCATATGCACATTTTGGGCTCGCGTGAGTCCACACAGAACGCGCTCACATTTTTCCAGCACCTGCCACTTGGCGGGAAGGTCAATCTGCACCGGTTGAGGCCACCGTCAGACCGGCGCAGCCTTCTGCGCCCAGGCAGTAGTGACTGAGCAGCTCAGCGACGCAGTTGCCGGTATGTTGACACCGCCAGGGGAAGGAATATTGCGACGAGCAGTCCCGGCCACACAATTGCAAGGATCGATGCATGTTCAGCAAACCAGGTCTGCCCTCCCGCTATCGGAGTGACGAGGAGTTCCCGGACCGTGGTAGCGGTGGCCGAGAGCGGGTTGGCATCAGCGATAGTTCCCAGCCACCAAGGCATGGTCGCAGTATCGGTTAATACACTTGAGAAGAACAGGATCGGCCAGACCAACATGTTGATCGGCCCGAGCGGCTTAGGAGTGCGGGCCTTCAGCCCCACAAAGATTCCGGTCCACAGCATCGCTACCCGGAGCAAAAGCGGGAAACCAAGGCCGGCGAGAGCTCCGGAGACGGTGGCGGTCGCCACCCAAAGGCCAGTCCTGCACCAATCGCCACCGTGAGCGAGACGAGGGAGCCTAGTAGGCCCGCGATGCAGCGCTGAGCAGGACTGCCTTCAACGACCAGGCGGGCTCACCCCAGCATGGAGACCCGGTCAGCAAGCTGACCTGCTCCCTGCAGACACTGCGTGGTCAGTAACACGGTGGTCCCCCGCGACCGCTGAGAGCTTCATCCACCGCCGCGTACTGACCAACTAACCCGATACGGGAACGCGCCCGTCCCGACTCGTGTTCAGCATCTGCACCGACGACCAGCACTCTGCCTACATCGGGGGAAAGGAGCGTAGTCATGATCCGCACAGGGGTGGTCTTGCCGGCTCCGTTCAGTCCTAATAGCCCGTGCACACCCCCTCGGGCAACCTGGAGGTCCAGGTTTATCCATCACCAAGTGTCCCTTAGCTCCTCTATAGCTCTTCTGCACGCCCTCCAGCGAAATGGCGGCTTCAATGTCCCGCATTCTCCAACCTTTCTGACGCCGTTTCTTACGGTGTACGGTGACAGAGTCACGGTAACCTGATCCGGTTCGCACATGAACAGGTCCACCCGGCTGGCTAGCCCCTGAATGCAGGCAACATAGGCACCAAGAAGACCGCCCCGCAGATATTGGACAGCCTGTATCCGCTCTGGGGTCACCACCCCGAACCTGGTAAAACCGGATCGGCGTGAGACGAATCGTTGAAACGGGAATCGAGCTGGCTGACAACCGCGAACTAGAAGCCGCTTCCATACGAAAGTCGTCCAGCACTTCGGTGTAAGCCCCATGGCGCTCTACAGCCACGTACCCAGCAGAGACGAACTGTTAGCACTGATGGTCGACTCTGTCTACGCTGACCTGTACACCGATACCGACGCAATCAGAACCATCAGCTCCTGGCGAGCCGGTCTGCAGTACGTGGCCGAACGTAACTGGAAGCTCGTCAACCAGCACCTTTGATTACTTGACGTCCACGATGTGCGCAGCCTGCTGGGACCCAATACCAGCCGAAAATACGAAACAGAGCTAAAGACGCTCGACGGTATCGGCCTGTCCGACCTAGATATGGAAGCCGGCTTGACCACGTTGCTGAATGTCGTGTGGGGCGCGGCGAGAGACCAGCGCAGCGGCTCCAACTCACGGGAGAACTCTGGCCCTACCTTTTCAGAGTGGTAGAACATCATCGCCCCAGCCCTCGACCATCTCATGCAGGAAGACGACTACCCAGTCTCAGGACGAGTCGGACCAACTGTCAGCGAGACCTTCAACGCCACCCGGAACTCGCAAAGTACTTTCTATGCCGTGGTCAACCTTGTGCTGGACGGCATAGAAGCAATAATCAGTACCCCAGAGAGATCATCGGCTGCTCCGCCTGCGACTGTGTGAGGCCTTCTTTCGCGTCAACGCCATCGCAATCCATGCCTCTTGCTCGGTGGTGACGGACCTTGCCCTCAGTCCTACGTGCGACGACAGCATCCAGGTGAAACCGCGCTGGCGGTGTCGTGCTCACAACGTCGAAGGCGAGGAATACGATCCTCGCCATGCTCAATTTATACCGCACGAGGGGCCTTGCCGCAAGGCCCCTACCTTAGGGCAAAATCTAGGACTCGAACGCATTCTCAGGTGAAAGAGGGGCTCACCAAACCTGCCACGATCCCCCACCACTGGAGATCCCTCCCCCGTTGCAAAGCGGATACCTACGCCTGCCCGATACTCATGTTTGGAGACAACAACCGTGCCTCGCACCGCAGCCACGCCTGTGACGATCGCGCTCACTGTGATCGCAGGGACGCTCATGATCGGCATAGACATGACGATCATGAACATTGCAATTCCCCAGCTCTCGCAGGAGACCGGTGCTTCTCTGCCTGTCATCCAGTGGACAGTGACTGGGTATACCTTGGCTCTGGCCGGGGCAGTACCGGCCACTGCGTGGGTCATCAGCAGATTCAGTGCAAGGCGGGTCTTCCTAACCACACTGGGGATCTTTACCGCCGGGTCAGCGCTGGTGGCGTTCTCGTGGAATGTCGAATCGCTTATCGCCTTCCGGGTACTCCAAGGGCTCGGGGGCGGCTTCGTCCTACCTGCGGCTATGACCATCGCGCTCAGTTCCACTCCTCAGGCTGATCGCGGTCGTGTAATGGCGATCCTTGGCCTCCCAGTCCTGGTCGGTCCTGTGCTGGGGCCCGTCTTAGGTGGGGTCCTCATCGATACGCTCTCCTGGCGCTGGATGTTCCTGCTCAACGTGCCGGTCGGGGTGCTTGGACTCGCCTTGGCTCTGCGCAACCTGCCGCGGCTCCCCTCCGGGCCCGTCCCCCTGCTGGACGTTCGCGGCCTTCTGCTGCTGCCGCCCGCTATGGCTCTACTCGTGCTCGGCACATCATTTGCTGAGGACAACCACATGATATGGATGGTGCTGACGCTCAGCACCGGCTTGGTGCTCACCGCAGTGTTCTTCCGGCACGCTCAGCGGTCAGCAATGCCTCTACTTGATGTTCGTCTTCTGCGGCGTCGTCTCACAGGAGCCGGCACTATCATCCTGTTCCTGTTCTCCAGCGGATACACCGCGTCGATGGTTCTCCTCCCGATTTATTGGCAAGTGGTGCGCGGGGAAAGCGCTACCGCGACAGGACTGTTCCTCGCCCCCGCAGGACTCGCAGCCGGGATCGCAATCCAAATCTCCGGGCGTCTCATCGACCGACTTCCACCAATCCGCGTGATCGGCACGGGCCTAGTCATCGCCACGCTTGCGACAGCAGTCCTGATGCTCCTCCTGGACACAGAGACCCCGGCCTGGCAGCTGGTGGTGCTCTGGACGGTGATCGCAGTCGGCGCGGGATTCACCATCATGCCGACCACTACCATCGCTACCCGTTCTCTCGAGGGGCAAGAAATTCCGTCAGGTTCGACGATTGTGAGCCTGATCAGCCAGGTCTCCGGAGCCATATGCGTTGCCGGTGTCTCTGTGCTGCTGGCTGCTCAGCTAGTGCTCCGGCTCCCCGCAGCGGCGGACGGCGGCGTGGGCTCGCTATATGCGCTACCTCCGAGGGAGCTCACCGAGCTCGCACCAGAAATTGCCGGAGCTCTCCAGATAGCTCTCTGCTTGCCGGTGATTCTGACAGCAGCAGCGACGGTGGTCGCGCTCATCACTCTTCGAAACGTACCGGCACCCCAGGCAACTCAATTGCCCGGTGACACCGACTCGCAACTTTCCACAGACCAAGACACTGCCACCCACTAACACAGACCCACGATCGAAAACGGAGCAGCCATGACATCTTCTGCCACCAGCGCTTTCAACCTCCCCGACAAGCTTGCTGCGAAAGACGACCCTCTGCTGATCGGGCACGACGATCAGCACCTTTCAAGCATCGCAGACAGCCTGGAGCACAAGATTGCTGAGCTCAAAGACCGCCTCAACGCATTACGTCGTGAGCCCGGGGGAAGAGGCCAGGCTGGGGTTCAACGCGACACCGAGATCCACCAGGTTGCGCGGCAGCTGAACCTGCTGCAGCGCTTCGGCATGGACCTGTGCCTAGGCCGGATTGTTCGAGCTGACTATTCAGAACCGATCTACATCGGTCGAACCGGCCTCACCGCCGTGGGCGGGCGCCGGCTGCTGGTGGATTGGCGCACCCCTGCGGCTGAACCGTTCTTCGCCGCGACGCACGCGACTCCGATGGGCCTAATCAGCCGTCGTCGATACCGCTGGGCCCATGGACGGGTCGTGGATTACTGGGACGAAGCGTTCACCCCGGGGGAACTCGACGAGGGACACGCAGCCCTCGATGATCAGTCAGCATTCATCGCTAGCCTAGGGGCCAGTCGCTCACCACGGATGCAGGACGTACTGGCAACTATCCAGGCCGACCAGGACGCCATCATCCGGGCTGACTCTCGAGGTGCTCTCGTCGTGGACGGAGGGCCGGGCACCGGGAAAACCGTGGTGGCTTTGCACCGGGCCGCTCGCCTCCTCTACTCGGATCCACGCCTCACTGGCCGCACGAGCGGTGTGCTCTTCATTGGCCCTTCCCAGGCCTATCGAGCGTATGTGGATGATGTCCTACCCAGTCTCGGCGAAGACAACGTCCAGATCTGCACCATCCCCGACCTGCTTCCCGAGGGAGAGTCCGCCGGCGAAGAGTCTGATGTGCAGGTGGCTCAGCTCAAATCCTCAACGCAACTCACGAAAGCCATAGAGACAGCTGTGACGTTCTACGAACAACCGCCCGCCGAAGAGGTGAGCGTCGAGACACCGTGGGCAGATCTCTGGATCGGTCGGCAGGAATGGCAGGAGGCCTTCAACGCAGTCGACCCCGGCACTCCACACAATGAAGCGCGCGCCCAGGTGTGGGATGCTCTCCTGGAGATCCTGGCCAACCAAGTCGATGACCATGATGAGGTCCCTGTCCACCAACTGCACCGATACGCAGCACAGGCTGAGGAGCTGACCCAGACCTTCACCAAGGCATGGCCCCTATTGGATCCATCAAGCCTAGTCGCCGATCTGTGGTCGTCCCCAACCCACCTGAGCATGTGTGCTCCGTGGCTATCCCCTGAAGAAGTTAACCTGCTCCAGCGTGCGGAACCGCTGGCTTGGACTCAGTCTGACCTGCCTCTGCTGGACGCAGCACGCCAGCGGGTCGGCGACCCTGAGCAGGTACGGCAAGAACGTCGGCGCAAGGCGGCTCTGCAGGCGGAGCGGGAGCAGATGTCCCTTGTAATCGATGACCTGATCTCTGCAGATCATGATGGCAACGACGGAGAAGGTCTCGTGACGATGCTCCGCCAAAATGACCTGCAGGATCCACTTATCGATCAGGGCACCCTGCCCCGCGTGGCCCCGGACCTCCTATCTGGCCCGTTCGGACACATCATTGTTGACGAGGCACAGGAGTTCACTGATGCACAGTGGCAGATGATCCTGCGGCGATGCCCCTCCCGCAGCCTCACCATCGTCGGCGACCGGGCCCAAGCCAGGCACGGGTTCACCGAGACCTGGACAGAGCGGCTCGAACGAATCGGAGTCAGCCCCGTGTCCTTGACCTCTCTGAACATCAACTACCGCACTCCCAAGGAGGTCATGGCTGAGGCAGCACCTGTGATCCGTGCCGCTCTGCCGGACGCCAATGCCCCCGAATCCATCCGCAGCAGCGGCATCCCCGTGACCCACGGAACGTTAAGCGACCTCGATTCAATGCTTGACGATTGGCTCCGCGCACACCAGGATGGCACCGCCTGCGTCATCGGCGACCCCACGTTCACTGCAACCCCGAGGGTACGATCCATGACACCGGAGAACGTCAAGGGCCTGGAGTTCGACTTCGTCATCCTGGTGAATCCAGTGAGCTTCGGCACGGGCATTCAAGGGGCCGTCGACCGTTACGTGGCGATGACCCGGGCGACCCAACAGCTTGTCATCCTTAGCAATAGGTGATGCTCCGTTGATGAGGTAGTAGTCGCCTACGCCCCGGGAATGCAGCAGCTCATGACTCCTTGACGACTCAGGATGCGACTTACCCCGCTACTCGGTGTCGACAGGGTTCTGCCTTCTCTGCTGCTCCATTGCTTCCAAACCGGCGATGAGCAGGTCAAGACCAAGATCATATTCAGGGTCGATACCGTGGTCAGATTCGATCACGGGGGTGTCATCGGCTATGTAATTACCGGACTCCATCACTGGTACCAAGTGGGGGAACCGCTCTGGGGTGATGACTTCGGATAGCGCTTTGACGCCCTCAGCAGGAACAGCGACGACTCCTTGATCGGCCAGGTTCTGCTCAAGCTCAACAGATCCCGCCACATGCTGGGAGATCACCAGAATCACACCGATCTTCTCATCGTTAGTCAGCGGCAAGTCTCTCAAGGCAGCTAGTCCATGGTTTGCACCCCGAACACTGTTGGGCATCAGAACGGAGACGGGTCCGCGCGGGATGTCCAATGCCCAAGAGTGGGAACGGTACGCCACACGAATCACTCCCGCCCAAACCCTTAGCGCCTCACGCCAGTCAGCTGGAAGCTTCAGCTTCTCCGGGATAGCAAGGGCAGCATCCTGCATCAGCCAGAGCAACTCCTCCTTGCTGGAGACATACCGATAGAGCGACATCGTTGTAAAGCCCAGAGATTTAGCAACTGCCTGCATGGTGACTGCAGCCAGCCCCTCGGCATCGGCAATCTCAATAGCGGCTCCAACAATTCGCTCATGACTCAGCCCACGACTCGGTCCACGCTGAGGCACCTCCTCCATCCCCCAGGCAATGGCGACTGCTCGAGGCAGCCCGGTATCAGTGGTCTCGACCATGTCTCCCATTCTTTCATTATGCCTCGATGTGCATGTAATACACAGTATGTGTCATACTCTGTTTATGAGTTACACAGATACGCCGCTCGTCGAGATCGCAGGACTCTCCAAGAGCTACGGCAAACACCACGTCCTGAAAGACCTGAACCTCACCCTCCCCCCGGGAATCCATGCCCTACTGGGCCCCAATGGAGCAGGCAAGACCACGCTGGTCAACATCCTTTCCACTCTCATCCCCTATAGCGCCGGCCAGGCGCGAGTGCTGGGCCTTGATGTCCAACGCGACCGCAAGCAGCTCCAAGGCCTCATCTCCCTGACAGGCCAGTACGCCGCCGTAGACGGTGCACTCTCCGGGATGGAGAACATGCTGATGATGGGCCAGCTCTTTGGCCTCACTCGCCGGGACGCAAAACGCCGGGCCGATGACCTGCTTGAGCGTTTCGAGCTGACCAAGGCGGCTGGCAAACGAGCAGCTACCTACTCCGGTGGCATGCGTCGCAAACTGGACATCGCCGCGAGTCTCATCGCAGGTCCCCAGCTGATTTTCTTGGACGAACCGACCACCGGCCTAGATACCCGCAGCCGTCAGGCACTCTGGGACGAGATCAACACCCTGGCCGCAGCTGGAACGTCCATCTTCCTAACCACCCAGTATCTGGAAGAGGCTGACGTGCTCGCCGAGCGAATCATGGTGCTCAACGGCGGCGGAATTGTCGCAGACGGGACAGCTGCTCAGCTGAAACAACGCGTTGGTGGCTCAACCATCCAACTTCACGATGACGCCGGGCACATCATCGAGACTTTGCCCACCCATGGGGATGCTGCTGACGTCGCCCACCAGTTGGCGGCTATTTCCGAGCAGCGCCCCGAAGTCAGCGTGACCGTACGCAAACCCACTATGGACGAAGTGTTCCTTGAACTCACTGGCGCGCCAGTGCCGACGAACAGCAACAAGAAGGAGGCAACCAGTGAGTAACACTGCTACCCGACCCACAACCGAGCAAGCGGCCCGCAGCGCGGCACCACGCAGCAATGAGCCAATGTCCGGTGCCAACTTCTTGACCGGTTTGATTGTTTTCTCGATAAGGAGCCTCAAGCACTCGTTCCGAGACGCAGAGTCCCTATTGATGGCGGTGATCCTGCCGGTCATGCTCATGCTCATCTTTACCTACGTGATGGGCGGAGCAATGGATGTCACTGGAGACGGATCCACCTCCAGCGCTCAGTATCTCTCCTATGTACTCCCAGCGATTGTGGTCACCGCAGCTGGCTTCGGCGCCTCATACACGGCCGTTGTTGTCAGCAACGACATGACCACTGGATTCATGAACAGACTTCGCACCATGCCTTTTCCCTCAGTCACCGTACTGTTAGGGCACACGGTGTCCTCAATGGTACGAAACCTACTGGCCACCGCCGTGGTCTTCGCGGTGGCCCTCGCGGTCGGGTTCCGCACCGACGCCTCAGCGGCGCAGCTGGCTGGTTCAGTAGGCCTAGTTGCCCTGTGGATCCTGGTGATTACCGTAGTCTTCGCAGTGCTTGGAATGGTGGCAGGATCAGCCGAATCAGCAAGTGGATACGGATTTATGCTTCTCTTCCTGCCCTACGTCTCATCTGGCTTCGCGCCGGTAGAGTCCATGCCTAACTGGCTGCAGGGCTTTGCCCAGCACCAGCCCATGACTCCCATCATCGACGCCTCCCGCGCTCTGCTCAACGGAGAAACCCCGGGCAACGAGTGGTGGATCGGCATCCTGTGGTGCGCCGGATTCGTCGCGCTGGCCGTGTGGATGGCAGCTGTACTCTTTCCCAAGAAGGTTGCCCGCTAGAGTGTCAGACTCAACTCAAAGCACCACTCTACGCGGTCGACTGCGTGAGCTATGGGGACGATTTGTCGGCCCTGAGGCCGGGCGATTGGACCATGCTCTCACCGCTGTCACTACTGTGGCCGGGGCGATCGCCGCAGCGGCGACAACCCGCAACCGTGGGGGAAGCTCAGTCACCTCGACCGGATCGGCGCTCCTAGCGGCTGATCTGGTCGGGGGTGCCTACGTGAACAACAGTCTCGCCAGTGCGCGCTGGTATGAGCGGCCCGGGCAAGGCGACCGCGAGCACCTGCTCTTTGCGGCCTGCCATATTCACCCGGCAGTAGTGGCTTGGATAGACCGCGGGCCCCCTGGGCGAATCCCCGGCTCAATGTGGGCAAGTGCCCACTATGCGTACCTGATGGGCGCCACCCTGGCCATCCGGAAGCTACCACGATTCAGACGTCCGCTCGGAGTCGCACTTACTGTCGGCGGAATCGTGCTAGATCAATCACTGGAGCAGTCTCGACTCGTGCCATGGTTTGCCTGGAGCTACTACCCCAAGCTGCTCATGGGCCACGCAGGGGCCTCCCTGTGGTCTGACCACCAGCTCACCTCGACCAGTCACACAGGACCCATGAGCTGACGAGGTTTGGGCAGAGGAGCACGTCACTGGTTCGGCCCAGCTCACCTTCACGGCGCTGGTCGAACGAGTCCAACACGACCACCATTACACCTACCAAGGTCTCATCGAAAGCGATACTGATAAACTAATAACCATTCAATATATACAAATATACATCTGCACCATACAGCTAATACCAATATACCTAAACGCGTCACAACATCTTGTTTTGTTTATCAGATTGTCTCTACAGAATGGCGTGAATGTCTAATAGAACCACTATTACGCGTTACAACACTTTACCCAAGGTAGATCGGACTCTCAGGAGTATCCCCGTGGACTGGGCTGAAAAATCAGCTAAAAGATCAGTGACAGCTAAGGACAAGAAGTATGGGCTTCTGGATCCGCCCGAGCATCCTCCGGAGGACTACAGGCTCGCTGTGGAGCGCGGGTTAAGCCCTACGAGGTTGTCCTGGCGAATCATCCGGGCTTCGCTGCGGTATGTGATCCCTGGCTCGCTGCTCCTGATGCTGTCCAACGTTGCCGCGATGCTCATCCCTCTGGCGGTGGGCACAGTGGTCGACGACGTCATCGCCCCTCTTACAGACGGAGGCACCTGGGGCTCGGTGGCCAGCATGGCCGCTTGGTGGCTGGCAGCCCTGGCTGGACTGTACCTGGTGCGCACCCTCGGCTTCCGGTTCGGTGGGAGACTTGGGTGGTACGCGGTGCAACGCAATGCGTTCGAGCTCTCGCAGCAGGTGCTGGCCCGGATCTTCCACCCGCGGGGAATTGAAGGGGCTGCTCGACCATCTGGACAGCTGCTGTCCATCGCGACCTTGGACACCCGGGCCGCGGGCAGCTCTATCTGGGTAACGATCTACCCGCCGGGTTTCGTGGTGGGGATTCTGGTGTCCATGGTCATGCTGTTTCTCATCCATCCGTGGCTGGGGCTGTTTGTGTTGCTGCTGCTGCCGGTGTTGATGACTGGCTCTCAGCTGCTGGCCCGTCCACTGCGGCGGCGCAGCACGGCAGAGCAGGGTGCACTCGCTGCAAACACTGCCGCGGCCACGGACTATCTGCGCGGCTACCGGACCATCGCCGGTCTACACGCTCAGCAAGAAGTATCAGAGCGGTACATAGCCTCCAGCCAAGAGGCACTGACACACGCCGTCGCCTCCACTGATGCTCGCAGTGCTTTCCGGGGCCTGAGCGTAAGCACCTCTCAGATCTTCGGGGCTGCGATGGTGGCGCTGGCTGCATGGTTGGCGCTGGAAGGCAGTATCACCGTGGGTGAACTGGTCACCGTAGCCGGCCTGGTCGTTGCGCTGGTGATCCCGATCGAGGAGCTCATCGACACCCTGGGTCAAGTGTGGTCCCGGGCACAAGCTGGGGCCGAGCGAGTCACCAGATTCCTCAATACCGGGCATCATCCAGCGGCCCAGGGCCGTGAACCAGTCCCAGAGGAAGCCCCGGATGGGGTGGAGCTGAGTATTCAGGGACTCGAGGTCGAACCAGGGGAACAGCTGAATCTTCAACTGAGGCAAGGTGACTTCCAGGTCCTGGACCTTGACCAAGCTCAGGTTGCGGTTCTGGAGGATATATTGGGATTGCGACGTGAGATCCTCGACGACGTTGAGGTGACGGTGCGCCGCAGTCCACTTGCCGAGCTTGACCCGGAAGCCCTGCGGGCTACGGTTCTGGCGGTCCCGCACCAGCCAGCCATCTTCAACGGCAGCATCCTGGATAACGTGCTGCCTGGCCATACCGACACGGATGCAGAACGGCGAAAGGCAGCCAAGGCTCTCCGCACTGCCGGAGTCGCGGACCGCGAGTTTCCGCAAGGGCTGGACCAGGACACCGGAGACAATGGCTCTGCGCTCTCTGGAGGCCAGCAGCAGCGCGTCGCCCTTGCCCGGGCGCTGGCCGCCGAGCCCGAGGTGCTGGTGCTGATCAACCCGACCAGCTCAGTCGACGTGGTGACCGAGAACTTGATTGCGCAACGAGTGGCGTACCAACGTCGCAATCTCACCACCCTGGTGGTCACGGACGCCAGGGCATTCGCTACCCACCGAGCGCGGGAGGCTGCCGATGCCTGAGATCCCACAGCTTCTGCCCTCCTCCACCGGCAACCAGGCCGCCTGCGAAATCTGGGGCAGGCTCCGCAGCCGGCGACTACGGCTGACCGGAGCACTGATCTTGTTCCTGGCCGCTGCCGCTGCGGCCAATCTCATTCCACTGGTGATCGGCTGGTTGGTAGACCACGTCGTCCTCGGTTCTGAGGCAGATTCCCAGTTCTGGGGGTATGTGGTAGCGATCGCCCTAGCCGCTCTCGCCGCGGGGGTCTTCACCTGGTGGGGATCCCGAATCCTCGGCCGAGTGACCGAGGCCGTGATCGCTGGGCTACGAGAAAGCTATGTGGCAGCCGCGCTGCGGCTCTCCCGGGCTCGGGTGGAGCGTGCTGGGATTGGGGATCTGGTCACCCGGGCTTCCGACGACGTCGCCAAAGTCTCCGAGACGCTGCCTCAGATTCTTCCCAGGGTGGCTGTCACCGGGCTCACCGCAGTTTTAGCCGGTGTCGCTCTGCTGACGCTGAACTGGCGATTCCTAGTGGTCTTCGCAATACTGGCACCCGTCTACGTGCTGATCGCCCGCTGGTACCTGACGGTCGCTCCACCGGTCAATGTGGCCGAGCGTAACGCGTTCTCCGTCCGCGGCCAGTACGTGCTGGGTTCGCTCAATGGGTTAGATACAGTCACAGCTCATCGGCTGGGGCTCAAACGTCAGTTGTTGACACGGTACGCGACCTGGCAGACCGCGCGTTGGGCGGTGCGCGCCCGGATCGTGTTTAACCGGCTGACGAGTCGGCTGAACATCACCGAGTTTACTGGGGTGATCTTGATGCTCGGGGTTGGGGCATGGTCCGTCTCGGAGGGGGTGGTGACCCTCGGAATGGCCAGCGCCGCGGCCCTGCTGATGCTGCGTACTGCCACCTATATCAACAGCCTGCTTGCGGTGATGAATGATCTGGTCGCCGGGCTGGCCGCACTGACTCGGATCATCGGTATCCTCCAACAACCAGAGCCGGACACCGCAGCACCGGTCCCGGATGAATACCCCACGGACAGAGGAGAAGCTTGCCACTTGCGCAACGTCAGCTTCAGCTACACCGGCACCAGGAAAGCGCTGGAAGGCGTGAACCTGAGCATCCTGTCTGGTGAACAAGTGGCAGTCGTCGGTGCCACCGGATCCGGAAAGTCCACCCTGGCTGCCGTAGTGGCCGGAGTATTCCCCCCGGACGAAGGGACCGTGCGGCGCGGGGCGCCGGCGTCCCGGGTCATGACCGCCAACCAACAGGTACACCTCTTCACTGGTACGGTGCGAGAGAACCTGGTTCTAGCTGCACCGGACACTACAGCCGAAGCACTGGACGCGGTTCTCGCCGAGACCGGAGCTGACACCGTGATCGCTCAGCTTCCTCAGGGGCTGGACACGCAGATCGGAGCCGGCGGGCTCAGTCTGACGCCCGCTCAAGCCCAACACCTCGCTCTAGTCCGCCTGCATCTGGCTGACCCGCAACTGGTGATTCTCGACGAGGCCACTGCCGAGGCCGACACCGCGGACACGCAGATGCTCGATAGCGCCGCGGAGTATGTGATGGCTGATCGCTCTTCCCTGGTGATTGCTCACCGACTAAGCCAGGCCATGCGCTGCGACCGCATCGTGGTGATGGAGGCCGGGCGCATCGTCGAAAGAGGCTCGCACCATGAGCTCGTGGCCCAAAACGGCCGCTATGCGGAACTGGTTTCTGCTACCAATGCCTAATCCCGATACTCCTACAGTAAGCGGTGCAGGCTATGGTGCCCCCCAGCAGAGTCTGAGCGCACCAACACCCCAAGACAGCAATCCGCCAGCCGCAATCACAATCCACCCGCTGAAGAAAGAACCCAGCGTATGAACAAACATGAGCCTCCTGTACACGACCACGGACACCAGCGGCCGCGACAAATATGGACCGAGCTGCTGACGGAGAGGTTGCGCCTGCGAACCCCGGATGAGGGTGATGTCGAGTTTGTGCAAGACATGTATTCGCATTACGAGGTGACCCACCATATTGGCAGCCACGACTGGGTAGAGACCACCAGAGAACAGGCAATGAGGCGGATCGAGCGTTACCGTTCCACGTTTGGCCCGGCCTCCGGCGCCTTGCTCTACGAACTCCGTACGGAGAGCACCCCGCTAGGCTTCACGATGATGCAGCATATCCCGTTCTCCGATCATGTAGAGGTAGCGGTACAGGATACTGAGATCGGCTGGCACCAACATCCCAGCGCCTGGGGACTCGGGTTTCACCACCGAGGCAGCACAGGCCCTGGCAGGCCATGCCCGCAATGCGGAGCTGAAAAGTTTGGTGGCCGTCACCCGATCCGCGAACACTGCTGCGCAAGCGGTGGCCAGGCGCCTCTGCATGATCCCTTAAGGCACCATTGACCGTTACTACAACGCCACCGGCGAACTGTTCACACCCGACTTATGAGCGACAGCAGGAAGAACCCCATCGACAGTCAACACCAGTCACCGCGAATCGCTCCGCCAAGTACAAGCAGAAGATGGCTCACCCGAGCATCTGTAACAGAAACCTCGAGCGCTGAAAGGCAATTCAGATGAATTCCAACCCCCGATGGCTCACCCGAGCCGAAACACCTGAAGACATCCACGCCATCCACGCCCTGAACCGTGCCGCCTTCGACACCGCGCTGGAAGCTGAACTGGTGGACGCGCTGCGACAGGACCCGGCCTGGATCGAAGGGCTCTCTGTGGTCTCCACCACCGCTGAGGGCCTCGTCGTGGGCCACGCCCTGCTCACTCGCTGCCATGTCGGTGAGGTCCCTGCACTATGCCTGGCCCCGTGTGCCGTCTTACCGGCCCATCAGCGCACCGGTGCAGGTTCCGCAGCGATCCGCGCCGCACTACAGGCGGCGCGCGAGAAAGCAGAGGTCTTCGTGGTCGTCTTGGGGCATCCCGACTATTACCCGCGTTTCGGCTTCGAACGGGCCTCCGCACACAGGATAAAACTGAGCATCGAAGTTCCGGACGAGGCGCTGATGGCGCTCACTCTGGATCCTGACCGGGCACTGCCGGCCGGCACCGTCCGATACGCCGCACCCTTCGGGATCTGAGCATAGAGTCGTGGAACCAGCATGGCTCCACGACCGTGTTTACTCCACACCGCCTACCGTCTTCTCCAACGTTCCCGCGCCACAGGGAGCACATCAGCGCGGAACTCACTGGGGTATGGCTTTGGCACCACAACTACCCTTCCAGACCCGAGGCAACCGAGCCACATCAGGGTATCCACAGTATGTACACCCTTTTCGTCCTCATCGAGGAGCGCCAAGGTGGTACGTGGGTTCGCAAGCTCCAAGATGCTGCACGCATCTGCGGCTACGAACCACGCTTCACCGTCTTTGATGACGGTGCGGACGGGCGTATCGTTGTAGCTGAATGTTTCTAGGACGTTCATCTTGATTCCTTTCTTGGGGTCACGCCCTCGCAGCTGGCACTGCGGGGGCACTTTTCTTTGGGGTGGATAGGGTTGGGGGCATGGAAGCCGTTGAGATTTGGACTCTTGCCATTGCCTCTGCGGGCATCCTCATTAGTGGAGGGTTTGCATGGCGGGCGGTCTATGTGTCCGGCCAAGCGAGAGATGCGGCCAAAGAGGCCAACGAAACTGCGCGGGATGCCAACACCCTTGCTGAGCGCGAGTTCAGGCGAACCACAGAGAGCCATGCCATCTTCTGGAACTGGCAGTGGAGCCGCGAGTCCATGACCCTCACGGTCACTAACATTGGTCTCGATGATGCCCATGGGGTCCGACTTGCAGTTTTCAAGAAGCCCATCAAGCCCGATCAGAAAACTTTCAAAGCCTATGTGACCGCCTCGAAGGTGAAAGCAGAGGGCGGAGAAGTCGCCATGCACCTTTACGGATTACCCTGACAAGTCCAGTGAGTTCGGCAGGGTCACTCTCAGCACGTCGGAAGTTTTGGTCTTCTTGCGCTGGAAAACCCCCTGCCGGCAACCCTGACGCAAGCTCCGGGACTCAAAAAACAGTGTGGATAACTCATCGGACGCCGCCTATCCGCACGCCGTCAACATAGTGCGCAGAAGCGCCCTGTATGCGGTGCTTGCACCCCCCTGGGTCGGTGAATGTGGTCACCCGGGCCTCTTGCTCAATATAGTCAGCCAGGAAGCCTGCGACGGCACTGCTGATTTCTTCCTGAATGACGCGCTTTCTCTTCACGTGCCCCCTAAGCATTGCCGCTGCCATCGAGGCAGCGGCACCCATCGACACGCCTGCCGTGATCCACGCTGCGAGTTCACGAGGTTTCATCACGCCGCCACCACTTTGCGCGGATCGGGTACGGCATCTGAGGTCACCACATAGGTGATGGTCTCTATGCTGACGCCAAGCTCATCGGCAAGCTTGGGGAGCATTGTGGTGGACGGCTGTTTCCGCCCGGATTCCAAGTTGGACAGGTATGAGGGTGTGATTAGAAGGCGTCCGGCGAGATTCTGTTGGGAGATACCTGTCAGCTCCCGAATCTTCTTCAAGGCCGGCCCATGTAGGAGTCCTTTCCTCACGCCAGACACATTAGTCAACTCCAGGAAATTTGCCTAGTTAAAGTTGGGAAAGTTTAGAAATCCGTGTGATTGCGGTGCAAAACAGGTGAATTACACGTGTGCAAAACCTCCCCAGGACCGTTTTTGACCACGTACCCTTGGTTTGTCTTTTCCTCTCTATGTACAAGAAAGTGAAACCATGCTCACTGGCGAAGAGATACGCAGAGCGCGTCAACGTGCCGGGTGGTCCCAAGAGGAACTAGCCGAACGCGTTGGCTCGACTTATCGCACGGTAGGAAACTGGGAGCGCGGTAAGACCCGTCCCGACCAGAAAGAGACTGTGCTGCGCTCTGTGCTGTCCCGGTATTGGGATGCCGATGTTCACCAATCGGTGCCTTTGACCGCAGCCAGTGACATCGAGCTTCTGGGTGAACTCGCCCGAAGGCTCGGGCGTTCACAATCAATCGAGCAAGGAAAGGTGGTGAGGTCCGATGAACAACGTACCGTCCCCATGAAGCAAGCCGGCGATGAGCCGGCCACAGAAGACGACGAGAAGGTGCATCACCAGACATTCGGTGGTGCACCGGAGGATGAGGAAGAGCCCGTAGCGGCAGAGAAGGGCCACGAGGGGATCGGGCCGGATGAACTACCGGAGACGACGTGAATCACTCGCGCCGAGAGAGGGGTAGCACTTGAGTCACTGGCCGTCTGGGTGGCCAGAAGATCCACCGGAGCATCAAACGTCCAAGGATACGGGCGCCCACCCGCCGGAACCGACAGCACCCGCATGGAGAACTACACTTCGACCTCCGCGGATCCTCTATGCCTACCTGGATGAATCCTTCGCGGAAGGACACTTCTATGTGGCCGGCTTCGTGGTGGACGGCGTTCAACTGCGACGCCTCAACGATGAGATGCAGTCGTTCATGAAATGGGGAGTCTCCCCAAAGTTCGGCATTCCCTGGGAGACAGAACTTCATGGGAATGAGATCATGCAGGGGAAGAAGGGGTGGAAGTGTCTACGGGGCAACACTGGCGAGGCTATATGGGTTTACCGAGAAGTGCTCTCCATCCTTAACCCTGTCGGCGCTCGGACATTTGTCCAGGGAGTAGATACTGATCGCCTGTATGCGCGCTACAGGGAGCAAGCCCAAAGCCCCTACCTAATCGCACTACGTCACGCTCTAGAGCGGATTGATGCCTATGCCTCCGCCTGGAAGTATGACCGGGTGCAGGTGGTGGCAGATTATGTAGATGATCAGAACATCTACCACCAGGCGATTACTGGATACAAGCAGAACGGCACTCCCGGCTACCAACGCTCCAAGCTCACCCGAACATCTGAGCCAATTTCATTCGAAGACTCAAAGGACAGTTACGGCCTCCAGATGGCAGACCTGATCGCTCATATATCCCGACGACATCTAGATGCGAATAGCAGTGCAAGCTACCGCTCTGTGAGAGAAGCTGCAAAGCTCTACCAATACGTGTGGGACCAGATAGCGGACCAGAACCGTCGTCGCACCAAATGGGTGCCATAGATAGCACAAAGCCCCCACCGTTGGGCGAGGGCTTCGGCAGACAGTGCACCTGCTAGGGGTGCATCCGTAGTTCTACAATATACGACAATCGGCGACAATCAACCCCAATAGCCGACAATAGACGTCACATCTAGACAACAGTCTCATACGCAGCGTTCTTACCCCACCCTGACCTGGAGTGATGTCTGACCCTCCGGGTATCTTCTCTGTATGGCGCATCTTGAGGGGATCGCCCTGGACTTGGGCGTACGCATCGAGCACTATGATCACCTGCCGCATGGCCGGTGGGGTGAGTACCGGCACCGGCGGCGGGAGGTCAGGCTGCTGAGGCATATGGCACCGGTCCAGTACCGCTCGACGCTGGCCCATGAGCTCGGCCACGCTGCCTATGGGCACAGGCGCTCGACAGCGCGTACGGAGCTCGAAGCCGACGCGTGGGCCAGCCAGGCACCTGATTCGCTCGGACTGCTGGAGACAAGTCACAGCGGCCTACGAGGACGTACTGACGGTCGCTGACGAGCTACAGGTGCTCCCCCGGCTGGTGGTGGTGTACGCGGAACATCTGGCACGGCATCCGGCGGTGAGGGCTGATTTTGGGTGGTGACTTTGTTCTAATATTGCTGCAATTCCTGTCATGATTAGTCATGCGGCTAGATGCGTTGCCTGCTGCAAAGTCTCTTGTAAAGTCACTAGCTCAATGCTCCGAGTGGCGTATGTCACACCAGTTTCAGGGCAAAATAATACCCCTGCATCCCAGTAAACACAAGGGATGCAGAGGTGATTCACAGTTCGTGCGCCCAAAGGGATTCGAACCCCTGACCTTCGGTTCCGTAGACCGACGCTCTATCCAGCTGAGCTATAGGCGCATGTTCATTGTTTTGAACCTTGAAGACTATACACGCACTTCTCAGGCGCGGGCAAGTCATTGGGTCGTGCTCAGAAGCGGCCGCCGCCTCCGCCGCGGGAACCGCCACCGAAGCCTCCACCCCCACCTCCGCGCGACCCGCCACCGCCTCCGAATGACCGGCCTCCGCCGAACGATCCTCCGCCTCTGGAGCTTCCGCCTGTGCTGTAGTAGCCGCCACTGCCGTTGCCCCCGAAGACCCCGTTGAGTGCACCGATGACCAGACCCACCGCCCCGCCGAGGACAAGCCCTCCTGCACCGAGCTCCGCGGCACCCCAAACGCCACCGATCACCCCACCCAGGCAGCCACCGCCGGCCACTCGGGCACCGCTATCGCCACTGGAGCTGGAGCTGCTGCTGGCCGCTGCGGTTGTCCTGCTCCGGCGTGCCGCCCTGGCCCGGGCGGTCGATCCGCTGGATCCGCTGCTGGCGGGCTGGGCATTGCGGTAGTTGATCTCCGCATTGCTGCGGGCGGTATTGGCCAGCCGTTCAGCATCACGCAGCATCTGTTCGGCCTGCTCAGAATCCTGGGTGGCCTTAGCCTGCTCAAGCATCTCCGAAGCCTGAGCAATCATGTTCCGGGCATTCTCCCCGATCACATCACCGGAGGTGGTGATGTAGTCCTGCACCATGGAGACTCGAGACTCGACCCGGTCGATCCGCCGCTCCACCAGACCCCTGGAACGCCGCTGGTTCTCCTCCTGCTCACGGTGCGTCTTCAGCGCAGCATCAAGGTCAGACTCGGCATCCTCCAGTTGAGCCAGCGCCGCAATCGGATCACCGCGGCGCTCTTTGGCCTCCTGGGCGGCGGCAAGTGCCTGCTGTGTGGCCTCCCGGGCCGGGATCACGGCGTCGTCATCATACTTCTCCGTCGCCGCCAGGTCTTCCTGCAGAGAGGTGATCTCCGCGTCCAGCTTGGCGAAGGAGTCCTCCAGCAGCTCGGAGGCTTTGTCCACATCTCCCAGCAGAGTCACCGCGTCAGCCACCGCCTCTTCAGCGATCTGCACATGGGTCAGCGCGGTCTGCGGGTCTTTGCGCTCCAGGCGCTGGCGGCCCTCGGCCACCGATTCCCTGGCCGCGGTCAGAGTCTGGGCAATCTCCTCCGGGATCTCCCGCACCGAGGTCAGCGCCTCCTGGCTGAACTGCCGGGACAGGGCTGTGATCCGGGCCCGGGCGGAGTCCAGCTGGGCCTCCAGCTCATCGGCGCGGGTTTCCAGCTCATCGAGCTTCTGCGGGGCTTTGGCCCGCAGATCGCGCAACTTCTGGAACTTCTTCTGCTTGGCGGTGATGGTCTCGGCGACCTTATCGGCCTTCTTCAGCACCTGGTGGTGGGCTTCACGCAGCGAGTCCTCATCGGTGTAGTAGCCGTCATCAATGCGGGACTTGATCCGGAAGGCTTCGCGTTCAACGTTCTTCGCCTCCCGCAGTGCTTCCCGGAAGGGGTCGGTCTTCTGCAGGCCAAACTCTGCGGTGGCGAACTGCAGCTCCTGTTCGGAGGCACGCAGCACCTCGTCGATCTCCACCAGGGCAGAGCCCGTTCTGGTGCCCAGCTCCTCCAGCGGCAGGCGCAGCGGATGATCGGACGGCAGCTTGGCCAGCTCACGAGCCTTGACCGCCCGATCCTCCCGCTTGGCCTTGATCCGGCGCCACAGCCAGACTCCGCCCCAGACCAGCAGTGCCACACCCAGCAGCGGCAGCGCAATGGTCAGCAGGCTGCCGAGCACATCTCCGAAGGTGGTGGGGGTAGCCAGATCCTCAACCCCTTCACCGAAGGCCAGTGCTGCTTCCGCCCAATCCTCCCCAGAGAGGTGAGGCACTACGTCTGACTCGGCCATCGAGGTGAGGTCACCCGAGCTGAAGGCCCCGGCATCATCAGCATTGACTCCCCAAGACCGCTCCTCCACAGCCACGGCCAGCAGCGGGTTGTTGGTGCCCAGGTTGGCAGACTCTGCCAGGTCTGCGGCGAAGCTGGACCCGGAAGCCCCGCCAAAGTCCTCGGTGAAGTAGACGTAGATGACCTGGCCGGTCTCATCGGTGAGCTCAGCGTAGGCGTCCTCGATCTCGGTGAGCTCATCGGGACTGAGCACCCCGGCGTCGTCGGTGATCCGGTCATCCAGCGTGATGTCAGCAGCAGAAGTCACGAGGACCATGTAACCACGCTGGGCTGGGAAGGGTAAGGACTACACGAAGGTGGTCAGAGCCGCGTCGCGGCCCTCCAGTTCGGCCCAGGGCTTGTCCACGGTGAAGACGGCGAGACCGGCCGGCGGCCAGTGTGAGGCCATCTGCAGCACGGCTTGTTCATCTGAGTCCGCACGGGCCAGCTCGGTGCTGAGGTCCTGGACCCCCGGCATATGGGCCACCAGCAGCAGGGTATGCACGGTTTCGGGAGTTTCGTTGATCACTGAACACAGAACCCGCGACGACGCCAGGTACAGCCGGTCATCAAGGCTGGGAGTGGGTGCCTTCTCGCCGAGTTCGTGGTTGAGCCAGATGCAGGTCTGCCGGGTGCGCATGGCCGAGGAGACTACGGTCATCTCCGGGATGTGCTGGGCAGCCAACAGCCAGCGGCCCACACCGCGGGCCTGCTGCTGGCCACGCTCGGTGAGGGTGCGCGAGTGATCATCCCCGGTGAAGCTGTGACCGGCCTCAGCATGCCGCAATACGAGCAGAGTTTTCATCAGGCCTCGTCTTGAGTCTTAGGTGAGCTTCTGTGGTGGATGAGCCGCAAGGGGCGGGCGGAGCCCTGACATTGGAGCCCCGTGCAAACGTAGCGCGTTTGTGCGGCCCGTGTCAGGGAGGAGGCGGTAGGAAACCATAAGGTGCCGCAACCGACCCGAGCGCAGCATATCGCCGCCACAGGAGCGTCCATCGATGCAGCGCTAGATTGAATACTCCGGGGCGGCCCAGACGGTGACTTCGGGGTGTTCGTAGAACCGGTACCCCTGGCCCCGGATGGTGCGGACAGTGTTGGCCAGGCGGCCGAGCTTGGAGCGCAGGCGGCGGATGTGGACGTCGATAGTGCGCTCATTGGGCATTTGCTCGAGATCTACGTGGCGCCAGAGCCGCTGCAGCAGTTCGTCGCGGCCCACGGTGCGTGATGAGTTGTCCACCAGGTAGTTCAGCAGCTCGAACTCCTTGTAGGTGAGGTTCAGGCCCTCGCCGTCCAGCTGGACCTCACGCCGGGCCAGGTCGATGAGCACCCCGGAGGAGGAGTGGGCCGACGGCGTGGCCTGCACCGGGGCTGGCTGCTCGGGCTGGGTTTTGCTGCCAACGGTGGGGTCGCCCAGGGCCTGCCGGACCACCTCGAGGTCGGTGCCCTCAGCTGCGGGCGAGGCCATAGCCATGGCGATGTGCACCTGGGATTCAGGAGCGATGTGCTCCACATAGTCGCGCAGTTCGGTGGCGATCCGGTGCAGCGAGGTGCCCTCGGCCTTGGCAGTGTCCTCGTCCAGTCCTACGTAGATGACGAACCCGCGGGCCACCACATCCGGGTGCACAATCTGGGTGCCGTTGATGCTGGGAGCCAGCACCGGAATCGGAGCAGTGCGGGGGTTGCCGTTTGCGCTGCCGGCGGCGCTGCCGTTGCGCATCTGGCGGGCCAGCTCAGCTCGTCGGGCAGCGTTTCTCACGGAAACGTGGACATACCCTGGATTTTGGGCCTGACTGAGCGGTGCAGACATAAGTTATCGTGAGTCTTCCTGGCTTGCGGCCGGGCGATGGGCCTTCTCAGCATCCCCGTAATATTTCTGAATTGCAAGTAACATAAGCCCCAAACTTCCAGATAATGAGATTTCTGAGGCGTTTTGTGGCATACGCCACTTATTATTCGGCCAGCCCGTACAGCCGGTCTCCAGCATCTCCCAGGCCCGGAACAATATAGGCCTTCTCGTTGAGCCTCTCATCGATGGCGGCCACGAACAGCTCCATGTCCAGCTCGCCCACCTCCTGTTCCAGTCGCTGGATGCCCTCCGGGGCGGCCAGCAGGCAGATGCAGGTGATCTTGGCCGCTCCGGCCCGCTGCAGGAACCGCACAGCCTCGGCCAGGGTTCCCCCGGTGGCCAGCATCGGGTCCAGCACGAACACCTGCCGCCCGGTAAGGTCATCAGGCAGCCGCTCAGCGTAGGTGACGATGTGCAGGGTCTCCTCATCCCGGGCCATGCCCAGGAACCCGACCTCCGCGGTGGGGATCATGGCGGTCATCCCATCCAGCATGCCCAGCCCAGCGCGCAGGATCGGCACCACCAGCGGCTTGGGCCCGGCCAGGGTGGTGCCGGTCATCGCAGCCACCGGAGTCTGGATTTCAAGCCCCTCGGTGGGCATGGAGCTTGAGGCCTCATAGGCCAGCAGCGAGACCAGCTCACGGGTGAGGTCGCGGAAGGTGTTGGAGGGGGTCTCCACCCGGCGCAGCTGGGTCAGCTTATGATCGATCAGCGGATGCGAGACAGCATGGGTGCGCATGAGATCAAACTAGCACCGCTGGGATCACAGTAGTGTGTCCTGCGTGAGCTTCTCCCCCAGGGACACGCAGACTCAGCACCGGTTGATGGGCCGGTGTCTTCAGCTGGCTGCCCAAGCGCCGGTTTGCGGGGATGTGCCGGTGGGCGGCGTCGTCGTCAGTGCTGACGGCGTGGTGCTGGGTGAGGGGTTCAACACCAGAGAGCGCGACGCCGCACCCGCCGGTCATGCTGAGCTGAACGCCTTGGCTGCCGCCGCTGCTGCCATGGGGACCTGGCGGTTGGACGGGTGTTCGCTGTTCGTAACCCTGGAGCCCTGCGCTATGTGCGCCGGGGCGATCAGCCAGACCCGGATCTCCACGGTGGTCTTCGGCGCCTGGGATGAGAAGGGCGGTGCTGCAGGCAGCGTGTTCGATGTGCTGCGCGAACCGCGGCTTAACCACTGGGTGGAGATCCAGCCCGGGGTACGGGCCTCGGAGTGTGCGGCGCTGCTGCAGGAGTTTTTTTCCTCCCGGCGGGACAGCGCTGGTTAAACCACCCGTCGCTACCTGATCTCCGTAAGTGGTTTAGGGTATGAGGTACCGCCAAGGGCGGCGGGGTACGAAATCTGAGCTTATGAGCGGAGGGCTCTCATGAACATTTTTGACGGTGGTGTCATCCTGCCGGTCATCGGGCTGGTGCTGGTCATCGCGATTGCGATCGGCGCGATTGTCTCGCGGTACAAGATCGCCCAGCCCAATGAGGCGATCATCATTACCGGCTCAGGGTCGAGCCGGCGCAGCGATGATGGCCTTCCGGCGGCTCAGAAGATTGTCCAGGGCGGGGGAACCTTTGTCATCCCGTTCGTGCAGCAGGCCCACCGGATGTCGCTGGAGTCGCGGAAGATCACGGTCTCCGCCTCGGCGATGTCCAAAACCAATATTGAGATGAACCTCACCGCCATCGCGATCGTGAAGGTGGGCGGCTCGGATACCTCGGTGCGGGCTGCCGCCCAGCGCTTTTTGTCCAAGCAGGATGAGATCGTGCCGTTCACCACTGAGGTGCTGGAAGGCTCACTGCGCTCGATCATCGGCACGATGACCGTTGATGAGATCATCCGGGACCGCTCCGCCTTCGCCACCCAGGTGGCCCATGAAGCGGCCTCCTCCCTGGAGGGTCAGGGCCTGGAGCTGGACACCTTCACCATTCAGCGGATCGCCGATGACGGCGACTACCTGCAGAACCTGGGCCGGCCTGAGGCAGCTGATGCCCGGCGCCAGGCGGAGATCGCTGAGGCCAACGCCGAGCGCGAGTCCGAGTCCGCACGCATCTCCGCCCAGCAGGCCATTCTGGACAACCAGCGCGAATACGACCTGCGCGAGGCTACCATCCGCGAGGAGACTGACCAGGCCAAGGCCCGTGCCGAGGCCGCCGGCCCCCGGGCAGAGGCCCAGGCCCAGCGCGATGTGGTCGAGCAGCAGCGCGAAACCGCCCAGCGGCGCGCCGAGCTGCGTGAGCAGGAGCTGATCGCCGAGGTCCACAAGAAAGCTGACGCCGACCGCTACGCCACTGAGCAGGCTGCCGAGGCCCGCAAGGCCGAAGAGATTGCCCAGGCCCAGGCCGAGGCGGAGCGGGTGCGTTTGGCCGCCCAGGCTGACCTGGAACGCCGTGAGGCTGAGTCTAAGGCGGTGCGGCTTGAGGGTGAGGCCGAGGCTGATGCCATCCGCGCCCGTGGTGAGGCTGAGGCAGAGGCGATGAACAAGAAGGCTGACGCCTACGCCCGGTACGGTGAGGCTGCCATCCTGGACCAGATCGTCGCCGTGCTGCCTGAGGTGGTCCGCGAAGCAGCCAAGCCCATGGAGTCCATCTCCAGCCTGACGGTCATCGACTCCGCCGGCGCCTCCAAGGTGGTCAAAACCGGCCTGGAGAACGCCACCCAGGGCATGGAGCTGCTGAAGTCGCTGACCAATGTGGACCTAGCTGAGCTGATCAGCCGCTTCGGCGGGGATATCGCCGTGGGAACCGAGGGTGATCCAGAGAACGACGACGCCGCCGCGACAGTGCCGCTGAGTGACGAGGACTCATGACCTGGTTCATCCTCATCGCCCTGGGGTTCTCCGTCATCCTGATGCTGGCAGTGATCTTCGACGGCGTGCTGGATGCTGTCAACCTGGACTTCGGCGGGGACGGAATCCTCTCTGCCACCACTATGTCGGCGGCGGTCGCCGGCTTCGGCTACGGCGGCTGGATCGCGATGGCAGGGTTCGACGCCTCAATGGGAGCGGCCGTGGGGGTCGGACTCGGCGTGGCGGTGCTCATCGCGCTGATCGCCGCTAAGTCGGTGCGACTGATCCGGCGGGCCGAGACTCCAGGCAATGATCCTGAGGAGAAGATCGGTCGGACCGGCACGGCAATCACCGGGGCCGCCGCGGGCGATCCTTTCGAGTTCTCCCTGGTGCACCGGGGCCAGCCGCGCAAGCTGACCGCCGTGGCCGATGAGGATGTCAGCCCCGGGGAGGCCCTGACCATTGAGGCGGTCCTCTCCCCCAGCCGGATGAAGGTCACCAAGACATAAGAGGCTCCGCGGGGTTGCCGAGCTGGTAACATGGATAGGCGCGTTTTCGCGCGTCAAGGTAGCGTGTCCGAGCGGCCGAAGGTGCAGCACTCGAAATGCTGTGTTGGGTAACCCCCAACCGTGGGTTCAAATCCCACCGCTACCGCCAGCCCCGCTACGGCGGTATCATGGGAGCGGATTCGCCCCACCAGGACAGGGCTACTCACTGTAATCCTGGTTGGTTCCCGCTGCTCTTACGATTTTCGTCTGCGGGTAGCGAGCTTCTCGATGCCCATGACAGTGCAGACGAAAGTGGTGAGGATGAAAAGGAGCTCGATCATGTCCTGCCTCCTTTCCAACCAGCCAGACGGCCCGGTCGGCATCTTCAGAGTAGATGGCCGGTCGGACTTCTGCTGAAGGGCTGTGGATAACTCTCGTGAGCATTTCTGTTGTGGCCGTGGGCAAGAAGCATGAGTCCTGGGTTGCCGAAGGTATTGAGCGGTACAGCAAGCGGCTGCGCAAGCCGTATGACCTGAGCTGGAAGCTGCTGCCACATTCATCCAGAGAGCACGACGCCGCCCGAGACGAGGAATCTGCCAAGATCCTCAGTGCACTCACACCGCACCAGCATGTGATCCTCCTGGATGAGCGCGGCACCGATATCTCCTCTCCCAAGCTGGCAGCCCGTCTGCAGCGACAGTTCGACACTGCCCGCGGCGTCGTCCTGATCATCGGCGGGGCCTACGGAGTCAATGCTGAGCTGCAAGCTCGAGCAGATTTCACCTGGAGCCTGTCCCAGCTGGTCTTCCCGCACCAACTGGTGCGCCTGATCCTGGCCGAACAGATCTACCGTGCCCAGGAGATCAGCGCCGGAAGACCCTACCACCATGAGTGAGTCAACAGTGGCGGAGGCCGGGACCAGCAATGTAGTGGGCATTCTCGGGGCTGGCCGAGCCGGCACCGCCCTCGCCCGGGTGATGCTGGCCGCCGGGATCCAGGTGGACATCTGCTCCACCCGGCCGCCCAAAGCGCTGCGCCACCACCTGAAGATCTACGCCCCTGGGGCCGAGTCGGTCTGGCCGGAGGAGGTGGCAGTGCGAACTCTGCAGCGGGGGGCCGGCGTCGTCGTGCTGGCCGTCCCCCAGGAGGAGCTGGACGAGGTCGATCCGGAATGGGTGGCTGGCACCGTACTGGTGGATGCCACCAACACCTGGCATGACGAACTGCTGCCCGGCTGGCTGCAGGCTGCGGTGGATGAGCAGCTGCCCAGTTCAATGGCGATCGCCGGACGGTTCGGCGGGTCCGGTGGGGCAAAGGTGGTCAAGGCGCTGAATCACATCGCCCACCACGATCTGGAGGAGACCGCGCATCCGGAGCTGCCCCTGGCACAACGCCGAGCAGTGGCTCTGGCAGGCGATGACCAGGATGCCTGCGCCCGGGTGATGGGGCTGTTGGTGCGGATGGGCTTCGACCCGGTGCGCCTGGGCGGACTGCCGGCTGGGAAGATCATGGAGCCGGATGGACCGCTCTTCCACCGCTCGTTGCGCCGTGATGACCTGCTGAGGTACGCCACCTAGCTCCGTTGCCCCACCCACCCGCGACCGACATCTCCCTCCTTGGGATTGGCCGCCGGCAGCGATAGTCCGCCCCACACCCTAGAGTGGAGTGATGGGCTCACTGGACCGTTTCTCGGAGGCGACGCGTACCTGGTTCGCGGCCTCCTTCGGCGCCCCGACCCCTGCTCAGGAGGGGGCTTGGGAGGCCATCTCCCTGGGGAAGAACGCCCTGGTGGTGGCCCCCACCGGGTCCGGCAAGACTCTCTCCGCTTTCCTCTGGTCCATCGACAGGCTGATGAGTCAAGCAGCCGACGAGCCTTCAGGTGCGGAGGTCGGCGCCGCCGCAGCCGGCTCAGAGCCCAGCGGGGTCTCCCCGCCGGCGGGACTGATACAGGTCCTCTACATCTCACCGCTGAAGGCGCTCGGAGTGGATATCGAGCGGAATCTGCGCAGCCCGCTGGTGGGCATCGGACATACTGCACGGAGGCTTGGGACCGAGCCCGGGGAAATCTCGGTGGGGGTGCGCACTGGGGACTCCACTCCCAAGGAGCGCCGGGATCTGGTGCGGAATCCCCCGGAGATCCTCATCACCACCCCGGAGTCCCTGTACCTGATGCTCACCTCTCAGGCGCGCCGGACACTGACCGGGGTGAACACGGTGATCATCGATGAGATCCATGCCCTGGCCGGGACCAAGCGCGGTGCCCATCTGGCGGTCTCCCTGGAACGGCTGGATGAGCTGCTGCGCACCGGTGCGGCGGGCCGGCCCGCACAGCGGATCGGGCTCTCCGCCACTGTGGAGCCTAAAGATGAGGTGGCCCGGTTCCTAGGTGGGCATACCCCTGTCGAAGTGGTGGCCCCGCCCGCAGAGAAGAAATGGGATATCACCGTCTCGGTCCCCGTGCCGGATATGGCCTCACCCACCTCAGAGAGCGTTGAGAACGACGACGCCGGCACCAGCTCTAAGCCTCTGACGCCCTCCATCTGGCCGCACGTAGAGCGGAAGGTGGCCGACCTCATTGCCGCCAACCGCTCCACCATCGTGTTCGTCAACTCCCGACGACTTGCCGAGAAGCTGACTGGCCGGATCAACGAGATCGCGACAGGCGCCTCCGCTACTGGAGACCCGAAGAATCCAGAGGATTCTTCGGACAGTGGTGGGGAATTGGCCAAGGCCCACCACGGCTCGGTATCCAAGGAGCACCGCAAGCAGATCGAGGAGGACCTCAAATCCGGCCGGCTGCGCTGTGTGGTGGCCACCAGCTCCCTGGAACTTGGCATCGATATGGGCGCGGTTGACCTGGTGGTCCAGGTGGAGGCCCCGCATGCGGTCTCCGCGGGGCTGCAGCGGCTGGGCCGGGCCGGCCACCAGGTGGGAGAGGTCTCGGTGGGCTGGTTCTTCCCCAAGCATCGCGGCGACCTGCTCAGCTCCGCGGTGGTGGTGGACAGGATGCTTGCCGGGCGGATCGAAACGCTGCGAATCCCCCGCAACCCACTGGACATCCTGGCCCAGCAGACCATCGCGGCAGCCGCCACGGACACCCTGGATGTGGAGGAGTGGTTCGAGACGCTGCGCCGCTGCGCCCCCTTCGCCACCCTGCCGCGCTCCGCCTATGAGGCCGTGCTGGATCTGCTGGCCGGCAAATATCCCTCCGACCGCTTCGCCGACCTGCGACCCCGCCTAGTCTGGGACCGCGACGCCGGGACTCTGAGCGGCCGACCTGGGGCCCAGCGGCTGGCGGTCACCTCCGGGGGCACCATTCCTGACCGCGGCTTGTTCGGCGTCTACCTGGTGGGCGCTGAGGATTCCCGCACCGGCGGTCGCCGGGTGGGCGAACTGGACGAAGAGATGGTCTACGAGTCCCGGGTGGGCGATGTCTTCGCCTTAGGCGCCACCAGCTGGCGGATCGAGGAGATCACCTTCGACCGAGTGCTGGTCTCTCCCGCCTTCGGCCAGCCGGCCAGTCTGCCGTTCTGGCGCGGCGACGGAATCGGCCGGCCCGCGGAGCTGGGCGAGGCGCTGGGGTCTTTCACCCGCCAGCTGCGCAGCACCTCCGAGCCCGAGGCCATCGGCCGGCTCTCCGAGCTGGGACTGGACGAATGGGCACAGCAGAACCTGCTGCGGTACCTGCAGGAGATGCACGAGGCCGCCGGGGCGGTCCCCACCAACCGCACCCTGGTGGTGGAGCAGACCAAAGATGAGCTGGGCGACTGGAGGATCATGCTGCACTCCCCCTACGGGATGCAGGTACATGCCCCCTGGGCGCTGGCCGTCGGCGAGCGCCTGCATGCCCGCTACGGTATGGACGGGGCGGTCTTCGCCGATGACGACGGGATCGTGCTGCATGTTCCGCTGATGGATGATGAGCCCCCGGGCGCTGAGCTGTTCCTCTTTGAGCCTGATGAGCTGGAGGAGATTGTCATCCGTAAAGTCTCATCCTCCGCGCTGTTCGCCGGCAGGTTCCGTGAGGCTGCCGCCCGTGCTCTGCTGCTGCCGCGGCAGAATCCTGGCGCCCGTACGCCCCTGTGGCAGCAGCGTCAGCGCTCCGCCCAGCTGCTGGAGGTCGCCCACCAGTACCCGGACTTCCCGGTGATTATGGAGACCATGCGTGAGGTGCTGCAGGATGTTTATGACCTGCCTGCTCTGGATGCGCTGACTCGCAGGATCGCCCAGCGGAAGGTCCAGCTGGTCGAGGCGCGCACCCCGACCCCCTCCCCCTTCGCTCAATCCCTGGCCTTCGGCTATATCGCCCAGTACCTCTATGAAGGGGACTCTCCGCTGGCCGAGCGCCGGGCCGCCGCCCTGAGCCTGGACCCCAAACTGCTCAACGAGCTGCTGGGCCGGGTGGAGCTGCGTGAGTTCCTGGACTCGGAGATCATCGCCGAAGCTGAACGCTATGCTCAAAGGCTGACCTCCGAGCGCCGACTGCCGGCTGATGGCGAACGCGGCCCCGAATCGGTGGCGGATCTGCTTCGACTGCTCGGCCCACTCACTTCAGAGGCCCTCGCCGAGCGGCTCAGAACAGAGAACGACGACGCCGATAGCGTGAGTGACGCGCCTGAGATCGGGGGTCCGCCTCGGCCGGCTGCGGCGGCCCCGGCCTCAGCGCCTAAAGTCCCAACACACATCGCCGCTCAGCTTGCCGAGGAGCTCGTCACCGCTCAACGGGTCATACCAGTCACGGTTCAGGGACAGCATCGCTACGCTGCGGTGGAGGACGCCGCCCGGCTGCGTGACGGGCTGGGGGTCAACATTCCACCCGGGGTTCCTCAGACCTTCCTTGAGCCGGTGGCTGATCCGCTGGGTGATCTGGTGGGCCGCTATGCCCGCACCCATGGTCCCTTTACTGCTGAGCAGCTCAGCAGTGCCCTGGGCCTGCCGATGGCGGTGGTCGCTGATGTGCTGGGGCGTCTGGTGAGCCAGCATCAGGTGGTCGAAGGGCTCTTCACCCCAGCGGCTCAAGCCCCGGTGGAGTACGTGGAGGCAGGCATGCTGCGCCGGATCCGCCGTCGTTCCTTGGCCGCTCTGCGCGCTGCCGTGGAACCTGTGCCGCAGCGGGCCTATGCTCAGCTGCTGGCCGAATGGCAGCAGGTCAGCCCGGAGCCGCAGGCCTCAGGCATCACTGGTCTGGCCGAAATCATCGCCCAACTGGCCGGGGTGCCTGCCCCGGCCAGCGCCTGGGAGCGGTTCATCCTGCCTGCCCGGGTCCATGACTACACCGGCTCCATGCTGGATGAGCTGCTGACCCGCGGTGAGGTGATCGCCGTCGGCCGCGGGGCACTCACCGGGCATGACGGCTGGCTGGCCCTCTACCCCGCCGAGGATGCTGCTCTGATCAGTGCAGCAGCGCAGTCCAGTCCTGCGGCACCTCCCGCCGAAGAGGGGTTGACCGGCCAGGTGCTCGCCGTGCTGGAACGCGGCGGGGCCTGGTTCCCCGAGGCCCTCGCCAGACAGTGTGCCGAATTCCCGGAAATAGCAGAGCAGACAGACTCATTCGGGGGAAATCAGCACACCGTCTCGGTGCAGGAGGTGACTGAGTCGCTCTGGGAGCTGTTCTGGGCCGGCCGAGTGCATCCGGATAGCTTCGTCCCGCTGCGGGACTTTATGGCCGGCGGGTCCACTGCGCACCGAGCCAAGCCCAGCGCCCGCAGTCGGCGGGTCTCCCGACGCACTGCCCTGCGCCAGGCCGTGGCCGCCGTCCGCGCTGAGACGAGCAGCACCTCCGGCGGGCGCTGGCAGCTGATCTCCCAGCACCGTGCTGAACCCACCGAGGTAGCCCACGCCCGGGCTGAGATCCTGCTGGACCGCTACGCGGTGCTGACCCGCGGGTCGGTGACCGCCGAGCAGGCCCCGGGCGGATTCGCTGCCGCCTACAAAGTGCTCGTCGCCGCTGAGGAGGCCGGAAGCGTGCGCCGCGGCTACTTCGTAGAGGGCCTCGGTGCTGCCCAGTTCACCATCAGCGCCACCATCGACCGGCTGCGTGAGATCGCCGAGGCCCTGGAGAACCAGGATGCGCTTGCCCCTTCCGCCTTACCCGGCTCCGCTTCGCTATCAGTGCTGGCTCTTGCCGCCACCGATCCAGCCAACCCCTTCGGCGCAGCCCTGGACTGGCCTGAACCACCGGCCGCTGAAGGAAATCCGGCCGCTAAAGCACGCCCGGGCAGGAAAGCCGGCAGCGTCGTCGTCCTCTGTGCCGGTGAACTGGTGCTCTACATGGAGCGCGGCGGGCGGACCATGCTGCTCTACACCGAGGACTCCCAGCTCATGGATGCCGCAGCCGGAGCTCTGGTGGCTGTCCTGCGCCGGGCCAGAACGGCGAAGCTCGCAGTGCAGAAGGTCAACGGGGAACCGGTGCTCGGTCACCGATTCGCCGACTCTCTGAAGACTGCCGGATTCCACTCCGTCCCTTCCGGGCTGCGCTACACGCCCTGACCCCCGAGAGAACCTGGTACACCCCTCTAGTCTCAGATTGAGCCTGTTGCACCCCGGGGGTCTCCGGGGAATCAAGCAGCATAGGCTAATGTGTCACCATGATTCTCTGCCTGCCGTTTCTGATGTTCCAGGGCCGCGCCCAGGAGGCTATCGACCATTACCTGAAGGCCTTCCCCAATGCTGAGCTGCTGGAGATCATGCACCATCCTGAAGGCACCGAGATCTTTGACCCTGCCCATCAGGGTGACGCCGCCGCTCCTGATGCCGGCACCTTCCCCACCGGATCGATCACTAATCCCGATACGGCGGCGATGGAGACGGTGGTGGACTGGGAGAAGACCCTGGTGGCCACCGCGCAACTGCAGCTTGGTGGACAGATCCTGATGATCCAGGACTCCCTGGTCAAGCACGAGTTTGACTTCACCCCTTCGATTTCGATCGCCGTGGTGGTGGAGTCAGCTGAGGAGTTCAGCCAGGTCACCGAATCCCTGGCCGAGGACGGGGAGTACCTCATGGAGCCTGGCGACTACGACTTCGCGCAGAACTATGCCTGGGTCAGAGACAAGTTCGGGGTGACCTGGCAGGTCAACCACCCGCACCGCACCCCCGCCCCGGAGGAGGCTCCCGACTCAGCGGCCCATGCTGCCCCGGCCCGTGCCCCGGAGTGGAGCTGAGCTGCACTGACATGAAGCTTAGCCGCTGAGATGCCCCTGAACTCCCCACTGCCGGTGCGCCGCGGCGTCAACGCCACCCGGCTGCACCTACCTGAGACCGGCCCCTGGCCCACGGTGCACGACTATCTGCTGGAGCGGTTCGGGCATATCGACCCCGCCAGCATCACCACCCGGTTCCACGACGGGGAGGTGGTCGACTCAGCCGGGATCCCGCTGAGCACCAGCACACCCCTGGGTGCCGCCGAGTTCATCTGGTACTACCGCAGCCTGCCGGAGGAGACCCTGCTGCCGGTGACTGAGGAGGTCCTGTTTCAGGACGATCATCTGGTGGTGGCAGATAAGCCGCATTTCCTGCCCACTACCCCGGCCGGCCGATATGTGCAAGAGTCACTGCTGGTGCGACTACGCAACCGGCTGCACCTGCCGGATCTCACCCCCATCCACCGACTGGACCGGGGTACGGCCGGATTGGTGCTCTTCGCCAAGAACCCTGAAACCCGGGGAAAGTATCAGCTGCTGTTCGAACGCCGCCAGGTCGACAAGACCTATGAGGCGATCAGCGCCGTCACCGGTGACCGGCAGCTGACCGCGGCCCGGTTCCCGGTGACCGTGCGCAACCGGATCGCCAAGACCAAAGGGGTGCTGACCAGCCAGCTGATGCCCTACGCAGCAGAAGACTCCAGGTGGGAACCGCGACCTCTGGGACCTGTGCAAACGCCTGAGCGTTGGTACGGGCCAGGTCGTGGCGCCTCCCATGACCACCTGGCCCGCGTCCGCCGCCGGAAGAAGACCGGCACCGGCCCTAACGCGTCCTCCCGTATCGAGCTCCTTGAGCTGGGGCTGAGCCGGGCAGGCCGCAGCGTCGTTCATCTGCGGCTGACTCCGCATACCGGAAAAACCCACCAGCTGCGGATCCACCTGGCGATGCTGGGCTTGGGCATCCTGCACGATCGGTTCTACCCGGAGCTGCTGGAGGATGCTCCGGACGACTTCAACGCCCCATTGCAGCTGTTGGCGCGCCGTATCAGCTTCATCGACCCGCTCAGCGGTGCCGCCCGCAGCTTCACCTCCACGCGTAGACTTGTCGAGGCCCCGGTCAGCACGGGCCAGGAGGCATGAGCGGAGCGCCCGGGGCGGGCTGGAGGGGGGTTCGATGACTGAGCTGCTGGAGGACTGGGGAATTTGGTTCCTCCCGCTGCAGGCCCTGCTCGTCGCATTGACCGCGTTGGTGCCGCCCTTCCCCGCCGAGATCATGGTGATCGCCTCCGGGGCCTTCGCCTCCGCGGGGCAGCTTTCCCTGTTCTGGGTGATGGTTGCCACCACCGCCGGCTGCCTGGCCGGTGATCTGCTGCTCTACATGCTGTTCCGGTATCAGCTGATCCGGGTGCTCTACCGCTGGCGCTGGGGCCGGCGGATGCACCGCGGCATGCTGCGCGCTTCGATCCGGGCCGGAAGCGTCACCACCCTGGTGGGGCTGCTGCTGGTCCGCTGGATCCCGGGTGGCCGGGCTGCTTCGATGGCCACTGCCGGGATCATGCGCCTGCCGATGCCCCAGTTAGCGGTGCTGTCTGGTCTCGGCGCGCTGATCTGGAGCGCCTGGCTGGTCGGCTTAGGTTACATTACGGGAACAACTACCGGAGCACCCCCCTTGGTGAGCACTCTGATCGCCCTGGGGATCGGTACCCTAGTGGGGTTGACCATTGCCGGGCTGGCAGCCAGACGACGTCGGAGGGAGGCCACGTGAGCGAGCTACCACGTCCTGAGTCCTCCACACCCGGTTCCGGCAAGTCAGCCGATTCACCTGATTCGACCACAGCTGAGACTGAGCCTCCAACCAGTACGACCACACCCGATGAGCCGGGGACTTCCGGTTCCGCACCGAGTGCCGGCTCCCCTGAAGAGCTTGAGCCTGCGGAGTCTGCGAGCTCCGTGCCGAGCGCTGACTCCCCCGGCTCTGCTGAGGAAGAGGACTCAGACGAAGACCAGAACTCTGATGAGCAGACTTCTTCAGTGCCTGCAGAGCCCAAAGAGCCAGCAGCGCTGACCGAGCCCCCGACCCGCACCGGGGTGGCTCCGATCATCAACGTCCCCTCCGGACCAGATAAAGGGCTCGGCGGGTTCTTCGACACTCTGGACGAACGAGCCAAGATCTGGTGGGCCACCAGGGATGAGCGCAAAGCCCGGCGGAAGACCAAAGCCGAGGCTGCCCGGAAACAGAAGGAGGCCCGGGCAGCAGCAGCTCCAGCCGCTGCATCACAACGTGTGGAGAGCCCGGCGCAGCACACAGCTACACCTCTCGGGCGCACCAGCTCTGCTGATCTCAGCCTGCCCAAGCCCCCGCCGCCGGAGCAGCGTCCGCCCGGCCAGCTGTTCACCGGCGCTATCCCGCAGGTCGGTGCAGATCCCTCCGAAGATCCTCTGCCTGAATCCCCCGGGGACACAGACGCTCTGCCTGAGTTCCCGGTGCGCCCTGAGGCCGGCGAGGACCAGACCACGGTGATTCCGCCCTACCGCGATGATCCGGCTGCGCCCGAACCTGCCCCGGGGTCTGAACCAGCACAAGATTCCCGAGTCCGCCGGGAGCTGGACGCCCAGCGCCAGCGCACAGTGATCGCGCAGAAGGCCGCCGCCATTGAGAAGGCCACCTCTGAGCACAGTCCGCGCCCCTACGGTGGTGCCGGGACCATTGGTGCCGGCACCGCAGGCACCGACTACCCGCTGCCGGCCTATGAGTTCGCCGACGACGAGGAAGATCTCTACACCTATATCCCGCCCTATAATCTGCCTTCCCGGGACCCCGGGTCTGCGCCCACCCAGTGGGATCTGGCCCGTCGGATCACCGTGAGCCTCGGTGCGGTGTGCGCACTGCTCTCGTCCTTCTGGATGTTGGGCTGGTTCGGCACCAGCGAGGAGCGCCCGGCCATCCTTCGTCAGAACGGGCTGAAAGAGGAGCTGGCCTCCGGCATGTTCTCCGGGGAGCATGCGCTGCTCTCCCCGGACCACACCTGGTACTGGATCTGGCCGCTGATCACCATTGGCGTGGTGGTCCATGCCCTGTACCAGTGGCGCCCCTCCCAGCACTCCACTCCCCGGCAGCAGCGCTCCGGTTGGCTGGTGGCTGCGGCCAGCATCTTCATGCTGGTGATGACCTATGCGCTCTACAGCGGGCGGTTCACCATCGCCCTGTTCAGCTCCCTGGTGATTGCCGCAGCGCTCACTGAGGCGATCCGCCAGTTCAATCTGTATACGGCGCGCTCGAACACCGAACGTCAGCTCACCGATGACATCGTGGGCCTGTTCTACGGGTTTGCGCTGGTCCAGCTGATGAGCGCCCTCTCCGTCTGGCTGACCAACCGGGGGTGGGAGCTCCTCGGCCTGCCGGCACTGTTCTGGGCCGGGATAGGACTGTTTCTGGCGGTGTGGACGGCGTCGTTCTATGCGATGACCGAACGCGGCCGGATCACCATCGCTATGGGCTTAGCCTGGGGGCTGTTCTGGCTGATCTTCCCCCGCATCCTCGGCGAGGTCACTTCCACCACGGTGGCATTAGGGGCTGCCCTGGGCGCCTTCATCGTGATCATCTGCACCCAGTCCCGTCGGCACCGGATCAACCACGCCGAGCGCCGCGCCGCCATGGGCCGCCCCCTCGAAGACATCATCTGAGCACTGCCCTGTCCCGGCGGCGGGCCCAGGTGCCGCAGCTACGGTGCTCCACGATCGCTTTGGAAGACCTCGGGCAAGCGCGAGTCCTTCACTCGGCTCCATCGGATCACCTGTTTGTCTCTCGGCTGCGCTGCCGCTGCCATCACGCCCGAAGTCACTGCAACGCTTCGCTTGCAGCTCACAGCCAAAGTGATGTCATGAGACGATGAAAGTATGTCCGTGCGTACACCTGATCCGAATCCCGGCTGGCTCAGTGAAGATGACCTCTATGAGGCCCGGCGCCGGCTGCCCATGGTCTACGTGGAGGCCATCCCGGTGCGGCTGGATGCCCTGGGCTATATCACCGAGATCGGCCTGCTCTACACCGCTGACGATGACGGCCGGTTCTACCGCACCGTAGTCTCCGGGAGGGTCCTCTACCGTGAGACCATCCGGGCCGCCCTGATCCGACATATTGAGAAGGACCTCGGCTCCCTGGCCCTGCCGCAGCTGCCAGTCTCTCCGGTCCCTTTCACGGTGGCCGAGTACTTCCCCTACCCCTCGGAGACCGGTTTGGTGGACGATCGCCAGCATGTGGTCTCCCTGGCCTATATCGTGCCGGTCAATGGGGAGTGTTCCCCCCGCCAGGACGCACTGGAGCTGTCCTGGCTGACTCCTGAGCAGGCCCTGGCGCCGGAGGCGCAGGCTGAGTTCATCGGCGGCCGGGAGCAGCTGATCCGGCAGGCCCTGGCCCATGTAGGACACACTGGCTCATGACCACTCCTGCACCAGAGCGCACCAACGCACGACGCCGCCCCCGCACCACCCGCGAAGACTCCCCTCAACCGCAACTGAAACTGGGTCTGGTGGGCTGGATCATCTCCTGGCTGGCGCCCACCGCTCTGATGGGCGGGGTTCTGCTGGCGCTGAGCTTCTTTCCCGGGCTGGACGGGGAAGGGTATCTGACCCCACTGATCCCGCTGCTGGGCGCGGCGGCCGTCCTCGTGGGTGTCCCCGGGACCCTGCTGGTGAACTGGCTGCTGCGGCACCAGCTCAACCCGGTGGTGCATGTGCTGGGCTATGTGCTGGTGGGTCTGCTCTACGGGCCGGTAGTGCTCTTCGCCGGAGCCGGTGGGCTGGTGCCGATGCTGATTCCGATCATCGGCTTTCCGGCCGGTGTGCTGCTGGGCATCGGCCGCTGGATCGCCCAGCCCCTGGCTGAGATCACTGACCCGGAGAGCACCGAGGCCGCCACAGGGTCCCAGACCAGCACAGAACCACAGACCAGAGTCTGAAAAAGAAATGGGCTCGGGCGGTGCCGTTCTCACCGCCCGAGCCACAGGTCGGACGAGCCGTACTGGAGCCGTTGCACCGAAACTCCAGGTGCTCAAGTCCCACCTGAGTGGAGTGCACCGTTTCTGCACTGCCTCATAGATTCTGGTCCATGACCTGAGCCCGGGCTAGTCAACTTTTGGCTAATTCTTGGCACAAGCTGCGGCAGCTTTCAGGAGCGTTTCATCCCAGAAACCCGCACCTCCCACTGACCTTGATCGTTGTATCCGGCCTGGGCGGTGCCACCGAAGGCCTCTGCACGGTCGCGGACCCCGATCAGCCCAGTGCCGGTGGCACTGAAATCGGGCCCTCCCCTGTATGAGTCCTGCACGGTGTTGGTCACACACATGGCCACGTGTTCGCCGCCTACCTCGATCTCGATCCAGCATGCGGCGCCCTGGCCTGCGTATTTGGCCACATTGGTGGTGCATTCCTGAAGCATCCGGTACAGGGCGGCCCCCACCGATCGGGAGAGCTGGTCTACGTCTCCACTGAGCTCGCGGTGCACTGTGATGCCCAGGCTTTCCAACCGTTCAGCGAAGATCTCGGTTCCGCTGCGGATCTCCAGCTCGCTGGCGTTGGAGATGGGTGCGGCGGCGTCGTCCAGAATCTTCTCGGTCTTCAGCAGGTCCAGCATGCGGCGCAGATCATTCAACGCGGCCCTGGATGAGTCACCGATCACCCGGACCGCCTCCCGGTAGGCGGAATCGGTATCGCGCAGCTGGGCGGCCCGAGACTGCATGGCGATGATAGTAATGTCATGGGCCACAATGTCGTGCAAGTCCCTGGCGATGGATTTCCGCTCCGCGGCTTTGGCCTGCTCATGGCGCTGCTGGATCTCCTCAAGATCCCGAGTGGACTGCAGCGACTCATCAGTGGCGTGCCGGAAGGATGAGCCCAGACCGTAGGCGGCGAGCAGGCCGGCAGTCATCCCCAAGAAGGTCAGGGAGCCCAGGGCGGCGTCGTCGATGGTCACGCCCAGTCCGGCACCCCACAACACTAACAGCCCCAGGCCGACCCGGCGGAAGGGCTTGGTAGTGTTCTGTGCAGCTAGTCCGGCCAGCAGCAGAGCCAGCAGCACCGAGTAGACCACCCCATCCACGAACAGTGCCACGATCAGCATGCCCAGGCCGGTGGCTACCGCGTAGGTGACGTTGACCCAGAGCAGCATGATGCAGCCGATGGAGATGATTCCGGCCACCGCCAGACCCACCGGTGCCTGATCGCTGTAAACCAGCTCGTAGATGACATCGGCCCCCAACGCGATGCCGAACGCCAGGGTCACGATGATCAGAAGCCACTTGTTGAGGTCGCGGCAAGACCAGAATCCGCCTGCCTCAAACTCCTCGACGACGGTCTGTGACGATTCGAAGGGCGGTGCCATGGCTCCAGTGTAGAGACCCGCTTCGTGCTCACCGGAAGCACACAGGGAGCGTCCAGGAAATGATCGGAAGTCCCTCTAGGATTGCACCATGACCATAGACGAGCACAACGCTGACAGAAGGGCCACAGGCAAGAACGCCGAAAGCACCGGGGCTGTCGATGTGCTCATCGCTGAAGATCATCCGATGATGTCCACCGCGCTGCGCACCTATGTGGATTCCTCCCCCGGGATGCGCTGCGTGGGCGAGGCCCGCAACGGGGAGTCCGCTGTGCAGATGTGTAAGACCCTGCACCCCGATGTAGTGATCATGGATCTGCATATGCCCTCCATGGACGGGATCGCAGCCACCAGGAGCATCTGCGAGTGCTTCACCGAGGTTGCAGTGCTGGCGGTGACCACCTTCTCCACTGAACGCTATGTGATTCCTGCCCTGCGCGCCGGCGCCGGGGGCTATATCGTCAAGGATGCCGAGCCCGAGCAGATCATCCAGGCCGTCCGAGAGGTGCATGAAGGCCTGGCGCCCTTCTCCCCCGCAGTGGCTCACCAGCTGATGGTCTCGGTGAAGAACGACCCGGCCCAGGTAGCCACCGCACTGCAGCGTTTCCCCGAGGCCCCGCATATTCCGGCCCGCGAGCTGGAGGGACTGGAACTGCTGGCTCAGGGCTGTTCCAATGCTGAGATCGCCAAAAAGATGCTGGTCTCCGAGGCCACCGTGAAGGTGTATATGGGCAGGCTGATGCATCGCCTGGAAGTCCGCGACCGGGTACAGCTGCTGATCCGCGGTGTAGAACTCGGGCTCGTCGAGCCCTCGTTGAGTTGATCCTGGCGGGTGGGGCGGACACCTGACCTCTGGGCCCCGCGCGGATGCGGAGCTGCCGAGTGTGCCAGGCCAGGAACCCCGCTCGCCTCTCATTCTGCTTCCGCGGAACTTCACGCGCTTCGCTCGCAGCTCAGTTCTGGCGACCGGGCAGCCACATAAGTGACCTTCGGGTAACATGTGTCGTATGACACATGCGCCTGATTCATCTGCTGATCTCACATACGACGTCGCAACCCCTCTAGACCTGGACTACTACGGCGTCTTCGCTAACGTTCCTGAGGTCGATAAACGCTGGTGGGCTACCGCCCGCCAATTCGGCACCGGACTTGAGGAACGGATGACAGAGCACTGGGAGAAGGCCGAGTTCCCCACCGATCTGGTGCGCGAGGCGGGCAAGCTGGGCATCTTCACCGACGGGGTGGATGTTTCAGAGATCGGCTTAGAGACTCTCTCCCCGATGGCTGCCGGGCTGGTCAATATGGAGACCTCGCGGATCGACGGGTCGCTGGGCACCGCGCTGGCAGTCCAGGGTGGACTGGCACTGCGCACCCTGGCCCTGTTCGGCTCCCAGGAGCAGAAATCGCAATACCTTGCTGATGTGGCCTCTGGACAGGTGCTGGGCGCCTTCGCACTGACCGAGCCCACTCACGGCTCGGACTCCGTCTCCCTGGAGACCGCCGCTGAACTGCGCGGGGATGAGCAGACCGGAAGCTATGTGATCAACGGTGCCAAGAAATGGATAGGCAACGGCGCCTCTGGAGGCGTGACCTTTACCTGGGCCCGGGTCGCTGGCGGGGAGTTCGACGGCCAGGTGCGCTGCTTCCTGGTGCCGCAGGAAACCCCGGGGTACCGGGCAGAGGTGATCCAGCACAAGGCCTCCCTGCGGGCCATCCACCAAGCGCTGATCCAGTATGACAATCTCGAGGTTCCGGCCAGCGCAGTACTGCCCGGGGCGAAGTCATTCAAGGATGCTGCCACCGTGCTCTTTGCCACCCGTCTAGGCGTGGCCTGGTCAGCGGTAGGCCATGCCGCGGCCTGTGTGGAGGCCGCGCTGAGCTACGCCAAGGCGCGTAAGCAGTTCTCCAAGCCGATCGGGGCACACCAGCTCGTTCAGGAGCGGCTGACCTTCATGGTCTCCGAGCTGACCAGTATGCAGCTGCATGTGCGGCGGGTGACCGAGCTCGACGCCGCCGGCCAGCTCTCCGGCCCGCAGGCTTCCATGGCCAAGTACCACAACACCCGCAAGGCCCGGCAGATCGCTCAGGTGGCCCGGGACATGCTCGGCGGCAACGGCATCCTGCTCTCCAATAAGGTGGCCCGGCATATGGCCGACATTGAGTCGGCCCACACCTATGAGGGCACCGAGTCGGTCCAGTCGCTGATCATCGGCCGCGACCTCACCGGCTTCTCCGCCTTCGCCTGACTCTATGTCAGTCCAGGACATTGAAACCTGCATCGGCCTCTGCTAAAAATACTGCATCAGTTGCTGCGGATATTCTGCACTTATTTATCTCGTTGAGCGTGCGGAACAGTTGTTCGACAAGTATTTTTACAGGAGACAAGGACCACTCATGTGGAATATCCGCACCAGATAATGCAGGATGTCCGCATTCTTCGATGTAGAATGTCCGCAAGCCGCTTGAACCTACCTACCGCCGCCGCTTCGCCCAGGACCTTCTCCTCGAGAAACTGTCGCACAGTCCTGTGGTCATTGTTGAAGGGGCGCGGGCCGTCGGCAAGACCCGCCTGGTCCAGACCCTTGTCGAATCAGGACATATTGCCCAGTACGTCACTCTGACCGATCCGGAGACTCTCCTTAGAGCACAGTCAGATATCAAGAGCTGGCTGAGGGCTTTGCGGCAGCCATTCGTCATCGACGAGGCCCAGCAGCTTCCCGAACTTCCGCTAGCCCTCAAGCACTTCCTCGATGAGAACGCCGATCAGATTTCCTGTGTTCTCACCGGCTCCGCAGCCCTCGGCCGCCAGGGATTCGGTGGCAGTGATCCCCTGACACGACGGGCAATGCACCTGAGACTGGAACCTTTGACCGAAGCTGAGCTCTTCGGGGAGGCTCCTGAGGCTTGGTCAGTTGTGGATAAGCTATTCACCGCAGATCCCTGGGTACAGCATCCCAACGACGACGGTGCCTGGTGGAGGACGGCCCTGGTCCAGGGAGGAATGCCCAAGAACCGGCTCTCGCCGCGCCCTGCAGCAGGCCGTCTCTTTCAGACTCGCGTTCGGTCAGAGGCAGAGGGAATCGTGACCGATGATGTGCTTCCGGGTGAACGGTTCGACCGTGACCGGGCTCTGACGATCCTGGAGTATGTTGTTCAGAATCCTGCGGGAGAGATCAATGCTGAAGCCATTTCCCGAGCGGCGGACAGTGACCCACGCACCGTGCAACGCTATCTGGACATTCTGGAGCGTCGTTTCCTCATCCACGAGCTACGGAATCTGCAACTGCCGAAGAAGAAGTCCACCCGGAGCACGGCCAAGGCGTACCCCGCAGATATTGCGCTCTCCCCGTCTTTCCTCAATCTAGAGGGCATTGATGACGCTGACGATATGGCCAGAGGCGGCCTGCTGGAAGCATTCGTGGTGCAGCAGATCCGCGCGCATGCCACATGGGCTGAGTGTCACGTGCAGGTTCTCCACTGGCGGTCGTACCGCAACAAACGAACCGTGGAGGTAGACATTGTCCTGCGGGACGCCCGCCGCCGATTGGTGGGGATCGAGGTGAAGTCTTATCCCTGGATCCGCAGTGACACTTTCCACGGGCTCAAAGCCCTGCGGGAAAAGTATCCCGACCATTTTCATCGGGGCTACGTCATCGCTCCAGGTATGGAACTCGGTCCCTACGGAGAGGGAATGTGGACCCTTCCACTAGACACTCTCCGTGATCCCTCCCTTTGGGAACATTGAACACTCGCCGAATCCACCCAGTCGCAAGTTCACCGGCTGTCACCTCACCGGCTTCTCCACCTTCACCTGGGCCTGGAGGGATCTAAGCCGCCGAATCTAGACTTCCGATTCGACCTTCTGATTATCAATGGCCAGATCGCACGCGATCTGCAGGGATCGCAGCCGCTGGACAGCAGCACCAAGACCGACTCTCGCCAGCCGCCTAGCAAGGGCAAGACTGACCGCGGCACGGCTATTGAGCACGCGACTCAGGGCAACGCGAGACACGCCAAGTCGCAGAGCAGCTTCACTCACGCCAAAACCTAACTCGTCGACGATTTCTGCCCGAAGGCTCTCTCCAGGATGGATCGTGAGGTATATTTTACTACCGTTATCTCCTAGTGGTAGTCCTTGTAGCCAACCAATTCGACGTCGTGTCCCACGAACCTGAAGGTCACTCGCCAGCTCCCATTCACACGGATTGACCAGTGGCCGACCCAATCGCCTTTGAGCTGATGGACCCTGAACGACGGCAGACTCACATCCTCTGGCGTCTAAGCCACATCCAGGTGTCCAAGTAACACGTCACCGCTGCTTAGCCGAACCGCTGGGGGTCAAATAAGTCTATAGGGTGCTCGGTCTACCCGTGCTGGACGAGGTCTGCGAGGATCTCCCCGACCACCGGCACAAATTTGAACCCGTGCCCGGAGAACCCCCAGGCGATAGCTACCTGGTCATGCTCGGGATGGGACCCGATCACGAAGTGCTCATCCGGAGTCACTGAGTACAGGCAGGTCTTCGCCTGCACCACCGGGTAGCCCAAGTGGGGAAGCAACTCCCGGGCCCGGGCCAGCATGGTCTCGTTCTCCTCCTCAACCACAGCCCGGTCCACCGTGCTGGCCATGGTCGGAGTGCCCAGCCGGAAGAAGCCGAGCTTGAAACCCACCGGCCGGCCCGTCGGTCATCGGGAACCTATAGATCTGATGGTTGCCATAGGTCTGCTCCACATAGACCGGGTGCTGCTGCTCGTCCCATGCAGCCTGCGGCGCTGCGGCAATGTCCGGCCAGGGCGCGCACCTCGATTCCCCCCCCCCAGCGGTGGCTGACCACCAGGTGGCAGGCTCCCCGAAGCGCAGATCCGCCCCGTACCGGGCAGTCATCTCGGCGTTGGCGATCACCGTCTACTCCGGGCGCACGTAGCCGGCGTTGTCCTCGTGGAGCCCTAAGGCGTCCTCTTGCGGAACTTAGAGCGTGCGCCAGTAGGCGGTGTGTCGGTGACCCAAGACAGGCACGGGCCCCGGTAAAGGAAGAGGTGTTCTACGCCGCCTTCCTTCCCCGAGGTGACCCGTGCCTGCACTGCCATCATTCAT
>NZ_VWNF01000009.1 GCF_008711175.1 Nesterenkonia ebinurensis
CTCACGTGATACTCACCCGTTCGCCACTAATCCACCCCCTGAAAACAGGAAGCTTCATCGTTCGACTTGCATGTGTTAAGCACGCCGCCAGCGTTCATCCTGAGCCAGGATCAAACTCTCCATCAAAAAACTTCAACAGAGACAACAACCAGCAATCACCTCAACCCCCACCCTGCCGGAAAACAGAGCCTCACAGGAATCAAGCACATCACCAGCCGCTGATCAATCCATAGCTAAAAGCCGCAGAAACCATCACGGGGGTGACAGCCCTACGACAATAACCAATATAAATAAATTGGTATCAACAAACTTGGCACACTATTGAGTTCTCAAGCTACAAACACCCCGACACCACCAGGAGAAAACCTCCCAGATCGCTCCGGAGCAACTTCTCTAAGTTACCGGTCTGCCTGGTGTCTGTCAATTCAGCCAGCTAGCTGAATTTTGAGCGCACCACACTAGGCCAGAACCTAGAAGGAGTAGTTTTTCGAGGTGATTCACCTCTGATCAGTGACCCTCAGTTTTCCTCGGGCACAACAAGACACTCTACACACCCTCGGAGGTTCACGCAAACCCGAATCTGCGTGATGCTCAACACCTAGCACCAGGGCAGCAGAATGCTGCTGATCTGGAGCTTTGATGGTTACTGAGCGCGGATGACCACAGCAAGACTCTTCTTGCCGCGGCGCATCAAGAGGTACATCCCGTGCAGCCATGCGGAGTCCGGAACCAGTGATTCGGCGTCGTCGACCTTCACATTGTTGAGGTATGCCCCGCCCTGCTTGATGGCGCGCCGGGCTTCGGCCTTGGAAGGCACCAGTCCAGTCTCTGCCAGAGCACTGATCGGAGTCACTTCATCGGCAGAGAGCACAGCAGTTGGCACCTCCGTGGCGACCGCGGCCAGAGTGGTCTCATCGATCTCCGAAACCTCGCCCTTGCCGAAGAGCGCCTCGGAGGCAGCGATGACTTTCCGCGTGGCCTCTTCACCATGAACCAAGACGGTCACTTCCCAGGCCAGCCGCTTCTGGGCCTGGCGTTTGAAGGGCTCGGATTCAACAGCCTTCTCCAGCTCTTCAACCTCCGCCCGGGTCAGGAACGTGAAGACTTTGAGTCGGGTGATCACATCAGTGTCAGAGCTGTTGAGCCAGAACTGGTAGAAGGTGTAGGGCGAGCACAGTTCGGCGTCGAGCCAGATGGCGTTGCCCTCCGACTTTCCGAACTTGGTGCCGTCGGCGTTGGTGATCAGTGGTGTGGCCAGAGCATGGGCCGGCACCTCAGCGGCGCGGCGCACCAGCTCGGTACCGGCCGTGATATTCCCCCACTGGTCGGAGCCGCCGGTCTGCATCACACATCCGTAGTCCTGATGGAGCCGGAGGAAGTCATAGCCCTGGAGCAGCTGGTAGCTGAACTCGGTGTAGGAGATCCCTTCCTCAGAGTTCAGTCGCTTGGCCACAATCTCTTTCTTGATCATGGTGCCCACGCGGAAGTACTTTCCGATATCTCGCATCATCTCCAATGCGCCGATATCCTGCCACCAGTCCAGGTTGTTGACCATCTGGGCAGCGTTGTCTCCTTCGAAGGAGAGAAAGCGCTGTACCTGTGACTGTAGACGCTGCACCCAGCCGACTATGGTCTCCGGGGTATTGAGCACTCGCTCGCCAGCCTGCTTGGGGTCACCGATCAGCCCGGTGGCGCCCCCGACCAGGCCAAGGGGCCTGTGCCCGGCCAGCTGGATCCGCCGCACGGTGAGCAGCTGTACGAGGTTTCCGATGTGCAACGATGCAGCCGTCGGGTCGAACCCGCAGTAGTAGGTGATCGGCTCCCCTGCCAGGGCGTCTTCCAGTGCGGATTCATCAGTGGACACATGGATCAGTCCACGCCACTGCAGTTCCTGGAAGACGTTGTCAAAGCTGGGGTCATTGCGCTGGGCTGCCAGCGCCGGATTCTGGCTGTTGTCGATCACGTCCAGTACGTTACCGCAGAATGCACCGAGCTCTCAGAAGCCGGCAGGCAGGTCCCGGGAGTGCAGTACCCGCAGCGACTGGGTGGACCGCGTCATGGCCACATAGAGGCTGCCCACTTTGCCGCGAGCTTCCTCCAGCAGTGCGGCAGGCTCAAGAAGTACGACGCCGTCAAACTCCAGTCCCTTGGCCTCATCGGCAGTCATTGCCACCACATCCTGGGTCATGGATCCAGCACCAGCGCCTACTCTCTTGCCGAACTTGGCCACCAGGGCCTCGCGGACTGACTCCACCACACTCTGCGGTGCGATCACCGCGATCAGACCCTCCCCCAGTCTCTGATGCTCGGCAGCGACTGCCCCTACCGCGGCCGGGACCAGCTCCCCGGCGTCATAATGTTCAACCAGCGGGGGAAAGTCGCCGTCGCGCACGGTGCGCAGTGAGGTGGTCTGCAGCCCATTGGCCTGTGCCACTCGCTCGGCAAGCTCCACCATATTGCGCGGAGTGCGGTAGTTGACGGTGAGCTCCTCGATCCGCAGCCGGTCGTCGATGAACGGTCCGAATGCCTGCTCCCAGCTGGGGGCGGCCGAGGCGGAGGAGCCCTGGGCGATGTCGCCGACTGCAGTGAAGGACTTCAGCGGGCAGCGGCGCATCAGCATATTCCACTGCATCGGTGAGAGCTCCTGGGCTTCATCGACCACTATGTGACCGTAGGTCCAGCTGCGGTCCACGCCCGCCCGCTCAGCGGCAGTCAACCGTGGTCCGGTCTCGGTGTTGAGGTTTGCCACCGCCTCAGCGTCCAGGAACCCTTCGATGCCCATCTCCTCGAGGGCAGGGGCAGCGTTCTCCACAGCCTTGCGCGCATTCTCCAGGTCCTTCTCACGGGCTGCCTGCCGGCGGGCCTCCTCCCGTTCGGCGTTCTCGTCCAGCTCGCCGAGCAGCTCGGCGGCCTCGTCCAGGAGCGGGACATCGGCGATGGTGAACGGCCTCCCGGGTTCGCGCTGCAGCGCAGCGCGCTCCTCTGCGGTGAGCTGAGGAGTCACCTCGGCCAGATAGCGGGGCTTGCTGTAGAGGTCCTCAAGCAGGGCTTGGGGAGTGCGCGGCATCCAGCACAGGTTCAGAAGCACCCTCACATCCCGGGAGGTCCGGACGTCCTCCTCCAGATAGCTGCGGTCAGCCTCGTTGCCCTGGGAACGCTTCTCCAGGAGGCGCTCCAGCTTCTCGGCGATCTCCTTGACCATGACCTTCACAAAGGTGGACCGGGCCTCGTTGTACGGTTTGCCGGTCGCTTTGGCACGCTCAATGCCGCGTTTGACCATCTTGGGGGTCACCGTGACCTTGATGCCCTCCACTGTCACCTCTCGGGGCTCGGGGATGATCCTCCGGCGGTGGGCCACGGCATCGGCAGTGATCTGCACCCAGTCCAACCTGCCCTTGATCCGGGCGACCTGCGAATCCGTCTCCTCCACACCGCGGAGCCCGTTGTAGAGATCAGCCAGCGAGGACATCACCACCCCGGTCTCGCCCAGGGAGGGCAGCACGCGCTCGATATACGACAGGAAGGTGGAGCTGGGCCCCACAATGAGCACTCCGGCGGACTTCAGTCGCTCCCGGTGGGCGTAGAGCAGATAGGCCGCACGGTGCAGGGCCACTGCGGTCTTGCCGGTGCCGGGCCCGCCCTGGACCACCAGGATTCCTGAGCGATCGGCACGGATGATTCGGTCCTGCTCGGCCTGGATGGTCGCCACAATATCGCCCATCTGACCGGTGCGCCGGGCCTTCAGTGCAGCCAGCAGAGCACCGTCGCCGTGGTTGTCGGTGCCCTCCTCCAGCACGGAGGCATCAAGCACCTCATCCTCCAGGCCCTGGACTGCTCGCCGCTTCAGCATCAGATGACGGCGCCGCCGCACCCCCTGTCGGTCGAAGGCCGTGGCCTGATAGAACACTCCGGATTCTGGGGCCCGCCAGTCAAGCAGCAGCCGCTGCCGCGCCTCCGAGGTCAGTCCGATCCGGCCGATATAGCGGGCATCCCCGTTATCGAGGTCGAGCCTGCCGAAAACCAACCGGTCATCCACTGCGTTGAGCTGGGCCAACCGGTCCTCGTACATGGTGGCGAAGGCATCCCGTTCCGAGATGTTCTGCATAGTGCCCACCGCCCCGGTCGCACGCACCCGGTTCAGTTGCCCCTGGTTCTCCTCGCGCAGTTCGTCCAGCCGTCGGTAGAGGGCTGCAACGTAGTCCCGCTCTTCATCGATCCCAGCCTCCAGTGGGGGCAGCGGGATGGGGGCGTCGTCGTCGGCTGCTGGGGTGTTATGTCCGTTGAGATCAGCGTTGATCGATGCGGCAGTGTTGGTATCACTCATCCGGTGGCAAGGCTCTTCCCGTTTTGGCGAAAACGATCAGTCAATACTACGCCCTGCAAGGTAAACAGGAGGTTGCCATCGTCAGGAGTCGCACTACATATCAGCTCTTGACTTATAAACCTCGAATATAAGTGATAAACTTATTCCATGTCAGCCAGCAGTGTCGCAGTCATCGCTGATGTGATCCGGTCCCGGTCGTTCAGCGATCGCTCCAGCCTCCAGAAGGAGGTCGAGGAGCTCCTGCAGGCGGTGCAGGCCGCCTTTCCCGCTGTGCGAAGCTTCTCCCCCACGGTGGGGGACGAACTGCAGGCCGTCTACGCCACGCGCAATCAGGCGCTCGCCGCTACTCTATACGCGGGTCTGCTCCAGGGGGAAGGTCCGCAGCTGCGCTTCGGACTCGGAGAAGGTACGACCTATCCCGTGGACAGCAGCGCTTCGCAGAGTGTGGAGGACGGCCCCGGCTGGTGGAGAGCGCGGCAGGCTATTGAGGAGCTGGAGGAGATCCAGTCCCGCAGCCCCCAGCTGAGAAGCCGCTTCATCAGTGCAGTCCCTGCCGAGGATGCTGTGGTCAATGCCTATCTGCTGGCCCGGGACCATATATGTGCAGGGTTCACCGAACGCACACGCAGCTATGCTGTAGGCGTGCTGGAGGGCCGGAGCCAGAAAGAGATCGCCGCAGAGATAGGCGTCTCGCAATCCGCGGTCTCCCAGTCGCTGCGCGGGTCAGGTGCGGCCAGCCTCATCGCCGGTCTCAAGGAGCTCACCAGCGCTGCAGAGCAGGAGCCGGCATGATTCTGCTGGGCGTTATCCTCACCGCAGTCGGCGGCGCAGACATCATCCGGGTGATGCTGCCCCGCCCCTGGGGCGCCAACCCCCGACTGATCACCCTCGGCGCCTTCTGCCTGGTGGTGCTGCTGACCGCTGCAACGACCACTGCCGTGCCCTGGGGGCTGGTGCTGTGTGCGGTGATTCCGATCCTGCTGTGGCTGGCGGCTCTGCGCATCGGACCGGCGCTGCCGCTGAACGCCCTGGCCTCAACCTCGCGGCGCCAGTCCGCGCTCATCATAGGCTTCATCCTCAGCAGTGGGCTGCTGAGCCTCGCCGCCAACACTCATGCTGAGCCCACCGAAGCGTCTGGATGGGGCGGAGTGAGCTGGGACAGCCCTGTGACGGTCCTCGCTGCGGGGCTGGCGCTGTTCCTGACCGTCAGCTCCAACGGCCTAGTGCGCGCCGCACTCCGCCAAGAGGGGCCTGGGGAGCATCCAACCGTCCCCGGGCCGCAACTCAAAGGCGGGCGGTGGATCGGCCCCTTGGAACGTATAACGCTGACCGGGCTGCTGGTCACCGGCGCCTATCCAGTGGCGGCGGCACTGATCGCCGCCAAAGGCATCGTACGATTTCCGGAGCTTCAGGCAGACCAGGAGCACGGCAATAAGGCGGAGTACTTCCTGGTGGGCAGCTTTGTCAGCTGGACGATCGCCGCAGTGGCGGCGGGTCTGCTGCACCTGGCTGCGCTGCCAGCGGCATAGCGCTCAGTTCACTCTGACCAAGGTGAAGCCGTCCCAGCCTTTGAGGCCTACGGTCTGGAATGCCGTGGCAGTGAGCCGCTTCTCGGCTGCGATATCTGCCACCAGCTGCCGGGTGCCGATGATGTCTGGATCGGCGGAGTCGGCGTCTACGACCTGACCGTTGCGCACGGTGTTGTCGATCAAAATCACAGTCCCCGGTCGGCTCAGCTGCAGGGCAGCCTGCAGGTAGGCGGGGTTGGAGCGCTTATCTGCGTCGATGAACACCAGGTCGAAGGGTGCCGCCTGCTCTGCGATGAGCTGCTGCAGAGTCTCGGCGGCCGGACCCAGCCGGATCTCCACCTGCTCGGCCACTCCGGTCCGATCAAAGTTCGCCTGGGCGACCCTCGCGTTGGCCTGCTCGAGCTCACAGGTGATGATCTGTGCCTGCGGCCCGGCTGCCCGCGCCATCCAAATTGCGGAGTATCCGGCCAGGGTACCGATCTCCAGGATCCGCTCAGCTGCGGTGAGCTGCACCAGCAGACCGAGGAATGCCCCCATATTCGGCGCGACGTCGATTCCTGGAAAGAGCGTCTCCGCTGAGCTCTCCCGGGCAGCTGCGAGCGCCTGGTCCTCGTCCACCAAGGAGTCGATGAAGTACCGGTCAACCTCTGCCCACTGCTCGGAAGTGTCCATAGACTCACCCTAACTGCGGCTCGGTGCCGGCGGAACCCCTTTTCCAGGGCGGTAGGCGGAGACACTGCGGTCCCCGCTGATCCAGAAGCGCCAGGGGTACTCGGCGCTCCCGCCCACTCCGGAGACGCCCACCCGCGGCCCGGAGGAGACAGCTAACGATGAAACCCGACTGAGCCGAGAGGAGTCCGGAGCGGGCTCCGTGTCTTCCGAGACTTCACTGAGCCGAGCGAAATACGGAGCTCGAGGCGCAATTTCGGAGGCGCCTGAGAGTTGCCCGGGATGTGGGCAGGCGATCGAGGAGCGTGAGTGAAGCGACGCCGATTCGGGTGGGGCCAGCCGGAAACTCACCTCAGTGTTCGGACCGGGTAAAAAGGTGGCGTCGTCGTCCTGCCTGGTGATCTCCAGCGGGGTGCCATCCATCGGCAGCGTGATACCCAGCCCCTGGCCGAGTCGGCCGGGTCCGGAGAGCAGCTTAGCGCCGGTGTCCCTGCCGCCGCGGCGCTGCACGGCCAGGTCACGTCCGCTGAGGACCTCACCGGCCCGCAGCAGGATCCCGCCGGCGACCCCTGCGCCGGCGACCAGGTTCAGACAGAAATGGATACCGTAGCTGCGATAGATGTAGGCACGACGGGGAGGGCCGAACATCGTGGCATTGCGGGCAGTCTGGCCCCGGAAGGCATGGGAGCCCGGGTCCTCGCCCACATCCCCGTAGGCCTCCACCTCAGTCAGCCGCACTGCAACCGTGCCACGGGCGGTGGTCACGCTGAGCACACAGCCCAGCAGGTGCGGGGCCGCCTCCACTGGATGAGCCTCGAAGATCTCGGCGAGCTTCTGGGAGTCCATCAGCGCGGCCTATTCGACAGGAAAGACCGGCTGCATGGCCTCCAGGCCTGAGCGGAACTGGGCGGCTCGCTGCTTAGCAGCCTCCAGCTGTTCGGCAACCCGGACCGGGGCGGTGCCGCCCACGGCATCGCGGGAGGCCAATGAGCCCTCCACGGTGAGCACCTCCCGGACTGCAGGAGAGAGCGCCGGGTGGATCGCCGCCAGCTCCTGGTCGGTCAGCTCGTGCAGTTCCTTAGCGGGGCTGTGCTGTTCACAGGCACGGACGCATTCGCCGGCCACCTCGTGGGCTATCCGGAAGGGCACACCCTGACGGACCAGCCATTCTGCGATATCGGTGGCTAACGAGAAGCCCTGTGGGGCCAGTTCCGCCAGCCGCGCGGGGTGGAAGGTCAGCGTGAGGATCATCCCGGAGACTGCTGGAAGCAGAAGGCCAAGGGTATCCACAGCGTCGAAGGCCGGCTCCTTGTCCTCCTGCAGGTCACGGTTATAGGCCAGCGGCAGTGCTTTCAGCGTGGCCAGCAGTCCGGTGTGGTCGCCGATCAGCCGGCCGGCCTTACCTCGGGTAAGCTCAGCGATGTCCGGGTTCTTCTTCTGCGGCATGATCGAGGAACCGGTGGAGTAGGAGTCGTGCAAGGTGACAAACCCGAATTCCTTGGTGGCCCAGAGGATGATCTCCTCGCTGATCCGGCTCAGATCCACTCCGATCATCGCAGTCACCCAGGTGAACTCTGCCACCAGGTCGCGGGAGGCGGTGCCGTCGATGCTGTTCTCCACCGGAGCCTCGAAGCCCAGCTCCTCGGCCACCTGGGCAGGGTCCAGGCCGAGTGACGACCCGGCCAACGCGCCCGATCCGTAAGCAGAGTAGGCTAGACGGCGGTCCAGATCGCGCAGTCGCTCGACATCGCGCAGCAGTGGCCAGGCGTGAGCCAGCAGGTGATGGGCCAACAGCACCGGCTGGGCATGCTGCAGGTGAGTCCGGCCGGGCATGGGCGCATTCGGGTGGTTCTGAGCCTGCTCGATCAGGGCCTCGACCACACCGAGCACACCCTCGGCGATGCCGCGCGAAGCATCGCGCAGGTACATCCGCACCATCGTGGCGATCTGGTCGTTGCGGGAGCGCCCGGCGCGCAGTTTGCCGCCCAGCTCCTCCCCTGCGCGTTCCAGAAGCCCCCGTTCCAGCGCCCCGTGGACGTCCTCATCATTGTCTGTGGGCACAAAAGTCCCGGTGGCGACGTCGTCCTCTAATCTGCCAAGTGCCGAGAGCATCCCGGCCAGCTCTTCCTGGGTGAGCAGCCCGGCACGGTGCAGCACTCGGGCATGGGCCTTGGAACCGGCGATGTCGTAGGGGGCGAGCTTCCAGTCGAAATGGGTGGATTTGCTCAGTGCAGCCATCACATCGGCCGGCCCGGAGGCGAAGCGGCCGCCCCACAGGGAGCCCTCGTTGGTGCCGTGCTTATCTGTCATAGAAGTAGAGACTACTTCTCCACCCCGGCGTCGGAGAGGTCCGGCTTGCCGTAGAGCCGCTCCTCACGCTGGGAGGCGGTTTTGGCGCTGAGCCCGTAGATGTCGATGAACCCGCGGGCGGAAGACTGGTCGAAGGTGTCGCCGGTGTCGTAGGTGGCCAGGTTGAAGTCGTAGAGGCTGGTCTCGGACCGCCGGCCCTGGACGGTGGCGCGGCCGCCGTGCAGCTCCATGCGGATCTCGCCGGAGACGTACCTCTGGGTCTCGTCGATGAAGGTGTCCAGGTTCTTCTTCAACGGGGAGAACCACTGCCCGTCGTAGACCAGCTCGGTCCAGCGCTGGTCCACGGTCTTTTTAAACCGGGCCTGCTCACGCTCCAGGGTGATGTTCTCCAGTTCCCGGTGGGCGGCGATCAGCGCCATCGCCCCGGGAGCCTCGTAGACCTCGCGGGACTTGATGCCCACCAGCCGGTCCTCCACGATGTCGATCCGGCCCACACCCTGGGCGCCGGCGCGGCGGTTGAGCTGCTCGATGGCCTGCAGGGCGGTGACCGTCTCGCCGTCCAGTGCCACCGGGACCCCTTGGTCGAAGGTGATGGTGACAACGTCTGGTGAGGGCGGGAAGGCCGGATCCTCGGTGTAGTCGTAGACATCTTTGGTGGGCCCGTTCCAGATGTCTTCCAGGAAGCCGGTCTCCACGGCGCGGCCCCAGACGTTCTGGTCGATGCTGAAGGGGTTCTTCTTGGTGGTCTCGATGGGCAGCTCGTGCGCTGAAGCGTACTCGATGGCCTTGTCCCGGGTCAGGGCGAGGTCGCGGACCGGGGCGATGCACTTCAGCTCCGGGCCCAGGGTCTGGATGGAGACCTCGAAGCGGACCTGGTCATTGCCCTTGCCGGTGCAGCCGTGGGCTACCGTGGAGGCTCCGAACTGCTGGGCGGCGGCCACCAGGTGCTTGGAGATCACTGGCCGGGAGATGGCTGAGACCAGCGGGTAGGCGTCCATGTAGAGAGCGTTGGCCTTCAGGGTGGGCATGCAGTACTGTTCGGCGAACTCGTCGCGGGCATCGGCCACATAGGCCTCCACCGCACCGCAGTCCAGGGCGCGCTGGCGCACAGTCTCCAGGGATTCACCGCCCTGTCCCACGTCAACAGCAACGGCAATCACCTCTGCTCCGGTGGCCTCGGCGATCCAGCCGATGGCTACCGAGGTGTCGAGGCCGCCCGAATAGGCCAGAACAATGCGATCAGTCACGTAATGCTCCTAGATGAAAGAGGTAGAGATCTTGACTCGCAGGCTATCCTACATAATTATTCGCAGTTATGCATACTTATCATTGAGCAGTGGGTCTGCCCCGTCTCGCAGGAAAAATCAGGCATCTATTGGATTATCGGCAGTTCATGAGAGGACGAAATTCCAAGAACCACCTGATAGTTGGATCGAGTGGAGGTCACAACACGTAAGCTTTCTGACATGGCATCACAGCACGGACCGCACGGGTTGACGGAGGAGCAGCAGGAGCTGCTGGATTCGATGTTCGACCTTGCCCGCGACGGGGAGGCGGAGAAGCTGTTGGCTCTCATCGACCAGGGCATCCCGGCGGATCTGAGCAATGAACAGTCAGACACCCTGCTGATCCTAGCCGCCTACAACCAGCACCCTGATCTGGTTCGGGCACTGCTTGAGCGCGGGGCAGAGGCCAACCAGGTCAATGACCGCGGCCAAACCGCGCTTGGCTGCGCTGTGTTCCGCCAGAACAAGGAAATCACCGAGCTGCTGCTGGATGCTGGTGCCGACCCGCAGCTTGGGGAGCAGTCAGCACTGGCAGTTGTTGATATGTTCGGTCTGGAGCCTATGCGGGCTCTGCTCGACAAGCACATGACCGAGTCGAAAGGCTGATATCCGTTGAAGAACCAGCAAGCCTGGCCCTGGATCACCCTGGGAATCCTGATCATCGCTGCTGCGGCTTTCGGGGAGGCCTTCGGACTGATCCCCACCTGGAGCCGATGGGTCGGCATCGGCGTGGGCGGCGGACTCATCGGCCTGGGCATGTCCATCCGCTCCCAGCGCAAACGACAAGCCTGAGCCGGCAGAAGCCGACGTTCGAGACCTCGCATAGGCGGCCGGAGCAGAGCCTGGGTCTAAGGGTTGACCCACACCACGGGATCCGCCTGAGCCCACATGAACGTGCCGAGCTTGCCCTGATAGTTAGCAGCCGCCCCACCGTGAGCACTGGTCGCCTGCCGGACTTTTTCACTCAGCTCCTCCGAGGAGGCCTCAGTCCAGTTCAGGCCCCAGAACCGTGCATCGAGCTCAATACGGGACACCCCAAGGATGCCGGACAGCCGCTTCGCCACCGCCGACCTTCCTGACCCCGAACTTCCCACCACGGAGATACGCTTCTTGCCGCTCCTTCCGGCTCGAGCTTGTCCCACGTGTCAATCGACTCTTCCCTGATCGAATCTGATACACGATCAGAATTGCGGCGGCAGGATCCGGGCGAGGTGTTCAACGTCCTCTGCGACCGCAGCAGCACTCTGCTCCTCACCGGGTTCGGCATAGCCCCAGCGCACCAATACGGCAGATACACCGTGCATGGCCGCCCCGTGAACGTCATGATCACGATCGCCGACCATCACCGCCCCGGAGACGTCTGCACCAGACTCGGCAAGGCCGGCCAGCGCCGAGGCCACCACATTGGCCTTGACCTGAACCCCTGGCAGCTCCTGGGAGTCCTGATAGGTGGCTCCGCGGATGACCGTGAAGTATTCCGTAAGCCCCGCGCCGTCCAGGATCGGCTCCGCCATCTCCTGCAGCTTGGCCGTGGCCAAGCCGAGCGGGATCCTCGCAGCGTGCCATGCCCGGATCAATTCTGCGATGCCCGGAAACAGCGGAACCTGCGCCATCCGTGGGCGGTATCGCGCCCGGTACTCGATCACCACACGGTCCAGATCATTCTCCGCCACCGCACTGAACCTCGCAAAACCCTCCCGAATAGGCGGGCCCACAAAACGCAGCAGATTCACGGCGTCGGGAACCGGATAGCCGCAAACCTCCAGTGCCTCGGCGATCGAGCCGGTGATAGCCGAAGCAGAGTCGGTGATCGTGCCATCCAGATCAAGGACGATGGCGCTTGCCCGGGCGGGCAGCTCAAGGGCGGGAACAGCCGGACTCGCGGCAGCAGAGATGTGCATAGGCACCAGCCTATTCGCTCCGGAAGCCTCGAGTTCCAACACTCGTCAGTCCTACGGGCGCACTATGGCCCGCCCAGTAGGCCTCAGAACATCCCGGCGAGGGCGAACACCCCTGCCGCCAGGCCGAAGCCCATCACACCGATCGCGGTCTCCATGACCGTCCAGGTCTTCAGCGTGGTCTTGACATCCATATCGAAGAATTTGCTGATCAGCCAGAACCCCGAATCGTTGACATGGGAGGCGATCACCGAGCCGGCAGCGACGGCGAGCACCATGGTGGCCAGCTGGACCTCGTTGTAGCCGGCGGCCGCCACAGCGGTGGAGAGCAGACCTGCTGCGGTGGTCAGGGCCACGGTGGCTGAGCCCTGAGCGATGCGCAGCGCGCCGGAGATGAGGAATCCGGCGAGAATCAGCGGGATCCCGAGATCGCCCAGAGAGACCGAGAGCGCATCACCGATCCCGGAGGCCCGCAGCACCCCTCCGAACATGCCACCGGCACCGGTGATCAGGATGACCGCACAGACAGGCCCCAGGGCGTTGTCCATGATCTCCTGGATTCCAGACATTCCGCGGCCGCTGCGCACACCGAGCGCGAAGATCGCCACGATGAGAGTGAGTGTCAGAGCCACCGGGGTCTGACCGATCATCAGCAGCGTGCCGTACCAGGGCGCCTCGGTCTGGGCTTCGCTGATCACGCCGGCTGAGGCCAGAGTCGCCAAGCCGGTGTTGAAGAAGATGAGGATCATCGGCATCAGCAGGATCGCGACCACAGTGGGGAACCGCGGTGGATTGGCCTCGGCCTCCTGACTGGCCTGGCCCAGGATGACAGGGATCGGGAGCTCAAAGCGGCGTCCGGCCCACACACCGAAGAGGTATCCGGTGACGTACCAGGTGATGACCGCAATCGGCACGGAGATCAGCAGCACGATGCCCACATTGGCGCCGAAGAACTCGCTGGCTGCGACTGGACCGGGGTGCGGCGGCACAAAGATGTGCATCACGGAGAACGCTCCGGCCGCGGGCAGTCCGTAGAGCAGCACCGATCCGCCCAGACGGCGTCCGACGGCGAAGACCACCGGCAGCATCACCACCAGTCCGGCGTCGAAGAAGATCGGAAAGCCGAAGAGGAGCGAGGCCACCCCGAGGGCGAGCGGGGCTCGTTTTTCCCCAAACCGGTTGATCAGCGCATCGGCGAGCACCTTGCTGCCGCCGGAGACCTCCACCAGCCGCCCGAGCATCGCGCCCAGACCCACCAGCAGCGCCACCGATGCCAGAGTGGAGCCGAAGCTGCCGGTCAGCGTCGGCACGATCTCCCCGGTGGGGATGCCGGTGGCGACTGCCGTGAGCAGGCTGACCACGATCAGGGCGAGGAAGGCGTGGACTCTGAAGCGGATGATGAGGATGAGCAGCACGGCGATCGACGCCGCGGCAATGCCCAGCAGCGGTCCGGTGCCCAGGGTTTGTTCCCAACCGTCAGCGGTCATGGGGTGGTCCTTTCTCTCAGATGAGTGTTGAGCCAGCCGACGGCGGCGTCGACCAGCTGTTCTGGGGTGGAGTCGTTGATGATTCGGATGCCCGGCTCATCCGGCTGCAGGAACTCCAGCGCGGACAGCTGCGAATCCAGTAGGGAGGGCGGCATGAAGTGCCCGGAGCGATGCGTCAGCCGGTCCTCCAACCGGGGTCGGTCGACGTCGACGTGGAGGAAGAGCACCTCACCGTCAGCGGTGCGCAGCAAGTCCCGGTAGGGACGTTTGAGCGCGGAGCAGGTGATGATGCTGCCGGTGTCAGCGCGGCTGGTCATCCAATCTCGCAGGGCGCCCAACCAGGGCCATCGGTCCTCGTCGGTCAGCGGGGTGCCGGCAGACATCTTGGCGATGTTCTCCGGCGGGTGGAACTCATCGGCCTCCGCATAGGGAAGCCCCAGCTGTTGGCTCAGCCCCTCGGCCAGGGTGGTCTTGCCGGTGCCGGAGACGCCCATCACTACGATGTGGCGGCTCGGGGTTCCGGGCGGCCGGCCAGCGACGCGGATAGGGTGAGGGGTGGGATTCGTCATCGAATGCCTTCCAATGTGATGCGGAACACTGCCAAATAAGGTATCACCTTTTTGGGTGAAACGTATGATCTTTTGAGAGGAAGTTGTGCCGGACCAGCATGCACACCGCTTCGGAGCCTCCAGCGACGCTGTGGCCGAGGTACGTCAGCGCGGCCTCTCCGATGCCCTGGGTAAGCAGATCGTCACCGGTGCTCTCGCACCAGGAAGCGTGCTGACCCTGGAGTCTCTGCAGGAGCGCTTCGGCGTCTCCCGGACGGTGGCTCGGGACGGCGTGAAAGTTCTGGAGTCCCTGGGTCTGCTCTATTCCAAGCGCAGGGTGGGCCTGGTGGTCACCGAACCGCGGGCCTGGAATGTCTACGCACCGCTGGTGATCCGCTGGCGGCTTGACTCCGCGGATGCACGTGCGACCTATATCGAACTCACCCAGCTGCGCATCGCCGTCGAGCCCGAGGCCGCCGAACTCGCCGCCCAGCGGCGCAGCGGTGCTGAGGCCGATGAGCTGCGCCGGCTGGCAGCTCGCATGCGAACCCTGGGCGAGGCTGGGGAGCTGGAGCAGTTCATGGTGGTCGACGTCGCCTTCCACTGCCTGATCCTGGAAGCCTCAGGCAACACCATGTTCGCCGCCCTGGGCGACGTCGTCGGAGAGGCACTGCACGGGCGGACCACACACGGACTGATGCCGGCCACCCCGATGCCGGAGGCTCTGGACGCCCATGATGCGGTGGCTCACGCCATCGCCCACCAGTATCCTGACGCGGCCCGCAAGCAGATGCAGTTCCTGGTCGATGAGGTGCGCGCCGCCCTGGAGCATGACGCCGTAGGCGATGCGCATCTGAGAGCCCCCGTCATCCCAACGGATGAGCGTGCCTTACGATAACAGGATGCTCCGACGCCTCACCGCCCGTGCGTTCTGGTCGCTCAGCCGCTGGAAGCTGGTCTCTCAGCCCGCCCCGGACCAGCCCACAGTGCTCATCGGCGCCCCGCACACCTCCAACTGGGACTTCGCGCTGATGCTCGCCATCGCCTGGCGCCTGAAGGTCAACATGCGCTGGCTGGGGAAGAAGAGCCTCTTCCACGGATGGCGAGGCCCGATCATGCGCGCACTCGGTGGAATCCCCGTTGACCGCGCCGATCCCAGCCGTGTGGTCTCCGAAGTGATTGAGCGAGTGCAGTCGGGCGAGGTCTTCGGTCTGGTCATCACCCCCGACGGCACCCGCGGGCCGCATACGCATTGGAAGTCCGGCTTCTACCGGATCGCCCGCGAGACCGGGATGCCGGTGACACTCGGCTACGTCGATCGCACCACCATGACCACTGGCCTCGGCCCCACGATCAGCCTGACCGGCGACGTCGCCAAGGACATGGATGCCATCCGTGCCTTCTATGCGGACAAGGCCGGATTCCGCCCCGAGAACCGCGTGGAACCACGGCTGCGCGAGGAATGCTGAGGTCCGCTGATCCGCCCCGGAACACGACGACCGGGACGTAACCGGAACACGACGATCCGCATACTGGTCCCAGTCACCTTGTCATGATTCACGCTGACCACGGCTCTACTCCTCTTCGCCGTGTGGGACGGGATGAGACCGACTCCCGGCGGTCACGCTGAATCGCCTACGCTACTTTCTGCGCGTGTTCTACACCACCTTTTGCGGCTAGAAGGCAGCGAACTCTGGTTCAGTCATTTCAGCGCTCATCCGTTCTGTCCTTGTCCGTTCTGCCCCTTGCCATTGGCAGCGATCCCATCCGCAGTCGGTCAGCACTCGTGCGGTACTCTCCGCCAGGGTCGATTCGAGTCCGATGATCTCCTCGGATACACCTTCCAGTGGATCGGAATCTCGCCACCAGCGTCTCATCTCTTCCTCGCCGAAACTCCCCGCGCTAGGTTTGGTCCTGTGCCGCCGAAGCGTCTCATCGAAAGGAAGGTCATAGCGGTAACACAGGGTCATTCCTCGATGATCTGCAATGAGTTCTCTCAGGACATCCCCGTAGATCGCTGCGTACAGAATGCCTTCTACGATGACGTGCAGGCCGTGGTCGAGCGCGAAGCGTGCCGAGAGGGCGATGTATTCGGCCGCTGGCGTACCGGGCTCCTCTTTCACGCGCAGAATCTCTCGACGCAACAGGTCCTGACCGATAACTGCCACTCCGCGGGGGCGTGCCGCCCGAATCGCCGCGGCCAGCGCCGACTTTCCACTCCCAGAGTTACCACGGATCACCATCAGACGAGTTTCAGAACTCCCTGTTGACGGCATAGCACTACCACTCCCTTCTGCAATCAATGTCAATGTCGCCTGATGCCCCCTCCGGGAAGCAGCGCGCTACACCGGCCGTTCCCACAGGATCACCTCAAAGAGATCACCGACTTGGCGCTGCCCCTTGCGGAGAAAGCCAAGTCGCTCGTAGTAACGCGTCAAGCCTGGATTGGTCAGCGCACTGTCCAAACGGAGATGCGTCCGCCCGTTCTGCTTCGCCAAACCAGCTGCCCAGTCCATCAGGTCAGAGCCCAGACCCTCCCCTGCGCGGTCCAGGTCGATCATCAGCCCATGGACGTAGACAGCGCTCCCGTCGTCGGGACCCCAGAACTCCGGGTCCGACCATAGGACACGAAGGGCTGCGATGACGGTTTCGTCTCGCAGCACATGCCACTCGCCCCGACCTACCTGATCTTGGATCGTGGAAACAGCAACCTCCCCGGGGCGCCACTGGTCGATGCCGCGGGTGGCGAGCCAATCTTCTCGCTGGCGACGCAATCGCCAAATCGGGATGGCATCTGCGGCAGAGGCGGCAACAGGATCAAGCATTCGACCAGTGAATCACATGGTGTAGCAGCAGCGTCATCGGACAGCGACATGGACCCCGTGTTTGCTAGAGCTGGTCGCGGCGGCGGGTGAGATAGGCCCGCTCGGCGGGGTTGCCGGCGAGCGCGATGGCCCGGTCATACGCCGCCTGTGACTCACTGCTGCGCCCGAGTCTGCGCAAGAGGTCAGCACGCGCGGCATGGAAGGCGTGGTAGCCGTCCAGCGCCTGGGCGAACCGCTCGACTTCAGCCAGCCCGCCCTCAGGGCCGTCCAGCTCGGCGAGGGCGATCGCCCGGTTGAGCCGCACGATCGGTGAGGGGTCAAGCAGCACCAACTGGTCGTAGAGCGCGAGGATCTGGGACCAGTCGGTGTCACCACCGGTGCTGGCGTAGGTGTGGACCGCATTGATCGCAGCCAACAACTGGTAGCGCCCCGGTGGCTCACCGCCGGCTGCGACTGTGCGGAGGCGTTCCCGGACCAGTGCGTGGCCCTCGGCGATGAGATCGCGGTCCCAGAGGCTGCGGTCCTGCTCGTCGAGAGTCACTAACTCCCCACTGCTGGACACCCGGGCCTGGCGTCGCGCGTCGGTGAGGAGCATCAGGGCCAGCAGGCCGGCCACCTCGCCCTCGCTCGGCAGCAGGGTACGGAGCAGACGGCCCAGACGGATCGCCTCCTCGGTCAGGTCCACGCGCAACATGTCCTCCCCCTCGCTGGCGAGATAGCCCTCGTTGAAGACGAGGTAGATCACTGCGAGCACAGTATCGAGCCGCTTGCGAATATCCTCGGCGGACGGCACCCGGTAGGGAATGTGAGCCGCTTTGATCTTGGCCTTCGCGCGGGTGATCCGCTGGGCCATCGTGGTCTCCTGCACCAGAAACGCGCGGGCGATCTGGGGAACGGTGAGTCCGCCGAGCAGGCGAAGGGTGAGCGCTACCCGGGCCTGCATCGCCAATGCGGGGTGGCAGCAGGTGAAAATCAGCCTGAGCCGGTCGTCCTCGACCGGACCAGTCGGCTCAGCAGGGGCGTCGTCGTACAACATCATGGCCGCCTGGTGCTTGGCGCTGCGCTGGGACTCGCGGCGGATCCGGTCGATCGCTTTGCGGGTGGCGGTGGTGGTGAGCCAGCCGCCGGGATTGGGCGGTATGCCCTCGCGGGGCCACCGCTGCACCGCCGTGGCGAATGCCTCGCCCGCCGCGTCCTCGGCAAGGTCGAGATCGCCGAAGCGACGGGCAAGGCCAGCGACCATCTGCGCCCACTCCTGGCGGTAGGCGCAGGCGATCGCCTCCTGCGCAGACGGATCGGTCACGGCTCCAGAAGAGCCTTGATCGACTCCTCGGTGTGGAACGGGCGCACCTCGACCGTGCCGCGGCAAGCTTTCGACCCGGCGGCAGCCAAGGCAAGGGCCTCATCGAGGTCAGCGGCCTCGATCACCCAGAAACCGCCGATCTGCTCCTTGGTCTCAAGGTAGGGGCCGTCGGTGAACGCCGGCTGATCTCCCTGTCCGTCGACGGTGGTGGCTGTGACCGCAGGTTCGAGACCGTCGGCGAAGACGAAGTGACCGTTTCGCTGCAGGTCATCGTTGAAAGCTCCGGTGTCGGCGAACGACTGCAGCATCGCCTCCCGCGAGGGATAGCCGCTGAACTCCGTGTGCTCGGCCGGCCCGAAGACGGACAGCAGATATCTAGGCATTCTGCTCACCTCCCCCAAAGCCGGGACGCCCCCGGCGCGCCGGATCCGGGTCGTCACGGTCGGTCGGCCCGGGAGGGAACCGGTGCACCTCCTGAGGCCAGTCAAGGGCGACGGCGAGCCGGCCAGCCCAGTAGCGCGCAGCCGCGTCGTCGGGGACATCGATGACGCAGAAACCGCCGAGGTGTTCCTTGGTCTCGACATAGGGGCCGTCGGTGAAGATCGGCTCCCTCTCCTTGGCTTCGACGCTGCACACGACGGTGGAGGCGTCGATACCTCCGTTGCCGAAGACGAAGACACCGGCCTCCTGCATCTCCTCGACCACGGCCATGGAGGTCGTGGCCTTCTCACGCAGTTGCTCCACGGTGTGGGTGGGCACCCATTCATCATTGAACGCGATCAGGTATTCCGTCATCGTTGTCTCCTCTCAGGTCGGGACCAGGGCAAGGGGCTCCTGGCGTGCAGCTGCCTGGCTGGCTTCTGCCTACCTATTCCACGAGTGCCACCGCCTCAATACGACATCATCCCAGAGGCTCTCTTCAGGGACTCTGTGGATCACCCACCTCATGGCACACCCGTTGCACCAACCTTTGGTAAGCGATAACCTACCGTTCGTGATCACTTACCAAGGAGGAGTGCAGCTCGACGCCCTCGGCGACCCACGCCGTCGCGAGATCGTCGCACTGCTCTCCCAGGAGCCGGCCTCGGTCGGCACACTTGCTGAGCGGCTGCCGATCAGCCGCCCGGCGGTCTCCCAGCATCTGGGGATCCTCAAGACGGCCGACCTCGTACAGGTCCGCGCCGAAGGCACACGCCGCGTCTACTCCCTCGACCCGGCGGGCATCGCAGAGGTGCGCGCTTTCCTCGAGACCTTCTGGCGCGAGGATCTTCAGCAGTTCGCGGCATATGTGGAGCAGCAGGCCCGCACCGCCGACCAGGCAGACAAGGACATCCGATGACCGACACACTCAGTCCCGTCCAGGCCGAAGTCGTGGTGCCCGTGGACCCGGACACAGCCTTCAGGCTGTACGTCACCCGGCCCGGCCGGCAGCACCCGGCCGAAGGCCAGTCGGCTGGTCCGGCCGAGATCGTCTACGAGCCCTTCGCAGGCGGGAGGTGGTTCGAGCACGGGCAGGACGGCCGGGAGTACAAGTGGGGCCGCGTGCTGGTGTGGGAGCCCCCGCACCGGCTCGTGCTGGCATGGATGGTCGGCGCAGCCGCCGGCACCTGGGCCTACGACCCGGACCCTGACCACGCCAGTCGTGCCGAACTCACCTTCGAGCCCGCGGAGGGCGGCACTCGGGTACGTGTGGTCCACACCGGATTCGAGGCGCACGGTGCTGGAGCCGAATCGATCCGCCGCGGCGTCGGCGGCGGCAACGACTGGGCGCACGACCTCAGCGACCTGGCCCGCGCGGCGGAATCAGTGTCGGCACCACCAATAGTGACAGGAGCACAGGTCAACCTCTTCTGCGACCACGTCGAATCAACCCTGGCCTTCTACACTGCCCTCGGCCTCATCGAGGCCTTCCGCTACCCTGTGCAGGGCGCACCGGAAGCCGTCGAGGTCGAGGCTGCCGGCATACGGATCGGGCTGCACGCTGCTGCTGTTGCCAACCGGCTCGCCGATCTCGGCGTCGCCTCCGGGGCCGACCCGGCGTCGGCCGAGCTGGCGCTGTGGGTCGACGACGTGGAGGCGATGTTCGCCACGGCGATCGCGGCAGGGGCGACGGCGCTCGCTGCGCCGACAGACTCCCCCGACGGGCGGCTGCGCTACGGCTGGGTGCACGACCCCGAGGGGCATCAGATCAAGTTCATCGAGCAGACCTGACACGCGCCCCGCATCAACGGAGAGATTCGATCGCTTGCACGAGCGGAGTCCACAGCTCCCTCAGTCGAGCGACCCATGGCTCGGCCATCCTGCCGGATCGAAGCCTCTGCTCAACGTCATTGAGAGAAACCCACTCGTAGGCGGCAACTTCGAGGCAGTCCGGGAGAACAGTTGAGGACTCGGGGACAGGAACGACATACAGGTCGAAGAGGGCGCTCAGTTCGGTGAACCGACCGATCGGCACCAGGGCAGCCGCAGGTACTGCCAACCCCGTCTCCTCATGCAACTCGCGACTCGCAGCCGCTGCACTCGTTTCTCCTGTTAGCACGCTACCCCCAGGGAACTCCCAATCGAGTGGAAACTCCTTATTCGCAGCACGCTGCGTCAGCAGGACTGCACCATCCCGTCGGAACGCACACGTGGCAACGACCACGTGAAATCGGCCATCTGGCCAGCCAGGTGCACCACGGCGGTATGTCTCCCCTGTTGGCCTGCCGTCCTCATCGGTGACGTCCCAGTACTCGTCCATTCCCTCGTCGCACATCTTGTTGTGAGAACACCTGAATCTGGGCCAGAACAGACAAAGCGTTATCTCGTCCACTAAGAGGTTACGCGAATAGGCGTTAAATCCGAAGTAGACCGCATTTCAGCATGGAGAACCATCTGGACTCGAGTGCAGACCGGTTCAATCGGACTCCGGTTCAGCGTGAATGCCCAGGCAGCCCTACAGGATCGCCCTCATCGCTGGCCATCGGGTTTCCTCAAAGCCAGCCCGCTCGTACATGCGCCTGCCGGTCTCTGTCGCCATCAACTCGGCACGCTCGATGCCTGTTCCACGGGCCCAATCCATGACGGCGTTGAACGCCTCGCGGCCATACCCCAAGCCGCGGTGTTCGGGGAACGTGCTGACATTGCTGATCAAGAGGTCTCGCCCCTCCGGACAGGCCGGAGAAGGAGCCGCGTCGCGGATCGCACCGACGGCTGCAGCGACGACCTCCTCGTCCGTCCGGACCACAAAGAACCCATAGTCAGGGGCATCGATTCGCTCCGCAAACCATGTGTGAGCTGCGTCCTGCCAACCCGGCGTATCCGTTTCCACACCCATAGCCCGGAACATCTCCACCCGCAGTTCGACCAGGGCCTGGACATCGTCAACAGTTGCCCGGCGTGCGCGGGCGCTCGTCGTCCCATCGCCACGGGGCGTGATCTTGTCAGTGATTTCCAACGATCTCCCCATCTCGTCTGGCCGGCCACGCACCGAGCTGGGCGACCAGACCGTGGAGACCTTTGGAAAGCTGTCTGTGATCAACTTAGGAGAGCTCAGCAAGAAATGCCAGTCTGCGCTGGATGAGAAGATCGCCTGCTTCGGGTCATAGGAAGCCAGCAACGAGTCTGCGAACAGGTGCGCGGTATCAGAGTGGAGGAAGAGTTCGGCCGTCGGCTCCGAATCCAGTTCGCCGGCGAACTCCAGGTCTTCAGCAAACCATTGGTGATCCACCCCTCCATGAATCTGCACAGGCAAACCCAGCGGCCACTGACCGCACTCTGAAACCGGGTGGTAGGACTCGAAGAAGAGCGCACCCACAGCACCGGCTCGGGTTTGCACCAGTTTCGTCAACCGAATTACGGCACTAACAGACCTCTAGAGAGTTCTCAATCCAGCCTACGCGGTGGATTGCACACGCTCTCCCTTAGTGTCCCGGACATAGTCAGCAATGCAGAATTCATTACCATCGGGATCAGCCATGGTCTCGCCGCTTCCCGTGAACTGCCGCTCAAGCCGCCTGCCTCCCAGTTCTAGGATTAGCTCTACGGCCTCATCAACGTCGTCTACTGTGAAATCAAGGTGAACACGATTCTTCACACGCCGGGGCTCATCTACCCGTTGAAGGACCAGGGCAACTCCAGGCGCCACAGGCCCGACGGTGAGGTAGTCGCCGTTGCTCCGAGGCTGACCAGGCTCCACACCAAGGAGGCGGCCCCAAAAAGCGGCACTCACGACAAGATCCTGTACGTCCATCACAATACTTGGACGGCGCACAATTGCTCGCTCATTCATCACACCACCATAGCTATGAAGTCAGCACCCCGTATGTGACGCAGGGGCCGGTGCCGGAAATGTACCTGGTGAGAGAGCGAACAGCTCACGTAGAGTCGCAACCAGGAGGCTAGAGATGTTTGTCCACCGCACGCGAGTTCCGGTTCGGCTGCTGGCCGCTGCTGCACTCGGCGGCTTGGCACTGACCGCCTGCGCCGATGCCGCCGATGACCAGACACCGCCCTATGACCCTGACTCACAGGATCTGCTGCCCACGGAGAACGCCGAGTCACCCCAGAACAACGCTGAGCCGCACTGGTGGATCGAGGAGCACAGCGCCGAGGACCTCCGCTTCCTGGTGCAATACCTCGACAACCCCGAGGGCGCAGAAATCGGCTACAACGCCGCGCTGATCGAAGGCGAACTCGCCGTGGACGAGGAGACCGGCTGCATCGGGATCGACCCGAGCATTGACGGGATGGAAGGAGAGTTCACCATCGCAGTGTTCCCCGAAGGCACCGAGTTCCGAGACCAGGACACCCTCTACGTCCCCGCAGAAGGCACCGGCGGAGAACTTCAGATCGGTGACCAAGTCAGCTTCGGCGGCTCCAACACCTCCCCGGAACGAGTGGCCGAGATCGCCGAGGACGAGCTGACCTGCACCGGGGAGCATTACTGGGGCGTGAATCCGGAACTCTGATGGGTACCGCGGCATTCGAGCAGTTCTACCGGGAGCACTACGGCTCCATCCTGGCTACTGCCCATCTGCGTCTGGGCGACTACGCAGAGGCCCAGGACATCACCGCGGAGACCTTTCGCGTGATCTGGCAACGGCACCAAGACGGCCGCTCCCCCACTGTGCCCGCCGCCTTTCAGACACTGCGCAATCTGACCGGAAACGAATACCGACGACGACGCCGCAGCCAGGACCTCGTGACGAAACTCACCTCAGTCACTAGCTCCCGACCCGTAGAGGACGCACCTGCGGACATTGATCTGCTGCAGGCCGTCGCGGAGCTCAAGGAGGCCGACCGTGAGCTGCTCTACCTGGCCTACTGGGCGGATATCGAGCTCAAAGACATCGCTGGGATCCTGGAGCTCAAACCGGGCACGGTACGGATGCGGCTCAAACGTCTGCGTGAGCATCTGGCAGCGAAACTCGGCGAAGACTCGGACACGCAGACAAAGGAGGCGACCCATGAACGCCATTGAGGAACGCATCCGGCGCGCCCAGCCCACAAACGCCCACCGAGGCATGCCGCTGAGTCCCCGGGCCGAACAGGAGCTGGCTGAGCTGACCGGCAGCACCACCGAAGAGCCGCGGAAGGAAGACAGCACTGAGAGTGCCCCGGGCAATAAGGCGAGGCGACGGCGTCGCTCCGCTCACGCCTCTGAATCGCCTCAGGAGCCCACAGGTAAGCGCGCGGCTCCACCCGGCTCAATCCGGCGCCGTCGTATTCATCAGTGGACCCTGGCTGCGTGCCTGGTGACAGTCGCTGCCGCCGTCGGATACCAGTTCATCAGCCAGCAGGATCCCGCACCTCTGGCGGAGAACCAGGAAGAGACGGCTGAGGAGCAAACCGACTCCGGGGAGCTGATGACTGACGCTGACTATCCCGTCTATCCCACCCTGGATGAGGCTCTGAATCAATCCACCGCAGTGGTCCTGGGCACCCCCCTGAGCTCAGAAGCTGGACCAGATGAGCATGGCATCGAGGTCACTCGCACCACATTCGAGGTCGCAGATGCCCTCTATGGCCCAGCTCTTGATGGCGAGGTCATTGAGGTGGCGCAGACCGGAGCTCTGAACGGCCAACCCACCAGTGTCTCGAACTACTACGTGCATTTGGAGGATGTGGAGGCTGATCAGCTCCTGCTCTTCCTCAGTACCTCCGATGGTTCCAGCAGCTTCTATCCGATCAACCCGATGGACGGGATCCACGCCGTGACCGGGGAGCGGATCTCCCCGGTCCAGTCCAACTATCTCGAGCTCCCGGACACCCTGGATGAGCTCCGCGAGATGCTGGAGAACTCAGACTAAGTGGGGAAGGCGGCTGCCTGCGTTAGGCGCGGGATTCAGCCAGGCCGGTGAAGTGCTCCGCCACCGCCGGCCCGCCCTGGGGGTCGCGCGCGATGACCATAATCGTGTCATCGCCGGCAATGGTTCCCAGAATCTCCTGGTTTCCGGAATGATCCACCGCACTGGCTAAGAACTGGGCGGCTCCGGGCGGGGTGCGCAGCACCACCAGATTGGCACTGGCCTCTGCTGAGATCAGCAGATCCCGGCAGAGCGAGGCCAGTTTGGCGGTGGACGTCTCAGCTATATCGGCCTGGAACTCCCGCTCATGGCCCTCAGCAGGCACCGCGTAGATCAGCCCGCCTTCAGTCGAACGCACACGAGCCGCCCCCAGTTCCACCAAGTCGCGAGAGAGCGTGCCCTGAGTGACCTTCACCCCAGCCTCAGCGAGCTTGGCGGCCAATTCGGCCTGGGAACGGATCGAGGACCGACTGATCAGCTCGCGGATCTTGGCATGGCGAGCTGTTTTGGTGGTCGGGGTCTGTCGGGCAGGTTCGCTCACCCTCGCTCACCCTCCCGCACCAGCCGGACCGTCTCATCGTCAGTCAGACCGGACTCCACCAGCAGCCAGGCCATCAGTGCCTTCTGGGCGTGCAGTCGGTTCTCAGCCTCATCCCAGACCACAGACTGCGGACCGTCGATCACATCTGCGGTGATCTCGGCACCCCGGTAGGCGGGCAAACAGTGCAGAACCAGGGCGGCGTCGGCAGCTTTGGCCAGAGCCTTGGCGCTGACCTGGTAGTCGCCAAAGACCTGCATCCGCTGGTCCTTCTGCTCTTCCTGGCCCATAGAGATCCAGGTATCGGTGGCCACCGCATCAGCCCCGCCCAGCGCGGTGTCCGGGTCAGTGGTGATGGTGACCTTGCCACCGGTCACCGCTGCCCGATCCTCGGCTGTCCGAATGATCCGCTCCTGAGGCAGGTAGCCCTCCGGTCCAGCGATTCGCACATCCATCCCAGCGTTGACCCCCGCCAGCAGATAGGAGTTGGCCATGTTGTTGGCCGCATCCCCCAGGTAGGCCAGGGACTTGCCGGCCAATGTGCCCAGCCGCTCGCGAATGGTGAGCAGGTCGGCCAGCAGCTGGCAGGGATGGTAGTCGTCGGTGAGCGCGTTGATCACCGGGACCCGGGAGCGCACGGCCATCTCCTCAAGCCCGGACTGAGCGTAAGTGCGCCAGATGATCAGACTGACCATACGCTCCAGAACACCTGCGGTGTCGGCGATGGACTCTTTATGCCCCAGCTGGGAGTCACCGGGGTTGATCACCTCCGGATGGCCGCCCAGAGCTGCGATGCCCGCGGAGAAGGAGAACCTGGTGCGGGTGGAGGTCTTGTCGAAGATCACCGCGGCGGTCTGCGGTCCAGCCAGTGCCTTCACCGCGTAGGGACGCTGCTTCATCCAGGTGGCCAGGTTCAACACCCGGTCCAGCTCCTCGGGACTGAGGTCCAGATCGGTGAGGAAATGCCGGGTCTGACTCATGAACACGTTTCCTTCCACTGAGTGCGTGATTTGTGCAGTGTTTCTGGGCAATTTGCGGGCAAACTGCTGCACAAATCACGCACTCGGCGTTGGAGATGGACGAGAGGAGGTTGGAGATGAGTGAGAGGCCGGCTGACTGTCATGCGGGGGCTTCTCCTGAGAGGTCGATGAGGGCTGCGGTGAGCCGGTTCACGGCTTCGGCAGCCTCCTCTGCGGTGAGGTTCAGCGGTGGTGCCAACCGGAGGGTGCACTCCCCGGTGGCATTGACGATCAGCCCATGACGCTCCCGGGCGATAGTCACCAGCTCCTTGGCCGGAGCCTGCACACCCGGGACATCCAGGTCCACGCCGATGTGCAGGCCGAACTGGCGGACCTGATCCACCTGTGGCAGGGCACGCAGGGCTGAGGCCAGCTGCGCACCGACAGCGTTGACGTTCTCCAGGACTCCACCGGTCTCGATGGCGTGCAGGGTGGCCAAAGCTGCTGCGGTGGCCGGAGGGTTGCCGCCGAAGGTAGTGCCGTGCTGACCGGCACCCATGAGAGTGCTGGCCTGCTGGCCGAAAGAGACCAGCGCGCCGATTGGGAACCCAGAGCCCAGCCCCTTGGCCAGGGTCATCAGGTCGGGAACCGCGACCTCAGGGACCCGTGCTGATTCGCCAGAATCAGTGCGGGTCACCTCGTGGCCAACCACGCCGGGTTGAGCCGAGTGAAGCCCGGACTCGCGCGAGTCCTCCGAGGCGGTTGAGGAAGGTGGGTGTGAAGCACGAACACCGTCAACGGCCTGGTAACGGAACCACTCCCCTGTTCTGCCGATGCCGGTCTGGACTTCGTCGAGGACCAACAGCGCACTATGGGTGCGGGTGAGTTCCCGGGCGCGAAGCAGGTAGGCGTCCTCGAGCGGGAGGACACCGGCCTCGCCCTGGATGGGTTCGAGGAAGATGCCGGCGACGTCGTCGTGTTCGAATGCTGATTCCAGGGCGGCAAGATCGTTGACGGGCAGGAACTCCACCCCGGGGACCAACTCGCCGAAGGGTTCACGGTAGGCGGGCTTATGGGTCAGTGACAGGGCCCCTATGGTGCGACCGTGGAAGCTGCCCTCCAGGGCGAGGATACGCTGCCTGCCGGTCTGGGCTCGGTGGCGCAGCACAGCTTTCAGCGCTGCCTCATTGGCCTCAGAGCCCGAGTTGGCGAAGAAGACGCTGGAACCTTCCGGTGCAGAAGCCAGGGCCAGCAGTTTTTCGGCCAGGGCGATCTGGGTCGGTGAGGTGAACAGGTTGGAGATATGGCCCAGGGTGGCCTGCTGGGAGCTGATCACCGAGCTGATCAGCGGGTGGGCATGGCCCAAGGCGTTGACTGCGATCCCGCCGAGCAGGTCGAGGTACTCGTTGCCCTCAGCATCCCAAACGCGGGCTCCGGAGCCGCGGACCAGCACCGCCTGGGGCGTGCCGAAGACTCCGGTGAGGGCTGATTGGTAGCGCTGCAGCAGTGCTTCGCCAGGGCTGGGCTGCTGTTGCTCGGCCAGGGCTGTGGAGGTGAATGGAACGACGTTCGTCCTCATAGCTGTTCTCCATCTCCGTCAGGGACGACTTGGGTGCCCACGCCGGCGGAGGTGACGATCTCCAGCAGCATGGAGTGCGGTTGGCGGCCGTCTACAATGGCGGCCCGCGGCACCCCGGCCTCCACTGCTGCCAGCGCCGCGGACATCTTCGGGATCATTCCGGACTCCAGGCTGGGGAGCATAGCGCGAAGGTCCGAGGCCGAGAGGGATGAGATCAGCGAGGACCTGTCCGGCCAGTCGGCGTAGAGACCCTCTACATCGGTGAGCATCACCAGTTTGGCTGCGCCCAGGGCTGAGGCTACCGCCCCTGCGGCCAGGTCGGCGTTGATGTTGAGCACTTCTCCGGTGGGCTCGCCCTCGGTGGTGAACTCCGGGGCAATGGTGGAGATGACCGGGATGCGTCCGGCAGCCAGCAGGTCCTGGATGGCTCCGGGATTGACTCCGGTGACCTCGCCGACCAGTCCGAGGTCGATCTCCTCGCCGTCCACCTGGGCGGTTTTGCGCACCGCGCGCAGCAGGGCAGCATCTTCGCCGGTGAGGCCCACGGCGTAGGGGCCGTGCGAATTGATCAGGCCGATCAGTTCGCGGGCCACCTGGCCGGTGAGCACCATGCGCACCGCGTCCAGGGTCTCCGGGGTGGTCACCCGAAGCCCGGCGCGGAACTCGGACTCGATGCCCAGGCGCTGAAGCATGTGGTTGATCTGCGGCCCGCCGCCGTGCACCACTACGGGGTTGACGCCCACGTGGCGGAGGAAGACCACATCCTTGGCGAAGGCGCGGCGCAGCTGATCGCTGACCATGGCGTTGCCGCCGTACTTGATCACGATGGTGGATCCGGCGAACCGCTGGATCCAGGGCAGCGCTTCGATCAGCACCGCGGCTTTGTCAGCAGCCGCGGCGAGGGTGGACTCATCGCGGGGCTGCAGGGTGGATGTCTGGCTCATATGGGGTATGCCCTCAGGTGGAATAAGCGGCTTCAGGTGGAATAAACACTGTTCTCGTGGACGTAGTCGTGTGTGAGGTCATTGGTCAGGATGGTGGCCTCAGACACCCCGGCATTCAAGTCGATGAGCACCTTGACCTCCCGGGCAGACAGGTCCACCAGGGAACGGTCCTGACCGATGCCACCACCGCGGCAGATCTGGATGCCGTTGATGGAGACATTGACCTGGGTGGGGTCGAAGTCCACCTCGGTGGTGCCGACCGCCGAGAGAATCCTGCCCCAGTTGGGGTCCTGCCCAAAGATGGCGGTCTTGAACAGGGCAGAGCGGGCCACTGCGCGGGAGACCGTCTCGGCGTCCTGCTCCGTGGGGGCGTTGACCGTGGTGATCTCTATGCTGTGTGCCGCACCCTCGGCGTCGTCGATCAGCTGCCGTGCCAGATCAGCGCAGACCCCGTTGAGCACCTCCTGGAACTGAAGCAGATCCACTCCGTTCTGGTCCGCCCGCGGATGAGCGCCGGAGGCCATGGCGATGACTGTGTCATTGGTGGACATGCAGCCGTCGGAGTCAGCCCGGTTGAAGCTGAGCCGAACCGCCTCCCGCAAGGCAGCGTCCAGATCAGCCTGGGAGATGACTGCGTCGGTGGTGATCACCGACAGCATGGTGGCCATCCCCGGGGCGAGCATGCCCGCACCTTTGGCCATTCCGCCCACGGTGAAGGTCTCGGTGTAGTCGGAGGCCACCTTGTACAGGGTGTCGGTGGTCATGATCGCCTCAGCGGCGGCCACCCCGTCCTCCAGCTCCTCATCGCCGAGCTGGGCGACAGCGGCGTCCACCCCGGGCAGCAGAGCGGCCATCTTCAGCCGGTCCCCGATCAGTCCGGTGGAGCAGACCAGCACATCGGTGGCTGAGACATCGTGCCCGGCAGAAGACAGTGCCCGGGTCGCCTGCTCGGCGGTGGCGTGGGTGTCCTGAAACCCCTCTGCGCCGGTACAGGCGTTGGCGCCTCCGGAGTTGAGCACCACGGCGTCGGCCCTGCCGTCGCTGATCACCTGCCGGGACCAGAGCACCGGGGCTGCGGCAAATTTGTTAGTGGTGAAGACGGCTGCGGCGTGCTTGGTGGGTCCGGTGTTGACCACCAGTGCCAAGTCCAGCTGCTGCCTGCCCTCCTCGTCCGGGGTCTTCAGTCCGGCGGCCACTCCTGCGGCGAGGAATCCGGCGGCGGCGGTCACGCTCATGGTGCGGCTCCGATCAGATTCAGGCCTATGGTCTCGTCCAATCCCAGGGCCAGGTTCATCGACTGCACCGCTCCTCCGGCGGTGCCTTTGGTGAGGTTGTCGGAGGCAGAGACCACGATGAGCCGCCCGGCGTGCTCGTCGACGGCCAGCTGGAGGGTCACCTGGTTGGTGCCGAGCACCTGCTTGGTGGCGGGCCACTGGCCTGCCGGCAGCAGGTGGACGAACGGCTCCCCGGCGTAGAGGGCGGTGTAGGCCTCGCGCAGCTGCGCTTCAGTCACCCCGGGGCGCAGCTTGGCGGTGGAGGTGGCGAGGATGCCTCGGGACATCGGCGCCAGGGTGGGGGTGAAGGAGATCTGCACCGCTTCCCCGGCGACCCAGCCCAGCCCCTGCTCGATCTCCGGAGTGTGTCGGTGGGTCCCGCCTACGCCGTAGGGGCTCATTCCGCCCATGACTTCACTGCCCAGCAGGTGAGGCTTGAGCGATTTGCCAGCCCCGGAGGTGCCGGTGGCGGCTACCACGACGACGTCCTGGGGCTCCACGAGGCTGGAGGCAAATGCAGGTGCCAACCCCAGCAGGATGGTGGTGGGGTAACAGCCCGGCACGGCAATCCGGGTGGCGCCGACCAGCTTCTGTCGCTGCCCGGGCAGCTCCGGCAGACCGTAGGGCCAGGTGCCCTGGTGGGCTGAACCGTAGAACTTCTCCCAGTCGGCGGCAGATTCCAGACGGTGGTCGGCCGCGGCATCGATCACCACCGTATCCTTCTCCAGCTCTGCGGCGATCTCGCCGGAGGCCCCGTGCGGCAGAGCGAGGAACACCACATCGTGCCCGGCCAGGTTCTCCGTGGTGGTCTCCACCAGCTCGCGCTCTGACAGCGCGTGCAGGTGGGGCTGCAGCTCGCCGAGCCGCTGTCCGGCATTGGAGTGAGCGGTCACCGCACCAATCTTGATCTCGGGGTGGTTAGCCAGCAGGCGCAGCACCTCTCCCCCGGCGTATCCGGAAGCGCCTGAAACAGCCGCAGTGAATGTCATGCACCCAAGCCTACGCGATTTTATGCAGAGGTATCAATATTTATGCATTGCTCGGTGGCATTCAGCAGCCCACCGACCTCCGGTAACCTAGCCTCATGAACGAGCCGACGATGTTCGAAGAGGACCTGCCCGACGCTGCCACGGTGACCCGCGCCCGGGAGGCCGGCGGCACCGACGTTTTTGAGACCGTCCAGCTGGAACCTCCCACCCCGGGTCCGGGCCAGCTGCTGGTGAAGACCGCAGCCATCGGAGTCAACTTCATCGAGACTTATCAGCGCTCCGGCGTCTACCCGGTGGAATACCCGTTCACCCCGGGCGCTGAGGCTTCCGGCGAGATCATCGGCCTGGGCGAGGAGGTTGATGGCTTCAGCGTGGGTCAGCGGATTGCCACCACAGAGGCAACTGGTACCTACTCCACCCATTTTGTGGTCGACGCCGCCAAGGCTGTAGCCGTACCCGACGGAGTGACCGACGAGCAGGCCGCCGCTCTGCCGCTGCAGGGTGTGACGGCTCATTACCTGATCAACTCCACCTATAAGGTCTCCCCGGGGGAGACCGTACTGACCCATGCCGGTGCCGGGGGTGTGGGCCAGATCCTCACCCAGCTGCTCAAGGCCAGGGGCGCACGGGTCATTACCACCACCTCTACCCCGGAGAAGGCCAAGATTGCCGAGCAGGCCGGGGCTGACTACGTGTTGGAGTATGAGGGCTTCGCAGAGAAGGTCCGCCAAATCACCAACGAAGAGGGCGTGCCGGTGGTCTATGACGGAGTAGGCAAGACCACGTTCACCGGCTCCCTGGACTCTCTGGCAGTGCGCGGCACCATGGTGCTCTTCGGCGGTGCCTCCGGCCAGGTCCCCCCCTATGACCTGCAGGACTTGAACAAGCGCGGCGGGCTCTACATCACCCGGCCTGCGGTGCACTGGTACCTGCGCAATGCCGAAGAGCGCAGCTGGCGGCTGACCGAACTGTTCTCCGCAGCGGCCGCAGGCGATCTCAAGCTCAGCATCGGGGACACCTACCCACTGGCTGAGGCCGGCCGAGCCCATGCCGATCTCGAGGGCCGCAGGACCACCGGCAAGCTCCTACTCATCCCGTAGCACGCCCGACCCCGGCGCAGTTGTCATCCGACTGCGCGCTCAGCCACGCTGAACGGCCCCGTGGCGCTGTTCAGCCAGGGCCACAGCACCGGCGCGGGCCTCGGAGGCCTCCTCTGCGGTCAGCGTCCGGTCGGCGGCGCGGAAGCGCAGCGCGAAGGCCAGGGACTTCTTCCCTTCGCTGATCCCCTCTCCGGAATAGACATCGAACAGTTCGATGCTCTCCAGCAACTCGCCGGCACCCTCTGTCAGTGCCGCCCGCAGATCCCCTGCGGTCACGGTCTGGTCGACGATCAGGGCCACATCCTGAGTGGTAGGCGGATAGGTGGAGATAGGCTCGGCAAACACCTGCTCCGGGGCGGCCGCCAGCAACGCAGTGAGATTCAGCTCCATCACAGAAGTCCGCTCCGGCAGGTCCTGGGTCTCCAGCACCTTAGGATGCAGCTCACCGGCATAGCCCACCGGTTCACCGGCCAATCGCAGCTGTGCGGTCCGGCCCGGGTGGAAGGCCTGATGAGCACCCTGCACCACCTCAAGCTCCACGTTCAGCAGCTCGGCCACATCTTCAGCGGCAGCCACCGCATCCGCCCAATCCCGGGTCCGGCCAGCAGCACCAAGCTCAGCCGCCGGTTCGCTGCCGGCCACTGCCACAGCAATATGCAGCGGCTGGTCCGGGATCCCGGCCTCCAGGCCCTGAATCACTGCATCGCCTGGATAAGCGCCCAGACCCGGGATCTCCGCTGAACCCTGCTGAGCACCGGGCAGGAAGACCGCACCGGTCTCGAACAGGGCAAGATCCTTGAAGCCGCGGGAGACGTTGCGCCGGACCGCGTCCAGCAGTCCGGGCAGCAGGGTGGTGCGCAGCATCGGGTACTGAGCGGCAATCGGATTGGCGAGCCGCACCTGGAGCAACGGCTGAGCCCCGCCCCCTCCGCCGAAGAGCTCATTGGCCTCGGCCGAGTAGAACGGGTAGTTCAGCACCTCGGTAAAACCTGCTCCGGCCAGCCCGGCAGACACAGTACGACGCCGCCGCTGCTCGGCTGTCAGCCCCCGGCCGGCAGGTGCCACCGGCAGACGGGAGGGTATCTGGTCATAGCCGACCAGCCGTGCGATCTCCTCCACCAGCGCCTCGGGGATGGTGATGTCCGGGCGCCAGCTGGGCGGGGTCACCAGCAGGGCTCCGTCCTGCTCACGAACCTCAGCCCCAATATCGGTCAGCGTCTGGGTGATCTGCTGCAGGCCGTAGGGCACCCCGATGATCCGCTCCGGCAGGTCAGGGTCCAGAGCAATGGGCTCTGGCAGCACCGGCTCACCGACCTGGGTGAACTCACTGGTGTCTGTGCCGCCGGCAATTTCCACCAGCAGGTCAGCTGCCCGCTGTGCGGCGATTGCCTGGAGCTGGGTGTCCACTCCGCGCTCGAAGCGTTTGGAGGCCTCCGAGGGCAGCTTATGGCGGCGCTTGGAGCGGGCCACAGTGATTGGGTCGAAGTGCGCTGCTTCGATCACCACGGTCGAGGTGGTCGCACTGACCTCGGTGGAGGCCCCGCCCATCACACCGGCAATGCCGATGGGACCGGAGTCGTCAGTGATCAACAAGTCCTCAGGGTGAAGTTCGCGCTCCTTGTCATCCAAGGTGGTCAGCTTCTCTCCGGCGGCGGCGCGGCGGACCCGGATGGTGCCGGTGAGCTTGTCCGCATCGTAGAAGTGCAGCGGCTGACCCAGCTCCAGCATCACGTAGTTGGAGATGTCCACTGCCAGGCTGATCGGCCGCATTCCTGCCAGCCGAAGCCTGGCGGCCATCCATGGCGGGGTCGGTGCAGTGGCATCGATCCCGGTGACGGTGCGGGCGACGAAACTGTCACAGCCGGGTGTGCCGTAGATGGGGGCGGCGTCGTCGATCTCCACCGGGTACCCGGTGGAGGTACGCTCGGGAAGTTGCACCTGAGAGGCGGGGTCGGTGAACTCGGTGCCGGTGGCATGGCTGTATTCACGGGCCACTCCACGAATACTGAAGGCGTAGCCGCGGTCAGGGGTCACGTTGATCTCAGCGGCGGTGTCGTAGAGACCCAGCAGCTCCATGGCGTCGGTGCCGGGCTCAGGGTCCAGCCCCAGAGTGCTCAGCACGAGAATCCCAGCGTGGTCCTCGCCGATGCCGAGCTCCTTGACGGAGGCGATCATCCCAGCCGAAAGGTGGCCGTAGGTCTTGCGGGCAGAGATGCGGAAGTCTCCGGGCAGCACGGAACCGGGCAGGGTGACCACCACTTTGTCGCCGACCTCGAAGTTGTGCGCACCGCAGACGATGCCCTGCACTCCGGAGGGATCGACCCCATCCCCGGCGAGCGTCTGCTCCGCCCCCTCGGGCACCACGCGCACCCGGCACCAGTTAATGGTTTTGCCGTTGGACTGCGGCTCCAAGGTCTTCTCCAACACCTGACCGACCACGATCGGGCCGGTCAGTTCGACGGCGTGGACATCCTCCTCCTCGAGGCCAACCTTGACCAGCTCGGCCATCAGATCCTCGGCGGTGCCGGAGGCCGGGAACTGGGTGTACTCACGGAGCCATGACAGTGGGATACGCATGTCTCAGACCTCCTGTCCGAATCGGTGGCTGAACCGGATATCGCCTTCGATCATGTCGCGCATATCGGGCACGCCGTTGCGGAACATCAAGGTGCGCTCCACTCGCACAGTAGGCAGAATTCCGGCTTCTCCTCGTTGACCGAGGCATGTCGTGAAAATCGCGCGCATCAACGCCGTAGCTGAGGGTACCCCGGGACCACAGTGTCGCCACGCTACTCGAAGTCCACGCACAGGGCTAGGCGCAAGAAATGTCATATCCACACACCTTACCCCTGGACAGCCGCTGGAGGTCGGCAACGCGTCGGGGTCAACTGCTCCGAGTGAATCGAGAGGACGGTTACATAGAGACAACAGCCAACTGACCCGCACCGCACGGTCGTGACGACCTGTGCTGGACGTTGCAGGCACCCGAAAAATCACCATCGTCACGCGACAGCCAGGCCAAACATTGATCGTGAAAGATGCTTCCCATCATCCAGTCACAGTGATCATATTTCCCGATCATTTGATAGCCCTAAATCAGCTTGACCGATTGCATGCAGAGGCCTAGCGTTACAACAGTGATCCCCGTCACAGCTATCCCAACTGATTCCCCAACGAAAGGAACCACATGAGCACGCTTGAGCAAGAGTACGACGAGTACAACGAGGCTGGTCGAATCTGGGGCTTGGTGTCGAGGGAGCGCATCAAGAAGCTGAAATTTGATCGCCCCAACAAAAACATCATCGATAGATACCTCGCCGTGGGAGATCTCACCACAACGGTGTCTGACGTGCTAGACAGCCTGGGCGTCGTCGCTGCCGTACCAGCCACCGACCTCCCCCCACTTGCGCCTGGACAAAAGGTCGTAGGACCGGCTGTTACTTTGAGAAACATCGTTGAACGAAAGACGCCCACCAAAGGGTACTACGATAAAGATTTCATTAAGATGTCCACTCGAGACATTTACTATCTCTCAGAACCTGGAGACATTCTCGTCAGTGACACCGGTGGTGACACACAGGTGTCTAACATGGGTGGACAGTCCTGCACAGTCGCTCGATCTCGAGGTTTCGCCGGTGCAATCGTAAACGGGGCCATCCGAGACGCAACCACCATTCGGGAGATGGGCTATCCAGTCTGGAGCAAAGGCGCTACCCCAATAACAGGGAAGTTCAGAATTGAAGCGATCGAGATCAATGGACCAGTGCAGATCAAGGATGTACGAGTGGAACCGGGTGACTTGATCGTCGCAGACGATTCGGGCATCTGTGTAGTTCCCTTTGAGCACATCAACACAGTCATTGACGAGGTCGAGAAAATTGCTGCGGACGAGGAAGCGATGCGCGAACTCATCGTCTCCGAAGCGCCCCTTGACGAACTGCGCCCACTGTACCGCAAGCGCTACACCGGGTAACACTTACAGACAGTGCCAAGACTCTAAAATATGTAGAAGGACCAATGCGATGAAATCGAGAATGATCAACAGCCGATTCACTACTGCTTGTGGATTACTTACTGTCACCTCGCTCACCCTCACGGCGTGCGCCGACGCAGAAGAAGACACAATTGACTACCCAACGGGCCCCATCGATGTAATTGTCCCCCTTGCAGCGGGGGGTGGCGTCGACGTAACTGGCCGAATCCTAACTATGCACGCCGAAGATCACATAGATACCAACTTTGTCGTTCAGAACATAACCGGAGGGGGTGGATCCACGGGTCTAACGGAAGCTGTTCGCGCCCAACCAGATGGCTACACCCTGGCGTTCGGAGCCTCATCTATCCTTGGGCCCCGACACTTGGAAGGAGACGAGAGCGTTCCATACGGCGTCGATACCTGGGAGCCGATCATTAATGTGGTCAACGATCCCAGTCTCTTGGTAGTTCGAACAGGCAGCGACCTGGACCTCCCATTCGATGAACTAGTTGAACACTTACAGGACAATCCCGGGAACTACGTTGCGGGCGTTGGGGGGCACTGGGTTACGTCAGATATTGGACGTGCCCAGTTTGAACTGCACACCGAAACCGAACTCAACCGAGTAGGCTTCGATGGAGGGAATGGGTCAGTCGTCGCTCTCTTGGGTGGTGATGCTGACCTGATCTTCCCCTTCTACGTCGAAATCGCCGAACTCATTGATGAAGGAGAAGTCGTACCCATTGCTGTCATGACCGATGAGCGCATGGAGCAGCTCCCGGACGTCCCAACGATGAGCGAACTAGGTTACGACTTTACTAACGGCACCTTTCGCGGCCTCCTGGCTCCCGCAGGCACGGATCCCGAGATCGTCGAGATTCTCATTCAAGCATTCGAAGACACAACGAACGACCCTGCGTGGATCGAGGCCATGGAGGATGCCGAGATCTCAATTGACGTCAGTGTCGGGGATGACTTCAGATCACTTATGGAGGAGCAAGCTCAACAGTTCGAAGAACTTAGTGAAGAGCTAAACTAAGGTTAGGAGCCAGTTACCTCAAAGGCGAGGGGACATAGGAACCATGAAACAGCTAATCGCCCGTGCACGCGTGCCATTGGGCAAAACAACCAGTGGCTACACCCGCAAGAAAATAGTAGATGCCTGCTCCGCACTTGGCGTCCTTGGACTAGTCATGGTTGTGTGGAATCTCTCTGCGCCCCTAAGTTCTGGAGCCCAGATTATGCCTCGAGTGCTGGCCTTGCTGATGGCAGCGTGTGCTCTGGCTCTGGTTCTAACAACGATGGTCCAATTGATCCGAAGACGACATCGGGCGCCTACGTCAACTAGCACCAACGACGTCTCGGAGGACTCAACTTCGAATGAAGTCTCTGGCCAGAGTGCACAACTCTTCAGCGACGCCATCCTCTTGGTTATATTCACGTTCTATGTGATTTTGTTTGTGCATACTGGTCTTGTAGTAGCCTCTATAGCTCTTTTCTCTTCTTGCATTCTCTTGATAAGCGGAGTTAAGCACAGAGTCCTGTCAATTCTTGGGTCCTCCATATTCGCATGGGTTGTCTACTACGTAGCCACAAATATGCTTCACCTCCGCCTTCCCAACCCGCTTTTCTGAAGACTCTCACGAGCAGACTCAGCGCAACAGGAAGATTGAGAGCAATCACCAGTTGAAGGACAACCATAAAATGACCACACAATCATACCTACAGACCTCAAAGATCACCGTGATCCATCCAGTTGCCAGAGCAGCTGATACTTCATGATTCCCGAACTCACTGAAGGATTAGTGGGCGCCCTAGCACCCATGAATCTAGCTGCCATGTTCATTGGCGTGGCGCTAGGAATCACGATCGGAGTCATCCCCGGCCTCGGGCCGGCAATGGCCATCGCCGTCCTAGTGCCAGTAACATTCGGCATGGATCCGGCCACCGGCATGCTCCTACTTATGGGCGTATTTGCCGGTGGCGGCTATGGTGGAGCAATCTCAGCTGTACTGCTCCGAATTCCAGGGACAGCCGGCTCAGTCGCAACCATGTGGGATGGATACCCGATGGCACAGCAAGGTCAGGCGCTTCGGGCCATCCGCGTCGCTATCATCGCTTCCTCGTTGGGTGGCACTATCGGTGCCCTCATATTGATGTTTCTAACCCCATTCCTCGGTGGAATCGCATTGAGCTTCGGTCCTCCAGAGTTTGTTGCGCTTGCCATACTCGGCCTGACAGTCATAGTTGCCCTCGAATCCTCCTCCCTGTTGAAGGGTGCCATTGCCGCGCTCGCTGGACTACTCGTCGCGACCGTGGGGCGAGACACAGTCACAGGGGAGCCGCGTTTCACTTTCGGCGCGCTAGAACTCTACGCCGGTGTGAATGAGATCGCTGCGCTTATAGGGCTTTTTGCCCTCCCCGAGCTCATTAGGCTTGCTTCTGGCCGTGTTACCCAGATACGCGCAAGGCACCGGAAGGCAGACAAGGAGTCCGGCCGGCTCAACATCCGCGAACAGGCTCGCCTGCTGCCAGCCTTGGGAATCGGCAGCGCCACTGGCTCCTTTATCGGAGTCCTCCCAGGAGCGGGAGGCACGATCGCCTCATTCGTAGCGTACAGTTTAACTCGGTCCCGTTCTCGACAACCCGAGACCTTCGGCCGCGGGAACCCAGAGGGCATCGCTGCTTCCGAGAGCGCAACGAACAGCAGCCAGGCCACGTCGCTGGTCCCTCTGTTCACCCTGGGTGTTCCCGGTAGCGCAGCGGCAGCTGTTTTCCTGGGTGCTATAACAATCCATGGCATGCGTCCAGGCCCATCCCTCTTCCGTGACAATGCCGATATAATATGGATTTTCCTAGTAGGAACGCTTCTAATTCAGCCAATTCTTTATCTAATAGCACGAGCGGGAGGATCTCTGTTCGTAGCAGCAGCAGGAATCAAGGCAGGTATACTTGTGCCAGCTATATTCATGTTTTGTGTAGTGGGATCATTTGGTATATCAAATAATGTATTTGAAGTCTATATAATGCTAGGTTTTGGCATACTCGGTTACATAATGATGCGTACAGGATTTTCGAGAGCTGCGTTTATTCTAGGTTTGATTCTTGGTCCAATTCTGGATGCAAATCTATCCCGATCTTTATCGATATCTCAGGGAGACACACTGATCCTCATTCAGAGTCCTGTTGCAATTGGAGTTTACATTCTTGCTCTGCTATCTCTCATATACCCAATGGTTAGTTCCCGACTCGCACAGCGTCGCATCGTCACTAATCAATATGCAAAGTCAAATAACGATAATTTAAAAATTATAAAATAATAATTGTCGACCGAAAAGTAACACATAATCTAATGTTTTACTGTCTAAGAGTGCAGCGTTACCCAATAATGCAAGCCGCCTGGTTCTTTGTTGATGCTACCAGTGACGCAATCGCATCACTGTAGTGCTCCTTGCGATAGACAATCTGAAGCGGTATATCAAGTTTGTATCCCGTGGCGACTGCCCTTATATCACTTCGTTCTTCGTCTATGAAGAGGCGTGGATGCATGGCTATGCCAACTCCGGCACTGACGAGTGCGACTTGAGAATATATGTCTCCAGCTTCAACTACCTCTATCGGGTTCCAATAGTACGTTGAGAAGCTCGATAGAATTCTGTCGTAGAATTCGGGATTCCGCTTCCGGGGTGTCATGATGAGCGGCCAGTCCTGAAAATCTCCAATGTCGAAGCTCTCATTATCCCCTGCCAACTGATTCGATATTGCTAAGTGAAGTGGCTCATTAGCGAGAGGCTCAGATTGGAATCCCTCAGGCGGTTTCCTTGTTCGCAGTATTCCAAGATCAAGGTGTCCACCCCGAAGTGCGCGGACCTGAGCGTGCGACACCATAGCTTGCAGATTCACTCGCACTCGAGGAAACTTTTGGAGAGTATCTTGGAGAGCTCGCGGAACTAGCGCCCGCATTGCCGGATAAACTGCTCCTACACGTAGTTGAGCGAGTCGTCCAGTGCCGATCGCACGAAGCTCAGTCTCGAGGTGCTCAGACTCGCTCAGCAGGGCTTCCCCACGTTCTAATAGCAGGCGCCCAGCTTCTGTCAAGTGACTAGATCTTGTTGTTCTGACTATGAGAGTAGTGCCTAAGGCTTTCTCAATCCTCTTGACAGTTTCACTGAGTGTAGGCTGCGAGATGTGCAGTCGGTTAGCCGCACGTCGAAAGTTCAGTTCTTCGGCCAGTACTACATACTGCCCTATATCTTTTAACGTTAGCATCCCCGTCTCCGTTCTTCTGACAGTACATCCAGTTCTAGAGCTAGACCTCCTGCCCGAATCGGTGGCTGAACCGGATATCGCCTTCGATCATGTCGCGCATATCGGGCACGCCGTTGCGGAACATCAAGGTGCGCTCCACGCCCATGCCGAAGGCGAACCCGGTGTACTCCGGGTCCTTGATCCCGGCGGCGGCGAGCACATTGGGGTTGACCATGCCGCAGCCTCCCCACTCGACCCACCGGGGTCCGCCCTGGGCGCCCGGATCCCAGACATCCATCTCGGCACCGGGCTCGGTGAACGGGAAATAGCTCGGGCGCAGCCGGATAGCGGCCTCGGGCCCGAACATCGCCCGGGCGAAGTGCTCCAGGGTGCCCTTCAGGTCAGCCATGGTCAGGCCCTTGTCCACAGCCAAGCCCTCGAACTGGTGGAAGACCGGGGTGTGCGTGGCGTCCAGCTCATCGGTGCGGAAAGTCTTGCCGGGGCAGAGCACGTAGACCGGCAGCTCACGCTCCAACAGGGAGCGGACCTGCACCGGGGAGGTATGGGTGCGCAGCACCAGGTGGGATTCCCGGGGCTCCACATAGAAGGTGTCCTGCATTTCCCGAGCCGGATGGTCGGGGTCGAAGTTCAGCGCATCGAAGTTGAACCACTCAGACTCCAGCTCAGGCCCCTCGGCGATCTCCCACCCCATGGCGGTGAACACATCGGCCACCCGCTCCTGCAGCACATTCAGCGGGTGCCGAGCACCCAGGGGACGACGCCGCGGGGCAGCGGTGACGTCCACCGTCTCCTCCACCAGCACCCGGGCGGCGTGTTCAGCCTCCAGCACCTCGGTACGGGCGGCCAGGCCTTGAAGGATCCGGCCGCGGGCGGTGCCCAGCAGCTTGCCGGCCTCCTTCTTCTGGTCCTTCTCCAGGTCCTTGATCTGCCGGTTGGCCAGCACTATGGGGGCCTTGTCCCCAGTGTGGGCAAGACGGGCCGCTTTGAGCTGCGCCAGGTCGTCGGCGGCGTCGAAATCTGCCAGGGCTGCCGCAACAGCCTGTTCAACGGCGGCCTCATCAAGCGGGTGCGGTGTCTCGGCGTGCGTAGTGGCCATGCTGCTCCGTGGTCGGTGATCTTCAGATGCGGGCGAATTGATCCTGGCACAGTTTATGCCTTCGGAGTCCGCAATGCAGACTCGATGACACAGTGAGCAGACTCACGATGCTACGTTGCTGGAAACACCTGGTCACGGCAGCAGCACTGCCGCAAGACGTCTGAGCAAGGAGGCTTCGTATGTCCATTGACGCACTCATCAGCGCCCTTCCCGAAGGGCGGGTGGTCACTGATCCCGCCACCATAGAGAACTATCGGTGGGACCGGGCCAATGACCCCGATGCCGGCACTCCCGCCGCAGTGGTGCGGGCCGAATCCACCGAGGAGGTCCAGACCACGGTGCGCTTCGCCGCTGAGCACAGCATCCCTGTCATCCCGCGCGGGGCAGGTTCCGGACTCTCCGGGGGCTCCACCGCGGTGACCGACGGGATTGTGCTGTCGCTAGAAAGGATGCGGGATATTCAAGTCGACCCGCTGACCCGCACCGCCGTGGTCCAGCCGGGGGCTTTCAACGCGGAGGTCAAAGCTGCTGCCGGGGAGCACGGTCTCTGGTACCCGCCGGATCCCTCTAGCTTCGAGTTCTGTTCAATCGGCGGAAATATCGCCACCAATGCCGGAGGCCTGTGCTGCGTGAAGTATGGGGTGACCACCGATTATGTGCTGGGGCTGAAGGTGGTGCTGGCCGACGGCCGTGCCGTACAGCTGGGCGGTCCCACACTGAAGGATGTGGCCGGCCTAGACCTGACCAAACTGTTCATCGGCTCCGAGGGGACTCTGGGCATCATCACCGAGATCACCCTGCGGCTGATTCCGGCCCAGCGGCCGCCGACCACCCTGGTGGCCACCTTCAAGACCTTGGATGACTCCACCAACGCAATCCTGACCATCTCATCCAAGATGCGGCCCTCCATGCTGGAGTTCATGGACAAGCCGACCATCAACGCGGTGGAGGACGCCACCAAGATGGGCCTGGACCGCGACGCCGAGGCGATGTTGGTCATCCAGTCCGATGAGCCGGCCGAGTTCGCCACCAAGGAGATCGAGCAGATCGAGGCGCTGTGCAATGAGAACAACGCCGATGAGGTCTTCTACACCGCTGATCCGGAAGAGGGCGAGGCCTTTGTGGTCGCCCGCCGGATGGCCATTCCTGCAGTGGAGCAGAAGGGGTCACTGTTACTGGAGGACGTCGGCGTGCCGCTGCCCCGGCTGGGCGATCTGGTGCGTGGGATCGCCAAGATCGCTGCCGCTCATGAGATTGTGATTGCAGTGATTGCTCATGCTGGTGACGGCAACACCCACCCGCTGCTGGTGTTTGACCCCGCTGATGAGGACCAGAAGCAGCGGGCGCACACCGCCTACGGCAAGGTGATGGACCTGGCCATTGAACTGGGCGGCACCATCACCGGTGAGCACGGGGTGGGCCGTCTGAAGCGGCCCTGGCTCTCCGACTACATCGGCCCCGACGCCCTGGAGCTGAACCAGCGGATCAAACGCGCCTTGGACCCTGCCAATATTTTCAACCCGGGCGCTGTGCTGGATCCGGCCGCCCTGACATCCTGATATGAGGAGTGAATGTGTCTGTCTACACCAACATCCCCGCCATCACCTACGCCAAGGCCGCTGAGGCGGTGGCCAAATCCATCGAGATCGGCGCCGAGCACGGGCTGAAGGTCTGCGCTGCTGTAGTGGATCCTGCCCTGCAGCTGGTGGCCTACGGCCGGGCCGACGGGATGACCCCGCACTCGGTGGAGACCTCCCGACGAAAAGCCAATACCGCGGCCTCCACCCGGAAGCCCTCGGCCGCGATCAACCCGGACCTGGCCACCGCCATGGAGAACGGCACCGGTGGGCTGCTGACCCGCATCCCAGGCGGAGTGCCGTTAGTATTCGATGGTGTACTGGTCGGCGGCCTCGGCGTGGCCGGCGGCCCGCCCGCAGAGGATGCCAAGGTGGCTGCAGCAGTGCTGGAGGCGCTGGGCGCGGAGAGGTGAGGAGGTTGATGATGAGGATTGTGGTGTTGGTTAAGGAGGTGCCGGATTCCTACGGGGAGCGCAGGCTGAA
>NZ_VWNF01000010.1 GCF_008711175.1 Nesterenkonia ebinurensis
TGACCTCTAATACCACTGCGAAGCTCGCTGACCGGGATGTGCATATCGGTCCTAGTGATTATGTGCCCTGGCTCGATGACCGTAAATGGGCTTATATCCGCCTGGAGGGCCGGAACTTCGGTGATGCCCCACTCTCCATTGAGCTGAAGCTAGAGGTCTGGGACTCCCCGAACTCCGCCGGGGTGATCATCGACGCCATCCGGGCAGCCAAGATCGGCCTGGACCGCGGCATCAGCGGACCCCTACTGGCAGCCTCGGCCTACTTCATGAAATCCCCACCCCAGCAATACCACGACGACGAAGCCCACCAGAAAGTCGAAGCCTTCATCCACGGCGATATTGAGAGATAACCGCACCGCCGACTTCATGGGTGTGTCCGACTACCTCATACTGCAATAGCCTATTGATGTGAGCACAACTCAACCCTCGCGCCTAGCTGCGGTGGATGGTTTACGGGCACTGGCGCTGCTGGGGATCCTCAGTGTGAATATCTGGTTCTTTGCGCATCCGGAGATGCTGCTGGGCGTGCTCGGCGCAGCAGTGGAGACTCCGGCCGACCAGCTGGTGCGCTTCGGCTCAGCGGTGATCTTCGAAGCCAAGTCCTATGTGGTCTTCAGCTTCCTGTTCGGGCTCAGCTTTGTCCTGGCCTGGCGTTCAGGCGCGACCATCGAAAAGGCGGAACCTTTTCCGGGCACCGCAGCTGAACGCTCTCTTGATGCCTATGAGACCGGGGTCAGCGAGACCAGGCGCTCTGTGCGCCGGTTCGCTGCACTGATCGTCCTGGGCCTGCTGCACGGACTGTTCCTGTTCGCTGGGGACATTCTGCTGGCCTACGGGATCCTGGGCTTCCTGCTGCTGGGCCTGCGGCGGATCTCCGCCAAAGCTGCGCTGATCACCGCTGCGGTGATCTACGCGGTAGTTGCCGGTTTCCTGCTGCTGATAGCAGGCGCCAGCTATGCCTTCGAGAACATGATGGAAGGCTCCACCGACTGGCTGGGCGATCCCGGGCAGGCCGCAGCGCTCTACGGCGGCACCGCCGGTCAGTGGCTCAGCTTCCACCTGGGTGCTTATCTTCTGGTGCTCAGCTCGATTCTGCTGCTGCAGGGGCCGCTGGCCTTCGCCATGTTTCTGCTGGGCCTGGTGGTCGGGCGGGCCCGGCTGCTGGAGCGGATCGCCGGTGGCGAGTTCAGCACCGCCAAGCTGCTGTCCCTGGGACTTCCCGCCCTGGGGATCGGGGCACTGATCAGCTTTGCTGGTGCCTGGCTGGTCTGGGGTCCGCCCGGCAGCACTGGTCACAGTCCCGGGCCTGGAGCTGAGCTGCTTGGCAGTGCCCTGCACTTAGCGGCCGGGCCTGTGCAGAGCTTCGGCTACGTGGTGATCTTGCTGGTGATCTTCCGGGCTGCCGCCCCGGTGGCCAAGCTGCTGGCCCCGGCGGGCCGGATGTCGCTGACCAACTATCTGACCCAGTCTCTCATCATGGTGGTCCTCTTCGCCGGAGTGGGGCTGGGACTGGCCGGTGAGCTCAGTGAACTGGCGGTGGGCGGCATCGTACTCGCCATCTGGGGGAGCCAGCTGCTGGTCTCCCACCTGTGGTTCGCCCGGTTCAGTCGCGGCCCCTTAGAGGCCCCGCTGCGCGCCTGGACCTACGCCGACCGCTGAGCAGGGGCACTGCTCCGCACCTGCCTCCCGCTATAAGTTCTGCTCAGCCCAGTCCTTGAGCAGGGCGACTGCCTCCTGATGCTCCACCGGGCCGTGCTCCATCCGGTGCTCAAGCAGGAAGTTGTAAGCCTTGCCCACCGCTGGCCCAGGCGGGATCTCCAGGGTCTCCATGATTTGCTTGCCGTCCAGATGCGGGCGGATCTTGGCCAGCTCCTCCTGCTCACGCAGGGCTGCAATCCGGACCTCAAGATCGTTGTAGTGGCGGGCCAGCCGGGCCGCTTTCTTACGGTTCCGGGTGGTCACGTCAGAGCGAGTGAGCCGGTGCAGACGCTCCAGCTGATCCCCGGCGTCGGTGACGTAGCGACGCACTGCAGAGTCGGTCCAGCCCTGGTCGCCGTAGCCGTAGAACCGCATATGCAGTTCCACCAAGTGACTGACCGCCCGGATAGTCTCCTTGTCGAACTTCATGGCCTGCATCCGTTTGCGGGTGAGCTTGGCGCCGACCACATCATGGTGCCGGAAGCTGACCCCGCCGCCTGGTTCGAACCGTCGGGTCTTCGGCTTTCCCACATCGTGCATCAGCGCGGCGAAGCGCAGCACAAAGTCAGGTGCTGGCACTGGCCCCTCAGGCCCGGTCTCCAGTTCCGTCGCCTGCTCCATCACCTTCAGCGAGTGCTGGTAGACGTCCTTATGCCGGTGGTGCTCATCATCGGTGAGCTTCAGGGCAGGGACCTCCGGCAGCACAATATCGGCCAGCCCGGTGCCCACCATCACGTCGACTCCGGCGCGGGGGTCCGTGCCGCAGATCAGTTTGACCAGCTCAGCCTGGATCCGCTCCGCCGAGACGATCCCCAAACGAGCAGCCATGTGCGCCATCGCAGTGAGCACATCATCAGCTATGCGAAGCCCCAGCTGGGAGGCGAACCGGGCGGCGCGCATCATCCGCAGCGGGTCGTCGCTGAAGCTCTGCTCCGGTGTGGCCGGGGTGCGCAGCAGGCCGGCATGCAGGTCCCGCACACCGCCGTGCGGGTCCACCAGTTCAAAGCTGGGCAGCCGCAGCGCCATCGCGTTGACCGTGAAGTCCCGGCGCAGCAGGTCATCCTCCAGGGAGTCGCCGAAGCGCACCTGCGGCTTCCGGGAAGTCGGATCATAGGCCTCAGCCCGATAGGTGGTCACCTCCAGGGTGGCATCGCCGCGTCGGATGCCGATGGTGCCGAAGGCCCGGCCGATATCCCAGTGGGTGTCCGCCCACCCCTGCACCACGTTCACCATCTGATCCGGGGTGGCATCGGTGGTGAAGTCCAGGTCCGGGGAGACCCGTCCCAGGAACAGGTCACGGACCGGCCCACCCACCAGGGAGAGGTCAAACCCAGCCCGGGAGAACAGCTCTCCGAGCTCAAGCACAATATCGGGCAACTCGGCTGACGTGGGGAAGCCCTGGGGAAGTGAAACCATAACGGGCAACAGTCTGGCACAACCCGGCGTTAAAGTAGGTACATGACCAATGCGGAAACCGGAGGTGAACGGCGCACCCCCCTGACAGTGTCGATGGGTGCTCGCCGGGCCAATGGTTCTGCCTTCTCACGGTCCAACGGCCACCTTCCCACAGTGGAAGAGGTCAGTGCCGGCGGCGTCGTCATCACCCCTGCCTCCCGCGGCTTCGACGTGGCCATCATTGCTCGCTATAACCGTGGCGGACGGCTGGAGTGGTGCCTGCCTAAGGGCCATCCCGAGGGCAGTGAGTCCCATGAGGAAGCCGCGGTGCGCGAAGTGGAGGAGGAGACCGGGATCGCCGGATCCATCCTGACCAAGCTGGGCAGCATCGAGTACTGGTTCACGGTGCCCACCCACCGGGTGCACAAGACGGTGCACCACTATCTGATGGAGGCGGTAGGCGGAGAACTGACCATCGAGAAGGATCCCGACCAGGAGGCGGTGGATGTGGCCTGGGTGAACCTGGATCAGCTGGATCGGATTCTTTCCTTCCCCAATGAGCGGCGGATTGTGGCTGCAGCCAAGCAGGTCATCCAGGACTCGCTGTGAACTTCAGGCTATAGTCACCACCGATGAGCCGCACACCTTCCCCCCACCGGCCCCGACACCGCGGACAGGCCCCGACGCTGTCCGCTGCCCCTACCCCCTCGCACGTCCCGAAGTCTGGGATGGCGGCGGCCTCTGTGGTGATGGCCGCCGGTACCACGGTCTCCCGGGTGCTGGGATTTGTGCGCACCGCCCTGCTGGCGGTGGCGATCGGGGCGACCACCACCATGGCTGATGTGTTTGAGAAGGCCAACAGCATCCCGAACATCATCTACCTGCTGCTGGCCGGGGGCATGTTCAATGTGGTGCTGGTGCCGCAGCTGATCAAAGCAGCCAAAGCCCCTGACCGGGGGGCGGACTACATCTCCCGGCTGCTGACCCTGACCATCCTGCTGCTGGGCGGGGTGTCCCTACTGGTCACCCTGGCCGCCTATCCGATCATCAGTGCTCTGACCTACGACTGGACTGATGCGCAGCTGGCCCTGGGCACTGCCTTCGCCCTGTGGACACTGCCGCAGATCTTCTTCTACGGGCTCTACGCCGTGGTGGGACAGGTGCTCAACGCCAATGCCAAATTCGGCTGGTACATGTGGGCCCCGGTGCTGAACAACATCATCGCCATCGGGTTCATCCTGGCCTTCATCTTCCTGTTCGGCAGCTATTCGGCCGGTGATGACCAGGCTGCACAATGGACCAGCACCCAGACGGTGATCCTGGCCGGGGGCCACACCCTGGGGGTGATCACCCAGGCGGCCCTGCTGCTCTGGCCGCTGTCCAAACTGGGCATCCCGCTGCGGCCTAAGTTCGGGTTCCGCGGTCTGGGCCTGGAGCAGACCGGGAAGATTGCGCTGTACACCCTGATCACCATGGTGGTGGGCAATGTGTCTATCCTGCTGCATATGCGCCTGGTCTCCGGCGCCACCGCAGCCAGGGAAACCATGGAGGACGGTGCCCATATCCCCGGTGAGTATGCGGCCAATATCGCTGAGCTCATTGTGCTGCTGCCGCATTCGGTGTTTGTGCTCTCGATGGCCACGGTGCTGTTCAATCAGTTGGCCGCCTATATGCAGGCTGAGGACTACGGGGCGGCCCGCTCCACCATCAACCGGGGTTTACGGATCTTCGCGATCCCCATGATGTTCTCCACGGTGGTGTTCATTGTGCTGGCCGGGCCCATCGGCCGGCTCTTCGGCGGCAGCTCGGAGGAGGCCGCAGCTGCCGGTGCGGCCATCGCCCAGCTGCTGATCATCTACGCGGTGGGTCTGCCCTTCCGCTCAGTGCAGTTCTACCTGATCCGCACCTTCTTCGCCGCTGAGGATGCCAAGACTCCAATGATCGTGAACCTCTCTATGGTGCCGATCGGGCTGACCATCACCCATGTCTGCGCCCTGCTGCTGCCGCATCACTACATTCCCTATATTGTGGTGGCCCTGTTCAGCACCCTGAACATTGCCCGGACCATCGTCTTCCACATCATCGCCACCCGGCGCTGGGGTCACTACGGGCTGGCCAGCGTGCTCACCGCCTATGTCTCATCCGGGTTCGCCGCTGCGGCGGCAGGCTGTGCCGGTTTCCTGGTGCTGGCCCCGCTGGGCGGGTTCACCTGGGGTTTTGCCTGGAACTCCATCGGCACTGCGGCCCTGAGCTGTGCCGCGGTGGTGACGGTGATGGCGCTGGTGTACTTTGTGGTGCTGCGGGCTGCCCGTGTCCGTGAGTTCGGTGAGTTCATGGAGCCGGTCTCCCGCCGTATACCTGCCCTGGCGCGACTGGCCCGCTGAGCACCTGCCGGTCACCAGGATTCGCCGGTAGGCTTGAGGTTCGAAAACACTGAAATGACCCTGGAGGAAATGAGACGTGCCTCAGCCGTTCGGCATCGGCGATGTGGTGGGCGGTCGCTACCGCATCACCCATCATGTGGTGACCTCTGCGGATCAGGACATCATCTTCCAAGCCACTGACGATCTGCTGGGCCGTGAGGTCTCGGTGCTGCTGGCCTCCCGGGCCAATGCCAAACAGGTGGCGACCTCTGCCAAGGAGCTTGCCATCGGGGAGCGTGACTCTTCGGTGGAGGTTCTAGACCTGGGACTGGCGGAGGACCGCACGTTCCTCATCTCCACCGTGGTGGATCCCAATCAGCTGCTGGACCTGGTGGTGCCGGATTCGGCCCCGTATGTGGAGCCTTACTACACCGACTCGCTGGGTTCTGAGCTCTTTGGCCAGTCCCGGCAGATGGAACCGCAGACCTATGACGACGACGCCGAATACTACGCCCGGTTGCAAGCCGGGTTGGGGCCTAAGGAAAGTGAGCGGCGTCGGGCGCTGCGTCCGGCGTTCCTGGACCGGGTCACTCCCGCGCACCGACGCGATACACCTTCCTCTGCCCCTGCTGAGCCGGAGCACAGCCTGCAGGAGCTGGAGTCTGAGCTGGAGTCGGCCGGGGATGTGCATGGGCTCAATGTTTCCCGGGAGATCAGCCGGGTGTCCTTCTCGCTGCGCAGTGATCTCGATGAGGTGGGTGCCGATCCGGCAGCGGATGTTGAGGAGGAGCCGATCGAGGCGGTCTACGACTGGACCAGTGCTGGTCCTGCCGGCGAGGGCCGACCCCTGACCTCCGGGACCCGCGCGGATTCTGATGAATCTGTGCGGGCCACACCGGGGCCGGCACCGGCCTTCGCCTCTGAGGAGCCGTCTCAAGCTGCTCTGGCACCGCAGTCTGAGCCGGAAGTACAGCAGGAGGTCTCCTCGTTCGGCGCATCTTCGGTTGGCGGACCCTTTGTGGAGAGCGCACCCTCAGCGGCTATCTCCACGGTGGGTGTCAGGGCCCAGGGGCCCAGCCATCCTGGGCTTCAGGTTGATGAGCTGCTGGCCGAGGGTGAAGAGGTGGTGGACGATCCTCCCCAGGAACCGGTGGAGTCCTATGACCGGCGCAGTATACCTGAGCCTCCTGTCCCGCAGGCTGCCGGCAATCCGGCCACTCAGCAGCAGGATCTGGGCCTGGAAGGTGGTTCCGCCGCTGCCCAGGAGCCCAGCAGCTTCACCACACTGATCAGCACTGTTCCTTCCCGCACTCCTACTGCGTTTCCGGCAGGTTCTGGTGGAGGTGAAGCCGCTGAACCGGAGATCCTTCACCTCGGCACGGGCGCCGATCAGGACCCCAGCACCCCGCTGAGCAGATGGATCGCTTTGGGCACCCTGGCCGTACTGATTCTTGCAGCAGCCATCATCGTCTTTGTGCTCCTTACCAGCAGCTGAGACGCAGCAGCTTCCGCTCCTTGGAAGCAGAACTCGCGGAATACCCGGCATCCCCGTATCGTTCGATCTGCTAGACGATCTCTCACCATCCGAAGGAACTTCACGTGACTGAACAGATACTTCCCGACCAGGTCCATGATGTTGTGATTATTGGTTCTGGCCCGGCTGGGTATACCGCTGCGGTGTATACGGCTCGGGCGAATCTGAGCCCGGTGGTGCTGGCTGGATCGGTCACTGCTGGTGGTGAGTTGATGAACACCACTGAGGTGGAGAACTTCCCCGGCTTTCCTGAGGGGATTCAGGGCCCAGATCTGATGATGAATATGGAGGCCCAGGCCCGTCGGTTTGGTGCTGATATCCGGCATGAGGATGCCACTGAGGTGAAGCTTGAGGGTACGGTCAAGGAGATCACTCTGGGTTCTGGGGGTGTGCTGCACGCCCGCTCGGTGATTCTGGCTACCGGTTCAGCTTACCGGGAGCTGGGGGTCCCCGGGGAGAAGGAGCTTTCCGGACATGGGGTCTCCTGGTGCGCTACCTGTGATGGATTCTTCTTCCGCGAGCAGGTCATTGCTGTGGTCGGTGGTGGAGACTCCGCGATGGAAGAAGCCTTGTTCCTCACCAAATTCGCCTCCAAAGTCTATGTGATCCACCGGCGCGATCAGCTACGGGCCTCCCAGATCATGGCTGATCGAGCGAAGGCCAATGAGAAAATTGAGTTCATCTGGAACAGTGAGGTCACCGAAGTCCGCGGTGAGGGCCAAGTCAGCCAGCTGGGGATGCGCAGCACAGTTGACGACACAGAATCCTCCCTCGAGGTGACAGGATTGTTCATTGCGATTGGTCATGACCCCCGAGTGGGACTGTTCAAGGACCAACTCGAGCTGACCGAAGACGGCACCCTCCAGGTGGATGGACGCACCTCAAAGACTTCTCTGCCTGGGGTCTTTGCCGCCGGCGATGTGCTTGATCCGCATTATCGGCAGGCGATCACCGCTGCCGGCTCCGGCTGTGTCGCCGCACTGGATGTGGAACACTACCTGGCAGACACCGCTGACAGCGACGCCGCCGAAACACGTGCGGCCCAACCGGCTTCAGTCTGAGACCTACAACCTTACGAATTCAACCAGTTCTTCTGAAAGGAGCGGACCCATGTCCGATCTCAAAGCAGTCACCGATGCCACCTTCGAAGAGGATGTCATCAAGGCCTCCAAGCCCGTCCTGGTGGACTTCTGGGCCGAGTGGTGCGGCCCCTGCCGGGCCTTGACCCCTGAGCTGGAGAAGCTCGCCGCCGCTCATAAGGACAAAATCGAGGTGGTCAAGGTCAACGTGGATGAAAACCCGGCCATCGCCGCCAAATACGGCATCACCTCTATCCCCGCCGTCTTCGCCTTCAAGGATGGTGAGAAGGTGCACACCAGCATCGGGGCTAAGCCGCAGCCCGCCCTTGAGCAGGAGTTCGCCAACGTGCTGAGCTAGAGCCATCTCCGATTACTCTCTTTTCACGTGAAACGGCCCCGGGACTTCCACAGTTTCGGGGCCGCTCGTGTCTGAATGGTCAGCGCTGGATGTGGAGCTCGAGGGTATCGGCAATGCCCTCTGGGTCTTCAACCCCAGCGAAGTCGATAGCAATCCGCCCCTTCTTGGCGCCAAGGCTGATTTTCACAGTGCTGATCCCGGCGGGCACAGGTCCCACTCGCCCCTCGGCCGCGTATTCTCCGGCCTTCTCACCCCAAGAAAACCTCAGTGTGACACGTAGACGCCAAGCTGCTGCAGAATCCGTTCCAGGTCTTCAACCCCAGCGAAGTCAATGGCAATCCGCCCCTTCTTGGCGCCAAGGCTGATTTTCACTTGAGTATCCAACTTGTCGGTGAGGGCCTCAGCGTACTCATCAAGTTCCTGCACCCGGGTGGTGGAGGGAAGTCGATTCGTTTCACGTGAAACGCTGCCGCCACTCACTGTCCCCTTCTTGATCAGTGAAGCTTGTTCCTCAGCACTGCGTACCGAGAGTCCTTCAGCAACGATCCGCTGCGCGAGCCCCTCCATCTGCTCCTCTGTCTCCAGGCTGAGTAGTGCGCGGGCGTGCCCCGAGGAGAGCACTCCGGCAGCTACTCTGCGTTGCGCCGCTGCCGGGAGCTTCATCAGCCGCAGAGTGTTTGAGATCTGCGGCCTGGACCGACCAATCCGCTTCGATAGCTCCTCCTGGCTGATTCCGAAGTCATCAAGGAGCTGCTGGTACGCGGCCGCCTCTTCCAGGGGATTCAACTGGGAGCGGTGAATATTCTCCAGCAGTGCGTCCCGGAGTAGGTTTTCATCTGCAGTATTCCGGATAACTGCTGGAACTGTCTCACGCCCAGCCGCCTTGGAGGCACGCCAGCGCCGCTCACCCATAATGAGTTCGTACTGATCATCCTCAACTGATCTGACAACGATGGGCTGGAGAACACCAATCTCGCGGACCGAATGAATCAGCTCCGCCATATCCTCCTCATCGAAAACCTCACGGGGCTGCTTAGGGTTGGGCCGGATACTCTCTACCTTGAGCGGCCGAAACTCTGCCCCATCGATTGCTTGTTCCGTTTCACGTGAAACGCGATTGCTCTCTGAGCTCTCCTTAGACTCGGAAGACTGTCGCGATCCAAGGACATCTGGCATCTCAACACGTCCAGCACCCTTGGTGCGTCGGGAGGCGGTGGCTGTTCGTGTTCGAGAAGTGGCGCCGGGAGCTGGTGTTTCACGTGAAACGCGCTGAGTCTCCAGATGTGACTTAGCAGAGAAGAACACATCGATGGGCCGCTCCGGCCGGTCCGTTTCACGTGAAACATCTACCGGCTCGGCTTCAAGCTCAGGCTCAACAGGCGATACAGCATGCACGGCTGCACCGGAGACCACCTGTCCCTCACTATCGCTGTTGATCAGTGCGCCCAGTCCGCGCCCAAGTCCGCGCTTTTTCCGTTCAGCCATGGTCTAAGTGTACGACCCCGCAGCAGAGAACACTCACAGAAGTTTCACGTGAAACATGCCAACTCAGCCACGCTGAACGATTTCAGCAGCTGCCTCAAGGTAGGCCAGCGCCCCCGTGGAGGAGCGATCGTAGGAGATCACACTCTGCTGATAGCTGGGAGCCTCCGCAATTCGGACGCTACGGGGGATCTTGGTCTTTAGCACCTCACTGGGGAAGTGCCCGTTGACCTCATCCACCACTTGGGATGCCAAGTTGGTACGAGCGTCGTACATGGTAAGCAGGATGGTGGAGACTTTCAGCACCGGATTGAGGTGCTTCTGGATCATGCTGATGTTGTTCAGCAGTTGGCTCAGTCCCTCCAAAGCGTAGTACTCGCATTGTATGGGGATGAGCACCTCCTTGGCAGCGACAAAGGCATTGACCGTCAGCAGACCCAAACTGGGCGGACAGTCGATGAAGACATAGTCCAGACGCTCCAGTCCGTTCTCCTCGCGGTGCCTGAAGTACTCCTCCAGTGCCCGGTGGAGTCGTTGCTCACGGGCCACCAGGGCGACCAACTCAATCTCTGCTCCTGCCAGATGGATAGTCGCCGGCACTACCGAAAGTCGGTCCACATCCGGGCACTCTGCCACCACATCAGCAAAGCTGAGGTCATCGATGAGCACATCATAGATGGAGTCTGTATCGGCAGAGTGCGGGATACCCAGCCCGGTGGAGGAATTACCCTGGGGGTCAATATCGATCACCAGCACGTTGAACCCATGGTCTGCCAGAGCAGCGGCCAAGTTCACCGTGGAGGTCGTCTTCCCGACTCCGCCCTTCTGGTTGGACACGGTAATCACCCGAGTCTCAGGCGGTCGCTCCAACTCCAGCTCTGAGAGCTTCTTGCGTCGGGTCTGTTCATCCTTAAGCTGCGCGGCCAGGGGAGAGTCGGCAAGTGGGTCAGTCATAAGGTGCAGTCTAGGTCAGAGTACGGAAGCCGTGCAGAACCGCTCAGCACCGGCGCGAGGCACGCACTATGGTGGTCGGCTCCTCCAGCAGATCCTCACCGAGCAGCTGCACCTGGGGGGTCTTCAGCCTATAGCGCTTGATGGCCTTGGCTGCGGCGTCAATCTCCTCCTGCACGGAGCGGCCCTTGAGGAAGATCAGCTCTCCATCATCAGCTAAAAGAGGAACAGTCAGTGGTATCAACTTTTTCAGTGCTGACACTGCTCGGGCAGTGACCACATCTGCCATCACCTCATCACTGACTTCCTCGGCCCGGGCCCGAATCAGTTGAACATTCTCCAGATCAAGATCGTTGACCAGCTGGGACAGCCAGTCCACACGACGCTCCATGGGCTCAATGAGAATGAAGTCAACATCGGTACGCACAAGTGCCAGCGCAATTCCGGGAAGTCCTGCCCCTGAACCCACGTCGGCTACTACGCTCCCAGAAGGCAGCTCAGGACCCAGCACGGCACAGTTGAGCACATGCCGTCCCCACATGCGAGGGATCTCCCGGGGACCCAGCAGACCGTGGCTGATGCCAGTGGTGCACAGGTGCCCCACATAGCGTTCAGCCAGTGCGAGGCGTTCACCGAAGAGCGCCTCGGCTGCAGCACGCTCAGTCTCAATGAGCCCCGGGACAGGCTCCAGCTCTTCGGCCGCATCAGTGGGAGTATTCACCGCCAGGTACCTCCCTATTCAGCGGAGACGACCACGTGGCGGCGCTTGGCCTCGCCCTCGGACTCAGAGACCAGCCCAGCTTCTGCTACAAAGTCATGGACGATTTTGCGCTCATAGGCGCTCATGGGCTCAAGGTGGACCGCTTCGCCGGTGTCCTTGACCTTGGTGACCGCCTCTTCAGCCAGTCGCCTCAGCTCCTCATTGCGAGCCGAGCGGTGACCATTGATGTCCAACACCAGACGGGTGCGCTCACCAGTGGAAGCCAGTACAGCCAGACGCGTCAGCTCCTGCAGCGCATCGAGCACCTCTCCTCTGGAGCCGACCAGATCCTGCAGTTCCTCGCCGCCGTCCTCAGCCTGGATGGAGATGAAGGTGCGCTCACCGCGGATCTCAATGTCGATATCACCGTCGAGGTCAACAATGTCCAGCAGCTCTTCAAGGTAGTCGGCAGCTACGTCGCCTTCGTCATTTCCAGTCGCAGCGTCGTCGTGCTCTGTCTCTGCCTGGTTGGCCACCACGGAAGCCTCATTGGGATCAACAGTCTCATTGCCGTGCTCCACGACCTCGTCGGGGGTGGTCTGTTCGCTCATCGCTGTCCCTTTTTCTTCTTTTTCTTTTTCTTCTTCTTGGGCTGAGCCGTGTGCCCCTTGTGCTCTCCCTTGGGCTTGGCGGCCTCTTCGCGGGCCTTGCGGGCGTCTTCGCCCACCGGTGGCAGGCCCTTGGCGGCGCGGCGGAGGTTGAGCTCCTTCTCCGCCAGGGAGCCGGGGGTGGGGTTATTGCGGATGACCCACCACTGCTGGCCCATGGTCCAGAAGTTGGTGGCTGTCCAGTAGATCAGCACACCCACCGGGAAGTAGACACCGCCGAAGACGAATACCAACGGCAGCGCGTAGAGCATGATCTTCTGGGTTTGGGCGAACTGTCCCTGCAGCGCGGCCTCGGACATGTTCTTCTGCATCAGCTGCTTCTGGGTGAAGAACTGAGTGCCCACCATGGTGATGATCATGACGGTGGTCAGAATGATAGTGTTCCACGCCGTTGGGGATCCCTGAACAGCCTCTAGGAAGATGCCGTCCATGCCAACCCCGAAGATGGAGGACCCGTCAAAGCTGCGCACTTCCTCCGGACTCAGCGCGAAATAGCCCTCCTGCTGGTACTCGGCCTGGCGCATCCGGTTGAGCATCCAGAACAGCGCAAAGAAGATGGGCATCTGCGCCAGGATTGGCAGGCAGGTCATAAACGGGTTGACCTTGTGCTTCTTGAACAGCGCCTGCTGCTCCTGGGCCATGGCCTGACGGGAGACCGGGTCCTTCTTGCCCTTGTATTTGGCCTGCAGCTTCTGGATCTCCGGCTGGATGATCTGCATTCCGCGCTGGGACTTGATCTGCCGCACGAACAGCGGGATCAGGATAATGCGGATCACCAGCACCAGCAGCAGGATGGAGATGGTCCAGTTCCAACCGGAACCCTCCGGCATGCCCAGCAGGGTGAGCAGGCTGTGCCAGGTGCTCAGAATGAAGGAGACGGCCCAGCTGAAGGGCCACATAATCGTGTCGAGGAAAGCCATTACTCTCTTATGTGTGTCAGGTCCGGCGCCGAGCCCCTGGTGCAGGAATGTTGTGTGCCAGACACGGTGAAGCGTGAGAAAACCAACTCTCAGACTACCTTGTTAGTCTTCATCCGGCGGAATCGGCGGATGGTTGAGCCGGATGATCTCCGGAACCTCGTTGTACGGCCAGGTTCGCTCGGAGGGCGGAACATGGTCCACGCCGCCTCCGCTGAAGGGGTTGCAGCGCAGAATTCGCCAAGCGGTCAGCCCGCTTCCCCGGAACAGCCCGTGCACAGTGACTGCCTCCAGACCATAGGCCGAGCAGCTGGGGTAGAAGCTGCAGACGTTGCCATAGAGCGGGGAGATCAGTCTTCGCCAGAGACTGATGAACAGCACCAGAGGGTACGACGCCGCCCTACGCCATAACTTCCAATACTTTGCTGGATCCGGCGGCGGGTAGGCACCCCGCTCGCTGCCTGAGGTGGCCGGTACAACCGCTACTCGGCTGCACCGGCCCCCAGCAGAAGCCCGCCTCCTCCGGCTTGCCCCGGACTTCTCGCCTGAAGTCGCTGATTCGTTCGACTCACAGCTCATATGCCCTTGCTCCGGGGTGTCATCGTGCTCTTCTGCGTAGAAATCGCGGTGCCGCACCCACGTGGTCATTGGACTGCCTTCTTCAGAGCTCGACGCGTCCCGGAGGTGAGATCAGCCTTCAGGTCCTGATGCTCCAGCTGCGGCGCTTCAGCCAGGGCTCGAACCACAAGGTCCACGCTGTGCCTCTGTGGGAGTTCGAGTTCTCCGCTGCTGATCAGTTCAGCCACCAGATGCCGCAGCCGGCGTACCGTACGGTGCCGGATTACGGCGTTGCCCACAACTTTGGAGACGATGAACCCACAGCGCCATGCGGAGATCTGCTGCGTGGGTGTGAGCAGAACTGAGACCACCACACTGGAGGTTCCAGCACGGCTGCCCCGGCGCATCACTGCAGAGAAATCCTGTGGACGGGTGAGTCGGTGTTCTCTGGGCAGCACGGATAATCTCCTGTTAAGACAACTCTGGCCCGCAGCCTACTGGCTGCGGGCCCGGGTCGTGCGTAGTGTCCGACCGGCTCAGGCAGACAGCTTCTTGCGCCCGGCACTGCGGCGCGAGGAAATGATGGACCGACCGGCGCGAGTGCGCATCCGGGAACGGAACCCGTGCTTGCGGCTGCGACGGCGGTTGCTCGGCTGAAAAGTCCGCTTGCTCACTGTGTAACTCCCAAGGATGGTGGTTGAAGTCTGAACGGCCTTCTGGGCGCGCAGGAACGCGTCATACCCGTAGGCGACTGGTCAACAATAGTCGCAGTGCCACAGACTGGTCAAATCAAAGGAGACCCGAGACTGTTCAATGTCTGCTGAGACGATTGAGGGTTACGTGCTCAAAGCGCTTCAACAGCACTGTGTATAACTCTGTGCGAAACCCACGAGTTTTCCACAGTGCTGACTATGAGTCTAGTTGCCGCAGGTTCTTTTATTGCCGGGCGGTTTTCCTCAGACCTGTGGAATACTGGGCCCACGCCCTGACCGAGACCATCGACCTACTGCTTGAGGAAACAGCGTGTCCGCCGACTCCGAAGCCTCCGCAGCCGCCCTACCGGGACCTGCCTCTTCAGCCTCTGCCCAATGGCAGCAAGTCCTCACCGAACTTCGTGAGAATCATGGGATTACCGGCCTGAAATTAGCCGATGTGGCTCGCGCAGTACCTCAGTCTGACCAGCTGATCGGTGACACCCTGCTGTTAGCCGTCCCCCATGAGCGGGTTCGCCAGCTGCTGCATTCGACTTTGCAGACTGAACTCTCCCAGGCGCTGCGCACTGTGTTCGGCAAGGATATTCTCTGCGCCTATGTGATTGACCCGGAGCTGGCTAGAGCACAGAAGGACAAAGAAGAGCTGACCAGCGCAGCGCCTGCACCCTCTGCTGCACCGGCACCACTGCGTGGCGCAGAAGATGCCCCCAGCACATACAGCGCTGCCACTCCTGAGGTGAATACACAGGAGCCTGGGCGTTCAGAAACCCGATTCAGCCGGGATGAAATCCGGCCACGTTCTGGCTTCTCAGAGCCGCCCGGGAATTCAGCCGGTTTTGGGCTCACCGAAACCTCCCGGCTGAACCCCCGCTATACCTTCGACACCTTTGTGATCGGTTCCTCCAACCGGTTCGCCCATGCCGCTGCGAATGCAGTTGCCGAAGCCCCCGCCAAAGCCTATAACCCGCTGTTCATCTACGGGGACTCCGGGCTGGGCAAGACCCACCTGCTGCATGCCATCGGCCACTATGCCCAACGCCTTTACTCTGGGATCCGGGTGCGCTATGTGAACTCTGAGGAGTTCACCAACGACTTCATCAACTCCATCCGCGATGATGAAGGTGCCAGCTTCAAACACCTCTACCGCAACGTGGACATCCTGCTGCTGGACGATATCCAGTTCCTTGCAGACAAGGAACGCACAGTGGAGGAGTTCTTCCACACCTTCAACACCCTCTACAACAACAATAAACAGGTGGTTATCACCTCCGATGAACCCCCCAAGCAGCTCTCTGGGTTCGAAGAGCGGCTGCGCAGCCGGTTCGAGTGGGGACTGATCACAGATATTCAGCCTCCGGACTTGGAGACGCGCATTGCAATCCTGCGCAAGAAGGCCAATGCAGAGAACTTCAGCTGTCCCGACGACGTCCTGGAATACATCGGTTCCAAAATTTCCACCAATATCCGTGAACTCGAAGGTGCTCTGATCCGAGTCACCGCCTATGCGGCACTGAACAAACAAGATGTAGATCTTTCCCTTGCTGAACAAGTCATGCGTGATCTGATCTCCGATGATCATGCCAAAGAGATCACCGCCCAGCAGATCATCAACGCCACCGCTGACTACTACAGCTTCAGTGTGGAAGATCTGATGTCCAAGTCGCGCAGCCGCAATCTGGTCACTGCCCGGCAGATTGCCATGTACCTGCTGCGTGAGCTGACCGAGATGTCCCTGCCTAAGATCGGCCAGGAGCTCGGCGGCCGTGACCACACCACGGTGATCTACGCCGAACGCAAAATCCGCGAACTCATGGCAGAGCGCCGCGCCGTCTTCAACCAGGTCACCGAGCTCACCAACAAAATCAAACAGGGCAGATAGTCATCGCTGAGGCCGCGAGCAGGTTTTCGACCGATAGGCTCAACATCCACCACACCTGTGAAGATCAAGTTCCTACACATCTTGCACGGATGTAGTTTCCCTGGATCAGCGCGTGTCCTGGGATTGACATTCTCGATCTCCACAGTTTTTCCCACATATCCACAGGTGCAGGTGCAAAAGAACATTCCCCCTCCCCACACTCGTGGATAAGTTGGTGCAAACTCTGGTGAGAAGTCCCACTCTTCCTGTGCATAACTGAGGTACACATGGGGAGATCGGCATTCTGGCGCGGAAAATCCTCCCCGTGTAGTTCACACTTCTGTCGAGAGTTACCCACTGCGCAGTCCACAGGGCTAAGTCTGGATACACCGTGCAAAACCGACTTATCCACAGAATCCACACCTGTTACTACCACTTCTCATCCTTAACCATTGATCCCCCAACAAGCAACAGATCACCGATCCCACCCAATATGTTGTGGTTGAGAACAAGACTTTCGGCATATCTGGTGAACACGGTAAGCTCGTCCCTCAGACACACCTGGCCGAATGCTTGACACGATGAGGGAGTTCCACCGTGCAGTTCACCGTTAACCGCGACGTTCTGTCCGAGGCGGTGTCCTGGGCTGCCCGTGCACTGTCCCCTCGACCACCGGCCCCGGTTCTCTCCGGACTTCTGATCACTGCCGAGGCTCAGCAGGTGACTATTGCCAGCTTTGACTATGAAGTCTCTGCCCAGCTGCAGATCGATGCCGACGTCTCAGCCGAAGGTACAGTTCTGGTCTCCGGTCGGCTGCTCACCGATATTGTGAAGTCCCTGCCCAATGCTCCGGTGACTCTCTCCCTGGAGGAGACCAAGGTTGTGGTGACCTGTAAGTCCTCCACCTTCACCCTGACCACCATGCCGGTGGATGAATACCCTGAGCTTCCAGCCCAGCCAAATCTGGCTGGCGTGGTGGATGGCAGTGAGTTCTCTCGCGCTGTTTCTCAAGTCATCTCTGCTGCAGCCCGCGATGACACACTGCCGCTGCTGACTGCGGTGAAGTTGGAGATTGAGGGTGAGACCATCACCTTCTTCGCCACTGACCGATACCGGTTGGCGATGCGGGAGATCGCTTGGCGGCCCGCGGACCCGAGTATCTCCACCTCCCTGCAGATCAAGGCGAAGACTCTCAACGAAGTGGCTAAGTCGCTGGCTGGGAGCGGGGATCTCTCCCTTGCCATCTCCGACGACGATGCCTTGGTCGGCTTCTCATCCGGAGGCCGCCGGACCACCAGCACCCTGGTGGACGGAGACTATCCGAAGATCCGGCAGCTCTTCCCCGAGCAGACTCCTATCCATGCTGTAGTCAACACCGCTGAGCTCATTGAGGCTGCACGCCGTGTCTCTCTGGTGGCTGAGCGCAACGGCCATGTACGCCTGCAGTTCACCGAGGACAATCAGGTCACGTTGGATGCTGGTGTGGATGACAATGCCTCTGCATCTGAGATAGTGGCAGCGCAGTTGACCGGGGAACCGATCACTGTGGGATTCAACCCTGCCTATCTGAATGAGGGTCTGAGTGTCTTTGATACAGAATATCTGCGCTTCAGCTTCGTCTCTGCACCTAAGCCGGCTATGATCACCGGCCAGCAGGAGGCTGAGGGTGAGAATTCCACCGACTTTCGCTACCTGCTGATGCCGGTCCGGCTGATCAGCCAATAGTCCATCCCCTTCAGGAGCAGCGTCTGTGCGGCTCTCCCGCCTGAGACTCCAGAACTACCGCAGCTACGCGGATACTGAGCTCGCCTTCGAGCCGGGTCCCAACGCGCTGTTGGGCTTCAACGGGGTGGGCAAGACCAATATTGCAGAGGCCATTGGCTATCTCTCCAGCCTGTCCTCACACCGGGTGCCTCAGGATGGGCCATTGATCCGTCACGGGGAGGACCAGGCCTTCATCCGGGCGGAGGCACACCGGGGCGGGCGCACCGCGTTCCTGGAGGTGGAAATCAACCCTGGTCGGGCGAACCGGGCTCGTATCAACCGCGGGTCAGCAGTGCCTGCCCAGCAGATTCTGGGCACTTTGCGCAGCGTGCTCTTCGCTCCGGAGGATCTGGAGCTGGTCAAAGGTTCGCCTTCTGTGCGGCGCAGGTTCTTCGACACTCTGGCGGTTCAGCTGCGGCCGGCACTGGGTCAGCTGCGACAGGACTATGAGAAGGTGCTGCGCCAGCGCAATGCGCTGCTGAAGTCCATCCGGCATGAAGGCTTCACCCCTACTCATGAATCCACCCTGGAGGTCTGGGACATCCAGCTGGCACAGACCGGAGCCCGGCTGCTGCGGGCCCGGCTGGACATGGTCACTGCCCTGCGCCCCCATCTTCGCCAGGCTTATCAGGACATCAGCAAATCGGTACGCACAGCAACGATGCGGTATCTGTCGTCCCTGGATGGGCACGATGAGGACAAGGAACCTTCCAGTGACCCTGCACCCGAGAATTCAGCACTGGAGGAGGCCGGCACTGACCAGTTGGCTGAGCAGCTGTATCAGGGGCTTCAGTCTGTGCGCAAACGGGAACAAGATCGCGGTGTTACTCTGATCGGCCCGCACCGCGATGAGATTCACTTCAGCCTGGACACCACTTCGGTCAAAGGCTATGCCTCCCATGGGGAGACCTGGTCCTTCTGCCTGGGTCTTCGCCTGGCCAGCTATCGGGCGATGCTTGAAGATGACCCCGAGCCCGGTGCTGAGCCCATTCTCATCCTTGATGATGTCTTTGCCGAACTGGATGCCAAGCGCCGCCGTCGCCTCGCCGAGCTCGCCACCGGTGCTGAGCAGCTGATCATCACCGCCGCCGTGGACGACGATGTGCCCAGTATCCTGCTCTCCAACGCCTATCGGGTGGGATCTGAGAACCAGATCAGCACCGCAGTGCCGTTAAAGGCAGGTGAGAACCAGTGACCGAAGAACCTGTCAGGCGTGAACACAGTGATGTGCCGACTTCAAGGCGCGAAGGCGGAGGTCAGTCCGTTGAGAGCAACCGGGATGGGAACCGTGATCTCAGGGCGCGCCAGGCTGCGGAATCAGCCCCGCCCATCGATGCAGCACAGGCACTGTTCAACCGGTACCGGAAAGCTGCCGAGGAGCGCGGTGACCGGCGGCTGCGCCGACCGCCCAAGAACACGTCATTGACCTCCAATCCCAGAGCCGCATCCCGCACAGCTCAGGCAGAGATGGTCCCCGGCAACCGATCTGGTGCGCCACGCACCGACCTGCGTGATCCCAAACCGCTGAGTGAGACGCTGAAAACCTTGGTGCGCAGCCGCGGCTGGACTGCCCCTGTGGCGGTGGGCTCAGTGATCAGCCGCTGGGAGCAGCTGGTGGGCAGCAGTATCGCTGAGCACTGCCGACCGGAGCGCTTTGAGGACGGGGTGGTCACGGTGATCTGCGACTCTACGGCCTGGGCCACCAACCTCAAGCTGATGAAGATTAAGCTCATGGAGGTCTTCGAGCGGGAGCTCGGCAAAGGCATTGTCACCGAGATCGATATCCGAGGCCCTGCTGCCCCCAGTTGGAAGAGAGGCCGCTATTCAGTCCGCGGGGGACGCGGCCCCCGTGACACCTACGGGTGAGGCACGGGCCCTCACGGCAGGGCGGGCACGCCGTGGGACCAGTTCTGCCGCATTATGAGCCCTGAGGACGATCCTGCCCCCATGTGCAGCCCTGCGGATCGCTCCCAGCGGCTGTTTCTGGTCTCCTAGGACATATTTTATGAGCAGAAACCCGCTCAGAAATGCGGAAATCAGGCGTTCCCACGGTAGAATGGTCGAGTGACTGAACAAGACCCTACGCACGGCAACTACGGCGCCTCTGACATTACCGTTCTCGAAGGACTCGAGGCGGTGCGGAAACGCCCCGGAATGTACATCGGCTCCACCGGGGAACGGGGTCTTCACCACTTGGTCTATGAGGTGGTGGACAACTCAGTCGATGAGGCACTGGCCGGCTACTGCTCACACATCCTAGTCACTCTGCAGAATGACGGCGGGGTCCGCGTGGAGGATGATGGCCGCGGCATCCCGGTGGATATGCACCCTACAGAGGGCATGCCCACTGTGGAGGTAGTAATGACCGTGCTGCACGCCGGCGGCAAGTTCGGCGGCAGCGGCTACCAGGTCTCCGGCGGCCTGCACGGTGTGGGCATTTCGGTGGTCAACGCCCTCTCCCGCAGGGTCGAGACCACTATTCGCCGCCAGGGCCATGAGTGGAGCATCGCCTTCGCAGAGGGCGGTAAAACCCTCAGGCCACTGACCCAGGGTAGGGAGACTGACCAGACCGGCACCACCCAGGTGTTTTACCCGGACCCGGGGATCTTCGACGCTGTCGAGTTCAGCTTCGATACCCTGCGCGCCCGCTTCCAGCAGATGGCCTTCCTGAACAAGGGCCTGCGGATCACCCTGCGCGACGAGCGCCAGATCGATGAGAACATCGTCGTCGAAGACGAAATTGCCGAGAAGCACGACGCCGCTCCTGAGGTTTCGGAAGGCGAGGAACCAGCTCCTGCCCAACCCGGTGAGGGCAGTGAGGCTGTTGCTGAAGAAGAGGGTGCTGGCCGCGTTGTCGTCTATCAGTACGATGACGGGCTGCTGGACTATGTCAAGCACCTCAACTCCGCCAAACGGGCTGAGAACGTGCACGAGGACGTGATCGCCTTTGAGGCCGAAGACACCGAACGCGGCATCAGCGCTGAACTGGCCATGCAGTGGACCCTGACCTACTCAGAATCCGTGCACACCTACGCCAACACCATCAATACCCATGAGGGCGGCACCCATGAAGAGGGCTTCCGCTCAGCACTGACCGCCCTGGTCAACCGCTATGCCCGGGAGAAGAACTACCTCAAGGACAAGGAGGAGAACCTCACTGGGGAGGACATCCGCGAGGGTCTGACTGCGGTGATCTCGGTGAAACTCTCCGAACCGCAGTTCGAGGGTCAGACCAAGACCAAGTTGGGCAACTCAGAGGCCCGTGGATTCGTCCAGGGTGTGGTCCATGAGCATCTGGGCGACTGGCTGGAGCGCAACCCCGGCCCGGCCAAAGACATCATCCGCAAAGCTCAGTCCGCCGCCCAGGCCAGGTTGGCCGCCCGCAAGGCCCGGGAGCAGGCGCGCCGCAAATCCCCGCTGGAGACCTTTGGGATGCCGGGCAAACTGGCTGATTGCTCATCCAAGGATCCCTCCATTTCGGAGATCTACCTGGTGGAGGGCGACTCCGCCGGCGGTTCAGCCAAACGCGGCCGCGACCCCAAGACTCAGGCGATCCTGCCGCTGCGTGGAAAGATCCTCAATGTGGAACGCGCCCGGCTGGACAAGGCGCTGTCCAACAACGAGGTCCAGTCGATGATCACTGCCTTCGGCACCGGCATCGGTGAGGAGTTCGACATCACCAAGCTGCGGTACCACAAGATCGTGCTGATGGCCGATGCTGATGTGGACGGCCAGCACATCACCACCCTGATGCTGACCCTGCTGTTCCGCTATATGCGCCCGCTGATCGAACACGGCCACGTGTTCCTGGCCCAGCCGCCGCTGTACAAGATCAAATGGTCCAACGGGGAGCCCGACTACGTGTTCACCGACGCTGAGCGCGACGATGTACTCACCAAGGGCCGCTCCACCGGGCGCAAGCTGCCCAAGGAACAGGGCATCCAGCGGTACAAGGGTTTGGGCGAGATGGACTACTCAGAGCTTTGGGAGACCACTATGGATCCGGGCAACCGGACTCTGTTGCAGGTCTCCATGGAGGATGCCGCCGCCGCCGATGAGATCTTCGCCATCCTGATGGGTGAGGACGTGGAGTCCCGCCGCAGCTTCATCCAGCAGAACGCCAAAGATGTCAGGTTCCTTGACATCTGATCAGCCGAACCGGCCTGCCACAGGTGAGCAGACGCCGTCGTACCTACATGTGAGAACACCGCGAAGGAAGTAGCGCAAGTGAGCGAGAACCCCCCAGAGACCCCCGATGCCGGCGGCAGCCCCGTACCGGTGAGCGGTGCCCAGGTGGACCGGATCAATCAGGTGGACCTGCAGACCGAGATGAAGCGGTCCTATCTGGACTACGCCATGGCGGTGATCGTGGGCCGTGCGCTGCCCGATGTGCGCGACGGGCTCAAGCCCGTGCACCGGCGGGTGCTCTATGCGATGTACGACGGTGGATACCGTCCCGACCGCAGCTTCAACAAATGCTCCCGCGTAGTCGGCGATGTGATGGGCCAGTTCCACCCGCACGGCGATGGCGCCATCTACGATGCACTGGCCCGCCTCATCCAGGACTGGGTGATGCGCTACCCGCTGGCTGCCGGACAGGGCAACTTCGGCAACCCGGGCGATGACGGCCCAGCCGCCCCCCGGTACACCGAGACCAAGATGGCCCCGCTGGCTATGGAGATGGTCCGGGACATCAACGAGAACACCGTTGACTTCCAGGACAACTACGACGGCAAGCAGCAGGAACCGGTGGTGCTGCCCGCCCGGTTCCCCAACCTGCTGGTCAACGGATCCTCCGGCATTGCGGTGGGCATGGCCACCAATATCCCCCCTCACAACCTGCGCGAGGTGGCCTCCGGAGTCCAGTGGTACCTGCAGAACCCCGGTGCCAGCCGGGAAGAGCTGCTGGAGGCTCTGCTGCAGCGAGTCCAGGGACCCGATTTCCCCACTGGTGCACAGATTCTGGGCACCCAGGGAATTGAGGAGGCTTACCGGACTGGGCGCGGCTCCATCACCATGCGCGCAGTGGTCAACGTGGAGGAGATCCAGGGCCGCACCTGCCTGGTGGTCACCGAACTGCCCTACCACGTCAACCCCGATGCGTTGGCCCGCAAGATCGCCCTGCTGGTCAAGGACGGCAAGATCGGTGGGATCGCGGAGATCCGCGATGAGTCCTCCGGACGCACCGGCCAGCGGCTGGTGATCGTGCTGCGCCGCGACGCAGTGGCCAAGGTGGTGCTGAACAACCTGTATAAGCACACCCAGCTGCAGGAGAACTTCTCCGCCAATATGCTCGCCCTGGTCGACGGGGTGCCGCGCACTCTGAGCCTGGACGCCTTTGTGCACCACTGGGTGATGCACCAGATCGATGTGATCGTCCGGCGCACCCAGTTCCGGTTGACCAAGGCCGAGGCTGAGGCTCATATCAAGGTCGGACTGCTCAAGGCCCTGGATGACATCGACCGGGTGATCGAGACCATCCGCGGCTCGGCCAGCGTGGACGAGGCCCGCAAAGGGCTGAAGCAGCTGCTGGACATTGATGACGAGCAGGCCACCGCCATCGTGGACATGCAGCTGCGCCGACTGGTGGGTCTGGAACGGCAGAAGCTGCAGGACGAATACGATGAGCTGCAGCGGATGATTGCCGACTATAAGCAGATCCTGGCCAGCGAGGACCGGCAGCGCACGATCATCGGCGACGAGCTGAACACTATCGTGGAGAAGTTCGGCGATGACCGGCGCACCCACATCATCCGTGGCTATGACGGGGATATGTCCATGGAGGATCTTATCCCCGAAGAGGATGTGGTGGTCTCCATCACTCGCGACGGCTACGTCAAGCGCACCCGGATTGACAGCTTCCGGGCACAGAACCGTGGCGGAAAGGGAGTCCGCGGAGCCCAGCTGAGGGTCGACGACGTCGTGGAGCACTTCTTCGTCACCACCACCCACCATTGGATTCTGTTCTTCACTAACCTCGGCCGGGTCTACCGCACCAAGTGCTACGAACTCATGGAGGCCGGCCGTGACTCCAAGGGCCAGCATGTGGCCAATCTGGTGGCCTTCCAGCCCGAGGAGCATATCGCCGGAGTGCTGGCGCTGAAGGATTACGACGTCGCCGAATACCTGGTGCTTGCCACCAAGGGCGGTCTGGTGAAGAAGACCAAGCTCACCGACTACGACTCACCGCGGCAGGCCGGGGTGATCGCGATCAACCTGCGCGAGGATGACGAGCTGGTCTCAGCCAAGCTGATCTCCGCTGAGGATGACCTGATGCTGGTCTCCCGCAAGGGTCAGTCCTTGCGGTTCACTGCCACCGATGAGGCACTGCGCCCTATGGGCCGGGCCACCTCCGGTGTCACCGGGATGAAATTCCGTCAGGACGATGAACTGCTCACTGCCGATGCGGTCACTGAGGACTCCTATGTGTTCATAGTGACCGAGGGCGGCTACGCCAAGCGCACCCGTGTGGATGAGTACCGGGTGCAGGGCCGCGGCGGACTGGGTATCAAGGTGGGTAAGTTCGTCGAGGATCGCGGCAACCTGGTGGGAGCTATGGTGGTCGAGGAGGACGATGAGGTGCTGGTGGTGATGAACTCCGGCAATGTGGTCCGCTCTGCAGTCTCCGGGGTGCCGCCGCGCGGACGTGACACGATGGGGGTGATCTTCGCTAAGCCCCGGAAGAACGACCGTATCCTCAAGGTCACCTCCGCCTCAGGTGCTGCCCTGGCCGCCGCCGGTGAAGATGTTGGCGAGGGGGCAGCCATGTCAGGTGCGGGCGCTGATAACGATGCCGCAACGTCTGAACCTGAGGTTCAGGATTCTGAGAGTGAGAAATAGCCGGATGCAGTACCGTAGTTTCTCGATGCAGACGACGTTTCACGCCCATGGAGGTCTCCAGTGAGCGAAAGCAATGATGGCCAGGAGACCCAGAATGGCTCCTCCGAAGCCAAACGGCGCTTCCCTGCGCCGCGACCCCGTGGTGCCACGCTGACAAATATGCCGGCGATCAAGGAAGAGATCGCCACTGGTCCGCAGTCCGGCGCCTCCGCTGGGACTGCGACTCGCCCGCGCCCGAGTACGCCTGTCCCGCGACCCCGGCCCACTACGGGCAAGCAGCCGTTGCGCCCGCAGCCGCGGTCTACTCCCGGTGCCCGGCCTCAGGGCGGTCCGCGCCCCCAGGCTGGCCCACGTCCGGCCGGCGGGACCCGTCCGCAGCAGTTGGTCCGGCCCACTCCTAAGGCGAAGGTTCGCAAAGCCCGCCTGCTGATCTCCAAGGTGGATCCCTGGTCGGTGCTGAAGATGAGCTTTCTGCTCTCGGTGGCTATGGGCATCATGCTGGTGATCTGTGCGGTGACTCTGTGGTCCATGATGGATCTGACCGGAATCTTTGACCGGGTCAACGATCTGGCCCAGCAGGTGCTGGGCACGGACGGTCCGGGCGGCTCCTTCCGGCTGGAGGAGATGGTTTCGGTGGGGCAGATCGCCTCCTTCGCCACGATCATTGCGGTGGTCAATGTGGTGCTGCTGACCGTGCTGTCTATGCTCGCTGCGGTGCTCTACAACCTCTCAGCCTCTTTGGTCGGCGGCATCGGCCTCACGTTGACCGACGACTGAGTAAGTGTCGCAGCGCCTCTCGGCCGTTTGCAGTGGTGGCGGACTTGGCACCTGTCGGCAGAATCGCTTCGCTCCTGCCCAGCGATAACTGCTGGGTCTTAGTGGATTTGTTGGGTGCCGAAGTGCTGGTGTAATGTGTAGTGGTCGCTCTCCGGGGCGGCCCCTTGAAGAGGTTTCGGGCGTATAGCTCAGGCGGTTAGAGCGTCACACTGATAATGTGAAGGTCCGTGGTTCAAGTCCACGTACGCCCACAGGACGTAGTGAGAGGGTTTTCGTCTGAATGCTTGCATTCACGCGAAAACCCTCGAGCGGAGTCCCGGGCGTGAACGCAGGTGAACGCCCACTCCAAAACCTCCGTAGGAGAAACTGTGAAACGACTGGTTGTTGCAGCCGCTGCTGTCGCAGGTTTTCTCATCTACCGCGAGTGGAAGAAGTCCGAAGAAACTCGGGCGGTCTGGAACCAGGCCACCGACTCAGTCGATAACTGAATACCCATTCATGGGGGCTTAGCTCAGTTGGTAGAGCGCCAGCTTTGCAAGCTGGATGTCAGGGGTTCGAGTCCCCTAGCCTCCACCCCGCGCACAAGGCTCGAACCCTTGCCAGCAGAATCGTTGGCTGGGGTTCGGGCCTTGTCGCCGTTCTGGGTCCAGTTGAGGGCGTTGGCGTTGACCTCGGGGTCGAGCAGCATCTCGAAGGGCCGGTTGTTCTCGACGCGTAGCTGGTCGTCCTCGTCGATGTAGACCTTGGTGAAGAAGGCCTGGTTGCATAGGCGCCGGTTGGCGTCGTCGCATCGCTGGTAGATGTCGGCGCAGTCGGTGAGCAGGTTCAGCGCATCGTTGAGGTGGGTGCGGGCGTCGGCGTAGTCGCCGTGGTGGGCGTCGATGCGACGGTTCACGCCATCGAGTTCGCCGAGGATGCGGTCTTGTTCTCGTCGGAGCACAGGCAGCGGGATCGCATCGGCGTAGTGGGCTTGCATGAGCCGGTCTTGTTCGTGTTCGAGCCGGTCGCGGTGCTTGGTGAGGCGTTCGAGTTCGTCGGTCTCGGCGGCCATGAGCCGGTCGAACTCGTGATGCAGCATCCCCGACAGGGCATCGCGCTGGGCGGGGCTGATCTGCACACGGGTGTAGTAGTCCTCGATCAGTTTCTCGACGTCTTCGATGAGCATCGCTTGGCGGGTGCAGTCGGTGCGCTTGGAGTGCCTGCCCGAGCACACGAAGTAGCAGTAAACCTTCCCGTGCCGGTTCTTCGCGTTGGACACGATCAACCTCGATCCGCACTGGCCGCAGTGGATGGTGCCTTTGAGGTAGTGGTCGTGGACCTGCGTGGCCTCAGCAGCAGTCTTGTGCGCGGTGAGTACGGACTGGACCTGATACCAGACCTCGGGTGGCACGAGGGCGGGGTGGGTGCCCTTGTAGCGGGTGCCGCGGTAGACGACATCGCCCTTGTAGTAGGGGTTGGTCAGCAGCCGGTGCACCGAGGACACCGCCAGCGGCTTCGATGGACGCTTCGGGGTGGGGACGCTGACGAGTCCACGTGAGGTGAGTTCGTCGTGGAGCTGGCTGACGGTCCAGTTGCCTGAGGCGTAGGCCTTGAACGCCCACTCGATCAGCGGTGCGCGTTCGGGGTCGAGTTCCACGGTGCGGACCTCACGACCTTGGTCGTCGCGGTTGCGGACGTTGAGGTAGCCGATGGGGGCCTTGCCGAGCGTGCCGCCGCCGATGGCCTTCTGGGTCATGCCTTTGGTGACCTCGGTGGCCAGGTTGCGGGAGTAGAACTCCGCGATCGTGGACATGATCCCGTGCAGCAGCATCCCCGAGGGGGTCTCGTCGATGTTCTCCGTCGCCGAGACCAGCAGCACCCCGGCCTGTTGAAGGGCCAGGTGGATGGTCACGTCGTCGGCCCGGTTGCGGGCGAGACGGTCGACTTTGTGGACGATGCAGTAGGCGACCTTGTTGGCCTGGACGTACTGGATCATCCGCATCAGCTCGGGCCGGTCGGCGGACTTCGCCGAGGCCCCAGCGTCGACGAACTCCTCGACAATGGCCGCACCGAGCTGGTCGGCCTTGCGGCGCACCGCCTCACGCTGGGCGGGAATGGAGAAGCCTTCGTCTGCCCCGCCCTTGGAGGCCTGTTCGCGGGTGGAAACCCGCAGGTAAGAGATGGCGACGGCCGTGCTGATCGGTGGTTCGATCAGACTGGCCGCCGGATCGGAAACGGTAGTGGTGGTCATCGGGTCCTTCACTCTCACGCGATTCGACCCTCGCGCTCCCAAGAACCGGGAGGGGATGCTGATCGTGAGAGCAGCCATCGATGTGGCTGTAGGGCGAGACCCGACGGGGTCACGGTTTTGCGTGTTGCCCACCCGTGCGGGTGAGGTTTAGGACCACAACACCCCGCATACGCGAGGCTTGCACGTTCATTCTACCAACGGTGCTACGACACCCGTCTTGTTACCGGGTGCGGCGGTGCCGGCCTCGCGGTAGGTCGCGGGGGTTTCGGTGGCGCGGCGATCGGCGCGGCTGTGCCCGGTCTCCTGCAAGGTCAGCCGGATCAGGACCTCGGCGAGCTTGTGCAGGTCCGCCTGGTCGCGGTGGACCGCGCGGGCCGAGAATGACCGGTCCTCATACCGGCGCCGGTCGGTCCTTTTCACATAGGCCCCCATCACTCCCGCACCTCCCCGGTCACCGGATCGACAGCGACATCGAGGTCGTCGTCGAGGCTGGCGTAGAACTCGTCCTCGGCCTCCTGGCGGCTGCGGACCTGTGCTTGGACGAACTGAACGAACTCGGCGTCACGGTCGGCGATCACCACGTCCTCGACCGCCGGCCCGGGTTCTTCGCCGGGCCAGGTGGTCTGCCGAGTGGGCCGGTCGCGATCAATCCGGGTGCCGGATGCGGCGACCCAGTCACGCAACCGAGCGCGAGCGTCGGCGAAGTCGCGATGCCAGCCGATCGCCGCGGAGGCGTTCTGCTCGGGGTCGTAGGCACCCAACCAGTGCAGATGCAGCGCAGTAGAGTTCCCACACCAGTTCGGGATGATGGTGCCAGAACGGTGGCACCACACTCGCCGGGAGTCCGTAGGTGCGGCGTAGCCAGTCCACCCACCGGTTCAGCGCGAGCCATTCCTGTTCCAGGTCGTGAGCGGACAGCAGGTTCCAGTTCACCGGGTGCAGTGTCTCGGGCACGTCGGCGTCACTGACCCGTGGTGGCCCGGCGAACACGTCCGGCTCATCCACCTCTGGCCCGTCGCTGTCGAGCGGGTCCGGTTCGGGGATGTGATCGGTCATGATGATCGGCTCCCGGCGTTCACAGGCCGATGGCCGCGGACTGCGGCGCCTGAGCCGGCCGAGTCGGCGGCTCGACGGCGACTGCTTCGCGTTCGGCGGCGCGGCGTGGGGTGCGGTCGACGTCGTAGCGGGTGCGAGCGGTGTCATGGCCGATCTTCTTGGCGACGAACTCCTCGCTCTCGACCGCTTGACCGTCGCGTTCGTAGTTGACCTCGCGGGCATAGCCCTCGGCGATGAAATTGTCGCCCTTGGCGAACCTCGCGTGGGCGTGCTCGGCGGAACGGCCGAACATCACCAGATGGTGGTAACTCGTCTCGGTCTGGGTGAACGACCCATCATCCTCGCGACGGAAATGCTCCTTGCCGACCCGGGCGTAGAACCGCGGGTCGCCCTTCCAGGTCTGGCTGAGCTGCGGGTCCGAAGCGATGAACCCCGAGAACGACTCCTGAGTGCGGATAGCCATCAGACTCTCCTCCTGACACATCACGCGACCCCACGTACAGGACCGCTCGTGCCAGACAGGTGCACCCACCCGCCCAAACGTCGTCAGGAGCCCGGGCGGCGCAGCAGCGCTTCGATCTCGACCCGGTCACCCTTGAGCTGAGCGGCATCAGGACGCGAGGGCCAAGGACGCAGATCGGTCACGATCGGTGGCGCTGAGCGCAGCAGGGTCACCCCGGTGCCGAACGGGAGCGTCCTGATCCGATCGGGCGGCAGGATCGGCACCCGGCGCACCGAGCGCTGGTTCGACCGCGTCCCGTGGTCGCCGAGGGTCACGCTGTCGGTGTACTCGTCGCGTTCCCCGATCAGGGTGGAGAGGTCCTGAAGATCGCGGCTGTTGGAGGCACCGCCGAGGATGATCTTCACGATTGCGGCGTCCCAGATCGCCCCGGCGGCGTTGTCCGACCACTTCTCCCGCGCCTGCGCCAACGACTGAAGCACCGGAAGGGTCGTGATCCCGGTGCCACCGCCCTCAGCCATCAACGTTGGCAGCGACGGTAGTGGGGCGAGGTTGCCGATCTCATCGAGCGCCAGCAGCAGCGGCGGGTCCAGCCGGGCACCCGGTGAGCGGGCAGCCATCCGGCGTGCAGTCTCTATCAGGTCTTCAACGAACGCCGCCACCAACGCAGCCGAGGCCCCTGCTCCGGCGCCGGTGGCCAGCAGATACAACGTGCCGCGGTCCCGGAGGAAGGCTTCGGGGTCGAAGCCCTCGCCCGGCCGTGGTGAGACGGCATCGAGGACGCGGGGGTCGGCGAGGGCGCCGAGAGCCAGGGCTACCCCTTGCCAGATCGAGTCCCGTGTTTTGGGGTCGGAGTCGATCATTGCTCCGAGGGAGTCGGCCCATCCGGTGGCGGCTTGGGTGGTGTTGGTGAGGATGGCGACCGCCTCGGCTGCCGCGGTGGGGTCGAGGGTCCAGCAGAACAGCTCCGATGGTGGCCGGTGGTCCAGTGCTGCGGCGTGGAGTAGGGCTTGGAGTGCGGTTCGGGTTTTGCCTTCCCAGAAGCCTCCGGATTCGACCCCGCCAGCGGACAGGCCGGTGGCGGAGGCGAGGCCGGTGGCGCGGATCATCGCCGTCAGTGGGTCCTCGCAACCGCGGATGGGTGACCAGCGCATACCGGCGGGGATGCCTTCGGCCAGGTGCTGGGGGTCGAACACCGCCACCGGCCGACCGCCACGTTCCCGGGCGCGCAGGGTGGCGGTGAGGTTGTCCGGGCGGGTGGAGGTGGTGACCACGGCGCCGGGGGCGTCCAGGATGGCGTTGATGACCACGTGCAGGCCTTTGCCTGACCTTGGTGGGCCGATGAGCAGGATCGAGTCCTCCACACTCGCCCACACCTGCTTACTTCGTGAACGGCCGAGCAGATAGCCGACATCCGCCGGATCGGGGGCATCCAGTGAGGGGCGCAGGGTCCTGGCGCGCTTTAGTAGTGCTTTGGATGAGGCGGTCTGGGTGACCTCGGGGCCGGTGGCGGTGCCGACGAGGCGGCGTGGGTCGGTCTCGGCCTTCCGGGAACGGCGTCGGACCCGTATCCACACCCACGCCCCGGTGGTGGCAAGGATGCCGAGTAGGACTGCGGTGATGGTCCAGTACGCGACCGGGTTCAGCCCTTCGGCATCGAGCGCGGCAGCGGGGTCGCCGGGGTTGAACATGACGCCGAGCCCGGATGCGGGGCCGGCGACGGGTTGTGGTGTGCCGGTGAGGAACGCCGCCACGCTGCCTGCGGCGCGCAGGATCAGCGCCACCCCGAACACCCCGATCAGTGCGATGAGGGCGGCGTTGGTCAGCTCATCGCCCATGCTCCCGGTCTGCCGCTGTGTGGTCATGGCAACCGCCTGACCACGGCGGTACCGGAGACCCGGCCCAGCAACACGACCTCACCGGTGCCGTCACGCAGCGCCGACTTGAACTGGATGGTGTCGAGCAGCGCACGGGCATGACCGATGCCGGTCGCGTCGGTCTGGGAGACGACGACCGCTACCGCGACATCCTCGCCGGGCACGAACCCCTCGCCAGTGACCTCCACCAGCTCCGCTCGCTTCTTGCGCCTGCTCTTGGCCTGCCTACCGCGCGGGGTCTCTGACTTACCTTCTTCGGGCTCTACTGGACTAGGTGGCGTGGGATTCCGGGCGTGGATGAGGTCGGTGAACACCGACCCGTCTGCTTCGCGGACCTCGATGCGCACCGCGACCCTCCGGTCCTCAGTAATCGCATCCAACAAGGCCCCGAAAGTGGCACGCGTCCACCCGGAGCCTTCCGCCGGCGGCGGAAACGGAGTACCGTCAACAGCGACATCCAGGGCGCCGGTTTCGGCGGCGGTGATGACCGCATGCGGCAGCACGACCGGGGTCTCTGGGAGTTCTCGCCGGGACGGGTGGCGTGGCTTCTTCGAAGGCATCACTTCACCCCCTGGGTGAGCCGAGAGCTGGTATCGAACAACTCCAACTCAGCCGGATGCAGCTGATGCTGGGTCACGAAGGCCCTATCCTTGATCCGCCATAACCCCTGTCCGACCCCTAACGACGGCAGCAGTTTCTGTTCGGTGCCGGTCAGCCCGAGGGCCTTCGCGGTGGGACCGAGCTGGTCGGACTCTTGCCGGTAGACGATCCTCGTCTCCGCGTTGGCGAGGAGGCTGTTGGCGAGGGAGCGCATGGCCGAACCGGCATCGCCCACGTTGTCCAAGTCGGAGAGCTTGTGGAAGATCAGCATGTTCGCGATCCCGTAATGACGAGCGAGCCGCCAATGCGCATCCATCCTTTTCAACAGCGCCGGGTGGGACATGAGCCGCCAGGCTTCGTCGTAGATCACCCACCGCTGCCCACCATTCGGGTCCAACAGGGCGGACTCCATCCACGCTGACGAACAGGTCATCAACACCGAGATCAGCGTGGAGTTCTCGGTAACGCGGGAGAGGTCGAGGCTGATCATCGGCAGCGACGGATCGAACGCCACCGTCGATGGGCCATCGAAGAGCCCCTGAAGGTCGCCAGCCACCAGGCGGCGCAGGGCGTGACCGACGAGACGGCCATCCTCCGCGAGACGCCCATCGGTGTCGTTGTTCGGGTTGAGGATGTGGTCGACGACCATTGGAAGGATCGGCACCGTGTTCTCCCGCACCGTCTGCGTCAGCGCCAGATCGATGGCGGTGTGCTCCAACGGGGTGAGTGATCGTTGTAGCACGGTCTCGGCCAGGGCTCCGATGAGGTCGCGGCGGCGGGAAGCGACCGTGGTGGCCCACTGCTCATCGGAGAGCCCACCGGGTCGGTGTCCTTCATCGAGGGGGTTCAGGCGGGTGTTGAGTCCATGGCCCAGGACGATCGCACGTCCGCCGACTGCTTCGGCGACCGCAGTGTGCTCGCCTTTGGGATCACCGGGCACATAGACCCTGCGCCCGAACGGCAAGGACCGCGTGTAGAGGGACTTCGCCAGGCTCGACTTGCCCGAGCCCACGATTCCTGCGAGCACCAGATTCGGGGCGGTGATGATGCCGCGGGCGTAGAGCACCCAGGGGTCGTAGACGAAGCTGCCGCCGGAGTAGAGGTCTTGGCCGACGAACACGCCATCACTGCCGAGGCCGCCTTCGGCGACGAACGGATACGCGCCCGCCAACGTCGCCGAGGTGTCCTGATGTCTGGGGAGCCGGAACCGGCCCGGGGTGCGCAACGCGGCCGGTCCGGGCTCACCGGCGGCGGGGAGGTAGGTGGTGGCGCGGCGTTCGGCACGCTCGGCATCAGCTTTCGCTTTGGCGGCTTCCTTCTCGGCCGCGCGCTGCTCGGCTTGGAGTTTCGCGGCGGCCTGGCGGCGTTGCTTGCGGAGTCGGCGGCGCTCTTTCGCCGGGGCGACCAGGACCGAGGTATGCAACCGTTCCCGGTTGTCGGCACTCACAGCGATAACCCCTGTCCTGCGGAACTGGACGAGCGGGTCGGACCCGCGAACCAGTCCACCTCCCGCTTAGGGGCCTGGGGTGCTCGCGCCGTGGGCCTGCGCCGGGCTCTCGCGGTGCTGCGTTCGAGGGAACCGACACCGCTGATCGCCTCCCGCGCCGACACGACATCGGTGTCTTCCAGTGCTGGGTCGGGCGGCACGTCGTAGGCGCGCAGCAAGGCGACATGCCCGTGCGCGTGAGCGTAGGTCAGCGTGTAGTCGGCTGCGGTCACGATCCGGTCGAGTGCCCCAGTTGGTGGTTCGTCGTAGACGTATCCGTTCTCCAACGCCGCATCGGTGGTCTCATCGCCGTAGTCCCAGCCTTTGAGGTGTTCGATGGCCGCGTCGGTGCCCTCGCGGTCGATCACATCGAGTACCTGGTCGGCTTCGTCGCCTTGGAGGAAGACCACGTTGAGCCACCGCCGCCCCGCCGCGGGCTCGGACGGGCGGTGTTCGCTCAGGTCGGTCAGGGCGTCAGTGTTGGCGTGGGCGGCTTCGGCCACCCAGGTCGGGAACAGCCCAGCGTGATCCGGGGCACTGCCGGGGTGGTAGAAGGCATACTGTTGGGTTTCGGCTGCCGCGCTCAGATATCCGGCCAGGTCGCGCAGCGCGCGGTCTGGTTTGACGGGGGTTCCGGCGCCGGTGAACAGGTCCCGGCCCTCCACTGCTTGGCCGGTGGTGTTGGTGATCCGGTAGGCGTAGCGCTGATGCTCACCCACCGGCGCATCGGGCCACACCGCCAACGTCAGTGTCCCGACCTGTGCGGTGGTGGTGGCAGGGTCACCGTCGAGCCGTGCCGTTATCCGGTCACGTACCGCTGTCTGTTCTGGTGTGGGTTGGGTGTGCCAGGCGATGCGTCCGGAGTGGGTGAACGACGCGGCCAGCCGGTCATGGGCCTGATCGAGCAGGGTGCCGGCCTGGTGCAGCTCATCGGCCGCAGCTAGGGCTTCGGCCGCACCGGCGACGGGGCTGCCGTCGTCATCGAACGCTCGATCCCGAGCAGCGAGGTGGGTGTTGGCGAGCTGGTCGAGGACCTGCCGCAGCGACCGGAGACCAGCGATCAGGTCGCCGAACACGGTGTAGGTGTCGGCCGGGTTGTCGAAGACCCGGCTGGCATGGGCGAGGCCGCGCAGGGCCTCGGAGGCTTCGGCGGCATCGGCCAGTGGGTCGTGGAAGGTCGGCATGATCGGGCTCCTGTGAACGCGAGTGAGTCCCCGGCTTCGGGGTCACTTCTCAGGTGCACGTGTCGTCCCCGCGCCTGGTCAGACACGGCGGCACAGTGGCAGCGCGGCGGCGGTGAATGCCGCGGCCTGTTGCCCGACCAGGAGTCGGGTTTCGCAGGAAGCTTGGATGGCGGCTTGTTCGATCGCCGCTACACCGGCTTCGAGTTCTTCGACGGTGGGTGCGGAGATGGAGATGAGGCCGGTGTATCTGAGGACTCCGTGACCGGCGGTGAGGTCGGCTTCCTGCTGGAGGACGTCTTGGTACTCGGCGGTCTGTGCGGCGTCTTCGATCTGCCCGATCTTCGCCCGCTGGGCCTGGTCTGAGATGTGCTCGACCTTCTTCTTGCGGATGTCCCTGGCGGCCTGGTCCGAGCGCATCGGCGTGCACAGCAGCGAAAAACTGCGTTGGATGCCGGTGGAGAGCAGCACCGGTGACAGGAAGCCGGGGTAGACCATCGAGCGCGGCCACTCGGAGACCCAGAGCACGGCGTGGTGGGCTGAGTCGGTGCGCAGGCGGGTCCAGGACTCGTTGACCGCGACCGGTCCGGCGGTGGCGAGGTTCTGGCCGAGTTCGCCGTGACGCTCCAAGGTGGCGGCGATCGCCGGGTCATACGCCGAGCGCAGGATGACGGCGATCTCGCCTGGGCTCAGCCAGCCGGAGGGGGTGAGGTCGGCCGACCGCAACGCGGCGACCAGGGTGCTCATCTCTTGGCGGAGCACGGCGGCGGCGCCGCGGATGCCGCCACCGGCGGTCCTGATCTGCCGGGCGGCGTTCTTCGTGTCCAACGACAGCGACAGCGTGGTCGCATGGCGTTCCCCGGCCGGACCGGCCCGGTCGATCAACTCGGCATACGTGGTCGCCGCCCAGGTGTCGTCGGCGGTGCCGTGGGAGGCCCACCATTCGGCCAGGCCGGTGCCCGAGTCCGGCAGGGTCCGCTCCAAGACCTGCAAGGTGGCGATCCGTCCGGAGCGGCACACGGTGGCCAGGACCCGGCCCCAGGAGGTCACCCGGCGTTCCTGCTCACCCGGGTCCAACAGGACGAAAGCAGGATGGGCGACTTCGCAGACGACAGTGAGGGTCTGTTGGTGGGGGTCGTGGATCATCCCGGCGTTCGTTTCGGGGTCGGTGTACTCGCGCAGCCGCGCCATGTCACCTGGTAACGCCAGCGTGCCGACCGGACGCGGGGTCACGACGCGGCGCCGATAGAGGAGCTGTCCGCCGGTGGTGCGCCAGAGCCACCAGAACGCCACCGGCAGCCACTCCACCGCCGGGCGTCCCGCGATCGGTATCCACGTCAGCGCGGCGGCGATGACCCAGACCGGTGCGGTGTATGCGAGGAGGATGCCGCCACCGGCGTAGAGCGCGCCCACGACCGAGAGGATGCCGGTGGCGAGGGTGATGAGCTGCGACAGCGAGAGCCCCAGGAGGATGCCTCTGCGTGTGAGGCGGGAGAACTTCACCGGAACCAACTCCGCCGACGCCGTCTGTTCGTTCTGCTTCGTGGGCACGGCGGCTCACTCCTTCCCGGTCGGCTTAGGTGCCGGTGGCGGGGGCTGCTTCGCTGGCCGTGGCTCGGCCTGTGAGGCGCCAGCAGAGGGTGTCTTCGGTGCCGGAGTCGACGGTGGGGGCGCTTGCGCCGCCGGTGGTGTGGTGCCGGTCTGATCGGCGGCGTCCGCGGCGGACTCGCCTTGTGCGCCGAGTGCCTTGCCTGCTTTCGGTCCGGCGGTTGCTGAGTCTTTGGCGACCTTCGCCCCGATCACCGCCGCAGCAGCCGGACCAGCCGCCGCACCAGCGCCCGCGCCGGCACTTGCTCCTGCTCCGCCGCTTGCACTCGCCCCTGTGCCTGCGCCGGCGGACCCGCCGGCGGCGGCTTTACCCC
>NZ_VWNF01000021.1 GCF_008711175.1 Nesterenkonia ebinurensis
GGAATCGTCCTAGCCCGACAACGAGCCATCATCCTCGACGGCATCCGCCCCCAAGCCATGACCACCCCACTACCAGCACAACCACTCACCGGAGAAGACCTCCACAAACTAGCCCACGGCCAACAGCCCAACTCAGAGAAAGGCTGACCAGGAAAAACCGCCCGGCAGCCGACCTGTAGTGACACAAAGCCGTTCAGGTGCGCCAGGTGGCTAGGCGGCCGCACATGCCATAAAGACGCGGGGTGCTCTCGCTGCCGGTCTGCGGTGTGCCACGCAGCACGGTGGCCCGGCCCAGGTGGGAACCGTCGCCGGCGGCCAGCGCGGCCAGCTGTTCGGCGGTGCGGTGAGTCTCAGCGGCCACGTTGGCTTCGAAGATCTGCTGCCAGTGCTGCGTCTTGGACCGCACCAGGTTCACCGCGTGCTGGTAGAACCGGCCCATCGCCGCCTCGACCCCCTCGGACTCGATGGCGGCCAGCAGCTGCTCATAGCCTTCCAGGGCGAGGTCCCGGCGGGTGCGGGCAGCCGCTGCCTTGGCGGCGTCGTCGTGATCTGGCAGTGCTACCGCCGCGGCATATTTCTCCGCATCGGCGACGATCTCTTCAGGGAAGGTCAGCACCGCATCCCCGGCCTCCGGCAGGCCCGCGTTGGACATCACCACGGCCATCTCCAGTCCGCGGTGGTTGACCAGCCGGTGCACCGTGCCGGGGGTGAACCACAGCAGCGAACCGGGTTCCAGGGCATCCCTGGCAGGACCAGTTGCACTGATGGTGTGCACCTCACCGCGCCCGGCAGTGATCACATAAGCCTCGGTGGAGAGGGTGTGCAGATGCGGGGACCCGCCGTGCAGTCCGTCGGGGGTGTCCCAGTCGTAGACGCAGAGGTGGGACAGACTGGTGCCGCCGGGAAAGTGCGGCAGCGCTCGGTCCACCACAGTGCGGTTCTCCGCAGGGCTGGACGCTCCGGGGTCTGAGGCGGGATGGGACATCAGAGCGCGTACTCCTCCGCGATGGCTTTCAGGTCTTCGCCCTGCATGACCTGGTCGATGAAGACGAAGCGATGGTTCAGTCTCAATGTACCGCCTGCTGGCAGGTGGATCTCCTGGTCGAAGGCCGGCGAGGGACTGGCCACCGCGAAAATCCCGGTGCGGGTGAACCACTTGACCGGAGGTACCTCGGTGTCATCCGATGCAGAGGACCCAGAGTAGACCAGCACTGTGCCGCCACCGTTGAAGTCGTCGTGCTCGGAGCTGAAGGCCACCCATTGAGCCTCAGTGCCCATGATGGCGGCCTCATCCTCCAGGCCGGTGGAGGAGACCAGGCTGCAGCCGGTCCAGGACCGCGGCCCGCGCCAGAACCATCCGGTGTAGCCGGCCTTCTCCCGCCCGGCGGTGGTGGGACTGCCCAGGTCAACGGTGGAGCCGCGCACGTTAGTGATCTCGGTGGTCAGGTCCACCGCCCAGACGCCGCGGCCCTCAGCAAAGCGGTTCAGGTCCAGCGAGTGAATGCGCTGCACCCGGTGCTCGTCGATCCAGTGCTCACCGGCTGCGGTGATCCACTGCAGATCCTCATCCAGGACGACCTCGCCGCCGGAAGCAGGTGCGGCCCGGAACCCGGTGTGCCGCATGGTGCCGAGGTTGTCCTTCATGACGTACCACTTGGTGTCCTTATCAAAGGAGGCCCCGCCCCAGAAGTTCTGATCATCGACATGGGACCAGGTGAACTGCAGCCCGGTGTGCCAGCGGTGGTCCCAGGGCCGGCGCACCGAGGCTTCGGCTCCGGAGGTGAATCGCAGCGGGAACAGGTAGGGCTTGGGGGCCTCGTCCTGGGGTGAGTCCGGGTCGGTCTCATACTGGGCGATCTCCACGCCTCTGGCACTGACTGCAACCCCGTCGTCGTACTCTGCTACCTCAAACTGGCTCATCAGCTCTCCTGCGGCTTCTGGTAGATCACGTTCTCGTCATGCATCCCGGTGTAGTAGATGCCGTCCTTGACCAGCTCATCGCGGCGCACCCGCCGTCCGGTCTCAGCCGACTGGTAGAGGGCGGCGATGAACTCCAAGGTGCGTCGCCCGTCATGCCCCGAGGCGCGCGGGCGGGCGCCAGCCTCCATCGCGTCGAGAAGCTCGGCCAGCTGCTGCTTATGCGAAGAGGGGGTATTGTCATGCGGGCGCCAGGACTCCACAGTCTCAGCATCCTCAGCCTTATGCGGTGCCGGTGTCCAGCGCCAGGAGGAGTTGTCGTAGCCGTAGAGGTGCTCCACCTCCACGGTAGCGTCCTGGAAGTCGAAGCGCAGGTAGCTGGTCTCCCGGGGTGAGAGCACCGAGTTGACGATGGAGGCGATCGCCCCGGATGCGAATTTCACAATGGCGAAGCTGACATCCTCGGTCTCGATGTCGCGGTCCAGAGTCTCGGCCACTGCGGTGACCTCGGTCCAGTCGCCGAGCACCTCGAAGAGCAGGTCCATCTGGTGGATGCCGTGGCCCATGGCCGGTCCGCCCCCCTCGGTGGCCCAAAGCCCGCGCCAGGGCACATCGTAGTAGGCGTGCGGGCGGTACCAGAGCGTATTGCACAGCGCGACCATCGGCCTGCCCAGCGTGCCCTCGGCCACCTGCTGCTTCAGGGTGCGGGCCCCGGAGCCGAACCGGTGCTGGAACACATAGCTGGCGTAGGGGCCGCCCTCGCGCTCGTGAGCCTCCACCTCGTCGTAGTCGGAGAGGGTGAGCATGGGCGGCTTCTCGCACCAGACCCAGGCACCGGCCTGTAGGCCTTTGACCACTGCCTCCTTATGCGCCGAGGGCGGGGTGCAGACGATCAGCAGGTCGGGCTTCTCGGCCTCCAGCAGGGCGTCCACATCGGTGTAGCGTCCGGGAATGCCCCACTCCTCGGCCACCTGGGCGACCCGGTCGACGTCGAGGTCGGCGATGGCGGCCACCTCCACGCGGCCCTGGTGAGCCTTAAGAGTAGGCAGGTGAGCAATAGTGGCGATGCCTCCGGCACCGATGAGACCCGCTTTGACCTTGGACATGATCCATGACTCCTTGACAGACTGTGATGCTGTTCACAGCCTATTGGAAAACGTTTGCCGAACGCAATAGTGACACAGCTTCTGCGCTGATGCCACCTCCTTTGCGGATACGATGACGACAGCGGGTAACCCCTTTCCCATCCGGGGAAGTGGGCGAGACCGCCGACCTCAACACCGCACCGAGTCTCTGAACCCGGCCGAACCAAGGAGCAGCCGATGCCGCCGCAGCACCAGGTCACCCTAGCCCAGGTCGCTGAGGCTGCCGGGGTGTCCATCGCCACTGCGTCACGGGCGATCAACGGCAGCACCCGCAAAGTCAGCGAGGTGATCCGTGCCCGGGTGCGCCGCACCGCCGAGGAGCTGGGCTACCTGCCGAACCTTTCCGCGCAGACCGTGGTCAAAGGCGCCTCCCCCACCGTGGCGGTGCTGGTCAGCGATATCGCCGACCCCTACTTCAGCGCGATCAGCTCCGGGATCATGGCAGGTGCCCGACAGGCCGGACTGATGGTGACTATGGCCACCTCGGAACGTCGTTCTGCTGATGAGCGGGACATGATCCGCACCTTCCGCTCCCAACGGCCCCGGGCGATTGTGGTGGTGGGCTCCCGGTGGGATGAGGACCCGGAGGCCCAGGCTATCGAGGAGCAGCTCACCGCCTACCAGCAGGCCGGGGGGCGCGTGGTGATGGTCTCCCAGGGGCCCTCCCCCTTCGACCTGGTGGAGATCCAGAACGTGGAGGGCGCCCGAGCCCTGGCCCATGCCCTGGTGGACCAGGGCGGGCAGCACTTCGGCGTGGTGCTGGGCTACCGGGGGCTGCGCACCAATGCGGACCGGCTGGCCGGCTTCGCCCAGGGCCTGGCCGAGCGCGGCATCACCCTGCAGGAGGAGACCGTGGCCGAGGGGGCCTTCACCCGCGACGGGGGCTACGCCGCCATGGGGGAACTGCTGGGGCGGGACCTGGAGCTGGACACCGTGTTCGCCACCAGCGACCTGATGGCCTTCGGGGCCGGGACCGCCATGCGGGAGGCCGGCCTCCAGCCGGGGGTGCAGATCGGGCTGGCCGGCTTCGACAATATCGCCCTGAGCGAGGATGTCACCCCCGCGCTGACCACTGTGGATGTACCGCTGGGTCAGATCGGCCGCCACGCCATGGACTTAGCGCTCTCCGACCACGAGGAAGCTCGCACTATCGAGATACCCACCTCAGTGATTCTGCGCGCCTCCACCCCGGTGCGCTGAGCCGTAAATTCGCACCATACCTGCGCAACCTCGCCTCCGGGTCGCCAAACCCACACGCGCCCATCTCTTCTTATCTGGGCGCCCAAATCAACCGAAATGAAAAAGAATGGGTGCTTGGGCGGAAAAGAGCGCGGGATGCCCCCGAAACTTTTCAGGATGAGACGGGTTGGCGTCGTCGTGGTTTCTCCAATGTCCCGGAGTTGGGGTCTGAGGGATCTGCTGTCAGCCGGGCAGCGCATTTTTCGCACCGCTGGGTGGCCGGAATATGCGCGCAGCCCTCGCAGTAGAGCTGCAGATTGGAGCAGCCGCGGTCCAAGCAGTTATAGAACGACGACGTCGCCCCACTACAGTTCACGCATTCACCCAGGGTCTTGGCGTGCTCGCTGAACCGGGTGTTCATCCGCCCGTCGAACACGTAGAGCTCACCCTCCCAGTAGCCGGCATCCCCGAAGGTTTCCCCATAGCGGACAATCCCGCCGTCCAGCTGGTAGACCTCCTGCCAGCCACGGTCCTTCATCAGGGTGGAGAGCACCTCGCAGCGGATCCCACCGGTGCAGTAGGTGATCACTGGCCGGTCCTTCAGATGATCGTATTTGCCAGAGTCGAGCTCGGCGATGAAGTCCCGGGTGGTCTCCGCCTGAGGCACCACGGCGTCGCGGAACCGCCCGATCTGCGCCTCCATGGCGTTACGCCCGTCGAAGAAAGTCACCTCCACACCCTGGGACTTCTTGGCCTCCACCAGCTGGTGAACCTGCTCGGGCGCCAAATGTTCACCGCTGCCGATCACCCCGTCCTCGTTGACCTTGACCGCCTGGGGCACCCCGAATGCCACCAGTTCGGGCCGGACCTTCACGCTGAGCCGGGGGAAGTCCTCAGCTCCGCCGGCTGACCACTTGAATTCGGTGCCGCGGAACGGGGTGTAGCTGCGGGTCTCTTTGACGTAGCGCTTCACCGCCCGCATATCTCCGCCCACAGTGCCGTTGATGCCGTGCTCGGAGATAATGATCCGGCCCTTCAACCCCAGCTCGCGGCACAGTGCCAGCTGCCAGAGCTTCACCGCCTCGGGGTCCTTCACCGGGGCAAACTTGTAGTACAGAACAATGCGGGACTCAGTCACAAGGTTTAAGGGTATTACGACGACGCCGGCTCAGCGCATCCAGCGAATTGTTACTCAGTGCCCCTACCGGTGAATGTGATCTTCCCTATATGTTGGATGTGGACACACAACTTGATGAGCCGCCCTGCCTCGGTGACGGCGAGCAGGCACTGCATATGACCCGACCCACCGGTGATCTGGAAGGATACCGCGGGCCGAGAATGAAATGGAGCGAAGAATGACTACCGAGCTGAGCGACTCTCTTGTCCAGACCTGGGTGACCGGATGGGCTCGCACCCACGGCTACGAGGTGCGTGATGAGGGGGACGTGCACTCTGCACGGCTGGGGCCTGATTCCGATGAGTGGGAGTATGTGATCTTCGACCCCGAGGAGACTGAGCTGCGCAAGCTGACCTCCGCGGTGAACAAGTCCCCCGCCCGGCTGCTGACTGTGATCGCCGAGCCAGATTCGGACATCATGGGCACCAAGGAGGTGGACGGCCTGGAGCTGATCTCTGATGAGGAGAAGCTCATGGTGGTGGATATGAGCACCCAGGACGTGGAAGACCCCATCACCCCGGAGACCTACACCACAAGCCGTGAGGATTTTGACGGCTGGGTACTCTTCACTGTCCACCAGGGCGAGAACGTGGCCGCCCGCGGCCGGATGGCAGTGGTGGAGGACTACGTGATACTGGACCGGATCTACACCTCACCCGACTATCGGCGCCAGGGCCTGGGCACCTTTGTGACCCGTGCGCTGCTGGCCATCGCCCATGAGCACGACGTCGCCTGGGGCCTGTTGGTTGCCACCGCCGACGGCCAGGAGCTCTACGAGTACCTGGGCTGGACCCACTTGGGCGATGTGCACGTCTTCGGCGCACCGGACGCGGCCGACCGCCGCCGCCCCTCGCACTCCCAGATCGACGAAGAGATCTCACAGTAGGCGTTCAGAACCCGACCCGCGACTGTACCAGTATTTGAACATAAAACTCCGTATTGGCGGTCATTGCGCTATAGTCGTGAGCACTGTCACGGAATGTTCACTCTTTACGGCCGGATATGCGAGGCCTCGCCTCGGCCGCTCCTGACGTGGCAGCTTCACGTCCCACGACTGAAAGGAGCGGTACATGACCGCCCCCGCATCTCTGCAAGACCGGCTCAACGCCGGACCCGTCATCTGCGCCGAGGGCTTCCTGTTCGAGCTTGAGCGCCGCGGCTACCTCAGTGCAGGCGAGTTCGTCCCCGAAGTCGCTCTGGAGCACCCGGAGGCACTGAGCACCCTGCACGTGGACTTCCAGCGCGCCGGCTCCGACATCGTGGAGGCCTTCACCTACAACGGGCACCGCGAGAAGATGCGGGTGATCGGCAAGGAGCATCTGCTGGAGCCGCTGAACCGTGCAGCTCTGCGGATCGCCCGCGAGGTGGCCGACTCGCGGCCCGGTGACTTGATGGCCGGCAATATCTCCAACACCAATATCTGGGATCCCGCCGATCTGGCCAAGCAGGCCGAGGTGCGCTCGATGTTCGAGGAGATGGTCGGCTGGGCCCTGGAAGAGGGCGCCGATCTGATCATCGGTGAGACGTTCTACTACGCCGGTGAGGCGCTCACCGCCCTGGAGGTCGCCAAGGCCTCCGAGCTGCCGGTAGTGCTCACCCTGGCACCGATGGCCTTCGAAGAGATGGCCGACGGGGTCGGCGTCGTCGAGACCGCCCAGCGGCTGGAGCAGGCCGGGGCCGATGTGGTCGGGCTCAACTGCTTCCGCGGCCCGGAGACTATGCTGCCCTGGCTCAAACAGATCAGGGAGAAGGTCTCCTGCCATGTCGCAGCACTGCCGATTCCCTACCGCACCACCGCGGAGGAGCCCACCTTCTTCAACCTCTCCGATGCCCGCGCCTCGGTGCCCTCACCGCATGGGCGCACCTTCCCCACCGCCCTGGACCCGCTGTTCACCAACCGGTATGAGATCGGCGCCTTCGCCCAGGAGGCCTATGCACTGGGGATCAACTACCTGGGCGTCTGCTGCGGGGCTTCGCCGATGCATATCCGGCAGGTGGCCGAGGCGGTGGGGCTGACCACCGAGGCCAGCCGCTTCTCCGAGCGCATGGAGAACCACTTCATGTACGGCAGCAATGAGCGGCTGCCGGAGAACATCGTCGCACTCGGCGACCGCGCTTGAGGGCCATCACTGAAAGAAAGTTATGTCTCTGAATATGCCAAACTTCGGGTCGATGACGCCGAGTTCAGCAAAGCCCGAGACATAACTTCGTCAAGGATGGGCTTACTTCTTGCGGTGATCCACAACGGCTTAGTCTTAGTTGGTGACTGAGAACGACGACGACGCGGCAGCACTTCAGCTGCTGCGGACAGTGGGCCTGCCGGTGCGGGTCGGCGAGGGCTCCCCGATCAAGCACATCCGGACCCTTCCGGCGCGCACCGCGGTGACCGCGCCGTGGCCGGACTGGGTGCCTGCTGAGCTGAGAGCGGCCTACCGGCAGCTGGGAGCGCCTCAGCCGTATGCGCATCAGCTGGAGGCGGCTGAGGCGCTCCATGCGGGGAGGCACACCATCCTGGCCACCGGCACTGCCTCGGGGAAGTCGCTGGCCACCCAGCTGCCCGGGCTTGCAGCTATCACCGGTGCGGCTGCGTCGTCGTCGGTAGTTGCTCACCCCACCGGTGAGACGACCCTCCTCTACCTCTCCCCCACCAAGGCGCTGGCCGCCGATCAGCTGGATGCGCTGCTGGAGCTGGCCGAGACCGTGGGATCAGTGGGCCCCTCCGGCGGCATCCGGCCTGCCGCCTATGACGGAGACACCGATCCGGAGGAGCGCCGCTGGGTGCGCTCCCACGCCAATCTGGTGCTGACCAACCCGGATATGCTCAACGCCGGAATCCTGCCCAACCACCGCGGCTGGGCCCGGTTCTTCTCCCGGCTGCGCTATGTGATCGTAGATGAGGCTCATACTGCCCGCGGGATCTTCGGCTCGCATACTGCTCTGCTGCTGCGCAGGCTGCGCCGAGTGGCGCGGTCCTACGGAGCTGAGCCGGTATTTGCCGCGGCTTCGGCCACCAGCGGCGACCCGGCGTCGTCGTTCGCCCGGCTGATCGGTGAGTGCAACTCCCAGGTGACTGCCGTGACCGAAGATGCTTCCCCGCACGGGCCGGTGGACATCTACCTGTGGGAACCCGCGGAGTCCGGGCTCACGGGGGACAATGATGCCCCGCTGAAGCGCAGTCTGAGCACTGAGGCGGCCGATATTCTCACCAGTCTGGTAGTGGCTGGGCACCGCAGCCTGGCGTTCATCAAGTCCCGCCGAGGCGCTGAGGTCATCGCGAACATCGCCCGCGACAACCTGCTCGAGGTTGATCCGGCGCTCAAAGACCGCGTGGCCACCTACCGCTCCGGGTACCTCAAGGAGGAGCGTCGTGAGCTGGAGGAGGCGCTGCGCACCGGTCAGCTGCTGGGTGTGGCCTCCACCCCCGCCCTGGAGCTGGGGATCGACATCTCCGGGCTGGACGCGGTGGTGATTGCTGGCTGGCCGGGCACCCGGGCGGGGTTCTTCCAGCAGCTGGGCCGGGCCGGGCGAACGGCGAAGACCGAACAGCGCTCTGCCGCGTTCTTCATCGCTGGCGACGACCCGCTGGACGCCTATCTGCTGGAGCACCCAGAGGCGATCTTCGCCACCCCGGTAGAGGATGCGGTCACTGATCCGCACAACCCGCATGTGGCTGCCCCGCACCTGCTGGCGGCAGCCCAGGAGCTGCCGCTGGTGCCAGCTGATTTCACAACGGACCAAGCCGCCGGCTCCCCGGGTCAGGCACCGGCCCTGTTCCCCGGGCTGGGTGAGCTGGTGGACTCGCTCACCGCGCAGGGGCACTTGCGGCGCCGCCCACGCGGCTGGTTCTTCGGGCACGACGATGTTTCCGCCGCCAGTTGGGTGCGAATGCGTTCCGACGGTGGCGGGCCCTACACCATTGTCAATGCGGAGGACGGGACCGTGGTGGGCGATATGGGGGCCACTCAGGTGCAGCCGCAGGCTCATCCGCAAGCGGTGTATGTGCACCAGGGCAGAACGTTCCTGGTGGAGGAGCTGGACCTGGAGCAGAACACCGTGCTGGTGACTGCTGCGAACCCACCGTTCTACACCCAGGCGCGGGAAACCACCTCTATTGCGGTGATTGAGCAGCTGGAGCATCAGGGGTGGGAGGAGTTCCGGCTCTGCTTCGGCACGGTGGAGGTGACCAGTGCGGTGGTGGGGTTCCAGCGCAAGGCGGTGGGCACCTCGGAGGTGCTCTCGGATGAGCCGTTAGAGCTGCCGCCTTCTACGCTGCGCACCCAAGCCATGTGGATCACCGCTCCGGAGACCGCCCTGCAGCGCTCTGGGGTAGTGGTGGAGCATATTCCAGGTGCGCTGCATGCCGCTGAGCATGCGATGATCGGCCTGCTGCCGCTGCTGACCAGCTCAGACCGCTGGGATATCGGCGGGGTGTCCACCGCCCTGCACAGGGACACCGAGCTGCCCAGTATCTTCGTCTACGACGGGCATCCTGGTGGCGCGGGCTTCGCCGAGCGCGGCTACCGGATGGCCGCCCGCTGGTTGAGAGCCACCGCGGACACTATTGCAGCCTGCTCCTGCGCGGAGGGCTGCCCCAGCTGCGTGCAGTCGCCCAAATGCGGCAATAGGAACTCTCCGTTACACAAGCAGGGCGCACTGAACCTGCTGCGAATGCTGAGCAATGTAGGGCGGTCAGAGCTCCAGGAGTGAGCGGTCCGCCTTGTTGAGGCTCTCACCACCCTCGGCGGTGACCACCACGATGTCCTCAATGCGCACGCCCAGTTCGTCTGGGAGGTAAATGCCCGGTTCGATGCTGAACGTCATGCCTTCCTCTAGCACAGTGGTGTCGCCTGCCACCAGGTACGGGGGTTCGTGCACCTCAAGACCAATCCCATGGCCAGTACGGTGCAGGAAGTACTCTCCGTAGCCGGCATCCTCGATAACACCTCTCACCACTGCATCGATCGACTCAGCGGTAACGCCGGGCCGTACCGCAGCAAGCCCAGCCTGATTAGCCTCAAGCACCACGGTATGAATCTCCTTCAGGTGCGTCGAGGCCGGCCCCAGGCTCCACGTCCTGGTCATATCAGAGCAGTAACCATTACGGGGGCCGCCGAAGTCAGTGAGAACTCCCATCCCCTCACGCAGCACTGTGTCTGCGGGGCGGTGGTGTGGGGAAGCCGCGTTAGCGCCAGCAGCAACAATGCTGAAGGACCGGGAGAGGTCATGTCCGGTTTCCTGCAGATGCTTACGCAGATCCTGCTGGACGGCCTGCTCACTCCGCCCGCGAAGTTCGGTGGTCCCCAACAGCAAACGATAGGTTTCATCGTCTGCCGCAGCCGCGGCTTTGAGCAGGGCCCGCTCTTCAGCCGACTTTCGCATCCTCAGCGGGACAAGAATATCGTCCCCGGCTGCCCAAGAAATGTTTCGGTGCCGCATAAACTCCAGCGGAAAGCGCATAGGCGTACTTGCCCCCACTGCAATCTGCGGACGACTCCCGAGTCTCAGACTCTCCAGCAACATCGCTGCCGGATCCTGGCCATCGGACCAGCTGATCACCTCCAGACCAGCTGCAGCAGCCGGAGCCACGTCCTCAGCCTCGAAACCTGGTGCGATCAGCCTCACCACTCCTTCAGCCGTGATTCCCAGAGCTATGAGCCGCTCCATCATCGGCGGCTGAATCCCGGTGAGGTAGGCGAAATCCGGCGAAGGCGTAACGATCAGGGCTTCCTGGTCCGAAGATGCCAGCGCCTCGACCACTCGGCTGATGCGCTGTTGAACAATGGACTCTGCACCAGCCTCAGACTGCGATCCAGCATGTGCGGTCATAAGATCCTCATCTCGTCTCGACTTGTCTGCTCAGCGCCTCAGGCAATGTGCTGGCCCATTCTTCCGGCGCCTCCGCGGCAGGAGCCGCCGGAAGAACGCCTCGACCATCCGGGTGCGGGATGGCGCCCAACAGCGCCTCGGTATAGGGGTGCACCGGCTCTGACCAAACCAAAGGTGTCGGGCCCGATTCCACCACTGAGCCCCGGTACATCACCATCACCCGGTCAGCCATCAGCCGCACCACCGAAAGGTCGTGGGAGATGAAGAGCATCCCAGCACCGGCCTCCAGGCAGAGCCTGCGCATCATCGCTGCTACCGAAGCCTGGCTCGAGGCGTCCAGAGCAGAGATGGGTTCATCGGCCACGATCAAATCTGGTTTAGCGGCCAGTGCTCGGGCAATAGCTATCCGCTGTCGCTGACCTCCGGAGAACTGGTGCGGGTAGCGGGTTGTCATCTCCGGCTGCAACCCCACGGCCTCCAACCAGCTGTCGGGCCTTGCAGAGTTCAACCCTCTCGCCTGTGCTGCGCGCACACCGTCAGCAATCTGCTCTCCAACTCGTTTACGGGGATTGAGCGATGAGTTCGGATCCTGAAAGACCATCTGAATGGCAGTAAACTCAGTACGACGACGTCGTAGACCCAAGGGCGGCACTGCCGTCCCGCGGAACAGTACCGTGCCTTCAGCGGGTCGCTCCATGCCTACCACCGCACGGGCGGTAGAGGACTTGCCGCAGCCTGACTCACCAACCAGAGCAAGCACCTCACCAGCGCGGATGCTCATCGACATACCATCCACGGCAGTCATCCCCCCATAGCGCACTACGAGATCCTCGACTTTCAGCAGCTCGTTCACAGCACCTCACTCTCCTGAGCATCAGGCATAGCCTCCAGCAGCTGCCGTGTATAGGGATGCTGGGGATCGGTGAACATCTGGGCCCGGGTGCCTGACTCCACCACACGGCCATCACGCATCACTGCAACGTCGTCCGCTACCGCACTCATGACTCCCAGATCATGAGTGACCAGCAGAACGGCTAGGTCACGCTCATCAACCAGCTCACGTAGCAGATGCAGAATGCCCGCCTGCACCGTCACGTCCAGGGCAGTGGTCGGCTCATCGGCCAGCAGCACCTCAGGGTCGCAGGCCAGTGCAATCGCGATCGCTATGCGCTGGCGCTGACCTCCGGAAAATTGGTGCGGGAAGCGACTCAACGCCTCCTGCGGATGAGGAACCTTGACCCGGGCAAGCAGCTCCATCGCCTGGCGCTGGGCGGCTTTGCGTTTCAACCCCAGGTGGTGCCGCAAATGGTCGGTGAGCTGCGCACCGATCGTGATCTGCGGATGGAGACTAGCGGAAGGGTCCTGGAAGACCATAGCTACCCGGCGCCCGCGGATCCGATTGAGCTCGCGTGGCCTCAGCGAGGTCAGGTCAACCTCACCCAGCCGGGCAGATCCGGTCACTCTGGCTGAGGCCGGCAGCAAGCCTAGCACTGCCATGGCGGTGACTGTCTTGCCCGAGCCTGACTCCCCTGCCAGGCCTTGGATGCGACCGGCTTGAAGATTGAGCGAGACTCCGCGTACCACCTGGCGGCGAGCATCCTTGGGACCAAGCTCCACGGTGAGATTCTCTAGAGTCAGCATAGTCGTCATCGCGGTGCCTCCTGCTCCGAGATCTCACTGGTTAGAGCACTAACCGGATCAGCTCCTTCATCCTGGGCGCTGGCAGGCGGGGCTGCTGCCCCTGCGCCTTGCCGTTCAGCTGAGGAGAGCGGATCGAGAACATCGCGCAGCGAGTCACCGATGAAGTTGAAGGCCATCACCACAGTCAGGATGGCTAAGCCCGGGAAGACTCCAAGCCACCAAGAGTCAATATTCTGCATGGCTCCGGAGATCATCGACCCCCACTCTGCTGTCGGCGGTTGTGCACCAAGTCCGAGGAAGGACAGCCCGGTCAGCAGCAGAATAGCCGTACCCACTTCCAACGAGGCCAGCACCAGTACCGGTCCCAGCATATTTGGCAGGATGTCAGTACCCAGAGAACGCCATGGGGAGTAGCCCAGCAGACGCGAGGCGATCACATAGTTCTGTGAGCGTAGGCTCAGTACCAGAGACCGGGTCACACGAGCGTACATGGGCCAGGTCACCACGATGCCGGCCAGGACAGCGTTATATAGCGAGGGACCGAGTGAGGCGGCGATGACCATGGCGAGAATGACTGTCGGAAAAGCCATGAACAAATCTGTCAGGCGGCCCAGAACTTCATCCACCCAGCCACCCACGTATCCGGCAACAGCACCGATCACAGTGCCCAGCACCATGGCGCAGGCGACAAGCATGCCGGCAAGCGGGATGGTCACCCGGGCTCCGTGGAGCAGCCGGGAAAACACGTCTCGGCCCAGAGCATCAGTTCCCATAATCGAAGCCTCCCCAGGCGGGGTCAGCCGTGGGAGACTCTGGGCCAGTGGATCATATGGCGCGATCCACGGGGCCAGGATGGCAGCCAGGAACCAGACTGCGGCGATCACCAGGCCGATCACGGCCAATGGGCTACGCCAGGCGGCTGGAAGCCTGCGCCGCGAACGGCGGGAGACCCGGGCTTCAGCAGCACGAGAAACACGTGAAGCAGACGTACTCATCCCAACCTCACCCTCGGGTCTAGGACCCCATAGAGCAGGTCCACGATCAGGTTGATCACAACATAGACAACTCCGACCACCAGTCCGACACCCATCACCGCAGGGAGATCAAGGTTGATCGCCGCGTAGTAGGCATACGTACCCAAACCCGGCCAGGCGAAGACTGCCTCGACCAGCACTGTGCCGGAGAGCAACGCACCGAAGGCGATGCCAACCATCGTGAGGATCGGCAGTGAGGCTCCGCGGAGCAGGTATCCCACAATTACTCGCCGTGCCGGCAGCCCCTTGGCACGTGCGGCCCGGATGTAGTCAGTGGAGAGCACCTCCAGCACCGAGGTGCGGATGAAGCGAGTCAGCAGTCCGATGGTGAATAGAGATAGCACAAGCACCGGCAGGGCGAGGTGGGCTGCAGCGTCGATGAAACCAACAGGATCACCGTCGATCGCGAAATCGATCAGGTACAGCCCTGTTACCCGTGGTGGAGGATTCAGCGCCGGGGAAAGCCGCCCCGAGCCGGGAGCCCAACCCAGCTGCATGAAGAAGAGGCGGTACACCATGATCGCCAGCCAGAAGGTGGGTACGCTGAGTCCCACCAGAGAGACCACTCGAACCACTTGGTCAGCGAGCTTACCGCTGCGGTAGGCCGCAATAGTTCCCAGCACCAGAGCAACTGCCAAAGAAACCACAATGGCGCCGAACGCTACTTCGACGGTGGCGGGTAAAGCAGTGGACAGCTCTTCCATCACTGGACGACTGGTTCGGATGGAGGTTCCCAGATCCCCTTGAAGCAGAGCTAGCAGGTAGAGCAGGTACCGCTCAGGCAGCGAGCGATCCATGCCATAGCGTTCACGATAGGCCTGGACAGTCGCTTCGTTCTGGATTGCCCCCTCACCCAGTGCGGCAGCAATAGGGTCTCCGGGCACCAGGGCGGTGAGCACGAAGGTGACCAGGGTGACGCCGATGAGCAGCACAATGGAGGTACCCAATCGACGTAGTAGGTAGCGCGGCAGCGCGGAACCAGATGTCCGGTTCCGCGCTGCCCTGGTGGGAGCCACCATTGACTCAATCCGCCGGACTTAGCTCAGCGATGTCAATGGTCCAGTTGGAGTTGTATGTAACCCCGTCCACATCTGTGGAAGCGAAACTGCGGGCAGGAACCAGCAGCGGGATGAAGGGGCCTTCCTCCTGCAAAGCAGCTGCGAAGTCCGCAAATGCCTGCTCACGTTCGTCCAGATCAGTTGCGGTGCGGGCCTGAGCCACCAGGTCTGCGATCTCCGGAGCATCCTCAGCTGTCCAGCCAGAGCGGGTGCCGACCGTCTCATCAGGGCCGAAAGGCAGGAATGAGGATGAATCGGCAAAATCAGGACCCCAGTACCACATAGCAAAATCCGCAGTTCCCTCAACATAGGGGTCGATCTCTGATGCGAAGGGGCCCGGCGCCAGGTCCACGTTGATACCAGCCTCCGCGAGCTGGGACTGAATCCGCTCAGCGAGGGTGGTGAAATCGACTCCGCCGATGGGCTGATCGTTGGGGAATCGCAGTGTCAGAGTCTCCCCGTCATAACCGGACTCCTCCAATGCCGCAGCTGCGCGGACAAGGTCCTGTTCTACTCCATCCTCAAGAGCTCCGAGGAACATCGGCGGAATCACGCCAGTGGCCTGGGCCGCGCCCTCACCGGCGAGCTCAAGCAGCGAGTCGTAGTCGAGGGCGTAACGGACAGCCTCGGCGAAAGCAGGGTTGGCGAGATCTCCAAAGACCTCGTCGTCCTGGTTCACCAGCAGGAAGATGGTCTGGGCCCCGGGGCCTGCAGTGATGTCAAAATCATCACCAAGCTCAGCGACCTGGTCACCAGAGAGATCGAGGGCCAGATCCGAGTCCCCACCACGGAGATTGGTGAGCTGGGTGGCTGCCTCCGAGACGTTGCGAACCACAACGCGCTCAAACTGGGCGGGCTGATCGCCGTTGTATTCCTCGTTGGGGACCAGAACCACCTGAGAAGTCAGGTCGAAAGTCTCCAACTGGTAGGGGCCCGAGCCCACGGAGGTGCCGTTGAGAAACTCCTCGGCAGCATCGGAATCATCGGTAGTACCACCATTCTCCTGCACCACCTCAGAGTTGAGAACAGAGAGGGCCGGATTGGTCACGATGGCCGGTAGCTGGAGGTAGGGTTCCTCTGTGGTCATCCGCACCGTCATGTCATCGACTTTCTCAATGTCGATGTCAACCACAAGGTGGTTGGCTTTGGAAGCTTCCATCCCTTTGAGCCGTTCGAAGGAGAAAACCACGTCGTCAGCCTCGATAGGACTGCCGTCGGAGAATACTCGACCTTCATCAAGAGTGAAGGTGAACTCGGTAGCATCCTCGTTGACTTCCATTGTGGCTAAGCCGGGCACTGGCTCGGACTCATCATCACCTTCAAAAGTCAGCAGAGTCTCGTAGATGGGGTGCAGCACAGTAGAGCCGGTGGGCACATAGTTCCGACCTGGGTCTCCGGTTTCCAAGGAGAACGCAGTATCAATGACCAGGGTCTCGCCGCTGGCCTGGGCCCCGTTGGAATCTGAGTCGGACTGAGCAGTATTGCCTCCCGAACAGGCGGTCAGCGCCAGAGTTCCGGCAAGGCAGAGAGCCACAGCTCTGCGGGCTAACGATGCAGACATGAACATTCCTCTTCTCATCAGGTGTGGTGATGCGGTTCAGGGTTACGAGTGGGTCAATGAGGCTTGATGGAGGCTCTCCAGAGCAGACCCTCGGGACTCTGGGGTGAAGCCTTCTTTAAGGAACTGGTTTATCTGACTGGTAGTTGACTGGCGCCAAGGGTGCGCCACCCACCGCTCATAGTCCTCTCCTGATTCCCAAAGGGCAGTCACTAGGAGGCGGTCTTCGTCCTCGGCATCCGGGTAGAGCTCCGTAGAGAGACATCCGGCATATTCCACTGCCTTCTCCAGGGCACCGGATTCTTTGTACCAGGCAATAAGTGCGTCACGCTGCCCAGGCTTCACATCCAAGGACAGGAAAGTTCTGATCATGCGGCAGCTCCAAGGTCGGGAATTTCTGTATGACTAAAGCTATACCTTAGGATAGCGATAGTCACAGCTTTCGCTCCGAGATGATGAAAGTTTTACTTAACCGAAACATTGAGAGAGCCCTGAGCCCCAGCAAGCACTCCAGAACGGTTACGCTTAGTTCGCCCAGGTCAGACGAAAAGTGAAAGTGGGGGAGATGAGCTCAGACGGTACAGCGGGTTCTGCTGCAACCCACAGGCCATCAGAAGCTGAGTGGGTGCTCAGCAACTTGGGCAGCCGCATCAGAGAGCTGCGAAAGAACCGAGGCATGACACTGGCTGAACTGGCTGAACAGGGCGGTTACAGTGAGGGCTACATCTCGGCAGTGGAAACCTCTGCCACTGTCCCCAGCCTTAGCGCACTCAGCACCCTGGCAGCAGTGCTGCGGGTTGATGTCTCCGCCCTGTTCCCTCGCGAAGTAGAACCGGAGGTGACCGTTCACCGGGCAGATGCCCCCAACCAACTCAAGCTCTCCGAGTCCAGCGCGGAGTCATACTCCCTGCTCTCCTCCAGGCTCGACAGTCCTTCCTATACCGCATTGCGCCATGAGTTCACAGCAATCGATGCCAGTGCCACCTACCGGTATCTCGGAGAACGCTTCTGCCTTGTACTCCAAGGGGAAATCACGCTCTCTTTCGGGTCCGAGAAATTCAGTCTCACACCGGGAGAATCTCTGCACTATTCATCACATCCCGAACATGCACTCTCCATCAACCACGGGATCGATAACGTTGAGATTCTCTGGATCGTCACGCCGGCACTAGTGAGGTGAGACCTATGGGTTCCGACCAGTTAGCGTTCCGGATAGGTGATGCCATCCGTCGTCGCCGCAAAGACGCACGACTGACCCTCACCCAGGTGGCACGACGCGCCGATATTTCTGTCTCACACCTGTCGAATATCGAGAATGGGCTGTCCATTGCTTCACTGCCCCTGCTGGCCAAAGTGGCTGCTGCATTGAACACCAGCCTCGCTGAGCTGACTCGGGACGAGGATCAACTCATGGTTCAGCCCTCTAGCCTGCCCGACCCCCTGCAGGGCTGGCGGGAGCTCTCGCATCCTTCCTTGGAGACTCGCATCATGGCCGGCAGCTTCGACCGGGACGAGCGGCTGGGGTTCCCCCTCCCGCTGAGCGGCCGTGACCTCTTTCTCACTGTTCTCCGCGGGGCAGCAGTCATCACTATCGACGGGACTGAGTACGCACTCAGACAGGATGATGCACTGGACGCCCGGAGCACATTGAGCGCAACAATTACTGTCACCGAGGATGCTGAAGTCCTCTGCTCAACAACTCCCAGCTCACGCCTCTGAGCAGCTCCGGGCTGCACGCTCATACAGGAGCGCCCAACCTGCTGCGGGCGCCCGGGGAGAAGATCACAGAAAAGCTGAATCCACGCTCAGCCCCAGGATTGCCTGCCTGGCAGCACGCATGGAGGTCACCCTCGCTGGAGCATGACCTCCATGCAAGGTGCTCAAAAGCGACGATACGCCTCTCGCGGTGTAGCCGGCAAAGAAATGCATCATCGGCGACACCGCGCTCATCGTTGGCTTCAGGATGCGAAACGTTCTGGACGGTAGTCACGGAACAGGTCAACTTCTGCACCATAGAGAACTTCTGTGGTGAGCAGCTGGCCGAAGGCGGGCCCCAGCGAGATACCAGCGTTGGTCGCCATAACGTGCACCCCCGGCAGAGTTTTGCTCTCACCGACAATGGGAAGCCCATCGACCGGAACGACACGGCGTCCCCTGGTGGTTTTCTCTACCTTTGCGCCCTTCAGCGCCGGGAAAATCTCTGCCGCATCTTTGATCACCTCGCTAGGATCCAGCTCCCCGTCATCATCGATGTCTCCGCTGGAAACTCCGGTGTAATGACGCGCCACAATGACACGACCATCGGGACGCTGTAGGGCGTGGAGGTCCGGAGCCATCACCATAGGGGCAATCAGGTCTTCCTGGGGCGCAAAATGGACCAAGTCTCCCGATGATTCTGCCAAGGGCACTTGAACATCAACTTCTGCTGCCAGATCTGGAGTCTGTCGCCCTGCCGCGATAACGACTTTATCGCACACGGTGGAACCTTCAGAGTGCTTAACCAGGATCCGGTCACCAGCAGCAGATTCAAAAGTCTCCACTACACGGGGAGCTTCAACTGTGACCCCCAACCGTTGAGCAGCTTTGAGAAGCGCAGGCACTGCAGAGAAAGGATCAACTATTCCCTCGTCATTAGCAAAAAGAGCAATCGCTGGTTCTTCCGGCAATTGTGCAGAGGGAAGAAGTTCTCCGATTTCCAGAGCACTCACGGGGTACGAGGGGCTCCCCCAACTCTGTCTCCTCTCCAACTCAGCCCGAATGCGAACGATCTCCTCCTGCTGCCCCTGGTATGCCCACTGCACTGCCCCATTCCAGCGGACGCCCAGCCGATCATTCAACTTGAGCTGGAGACGACGCCAGGCCGCATGGCTGAGCCGGTGAAGATTGAAATACGCTCGAGCTTTATCGTCAGGAACAGGGTCTTTAGCTCGGAAAAAGGTCTGGTTTGTTATCCAAGCAAATGAATTGGGGGTTGCTCCCTCTTCCAGACTTGCGTTAGCTGCTAGGACAGTCACTTCGGCTCCCTGAGCAGCAAGCTCAAGCGTAATATTCGCTCCAACGACTCCAGCTCCCACCACTACCACATGAGGCCGCCAGTGACTGTTCTGGATGACCCTGAGGTCGTTTTCTTCAATAAAAGGAGACATATTTGCCTTTCATAATCAGTGAATATCAGATAATTTATATAAGAACCGCAGAGCGTGCGCCTTCACTGATGGCATTACGCATGAGGCGAGGGGCTAACGCATCTCCGATGACCTGCACTTGGAGCTCAGCGGCTGCCTGTCGCAGTTCGGCATAGAGGGAACTCTGCGGGGCTGTCCAGCCAACAGCCACTAGGTAATCGTTTGCGCCAAGCGGATATTTTGTGTCCGACCACATATGGCGCAGCTGAGCTTCTGGAGAAAACTCCAGCTCATAGCTTGTCAGGAGTTCCACTCCAGCTGCGGTCAAGCGTCGCAGAAGCGGCGGTTTATTCGAGTTCTCAAGCCGCGCCATAGGCTCCAGGGAAGGCGTAGCCAATCGAACGCGATTAGGCAGGTCCTCCGCCAAAGTAGCGGCAATAGCCGCTCCCCTCCGGTAACTTTGGGCATCTACCACAGTGATGTCTTTTTCACCTGGAGGAGCCGCAGTTTCCGTGAGTAGGTCAACATCCGTTACTGCCACCACGGCTGACGAGTGCCGCAGTTCTGCTGGTGTTGTAATCTTTACACCACTGGCAAGAATAACGCTGTCAAAAGAGCTCTCAACCAGGCTTCCAGAAGTAGCACACGTGTTCAGTCTCACGTCTACTCCTAGCTCTTCCAGCCTTTCTGACAACCAACGAACATGTCTCGTAAGATTCGGTCTACCGTTTTCTTTCGCAGCGGTAATCACTTGGCCGCCAAGTACTGGTTGTTTTTCAAATAGCGTTACGGCGTGGCCCCGTTGCGCTGCAACCCGGGCCGCTTCCATGCCACCAGGCCCTCCCCCTACTACTGCCACTCGCTGGGACGTAGTTGCTGGCACGGGGTGTTCTAGAGCTGGGTCGGCTACAACAGGATTTACCGTACATGTCACACGACCGCCGTAGGTGACCCGTCGGCACCCTTCATTTATGGCAATGCACGGACGAGCCATTTCTTCAGTTCCGCGGAGAATATGTCTCGGAAGATCAGGGTCGGCAATAAGCGCCCGAGTCATAGCAACCATATCTGCTTGCCCGGAGCGGATGGTCTCTTCAGCTACAGCTGCGGTGAGCATTCTTCCGGCAACAGCTACTGGGGTGGTGGTCTGTTGCTTGACCAGTCCTGCGAGGTGCGCGTAGGTGGCCAGTGGATAGGCTTCTGTGGGCACATTGCCGGCATGAGTTTCAATCGTCGCCCCGCTCCCACCAGAGATGCTGATTGTGTCTATCCGACCTAGAGCATCAAGGTGATCAACAATTTCTAAGAGGTCCTCCGTCTGAAGGCCCAGGGTGTGAGACTGTGGGTCGAGGCTGATTCGGAAAGAAACTAAGAACTCTTCTGGTACTGCTTGCGCTACTGCGTGGATGATTTCCCTGCTGAATCGCATCCTGTTCGTAAAGCTCCCCCCGTACTTATCTGTCCTCTGGTTCAGTTGAGGGCTCCAAAACAGCTCTGGTAGGTGACTACCAAGTCCAGTAATCTCTATTCCAGAGAATCCACAGCGGGCCAGTCTGGCAGCAGCAGCCGCGTAGAAATCCACTAGTTCTTCAATCTCATGCACCTCAAGCACATGAGGATTGCCATGGGCGAAAGGCCCTACCATCGGGGAGGGAGCACTCGTAAAAGCATCAAGCGAGGTAGGCGACTCCCGAGGCCCACGATGAGTAGCTTGAGCCAGCAGAACTGTTCCATAACCCCGGATCTTTCCTGCCATTTCTCGCAACGCCGGTTCATTCTCTGAATCCCATAAGCTGATGTTTCCGGCGTTATCTGCCTTTGGATGGATCGTGCCGGAGCCAAACGCCACAATCATTCCCACTCCACCTTGAGCACGCCGAGTGTGGTAGTCGATAAGCTCCTGGGGGATTCGGCCCTTGTGTCCCATATGTTCACCATGAGCGCTAGAAACAATTCGATTGGATAGACGATGTGCCCCTAGACTAAGTGGTTGCGTGAGATTCCGATATTTGTTTTTCATGCTTTGCTATCCGTGCCTAACATTGTGTCTTTGGAAGGCTCCCCTGCAAAGTGGCAACGTGAGCGCCAACCGTTCGAAAGTGTCTTTAACTTCGGCTTTTCCTGAAAACAGATTTCCTGGGCAATAGGGCATTGCCCTGCAAATGGACACCCATTTGAACTCGCTGGAGTGATGCCTCCAGTAGCGCTGGCTCTGACACCGTCGTTATCAGTTTCTACTTCAGTGGGTTCAAGGCTCGCTTTGCGGAGTTCTCGGGTATATGGGTTATCAGGACCTGTGTAAAGCGCCTCAATGGGGAGATCTTCCATTACTTCGCCGGCATAGAGAACTACTACCCGTTCACAGAGATAACCTACTGTGGCTAAGTCATGGGTGATGTACAAAGTAGTTACAGCTCTCTCTTGCCGTAGATCGGAGAGGATATTGAGCACTTGGGCTCGAGCTGAGGCATCAAGAGCTGAAACAGGTTCATCGAGCAACAAGAGTTCAGGATCGGCACCGATAGCACGAGCGATGACCACTCGCTGTCGCTGACCACCAGATAGCTGGGTGGGATATCTTGTCGCAAGACCAGCATCGAGACCCACCAGATCTAAGAGTTCCTCAGCCTTCTGACGTTTCTTTCGCTTGGACATACGTGCCCGCGCAGTCAAGGGCTCAGTGATCGAGGTGTCCACCCTGACTCGCGGATTCAGGGAAGCCGTAGGGTTCTGTAGCACTGCTTGTGAGGCGTAACGCCATTCGCGCATTTCCCTACCTTTAAGGCGCGAAACATCAATGCCATTGAACGAATAAGTTCCCCCGGTTGCTTTGACAAACCCAAGGACTACTTTGGCGAGTGTGCTCTTCCCAGCCCCACTTTCCCCGACAACTGCTACTGACTCACCCTCCTGGACCGAAAGGTTCACATCGCGTAGAACGGATTTCTTCCCATAGTGGACAGAGAGGTCCTGCAGTGTAATCATGCGGTCGCTCCTTGCTGACTGTTCTCTCCGCCAGGCACGGGCTTCCAACACCAGTAGGCGGTAAGGTCTTCACTGGCTGGCGGGAACTCTTCAGCACAACTCTCAATTGCATTGGCGCAGCGTGATCGGAACGGACATCCTGGTGGATGGTTAAGCACCGAGGTGAAACGACCTGGGATCGGTGTAACACGTTCTGATTGTCCGAAACGGGGAGAAGCTCCTAAAAGTGCTTTAGTGTACGGATGCTTTGCGTTGTTCCTGAGATGTTCTGGGGCACCTATTTCAACGAGCCTTCCGGCATACATGACACCGACTCGGTCACAGCTTCCCAGCGCAAGTTCCAAATCGTGAGTGACCATCATGATGGATGTGCCACGTCGCGCACGAATATCGAGTAAGAGTTTCATAATCGCTGCTTGGGTTCTGACGTCCAGAGCAGAAGTGGGCTCATCGGCGATGAGGATTTTAGGATTCTTTAGCAGAGCCATGGCAATCGACACTCGTTGGTTCATACCTCCACTGAGTTGGTGCGGGTATGAGCGCAGAACCCGCGAGTCGGTAAGCCCAACGTCAAGCAGTACTTCGCCAATCGCTTCATCTCGCTTACCTCGCGGTGTTCCGGTCGCCGCTGCGGATTCACGTAGCTGTGACCGGATTGTTCTGACAGGGTTCAGCGATCCCAGAGGATCCTGCAGAATCGTAGCTACGTAGTTACGCCTCAGCTTCCTCATCACAGAGCCTTTAGCTTTCAAAACATTGGTTCCGATAACATCTATTTCTCCAGATATCACATCATTTTCTAGTAATCCAAGAATTCCTTGAGCTACTGTGGTCTTACCACTTCCAGACTCACCTACAATTCCCAGAATTTCCCCGCTATAAATATTTAATGAGACCAATGATACTGCATTAAGTATACCTTTATCTGTAGGGTAGTTCACAGATAAATCTCGAACAGTGACGGCAGTATCGATATCTACTTTCTGCGCATTCATCGACGCACTCCCATCTTGTTACGCATCTGGTCACCTAAAAGGTTCACAGAGAGTGAAAGCACCACTAATGCCAGCACAGGAACCATAGGAAGCCATGGGTCAGACTGCATATATACACGGGTCTGTCCCACCATAAGTCCCAGAGATGTATTAGGCGGTTGAACTCCGAGTCCTAGGAAGCTGAGGGCGGACTCTTCGATGACAGCCACTGCTATTTGTTGAGTAGCTAGGATAAGCGTGGATGGAATCACATTAGGCAACAGATGGCGAACGAGAATTCTGGCAGCGTGGACTCCGGAAAGCTGAGCCAGCGTGACAAACTCACGTTCACGAAGGGCTAGAGTCTCACTACGAACCAAACGAGCGAATGGAACCCAGCCACTGAGCGCTATGGCTAAGACAAGTGTGGGCAAAGAAGGTCCCAAAGCTACGACCAAAGTCATGGCCACAATCAGCAACGGCAGTGCCATCTGTGCTTCAGTGAGCCGACCGACAATGAAGTCGACCCACCCTCCCCGATAGCCACTCAGTAACCCAAAAATCGCACCTGCAGTACCTGCAAAAAAGACTGAAACGACCGCAACTAGTCCTGAAACCCGAAGTGCATGAGCTAACTGAAGAAGAATATCCCGACCCAGATTGTCAGTTCCAAGAGGATGTTCCCATGTTCCTCCGAGAAAGACAGGCTCACGGAGTGTTCTGCCCAGGTGAACTGACGTGGGGGATTCTGAGCTCAACATGGGGTAAAACACTGCAAAGAACATGAGAGCGGCAATGACCGCTAGTGCTACCAATGCGACAATCGGAAGCCTCGTGGTCAGCTTAGAGAAGATCTGTAGTGGTGACCGGCTGATTGAACGAGGACTTGTCATTGGGGGGAGCCTCCCAGCCTGACACGTGGGTCAAGGATGGCTGTCAAAACGTCACTAATAAGATTGAGTGCAATAAAGATCACAGCGGAGAGCATGACGATTCCAATCACTAAAGGCTGGTCACGGTTACTGACAGCATCTACCGCAAGCGCTCCTAGCCCAGGGATTCCAAAGAGGACCTCCGTAACCACTGTGCCCGAAAAGAGGGTTCCAGCCAGCACCGCGCCGTAGCTGATTACTGGCGGCATACTTGGGCGTGCTGCGTGACGCAGCAAGACATGGGGTGCGCTGAGGCCTTTTGTCTGCGCCAATGTCACATATTGCTGCGCAGATCTCTCTTGCATTGTGGAGCGCGCAATACGCGCAACATTCGAAAACATCCAGATAGTCAGGGTAGCGACGGGAAGTACCGCGTGGGCCCCAGTGCCCCACCCCCCGGCCGGGAACATGCCTAGGCCGATGGAGAAGGTGACCACTAGCAAGATACCAACTGCGAAGGAGGGTACTGCCATGCCGAGTGTGGCTAAGAGGGTAGTCAATGAGTCCAGAAAACGGGAGCGCGAGTATGCAGCAACGAATCCAAGAATCAGAGCAGATCCGAAACCCAGCAGGAGCGAACTGACTGCTAAATACAAGGTGACTGGAATGCGAGAGGCGAGGACGTCTACAACCGGTTCAGAACGGGTAATAGACGTGCCTAAGTCCCCCCGAACCAGCCCACCCAAGAAATCCATGAACTGGATATGGACGGGCTGGTCGTATCCCAGAGCGCTCGCTAAACGGTCGTATTCTTCTGGGGTATATGTGGGTGGCAATAACTGCACGACGGGATCTCCAAGCAGGCGAGTCAGCATGAAGATGATGACTGTGATGATGCCTAATGAGATGGCCCCTTGCAGCAGCCTGTGCAAGAGATATTTGAGCATATGACCGAATCTTGATGGTGGGTGCGGTTAGGTCGGTAGATCACTCAGGACGGATATCGGTGTAGTCAAAGTTCCGATAGCCCGGGGTAGGGTACCACTGGATGCCTTCTTGCATGGCGTAGACCTGGTGGAAATCGAGGAGGAAGAGGGCCGGTGGATCTTCTTTGAAGCCCTCGCTCAGCTCAATAAAGCCCTCAAGCCGCTCTTCACCTTGAAGTCTGGAGAGTCGTTCCAGCTCTTCTTCAAGATCTTCATCGCACCATAGAGACCAGGGACCTTCACATGCGGTCGCAGACCATAGGGACTGGTATGAGTCATAGTTGGTGTTGGAAAGAAGTGTGAGGGACATATCGTCCAAGGTTTTTTCCTGCAGCCCATCAAGCCACTGGTTGGAGTCCATGGAGTGTATCTCGAGGTCGAGTCCAATATCACCCAGGTTTGCCTGCACTGTTTGGATAAGTTGCGAGTCCTGGGGATACCGGCCCGAGGGGTAATTGATAATTAGCGTTTCACCGTCATAGCTGGATGCTTCCAGCAGATCTTCGGCCTGCTCCGGGTCGTATTCGAACGGCTCTACTAGATCTGCGGAAATATTCGCGTCCATAGTCCCAGTGGCCGAGGCAAGACCGTCATACAAGCTCTCAATGATGCTCTCTCTGTCTACGGCAAGATTAATCGCCTGACGCAGTTGAGGATCTTCAAGGACTTCAGTCCGGTGATTAAAAATCACGCTGAGAAACTGCCCACTCGGATTAGTGGAGATTTGGAACCCATCACCCTCCAGCGCCTCTACTTGACTAATGTCAACATCAACTGCGAAGTCAATATCACCAGCGCGTAGCTGAGCAATGCGGGTTGCGCCCTCCGTGAGCACTTGAAGGTTGACTTCCTCGAAGGCTTCACCGGTCTCAAATGCGTAGTCGTCAAACAGTTGCAGGGTGAATTCCTGGCCGGGAGTTGAGCTTTCCAATACATAGGGGCCACTGCCAATCGGATCAGCTAGGAACCCATCATTTCCTACCTCTTGGACGTAGTCCGAGGGAACAACCATTCCCGGAAGATACGCCAAGGAGTTGCGCAAAATAGGATCAGGTTCGGAGAGATGAATTATTACAGTGTAGTCATCTTCGACTTCAACGTAATCAATGAGAGCGAGGGAGCTCGTGTAAGCGGGGCCCTCAAGGCTCTCATCTTCACCTCGGACTCGGTCGAGACTGAAAGCCACATCCTCAGCAGTTAGCTCACTCCCGTCATGGAAAGTGATGCCACTGTGAATATTCATAGTGAGAGTGAGCTCATCTTCACTCAATTCGTCACTCTCCACAATATGGGGCTGAGGCAATCCATCCTCGTCAAAGTCATAGAGAGTGTCATAAATGCTATAAAGCACTGGAATAGCTGTTCCACCAGCAGTCAGCGCGGGATCCCACTCACGGCCACTGACATCATTGGCAATTCCGATCACGAGTTCACTCTGGTCTACTGTGGCGTCTCCCCCGGCATCTCCATTGACTCCATCCTCACCTCCAGGCGGGGAACAGGCGCTAGCAAGCAGAAGCGCGGTCATAAACACGGCAAGGGTGCGGGTGCTCTTCATCATGATTCCTCATTTAGGGGTGCAAGGGGCGAGCATTTCTTCAAGACTTCAGACGGCTCTGGCAGGACTACCGGAAGTCTTGTCGTAGAACGATAGTTGTAGCCTGAAATAATGGCAAGATAATATTTTGCACACTAAATATCTAGGAGATCGATAATGCTAGTGCCCGAAGAGGTTCAAACTTTCCTCTCAGTCGTACGGGCCGGGAGCCTGCTAGGTGGTTCAGAAGCAGTACATACCACACAGTCAACTGTGTCTTATCGCATCCGATCACTCGAAAACCGGCTGGGGCGACGATTGCTGCTACGAGCTAGGGGTGGCAGAGGCGTAACACTGACTAATGATGGCAGGACGTTCCTCGAGATTGCCCAACGCTGGGAACAACTCTCCTCGGAAGCGCAAGTGCTACAGGAAGAGGGTGATCTCCGATTATCTCTAGGGTCCGTTCAAGTCTTGACCAGGTACGTACTCCCACCTCTTTACGAGCACATTGTGAACAACCGGCAGGGTCTGAGCCTGCGCCTTGAGACGGGAAGCGGAGTAGATCTTGCCGAACGCGTCGCCACAGGTCATCTGCACGCTGCTTATACGGTGTTTTCACATGAGCACATCGACCTTAAAGTGACCCGTCTAGCGCGTTTCCCCATGCGGATAGTCATGAACTCCCCACCCTCACACCTTGGGAAGAAAGTGTCCGTCACATCTCTCGATCCCAACTCTGAAATCGGAATGCCCTGGGGGGCTGACTATCAGTTATGGCGCCACCAAGTCCACCTTCGACCACCACGTCTACTATCTGACACAGTCAATACCCTCGCACCCTTGCTTCGCTCTCAGGGAGTCTGGGCTTTCGTCCCGGAGTTCATGGTCCCGCAGTTGCAGAAAAGCACTAACTGCTCTGTTCTTCACCCAGAGCCAGAACCTCCACTCCAAAGCGTGTACCGCACTATTCGAAAGCGGGACAACGCTGCAACTGCTCCTGAGATCAAGTTTCTTGAAGAAGCCAGTCGCCAGGTCTGGCCTGATTGGTATCAGAAACCCGATCACTAAGCAGTCGCCTATTGCCGGAGCACCCCCAGTTTCAGTACTTGCTGCGTCATCCGGAGTTTCAACACCCATAAGATTAGCACTTCCGAAACACATAATTTACATATAACACGCCTTAAATCACTCTCAATGGCTTTCAGTTTCACTCCCCTATCGGCCGGCGGCGTAGCCTTGGGCGCCGCGGGGATTGGCGGCGGCTTTGAGCCATTCGCCGTCCCGAGCTACAGCTGAGAGCCGACCCTCGGTCCAGCCGGCACCGACTTTCAGGTCATGGCCGCGGCGAGCCAGTTCCTGAAGCACCTCGGGAGCGAACCGGTCCTCGATCATCACCTGGGCGGGGAAGGACTCCCGCGGGTAGAAGGAGCTGGGCACGTGAGTGGAGTGGAAGGCTGGAGCATCAATCGCCTCCTGCAGGTTCATCCCGCTGTGCACCAGGTTGAGGAACAGCTGAATGTTCCACTGGTCCTGGGAGTCCCCACCCGGAGTGCCGAAGGCCAACCAGGGCTTGCCGTCGCGCAGCGCGAAGCTCGGGGTCAGGGTGGTCCGCGGACGAGCCCCAGGCCGCAGCGAGTTCGGCAGACCCTCCTGCAGCCAGAACATCTGCGCCCGGGAACTGAGACAGAAGCCCAGCTCAGGGATGGTGGGGGAGGCCTGCAGCCAACCGCCTGAGGGGGTGGCGGAGATCATCATGCCGTCGGAGTCCACTACATCTACATGGCAGGTGTCTCCGCGGGTCTCCCCGTTGTGCGCCACTGTCGGTTCTCCCACTCCGGCGGCCGGCGTGGTCAGGCTGGCCTGCGGATACTCGGGCAGCACAGGTGTGCGTCCCCCAGGTGAGCCGGGCAGCAGAGCCGTGGAGGCGGCGTCGTGCGCTATCAGTTCCCGGCGGGCAGCGGTGTACTCAGGGCTGAGCAGATCGTCCAGCGGCACCTCGGTGAAGCGGGGATCGCCGTACCAAGCCTCACGGTCAGCGAAGGCCAGCTTGCCGGACTCCACGATCAAGTGCACCCAGTCGACCGAGCCTGGGGCGATGCCATCCAGGTCGAAGCCCTCCAGCAGGGCCAGCTGCTGCAGCATCACAGGACCCTGTCCCCAGGGTCCTGTCTTGGCCACGGTGTAGTTCTTGTAGTCCAGGGTGACCGGGTCTTCCACCTCGGCCTGCCAGGCGGCCAGGTCCTGGGCGGTGAGCAGGCCGGAGTTGGGCTGGCCGGAGGTGTCCTGCACAGCGTTGGAAGCGCAGAACTCGCCGATGGCCTCGGCCACGAATCCTTGGTACCAGGCGCGCTGGGCGACCTCGAGCTGGGCTTCGCGATCGCTTCCTGCGGTCTCGGCCTCCTCCACTAGGCGCATGTAGGTGCGAGCGAGCACGCTGTTGCTGAACCGGCTATTGGGGGCGGGAACCTCACCACCGGGCAGCCAGACAGCCGCGGAGCTGGGCCAGTGCTCGGCGAAGAGCTCTCTGACTGTCTCGATGGTGCGCGAGACCCGGGGCAGCACTGGGTGTCCGTTCTGGGCGAGCCCGATGGCTGGGCTCAGCACTTCCCGCAGGGTCATAGTGCCGTGGCGGGCCAGCAGAGACAGCCATGCGCCGAAGGCCCCGGGAACCACTGCGGAGAGCAGGCCGGTACCGGGCATGATTTTCAGGCCCCTCTCCTTGAGCCTGGCCACCGTGGCGGCCTGGGGCGCAGGGCCCTGGCCATTGATCACCTCGACCTTCTGCTCCTTCTCGGACCAGACCAGAATGGGCACTTCTCCGCCGGGACCGTTGAGGTGGGGTTCGACTATTTGGAGCACGAACCCGGAAGCGACCGCAGCATCGGCGGCGTTGCCTCCGCGCTCCAGGATGCTCATCCCGGTCTGTGAGGCGAGCCAATGGGTGGAGGCAACCATTCCGAAGTCGCCGAGCAGTTCGGGGCGAGTTGATTCAAGCACCCCACCAGCATAGTTGCCAGCAGCAACTGTTGTATTCGACAACAAACTCCACAGAGTTTTCCCCAGGTGGAGATAGCCGCTCCAGGACACGCCGCGCAGTCCACAGACCAGCAGGGGACTGCACGGCAGGGCATCCGAGCAGGCCACGGTGGAAGCAGCTGACCACCACCCGGTGGCGGCTAACCCACCGATAAGGAGAGAACCAATGAGTGATCAGCCAAAGGACTGTTCCCTGGCTTCACTGCACGCTGAGGAGGACGGCCTGGCCACCGCAGAGTATGGCATTGTCATGCTCGGAGCGGTAGCTTTTGCCGGACTGCTCACAGCCATCCTCACCTCGGATACAGTCCGTGGGTGGCTGGAGGCGATCGTGCAGCGAGCGTTGGGCGCCTGAGCGCAGGTGGGTCCATGATGCGGACACGGAACGCCCGACCGAGCCGAGTGAAGACCGGAGCTTGCTCCGAATCTTCCGAGACCCGACTAAACCGAGTGAAATGCGGCGTTTGCGGCGCAGTTTCCGAGGAGACTCAGGGCTGCCCGAGGTGCGGGCAGGTGACCGAGGAGCGTGAGCGAAACGACGACGAGGCCTCGCCTCCCCCTCCTTTCGTCGCAGAACGAGGCTCCGTCACCGCCGAGTTCGCACTGGCGCTGCCCGGGGTGGTGCTGGTCCTGCTGCTGGTGATCTCACTGGCGATGACCGGTGCCTCCCGGGTGGCTTTGGAGGATGCGGCCCGGGCCGCAGCCCGCGAATCCGCCCGAGGCCAGTCAGCTGCGGTGGCTGAGCAGACCGCCAGGGACACTGCCGGCGGTGACATCACTGTGACTATCTCTGCCGAGGGAGCCTACACCTCAGTGGTGGTGACCCAGCCTGTTCAGCTGATCGGTCTGATCGAGCTCAATGCGGAGATCTCTGCCGAAGCCCATGCTCGGACCGAGCATCTGGAGGGGTCAGGGGGCGTTCCGTGACCAGGAATCTGCTCAGCGGGGAGCGAGGCTCCGGCACAGTGACAGCGCTCGGCATCATCGCCGTGCTGGCGATGTTGCTGGGCCTGATCGCCGTCCTCAGCACGGTGGCCACCACCAAATCTCAAGTTGAACGGGCGGCTGACTTGGCCGCGCTTGCGGCCGCTGACACAGCCCGCGGGCTGAACATCGGAGACCCGTGCACCGTTGCAGAGCAGGTCGCTGGACACAACGGCGCAGAGTTACAGCACTGCACAGTGGGCGGCGAGCACCCCACCGAGGTAACAGTCACGGTAAACCAGGATTCCGGCGTCGTCGTCATCTCCCATCTGATCCCGGCCATGAATCTGAGTGCCTCCGCCACCTCTCGCGCGGGCCCACCCGAGGCTCTGCACGGCGATTAGCCGTCGGGTACTCAAACACCTGGCTCTGGAGGACATCTAGAGGACGCAGTAAGTCGGGCAGCACCGGCCTAAGGCCGCGTGATCTAGCCTCACCTATGACTGAACAGGGCAGAGACCGCAGCTGCTCTCCGGTAGCACTCCGCAGCTCCCAACGGTGAGGGCGACGGACCGGTACCGGACTATATCGCCGCCATACCCGACTGGAGGTCGGCACTGGGTGCGCGCCTGGATGCGCTGATCACGGAGGCGATGCCGAGGGTGCACAAAGCCTCCAAACATCCCGAGGTGCGCTACCTGGACATCTACCAGGACGATTCAATCAACGAGAGCCAGCTGCGTTCCTGGTTCCAGCAGTCCTCCCAGCCGCCGGCGAGCGCCTCTGAGCTATCCAGCCCACAGTACCGGGATGCCCAGGTACTGGGCTACATCACGCATGTTCTTATCCGCAGTGAACAGCGCCTCAGCACCGACTTTCATGCAGGAAGCCAGGTGCAGTGCGTCAAGACTCTTGACATGGACTGGGATCTCGAACGCCCTACGGAAGTCTTCAGAGTCAACCTCGACGATTTCAATGGTTTCCAGCTCCTGTTGAAAGTCGTCCCAGTCCAATCCAGTACGCACTTGGACTCTGCGCGCTTCAAGCCGTAACAGGTGTGAGGAGATCACAGTTCGGCCCTCCGCAAGTACCCAGTCTCTCTGTTGGGCCAAGGCGCCGCTGTTGTCCTGATTAAGGACGCTGCGGAGGAAGGCAGAGGTGTCAATGTAGATCATCGTTCCTCACCCCAATCGGCACGCATCTCGTGCATCAGCTCATCGAAATCCCCGTCATAATCCGTGACAGGGCGGGGAAACCCTTTCCTTATCGCCGGTCGGATCTTGCCAGCAGCTTTGAGCCGCTCATAGGGGGTCTCCGGTGCAGGGCTGATAATGAAAGATTTCCCACCACGGCCATTGCCCGGTTCAATCAGGGCAGGTTCTCCGGTCTCCTCGATCTCACGGAGGATCCGACCACTGTGCTGGTTCAGTTCCCGCTTGCTGTACTTCTTCATAAGACGCCCTCACTTTCGGGATCTCCAGAATATGACTCTTGTAGAACATTCTCTACATTTCCTTCTCTTTAGATTCCTAAAGCGTCAGGAAGCAGGCTGACTACCACAGGCGCTACCCCCAGCAGGATGAAGGCCGGAAGGAAGCAGGCACCCAGCGGAAGCATCATCTTCACCCCCAGCTTCTCCGCAGCGGCCTCGGCCTGGTTCCTACGCTCAGCCCGGGCCCGCACCGCAGCCGCCTGAAGCATCCGCGCACTCGGCGCCCCAGTGGCATAGGCGAAGCTGAGATGCTCGCAGAAACTGACCAGCTCAGAATCCTCCGTCACGGCCTCAACTGCCTGCTCCCAAGCGGCTCCGGCCGCCAGCGCCCGGTGCACTCCTGCCAGCGGCTCGGCGCCCGGAACAGACTGGGCCAGCCGGGCGAAAGCCGCCTCCACCCCCGTCCCTGCCCTCAGCAGCGCAGCGGTCAGGTCCAGCAGCACCGCAGCATCGGCCTGCTCAGCAGAGTCTCTCCGGGTACGACGCCGCCAGGAAAGCACTCTGCCCCAAGCCTGGCTGCCTGCCGCACTGCGCTCCCCCGGCAGTGCCGGCACCAGCAGCAGAACCGCTGCGGCGGCTGCTAGGGCAGTGACCAGAACCCACAGACTAGACATGGCGCATCACCGCATTAATCATCCGAGCACTCCACACCCGCCCGACCAGCAAGCACAGTACACCGCCGAGCAGGCAGGCCAAGCCGAGTCCACCGCCGAAGAGGGCTGCCAGTGGTGAGGCTCCCATGAGCTGGCCCAGCCCGAGACCACCCACCGGCAGCAGGATCAGCAGAAGCTGAGTGAGCTTGGGCCCTGCCACCGCCGTCTGCACGGCAGCCGCCAGATCTGCGGAATCATCTGCTGAGGAGGCCATCTGCTCCACCAGCTCAGAGAGCGGAGCGCCGGTCTGTTCAGACAGTGCCGTGACCGCAAGCAGCCGGTTCAGCAAGCCTCTGAGCTCGGGGTTGTGCCCCGCGGCAGATACTTCAGCGGCCATTGCTCTGCGCAGCCCCTCAGCGGTCCCGGCCCCCAGACTCTCCGCAGCAACAATCTGCTGGCACGCTGCGGTCAACGGGTGGTCGGGATCCCGCCGCCGCCAGGTCTCCCGAAGATCCATCCAGGCCTGAGCCTCGCCGCGGCCGGAGGCCAGCAGTGCTGAGAACTGTCGGAGCAGCTCAGCAGCATCCTTGCGGAGATCAGCCGGCCGAGGCATGGCCCGCAAGTGCAGTGCCGTGCGCAGCCGGACTATCGCTCCCCGCAGGGCTCTGCCGCCTCGCGGTCCTCCCGATCTCGGCGGAATCAGCACCAGCACGGCTGTGGCCGCACAGCCCATGGTGATCAGCAGCAGAAGCATGCTCATCCCAGCAGTTCCTCCCACCCCGGGCCCCTCTCGACCTGATCTGCCACCGTGGAGAGCACCGGCACCATAGCCAGCCGGGCGTCGTCGTACTTTAGGGCTGAAAGCGCCACCGGCATCCGGTGTCCGGCACCCCGCTCTACATGGACCACCGCATCCAGCGCGGCAGCCGCCTGGACGGCCACGGTCTCCGGAGTGAGGCCGGCCAGCGCACCCATCGCCACCAAGCGGGCGGGGACCGCCTCAGGGGAATTCGCGTGCACCGTGCCACCGGCCCCGGCATGACCGGTGTTCATCGCGGTGAGGAAGTCACGCAGCTCAGCCCCGCGGCACTCCCCCACGATCAGCCGGTCCGGGCGCATACGCAGGGTTTCGCGCACCAGCTGGCCCATATCAACCCGACCAGCACCCTCCACGTTGCCGCCACGGCCCTGCAGGTGCAGCACATGGGGATGCTGCGGAGAGAGCTCAGTGGTGTCCTCCACGATCACGATTCGCTCTTCAGATGGCACCTCACTGAGCATCGCGGCCAACAGCGAAGTCTTTCCCGAGCCGGTGGCCCCGGAGACCAGACAGTTGCGGCGCCGGGTCACCAGAGTTCGCACCGCCTCCAGCCACTGCTCCGCGCCGATCCAGTGCTGAGCCAGGTGCTCCAGGGTGGCGGTGGAGCTGCGCGCCACCCGCACTGAAATCAACGTGCCCTCCACAGCGATCGGCGGGATGACCGCATGGATGCGGCAGTTGCCTATCCGGCCGTCAGCGCAGGGGTGCCCCTCATCCAGCCGACCACCGGCGATAGAGACCAGTCTGCGGGCCAATGCACGGGCCTGCTCTTCGGAGCCGATCTGCTCCCCAGTGTCAGTGAGCCCGTGTTCACCGTCGGTCCAGATGCGTCCTTGCCCGTCAAGTACCACATCGGTCACCCCGGCAGTGTCCACAAACTGCTGCAGCGGACCGAGCCCTACCAGCTCATCACGCAGAGCCTTGACCAGCTGTGCAGTGGTCCCGGTACCCAGCGCCATCCCCTCGGCCCGCACCGCTTCAGCAATCCGTTCCGCGCTGACCGGCTCTGCCGATGCGGTCAGCCGATCACGGATAGCCTCCAGCTGCTGCTCACGCATCGTCTGCCCCCAGGGCACTGAGCACTGCCCCGACGAGGGCGCTGCCGCGCCGAGTACGCAGCAGCTCATAGGCCTCGGCGATGTCATCGTTGCGGGCCAGCCATTTCTGCACCGGCAGATCGGCCACCACCTGAGCGCCCAGGGCCTCCTGGACCTCCGCCGCACTCCAGCCCGGAGCAGCAAGCCCGTTGACCACCAGATGCGGCCGGTGCTGCGGCACCGCATTGATCAGCTGCTCGGCGGCATCGGCACCGCGGCGGGAGGCCCGGGTGACCACCATCAGCTCATCGATGTTCTCCCCCAGCCCAGCAAGCGTCTCAGCCTGGTGGCCGATATCGATGAGGACGACGTCGTAGGCTCGCCTGGCTGCCACCACCGCAGCATTCAGCCGTCCCGACTGAACGCGGGAAGCTGTTGTGCCGGTGAGCACCCCGATGCCGTCGAGCACCGGGACCGCCTCTCTCAGATGTGCTGCAGAAATCTCCCCCTCGATAGCGGTCAGCTGCTTCCAGTCCAGCTCCCCTCCGCTGAGACTGTGCTGTCTGCGGGCAGCGCACACGAGGTCGGCAATGCCTCTACCAGTGCCACCAGCGGCATCAATGAGCATGGGGCTGTATTCCCTGATCGCCAGTTCTGCGGCGCAGATGTAGGCGAAGGTGGTGACACCGACTCCTCCGGTTGCTCCGGCCACAGCGATCACCCGTCCCTGAGCGCGGTCCAGCACCTGGGCGGAGAGATGCTCGGTAAGCCACTTCTCGGCAGCTGGCAGCGGGACAGGGGCCAGGCCGGGTGTTTCGGCTGCCGCAGCCCAGACGGCTTCGGCATCGTGACCGACCAGCAGGCACCGCTGAGCCAGGGCTGTGGTGCGCGGCGTGCTCTGCGGGCAACAGAGCACGGCCACAGCTGAATCAGCGACCTGATCGGTGATCCCGCTCCAGCGTGCGCATGCCTCCAGGCGAACTCCCACCACTGCGGCAATCAGGGAAATGTCCTCGCGCAGCTGCTGGTCTTCGGTGACCAGCAGCAGGACTGGTTCCTCAGTGCTGGGCAGTTCCCCGGCCAGAGCCGGGGAGGCGAGTTCGTTGAGTCTCATGAGACACAGCGTGGACGCCTCCGCAGCCCTGTGGGACAGCCCACTGACAGTCTGTGGAAGCCGCGGCGTGTCGAACTGCGCACCCGGGCACCTGGGGAAAACCTTACGATCCCAGGGTCCTAGGACCACCAGGGCCACCAGAACCACCAGGGCCTTTACTTTGATATAATTGTTGCGCGGTAGAGTCCGCGGCTAAGCCATTGAGTGCATGATGTGAGCAGCAGTTTGGCCACAAAACACCCCGAAACGCTGCACAGATCACGCACTCAGCGAGAGCGAGTTGCGGCAAGAGGCGGATACCGGCAAGAGGCAGTCAGCGGCGAAAGTGGCGGGGATCGATCTCCTTAGACCGGTCCCAATCACGCTCCCAGCCGAACCGGTGCAGCATCCTGTCCAGCAGCGTGCCGGTAAACCCCCAGATGAACCAGCCTTCTTGCTCCCCGTGAGGCTCAGAGCGGCGCGACTGGGGCGCCTTAGGGCGTGAGGGCTGCGGCAACGGGGCCGAAAGTGGGCCGCCGGGAGTGCGCAGGTATGCAGGTGAGGGTAGCCGGGGGCCGCGGTGCACCACTACTGCGGTGTGCCGGTGCTGAGGCTCCACCAGGTCAGCCACCGGGATCTTCAGCACCCGGGAGACCTCGCCCGACTGCGGGGCCAGCACCCCGGGATCTTCAGCCACCGCTGCCACAGGCGTCACCACGAACCCGCTGATCCGGATAGGCGCCACCGGCAGTGTCCCGATCACGGTGACCCGTCTGGGGTCCAGCCCAGTCTCCTCCTGAGCCTCACGCAGTGCGGTGGCCACCGGACCGGAGTCGAATTCCTCAGCCCCGCCCCCGGGGAAGCTGATCTGTCCGGGATGTTTGGCCAGCTCCGGGCTGCGCTCGGTCAGCAGCACCTGCGGCCCCTCCGGAGTGGGCCAGAACAAGGCCAGCACCGCAGCTTCACGGGTGGTGGGCGGCGCTGCGCCGTGCTGGTGCACTTCACTGGCGGGAATCCCCCACCACCAGACCCCCGCTGCGGCGTCCTCAGGGCTCTGCTCGGCGTACTCAGCGCCCAACTGCACCAGTCCGCGCAGCGAAGCAGTCAGCTCCTGGTGGGTCGTGGGCAGGGGGTTCTCAGGCACCGAACGGATACCCCTCCGCAGCACTGGTCCCGCCGGCGGGGGCGGACCCCTGAGGTTCGGGACCTGTGCGAACGTGAAGCGATCCCGCGGGCCGCGTCAGGGAACCCCGCTCGACTCTCGGCCCGCTGAGGCTGGCCATCACGCCCAACACGAGTACTTCACGCATGCAACGGATATCCCTCCGCCTGCAGCTGGCGACGGGTGTAGCCGGCCAGGAACTTCTGGTGCAGCTCCTGCCTGCCCGGAGCCAGCTCATACTTCAGCAGCTGGCTGGCCGCCTCGGCATCGGTCTCGCCGATCCCGTAGCTGGGGCACAGATGCGCCACCGGGCAGGCCCCGCATGCTGGCTTCCGCGAATGACAGGTCCGTCGCCCGTGATAAATCAGCCTGTGGCTCAGGTCCGTCCAGTCCTTGGGCTCGAACAGCTCCGCAACCTCGCGCTCCACCTTCACCGGATCGGTCTCCTCGGCCATCCCCAGCCGCCGGGCCAGTCGGCCGAAGTGGGTGTCCACGGTCAGTCCCGGCTTACCGAACGCGTTGCCCAGCACCACGAACGCGGTCTTCCGCCCCACCCCGGGCAGCTTGACCAGCTCATCCAAATCATCCGGCACCTCCCCGTCATGTGCCTCCACTAGGGCGTTGGAGAGTCCCAGCAGCGAACGGGTCTTGGCCTGGTAGAACCCGGTAGGCCGGATGAACTCAGAAAGCTCGGCCTCATCCGCTGCAGCCATGGCATGAGCATCCGGGTAGCGAGCGAACAGCTGCGGAGTGATCGCATTGACCCGTACATCAGTGGTCTGCGCAGAGAGCACCGTGGCCACCAACAGCTCGAACGGGTTTTCAAAGTCCAGCTCCGCCACCGCATAAGGGTAGGTCTCCCCCAGGATCCGGTTGATCTTCCGGACTCGGCGCTTCTTGCCGATGAGCGTCTTGTCCTGCACTGCTGTGTCCATCTCCACCATCCTAGGGCCACCCGGGCCAGTCGGGCGCGTCGTCCTGCTTTCCCGTCCCGGTACCGCTCATGGCACAAAAATGACCGCTTATCGGTGATCCTGATCACTCCGCGATTGCTGTCTCGCTTGAGCGGGCCGGATCACGCTATTGTGAGGACAGACACAGCCGTCTGCCCAAGGAGGTACATTTTCATGACCACCACGCCTGACGAGAGCGTCCAGACTTTCCCGCCGAGTGCGGATTTCGCTGCTGGTGCCGTGGCCACCGCAGAGAAGTACGACGCCGCCCAAGCTGACCGCCTCGGGTACTGGGCAGACCAGGCCCGCAGCACACTGAGCTGGGACAAGGACTTCGGAGAGGTGCTGGACTGGTCCGAGGCGCCCTTCGCCAAATGGTTCGTAGGCGGGGAGCTCAACGCCGCCTACAACTGTGTGGACCGCCATGTGGAGGCCGGCAACGGCGAGCGCGTGGCCCTGCACTTTGAGGGCGAGCCCGGAGATGCCCGCCAGATCACCTACGCAGAGCTGAAGGATGAGGTGGCCCGTGCCGCCAATGCCTTCGAGTCCCTGGGCGTGGCCAAGGGCGACCGAGTGGCCATCTACATGCCGATGATCCCCGAGACCGTGGTGACCATGCTGGCCTGCGCCCGGATCGGGGCGATCCACTCAGTGGTCTTCGGCGGGTTCAGCTCGGATGCGCTGCGCTCCCGGGTGGATGACGCCGAGGCCAAGCTGGTGGTCACCGCCGACGGCTCCTACCGCCGTGGCAAGCCCTCACCGCTGAAGCCCAATGTGGACACCGCCCTAGCCCGCCCCGGGCACACCGTGGAGCATGTGCTGGTGGTCCAGCGCAACGGTGAGTCCGTGGACTTCGAAGAAGGGCGCGATATCTGGTGGCATGAGCTGGTGCCGGGCCAGTCCGCGGAGCACAGCTATGTGCCGCATGACTCGGAGCACCCGCTGTTCATCCTCTACACCTCGGGCACCACAGGTAAGCCCAAGGGCATCCTGCACACCACCGGCGGCTACCTGACCCAGACCGCGGTCACCCACCGGGACAGCTTCGACCTCAAGCCTGAGCAGGACGTCTACTGGTGCTCGGCCGATGTGGGTTGGGTGACCGGGCACAGCTACATCGTCTACGGACCCATGGCCAACGGGACCACCCAGGTGATCTACGAAGGCACCCCGGACACCCCGCATAAGGGCCGGCTCTGGGAGATCGTGCAGAAGTACAAAGTCACCCAGTTCTACACCGCTCCAACCCTGATCCGCACCTGCATGAAGTGGGGGCGGGAGATCCCCGACCAGTACGATCTCTCCAGCCTGCGCGTGCTGGGCACCGTGGGCGAGGCGATCAACCCGGAGGCCTGGCTGTGGTTCCGCGAGGTGATCGGCGCCAACAACGGCCCCGACAACCCGCCCAAGGAGAGCCCCGCGCCGATCGTGGACACCTGGTGGCAGACCGAGACCGGCGCCCATATGATCGCCCCGCTGCCCGGCGTCACCCACACCAAACCCGGCTCCGCACAGACTCCGGTGCCCGGCGTGGAGGTCGGCGTAGTAGATGAGGAGGGTAAGCCGCTGGGCAATGGCGAGGCCGGCCTGCTGGTGATCAGGGAGCCCTGGCCGGCCATGCTGCGCGGAATCTACAAGAATCCCGAACGGTACAAGGAGACCTACTGGTCCCGGTTCGGCGAGCTGTACTTCGCCGGCGACGGCGCCCGGTATGACGCCGAGGGCGACATCTGGCTGATGGGCCGGGTGGACGACGTCATGAACGTCTCCGGGCACCGGCTCTCCACCACCGAGATCGAGTCCGCCCTGGTGGCGCATGAGGCTGTGGCCGAGGCCGCGGTGGTCGGCGCCAAGGACGCCACCACCGGCGAGGCAGTGGTCGCCTTCGTGATCCTCACCGGCGCGGCCGCTGAGGCCACCAGCGACAATGAGGCCCTGGAGCAGGAACTGAGGGCCCATGTGGGCAAGGAGATCGGGCCGATCGCCAAGCCACGCAATGTGCTGGTGGTCCCCGAGCTGCCCAAGACCCGCTCCGGCAAGATCATGCGCCGGCTGCTGAAGAACGTGGCCAACGGTGACGAGGTCGGCGACGCCTCCACCCTGGCCGATCCCTCCATCATGGAGAAGATCGCCGAGGACATGCGCGCCAAGCACGGGTCCTGACCTGCCCTCCAGGCGTCCTTCCCACCTGCTAGTTTGAGCCGGTGGACATAGATGCGTACTCGGGCCCCGACTTCTACTGCGACCTCGCCATTCCGCATCCTGAACGGCTCGAGGTGGTGCACGAGGACGAGCTTGTTCTCGCCTACCACCACACCCGGCCATTCTGGGAGGTGCATATCGTCGTCGTGCCCAAGCGCCATATCGGATCCCTAACCGCTGTGCAGGCTGAGGAGGAAGCAGATATCCGGGCACTGCTTCGAACGGTCCAGTCAGTCGCCCGCTCGGTAGAGGATGCCCATGGCGCAGCCGGTGTTCTCACGAATCTCGGACGCTATCAGGATTCGAAGCACCTTCATATCCACATCTACAGCGGGGCCCTGCGCTGAGGGGTAATCTGACAAGACAGCGAGCCGGGACACCCTGGTTCGCGCAGTGACATGTGGGAAGCGAGCGAATAATGACTGAGACCGGACGGCTGCTGATTGTGCATGGGCCGAACCTCAACCTGCTCGGCACCCGTGAGCCGGAGATCTACGGCACCGCCACCATTGAGGACATCAACGAGCTGTGCCGGGAAACGGGGAGGCAGCTGGGCTTTGAGGTGGAGACTGCGCAGTCCAACCACGAGGGCGAACTGGTGGATGCGATCCAGGATGCCCGCAGCACCGCAGACGGCATCGTGATCAACCCGGCTGCCTACACGCACACCTCAGTGGCAATCGCCGATGCGCTGGCTGCGGTGGGGCTTCCGGTGGTGGAGGTGCACCTGTCGAATGTGCACGCCCGGGAAGAGTTCCGCCGGCACTCCTACGTCTCACCACTGGCCAGCGCAGTGATCGCCGGTGCCGGCATCACCGGCTACCGCTTCGCGGTCGAGCATCTCGCAGAATTGCTTGGCAACGGGTCGTAGCTGAACCCCGGAAGGATCCCTTCGCGGATCATGTCAGGGAAGAAGCGGTACGGGCCGTTAGGGTACCGCGACCGAGCGGAGCGCAGCGGGTCGCTCGCACAGGGCCGCTCAGCGGTCGACGCACTGGCCGGTAGAGACCGTTTCAGTGAAGGACTCGGGGTCAGCGAGCACTTCACCGGCGGCCTCGGCCGTCACCGCGAACCCCACCGCGTTTCCCTCCATGGCGCGGGCGAACACGATCCCGGCCACCCGGCCCTCCTGGTCCACCAGCGGGCCGCCTGAGTTTCCTTGACGCACATCAGCGTTGAGCTGGTAGATCTCCAGGTCGGAGGGCGAGCTGCCGTAGATGTTATTGACCTGAGAGACGTCCCGGGCCTGAACCACCGCTGATCCTGCCGAGAACGGACCACCGGAGGGGTAACCCATTACGAAGCCGGCATCCCCCGGCTCCATCGGGCCGCCGACCCGAGCGGGGACGGCGTCGAGCCCGTCCACGGCCAGCAGCGCCAGGTCACTGGAAGTGTTGAAGTAGACCACCCGGGCAGTGCCGATCTGTCCGTCGGGCAGCTCCACCGAAGGTTCGGCGACCCCGGCCACCACATGCGCATTGGTGACCACCCGGTCGGCGGCCACCGCCACCCCGGAACCTGCCTGAGACTGCCCGCACTGCTGGGCCACCCCGGTGATCCGGGCTACCGAGCGCTGAGTTCCAGCCGCAGCCTCGGTGAGCTCACTGGCCTGGGGGGCTTCAGGCTCCTCGGGCACCAGCAGCTGGGCGAGCTCAGGGATATCGGAGGCCAGCACAGTGGAGCGGACATCGGCGAACATCGCCTCCACCCGGTCCGGCATCAGGGTGTTGATCCCCTGCAGCACCGCCGACTGCTTCATGTGCTGATTGACCTGGGGAAAACCCATGGCCTGCACAGAAAAGCTCAGGGCTGCGATGACAATGAGGGCCACCACCAGATTGACCGCCGCACCGATGAGCGAGGAGACCGTCTTCAGGGTGGGCGAACGGAACATCCGCTGCACCTCAGCCCCGGCCGCTGAGCCCAGTGCGTGCCCAGCCACCACCAGCACAATGGCTGCCCCGATCACCGCCACCACACGCCACAGCGGGTCCGGTACCCAGGCAGCTACAATAGGGATCGCGAAGAAAGCCGCGATAGCTCCCACCAGGAATCCGGCCGCCCCGCCCACTGTGGACCAGACGCCGCGGGCAAATCCGGCCGCAACAAAACCAATCACCACCAGCACAAGAGCCACGTCCAGTAAAGTCACGAGACCATACGTTAGCCTGACAGGGCTACAACCTGGTAACTTCTATTCCACAGATAATGACCAACTTCACACCCTAGAAATGGAACGGTTATGGATCTCGAAGTGCTGCGCCGCGCTCCTCTGTTCGCCACGCTCGACGACGATGTCTTCGCAGCACTGACCAATGAGCTCACCGAGGTGGAGCTCTCCCGCGGTGCCTCGGTCTTCCACGAAGGCGATCAGGGCGATCAGCTCTACTTCATCGTCTCCGGCAAGATCAAGCTGGGCCGCTCCACCCCGGACGGCCGGGAGAACCTGCTGGCCGTGCTCGGCCCCGGCGAGATCTTCGGTGAGATGGCGCTGTTCAATCCCGCGCCGCGCACCGCCACCGCCACCGCGGTCTCAGAGACACGGCTGGCCGGGCTGAAGCATGACAGCCTCAAGGAGATCATCAACTCCAACCCGGAGATCTCCGTGCAGCTGCTGCAGGCTCTGGCCAAGCGCCTGACGCGCACCAACGAGTCCCTGGCCGACCTGGTGTTCTCTGATGTGCCCGGCCGTGTGGCCAAGGCGCTGCTGGACCTGGCCGACCGGTTCGGCCGCCCCGCCCCCGACGGCATCCTGGTGGCCCACGAGCTCACCCAGGAGGAGCTGGCTCAGTTGGTCGGAGCCTCCCGCGAGACCGTCAACAAGGCGCTGGCAGAGTTCGTGCAGCGCGGCTGGCTGCGGCTTGAGGCACGTGCCGTGGTGATTCTAGATACCCAGCGCATCAAGCAGCGCAGCCGCTGAGCTGACTGCTTTTGTCGCGGGGTTCGCCCCTGGTCATGCTCCGCTCGGTGCTCCGCGGCGCGCTCGAATTCCTTGGCTCGAATAGCCCGCTCGCACAGTCAGCTACTCAATGAGCCTGTTGAGCCCACGTGGCGTTGGCATACTTGCGCTTGTACCGAATGCCCCGGACAGCCACCCAGGCCCGCCGCTTGAGGTGGAACCGGTCAGCGCGGGCGATCATCGGGGTGTGCAGCTTCTTCTCCCGATAGAGCCGATCCACTTCCGCCAATACTGCAGGGTCGTCAACGTAAGTCTTCAGAATGGACCGCGGCACCACGGTGTAGAGGATCTCGGTATCCACATACACGCACTCCGATGACGGGTTCCTGCGGACCACATCCTCCACCAGGTAGCCGGCCAGGTTGTGCCCCTGGGCGGTGGCGTGCGAACTGGAGCGGCCTTGGCGGGTGTTGACCTCCAAGATCTTGAACTCGCCGTCGCGTTCGTCATACTTCAGATCCACATTGGCCAGCCCGGTATAGCCGATGCCCTCCAGGAAGTCCTTCAGCTGGGTCATGACCTCCCGGTTGAACTGGGAGCGTACTGCCGCGAAGTTCCCGATCGCGGTGGGCTCATGCTCCTGCAGCACCACCTGGGCCAGATTCACGAACTCCGCCCGTCCGTCGGTATGCAGGTAGAGGTCCGACTCGTACACGTAGGTGTCCCCGCCAGGGATGAAATCCTGGATGATCAGGGAGCTGCGGTACCCGGAGCTCTCAACACGGTCGACGACGCCGCGCAGCTCCTCGGCCGAGTACACCCGGTAGATCTTCTCCTGGCCTTGGAACTTATTGCGGTTGTACTGCACCGGGTCACTGGGTTTGACGATCACCGGGAAGCGGCTGATCTTCTCTGCCTCCAGCGGCTCCCCAGCCTGGTGGATGTGGGTCTCCGGGATGGTCAGGCCGTGCTGCTCGGCGAAGGGGTAGAACAGCTCCTTGAGTTGGAGAGTCTCCAGCAGCTCTGCGGTGGGGTAGTTGAACCGGTAGTGCTCCCCCAGTGCTGAAGCGTGTTCAATGATCAGGCGCACGTACTGGTCGTTGGTGCCTACCAGCAGAAGCGGGGCGGCGTCGTCATGATGTTTCTTCGCGAACTGAAGCAGGGCGGGCAGAAAAGCTTCGGCGGTGTCCAACTCATCCACCAGAGTGATGGATTCGATGATGGTGGAGTAGCTCACGTAGCCCAGCGCCATCTTGCCGATCACATGCGGTTTGACCCCGAAGCCTTCGTGGAAGGCGGTGGCCATGTGGTAGGCGTTGAGGTCGGTGCCGATCAGGACCGGGGTGAAGCCGTGCTCAGCTGACATGGGCAATCAGGTCGACTTCCACGGGGGTGTCCAGCGGAAGCACCGGTACGCCGACTGCGCTGCGGGCATGGGTTCCGGCCTCGCCGAAGGCCTCACCGAGCAGCTCGGAGGCTCCGTTGATCACCTGCGGCTGGCCGGTGAAGTCCGGTGCGCTGGCCACGAATCCGCCGACCTTGGCGATCCGGGTGATGCTGTCCAAATCCACCACGGACTTCAGGGCCGCAATCAGGTTCAGCCCGCACTGCTTGGCCAGCTCATAGGCCTGTTCTGGGGTGACCTCGGCGCCCACTTTGCCCTTCACGGGAAGTTCACCGCCCACCAGGGGCAGCTGCCCGGAGACGTAGACGACATGATCGACGACGACGGCGGGGTGGTAGACGGCAACCGGGGGCACTACATCGGGCACCGTGAGTCCGAGGGCGGCCAGACGGTCTTCGACCTGAGACATAGAAGACTCTCCTTGCCCGGGACTACTGCTTAGGACGTTTGAGGTAGGCCACCGGGGCGTTGCCGTCGGGGCCCGGGAGCACCGTGACCAGCTCCCAGCCGTCCTCGCCCCACTGGTCGAGAATGCCCTTGGTGTTGTGGATGATGAGCGGAATAGTGGCGTACTCCCACTGTGTCAGTTCAGCCATGCCCTCACTCTACAGCGCTGGTCCCACCGGCGCGCGCAGTTCGCGCTGCCTCGGGGCACCTTCGGTGCCCAGCTCTCAATCGCCTCAGAAGACTGCGGGCAGGCTGGCGTCTTCACTCGGCTCAATCGCCTCTCGGCCGGCAGAGCTTTGCCGGCCTTCACGCCTTATGGACTCCTATGCGGCGGATAGTAGGTGAAGAACTTCTTGACCAGTTTGGCCTGTGCGGCCAGCACCAGCGGCCGCCTGCGGAGGCTGCGGTCGGCCGCATAGAAAAACGGGTTCCGAGCCCCACCGGAGCGCAGCAGCTTCGCCACCCGGCGGCGGCGCTGCGGATCGGTGACGTAGCGGGGCGCCAGCCACTTCGGCAGCAGCGTGTAGACCGTCTCCTCGGTGGTCTCCAGGGGCGGCTGGCCGGCGGCCGGGGGCAGGGTATTGAGGATCCAGTCCGCTACGTACCAGGTCACCGGGTTGTGGCCGGTGCCGGTCACGTAGTAGCTGGAGTTGCCAAGCCGGGGGTTGAGCTCAAAGAACTTGGTGCTGCCGTCACGCGGATCGTATTTGAGATCGAAGTTGGCGTACCCCACCCATTTCAGCTCGCTGACCAGCTGCTGGGCCTGTTCCACTGCCTGGCTGTTCTGCCCGGTGAGGATCACCGAGGGGTTGCCTAACAACGCGGGGCTGTGGTCTTCCACGATGGTCTCCCCGTAGGAGGCGAAGCGGATTCGGGAGTCGGCATCGCAGTAGCAGGTCAGCACCCGCATCTGCTGGTCATCGCCGGGGATCTCCTCCTGCACCACAAAGCTGCCCCGGTACCCGGCCTCCTCGGCGGCGCTGAGCAGTTGCTGGAGCTCCTCAGGAGTCTGCATCCGGTGGACCTTCTTGCGGCCTTCGAAGCTGATGTGCAGCCAGGCTGAGACATCGGAGGGCTTGGCCCACACCGGGAAGCTGATATTCAGCGGCAGCTGGGTATCCAGCGGCTGGGCGAGGTCTACGATCCGGGTCACCGGGTGATTGATCCCCAGTCTCTGCGCCAGTGCGGAGAAGTTGTGCTTGATGGTTCCGGCCTCGAACCGCTGCTGGTCCACATAGGGGGCCACGAAGCCCAGCGGCAGCCGGCCGGCATCGCGCAGCTGGATGATCGCCTGCACTGTGGCATCCATGGAGCCCAGCAGCAGCAGCTTCACCCCGGTCTCACGGAGCTGGTCCAGCTCGGCAGTCTCCAGCCCCTTGAGCAGCTCATCGGGATCTGTGGCCGAGGCCACCGGCAGGTAGCGGACAATCTCCGAGTGGCGGATCATCCACAGCTCGGCCTTGCCCAGGCTGAAACTGGGGATTCCGTAGGCCTCATGGAAGGCCCGGGCCAGGGCGTAGGCCCCGGTGTCCGCCCCTGCGATGACTGGGACGAACCCCACCTCACGGTATTTCTGGATCACTGCTGACATACCTGCCTTTAGAGCCCGTGCCGCCAGGTGGTGGCCTCATACCTGCGGCCCTGCACCAGGTATCGGCGCAGCAGGGAGGCGTTGCGGCGCGGGGAGATGTCCTTGGCGTAGACCAGCGGATTGGTGTCCTTGCCCTCGGCCAGCAGGCGGTCCACCTCGGCCCTGGTCTCCGGGTCGGTGACGTATTTGCGCAGCACGTATTTGGGCACCACCCGGAAGAGGATGTCCGCCTGGGCCAGAGTGAGCCCCTTGCGACGGCCGAAGACCACGTCATCTACCAGGTACTGCATCACCGGGTGGCCCATCTGAGCAGGGTAGTAGCTGGAGCGGCCGGGCCGGCAGTTGATCTCCATGACCTTGTAGACGCCGTCGCGCTCATCCCATTTCATGTCCACATTGGCCACCCCGGTGTAGCCGATGGTCTCCAGGAACTCCTTGAACTTCAGCATCAGCTCCTCGTCGTATTTGGAGATGATGGCGGTGTAGGAGCCCACTAGGTGGGATTCGTGCTCCTGCAGGGCCACCTGGCCCAGGGTGACCAGCTCGCACTTGGCCTCACTGTTCAGGTACAGCACTGCATCCCAGATCCTGCTGTCGTCCCCGGGCACGAACTCCTGGATGATCAGGCTGTCCCGGTAGTCGGAGGCCTCCACGGCGCGCACTACCTGGTGGACCTCTTCGATGGAGTTCAGCCGGTAGATCTTCTGGTGCCCGGCGATCTTCTGATGGTTCAGCCACCACTGATTGGGGTTGGCGGGCTTGATGATCACCGGGAACCGGTCCACCTCCAGGGTGAAGGGCTCGCCCATCTGGTGCACCTGGGTGGCGGGGATGTCAATCCCGTGCTGGGCGGCCAGCTGGTAGAAGGCCTGCTTGTCCATGATCTGGGAGCGCAGCGTCTCGTCGGGACTGTTGAACACATAGTGCTGCCGGATGGTATCGGCATGCCTGGCCACCAGCTCCACGTACATGTCGTTGCTGGGCACCAGCACCAGCGGCACACCGTATGTGGCCTTGAGCTGCCTGGCCTTCTGGGTGAGTACCCGCAGGAAGCCCTCATCCTCACTGATGTCATCGTGCAGCTCGATATCCAGGATGCTGCTGCCCCAGGTGAAGCCGGTCTTGTACTTGCCCAGCATCACCGACTTCACCCCGTAGGTCTCGTGGAAGCTGCGGGCTGGGGTGTACCCGTGGATCATGGTTCCCAGGATCACCGGCAGGAACCCTGCCTTGCGAGGACTGACGCTCATTTGCAACACACTAACGCAGAGAACATACGACGACGCCCGTGGCTCACCTAAACCACGCCTTGAGAGAAATCTGCCCCAGGTTTTGACGGGCCCGATATCATAATCCGGATGGCACCTGCGAAATCCCCCCTCTTTGACACGGCTACCACCGTGGGCAAGATCATGTCTTTCCTGGGCATCAGTGCCCTCTGTGGGCTGCTTGCCGCGGGCCTGCTGTTCCCTCTTGCTGCCACCGGGGGGGCTGCCGCCTCAGCCGGGCACGACATCCTTGATGAGGTTCCGGTGGAGCTGCAGGAGGAACCGCTGTCCACTCCCTCGCATATGTATGCCCGGGACGGGGAGACCTGGATCGCCACTTTCTACGTGGAGAACCGGGTGCCGGTGCCGCTGGACGACATCTCCCAGGAGATGCAGGATGCCATTATTGCCATTGAGGATGAGCGATTCTTCGACCACGGCGGGGTGGACGCCCAGGGTGTGGCCCGCGCTGCGGTGAACAATGTGATGTCCCCCCAGACTCAGGGCGCTTCGACGCTGACCATGCAGTATGTGAACAACATTCTGAACAACGCCATGGTGGTCCGTGGCGAGGCAGACAATATCCTGGCTGCAGGCATCCAGGAGAAGACCTACGCCGACAAGCTGCGCGAGATGAAGCTTGCCGTACAGCTGGAGCAGGAGATGACCAAGGATGAGATCCTTGAGGGTTATCTCAATATTGTGATGCTCGGCGGGGTGAACTACGGGGTGGAGGCCGCAGCCCAGTACTACTTCGGCGTGCCGGCCGCAGAGCTGGATGCCCAACAGTCGGCCACTCTGGCCGGCATCGTGCAGGCGCCCAACTACTACCGCCCGGACCACAACCCGGAGAACGCGGAGAACCGGCGCAACACTGTGCTGCGCAACATGTACACCCAGGGCTTCATCACCGAAGCGGAGTTCGAGGAGGCCCGCAGCATCGATCTTGCGGAGACCCTGCGCCCGGCTGAGGAGATGAACAACGAGCGTGGCTGCATCGCAGCAGACTTCGCGCAGTATTTCTGCGACTATGCCGCAGAGGAGATTCGCCAGCTTGGCGCTTTCGGCGAGACAGCCGAGGAGCGCACTGAGCTGCTGCACCGCGGGGGGCTGCGAATCATCACCACTCTGGATCCTGAGCTTCAGGAGCATGCCGAGGCAACCGTAGAGCAGCACCGGCCCTCCGGCACCGGCGCTGCTGCGGTACTGAACTCCCTGGATCCGGAGACCGGTGACATCCTGGCCATGGCGCAGTCCACTGAGTACAACCCCTCGGAGTTCGAGGAGGACAACCCCGGGGAGTGGTATGAAACCTCTTTGAATCTCAACGCCGGGCAATCCCATAACGGCGGCATCGGCTTCCAAGGCGGCTCAACCCTCAAACCCTTCGTGGCTGCCACCTGGGTGGAGGAGGGCAATTCCATGGATGACCAGGTGGCCGCTGATACCACGCACTACGAGTACCTCAGTGAGTGGGAGGCCTCCTGTGAGCCTGCCGGGCATATCCGCCTGTTGGATGAAGACGGCTGGGATGTCTGGAACGTCATGGACGACACCGAGCGCGAGATGAGCGTTGACTGGGGCCTGTTTTGGTCCATCAACACCGCCACCGTGGCCACCACTCATGCCATGAACATCTGTGCCATTACCGATCTGACCAGCCGGCTGGGCATTGAGGGCGTGAGCGAGGGCCAGACAGAAGTCGGCCCACTGCGCCACGATGAGCCCGCCTTTGTGATGGGCTCCACCTCCATCACACCCATGGTGATGAACCGGGCCTACTCGGCATTCGCCAATGACGGCACCATCTGCGCTCCGCGCGCCCTGCTGGAGGTCACCGATGCCCACGGCAACTCCTATGAGGTGCCCGAGACGGACTGCGATGAGGCAGTGGACCCAGATGTGGTTGCCCAGGTCAATGACACGCTGATCAATGTTGCCGAGCAGAACCAATACGTCCAGCAGCGCGACGGCAGCGCCCCCTTCCCGATGGCCGGGAAGACCGGTACTCATGAAAGTGTGTCTGTGATGTCCTTCCAGGGGTACACCGAAGGTATCTCCACCACCGCTTATATCACCCGTATGGACGACAATGATTGCATGTGGCCAGAGGGCGCAATCGAGAACAGAACCTGTCACGGCAACATTCCCGAGGAATACGCCGGCGACGTCGCCTTCCCGTTCTGGTACGACTACATGCGCGAGGTAGCCCCCACCCGGGCCACCGGCGACTTCACCACCTCGCCCAACTCGCCGTTCAGCGAGCGCCGCTCCGGCTGGTCCGGCCGTTACAACCCCTCCGAGCTCGGCAGCGGCAGTTCGGACAGTGACGACGACGACGATGACGATGACAACGGCGACGATGACGATGACGACTGAGCCTGTCGGCACTCGAGCAGCAGCGGTCCGATCAGCGCTGGCCCGGTGAGCGCTGACAATACCGCAGCCTGGGCGGCTGCCGGACTCGGCGGCGTCGTCGGTGCACTGGGGCTGGGAACACTGGTGTATGCCAACCAGGTGGAGCTCAACCGGTTCACTCTCCGGCACGCAGAGATCACCGTTGCGGATCTGCCCGCTGAGCTGAGGGTGCTGCACATCTCAGACATTCACTACGTGCGAGGGCAGCAGCGCAAATACCGGTGGCTGCAGCAGCTGGCCGACCTTGAGCCGGACCTGGTGGTCAATACCGGGGACAATCTCTCCGACCGGCAGGCTGTGCCCGAGGTGCTTGAAGCTCTAGGGCCGCTGCTCCAGTTCCCCGGGTGTTTTGTGCCGGGCTCTAATGACTACTACGCCCCCCGGTTCAAGAACCCGCTGAAGTATTTCAAAGGGCCCTCCACCCTGCATCCCAGCACTCAGTCACTGCCCACTGAGGAGCTGTTCGGCGGTTTCGAGACCGCCGGCTGGGCCAACCTCACCAATGCGCACAGCTCCGCCCGGTTCAACGGACTGGAAGTGGAGTTCTCCGGAGTGGATGACCCGCATCTACAGCTCGATGAGTTCTCCGGCTGGCCCAGCACCGATGCGCAGCCGAAGCAGCCTGCGGATCTGAAGATCGGGGTGGCCCATGCCCCAGTCCGGCGAGTGCTGGAGACCTTTGCCGACTCCGGGGCTGATGCGGTCTTCGCCGGGCATACCCACGGCGGCCAGGTGTGCCTGCCGGCCTTCGACGGGTCCGGCGGACACGCCCTGGTCACCAACTGTGACCTGCCTCCGCGGTACGCTAAGGGACTGCACACCCTGCGCGGGGCTCACGGCAGCACGGAGGTGCATGTCTCAGCCGGCATCGGCACCTCAGCCATGGCTCCGGTGCGGCTGTTCTGTCCACCTGAGGCGACCTTGGTCACCATCGGCCCGGAACAACGGTGAGCAGTTTGGTCCCCATCCCCTACCCGGAGTAAAGTAGTTGCACCATGCAACAATCTGAGCAGAAGCGCAGCCAGGAGTCGCAGGAAAATCCTGAATCCCCGCTCGGCGCTCAGCAGCGCGCCGCCCGGCAACGGGTGGAGTCCGGGGAACGTCGCAGCCTGGCCCAGGCGCTGGGCCGGCTGGTGCCCTATCTGGAGGGCCTGAAGCTGCGCTGGTTCTTCGGCGTGCTGGCTGCTATCGGCGCCGGGGTCATCGCGCTGTCCATCCCGGTGGTGCTCGGAGGGCTGGTCGATGACATCGAGGCCGTCAACGCCGTGGGTGCGGTGGTTTGGACCGCCTTCGCCATTGTGCTGGGCCTGGGCGTGCTGGAGGCGATCTTTGTCTTCCTGCGCCGGTTCTTTGTGATCCCGCCGGCCTCAGACGCTGAGATGAATATGCGCATCTCCCTGTTCGACCGTCTGGTGCATCAGAACGCGACCTTCCACGGAGCCTGGGAGGCCGGTCAGCTGCAGTCCCGCGCCATTGCTGACCTCAATATGCTGCGCAGGTTCTTCGCCTTCGGCTCACTGATGCTGGTCACCGCCACCATCACAGTCAGTGTGGGCATCGGCGTGATGTTCACCTGGTCACCCATACTGGCCGGACTCTTCCTCTGTGCCGCAGTGCCGGTGATCGTGCTGGGTCCGACCTTCCGCCGCAAATTCATCCACTACTCCCGCTCAGCCCAGGACCAGGCCGGTGAGGTGGCCACCAAGGTGGAAGAGTCGGTACACGGCATCCGGGTGCTGAAGGCCTTCGGCCGCGGAGACTGGGCCCGCTCCTCCTTCAAGGAGGAAGCCGCCACCCTCCGTGACCTCGAGGTCTCCAAAATGCGCACCCTGGCCAAGTTCCAGATGCTCATGGTGCTGCTGCCGGAGTCAGTGCTGGCGCTGTGCATCTTCACCGGCCTCTACCTGGCCGCCCAGGGCGACCTGACCCCCGGCGCGCTTGCCGGGTTCTTCGCCATGGCCGTGGTGCTCAAACAGCCCATCGAGGGCATCGGCATGCTCATCGGCATGGTCTTCATGGCCAAGACCAGCATTGACCGACACATTGATGTGATGGACATCGAGCCGGAGGTCACCTCCCCGGCCGAGCCGACCACCTCCGAAGAGCGTGGGCTGGTCGAGCTGGATCAGGTGCACTTCCGCTACCCCGACGCCAAGGAAGACCTGATCCGCGGCGCCACTCTGCGCGTGGAGCCTGGGGAGACCATGGCCCTGGTCTCGGCCACCGGCGGCGGTACCTCCACCCTGCTGAACCTGGTGCCTCGGCTCTATGACGTCACGGGGGGCAGTGTGCGGATCGACGGCATCGATGTGCGAGAGTACTCGCTGCCGGATCTGCGCTCCCGGATCGCAGTGGCCTTTGAGGACCCCACCCTGTTCTCCACCACGGTGAAGTCCAATGTGCTCCTGGGCACCGGCCATCAGCGCGACGAGGACGACCCGGCACACCCGCACCGCGACCAGGCTCCTACCGCTGGCCAGCTGGAGGAGGTTCTGACCGAGGCACTGCACACTGCTGACGCCGAGTTCGCCGCCAACCTGCCCGGGGGTCTGGACACCAGAATCGGCGAGGAGGGGCTCAGCCTCTCCGGCGGCCAGCGCCAACGGCTGGCTCTGGCCCGGGCGATCGCCGCCAAACCTTCGGTGCTGCTGCTGGACGATCCCCTCTCCGCCCTCGATGTGCGCACTGAGGAGCGGGTCACTGCGCGGCTGCGCAGCGTGCTGGAAGGCACCACCACTCTGATTGTGGCCCACCGCCCCTCCACAGTGGCTCTGGCAGACCGGGTGGCCCTGCTGCACCAGGGCCGGATCACCGATGTGGGGACTCACACCGAACTGCTGGCCCGCAGCGAGACCTACGCCAAGATCATGAAACCGCCCCCGCCCGGGGGCCAAGAACTCATGGACACGATCTCCGCAGACGAGAGCGAGCAGGGATTCCGCGAGAACGGAATGTTCTCGGGGGAAGCGAACGAACGGGATGCGATTCCCGCCGAGCACGATGAGGCCCGAGACCAAGCCGACGGGTCGACTTTAGGTGCGGAGTCCGGCGCCGTTGCAGCCGAACGAGAGGCAGCGGGACATGTGCCCGCCGCCGGGACTAGCAGGGAGGTGACCAAGTGAGCGAGCACAACGGCCGCACTGCGAATATCGACGATTCGCACTTTGTCGACACTGCCGCACTGGACCTCTCCAAGATCGCACCCCCGCGGGAGCAGGATGAGTTCGCCCACCTGCGCGGCACCGCCGCCGAGGAGGAGCTGACCTTCAACAAGGATGAGCGTAAGTTCATCCGCAGACGCTCGCTTTCCCTGCTCTGGCGGGCCAGCGAGGGCGTTCGCGGCAAGCTGCTGGTCACCGCCACCGCCGTGGTGGTCTCCCAGGCCGCTCAGGCCGCCACCCCGTTCATCGCTGGTGGACTGGCCATCGACTGGGGCTTGCCAAGGCTGATCGACGGGGATATGACCGGCCTGTGGATTCCGGCTGTGCTCTACCTGCTCTGCGCGATCACCGCCGGGGTGCTGCTCTACTGGTACACCCGGATGACCGCCGAGGCTTCCCAGGCCATGCTCTACAAACTGCGCGATGAGGTCTTCCGCAAGACCCAGGCACTGAGCCTGGACTTCCACGAGGACTACACCTCAGGCAAGGTGATATCCCGGCAGACCTCAGACTTGGAGGCGCTGCGCGAGCTGCTCGACGGCGGGGTCAACCAGCTGGTCCAAGGCATCATGTTCATGACCTTCACTTTTGTCTACATCTGGATCAGCGACTTCCGCTCCGGACTGGTGCTGCTGGCTGCTGTGGTGCCGATCTTCTTCCTGGGCCGCTGGTACCAGAAGAACGCTGAGGTGGCCTACCGGCGCACCCGGATCAGCTCGGCCAGGATGATCGTGCACTTTGTGGAGTCGATGACCGGCATCCGCGCGGTCCAGGCCTTCCGGCGCGAGCACGCCCGGTCCCGGCAGTACCGCAAGCTGGCCAAGATTTACCGCGATGACATGGTCAAGTCCATCGGGCTCTTCGGCATTCTGCAGCCTGGGCTCATGCTGATCGGCAATCTCTCGGTGGCAGCTGTGCTGCTCTGGGGCGGCTTCCGAGTGCTCGAGGGTGACCTCGGTGCTGGGCTGCTGGCCGGTATCGTGCTCTCCACCAAGCGGGTGTTCCAGCCGCTGGACATGATCGCCATGTTCTACAACTCCCTGCAGTCGGCTACCGCGGCCCTGGAGAAGGTTTCCGGTCTGCTGGAGGAGACCCCCAAGGTCCGCCAGGTGAAGAAGCCCCGGCATTTGGAGGAGTGCCGCGGGGAGATCGAGTTCAGAGATGCTGAGTTCAAGTACACCGAGGAGGGCCCGGTGGTGATGCAGAAGCTGGACCTGCACATCCCGGCCGGGCAGACCGTGGCGGTGGTGGGCCGCACCGGGGCCGGCAAGTCCACCCTGGTGAAGCTGCTGGCCCGGTTCTACGATGTCACCTCCGGTTCGCTGACCCTAGACGGTGTGGAGCTGCGCGAGCTGGCCGAGCATGATCATCACCGGCACGTAGCGATGGTCACCCAGGAGGCTTTCCTGTTCTCCGGCTCCATCCGGGAGAACATCGCCCTCTCCCGCCCGGAGGCCACTGATGAGGAGATCTACGACGCTGCCAAGGCCGTGGGTGCCCATGAGTTCATCTTGAGCCTGCCGGAGGGCTACGACACTGACGTGAATAAGCGCGGCGGCCGGATCTCTGCCGGTCAGCGCCAGCTGGTCTCCTTCGCCCGAGCCTTCCTGGCCGACCCTGCGGTGCTGATCCTGGATGAGGCGACGTCGTCCTTGGATCTGCCCAGCGAGCAGCTGGTGCAGCAAGGGCTGGAGCGGCTGCTGGGCAGCCGGACCGCACTGATCATCGCCCACCGGCTCTCCACTGTGGCCATCGCCGACCGGGTGCTGGTCATCGATGAGGGCCACGTGGTCGAAGACGGCTCCCCGGACGAGCTCATCGCCGCCGGCGGCTACTTCGCCAAACTCCACAGCGCGTGGTCGGCCACCATGGGCTCCTGACCACGAGTCGATCCACTCCGAGTTGGCCAGTTGGATCCCTTGGAAATGCTGCAGCTGGAGACTATCCTGCGCCGCCTGCTAAAGCTCTGACTGACCTGCCCTTACGGGGCTCCGCCGTTCCCGTTCAGAAACTCAGAGCGGAGCCGGTGAGGCGGCGGTAGGCGTCCAGATAGCGGTCCCGGGTGGCAGTGACGATCTGCTCCGGAAGCGGTGGTGGGGCGGCGTCGTCGTCCTTGTTCCACCCTGAGTCGGGGCTGGTCAGCCAGTTGCGGACGTACTGCTTGTCGAAGCTGGGCTGGACCTTGCCCTGCCGAACGTGCTGCTCCCACCCCTCGGCCGGCCAGAACCGGGAGGAGTCCGGCGTGAGCACCTCATCGGCCAGCACCAGCTCGCCAGCGGCATCCAGCCCGAACTCGAATTTGGTGTCGGCCAGGATGATCCCGGTCTGCGCGGCGCGCTCGGCAGCGAAGCGGTAGATCCGCAGCGAAGCCTCGCGCACCCGGTCCGCCAGCTCGGCGCCGAGCGCCACTTCCAGCTTCGCGAAGCTGATGTTCTCATCGTGCAGACCCTGCTCGGCCTTGGTGGAAGGGGTGAAGATCGGCTCAGGCAGTTTCGAGCCGTCGGTCAGCCCCCCGGGGAGCGGGATCTGATGGACGGTGCCGAACTCGCGATACTCAGCAAGCCCGGAGCCGGTCAGGTAGCCGCGCACAATCGCCTCGGCCTCCACCATCTCCAACCGGCGGACGACGACGCCGCGGCCGGCCACTTCTTGGGGCACTTCAGTAGACACCACGTGGTTGCCGATGCCCTGGGCGGCTAGCTGCTCGAACCACCAGAGGCTGAGCTGGGTGAGGATGATGCCCTTGTCCGGGATGCCTGGGCTCAGGGCGTGGTCATAGGCGCTGATCCGGTCGGTGGCCACCATGAGCAGCACGTTCTGCCCGTCCCACTCAGATCCTGGGGCGGGCTGGTAGAGGTCGCGAACCTTGCCGGAATGTAGATGCTGCCAGCCGAGAAGTTCGGATGCGCTCATACTGCCGGTTCCACACTGATCTGCCCGGCGACCGCTTTGGCGGCGATGTCGGTGCGGTACTGGGCGCCCGGCCAGCTGATCTTCTGCGCCCCGGCGTAGGCGCGGGCCTGGGCCTGGGCGAGAGTGTCGGCGGTGCCGACCACGGCCAGCACTCGCCCGCCTGCGGTGACCAGCTCGCCATTCTCGTCGAGCACGGTCCCGGCGTGCAGCACTGAGACTCCAGTGTGTCGTTCAGCCTCCTGCACCCCGGTGATCACATCGCCCTTGCGCGGGGACTCCGGGTAGTTCTCTGCAGCGATCACTACATCTACTGCGTAGCCGTTCGACCACTCCAGCTGCCGATCGGCATCCAGCTGACCGGTGGCTGCATCGAGCAGCAGCTGGCCCAGCGGTGTCTGCAGCCGCTCGAGCACTGCCTGGGTCTCGGGATCGCCGAACCGGACGTTGAACTCTACGACCTTGACTCCCCTGGAAGTGACCGCCAGACCACAGTAGAGCACACCGATAAACGGGGCGCCGCGGCGGGCCATCTCCTCGATGGTGGGCCGGGCGACGGTGTCCACCACGATCTCGGTGAAGTTCCGGGTCACGCCCGCAGGATCGGTCTCCGCGTAGCCCTCCAGCCAGTCCAGCGGCGTATAGGCGCCCATGCCTCCGGTGTTGGGGCCGGCGTCGTCGTTATGGATCCGTTTGAAGTCCTGGGCGGGGCTCAGCGGAACCAGGTTCTGTCCGTCGCTGAGCACAAAGAGGGAGACTTCGGGACCGTCCAGGAACTCCTCGATGACTACCGTGGAGCCCCCGGAGAGACAGCTGACCGCATGCGCGACTGCGGCCTCCCGATCCTCAGTGACCACCACCCCCTTGCCCGCGGCCAGGCCGTCGTCCTTGACCACATACGGGGGGCCGAAGCTGCTCAACGCCTCGATCGCCTCGGCCGGGGTGGTGGCATGGACTGCCTCAGCGGTGGGAACTCCGGCGGAGCTCATCACCAGTTTGGCGAAAGCCTTGGAGGCTTCAAGCTGGGCGGCGGCCTGCGAGGGGCCGAACACCGGAATGCCCGCATCGCGGACAGCATCGGCCACGCCGGCGGCCAAAGGAGCCTCGGGGCCGATGACTACCAGATCGTAGCCGCCGTCGTAGGCCAGCGCCGCGACATCACGGGGGGCGCTGGCATCGACTGCTTTCAGCGTGGCGTCCTGGGAAATCCCGGCGTTGCCCGGGGCGGCATGGACCTCTTTGACCTGCGGGTCACGGTTCAGCGCGCGGACAATAGCGTGCTCACGGCCTCCGGACCCAATCACCAGAATCTTCATGGCTCCAGCCTAGCGGCAGCCGGGCCTCAGCAATCCTCTGCTGGCACTTAAGTCGGAAGAGCTGACGGGGGAGGCCTCGGCCTGGCGATGGCTTAGGGGGTTCTGCCGGTAGGTGCTGCCGTTGTGAGCATGTGCGAGGGTGCGTACTGGGCAAATCCGGCGGAGTGGGGCACATGCCGCAGGCATGTGTGACCGAGCCAGGCGCAGAACCAGTTACGTGCCAGCGTGAGCGCAAGAGCGCGAGCCGGGGGCCCGCTGATGGGCCGTGGGAAGCAAGCGAACCAGACATCGCCCAGTGGCGGATCTCTTAAAGTGGCGAGAGCACAGCGCCGGGCGCAGCAGGAGCCGGAGACTCAGTCGTCATAGGGTGTACCTATGAGCAGTGTGCAGACAGCTACGGCGGTTCAATCCGCAGAACTGGCAGTGGTGACCCGGGCCGGGTTCACCGAATCCCGGCACCTGGGCTCCGCGGTGCTGATCGGCCCCGGGGGCGGAGTCCTCCGCTCCCTGGGCGCCCCGCAGGCCACCACTTTCCCGCGCTCATCTCTGAAACCTCTGCAGGCGGTGGCTTCGCTGCGCTCCGGTGCACTGATCAGCCCGGAGGCTGTGGCCCTGGCCTGCGGCTCCCATATAGGATCCCAGCGGCACCAGGACCTGGCGGCCAGCACACTGGCCAAAGAGCGACTGGAGGAGAGCCACCTGAAGTGCCCGGAGGCGTATCCGGCCCGGACCAAGGATCTACAGCAACACCTGGAGGCGGGCCGCCCTAAGACCAAGCTGGCATTCAACTGCTCGGGCAAACATGCTGCTTTTCTGGCCGCAGCCCGCACCCAGGGCTGGCGGCTGGCCACCTACACCGACCCTGAACACCCTCTCCAGCAGGCGGTCAACGAGGTCTACGCCGAGTACTGCGGGGAGCGGCCTGCCGCAGTGGGCGTAGACGGCTGTGGGGCCCCGGCTGCCGCCATGAGCCTGACCGGGCTGGCCCGCGGGATGGGGAAGCTGGCATCCTCGTTGTCCCGCCGAGATGCCGAGGTGCATGCCTTCACCGTGACCCAGGCGATGCTGGACTACCCGTGGGCGGTGCGCGGCGAGGGCGAATCCGACACCGTGGTGATGGAGCAGCTGGGCCTGCTAGCCAAATCCGGGGCCGAGGGTGTGCTGGTGGTCGCCGCCCCTGACGGCACCACCGCAGCGGTGAAGACCCTGGACGGCTCGCCGCGGGCCAATCACCTGGTGGCGTTGAGCCTGCTGGCCGCCGCCGAGGTCATCGATCTGGATGACTTACAGCGGGTGCTGACCATCCTGGTCAAACCGATCACTGGCGGGGCCGATCAGCTGCCTGCCGGGGAGCTTCACCTCTCTGAGGCTGTTACCTCAGCCCTGTAGCTCGCATACCCACGTACGGTGGTCGGTTGCGACGACAAATCTGTCCGAAAAGCGGGCAGATCCTCGTCATAGCCGCCCACCGAACGGATCAGGAGGAGCACCACCAATGGCAAGACGACGTATCAGTGAGCAGCAGGGCCAGACCGCCCTGCAGACGTGGGCAGAGGAGCACGACGGCGCTGACTCCCCTGACCGCCGCACCCTCGCCACTGCAGTGCGTTACCTGCTGGAAGAACTGGCCGAACGGGCTCCGGGGAACTCTGTGGAGGTACGGGTGCCGCCCTACGGGGTCACCCAGTGCATCGCCGGACCCGCCCATACCCGCGGTACCCCGCCGAACATAGTGGAGCTTGACCCAGCTACCTGGTTGCAACTGGCCACTGGGCGGCTCCGCTGGGAGCAGGCGCAGCAGACCGGCCGGATCACCGCCTCCGGCACCCGCGCCGATCTGAGTCATCTGCTTCCCCTAAGTGCCCGATTGAGCCGGGAGCAGACCTGAGCCCGCTCAGGGCCTTCCGAGACCCGACTGAGCCGAGAGAAATGCCCCGCATGCCGAACTATTACCAAGGTGGCTGAGGATTGCCCGCTCATTTCGGGCAGGCGATTGAGGGGAACACGGCGAAGCCGCGTAGAATTGCCCATATGTCTCCAAGCACGCACCGCCGTCAAGTGAGCGTTCGCACCGTGCCCAAACTGATGCCGTTCATTGTGGGCGCCGTGGTGGTGGCCTTCACTGCCGCCGTCATCGTGGTGTATTCCACCCCAGCTGATCCCAACTACTCCCGTGCAGCCTCCCTGGGGTATATGACCCTGGTGTTCTGCCTACCGGCCATCGCCCTGGGCGCCACTGCGTGGCTGACCCTGGAGAAAGTGCTGCGCGGCCGTTCAACCTCCGGCTACATCGAACCGGCAGAGGAGCGCTGAGCACATGGCACGGGCCGACGGCCGCCTGAATCACAATCTTCTGGATGAGGACCCTCTGCCGCAGGACGAGTGCGGAGTGTTCGGAGTCTGGGCCCCGGGCGAGGAGGTCGCCAAGCTCAGCTTCTACGGGCTCTTCGCCCTGCAGCACCGTGGTCAGGAGTCGGCCGGGATCGCCACCTCCGACGGCGACCATATCCAGGTGTACAAGGACGTGGGCCTGGTCTCCCAGGTGTTCGACGAGGCCACGCTGAACGCTCTGCGCGGGCATATCTCGATCGGCCACTGCCGCTACTCCACCACCGGCGGCAACCAGTGGTCCAATGCCCAACCGACTCTCGGCGCCACCCCGCACGGCACTGTGGCTCTGGGCCACAACGGCAACCTGACCAACTCCGCGGACCTCTACGACCAGGTGGTCGCCCGGCACGGGGCCGCCAAGTTCGGCGAGCTCGCCCAGGGCAACACCACAGACACCGCCCTGGTCACCGCCCTGCTGAAGAACCAGCCCGGAGAGTCCCTGGAGGAGCAGGCGCTGGCGCTGCTGCCCACTCTGAAGGGCGCCTTCTGCCTGGTGTTCATGGATGAGAACACCCTCTACGCCGCCCGCGATCCACAAGGGGTCCGGCCTCTGGTGCTGGGTCGGCTGGCCAACGGCTGGGTGGTGGCCTCTGAGCAGTCCGCCCTGGCCACCGTGGGCGCCAGCATCATCCGGGAGGTGGAGCCCGGAGAGTTCATCGCCATCGATGCCGACGGGGTTCGCTCCCACCGGTTCGCCGAGGCTGATCCGGCCCGCTGTGTGTTCGAGTACGTGTATCTGGCCCGCCCGGATGCCAACATCAACGGCCGCAGCGTCTATGAGTCCCGGGTGGAGATGGGTCGGCAGCTGGCCCATGAGGACACCCACGACGCCGATATCGTGATCCCGGTGCCCGAATCCGGCACTCCTGCCGCTGTGGGGTATGCGGAGGCTTCCGGACTGCCGTTTTCCCAGGGGTTCATCAAGAACGCCTATGTGGGCCGCACCTTCATCCAGCCCAGCCAGACTCTGCGCCAGCTGGGGATTCGGCTCAAGCTCAACGTGCAAGAGCATGTGGTGCGGGGCAAGAAGGTGGTGGTGGTAGACGATTCGATCGTGCGCGGCAACACTCAGCGGGCTATCGTGCGGATGCTCAAGGAGGCCGGTGCCGCAGAAATTCATGTCAAGATCTCCTCCCCGCCGATCAAATGGCCCTGCTTCTACGGGATCGACTTCGCCACCCGCGCCGAGCTGATCGCCAACGGGGCTACCATTGGAGAGATCACCACGGCAGTGGGCGCAGATTCCCTGGCCTACATCAGCGAAGACGGCATGATCGCCGCCACCGGTCAGCCGCGCTCCACCCTGTGCACCGCCTGCTTCTCCGGCCAATACCCCATTGAGCTGCCCCCGGAGGAGCGTCGCGGCAAGATGCTGCTGGAGCAGCCGCTGCTGCCTGGGATGCCGCACCGCCGGGCGCAGATCGGCTGCGAACCCGGCCCGGATGCCGAGTTCGAACTCGATGACACTGAGCCGCCGCTGCGCGAGGAGACCGTGACCAACGGTGCCGGCAACGGGGTGCTGGAAAGCACGACGACGGGAGCCCGGCAATGAGCGGAGGCTCACCTATCACCTATGCTTCGGCCGGGGTGGATGTGGAGGCCGGCGACCGTGCCGTGGAGCTGATGAAGGCTCATATCGAGGCCACCCATACTCCGCAGGTGGTGGGCGGCTTCGGCGGCTTCGCCGGTCTCTACGACGCATCTGAGCTGAAACGGCTGCCTCGGCCGCTGCTGGCCACCTCCACCGACGGTGTGGGCACCAAGGTGGCGATCGCCCAGGCCATGGATATTCACGACACCATCGGATATGACCTGGTGGGCATGGTGGTCGATGACATTGTGGTGGCCGGGGCGAAACCGCTGTTCATGACCGACTATATCGCCTGCGGAAAGGTGGAGCCGGCCCGGATCGCCGCAATCGTCTCCGGGATCGCGAAGGCCACTGCCGAGGCCGGCACTGCCTTGGTGGGTGGTGAGACTGCTGAGCATCCCGGCCTGTTAGGCGAGCACGAGTATGACGTCGCCGGGGCGGCCACCGGCGTGGTGGACGCCTCCGCTGTGCTGGGCCCGGAGCGGGTCCGGGCTGGGGATCTGGTCATCGGCATGGCCTCCTCCGGCATCCACTCCAACGGGTACTCACTGATCCGCCGGATTGTGCATGAGGCCGGCTGGGCCTACAGCAGAGAGGTTCCGGAGTTCGGCCGCACCCTGGGCGAGGAGCTGCTGGAGCCCACCAAGCTCTACACTCAGCCCTGCCTGGATCTGGTGTCCCACTTCAACGGCGACCCCGCTGAAGCCGAGATCTCCCCCGACGCACCGATCCGTGGTTTCAGCCATGTCACCGGCGGCGGTATGGCCGCCAATCTGGCCCGCGTGCTGCCCAACGGGCTGATGGCCACTGTGGACCGGTCCACCTGGGCCTGGCCTTCGGTGTTCACCGTGATGGCGGATCTGGGCCAGGTGCCGCAGGCTGATCTTGAGCGCACTCTCAATTTGGGGGTAGGCATGATCGCGGTGGTGGCACCTGAGGCTGCCGACGGCGTCGTCGAACGTCTCAATGCCGCAGGTCTTCGCTCCTGGGTGATGGGTAGTATCAGTGCATACTCCCCGGGGGAGGTGGCCGATGCCGGTGAGGACTTTGTGCAGGGCGCCAAAGGCGTGGACGGCGGCGGCGTCCTGCTCACCGGCACCTACGCCGGGTGACCGGAGACAGCGGAACGCGTTACGCGTAACATGGAGGCATGAGCAGCGCACAGCGTGTAGCGGCCTACCGCCAGCGCATGAAGGACCGCGGCTACCGCGAGATCCGCATCTGGGTGCCGGACACCAACAGCGAGGAGTTCCGGCAGTACTGCCGCGAGTCCGCCCAGCGAATGGCTGAGGCAGACCGGAAAGAGGGCATCATGGACGAACTGGAGGAGTTCGCCGCTGACTTGCCCGAGGACGACTACTCGTGAGGGAAGCCCGTCGCGGTGATGTCTGGACGATAGGCGGCGGACCGGGCGGTGACAGCAACAAGCCTCGGCCTGCGATCATCATCCGCAGCGATTCGTTTGAAAATCCGGAGTCGATCACAATGATTCCGCTGACCACCGTGCCTCTGGAATCACCAACCCGCGTTCACATCGGCTCTGACGAAGCCACCGGAATAGCGAATGACTCATACGCAATGACGGACAAGATCCACACCTACAAACGCTCTGCACTTGGAACCTACTGCGGTCGCCTCACAGCTGAGCAGCTCGTGGAGGTGGAGCGCGCGCTGCTGCTCTACCTCGGCATCGCGGGCTGACCCCAGGGCCACGCCGGGTCAGTCCCGCTCTGCGGTCAGAAACTGGGGCGAGGTGGCGGCGTCGTGCTCACTGGTCAGCCGGCGGCGCATGGTGGTGATGGCCTCCAGATTCTGGTCGATGAGCAGATAGCGACGGCCCAGTTCAGCCGCAGCCGCCCCGAGGGTCCCGGAGCCGGCGAAGAAGTCCAGCACCCAGTCCCCCGGCCGCGAGGACGCAGCCACCATGCGGCGGATGATGCCCAACGGTTTCTGGGTGGGGTAGCCGGTCTTCTCCCGGCCGTTGGGCGAGACGATGGTGTGCCACCAGACATCGGTGGGCAGCTTGCCGCGGGCGACCTTCTCGGCGGTCACCAGGCCCGGGGCCATATAGGGCTCCCGGTCCACCTCCGCACTGTTGAACCAGTAGCGCTTAGGATCCTTGACGTAGACCAGGATGGTGTCGTGCTTAGTGGGCCATTTCCGTTTGGTGCGTGCCCCATAGTCATAGGCCCAGATGATCTCGTTGAGGAAGCATTCCCGGCCGAACAGCGCATCCAGCAGCACCTTGGCGTAGTGCACTTCCCGGTAGTCCAGGTGCAGGTAGAGCGTGCCGGTCTCAGCCAGCAGGCGCCAAGCCTGCTCCAGCCGGGGGGAGAGGAACTCCCAGTAGTCGGCGAAGGCATCGTCATAGGCGGTCAGGGTGCCCTTCAGCGTCTGATAGGTCCGGCCCTTGAACCCCACCCGGTCGCCCTCGGCCGAGCGCACGGTGCTGATGGACTGCCTGCGCTGGATTCGGCCGGTGTTGAAGGGCGGATCGATGTAGATCATCTGGAAGGCCTCATCCGGAAGCTGCTGAAGCACCGGGAGGTTCTCGCCTTCGATCACGGTGTTCGGGCCATCCGGCCGCCACAGGGCAGAGCTCATCAGCCTCAAGCGACCCGCTGGTAATAACTGGGTTCGTGCCGCTTGAGCATACCCACCACGGCGTAGGTGACCGGCAGCAGCACCCATTCAATGAGGCACTTGTAGACCACCCCAAGAATGAAGTAGTTCCAGAACTCGCCCCAGCCCATCAGCGGGAAGAGGTCGATGCCGGGCAGCGCATTGAGGAACAGCGGGAAGGTGGTGAAGGCGATGAGCCCGAAGATAAAGGTGTCGACGATCTGGCCGAAGACCGTGGAGGACATCAGGCGCGCCCAGAGATTGGATTCGCCGAACCGGGACTTGATCCAGGTGATGACATAGGCATTCATCAGCTGCCCCGCTACGAAGGCGATCAGCGAGGCGATGAGGATACGGACGTATACCCCGTCCCAGCCGAAGAGAATCTCAAAGGCCTCCTGGTTGTAGGCGTCCCCCACCGGCGGTGAGGCGGTGACCAGGCCGAAGACCACTGCGCCGACCACCATCACCGTGAAGCCAATGAGTACGGCTCTCAGGGCGGCCCGGAAGCCGTAGACCTCTGTGATGATTCCGCCGAGCAGATAAGTCAGCGGGAACAGGAAGACGCCGCCGTCGACCACCCAGTCGGTGAAGCCCAGGTTGAAAGACATCTGCTTGGTCGCGGCGATATTGGAGATGAGGTAGAAGGCCGCAAGCAGTGAAACAAGGATCGCGTAGTACTGGCTGCCGATGCTGGCGAAGCGTGTTTTTGTGGTTTCTCCGGGGGCCGCAGAGGCTGCGGACCCCTGCCCAGATCCGCTATCGGGCGTGGTCATAGGGGTGTCCTCTCATCAAGGGGTTTGAAAGTAATTCGAAGAAGCCTGCTGCCTGGGCGTGGCTTCCTACCGGTCTAGCGTAGCTGAGGGCACTATTCTGTACCGGTGACCCAACAGCCCACTGTCGAGAGTACGGCCCAGATCACGGTGCGCAGCATCAGCTCCGCGGGGCATGCTGCGTTCCTCGCGGAGCATTCCACCAGCTCCTTCCTGCAGAACCCGAGGTGGCCGGCAGTGAAGATCGACTGGCGCGGTGAGTCTGTGGGAATCTTCTCCGGCACTGAGCTCATCGGTGCCGCCCTGGTGCTCTACCGCAGGCTCCCGCTGCCCAGGGCGATCCCCTACTTGGGGCGCCGTTGCCTGGTCTATATCGCCGAGGGCCCGGTGGTGGACTTGACCACCTATCCGGCGGATCAGGTGCTGCCCCCGCTGGTGAACTACCTGAAGTCCCAGGGCGCCTTCCTCATCCGGATGGGCCTGCCCGGGCAGGTACGCCGCTGGGAGGCCAGCACGGTTCGCAAAGCACTGGCCGCCGGGGAGCACAGCGGCCTGGCAGCCCTTGAGCCTGCCCAGGAGGATCACGACGCCGCCGGCCTGCATTCCCAGCTGCAGCAGTTGGGCTGGCAGCCTCCCACGGCCGAGGCGGACTTCGACGCCGGACAACCCCAGTTCACCACCCGCATCCCCTTGGAGTCGGCCGATCCGCAGGCTGATCCCGAGGAGGACCTGGAGCGGCGGGTGGAGGCCGCCCTGTCCCGGATGGACTCCACCTCCCGGCGGCAGACCCGTAAGTCCACCCGCTCAGAGCTGAGCTTCAGCACCACAGGGGCTGAGCAGCTCGACGCCTGGCAGGTCCTCTATGAGGAGACCGCGCAGCGGGATGAGTTCCTGCTGCGGCCTCAGGAGTATTTCCAGCGCATGTTCGCCGCCCTAGAGGGCCAGCCGGACAGCGAATGCACACTGCATCTGGCGCATTGGAATGACACCCTGCTGGCAGCAGCCATTTACATCCGGCAGGGCAAAGCAGCCTGGTACGCCTATGGGGCCTCCAGCTCCCAGGAGCGCAAACGCTATGCCCCGCGCGGACTCCAGCTGCAGCAGCTGCGCCAGGCCCTGCGGTCTGACTGCACCTGGTACGACTTGGGTGGAATCAGCCCTTCCCTGGACCCGGAGCATCCGCTGGCCGGGCTGACCCGGTTCAAGACCACGATGGGGGCTGATCCGGTGCAGACCCACGGGGAGTGGGACCTGCCGCTGAACCGGCCGTTGTCAGCAGCGTTCAAGGCCTATATGACCCGTCGCTGGTAGGCGCTAACTGGCCCGGCAGTCAGCGTCTGCTCCAGATGGTCCAGGAAGCTGTCGGCGTCCAGGCGGCGGATCAGCTCCACGTTCGGCTCCCGGTCCCAGCGGCCCAGCCAGTCGGCCACCGTCTCCCCGCGGGTGAGCGTGCCGGACAGCTCCACGTCAACCACTACAGTGCTAGTCCCGGCGGCGGGCACATGTCCCGCCTCCCGGTCGGCAAAGCCTTGCCGGCCTCCGCGCCCAAAGCGTGGCTGATCTGTCCAGGGGATACCGGCTTCAGGGTGCCGGGCCCAGCCGATTGCGGCGGCCACTACGTAAGGGTCGTGGATCTGGGCCAGATAGCCGTGGCCGTCGGACTCGTGGAACTCGAAGTAGAAACGCAGCGCTTCAGCAATCTGCTCCAGCCAGGCTCTCCACTGCGGGTCAGCAGCACTGGTCAGGATCCGCTCCAGCCGCTGCGGGGTCATCACCACTGCCTCAGTGGCCTCAATGGGGCCGATCGCTGGCAGCTGCAGCGCAGCCCCGAACCCCTGGTAGACCCGGGCCGTGGACTCCGGGTCGAAGTCGGTGTTCCACTCGGTGGTCGGTTTGGTGTTGCCCCGGTAGTTGAAGGCCCCACCCATGATGAACAGCCGCCGCAGCAGTTCAGGCAGCTGCGGCTCCACCTGCAGTGCCAGCGCCAGGTTGGTGCAGGGCCCGGTGACCACGCCGATCAGCTCCCCGGGATGAGCACGCGCGGCCTCGACCCACGCTTGGGCAGCCGGGACGGTGGACGGCGTCGTTGTTGGTCCTGGCAGGACCGCATGGCCAGTCCCCAAAGAACCGTGGGTGTCATCGGCGTAGACCGGTGTGCTGCCCTGCTCTGCGGCCCGCAGCGGCAGCTCGGCTCCAGCGTGCACGGGGACATCACCCCGTCCGGCCAGTTCCAGCCAGGCCAGCGCGTTACGGACCACCTGCCGAGTCGGTACGTTGCCCCCGGAGGCGGCCACTCCGGTAATCTCCACATCAGGTTGACACACCAGGTAGCCCAGAGCCACAGCGTCGTCGATTCCTGGGTCACAGTCCAGAAAAAGCGGGATCACTGCTGCTCCGATCGGTCCAGGGCGATGATTGCGCGCACCAGGTGCTCACGGATCTGCGGGTGCATGGGCTGCTCTGAGATGGACTCGTAGAGCCAGAGCCCGTCGGCGGCCAGCCGAGCGATGAACCGTGCCACGGCGTCGTGGTCCTCAGCTGATTCCGGCACCGGGGCCGCCCAGCGGTCATAGACTCCGTTCCACACTGCCCGGGCGGCCTGATCGGAGATGGCCTCAAGGGTCAGCAGCAGCTCCGCGCGGTCCGGGTTCTGGGAGGCGCGCACATAGGCGACGGTCTTGGCCGCCTCAGTCAGTGGGGCTGTGCCCCTGATATCCGGACCCGGTGCAGAGGTGTCAGGGACCTCGTCAGCTACCTCGTCGCGCATATGCTGCTCCCACTGCCCGGCCACGTATTCATGCAAAGCCAGCAGCAGGTCCTCCCGCGTGGGGAAGTGATAGAGCAGCCCACCCTTGGTGAGACCGGCCTCTGCCGCCACCGACTCGTAGGACAGTGCGGTCACCCCGTCGCGCTGCACCACATGTTTGGCCGCTTCCAGGGCCGCTTCCCGCTTGGACTCTCTCATTACCGCTACACCCTATCCAGTCTGAGGTGGTGTGTTGAGCTCCCCGGTGCCAGCACAGTGCCTCAGTGGTTATCCGGGTACTTCTGGGATTCAGTGCCGGGTGTGTATTTGCGCAGCACATAGACGACGACGCCGGCACCGAGAGTCATCACCGCAGCCAGCGCACCGAGCACGCTGAGGTAAGCCAGTTGGAAAGCTGCTGCGGCACGCTCCACCAGCAGCACATGCCCGCTGTCCAGCGCGTTGGCCGGCGATGCTCCGGCCCAGGCTTCGGCGCCCTCAGGCACCTGCAGGGTCCAGGAGTAGACGAAGGTCAACACCGCGCCCAGCAGGGCCACACCCAGCAGATTGCCCATCTCGTAGGAGACCTCCTCGGTGGAAGCGGCCATCCCGGCCCGGTGCGGGGGCACATTGCCCATGATCGCGGTGGAGGCCACCGAGATGGAGCAGCCCATTCCGGCCCCGCCGATCACCAGTCCCACCACCAGCAGGGGGAGGGAGTCGGCCAGCGCAGCGGCCAGGCCGATCAGGGTACCGGCTGCGGCGATCCCCATCCCCCCGCCGATGAGCACCAGCAGTCCGAGTCTGTCCAATAGAGCCCCGCCCACCACTGCGAAGGGGGCGGAGCCGACTGCCACGGCGGTGACCAGCAGACCGGCCTGCAGCGGAGTGAAGTCCTCCAGCAGCTGGAATCGTTGGGCCACGGCCAGCTGGACGCCGGCGGTGATGAAGGTAGCCAATCCGGCAGCGATCACTCCCCCGGTGAATCCGCTGTTGCGGAACATCGCGAAGTCCACCAGCGGCTCTGCAGTCTCGGCCAGGCGCAGCTGACGGCGAGTGAACAGGGTCAGTACCACCACCGCGATCAGTGTGGACCCGGCAGCAAGCGACAGGTTCAGCGGGGCCTCCGCCCAGGTCTTGATCGCCAGCACGAAGGCACCCATGCCCACCAGGGCCTGGGCTGAGGAGATGAAATCCCAGCGACGAGTGGAATCAGCGGCGTTGCGCGGGCCCAGGATGATCATCAGCACAGTCACCGCGGCCACCAGGGGCACGTTGATGAGGAAGACCGAGCCCCACCAGAACCATTCCAGCAAAAGCCCAGCCACAATGGGCCCCAGGGCCATGCCCACGGTGAAGGTGGCCGCCCAGATAGCGATGGCCACATTGCGCTCCTTGACGATTGCAAAGCTGATCCGGATCAGCGCCAGGGTGGCCGGCAGCATCAGCGCTGCCCCCACGGCGAGCAGGGCGCGGGCTGCAATCAGCGCATTGGCGGTGGGTGAGTAGGCGGCGGCCAGGGAGGCAATGCCGAAGATCACCAGTCCTACCTGGAAGATGCGCTTATGCCCGAACCGGTCGCCGAGAGCTCCGGATCCGGGCAGCAGGCCGGCCATCACCAGCGGATAGGCGTTGAGCACCCAGAGCTGCTGGGAGGAGGAGGCCCCCAGATCAGCGGTCAGCCGCGGCAGGGCGGTGTAGAGGATGGTCATGTCCAGGGAGATCAGCAGCAGACCGGAGGAGACCAGGGCCAACACGGTCCAGCGCTGCCATCGAGTCAGTGAGGTGTCCGGGGCCGTGGTGGAGCGCAGGGTGCCTACGCTGCGGTGGTCGGCACGCGGGATGGGGGCGGTGTCAGTGGACACAGGTTCCCTGCGGCGTCCGCGCAGTCTGCGCATCTGATGCTTAAGCTGACTCACAGCCCAAACTGTACCTTACGTACGGTATAGTTTGAAATAGCCCGGGCATGCATATCCTCTGTTCGTTATACCCAGCCCTTGTTTCACTGACCCCGCGATTCAGGCAGAAGATGAAACAACGGTCGGGTGAATCTGCTCATGCAGGTCCTCCAGCGCCAGGGTGATCCGGGTGCGCCAGCGCCAATCTGCCTTGGCATCCACCCGGGAGGGCCCGCCGTTGATCACCGCCACCGGCTTGGCTGCCCGCACCATCTTCAGTGCGATCGAGTAGCCGCTCATCACTGCCATGGAGGAGCCCACCACCAGCAGGGACGACGCCGCTTCAGCCAGTTCTGCCACCGCTGCCTTCCGCTCTGCCGGCACGTTCTCGCCGAAGTAGACGACGTCGGGCTTGAGGGTATCGGCTCCGCACACCAAGCAGGTGACCAGAGTGAAGCGCTGCACCCAGGAGTCATCCAAAGTGACATCGCCGTCCGGGTTGACATTCTCAGTGCTGGTCCCGGCGGCGTGCGCCTGCCCCGCTCGCCTCTCGGCCGGCAAGGCGTTGCCGGCCTTCGCACCTAAAGACGCCACCGCAGCGGCCTCTGCGTAGCCGGGGTTCGCTTCCTCCAGCCGAGCGTCCAGGCTGCGCCGATGCTCGGTATTCCCGCAGGTCAGGCACACCACCTCGGACAGGTCGCCATGTAGAGCCACCACGGGGTCAGACCCGGCTGCCCTATGGAGACCATCGACGTTCTGGGTGATGAGTCCACTGAGAATCCCCGCCTGCTGCCAATCAGCCAGAATCTCGTGACCCCGGTTCGGCTCGGCCGCCTCCAGGTGCCGCCAGCCGACAAAGGAGCGCGCCCAGTAACGGCGGCGGGCCGCGGCGTCGTACTTGAACTCCTGGTAGGTCATCGGCCGGTGCTTGGTCAGTGATCCTGCCGGACCACGGTAATCAGGGATGCCGGAGTCGGTGGAGATGCCGGCCCCGGTCAGGCACAGCACATTGCCGGCCCGCAGCAGCTGAAGGATACCGGCACACGCAGCCTCGGCATCCTGCGGCGGTGCAGTCTCTTCAACGGTGCGCGCGATCGACCGCAGCGCCGCCTGATGGGCCCGTTCAGCACTCGTCCCGCCGGCGTCACCCAGGGTCCCTGACGTCTGGGACCCGTGCGGATCTTCGATCCGTGCGGGCAAGGTCAGGGAGTCGCTGCCGGTCTCGGCCGCATTCCCGCGACTTTCACGCCCTGAAGTCGGCACATTACTACGCTCGTGCCTCACCGCGCTGCCTGAGCCAGTGGAGAGCACCCACCGCTGACTCAGTCCTCATCAGCGTCTTGGTGCCAGTCATCGTGGTCCTGGTCGGCATTATTGTCGGAATCGGGGTTCTCTCCCCGGGCAGCGGCGAGCTCGCGCTCCAATGCGGACAGATCAGTGTTCGGGGTGTAGTACTTGATCTCCCGCGCCTGCTTCGTCGCTTTCGCCTTCTGACGGCCACGCCCCATGAGCGGGACCCCCTTAACGTCGTCTCGAAATAGCCTCGTGATGAACATTCATCGCGGGCTTGACTCTTGGATGAAGTGGTTGGTGCTCTCTAGGTTAACATGAAGCCCACCTAAGCGTCGCACTGAACGGGGAGGTCCATACGGCAATGAGCGAGTCACCGCAGGCCAGCCAGGGTTCGCAACAGCCCTTGTCACGGCGGGCTCGCCGCGAAGCTGCCGGGGACACCGGGTTCCGGCTGAACGCAATCCCCTTCCTGATCCTCGGAATTCTTGTGGTGGTCATCACAGTAATTCTGCTCTGGTGGTTCCTGGGCCGCGAAGAGGAAGAGGAGCCTATCGAGTGGACCTGGGTGGAGGACCCGGCCGACGGCGTGCATGCCCGCGGGGTGCCGCCGGAGGACTGGGAGGCCGGCTGGTGCCTCTCCGGGTACATCGACGAGGACACTGCTGCCGATGTGATGGACTGCGAGCGCAGCTACGACGTCCAGGTGCTGCTGCAGGATGAGCTTGAGGACGAAGTCACCGACGGCGCCTACCCCGGTGACGACGTGGTCTCCCACAACGCCAATCTGCGCTGTGAGGAGATCGAGCTGAGCAGCTCTGCCATCGAATCGCTGGGTGCTGAGCTGCAGCGCGAAATCTGGTACCCCACCGAGTCCACCTGGAACAACGACGACGACCGGCTCGTCTCCTGTTTCCTCATCCGTACTGATGGCGGCAGCCTCCGCGGGGACTTCCTGGACACCTCAGGCGATGATCCCGAGGATGCGGACGAGGTAGAGATCGTCGACGAACAGGACGACGAGGATGAGGACTAAGCGGACTGGGTCGTAGCCGAAACCCGGAAGGACTCTCCCTGAGGGGCCCACCCGAATCGAAGATACGCGCGGGCCTGCGAGTTCAGGCACCACTGTGTGAGTCTTCCGGCGAAGCCGGAAACGAGCGCGGGCGGGAGGGTTCTGGCGAAGGAGCATCCAGCCCGCTCAACATCAACGCTTCTGCACGGTCAGGCCGTGCACGGCATCCTCATCGAGGGAGAGCTTCTCATGGTCCACCTGTACGGCGTCGCCGTCGGTGATCTCTCCGGCAAGCAGTTCCTTGGCCAGCTGGTCGCCGATCTCGCGCTGCACCAGCCGGCGCAGCGGCCGGGCGCCGTAGGCGGGGTCGTAGCCGGTCAGCGCCAGCCATTCCTTGGCGGCCTCGGTGACCTCCAGGGTCAGCCGACGCCCGGAGAGCCGCTCGGCCAGGGCGCGGATCTGCAGGTCCACGATGGAGGTCAGCTGGTCCATGGACAGCGGGTCAAACATTACGATGTCATCCAGCCGGTTGAGGAACTCAGGCTTGAAACTGGCGTTGACCACACCCATGACTGCCTCGCGCTTGGCCCGGTCATCCTTCTCCTGGTCCACCAGGAACTGGCTGCCCAGGTTAGAGGTGAGGATCAGCACCACATTGCGGAAGTCCACCGTGCGGCCCTGCCCATCGGTGAGCCGGCCGTCGTCGAGCACCTGGAGCAGGATGTCGAAGACTTCCGGGTGGGCCTTCTCCACCTCGTCGAGCAGCACCACGGAATAGGGGCGCCGTCGTACTGCCTCGGTGAGCTGGCCGCCCTCCTCATGGCCCACATAGCCGGGCGGGGCGCCGACCAGCCGGGCCACTGAGTGCTTCTCGGAGTACTCGGACATGTCGATGCGGATCATCGAGCGCTCATCGTCGAAGAGGAACTCGGCCAGTGCCTTGGCCAGCTCGGTCTTGCCCACACCGGTGGGCCCCAGGAACAGGAAGGACCCGGTGGGCCGGTCGGGATCGGCCACCCCCGTCCGAGCGCGGCGGACGGCGTCGGAGACTGCGGTGACGGCCTTGGTCTGGCCGATCAGCCGGGAGCCGATGAGTTCCTCCATGGCCAGCAGCTTCTCAGTCTCGCCCTGCATCAGGCGGCCAGTGGGGATGCCGGTCCAGGCTGAGATGACCTCAGCGATGGCGTCGGCGTCCACCTTCTCGGAGACCATGCGATCTTCCTGGTCAGCGCCAGCCTCCTGTGCCTCAGCCTCGGCCAGAGCCTGTTCGGCCTGCGGGATCTCGCCGTAGCGCAGCCGGCCGACCTCGGCAAAGTCACCTTCACGCTCAGCCCGTTCGGCGGCAGACTTCAGCTCATCGAGCTTGCGGTGCAGCTCGGCGGCACGGTTGTGGGCACCCTGCTCGCGCTCCCAACGGGCGTTGAGCTCGTCAAGCTCCTCGCGCTTATTGGCCAGCTCCTCATCCAGGGCTGCCAAGCGTTCCTTGGAGGCGGGGTCAGTCTCTTGAGCCAGCCAGGTCCGCTCGGCCTGAAGCCGGTCCACTGCCCGGCGCAGCTCGTCGATCTCCACCGGATCGGAGTCGATCTCCATCTTCAGCCGAGAGGCGGCCTCATCGACGAGGTCGATGGCCTTATCCGGCAGCTGCCGCCCGGTGATGTAGCGGTCGGAGAGCTCGGCGGCGGCTACCAGAGCGGCATCGGAGATCTCCACGCCATGATGAGCCTGATACTTCTCCTTGATGCCGCGCAGAATCGCTACGGTGTCCTCCACGGAGGGCTCACCCACGTAGACCTGCTGGAAGCGGCGCTCCAGAGCGGCATCGGTCTCGATGTTCTCGCGGTACTCATCCAGTGTGGTGGCACCGATCAACCGCAGCTCGCCGCGAGCCAGCATGGGCTTGAGCATGTTTCCGGCATCCATGGACCCGTCGGAGGATCCGCCGGCACCGACTACGGTGTGCACCTCATCGATGAAGCTGATGATCTCGCCCTCAGAGGCTTTGATCTCATCGAGTACGGCCTTCAGCCGCTCCTCGAACTCACCGCGGTACTTGGAGCCGGCCACCATCGCCCCTAGGTCCAGGGAGATCAGCCGCTTGTTCTTCAGCGCATTGGGCACATCCCCGGCCTCGATCCGCTGGGCCAGCCCCTCCACCACGGCGGTCTTGCCCACACCGGGCTCACCGATGAGCACCGGGTTGTTCTTGGTGCGCCGGGAGAGCACCTGCACCACACGGCGGATTTCAGCATCTCGGCCGATCACCGGATCCAGCTTGCCCTCTTTGGCAAGCTCGGTGAGATCGGTGCCGAACTTGGCCAGGGCTTCAAAGGTGCCCTCGGGGTCCGGGTTGGTGACCTTGCGGCCCTGACGGACTGACTCCACCGCGGCTCGCAAGGCCTTGACATCAGCGCCGTGGTCAGTCAGCGCAGCGGCGGCGGGATCGCTGATCGCAGCGATGCCCAGCAGCAGGTGCTCAGTGGAGACGTATTCGTCGCCCATCCGTTCGGCCTCAGACTGGGCGTTCCTCATCACCGTCAGCCCGTTGCGGGAGAACTGGGCGTTGGCCACTGAGGACCCGGATGAGCTGGGAAGATCCTTGATGGCCGCGGAAGCGCGGGTGGAGACGGCCTCAGGCTCTGCCCCGGCAGCTTTCAGGGCGGCCACGGCCACTGATTCACGGGTGTCCATGAGCGCCTTGAGGATATGCGCGGGCTCAATCTGCGGATTCCCGGCAGTGTTGGCGTTCATAGCAGCCGCACTGACAGCCTCTTGAGACTTGGTGGTGAGCTTGATGTCCATGGCCTTCGCGGCCCCTTTCCGTTCACTCAGCATGTAGAAGAAAACTTGAGTCAATCGTACTCAACTTTGCAGCCGGCGTCGTTATTCCTCAGCCGGACCAGATTCATTCAAACTGAGGCTGCCCGTGCCGGTGCGAGCTCAGGTGGGTGGAGCGCCGAATGGCAGCGCGAGGACCGCACCCCAGTCGCGCCAGATCGGACAATCTCGTCCGGGCTGCCCCTCGAGGAACCGGATGAACTCTTCGGTGAAGGCATCAGAAAGCGGCAGATTGGGGTGCGCGGAACGGACAGGGCAGACGTTCCGGTCGACGTTGAGCTCCCACCCGCCAGGCATCAGGGCAAGATCCCCGGCTGTCATCACACTGAGGGTCTGCACCTCCGCGGGCAGCTGTTGCTCGAGGATCTCTCGCGTGGAGTTCGGCGTGGCCTGCAGCTCCAGCGCCGCTGGAGACACCGGGTCGAATTCAAAATCTGCGAGTTCTCCCAAGGGTACGGCCAGCCGCAGCAGGTCCGCCAGCACCCGGCCCGTGCCGTTCTCCCCCGGGGGCGGGTAACCGGTGGGGCTGTCCGGCAAAGATCCGACCATCACCAGGACATCAATATCTGCTTTGCCTGCCGCAAGCGCTTCCCAAGCCACCCAAATGGCGTGGGAATGCCCTGCCACCACCAAGGGTCGCGGTAGGTCTTCGGTCTGCGCGGCAAAGGAAGCCACCTGATTGTCCAGGGGCTGCTGGGTATGTTCTGACTCATAAGGCGCCCCCGTGGTGATCGGGCAGACCGCGTTTCCCTGGGGTTGCCCGTCTCCGGCCCCGGCGTAGGAGAAGTAGTACACCTGCGCACAGGAATAGCCCAACCTCTCCGGTCGGATCTCCACGATGGTCCCACCGCCTGAAGAGCTGACGATGCCGCCCATGATCATGAGAGATCCTGCACGTGGCGGGGGCTCTTGGGCTCCTTCCTCGCTCCACCGCGGCCACATCAGCGCCGCAGCTCCCACCACTACCACCGCCGCGACTGTGGCAAGCAGCACCCCGGGGCGAGACACCGGCGGCCGGCTCAGCCCCCACAGCGCCAGAGCAGCAGCCGTCGCAGAGACCGGAACGAGCCAGAGGGTCAAAAAATCAGCACTCTGGGCCAGGGCACTGATACCCACCACGACGACGAAATAACTCAGCACAATCTCCAGCCGCAGACCGTCTCGCCAGTTCTGCCTGAAGGCGGAGCGAATACGCAGGCGGCGCGGCCAGGCCAGGGCAGAACCGAGAACCGCAGTAACGGCCAGCACGCCGATTCCTATCCAGAAAAGCCGCGAATTCGGCAGAGTAGAGGCAGCCGTCACCACGACCGCGGCGATGGTGGTGGGGATGCTGAGCACCCCGTACAACCGCGCGGCCCGGCCAAGATTGACCCATGTGAGCCCACCTACCAGGTAGGCCAATAGGCTGATACGCACCATCAGGGCCAAGCCCAGCGCACCTGCCGCCACTGGCCATGAGGGGGCATAGGCAATGATGAGCCGCAAGTCCGTGAAGAGATCCAGGGGTGGCAGGGCTACCAAGTGCACCATGCCTGGCCACTGTGGCAATATTCCCGATGCTGCCAGTATCACCACAGCGGCTGAAAGGCCCGCCAGCGGCCACATACGGCGCCATCCGAACCATGCGGCTGCCTCGGCGGCATTGGAGTGGCCGCCGTTCACCACGGCAAACTGATTACGAGGAGGCATCGCTGTCTCCTGGGAGTCGGCTGAGCGTGGGGCTTTGCGCTTTCTCGCGCTGGCGTCAGTCTTTCACAGGCCAGCTCATCAGAGCGGCCGACCCCTTGTGGTGATGGGACAGAGATGGAGAGGGGTCCCAAGTAGAGAGGGATCCGACCAGGAGAAGATCTTCTGCCAGCAGTGGTAGAGCTACAACTACGGAGAGAACCTACAAATTTGAAGGAATGATGACGACGCCGTCACCGTTGGTACTGCTGAAAAGTCGCCGGCAGCAGGAGAGCCCCATCCATGAGCATCAGCACAGAGCGGTACAGCGAGAGTTTCGAGTTCGGTATCCACACCTTCGGCGATGTCACCAAGACCCCGGATGGAGAACGGGAGCTCTCCCAGCCCGAGGTGCTGCGCAATGTGCTGGCCGAAGCCACTCTGGCTGACCAGGTGGGAATCGACGTGGTCGGCATCGGTGAGCACCACCGGCCTGACTATGCTGTCTCAGCGCCAGATGTGGTGCTGGCCGCAGTGGGGGCGGCCACTAACCGGATCAAGCTCATCTCAGCGGTCACTGTGCTCAGCTCCGATGATCCGGTACGGGTCTACCAGCGCTTCGCCACCATCGATGGGCTCACCGGCGGGCGCGCCGAGGTCAGCCTGGGCCGGGGCAGCTTCATCGAGTCCTATCCCCTGTTCGGCTACGACCTGTCTGACTACGAGCAGCTCTTTGAGGAGAAGGTGGACCTGTTCGTCAAGCTGCGCAGTGAGGAAAAGATCACCTGGGAGGGACAGACCCGTGCGGGGTTGAAGGATCAGGAGATCTTTCCCAAGACTGACCATGAGTACGGGCTGCCCACCTGGATTGCGGTGGGCGGCACTCCCAACTCCGTGGTCCGTGCGGCCCGGCATGGAGTGGGCCTGGAGTTGGCGATCATCGGTGGGGCCCCGGGGCGGTTCGCACCTTTCGTAGAGCTCTACCGGCGTGCCCTGGCTGAGTTCGGCCAGCCTGAGAATCTGCGTGTGGCCAGCCACTCGCACGGATTCGTGGCTGAGACTGATGAGCGCGCCCAGGAGGTCTTCTATCCCTCCTGGGCGGAGTCTATGGCCAAGATCGGTGCCGAGCGCGGCTGGGGCAGCGGGGTCCCCAGCTTCGAGCAGTTCCAGCAGGAGATCACTCACGGCGCGCTGTTCGTGGGCTCTCCGCAGACCGTGGCGGCCAAGATCGTCAAGACCAAGAACCAGCTCGACATCAGCCGCTTCGGCCTCAAGTACGGGAACGGCTCTCTGGCTCATGAGCACATGATGGAGGCCATCGAACTCTATGGCACCAAGGTCAAGCCCTTGGTGCTCCAGCAGCTTCAGGGCTGAGATCTGTAGCACCCCTGACTTCAGGTTTCTCATAGTCCGGATACCTACAGTGGAGGACATGTCTGACACTGAGGGCCTCAGCATCGCGATCTACTCGGATCCGGGGCGGACCTCCATGTTCCTACGACGAATCCTGGGACATCCTGACCAGAGCTGGGCGCAGGGTGCTTCGATCACCCATCATGAGGCGCTGATCCCGCTGCGCAGCGATGCCACCCTGGATTTGGATGAAGCCCTGGCCTGGGCCCAGAAGGATGAGGCGGAGCTGACCATCATCGTCACTGAGATCCCTCGGATGGCAAAGCGCCGGCCTAAGACTTTGGAGCTGCACTTTGCTGACCGGCTGGGGGTGATCTCCCTGCCGTCTCTGGGACCGGCGGCCATCCATCGCTCACTGTGCCGGGAACTGGCGCGCGCGGTCAAGGCGCTGACCCACGATTCAGTTGAGGAAGCCGAGCACCCGCCGGAGAAGGCAGCAGCCCAGGGGCAGAACCTGATCGGCCGGGTGCAGGGAGGCTTCGGCTCCCGGGTCATGGACCAGCAGGGCCGCGAGACGGTCTACATCACACCGCGTGAGCCCTTCCCGGGGCGGCTGTGGATGACCCTGGGCATGGTCGCGGCCAATGAGCCGCTGCGCTCGCTACGCAAACTCTCCAAGATGTTCTCCGCGGCTGCGGCCACCGGGGCGTTCGGCATTTTCTTCACCACCATCTGGGAGATGGCCACGTTTCTGCCGTCCTGGCGGCTGGGGGCAGTGACGGTGGCTGCCGTCGTCGTACTGGTGCTGTGGCTGATTGTCTCCAACCGGCTCTGGGACCGTTCTCATACGGTGGGCGGCAAGCGTGAGGCTTTCATGTACAACGCCTCCACTCTGACCAGTCTGGCCGTCAGCGTGGGGCTGCTCTACCTGGGCCTGTTCACGGCGATCCTCGGTGCCGGGCTGCTGCTGATCGACCCTGAGTTCATGACTGAGACCATCGGAGAGGAGGCCAGTTTTGCCAACTATGCCGATATCGCCTGGCTTTCAGCCTCCATGGGGACGGTGGCCGGCGCCATAGGCTCCAATTTTGACGACGACGCCGACCTGCGCAACCTCACCCAGGGCTCCCGCGAACTCCAGCGCTACCCTTCTTAGCCGCGATGGCCCGATTCAACCGAGTGAAGACCCAAGCTTGCTTGAGATCTTCTGAGGTGTTTGCGGCCTGTGCGTGCGTCGCACTCCCCCACTAACCGCTGATCAGGTTGAGGAATCCGATACCGAGGAGGGCAAAGCCGGCGCCCCAGACCACTACAGAGACGAACATCCAGAGCATCACCAGGTGCCGATTGGCGCCGAAGCTGACCATCAGCGGTGCGGTGATCTGACTGGGCAGCGCCAGCGGGCCCAACAGGGAGACCCCGGGGATGCCGAATTTGTCGAAGAGCCGCTTGGCCTTCTCCCGGCGTTTGCGCTGGCCCTCGCTCATCTCCTTGGGCTTCTGCCGTTTCAGCACCGCGGTGCGGATCCAGTGTGCCCCGTAGACCACAATGGCCAGGGCCAGCATATTGCCGACCACTGCGGCGGCCAGGGCGGCCCAGAGCGGCATCCCGGCGATGATGCCGATGAAAGCCCCGAAGAACGACTCCACAAAGGGAATGGCGGAGATGGCGATGATGCCCAGCCACTGCAGGGCTTCGGGAAGGGATTCGGTCCAGCTGCGCAGCCGGCCCCAGAAGGAGTCCTCCGGAAAGACGATTTCCGTGGGATCCGTCTCGGCGCCGCCGGCCAGAGCTATGGTCTGTGCAGATTCGTTGAGTGCAGTCAGTGTCTCGATCATGCGGATAAGTCTTCCGGATGAACGTGTCTGAAACGTCACCCCCAGGGCTTATCTTGGCGCACCATCCTCAAGACTGACGAGTCAGGGACAGCTGCCCGGCGATTGCCCCTTGCGATACACCTGGCCGGGTTCCCCCGGAAGAGAAGGTGAGCATGAACGCATGGCGCACGAGATCGTGAAGGATAAACATTCTATACCTTATGAAATCTTGCTGTAACACCTTGGTTAAGAGTCAGAAATATCGACATCCTAAGGTTTCGATACATAGTAGAAACTAATCATGGAAGGAAAAAGGTGACATCAGAAGACTCGAAAGCTGAGCTGCTGGAGCGCCAGCTCAAGGAGCAAGGGGTACGCTTCGCCATCGCCGGCTACACCGACCTCCATGGGAACCTCAAGGGAAAGACGGTGCCCATTGATCACTTCGTGCAGATGGCGAATGGTTCCGAACTCTTCACCGGCGCAGCCTTAGACGGCCTCCCGCAGGATGTCAGTGACGAGGAACTCTCCGCACGCCCCGATCTGGAGCGTGGTGTGGTCCTTCCTTACCGCGACGACGTCGCTCTCTTCCTCTCCAATCTCTACGTGGCTGGAGAGGAATTTGAGGCCTCCACTCGCAATATTCTCGGCCGCCAGATTAAGGCTGCCGCCGAACTAGGCTTCACCTTCAACCTCGGGGTGGAGACCGAGTTCTTTGTCCTGAAAGACGGCGAGACCGGCATGGACAATGTCAGTGACAGGGACACCTTGGACAAGCCCTGCTATACCGTGCCGGCTCTCATGGACAATTTCGGCTGGCTCCAGGAACTGGTCGACCACATGAACACCCTCGGCTGGGACGTCTACTCCTTCGACCATGAGGACGCTCAAAGCCAGTTCGAGATCGACTTTGCCTATGCCGACGGCATGACCATGGCCGACCGGGTGGTCATCTTCCGTACCATGGCCAGCGAAGTGGCCCGGAAGCACGGTGCCTACGCCACCTTCATGCCTAAGCCATTCGCAGATCGTACCGGCTCTGGCGCCCACTTCAACATGTCTTTGGCGGACCTGGAATCCGGACTCAACCTCTTCGACTCAGACGATGACCCCCGCCACGCGGGCCTTAGTGAACTCGGCTATCACTTTGCTGCCGGGATCCTCCGTCACGCTGCTGCCATCTGCGCAGTCATTGCCCCCACGGTCAACAGTTACAAGCGACTGGTCCGTCAGGGGAGTATGTCCGGCTCCACCTGGGCTCCGATCTTTGCCAGCTGCGGCAATAACAACCGCACCAATATGCTGCGCATTCCACTCGGCGGAGGACGGGTGGAATGCCGTGCGGTGGACTCCGCTGCAAACCCCCACCTGGCTGCCGCACTGCTGCTGGCTGCCGGGCTGGAAGGAATCCGGGAAAAGGCCGAGCTGCAGCATTTTCACACTGAGAACCTCTATGAAGTGGACCCCGCCGACTATGACAGGCGCGGCCTGAGCCTGTTGCCGCGCACTCTCGGTGACGCTATCGACGCTTTCGAAGACGACCCCTTCACCCGGGAGATCTGCGGCAAGGACTTCTGGAAGGCCTTTATCGAGTACAAGCGCAGCGAGTGGGAGTCCTACCAGACGGCTGTCACCGACTGGGAACGCGACCGTTATCTGAAGTTCTACTGAACCAGAACCACACCGCCAGCACGCACCTCAACGCCGATCAGGAGACTGAATATGAGCCACCCGCAGTCCCGTCCCGGGGTCCCCGAGCTGGAGACGCTCCTGCTCGAGGACTTCGGTCTGGTCTCCGGCCAGCGGCTGCCCGAGGCCCGGTTGCGTTACCGGGTCTACGGCCAGCTCAGCCCCGCCCGGGACAACTGCGTGGTGCTCTTCAGCTACTACACCGGCACCGACCTCAGCTACTCCCCCTGGTTCGGCCCCGGGCGGATCCTGGACCCCGGTCTGCACTGCATCTTGGCGGTCAACCACTTCGGCAACGGGGTCTCCAGTTCGCCGTCGAACACCCCGGTGACAGGGGAGTTCCCTGAGGTGGGGATCGCCGATACCGTCCGGGCCACCAAGCAGTTGCTGGAGGGCCACGGAGTACAGCGGCTGCGCCTGGCCGCCGGATGGTCCCTCGGGGGCATGCAGTCCCTGGAGTTTGCCATCCGCTACCCCGAAGCCGTGGCCGCGGTCTTCGCCAGCTGCACCGCCGCCCGTTGCGCCGAGACCAACCAGGTGTTCCTCGACGGGCTCGCCGCAGCCCTGCAAGCCGACCCCCGGTACGCCACCGGCCCACACGGAGCTGCCCCGGAGGCCGGACTCGATGCTTTCGGCCGGATCTACGCAGGCTGGGCCTACTCCGAGGAGTTCTACGCCACCGGAATCTACCGTGAACTGGGATACCAGGATCTCGCCGACGTCCTCGCTTCCTGGGGGCAGGCGCACCAGGAGCACAACGCCCATGACCTCATGGCCAGCCTCCGGATGTGGCGCGCCGCCGATCTCGGCGCCGGCCGCGGCGGGCTCGGCCCCGCCCTGAGCAGCATCCAGGCACCCACAGTGCTGATGCCCTCGACCACTGACACCTATTTCACCCTGCGGGAGAATCAGGCCGAGGCTGCCCACCTCACCGCCGGGCAGCTGCGCAAACTTGACTCCCCACTGGGCCATATCGCCGGCCGACCTGGCATCCGCCAGCAGGAGAACCGTCAAGTCGAAGCCTGCCTGCAGAACCTGATGACCGCCACGACCATCTGACTGACCACTACACCCTGAGGAGCCCACCCGCATGTCACTCAACGTTGTTGTCGCCGGACTCCCCAAAGCCGTCCAAGGCGCCCCGGACACCGATGAAGGCATCTGGCTCACCGAGCAGCAGAAGCAGCGCATCACCGCCGTGGCCGAGGACGTCTGGCTCGAGCACATCCCGGTGTCCCAGCTGCACGCCGGAAAAGGCCCCGAACGGCCCCCGCACGCCATTATGGTCGAGACCAGCGGCTCCAAAAAAGGCATCGAAGGCGAACAGGGAATCTTGAAGATGCCCGGGCTGCAGCAACTTTTCAACCCGGACCTGAAACTGCTGCAGTCCATGAGCGCCGGGGCCGAGCATCTGGTCGACATCATGCCCCAGGGCGTGGTCCTGGCCAATGCTGGGGGAGTCGCCGCCCACGCCATCGCCGAAACGGTGATGGCCGGAATCCTCGCCGAGGCTAAGATGCTGCGCCAGCGCTGGGCGCACCAGGAAGCCAAGGAATGGCAGGAACTGCCCGCCCGCGAACTCGACGGCTCCGTGATGTCCGTGCTCGGCACCGGAAACATCGGCACCGCCACCGCCCGGATCGCACAGGCCCTGGGCATCAGGACCATTGGCATCAACCGACGCGGCAACCAGGTGGACGGTTTCGATGAGATCCGCACCACCAGTCAGCTGCACGAGGCGCTCGCCGTCTCCGACTACCTCATCATCGCCTGCCCGCTGACCCCAGAAACCAACGGGCTGGTCGACGCCGATGCGCTGGCCGCCATGAAACCCAGCGGCTGGGTGGCCAATGTTTCCCGTGGTGCTGTCCATGACTCTGAGGCCCTGGTCAACGCGCTGTACGGCGGACATCTCAGCGGCGCGCTCATCGACTGCCACATCACCGAGCCGCTGCCCGCCGACGACCCGCTCTGGGAGGCCCCCGGAGCCCAGGTCTTCCCTCACGACTCCCACGCCTCCCAACTGCTGGGCGACCGGCAGGTCGACATCTTCGTAGACAACCTCCAGCGGCTCGTGGCAGGCAAGGAACTCCGCAACGTCGTTGACCCCACTCGCGGCTACTAAGCGTCCGCGCACCAGACCATCACGACCCCCAAGGAGTAAGAGATGATGAAGGTCGGATTTATCGGACTCGGCGTTATGGGCAAGCCCATGGCCGGACACTTGGTGGACGCCGGGCACGAGCTGATTGTGTACAACCGCACCAGCGCCAAAGCGCAGGAGCTCATCGCCAAAGGTGCCACCGGAGCGGCAAGCACTGGCGAGGTCGGGCAGGTCTCCGACGTCGTGATCACCATGCTGCCGGATTCCCCTGACGTCGAAGCCGTCCTCTTCGAGGACGGCGGGCTGATCTCCACGCTGAAGCCGGGCTCTCTGCTCATCGACTGCAGCACGATCTCCCCGGAGGCCGCTGCCGCCATCGGGGGGCAGCTGGCTGCGACTGGAATACAGTTCGTTGACGCCCCGGTCAGCGGCGGAGAGATCGGTGCGGTCTCAGGGAAGCTGGCCATCATGATGGGCGGTGAGGTTGAGGCCGTCACACGGGCCGAGGAGGTGCTCAACGCCTTTGCCGGCGCGATGGCCCATGTGGGGCCCGTCGGCTCCGGTCAGCTCGTCAAAGCCGCCAACCAGATGCTGGTGGCTGGAAACATCGCCATAGTCGGAGAGGCCCTGTCCTTGCTGCAACGCACGGAGGTGGACATCGATTCTGCCCTCGGGGTGCTCAACGGTGGGCTAGCCGCAAGCCGTGTACTGGAGGTCAAAGCGCCGAAGATGCTCGAGCGCGACTTCGCCCCTGGGTTCCGGCTTGACCTGCATTACAAGGACCTGAGGATCGCCCTGGCCGCAGCCGAGCACGCCAAAATCGCTGTACCGCTCACCGGGATCATCACCCAACTCGTCCAGGCATTGCGCTCAGCCGGCGACGGCGGAGAAGACCATAGTGCCCTTATTAAAGCCATTGAGCGGCTCTCCGGCGCGGCCACTCCGGTCAAAGAAGGGGCCCTCTGATGCGCTCAGCACTGATATGTGGAGGCGGCGTCGCCGGCCTTTCCTCCGCCCTGCACCTGAGAAAGCATGGTTGGGAGGTCAAGCTATTCGAGAAGGACTCCGAACTGCGCACTGCCGGGGTCGGCCTCAACATCTGGCCCAACGGTGTCCGGGTCTTGAAAGGCCTGGGTCTGGGCGAGGAGTTCCTCTCCTTCGCCGCAGCCATGAACCGCTGGTGGGCCCTGGACAGTGATGGCACTATGACCTCAGACATCGATGTCAGCGACTGGTCCGAGCAACTGGGTGCCCCTATCACAGGAGCGCGCCGCCGCCGCCTCAACACCATGCTCGCCGAGGCCCTCGGCTACGAAGAAATCCGCTTCAACACTGCTGTGGAATCCTATGAGCAGAACGAGGACTCCGTCACGGTGTACTTTGCCAATGGCGGCTCGGCCACCGGCGATCTGCTGCTGGGTGCCGACGGTGTCGGTTCCAAGATCCGTAACCACATGCTCGGCGGAGTCCCTGAATTCACCGAGGACGGGATCACCCGCTGGCGCGGGGTCTTCGAAACCGCCAAGGCCGACGTCCCCCCAGATGTCCAAGCCGATGTCTACGGACCCAACGGGCACTTTGGGTGGATTCCCATCGACGCCACCCACGCTTACTGGTATGGCAGCCTCGGCGGGCTCTCCACCTTCGATGAGTTCTACAGCGTCTACAGCACCTGGGCCGAAACCCCGGTGCCGACCATCATCGACGTCAGCGAACCCGAGACCATCATCGGCCGGGAGCTTGCCCACTACAAGAACCATCTGAACAGCTGGGCCGACGGGCGTGTGATTCTTCTCGGGGACTCCGCCCACCCGATGTACCCCGGTATGGCCCAGGGGGCCAACCAGGCACTCATTGACGGTCAAGTCCTTGCTGAGCAGCTCGATGCCCACGACAGTGTCCCCGAAGCCCTGAAAGCGTTCGAGGCCCAACGGATGCACGAGGCCCACACCATGGTCGAGTATTCCCGGCTGCACTTCAGCTGGGAGAAGACCCGGGATGAGTACCGCAGCGCAGGAAGCAATCTCCAGATAGACCGGTACATGGAGTTCGAAGCATGACAGCCGTTGTTGCCCCTACCGCACCCAAACGTCGCCACGGCGCGGCCGCTACCGTTGGGCGCCGTTTTATACTGCCTGCCGCGTTCATCGTATTCCTCATCGGCTTGCAGGAACTGCTCACCCGCACCGATGTGTTGCCCTCGAACTACTTCCCCCCTGCCAGCAAAATATTTATGGCTTTCATCGACGAGTTCAGCAGCCCGGCCCTGCCGGATGCGCTCTTCGGCACCCTGACCACTTGGATCCAAGCCCTGGTCATCTCTGTGGTGCTTGGCACCGCCGTCGGTATTCTGCTCGGGCTCATTGTCCCGTTGGAGGCCTTCCTGCGTCCGACCATCGAATTCCTGCGGCCGGTGCCTTCTGTGGCGCTGATCCCCCTAGTGGTGCTCACTATAGGCACCGGATCCGACTCCGCGCTGTTCCTTGCAGTCTTTGCCGCCTTCTGGCAGGTGCTCATCCCCGCCATCATTGGGGTGCGCTCAGCCCACCCGGTGGCTCTGGAGACCGCCAGATCCTATAACTTCACCCTCTGGCAGCGCATTCGGTACATACAGCTGCCCAGCATGATGCCCTACCTGGTCACCTCCATTCGGCTCGCCACCTCCACCACCCTGATTCTCATTGTCACCGCGGAGATCATCATCCAGATGCCCGGACTCGGCTATGAGATCACCATGTCCCGCAGCGCGGGCAACCCTGCACGGATGTACGCCTACATCGCCCTGAGCGGCATCGCCGGCATCGTGCTCAACGGGCTAGTCCGTCAGGTAGAAGCCCGGGTGGCCAGCATCCACGGAAGCGGAGGAAAGTGATGAGTACCCTCACCGCCACAGCCAAGCTCAACGCGGCCGCAAAGACCAGAAAAGGCCGACTGATCCTCGGGACGCTCGGAGCTGCAACTGCCGTTGCCGCTTGGTTCCTCATCTCCCGAGAGAGTGACAACCCCTATTTCCCATCCTTGGAGGTCATCCTCGAACGCGCCTGGGAGTACTGGACCACTCCGGAGGGCGTGAACAATATCCTGGCCAGCCTCCGCACTCTCAGTGGTGGACTCTTCTTAGCCATCATCCTGGGAGTGGTCATCGGACTCATCATTGGCCAACTGGCCATTGTGGAACAGGCTGTCTCGCCAACCTTAGAGTTCGCCCGCGCCATTCCGGCCACGGCACTGATCCCGTTCGCTCTGATGCTCTTCGGGGTCAGTGACCAGATGAAGATTTTCCTCATCGCGCTGGGCTGTATCTGGCCGATCTTGCTCAGTACCGCCGACGGGGCGCGCGGCATCGACAAAACCCTGAGCGCCTCTGCCCGGGCCTTTCAGATCACTGGGTGGAAGTTCCAGACCTATGTCATGCTGCCTGCAGTATTACCTCGCATTCTGGTGGGAATCAGGATTGCCATCCCACTGAGCCTGATTCTCATGGTGACCAGCGAAATGGTCGGAGTCCAACAAGGTCTTGGCTTTGTGATCACCCAGGCCCAGGCAACCTTTCAGATATTGACGATGTGGTCCGGCATCCTGATCCTCGGGGTTCTGGGATTTTTGCTGACCTTCATCTACTCACTGATCGAACGCCGGCTGCTGCGCTGGGCCGACCCGCGTCGCGACCGCGAATAAGAACCGCGGAGATGGTGTTCGCAGCTCGGCATGAAACCTATCTTTAACATATCCGATAATCCATCGAAACCAACCAGTCCTACTGTTTCAATACAACCTTGAAATGCGGGAAATTGCTCCCGTGGTGTATCCATCGAGTCACAAAAACGTTCATCCTCCCTCACTCAACAATCGATCTACCGAGAGATACAAAATGCTCATCGTTTCCGACATGGAGAAGACCTACCCGACCAAGTCAGGAGGGTTCACTGCCGTCAGCGGAATGTCCTTCCACGTGGAAGAAGGCGAGCTCTTCACCATCGTGGGCCCCTCCGGCGCAGGAAAGACCACCCTGCTGCGGTGCGTTGCCGGACTCGACGAGGTCACCGGGGGAAGCGTGACCTTTAACGGTGTGCCGGTCAGTGGTCCGCCCCGGGAGTTCGCCGTCGTCTTCCAGGACTATGCCCGTTCCCTGATGCCGTGGATCACTGTGGCCAAGAACGTAGAACTTCCCCTGATGAAGAACGGCATCTCAGCCCAGGAGCGCCGCAAGCGTGTCACCAGCGCATTGGAAGAAGTCGGCCTGGCCGACGCTATGGAGAAGAAGCCCTTTCAGCTATCCGGAGGCATGCAGCAGCGGGTAGCCATCGCCCGGGCCATCGCCTACCGGCCCCAGGTGCTCATCATGGACGAGCCTTTCGCCTCGGTGGACGCCCAGACCCGCGCGGACCTTGAAGATCTCCTGCTGCGGATCCGTGCAGAAACCGGCACCACGGTGCTATTCGTTACCCACGATGTCGACGAATCCGTCTATCTGAGCAACCGGGTGGCCATCGTCTCTCGTTCGCCCAGCAGGATCGACGAAATAGTCGACATCCCGCTGCCATACCCACGCGACCAGATCGCCACCAAATCATTGCCCGAGTTTGCCACTCTGCGCGGCCACGTCTTCGGCCGCATCCGGGAAATGGTGAATTCCGCGGCTCTTACAGATGCCTGAAATCCCCTTACCCCAAAGAAAAAGGAAAGAAAATGATCACTCGCACAACCCGCTCCCTTAAGCTGGGAGCTGTAGCCACTGCCGCTGCTCTGGCCCTTGCCGCCTGCGGAGGTGACGATGAGGACGCCCCCGGTGAAGACGGTGAACTCATCGAAGTCAGCGTCGGAACCCTCAACGGCATCCTCAGTGCCCCACTTTTCCTGGGGGTATCTGAGGGCATCTTCGAGGAGTACGGGCTGGACGTCGACATAAGTTTCGCCGACGGCGGCGCCGCCGTCATCCCTGCCGTGCTCAGCGACGAGTATCAGTTCGGCTACTCCAACACCGTCAGCCAGCTGGCCGCCATCGAAGAAGGCCTGCCGCTTCAGCTGGTCCACCCCGCCTGGGCCCCGCATGGGGAGTTTGAAGAAGACGACCACGGCCTGCTCGTACTCCCCGACAGCGGTTTCGAGGAGCCGGAGGACCTCGAAGGCGCCAATATCGCGGTGAACACCCTGCAGAACATCGGTGAAGTCCACATCCGACGGGCTTTCGACAACCTTGGCCTGAATCACTCCGACCTCAGCTGGACTCAGTTGCCTTTCCCTGACATGGGCGAGGCCCTTGAGCGTGGTGACGTGGACGCTATCTGGGTCTCCGAGCCCTTCCTAGCCCCCGGCCTGGCCGCAGGTTACGAGTGGCTGATCGCTCCCGGTGCCCAATCCTTCCCGGAGCAGGTCGGCGGTTACTGGTCTACCTCTGAGACCTATGCCGGCGAGAACCCAGAAGTGGTTGAAGCCTTCCAAGATGCTATGACCGAGATCAACGATTTCGCCGAGGCGAACCCGGACCTGATACGCGAGGTCGCCGTCGAGGAAATGGGCTTCGATGCGGAGCACATCGACAACGTCAACCTACCGTTGTTCCCCAATGACAACGAAGTGGAGACCCTCCAGGACTACGCAGAGGCTGCTGTGGAGTACGGCATCCTCAGCGAAGAACCTGAGGACTACGAAGCTCTCTTCGCCGGTAACGACTGACTCTGCACCGCTTCAGGTAGCACGAGGCCGCTCTCACCACGACGGTCTCGTGCTATCGGTACGATCGATGGCATGGCCACATCAGTCACTCCAGGAGGACGTCCTCGGCAAAGCGGCATTGTTACCGACGACCCACGGGAAGGCATCATCACCGCGGCAGCCGAGCTTTTCGCCGAGAAGGGCTTCAACGCCACCCGAATGACCCAGATCGCGGAGGCCTCCGGGCTACGGCAGTCCTCCATCTACTACTGGTTCCGGTCCAAGGACGAGATCCTGCGGGCTATCATGGACCAAAACCGGGTCTCTTTGACCGCGGCCAGAGCTCTGGCAGAGCGTCAGGAACCCGCCCCGGTACGGCTCTATATTGTGCTCTACCAGGATGTGGTGCAGATGTGCTCCGCTCCGCTGAACTTCTACGACCTGGAAGAAGCAGCCTCCCAGCAGCCCGATGTCTTCAGTGACTTCCACAACGACTACGGTGAACTCTTCGAGAAACTGCGAATGATCATCGAGGATGGGTTGCGCGAGGGCAGCTTCCGTGCCGGAGACGCTGGGGACTTCGTCCAGGTCGCTCTGAACCTCAACGAGGGAAGTCAGTACCGGTTCCATTCCCGGATGAGCACCATGGACGATATGCACCGCTATGCGGAGACTGCGGCAGAAATCTCGCTGAGGGCCTTTCTTGCGGACCCTTTCCAGATGGAGCAGGTTCAGGAGTCCGCCCGGGCCGGGATCGCAGGATTCCGCTCGGTGCTCAGTGCAGAGATGCAGCCTTCCGCCGCAAAGGCCGATGCCTAGCTGCCCGGCGATTGCCCCTTGCGATAAACCTGGCCGGGTTCCCCCGGGTGGCCGAGAATCTCACTGACGGTCACCAGGTGATACCCCTCTGCCAGCAGATCCTGGAGGATCAGTGGCACCGCCTCGGCCGTGGAGCGCTCCAGATCGTGCAGCAGCACAATGTCTCCAGGCGAGACGCCGTCCATCACTCGCTCACGGGTCTTTGCGGCCGACTTATGCTGCCAATCCCGGGAGTCGGTGTCCCAGATGATCAGCGGCAGCCCTGAAACTTCTCTGACTCGGGAGTCCAGGGTGCCGTAGGGCGGCCGGGCCATGCCGGGCCGGATTCCGGCGGCCTGCTCAATGGCATCAGCTGTACGGTCCAGCTCCGAGCGCAGCTGACCATCACTGAGATCTGTGAAATCGGTATGGCTCCAGCCGTGATTGCCCACCTCATGCCCGGCGTCCGCCACCTCAGCGACGATCTCCGGGTAATTGACCGCCATCTGCCCGGTCATGAAGAAGCTGGCCCGGGCATCGACCTCTGCTAGGGCTTCAAGCACTTCCCGGGTGTGCGGAACCGGCCCGTCGTCGAATGTCAGTGCCGCACAGGGCATCTGAGAGCAGTCCACCGGTCCAGAGGGATTGCGGATAAAGATCGGTTCGCTGGGCGGAGATCCGCTGCGGTCGGGCACTCCAGCCTCCTGGTCGTCGTCGTTGTCTGTCCGCTGGCGCAGCTGCTCGGCCCAAGGATAGGCCGAAATGCTGGTCCGGAGGTATTGGGTACGGTCATTGACCGTTTCCTGCCAGATCTGAGTGCTGGGCGAGAGGCTCAGCTTCGCGGGTGCCGGGGTATAGGCGGCGGGGGCGCCCAGAAGCACCAGCGTGGCTGCTAGAGCAGAGACGGCTGCGAGAAAAAACAGGGGAAGGTGCCGCACAGGAGGCATCCTATGCGCCAGTTTGGGGAACCCCGCTCAGCACACCCCGCGGGCCTTAATCTCCTACATCGATTCCGGCCTGGGCGGCTAGGTGCGGGGCGAGCTCCTGAAGCTGAAGACCCGAGATGGTGGCACCGCGCAGCCCCGCCAGGCCGGTGATGCTGTGAAACTGAGCACCGCGAAGGTCAACATCGGTCAGCTCCGTGCCAGTGAGGGTCAGCGCACCGATGCTGCAGTCCTTGAACTGCGCCCTCCGTGCCTGCGCACTGCTGAGATCGAGCTCTCCGATCTGGCAGGACTCGAAGAGCACATCTGTCAGCCGCGCCCCGCGCAGGTTCATCAGGTCCAGTTTGCTGGCGGTGATGTGCACACCGGACCACTGGGCGTCGTAGAGCTCCGCAGCACCGATCCGTGACCTGGAGACGGAGGTGTCGCGCCAAGTGCACCGTGGGCTGTGCAGCTCCGGAGCGTTGAGCCGCTCAAGGTGGGACTCAATGACGCTCAGGCCTGTGAGGTCTGCCCCGGAGATCACCAGTCCTTCAGCCACGCACTCCACCAGGGTGGCTTCACGCAGCTCGAGACCGGTGATCGCCACCGAGTCGAGATACCCACCTTCGGCATGTGCTTCATGAATCAGCTGCTCAGCAGTCACAGGCGTCAGATCACGGGGTCGGTGCAGATTCAGCCGCGGCAATTTCATGGGGCCACGGTACCGCTCACCCCGGAGATACTCCCCCACTTGCGGTGGTAAACGTTTTCCCGCTATGCTGTGACCCACATCACCGGGAGGTGGACACTAACGACGGCGCGCCAGGGGGCGCAGAACGGATCGGGACATGATCGACCTCGAGACCGCCCAGCCATTGGGCATCATCGTCAACGGCGCCACCGGGCGCATGGGCTACCGGCAGCATCTGGTCCGCTCACTGCTGGCCATCCGCGACTCCGGCGGGGTCCCATTGCCCGATGGCAGCCGCCGCCCCATCGAGCTCTACCTGGTGGGGCGCAGCCCCGAGAAGCTCAAAGAGGTTGCCGAAACCCATGGCATCGACCGCTGGACCACCGACCTGGACGAAGCCCTCAACGCAGACGGGTTCGCCGTCTACTTCGATGCGCTGATCACCCAGCTGCGCGTTCCGGCCATCCGCAAAGCGATCGCTGCCGGTAAGCACATCTACACCGAGAAGCCCACTGCTGAGTCCTACACCGAGGCGCTGGCTCTGGCCGAGGAGGCCGAGGCCGCCGGCATTCACAACGGCGTGGTCCATGACAAGCTCTACCTGCCCGGGCTGCTGAAGCTGCGCCGACTCATCGACTCCGGATTCTTCGGCGAGATCCTCTCAGTCCGCGGCGAGTTCGGCTACTGGGTCTTCGAGGGCGACTGGCAGCCCGCGCAGCGCCCCTCCTGGAACTACCGCACTGAGGACGGCGGCGGGATCGTCGTCGATATGTTCCCGCACTGGAACTACGTGATCGAGAACCTCTTCGGCTCCATCAGCACGGTCTACACCACCACCCGCACGCACATCCCCACCCGGGTGGATGAGGCCGGCCAGACCTATACTGCCACTGCCGACGACGCCGCCTACGGCATCTTTGAGCTGGAGAACGGCCCCATCGTGCAGCTCAACTCCTCCTGGACCACCCGGGTCAACCGCGACGAGCTGGTGGAGTTCCACGTGGACGGCACCATGGGCTCCGCAGTGGTCGGCCTGTTCTCCGCCAAGATCCAGGAGCGCAACGCTACCCCGAAGCCGGTGTGGAACCCGGACATCCCAGATCCGCTGGACTACTCCGCCACCTGGTCCCCAATCCCGCAGAATGAGCCGGCAGAGAACGGTTTCAAACTGCAGTGGATCGAGTTCCTGCGCTCTGTACTGGGCGTAGGCGAGCACCGCTACGACTTCCGCTCCGGGGCCGCCGGGATGCTGCTGGCCGAGGCCGCCCTGGCCTCACAAGAACAGGGGCGCAAAGTCAGCATCGCCGAGCACGCCAAGTCCCTCACCAGGAGCCCCCGATGAGCACACAGGCAAAGCAGAGTACGACGACGCCCACCACTCCCCTGCCACACAGGACCTCAGTACCGAAGAACCCGCTGGCGGCCCGCACTGAGACCGGGCTGCAGCTGACTCTGATCAGCCAGGAGCGGAAGCTGATCTCAGCCCCGCTGCTGAGCGCACCGGCCTTCCAGCGTCCCAGCGCACCGCTGGCCTCCCGCACCCTCTACGCCGCCGCACATGTGATCCCCGACCCGCTGAGCGAGACGGTGCCCGGCGAACCAGCCCAGCTGGACTGGGAGGCCACCCTTGACTACCGGGCCCAGATCTACTCCTGGGGGCTGGGCGTGGCCGATGCCATGGACACTGCCCAGCGGAATATGGGCCTGGACGCTGCAGCCACCCGGGAGCTGATCGCCCGCTCCGCCGAAGTCGCCCGCGAGAAGGGCGCCTCGGTGGCGGTAGGGGTCAACACAGATGCCCGCACCGAGGCAGAGCTGTCCTTGCAGGAGCTCACCGCCGCCTACCTGGACCAACTGGAGTTCGCTGAGACCCACCAGGCGGTACCGGTGGTGATGGCCTCCCGCCATCTGGCCAAGACCGCCAAGGATGCCACCGACTACCAGAACGTCTACGCCCAGGTGCTCAGCCGAGCCCAAACCCCGGTGATCATCCACTGGCTGGGTGAGGCCTTCGACCCGCAGCTGCGCGGCTATTTCGGCAGCACCGACTGGACTCAGGCCGCGGACACACTGATCGACATTATCTCCGCCCACCCGGACAGGGTGGCCGGGGTCAAGATGAGCCTGCTCGACGCCGCCGCCGAGCGGTCCGTACGTGCCCGCCTGCCGCAGTCAGCCACCATGTTCACCGGGGATGACTTCAATTATGTGGACCTCATCGCCCCAGACGCAGAGGGTCAGTACTCCGACGCCCTGCTGGGCGCTTTCAGCGTGCTGGCCCCCAGTGCCTCCGCCGCGGTGCAGGCACTGGACACAGGAAACCCGGAGCTCTACCGCGACATCCTGCTGCCCACTCAGATGCTGAGCCGCCAGGTCTTCGCCGCCCCCACCTTCTACTACAAGACAGGGGTTGCCTTCCTCTCCTGGCTCAACGGCCACCAGGCCAGTCCCGCCATGGTCGCCGGCCTTCACGCCGCCCGCAGCCTGCCGCATCTGAGCCGCATCCTGGAGCTGGCTAACAACTGCGGCGCCCTGGAGAGCCCGCAAACTGCCCACACCCGCTGGCACCAGCTGCTGGCCCTGCACGGTATCGGAGGCGCCTCATGGCACTGACCCCCACACAGACAACAACGACGCCCCACCCTCGGCTTTCCCTGAACCAGGCGACCATTAAGTACGCGAACTTGGAGCAGGCACTCACCATCATCAAGCAGGCCGGTTACCAGTCGATCGGACTGTGGCGGGAACCGGTCAACGATGTGGGCCTGCAAAAGGCCGCCCAGCTGCTCAAAGATTCGGGCCTGCGATTCTCCAGCCTGTGCCGCGGCGGCTTCCTCACCGAGACCGATGAAGACGCCTTGGCCGCCTCGCTGGTGGAGAACCGTCGGGCTATCGCCGAGACCGCGGCGCTGGCCGAGGCCGGAGCTGAGGGCTCCGCCCCGGTGCTGGTGCTGGTAGCCGGGGGGATTCTGCCCGGTTCTACGATCCATGCGGCGCGTGAGCGGTTCTTCCAGGGGCTGTGCGAGCTGGTACCGGATGCCGCCGCGGCCGGAGTGACCCTGGCCATCGAGCCGCTGCATCCCATGTACGCCTCCGACCGGGCGGTGATCTCCACGCTGGAACAGGCACTGGACCTGGCTGAGGAGGCAGAGAGTAAGCATGTGGGCGTCGTCGTGGATTCTTTTCATATTTGGTGGGACCCTCAGGCACTAGCCCAGATTCGGCGAGCAGGGGCGGCCGGACGAATTGCCAGCTACCAGGTATGCGACTGGCGCACCCCATTGGAGGCTGATGTGCTACTGTCCCGCCACCAGCCCGGCGATGGGGTGATCGACTTCGCTGCGATGACCCGCGCGGTGGAGAACACCGGATACACCGGGGACGTTGAGGTGGAGCTGTTCAACCAGACCACCTGGGAGGCCGATCCGGGCCGGACTGCCCACCAGACCGCTGCAGCCTTCCAAAGTGCTGTGGCCCCATATCTGCGTACCCTCAATACTCCCGCCGGCGGGGAAACCCCGCTCAGCTCTCAGCCGGCTGCAGGGACACCGGCCTCCGCGCCTGAAGCCACCACAGCCGACAAAACATCACATTTGGCTCACGATGTGACATAAATCGAAGTCCCATCTTGACCTGTGATCTGACACACAGTTATAGTTCAGGAAAACGTTTACCGTGATGTACATCATAAAGAGAGGGGCGTGCGTATGACGGCGATCTCGCAGACGCCCGGGCAGCAGCCGACCCGGGGCACCCCGCCGGCTGCGGTGCTGACAAACCCCGATGAGGACACCAAGAAGCCCAAGCGAGCCCGAAAGAAGCACCTCTACCAGGGAACCAACCGCACCGATACCTGGAAGCACCACCTGAAGAAGGACTGGCGGCTCTACAGCCTGCTGATCCTGCCGGTCGTCTTCCTGCTGATCTTCCGGTACCTGCCGATGGCCGGTAATGTCATCGCTTTCCGCCGCTACCGGCCGGGATCGAATATTTTCGGTGATGAGTGGGTCGGGATGCACTACATCGAGATGTTCATCAATGACCCCACCTTCTGGCGGGTGTTCTGGAACACGGTGATCCTCGGTACCCTCACCCTGGCAATCTGTTTCCCGCTGCCGATCATCCTGGCGCTGATGTTCAACGAGCTGCGGTCCAATAAGTTCAAACGAATCGCCCAGTCGATCAGCTACCTGCCGCACTTCATGTCGATTGTGATCGTGGCCGGTCTGGTGATCCAGCTGACCAGCATCAACGGCACGGTCAACCAAATCATCACTGGTCTCGGCGGCGACGCCATACCCTTCATGGGGCTGCCCGAATGGTTCCGCACCATCTATGTGACCTCTGAGGTGTGGCAGACCGTGGGCTGGGGCACCATCCTGTATCTGGCTGCGCTGACCACCATCGATCCACAGCTCTACGAGGCCGCTCGGATCGACGGAGCCAACCGGTGGAAGCAGATGTGGCATGTGACTATCCCGGGGATCATGCCGACCATGGTGGTGCTGCTGGTGCTCAATATCGGCACCTTCATGGCGGTGGGCTTCGAGAAGGTCCTGCTGCTGCAGAACAACCTCAACCGGGAGACCGCTGATGTGATCGCCACCTATGTATATCGGATGGGCATCAGCCAGGGCCAGTTCTCCTACGGTACGGCGATCGGGCTGTTCGAAGCGCTAATCGGCCTGATCCTGATCCTTTCCGCCAACTACGCCGCGCGCAGAATGACGGGGACCTCACTATGGTGAGCACAGCAGCCGAACCCGATACCGAGCCGCAGAAGGACAAGGACGTGGCATTCGAGACCCGTCCCACCCGGTCCACCAAGATCAAGGACTCCACGTCCTACACCGCGTTCCGAGTGTTCAACGGAATCGCGATCATCCTGGTCTGCGCGGTGACCCTCTACCCGTTTTTGAACATCGTGGCCGAGTCTTTCTCCGGGGAGGGCTACATCCGGGCCGGGATGGTCAATATCATCCCGCGCGGATTCAACCTGACCACCTTTGAAGTGGTGATGAGTGATCCGATGTTCTGGCGCAACTACGCCAACACGGTGATCTACACCGTGGTGGCCACGGTCATTGCGATGATCCTGACCACCACCTTCGCCTATGCGTTGAGTAAGAAGCACCTGAAGGGCCGGACCTTCTTCATCGGGGTTGCGGTCTTCACCATGTTCTTCAACGGCGGCCTGATCCCCAACTACGTGCTGATCAACTCGCTGGGGATGACCAACACCATCTGGGCGATTGTGATCCCCAACGCGATCAGCATCTTCAACCTGCTGGTGATGAAGGCCTTCTTCGAGAACTTCTCCACCGAGCTGGAGGAAGCTGCCGCCATCGACGGACTGACCACCTACGGCATTCTCTGGAGGGTGGTCATCCCGCTTTCCAAGGCGGTGATCGCCACCATGGTGCTCTTCTACGCGGTGCAGTTCTGGAACTCCTGGTTCCAGGCCTTCCTCTACCTGGACCGCCGCGAGCTCTACCCCGTCACCGTCTACCTGCGCAACCTGCTAGCAGGGGCTACCGGCACCCAAGACCTCGGCGGAGACCCCGGCGAATCCACCCAGATCGCAGCCAACGTCCGGGCAGTCACCATGCTGCTGACCACCCTGCCCATCATCTGCCTCTACCCCTTCCTGCAGAAGTACTTCGTCCGCGGCATCATGCTGGGTTCGGTGAAGCAGTAAGCGCACAGCGTCCCCCACACCTGATGAATCCACTCAAGCCTTACCACCCCAAGGAAAGGAACACTCTCACCATGAAAAACGCGACACACACGGCCGCACCGCTGAACAAGCGACGCCGCCTGTACACCAGTACGGCCATGCTAGCCATCGGCGCACTTGTGCTCAGTGCCTGCGGCGGCGACGACGATGAGGAGGAGGTCGACACCGAGGAGCTCCTTGAGGAGGTCGGCTCAGGCGCGATGGAGGACTTCGAGGCCGGTGACACCTTCGTGGCCACCGAAGACGTGACCTTCACCCAGCTCTACCGGGACCACCCAAACTATCCGATCCAGAACGACTGGCGCTTCCTCACCTATCTGGAGGAAGAGCACAACGTCACCGTGGATACCTCCAACGCACCGCTCTCGGACTGGGAGGATCGCCGTTCTCTGGTCATCGGTGCCGGTGATATGCCGGACTTCATCCCGATCTTCGACCCTGGTGATGAGACCCAGTTCGTTGCCGGTGGTTCACTGCTGGCAGTCAGTGACTACCTGGATCTGATGCCCAACCTGACTCAGAAGATCGAGGACTGGGAGCTGCAGGGTGACTTCGACGGCCTCTACCAGGCCGACGGCAAGTTCTACATCCTGCCCGGCATCCAGGAAGAACCGTTCTATGAGTACGGTATCGCCGTCCGCTGGGACATCTGGGAAGAGCTCGGCTATGACGAGCCCGAAACTTGGGATGAGTTCGCCGATCAGCTGCGTGGGGTCCAAGAGGCCTACCCAGATATGCACCCCTACTCCGATCGCTGGGAGTTCAACGCCACCCTCAACCAAGCTGCCGCCAGCTTCGACACCGTGGGCGGCTGGGGCTTCGGCGACGGCATGCAGTACGACGCCGACGCCGATGAGTTCGTCTACGCCCCCACCACCGACGGTTTCCGCGATATGGTCGGCTACTTCGCCGAGCTGGTGGACGAAGGTCTGCTCGACGGCGAGACACTGACCCAGGATGACGATCTGGCCATCCAGAAGTTCGCCTCCGGCCAGTCCGCAGCGATCTTCGCCAACGACCAGGAGATCCTCAACTACCGCGACTCTATCGAGGAAGTCGGCGAGGAAGACTGGGAGGTGCGCCTACTGTCCATCCCGGCCGGCCCTGCTGGCAACGTGGTCGCCGGAGGGCGCCTCTGGGGCGGCCTGGTGGTCAACTCCAATGTGGTGGACGAGGACTACTTCGTGGCGCTGATGCAGTTCCTCGATTGGCTCTACTACTCCGATGAGGGCCTGGAATACGCCAAGTGGGGCATTGAGGGTGAGACCTTCGAGAGGGACGGCGATCAGCGCGTCCTGGATGAGAACATCGATATCAACAACCTCAACCCTGGTGCTGACGAGTCGCTGAACACGGACTACGGCTTCCACAACGGTGTCTGGATGCTCGTCCACGGCTCCTCGGTGGATCTGATGAACTCCATGGCACGTGACGAGGTCATCGAGTTCCGCGAGTCCATGTTCGAGAAGGAAATCCAGCCGGTGGATCCGCCGCGTCCACTCGACGACCTGGAGCTCGAGCGGGCCAGCATTACCCAGAACGCTCTCAACGAGACCACGAATACTCGCGTGGCTGAGTTCATCGCCGGAAATCGGTCCATGGACCAATGGGACGAGTTCCTCGCTGAGCTCGAGAACTCGGGCCTGGACGAGTACGTCGAGCTGCACAATGAGGCGTATCAGCGCGCTCAGGAGGAGCTCGACGGCATCGAGGAGGACATCGAGGACTGATCCTCGCCCCTCATCATAAACTGCGGACCTCCGGTCCCACCGGCTTGAGGCAGTCCGGTCGGGACCGGAGGTTCCGCTCTGTGCTGGTCCCGGCGGCGCGCACAGGTCGCACTCGCCTCTCGGCCGCGTTGCCGCGGCCATCACGCCTAAAGTCGCTGCATCGCTTCGCTCGCAGCTCATGCTAGGAAAGGACCTATGGATCTGGATCGCGAAGGACCGCTGACCAGGCTGACGAACTTCGTCTACCGCCTGATCGTCATCGAGGCCGCCTTTGTGCTGGTCACCCTGCCGGCGCTGATCGGCATCTTCTTCCTGGAGCAGCACCCCAGCAACATCCCGCTCTATGCCGTCTTCACCCTGTTCTTCGGCCCGGCTATCAGCGCAGGCGTCTATGCCTGGCGAGCCGATCAGGACGTGGTGCCCTGGCTGCGTTACTGGAAGGGCTACATCGAATCCTTCGTGCAGACCATGGTGGTGTGGATCCCAGTGGTCACCCTCTGCACGCTGGTGGCTTTCAATGCCGCATACTCACAGGTCTCCACAGTGTTCATCATCGGCGGGTTCATCATCGCTGCCGGTGCCGCGATCTACGGTGTGGCCCTGCTCTGCATCATCGCAAACTTCAGCTTCCGCACCCGAGACCTGTTCGCCGTGGTGATGTTTGGCACCGCACATGCTCCACTGTCAGCCCTGGGCATCGTCTCGCACACGATTCTGGCCGGGGCCATCGTATTCTTCTGGGCCGACTGGGTGCTGGTGCTGCTGGCCAGCTTCATGCTGGTGCTGCTGGCCAGGATCGTCCGACCGATGCTCATCCAGATCAACGAGGGCCTGGTTAAACCCGGCCACGGCCCCCTGCCATGAGGATCTCCAATCCGCTGCTGCCGGGCTGCTACCCGGACCCCAGCATCTGCCGCGCCGGTAACTGGTACTACCTGGTGACCTCCACCTTTGAGATGTGGCCGGGACTGCCGATCTTCCGCAGCCGCGACCTGGCGAACTGGGAACAGATCGGGCATGTGATCGACCGGCCCGCCCAGATGACTTTCGACGGCGTGGAATCTTCTCGCGGACTGTTCGCGCCCACTATCCGCCACCACAACGGCACCTTCTACCTCGTGTGCACCCGCGTCGGAGCCCCTGACGCCCCGCACCACGGGAACTTCCTGGTCACCGCGGAGGACCCAGCCGGGGACTGGTCGGAGCCGCGCTGGCTTCGCGACGAGCACGGCACCCCGGTGGACGGCATCGACCCCTCGATCTTCTTCGCCGATGACGACCGGATCTGGCTCCACGGCACCCGCCCGGCGCCCACCCCGGAATGGGAGGGGCAGACCGAAGTGTGGCTGCGGGAGTACGACCCGGACCGCGGCTTGGTCGGTGCCGAGCACATCATCTGGACAGGTGCGATGCGCGGCGCGGTGTGGGCCGAGGGACCACATCTCTTCGAGCGCAGCGGCCGATTCTACCTGCTGGCAGCTGAGGGCGGCACCGAGTTCCACCATGCGGTGTGCATCGCCCGCAGTGAGGCGGTGACCGGCCCCTATGAGGGCAGCAGGGCCAATCCGGTGCTCACCCACCGGCACCTGGGCCATCCCGGGCACGGGCGCGGACCGGAGGTGGTCGGCGTGGGGCATGCCGATCTGGTGGAGGCTCCCGACAACTCCTGGTGGGCGGTGCTGCTGGGTATGCGCACCTACGGCGGGTACCACTACAACCTAGGCCGGGAGACCTTCCTGGTGCCCGTGGAGTGGCAAGACGGCTGGCCGGTCTTCGCCCCTGACGAGGGTCGAGTGCCTGCCGTGGTCGAGGTTCCCGAAAGTGTCCAGCTGGGACAGCGGAAGCCCACTGTCCCAGCTGCTTTAGACACGAAAGCCGGTGACACCACAGCCGGTCGAGGCGGACCCCTGATAGCAGGGACCCGCGCGAATGCAAAGCATTCAGGTGGGCCACCTCAGGAAGCGGCGGGACATACACTCGCCACCGCCCCCAACACCGTCACCGGCGGTCCGGTGCTCCCTAGTGATCCGCGTTGGACCTCACTGCGTGGGCCCTGGGACGGCTTCGCTTCAGTGGAGGACGAGAGGTGGATACTTCGGGTTCAGCCAACGACTCTGACCGAACGCACTACACCGACTTTCCTGGGGATCCGGCAGCAGCATAGGCGCCTGGACCTCACTGCTGAGTTGAACCTCTCCACCCTGACACCCGGGGAGGAGACTGGTGTCGTCGTACGTCAGTCCGAGGAGCACCACGCCTACCTCGCGCTGCTGCGCCGGGAGGATGATTGGCTGCTGCGTGCGGTGCTCCACCAGCCTGGGGGCGACACGGTTCTCGGCGAGCAGCCCTGGTCCGAAGCGGACTGCGTGGTGCTCGGTCTGCAGGCCCGTGAGCAGGACTACACGTTCACGCTGGACGGCGCCGCCGTCGCCACGGCCGACGGCCGCCAGCTGGACACGGTGACCACCGGTGGATTCCTAGGCCTGTGGCTGGGTGTCTTCGCCACCAGCCACGGCCGCCCCACCAGTTCCTCCATGGTTCTCCGAGAACTGGTCTATTCGCCAGTGGGTACCGAGGATGTCTTATACCCCCATCGAAGGTGAGCGGCGCAAACGCAACGAAGTTTTCGACCGACGCAGCCGTGAGGATGATCAATCCATCCCTTGGAATTCGGATGAGTACCGCGTGGCTGTTGAGGGTCTGAGCAAAGATCCTTGAGGGAGCGGCCCCTCAGTGAAATCAGCCTCGAGAAACACATAGCCGAGCTCAGAACCTTCACCTGAGGCTCCTGACGTGCCGCTCTCGTCCACGCCTTGAGAAATCAACCATTGCTGACTGTATAGCTATACTATACAGCTGAATATGTGATCATCAGCTTCCGTCACAAGGGCTTGCAGAAGTATTTTGAGACCGGGTCGAAACGTGGGATAGAGCCTGAGCATGCACCACGCTTGCGCCTGATCCTGGCCACATTGCACCAAACAACCGGACCGGAGGATCTGAGTCTTCCCTCATTCCGATTACACCAGCTGACCGGTGACGTGAAAGAGCATTGGTCCATGAGGGTCAGTGGCAACTGGCGAGTGACGTTTCGGTTCGTAGGGCAGGACGTGGAACTGGTGGACTATCAGGACTATCACTGAGAGGAGCAAACCAATGGAGATGTTTGAAGCGGTGCACCCCGGTAAGATCCTCCGGGAGGAGATCGTCAACGAGCTTGGCCTGTCAGTGTCTGAGGCGGCAGAACGGCTTGGCGTGACTCGTGCTGCACTCAGCCGGGTGCTCAACTGCCGGGCAGCCGTGAGCGCCTCACTTGCCCGTCGGCTCGAGACATCCGGGCTGAGTACTGCACAGCAGTGGCTGCGGATTCAGCTCGCTTACGACCTGGCGCAGGAGCGCAATAAGGAGCTACCACAGGTGAAGTCTCTCCTGGAGTCCTAGTCGCAATTCTGCTTATTTAAGGGCGAAGCCGGCGCGTTCGAAGACACGGCGTAGCAGGTGGCGCTTGGCGACTTTGACCGCCTTAGGGCCGACCCGTGAGACCAGTCCCGAGGTCCAGGAGCTGGGCTTGCCGTACTGGGCGAAGTAGTCGGCCAGGATCTGGTCATAGTCCCCCACATCGGTGGCGGCCGCAGCGTCGTATGAATCCCAGTGCAGGTAGGCGCTCTGTGGAATCCGCGGCTTAATACCAGCCGGCTCTTCCGGATCCGGGTAGCCGACCAGCAGGCCCAGGAACGGCACCACATGCTCAGGGGCGCCCAGGATTTCGCCGACCCGCTCCACGTTGTTGCGCAGCGAGCCGAGGTAGCAGGTGCCCAGGCCCAGGGAACGGGCAGCGACCACGGCGTTCTGAGCGTTAACGCCGATATCGCAGGCACCGACCAGAATCTCGTCCAGATACTCAGCCCCGGTGTATTCGATCTGGGGCTTCTCTGCCTGAGCCTGCTCTACTGCTTTGCGGATCCGAGAGGTGTCGATCAGCCAGACCAGCACCACCGGTGCTGTGGAGATATGCGGGAACTGGTTCGGGCCGCCGACCTCTCCCAAAGCACGCTTGGCCTCCGGGTCGCGGACCGCCACCACGGAGACCACCTGCTTATTGGAGCTTGTGGAGCCGGACTGCGCAGCCGCAGCGATGGTGCGGATCTGGTTCTCGGTGACCTCACGGTCCAACCATTGGCGCACCGATCGGTGCGAGACCATGGTCTCCAGAGTGGGGTTCCATTCCTCAGGAGTGAACCCAGGCTCGGCCCCCCAGCGGGCGCGCAGTTGGTCAGTGGGCGTGGTCATCGGTGTCGAGGCAGTCTCAGGCATACCCACAAATCTACCGACTTACTTTTACACCTCTGAAACACTCCTCTATGTACCCTAGATGCAAACGTGTGCGAACTTATACTCATTCACGATTGGAGACCCTTGTGAACTCGCTTCTTGAAATCGATGATTTGACGGTCAGCTTTCGGACCCCCTCCGGAAAGTCGACAGCTGTCAAGAATCTGAGTCTCTCCCTGCATCCAGGAGAGACTCTCGCCATCGTTGGCGAGTCGGGGTCGGGGAAATCCACCACCGCAGCAGCCATCAATCGGCTGCTGCCCTCCAACGGTGAGCTCACCACTGGACGAGTGATGTTCGACGGTCAGGACCTCGCTGCGCTCTCGGACCGTGAAATGACCAAGGTTCGCGGCAAAGGGATCGGCTACGTCCCACAGGACCCCATGTCTAATCTCAACCCCCTGCACAAGATCGGCCGGCAAATCGCCGAGGCTTTGATCCAGCACGGCCAGGCTTCGAACAGGCGGACCGCCCTACCAAAGGTTGTAGAACTGCTGGAAATGGTGGGAATTCCCGATCCACAAAGACGGGCTGACCAGTTTCCCCATGAGTTCTCCGGAGGCATGCGGCAACGCGCGCTCATCGCCATGGGTCTTGCCTGCAACCCACGCTTGCTTATCGCCGATGAGCCGACCTCAGCTCTGGATGTCACTGTTCAGAGGAAGATTCTCGACCGCCTGGAGCACATCACTGATGAGCTGGGCACCGCGGTCATCCTCATCACACATGATCTAGCACTGGCAGCAGAGCGAGCAGACCGTGTTGCTGTGATGTACCGCGGAGAACTCGTGGAGTACGGGGCGGCGCAAGAAATCCTGGCCGCACCCAAGCATGAGTACACCCAGCGGCTCCTCAGCGCTGTGCCCACACTTACCAGCCGCGCGCTGGTCGAGCTGCGCCCGGCCCTTCAGCCCGATACCGCCGAGGACCTGATCGTCTCGGTAGAGGGCGTCTCCCAGCACTATCCGGTGCGCGGCTCGGGGCTTTTCAAGAAGGAAACCTTCACCGCTGTAGACAATGTCTCACTCAGCATCCTACGCGGGACCACCGTGTCCCTGGTGGGAGAGTCAGGCTCCGGGAAATCCACCACAGCCCGCATGGTGCTGGGGCTCGAGAAGCCAAGCTCCGGGCGGATCATCATCGACGGGATGGATCTCAACGCCATGGTCAAGGGTGATGAGCTAGCCTTCCGGCGCAAAGTCCAGCCCGTGTTCCAAAATCCCTATGCCTCGCTGGATCCCCGCTTCACCATAGGGCGCAGCATCTCCGAACCGCTACGCATACACCGGATCGAGCGCGACCATAAAACCAAAGTCGCCGAGCTGCTGGAGCAGGTGGCGCTGCCGAAGCACACCGCCGAGCGCTTCCCCCATGAACTCTCCGGCGGCCAGAGACAGCGGGTGGCGATCGCCCGCGCTCTCGCGCTCTCCCCTGAAATGCTGGTCCTGGACGAGGCAGTCTCCGCCCTGGACGTCATCGTCCAGGAACAGATCCTCGACCTGCTAGTCTCCCTGCAAAATGAGCTGAACCTCAGCTACTTCTTCATCAGCCACGATCTGGCTGTGGTGCAAATGCTTTCCCACCAGGTCTACGTGATGAAAACCGGCTCCATAGTGGAATCAGGCTCTCCCCAGGAGATCTACCACCAGCCGGGCGCGGAGTACACCCAGGAACTGCTGGCCGCTATTCCCGGCGCCGCGTAGCGGCACTCCAGGCCAGGCACCCACGGGGTGAGGGGGCAAGCTGTGACAGCCTTGCCCCCTCACTCGTTTCTTGTATCGATCAGTTGATACTGGTGCGATTCCCCAGCGCCTTGGTGGTCAGCGCCATCACAATCACAGTCACAGCGGCCAGCACCACCATGGTCCACAACCGATCGGTGTGCTCGTACACCGCAGCGATGGTCACCGGTCCCATGAACAGGCCCAGGTCGCCCAATGCACGATAGAGACCCATCCGGCGGCCCAGCACTCGCTTGGGCGAGCGGTCCGCGATCACCGTGCTGGCGATAGCCACCCCTGAGGTAGCGAAAGCGAAGATGGTCACTCCGATGAACCAAGTCACAGTGTTGAGCGGGATGAACATTAGCGGACTCACGGCTAAGACGATCAGGCTCGGCAGAATGGCGGCCCGGCGAGAGACGCTGTCAGCGATCTTGCCGGAAATGTTCGCGCCTACGATGCGGGCAAAGCCAGCGAGCCCCAGACCCAATCCAATAACCACAGTGGACATGCCGAGCTCCTCATCGGCGATGAGAGCTGCCACAGTAAAGAGCAGGCCTCCCATGGTGAAGAACACCGTGAAGGCGATCAAGCATACCGCCGCCATGCTCCAGGGGGTCAGTAGATCAGGTTGCTCAACGGGTTTAGCAGCTCCTCCCGCCGCAACCGCAGTTGCCGACCTCCTGGCGCTACGCCAAGCGATTGCGGCTATGGTCAGCAGTACCACCACGGCGAGCGACGCCGCTACGGAGTGGGTGACTCTCCAGGTGAAGGCGGCTGCGGCGAAGCCCGCGAGCGCGGGACCAAGCATCTGGCCGGCCATCAGGCTGGTGGAATAGATGGCCATGGCCTGGCCCCGCCGGTTGGGCGGTGCTTCCCGGGTCAACGAGGTCATAGCCACGGTGCTCATCGAAGCCGAGGCGATGCCGACCACCGTCACTCCGACGAGAATCACCGAAAGCAGCTGGCCGAAGGCCACGGCATAGGTGCCCACGGCCATTAGGGCCGCCGAGCTCAGTGAGAGAACAGACGACGAGACTCGATCTGCCAACCACCCGGCGGGGAAGTTCGTCACCACCCGGCCGAGTCCAAAGAAGGTCATGATCAGACCGATCTGCGTGGCGCTGAGCTGAAGTTCTTCGCCCATATCAGGCAACAGGGGGGTGCGCATGAAGGCCACAGCTGTGAGCAGAAACAGCGCCCCCACGATCACAATGTTAGTAGAGGTCATCACCTTTGAAGGGGCCCCAGAGGACTGAGCCTCAAGTGATTTCTGGGCGGTGGTCCTCACTCGCCACTCTCCATGATCTCAGGCACCGTGAGTGTTCCCGAGGAGTGCACAATACGTCCGCCAACCAGAGTCAGTATGGATTCTAGGTGGGGGATTTCGTCAACCTCCACTGTCATGATGTCCTTACTCAGCACGGCGATATCTGCAAGCTTGCCCGGCTCAAGAGTGCCACGCTCATTCTCTTCAAAGGTAGAGTATGCCCCGCCGTAGGTATAACCCAGCAGCGCCTCCTCCCGGCTGTGAAGATTCTCCCCGGTCAAGGTAGGGCTTCCGGTCACAGTGAGACCAGTGATGAACCAGTGCAGGGAGGCGAAAGGGTTATAAGAAGCCACACGCATCGCGTCAGATCCCAGCACAACGGGAATGCCTGCCTCGTACAGAGCCCGGACTGGAGGCGCCTCTGCGACCCGTTCCTTACCCCAGAGCTCGATGGCATATTCGCCCGAGAGCCGCATCAGGGACTGGATGGACATGATAATGCCAAGCTTCTTCAGCCGTGGTATGTCTCGCTTTTCCACCGGCTCGCCGTGGACAATAGCCCAGCGCAGCTCGTCGATAGGGCACACTTCGTGGATACGCTCCCAGACATCCAGAGCAACCTCCAGGAACTCCCGGGTATGGATATGCAGTTGAATGGTCCACCGCTTCTGCGCAGCCTCCAGAAGGAGCTCATACATTTCCTGGGCTGCTTCAGGGGAACAGTCCCCCGGCTGCCCAAAACGGTCATGACTTCGGAAGAGTACGACTTCACCCAGACCGCTAATGCGCAGCATGCTATCGCCTTCATGGGGCTGCAGGAACCGCGCGTAGCCACGGAAATCCTCCTGCTCGGTTCCCCCGGAGGTAGCGTGCTTGAAGAGCCGGAAGCGAGTACGCAGCAGTCCGCGACGCCAGGCTTCATAAAGGGCGCTGTAAGTATCAGGGCCAGTATTGATACCTCCACCGTCCACTAATCCTGTCATTCCGAGACGGGCAAGTTCCTTGGTGAGAACTCCCGTTGAGGCCACCTGCTCCTCCTGGCTAGGAGTGGGTAACTGCCGGTAGAACCATCCCATGATGGGCAACTTGTACCCCCGGCCAGTGAGATTGCCCTCCTCATCACGCTCAAAATAACCGCCGCCGGCAGTAGCCTGAGCAGCTTGCTCCGCCTCTTGGGCACGCTGCTCGGTGAGGTTAATGGCCTTCATTCCAAGGGTGTTGAGCTGTGCCCAAGCATAGCGGGCCTGCACATAGACGCGGTGATGCGGAGCCGCAGCATCGAGCTCCTCCCGGGTAGGGCCGCGTCCCTGAGAAAACTGGCGCTCATCCCACCCACCGATGATCCTGATCCACTCTCCCGCCGGACGACGTTGGGCCTCTTCCTGAATCATTCGGAGGCCCTCTTCAAGATCGTAGACATCCTCGAATCGGAGCTCGTCATTCCAAGTCCGTCCAGCACGCAAGGCATGAATATGTCCATCAATAAGACCAGGGATGACGCGCTGTCCCTGGAGGTTGATACGAGGAGCGGCTCCTGCAGCGCTAAGGACCTCGTCGTCATTGCCTACTGCGGCGACCCGACCATTGCGGATGCCAAGTGCAGTAGCTTCAGCCGGAGTTGAACTCTTTCGAGCAAGAGTGGTGATCAAACCGGAGTGGAGAATCAGGTCATATGGGGCCGACTGGGCCATGAAGAGTTACCTTCCATTGTTGTTTCTGAGTCGGTGAGAAGCGTGGGTTATCAGAGTTCAGCGGCGCTGAGACTTGGGATCCAGGGCGTCCCGCAGTGCATCACCAAAGAGGTTGAACGCCAGGGTTATAGCCATGATCGCCAGACCTGGGATTACCGCCATCCACCAGGCGCTCTGCAGATAGGGCTGGGCATTGGAGAGCATGGTTCCTAGTGACGGTGCAGGCGGCCGGATGCCAAGGCCTAGGAAAGAAAGCATCGCCTCACCTAGGACAGCGTTCGGGATAGTCACTGTGACCTGTACCAATAGAGCACTCATAGCATTGGGCAGCAGATGGGTGCCAATGACACGAGTATGCGAAGCACCCAGTGCTACCGATGCAGTGATATAATCTTGACCTCTGAGTCTGAACATCTCACCGCGAATGATGCGGGCGAATCCTGGAACGTTGGAGATGGCCAGGGCGATAGTCACGTTAGTAGCTGAAGGACCGAGGATTGCAGCTAAGCCAAGCGCGACAATCAGGGCTGGAAAAGCCATCATGACTTCGATGATGCGGGAAATTACTGCATCTGCTGCACGGAAGTATCCGGCAAGTAACCCCATGGGCACCCCGATAGCTGCCGAGAGCAGCACAGAGAGCAGCCCAATGGTCACGGAAGCGTTGATGCCGTACAGGACGCGGGAAAGTTGATCCCGGCCCAAGTCATCAGTGCCGAAGAGACCACCTTCTCCCGGGGGAAGAAAAATGCGGTCAAAGGCAGTGGCCTCCGGCGAGGAAGGGGCAATGAGCGGCGCGAGGATACCTAACAGAACCATACTCACAGCAATAACGAATCCTACGAAACCAGCAGGTGAGGACAGTGCCTGGCGCAGTGGCTTGCGGCGCAGAGGGTTGCTTGGAGGAGCAGGTGCGGATGTAGTCAGAGTCATTGGTCAGTTGCCCTCCTGAACTCGGATGCGAGGATCCACTAAGGAGTAGACGACGTCTGTCGCGAGGTTGATGAGCACATATCCTGCGGCCGTCACTAGGACCACCCCCTGAACCATCGCATAATCACGCGAGATGATGGCATCGATCGTCAGCTTGCCGAAGCCAGGTATGCCGAAAACCTGCTCAGTAACAACGGCACCGCTGATCAGGGTGCCCAGTTGCAGCCCCACCACTGTGATGACGGTAATCAAGCTGTTGCGCAGGGCGTGCCGTGTGATCACGGCTCCTGCAGGAATGCCCTTGGCCCGAGCAGTGCGCACGAAGTCAGCCGTGAGAGTTTCCAGCATAGCTGCCCTGGTTTGGCGCATGATGATCGCGGCAAAAGCAGTGCCCAACACGATGGATGGCAGAACCATCCTCCGCATAGAGTCCACCGGGTCTTCCCACAACGGTGTATAACCAGAAGCCGGCAGGACAGGCCAGATCACTGCAAAGGTCAGGATCAGTAGCAGGCCCAGCCAGAAGTTCGGCACAGAAAGCCCAAAGAGGGCTACACCATTAGCGAGCCACTCACCAGGTTTGCCTTGTTTGACGGCGGCAAGAATGCCACAAGAGATACCGACCAGCATGGCCACAAGCATGGAGAGCACCGCCAGCTGCACTGTGGCCGGTAGGGCCGAGGCGATAATGCTAGTGACTTCGCCACCCGTGTTGGATGATCGGCCCAAATCACCTCTCAGGAGGTTTCCGAGGTAAGTCAAGAACTGAGTGTGCAAGGGATCGTCAAGCCCGTACCGCTCACGAACCCTGGCGATCGCCTCGGGCGAGCCTTCTTGCCCGGCCAATGCCACGGCAGTGTCTCCAGGGAGCGCGCGCACTCCGAAGAAAATCACGACCACTGACACGAACAGCGTGATGAAAGCATGCCCGAGGCGACGCAACAGGTAGGACATCATAGAGAGTGGTTCCTAGACTCAGTGTTGTTCTGGGTACTCAGTCTTCGACGAATCCGGCATAGGTGGGTACCACCGAACCATTAGGCCGCAGCTCGATTCCGGCCACATCATCCCGGATTCCCACCAGGTTGACGGGACGCACCAGGAAGATCATTGGAAGATCCTCACGCAGCTGAGCATTAATCTGCTCGTACATCTCGGCACGTTCCTCAGGATCCTGTGCAGCGCGAGCAGCAGCAAGCAGTTCGTCAACCTCTTCATTACTGTACTTCGTCATAGTCCGCGGGCTGTCTGAGGCGACAAACTGACTGATATTCGCATCAGGGTCGATACGGCCCGACCAAGAGTTGATATAGGTCTCGTAGTCTCCGCCGTAGCCCCGCTCAATGGTCACAGTGGACTCCTGAATATCGAGAGTCACCTCAAAGCCGACCTCCCCAGCCATGGACTGAATCATTTCGCCCATCCGACGCATCTCAGGCATGGTATTGATCATCAATTCGACTTCGAGAGGAGTATCGACTCCGGCTTGTTCAAGAAGATCTGCCGCACCGTCAGGATCGTAGCCTGGGCATGCCAAAGTAGCTTCGGTGGCAAGTTCTGAAGACGGCGCCATAAAGCCACAGGCCACTTCGTACTCTCCGTTGAAGACCACCTGGTTGATAGCCTCACGGTCAAGGCTCATCTCCAACGCGCGGCGTACATCAGGATTCTCAGCCAGCGGCCCCTCGACCTGCCCGGCGGGCTCCTGGTTGCCATCGACATTGCCAATGTTGATATCGATGTTCATATAGCCGAGTCCTTCCCGGCGTTCCAAAACAACTCCACTAGCGCTTTCAAGGTCTTCTACATCAGTAGTCGGAACCCTCTCAATGACGTCGACATCGCCAGAACGCAGATTGGTCACCCGGACATTGGAGTCGGTGATGACCTGGTAAGTGACTTCGTCGAGATAGACGTTATCTGCGTTGTAGTAATTTTCATCCTTCGTCAGTCTGATGTGGTCCTGGCTCATCCGGGATTCGAAAGCGAACGGCCCTACACAGACTGGGCTTTCAGCAAAAGCCTCATCCCCAGCCTCACCCACTGCGGTGGGCGAGACGATGATGCCGGCTCGGTCAGTAAAGATCACGTCGAAGGCACCTGGGGCGGTGGGTTCCACAAGATGGATGTCGACGGTGTGCTCGTCGACAACCTCCACGGACTCAACAGCGGAGAGCTCGCCACTGCGCTGCGATCCTTCGGCCTCCATATGGCGGTCGATGGAGAACTTGACGGCCTCCGCGTCCATCAGAGTGCCGTCCTGGAAGACTACGTCCTCCCGCAGCGGGATCGTCGCGATCTGACCGTCTTCGCTGAACTCGGGAGAATCAGCTGCCAGTTGGGGGTACACGTTGCCTTCATCGTCGGCGTTGTACAGCAGCTCGCACATTGCGTTGTACACAGAGAGGGAGGTCAGAGTTGAGGCGAAGGTGGGGTCAAGGTTTCCCGGATCCCCTGAGATTCCGATGGTGAGACTTCCGCCTTCCTGGAGTTCTCCTGGGATGTTCTCATCTGTATCTCCAACTGCTTCCGTTTCGCCTCCGTTCCCGCAGGCTGTCAGTCCCAGGGCGGCGATAAGCCCAGCCCCGAGAGCTGTAGTTAGTCTGTTGTGCTTAGGTGTGATAGCCATCGGTGGCTCCTTTATGGATAGAGGTTCTCATCAGTGGTGGAGTGCTCCGGAGTCCCAAACAATCTCGCCGCCGACAATAGTGAGGTCAGAGGTGAGGGTATGAATCCGGTCGGTAGGGATGGTGAAGTAGTCCTCGCTGAGCACAGCGAGGTCTGCGTACTGCCCGGGAACCAGCTGCCCCCGAACATTTTCCTCATGCGTGAACCAAGCCCCGACTTGGGTGTATCCGCGCAGCGCACGATGCCGGTCCAGCAGGTATTTCTCGTCCAGGGTTTTATTGCCCCGCACAGTCTTCCCGGTGAGAAACCATTCGAGACTGGCGAAGGGATTGTAAGAAGCTACGCGCATAGCGTCGCTCCCCAAACCGATGGGCACACCGGCATCCCAAAGGTCAGCCAGCTCCGGGGAATGGGCTACCCTGTCTGCGCCCCATGCCTCAACGGCATACTCACCGTTGTAACGAAGCAGTGACTGGAAAAGAAGCCCCGCACCGAGCTTCTTGAGCCGCTCTGCGTCTTCGAGATAAGTAGATTCAGCATGGACGAAAGACCACCGAAGCTGGTTAATCGGGTGGATTGAGTCAATCTCCTCCCACAGATCTAACAGCTTGAGAAAAAACTCCCGCTGGTGCACGTGGATCTGCACCGTCCAGCCTTTTCGGGCGCACTCGAGCAGCACTTCCCGCGTTTCAGCCATGGCTTCTTCACCGTAGTCAGCAGGGGCCGCGATACGGTCGTGGGTACGGTACATGATGACCTCGCCGATACCCGAGAAGCGCAGTATGTCATCACCAAAGCGAGGAGAGCCAAACCGTAAGTAGCCCGCATAGTCCGCCTGCTCAGTGCCTGCACGAGTTGCGTGCTTAAAGAGCCGGACACGGGTCTTCAAGCGCCCTTGGCGCCACGCCTCATACACCGCGGCATAGGCCTCGGGACCTGTGTTGACACCGCCGCCGTCGATGGCACCTGTCATACCCAAACGCGCAAATTCGTGAGAGAGGGCAACAGTCGACTCCACTTGCTCGTCATAACTTGGAGCGGGCAGCTGACGGTAAAACCAAGTCATCAGCGGCATGCCCGAGGCTTTGCCAGTGATAGAGCCCTCCGAGTCCTTCTCGAAGCCCTCCGGCAATGGAGTTTTATCAATAGTCTCAGTGGTGATACCTAGAGTTTTCAGCCCAAGACTGTTGAGCACAGCGTAGTCGTACTGCATCTGAACGTAGACAGGATGATTTGGGATGACCTGGTCCAGCTCTTCACGCGTGGGACCGCGTTGCTCAGCAAACTGGTGCTCGTCCCATCCTCCAATGACGCGTATCCAAGTGCCTGCCTTCTGGGAGGCTGCCCGCTCAGCGAGAGCATGCAAACCGTCTTTGAGGCTGTAGAGGTTTTCAAAACGGACTTCATCGTTCCAGGTTCGCCCGGCCCGGATGAAGTGAACGTGCGAGTCGATGAGCCCGGGAACCACCCTGGCGCCCTTGAGGTCGATGACATGTGTGCCATTGCCGATGTGGGCCTCAGCGTCAGTCACGCTGAGTACTTCGCTCCCCAGCAAGGCGATCGAGTCCACTGTCTCTGGGGCGGATGAACCCAGCGCCATTGTGGTGATCTTTCCACCACGGAGAACGATATCTGCCTGTTGTGTCATGGTGCTCCCAAAAGTTGGCAAATGATTATGCAAACGTGTGCTGTACATCGATGCTACGAGCCGTTCGATTCGAGCGTCAACTCCCCAGGAGAAAATTTACATTGGTGTCATAAAAGGTCACTAGCGCTAGGAAAGGCAACGTGTTATGGAAATTATCGCTGCAACATAATAGGCTATCGTTTGCACTAATAGTCTTAAATGGGATTTGTGAGGAAGCGCTATGAGAGTCACGATCCGGGAGGTAGCCAGCACCGCGGGAGTGCATTACGGCACAGTCAGTCGCGCCCTTAATCCCGATACAGCCCATTTGGTGGCCAAAAAGACTCGAGAGCGCGTGCAGAAGGTGGCCGATGAACTTGGGTACACCCCGAACACTATCGCCCGCGGACTGAAGAAGAACCGGACTCAGACAGTTGGGGTAGTCGTCCCAGATATTGCTTCACCTGTAATAGGTCATCTTGTCCGCGGCGTCGAAGATCGGCTTAGCCCACACGGCTATATCGCATTGGTGGCCAATACTGACGATGACAGGGAACGTGAACAGACTCAGATCCGCGCACTGATGGGACGCAGCGTTGATGGCCTTATCGTGGCTTCAGCGCATCTTTCAGGCCCTACATTGGAAGAACTGGCTGAACATCGTATCCCTGTGGTCCACGCGAATCGGCACGGACACGGCGAATCGATAGCCAGCGTCACCAGCGACGACGCTCCAGGGGTATATTCCGTGGTAGACCATTTGGTCAGGCTCGGTCACCGTCGCATTGCCTATCTGGGCGGACCACTAGACACTTCTACCGGCCAAACGCGTTCCCAAGCCTTTAGATTCGCCATGGCGGAAAAGAATCTCGCAGTAGATGAGAAATTGGTAGTTCACGCCAAAACATTCCGCACCAAAGAGGGTGAACAACTCGCGGCAGCGCTCTTAGCTGCTGGAGAGGAGTTCACTGCGATTGTGGCAGGTAATGACATGCTCGCCATCGGCTGTCTCGACACCTTACGGACTCATCATATCGCCTGCCCCGACGACATCAGCGTAGTGGGTTTCAACGACATGCCCTTCGTGGACAAACTCAGCCCGCCGCTGACATCCGTGAAAGTGCCTCACTATGATATCGGGACCGAGGCAGCCGCGCTTATGCTACAACTGATGCATGCCGAAGCCAGCAGCCCTCGTACTGTGCTGCTCCCAGTAGCACTTGTGGTACGTGAGTCAACAGGTGCCGCGCAAGTCCCGTAATCAAGGACTCATCTGTGCACAACAACGCCCAGCAGGGACTCATTCGCAGAGGTTCTTTACTATGTTCCGTTGGCGAGCTGAATCTGAAACCATTGCTACCAAGTTGCTAATCGTTCGTCAGCTGATGCGGGCAGGGGTGGTGAGGACGCGGTGACCGGTGACCTGACGGGTCTCACCCACCAGAGTCACCTCCCCGGCCAGGGGCAGCTCGCCGGCGTTGGGGCCGACCCAGAGGTCGATGGCGCCGGGCTCCACGATCCGGGTGTAGTCCACCCCGGTGAAGGCGAAGCGATCGGCGTGTACCCAGAAGGTGACCTCCTTGGACTCCCCCGCAGCCAGCTCTACCTTGGCGTAGGAGAGCAGCTGCTTCACCGGGCGGGCCACCTGGGCGTTGCGGTCGCCGAAGTAGAGCTGCACCACTTCGGCCACCGGGCGCTGGCCGGAATTGGTGACCCTGGCCGAGACGTTGACCGTGCCGTCCACTGCGATCTCGGCGGACTCCACCAACAGATCGGAGTACTCCACACTGGAGTAGCTCAGCCCATAGCCGAAAGGGTAGAGCGGGGTGGGGTCCAGGTTGGAGACACCCTCGCTGTTCTGACCCAAGGGTGCGGCGATGTAGCCTACCGGCTGGCCGCCGGGGTGGGCGGGCACGCCGATGGGCAGCCTCCCGGTGGGCTCCACAGCACCGGTGAGCAGGTCCGCCAGCGCGGGACCGCCCTCCTCACCGGGGAAGAATCCCTGCACGATGGCAGCGCACTCATCAGCCACTGCACCCAGGGCGTAGGGTCTACCAGAGATCACCACCAACACGGTGGGGGTCCCGGTGGCCAACACGGCCTCGACCAGCTCCTGCTGGGCGCCGGGCAGCTTGAGGTCTTCGACGTCGCAGCCCTCGCCGGAGGTGCCGGCGCCGAACATGCCGGCCAGATCGCCTACCGTGACCACGGCCAGGTCAGCCTCAGCCGCAGCCCGGGCAGCTGCGACGATGCCAGCGTCGTTTCGCTCACGCTCCTCAATCGCCTCGGATGACTCGGAGCCAGCTCCGGTCTTCGCTTGGCTCAATCGGGCGTCGTCATAGTCCACGATAGGGCAACCGAACTCATAGACGACCTGGCTGAAGCGCTCACCCAAGGCGTCCAAGATGGAGGGCATAGGCACACCGATGCCCTTATGTGGGAAGGTGTCAGCCGGGTACTTGGCCAGCACGTGGTTGGGGAAGGAGTAGCAGCCCATCATGGTGCGCGGCTCATCGGCGGAGGGGCCTACCACTGCGACCTTGCCGGTACTTGCCGGATCGAGGGGGAGGATACCGTCATTTTTCAGCAGCACCAGAGACTCATGAGCCACCCGACGAGCCAGCTCGCGGTTGGCCTCGGAATCCAGGTCCACCGACTCGTCGATCTTTGGCTCCCAGCCGCTGCCGTCTTCGGCGATGTCGAGCAGGCCGAGCTCCGCCTTCTGCTTCAGCACCCGGCGCACCGAACGGTCCAGCACGGACTCGTCCAGCTTGCCCTCGCGGACCTGCTGGGCCAGGGTGCGGTAGCCACCGGTGTGCGGCAGCTCGATGTCCAATCCTGCGCTGATCGCCAGGCGGGCGGCCTCAGCCTGGTCTTCGGCAATTCGGTGCATCTTCTCCAGGAAGGCCACCGACCAGTAATCAGCCACCACGGTGCCCTCGAAGCCCCATTCCTCACGGAGGACTTCGGTGAGCAACCACTTGGAGGCCGCGGGTGCTTCGCCGTCGATATCGGCGTAGGAGTTCATCACCGAGCCAACTTTGCCCTCGCGGACTGCCAGCTCGAAGGGGTAGAGAATCAGGTCGATCAGCTCACGCCTGCCCATATGCACCGGGGCGTGGTTTCGGGCGGCACGAGAGGCGGCGTAGCCGGCGAAGTGTTTCAGGGTGGCGATGATCCCGGCTGACTGCAGACCCTTCACATAGGCGGTGGCCAGGGTGCCGATCACATAGGGGTCCTCACCGATGGTTTCCTCCACCCGGCCCCAGCGGGCATCGCGGACCACATCCAGCACCGGGGAGAGACCCTGCTGGACTCCGGTGGCGGCCATATCGGTGCCGATGGCTGCGGCCATCTCCTCGATCAGCTCGGGGTTGAACGTAGCCCCCCACGCCAGGGAGGTCGGGTAGACGGTGGCCTTATAGGCGGTGTAGCCGGTCAGGCACTCCTCATGGGCGATGGCCGGGATGCCGAACCGGTTTGCAGCGATCACCCCGGCCTGGCGCTCCCGCAGGTCGCGGGCTCCTTCCTGCACCTCCAGCGGGATGGTTCCGTAAGTGCGGGTCAAGTGACCCTCGCCATGGGCGATCTCCTGAGCGAAGGGCAGTTTGCCGGAGGACATCGCATCCTCCATGGGAGCGACCTCGCCCTGGGTGTCCGGGTCCTCGCGCATCTCCCAGTGGGAGCCGAGCTGGGCGACTTTCTCCTCCAGAGTCAGCTCAGCCAGAAGTGCCTCTACCCGCTCTTCGGTGGGTAGGGCGGCGTCGTTCCATTTTCCAGTGATGCGCTCGGTCACAATGCTTCTCCTCAGCGTGTTGGGGACGTCTTCACCCTTGGGTGCATGATCTGTGCAGCAGTTTGGGCTGTTATCGGGCGAAAATACTGCTCATAGCATGCACTCAACGGATGGGGGCGGGCGGATTACTTGCCGAAGCCGGCGGTCAGGCCAGCCACAATGTAGCGGCGGCCCAGAATGTAGGCCACCAGCAGCGGCAGCGCGGAGAGCACCACAGCGGCCAGAGTGGCGGGCACATTGATGCCGAACTGTCCCTGGTATTCCCAGAGGCTCAACGGCAGCACGCGCACGTCACGGGACTGGGTGAGCACCAGCGGGAACAGGAACCCGTTCCAGACCTGCAGGGCCTGGTAGATGCCCACGGTCATCAGCGCCGGCTTGGCCATCGGCACCACAAGCGAGCCGAGGATCTTCCACTCTCCTGCTCCGTCCACGCGCATGGACTCGAAGAGTTCGTTGGGAATATCGCGAACGAAGTTCACAATAATCAGCACACTCAGCGGGATCGCAAAGGCAATCTGCGGCAGGATCAGCGCCCACAGGGTGTCATAGAGACCCAGCTGCCGGATCAGGTAGTACACCGGGATGATGGTAGCCTGCACCGGAATGGCAATGCCCAGCAGGATCAGCTGGAACAGCCGAGTGCCGCCCCAGGTGGTAGAGCGGGTGATGTAGTAGGCGGCCATCAGCGAGACCGCCAGCACCACCGCCACCGTGGAGGCGGTGACGATCACTGAGTTGAAGAAGAAGTGGAAGAAATCATTCTGGATGACCAGGATGAACGCGTCCAGCGTGGGCTCAGCGGTGGGGATCAGCTGGTTGTTGGCCCGCAGATCCTGGCTGGTCCGGAAGCTGGTGATGATGATGTAGTAGATCGGCAGGATGATCACTGCCAGCCAGACCCAGCCGAAGACCCCGGCAAAGATATTGGGAGACTCGCCGGGCTTCTTGGCCTTGCCCGGTTTGGGTTTCTTCAGCCCGACGACGCCGCCGTCAGGCTCGGTGGGATCCAGAGCAGTACCGGCCTGGGGAACCTTGGACTCTGTGGATGCAGCGTGTGTCATGGGAGGCATGTCTCCTGTTCATGAGCCGTGGCGAGCAGGCGCACTGTGAGGTGACTCGCAAAACGGTTGAGGGAGGGGATCCGGGAAGCATCTTTGACCGAATGAGGCGCCGCGAACTGTCCACGTGACGCCGCGCAGTATGCGATACGAGCTGGAGTCATGCCTAGGCACCTGCCTTGTCGGACTCCATTTTGGAAGAGCCGGAGAGCTTGTTGAGAGCCAGTGACATGGTCAGGCCGATGGCCACCAAGATCACCGCGATCACCGAGGCGTGGCCGAGGTTATTGGCGCTGAACCCGGTGATGTACATGTCCAGCGGCAGGATACGCACAGCGTTGGCGGGCTGGCCTCCGGTGAGTACGAAGATGAGGTCGAAGTAGGTCAGCGAGCCCACCAGCATCAGGGTGGATGAGGTGATGATGGTGTAGCGCAGCTGGGGCAGGGTGATGGAGAAGAACTGCCGGATTCGCCCTGCCCCGTCAATGGTGGCCGCCTCGTACATATCGGCCGGGATCTGCCGCACACCTGCCTGGTAGAGCAGGGCGTGGAAGGGGATGAAGCACCAACCGACCACAAAGATCATCACGTACATCACGATGTCAGAGTTGGTCAGCCAGTCATTGGGCAGCCAGTCGAAGGGTAACGCTGCGGACATGCCGTAGTAGGGGCTGAACAGCGACTGAAAAGTCAGACCCACTGCCACCGAGGAGAAAAGCAGCGGCAGGAAGTAAAGCACTGAGAGGAAGGCTCGGTAGCGCTGCTGACCAGCCATGAAGACGCCCAGCATCAGGGCAATTGGAGCCTGGAAGAGGTAGGAGCCCACCACGAACAGCAGGGTCAGGGTCAGCGCCCGCCAGGTGAACGGGCGGTCGTTGATCACGGTGTCCCAGTTGTCCAGGCCCACCCAGGAGGGTGTGCCCAGGATGTTCCACTCCATGAATGAGATGACCAGAACTCCGCCCAGAGGGATCAGGGCGAAGAATCCGAAGAACAGGACGGCGGGAAGCGCCATCAGGAACGTGGGTCCCTGACGGCGCTTCCCGGCACCTGTGTCTCGGACTGCGGTGTCAGTTGAGGCAGTGGCAGTCATTGATTAAGGACAGCTTCTTTCGGTTTTGGTGCGCAGTGAGCGGTCAGCTCACTGAGCGTTCATGGTGTCCACGAAGTCCTGCGGGGTGCTGCTGCCCTGCAGGATCTCGGCCAGCGCGTCACCGAAGGCCTGCTCCTCCGAGGGGGAGATGGCCTGGTCCCAGGAGAGCTGGAAGTGGTTGGCGTTGGCGGCCAGTTCGTTGGCGAAGGTCAGGAAGTCCTCGGCCTCAGCACCTGCGAACCGATCTTCGATGTCGTTAAGCGGCGGCAGCGAACCGTTGTCGAGCATCTGGTCTACGGTCTCGTCATTGTAGAGGTGCTCGGAAAGGTAGGTGCGGGCCACTTCCTGCTCCTCCTCAGAGGCATCGGCGGAGATCGACCAGAAGTTGGCCGGGTTGCCCACGATGTTGCTGGGGTCTCCTGCGCCGTCCTCCAGGACCGGGAACTCGGTGAATCCGAAGTTGCCAGAGTCGGCAAACTCGGGGAAGTCCTGGTTGATGGTGGCGTAGACCCAGGAGCCCTGCAGCAGGAAGGCAGCGCGGCCGTCAGCCAGCAGCTGGGCGTCCTCGTTCTGGTCGGCGGTCACGGCGTTGTAGTTGCCGATGAAGCCGTTCTCCCCGAGTTCCTGCATGGTCTCCAATGCCCAGATGATGGACTCGTTGTCCCAGGCGCCATCTTCGCCCTCGACCACAGCCTGGAAGGCGCCCTCGCCGCCGTGCCGGTCGGTGAGGTAGGCCAGCCACATGAAAGCGGGCCAGATGGAGCCCCCGGCCAGGGAGAAGGCGTCCACATCGTCCACCCCGTCCAGGGTGTCAATGATGTCTTCCACATCGGACCAGGTCTCGGGCAGGTCCAGGCCGTGCTCGTCGAGTACCTCCTGGTTGTAGTAGAGCACTACCGGCTGCACATCGTTCAGCGGCACAGCGTAGACAGAGCCATCCACCACACCGTTCTGCCACACCGACTCGTGGACTCGGCTCTCGAGATCGCCCGTCTCACCGTCGAGCGGGACCACGCGGTCCTCCTCGACGTACTCCAGCAGGGCACCCCCGGTCCAGGACATGATCAGGGTCGGGGCATCGCCGGAGCCGACCGCTGTACGGATCTGCTGCTTATAGGCGTCGTTCTCCAGGGCCTCGACATCGATCTCGACGTCGTGGGCCTCCTCGAAACGCTCGAGGTCCTCTTCGATAGCGGGCCAACCGCCTCCGGTGAGAATCCAGGCGGAGGCCCCGTCCCCTCCCCCGCCGCAGGCGGTGAGAGCGAACAAAGAAGCGGCGGCAACACCGGCGGTGCCGGCGCGCATAGTGCGGTGACGTGACATCACGTAGGTCCTTTCATATTGCAGTGCGAGCGCCGTGCGGGCTGCGGGTACGAGTGCGGGCTGCAGCATCCGGATGGCCGAATGCGGACAGCTTCGCGCCCCACGGCAGATGTGACATACATTTCGTCTTTTCGCAAGACTAAATACCCGCGCCGAAGGTGTCAAACGACACAGCACAACTCAGCATGCGCCGCGCTCACCACTCAAACTCAGACCCCTACCCGCCTCCAACGAGACGACGGAGACGAAACCCCACCTATCAGGGGTCAGTAAGTCAACTCCCCGACCCATTGGGGGAGAGTCGTCAGCTCTTCATTCCAGTTGTTGCGATACCTCGAATGATGTACCGCTGAGTGAAGATGAAGAACGCCACCACTGGAATCAGGGAGACTACTGACATTGCGAACAACGGACCGAGCCCCGCCCCTGACTCAGTACTCATCAACGTGCTGAGACCCAGCGGCACTGTGTACTGATTGGGGTTGGTGAGATAGATCAGCGGCATGAAGAAGTCATTCCAATTCCAAATGAAGGTGAAGATCGTGGTGGTGATCAGGGCCGGCTTCATCAGGGGAAGAATGACACTGAGGAAGGTCCTCAGCGGCGAGGCCCCATCGATCGCAGCAGCCTCATCCAGTGACCTCGGCAATCCACGCAGGAACTGAACCATCAGGAAGACAAAGAACGCGTCAGTAGCGAGCAGCTTCGGCAGAATCAGGGGCCAGAACGTACCGACCAACCCAGCTTCCTGAAAAGCAATGTACTGGGGAATCGCGACCACATGGTACGGCAGCATAATTCCCGCAAGCATCAACGCGAATGCCGTGTTCTTGAACCGGAAGTCCAACCTGGCAAATGCATAAGCCGCCAGCGAGCACGAGATGAGGTTCCCGATAACGCAACCAGTCACCACAATGAACGAATTGACGATATAAGTGGGGAAGCCGCCACCAGGACCTGACCTGAAGCCGCTTTCATAGTTCTCCAGGGTCACATCCCCGGGAATGATAGAGAATGAACCCATGATCTGCCCTTCTGGCGTGAGCGAGCTCTTCAGGAGCCAGAGCAAGGGATAGAGCATCAAGAGTGCCCCGATCAATAGCCATAAATGCTTAAGTTTACGCGCCTTGACCGGCGACATAGACTTTTTCATTTTGGCAGACTTCTGGGGCGGCGCGTCAATTGTACTAGTCATTGTAGAACACCCAGTATCTCGAAAACAGGAAATTCAGTGCGGTCAGCAGACCGATCAGCATGAGCAGCATGACGCCCAGCGCCGAGGCATAGCCCATGTTGAATCGCGTAAACCCTTCGATGTACAGATACAACGTATAGAACATCGTGGAATCCGCAGGACCACCTGTGCCACCACTAATGACGTGAGCTGGCGTGAATGCCTGGAACGCATTGATAGTCTGCAGAATTAGGTTGAAGAAGATCAGCGGAGTCAGCATGGGCAGCGTGATGGAGAAGAACTGTCGAGTCTTTCCTGCACCGTCGATGGACGCGGACTCATAAAGATCCGTTGGGATCTGCCGGAGCCCGGCGAGGAAGATGATCATCGGGGACCCGAACGTCCACACATTAAGGACGATCAGCGTCATCAACGACGTGTTCGGATTGTCCACCCAGCTTGGAAGGTCCGTGAACCCCAGAGCTCTCAGTATCTGGTTGATACCACCTTCATACCCGAAGATTGTCCTCCAGAGGATACCGATCGCGACACTGCCGCCGATCAGCGACGGCAGATAGTACAGGGCCCGGTAGTACGAGAGCCCACGGACGCCAGTATCCAGCAGCATAGCCAACGCCAACGCGATGAGCAGCTGCAGAGGAACGGAGATCACCACATAGAGCCCGGTAACCACCAGTGACCGGTAGAACCGGGGGTCCGAGGTGAACATATGGACGAAATTGTCCACACCGATAAACGTGGGGGCCGCCAACAGGTTGAAATGTGTAAACGATAGATATATCGCCCCCAGCAACGGACCAGCGGTCAGCAGGACGAACCCCAAGGTCCATGGCCCCATGAAGATAAGCAGGTCGCGCTTACGCACCCTGTTCATGGGGCTCTTCTTCTTGCGGCCACGGGTAGCGGCCTTCCGATCAGCCGTCCCTTCAGGACGATGCGGTGGTTCTGGCGGAGCAGTGCTAGGTGGCTCAACAGTGTTGACACTCTGAGGCACGATCAACTCCTTCCTAGATAGCTAGATGGGGTCGGACGCACGTCAGCCACGTTCAAGCTGCTGCTCCAAGTCCTGAATTCCGGCGGCAACTGCATCGTCAATGTCCTGACCGCCATTGAAAATATTGTCGTTGGCGTTCTCGATCAGCTGCTGCCACCCTGCGCCTGCCGGAGGGGGCTCAGGCCTGTCTCGCATCGGCTGCTCGTCGACCCTAGCCTGCATGTCCAGCATCCGCTGTTCGGCTTCGTCGGCGTCCTGTTCAATGCGCTCGATGACGCTCGGATTCACAGGGAACCCGGTGGCCAGGCCCACCATCTCCGCTGCGCTCTCGTCGTTGAGGAAATAGTTCAGGAACGCTGCCGCTGCTTCAGGGTTATCCGCAGATCGCGCCACGCACATACGAATGTGATAGTGGAACTGGTAGTCATCCGTTGAGTCAGAGTCTTCTGGATACTTGAACAGGTCCAGGTCATGGTCTGAAGAGAAGCTGACGTTGTCCAAGTACTGGTTGAGCTGAACCAGGTAAAGCCCTGTCCGATGTCCCGTCTGCGTCCACTGCGTCTCGCTGCCGCTGACTTGCGGGGGCATGACCGCACCCCTGTCGATGGCGCTCTGCCACATAGCGAACCAGCCGGCGAGAATGTCTGGATCAAGGACGAGATTCCCACCGCCGCCAAAGATCTCGCCACCCTGCTGCCTGATCCACAGGTGAGCATGCTGATAGAAGGCCCCCATTGAGGAGATTCCCCAGTTGCCTTCCTCTGTCGCATCGCTGTACTCCTGAGCAAGGTCCCAGAAGTCCTCCCAGCTCCAGCTTTCGTCGTCGGGAAGGTCTGTGATTCCGGCCTCTTCGAATGCGGTGCGGTCGATCTGCACGGCCGGGCTGTACTGGGTGTAGACCGGAGCGACCTGTCGACCGTTGATCTCCCATGACGAAACCAGGTCGGACGGCATCTCATTGAAGTTGATGATGTCGTCTGGCAGCTCATTGAGGTCAAGAAGCACATCGGCGTCGGCGAAGCTGGTCGCCTGGTTGGCCGGGATCCAGAAGGTGTCCGGGAGGTTCCGCCCACCGGCTTGGACAGAAATACGGTCGAGGTATGGGGAGTACTCCGCGGGCTCAAGCTGGATGGAAACGTCGGGCTCAACATCTTCGAAGCCTTGCGCGAAGGGAGCGTACAGCTCCTGGCGATGAGCATTGCCCCACCAAGCAAACCGCACGTTACCGGCGATCTCGCCATCTCCGACGGCTCCGCCACCATTTCCACCGCAAGCAACGGCGAATGCACCGGCTCCCACTGTCGCTGAACTTAGCGCGAGGAAGTTCCTCCTTGAAAGTGGTCGCCGAGTCAGAGGCCGAGTTCTCTTACTGCTGTGCATTTCAGCTCCTTCAATTGGTGGGAGAATCAGTGTGCCCGGCTTTCAAACCTCTGGGCGACACTGCACCCCGCGATCTTCAAGATGCCCGAGTCTGGCAGGTGGTGATTAGCTCGAGACCTCCGGGACGGCGTGATCCACCCTACAAAGCTAAATAGGCACAACGTGAGGCGAAGCACATGTGCGCAAATGCACTATTGAGGTGCAAACATGCACGCATGTGAGAATGCATGAAGTCCCCCTCGCGGCGCACGCAACCTCTCGCCTCAACACCTCCAACACGACCACCGAGAAGCGAATCCCCGAGGCATCAGCGGCCAGGCCCAACACTCACCCTCCAGCCCAATAAGCACACTGGAGAGTGACTTGTCCCACAGTAGTGGCGAACAGACTCCATGGGTGAAGCACCACGCCCTCTGCACCAGCAACGCGAAGCACGAAAGCACGCACTCCAACTCCATGCAGTCCTTTTGCGCAGAACCAGAACCCCTCACTGAACAATTGTGCTCACCCGTTGTGCAAGTTTGCTCATTTAGTGATGCTCCTCACTTGAGGCATCGTTATATGTGCTGTTGATTGTCAGGGCGAGTCCATGTGTAAGACCCGAGTCGCTCTACCGATGAGTACCCAAAGGAGTGTTGAGGTGACGGTTCGAGTGTCTTTGGTTGAGCAGGTTGTGAGGTCGTCTGTGGTTGATTGGGCTATTGGACGCTTGTCTTCAATCTTGGATGCTCAAGGTGTTCGTGTTGCTGATGGCCCGGTGGATGTATTGGCTCATGGTGGGGATGCGTTGTGGCTTCAGTGTGCTGTTGATGATGAGGGGCCAGCGGGTGAGGAAGCGTTTAGTTTTGAGGTCTCGGGGGAATCTTCTGTGCTCGTACTGAGAGTCACCGGCGGTGGTGTACGGGGGTTGATGTATGGGGTCTTGGAGTTAGCTGATATCGCCAAGCATGCTGCTGACCCTGTGCAGGCACTGCGGGGGGTCGCTCCTGGAGTGTTCGAGCCCGCCACTGCGGTTCGCGGGGTACTGAGAACACTGGTCAGTGATGTGCAGGATATGTCCTGGTTCTTGGATAAGCGCTTTTGGTCTGAGTACTTGACAGCTCTTGCTACGCACCGGATCAACCGTTTTCATCTGGCTCTAGGAATGCAGTACAACTATTCGCATGATCCGGATGCGCAGGACAACTACTTAGCATTTGCATATCCCTTTCTTGTAGATGTTGAAGGGTACGACGTTTCAGCTGACGGTGTGGACGCTGAAGAGCGTGCTCGAAATCTTGCGATGCTACGGTGGATCAGCTCCCAGGCCGCATTGCGAGGGATTCATTTCCAGTTGGGGCTGTGGAACCACGCTTATGACTTCATGGACAGTCCGCGCCAGCGATACCGGATCCAGGGCTTGGACAAGTCAAATCATGCCCAATATTGCCGAGCTGGGTTGGCGCAGCTGCTACGGGAGTGCCCGGACATCAGCGGGGTGACGGTGCGTGTTCATTATGAAGGCGGGGTCCATGAACCCACTCATGAGTTCTGGTCTGAGGTGTTCCAAGGAGCAGGAGATTCTGGTCGTGCAGTAGAGATCGACATGCACTCCAAAGGTGTGGATTCCAGGATTCTGGATTCTGCCCGCAGCGCTGGTGGACCGTTCATGATCTCGGGAAAGTACTGGGCTGAGCATCAGGGACTGCCGTACCACCAAGCTGCGGTGCGTGACATGGAGGCCGCACTCCCTCCGCGGGAAGGACTCAGTGGAGTCACCCGCGCAGTACGCAGGTTCACCCGGTACGGGATGGGAGATTTCCTGCACCAGGACCGGGATTATGGTTTCTTGTTCCGGATCTGGCCTGGGACTCAGCGGGTACTGCATTGGGGGGATCCTGACCAGGTGGCGGGGATGGCACGAGCAGCGGCTCAGGTCGGCGCCCAGGGAGTGGAACTGTGTGAGCCACTGACGTTCCTGGGCCGAAAGACTACCGGGAGTCGTGGTGGGCGGAGAATATATGCTGATCGGCAGCTCGCCATTTCTGGCGATCCCTGGCAGAAGTACGCCTATACCTATCGACTCTGGGGACGCCTGCTGTACAACCCGGAGGCTGATTCTGCGCAATGGGGCCGGTATCTGGATGATGTCTATGGAGCTGCTGGTCAGGATGTGGAAGAGGCAGTGGCAGCCACGAGTCGGATACTGCCCCTGGTGACCACTTTTCACGGACCGAGCGCTTCGAATAACTTCTACTGGCCTGAGATGTTTATGAATATGCCGCTGGCAAACCAGGGCAAGACGGAGATGTACGCCTTTGACACCCCGGAACCCCATACTGTCGGGGCAGTCAGCGCGTTCGATCCGCAGCTGTTCGCTTCGGTCAATGAGTATGTTCAGGAGCTGATCGACGGCTATCCAAGCGGCCGGTATACCCCTGATCAGGTTGCTGATTGGCTGGAGGAACTCTCTGCTACTGCTGAGCGCCATCTGGCTGCGGCTGCCTCGCGCACCGCTGAGACCTCTGTCGAGTATCAGCGTACAGTCATCGATGCGGTGGTCCTGGCCCAGTTGGGTCGGTTCTTTGCGCACCGAACCAGAGCGACGATCAACTATGAGATCTATGTACGTCTCGGGGACTCAGGAGCCCTGCGGGTGGCGGTGGAACATTACCGCACCGCCAGGGAAGCGTTCGCTGAGGTGGCATCGCTGACCAAGGGGGTCTATGTCTCTGATCTGGCTTTTGGGGATCGGGCATCGGAGCGGGGCCACTGGTCGGATCGGCTGGTCCATATTGATCAGGATCTGGCCGATCTGGAAGCTGAGTTTGAAGCTGCCCCGGCACCAACGGGGACTGCTGATGCTCTGCTGAGCCCCAGTGGTACTGTCCGCTCACGGCCTGTGGTGGACTACCAGGTTCCGGAACGATTCACCGCCGGTGAGCCGCTCAGCATTCGGGTCCAGGTCCACAGCAGGCTGGATGCCCAGGTAAGAGCCCACTTCAGGCATCTGAACCAGGGGGAGTCCTGGGAGTCGACGCTGCTGCGCCCAGATGCTGATGGCACCTACCGGGGCCAGGTTCCGGACGAGTACACGGATTCCCGGTTCCCTGTGCAAGTGTATTTCATCGTATCTGATGACTCTGCTGGGGCGTGGATCGTGCCGGGGTTGGAGGTGTCACTCTCAGCGATGCCATATCTGGTGATCCATCCTGAGGCGGGCGGCGCCCAGATCGGTTCGGAGGTGGGCTAAGGGTGCATATCACCGAAATTGAGACTCTGTTGCGGGGCAATATCGGAGTGGTCCGAATTCACACTGATGAGGGGCTGGTGGGTATCGGACAGGTGGCTCCGTATCAGGCCGGCATCAGCATCCAAGTGCTGCACCAGATGGTCGCCTCGAGGTTCTTAGGTCAGGACCCCTGGGACGTCGAGGTCCTCGTTGATCGTTGCCTTCGGGGCCACTACAAGTTCACCGGCAGCTTCTTGCACCGGGCAGTAGCGGGGGTCGATACTGCGCTGTGGGATCTGCTCGGTCGGCTCACCGGTCAGCCTGTGGCCAAGCTGCTCGGCGGGGTAGCTCGGAACCGAGTAGAGGTCTATGGGTCCTCGATGGTACGCCACACCAGCCCCCAGCAAGAGGTTGACCGGCTGCTGGAGGCGATCCAGAATAACGGGTTCAGCGGAGTCAAGCTGCGCATCGGTGAGGTGATGGGCCGTGATGATGCCGCAGCTGAAGCTCGAACCCGAGCTCTGGTTCCACTGGCTCGTGAGCGACTCGGCGATGAGGTGGCGATCTGTGCTGATGCCAACGGCGGTTACACCGCAGCTGAGGCGATCAAGGTAGGCCGGATGCTGGAGGACTATGGATATTTCCATTTTGAGGAGCCATGTCCCTTTACAGATCTGGAAGCCACCCGGAGAGTTGCCGACGCCTTGGACATCCCGGTGGCTGGTGGCGAGCAGGACTACCTGCTGCCCCAGTTCCGGCAGATGATCGGCACCGGTGCGGTCGACATCATTCAACCCGACGTCTGCTACATCGGAGGAATCTCTCAGATCAAGAAGGTCGCAGCACTGGCCGAGGCCTCCAACGTAGCGTTCACTCCGCACTGTGCCAATGATTCGCTGCTGCAGGTCTTTACCCTGCATGTGGCGGCTGCGATTCCGGGGGCCTTCCAACGCCAGGAATGGTCCATAGAGCAGACGGACTGGACCCAAGGGATCTACCGTTCACCGATCCTTGAAGTCAGGGAGGGAATGGTCGAGCTGCCGGGGGCCCCTGGGTGGGGCATCGAACTAGAGAAAACCTTCATCACCACTGCTGAGCGGGCTGTCAGTCGGCTATGAGGCCTGCACCAGTCGATGCAGCACAGGCCTGTGGTGGTTCACCGGTCTGTGCTAGCAGGTTGGTCTTCGCGACGTTGGGCAAGAATTCTGGCCTTTGCCAGGTTGATGTGATCACGCAGGGTACTGGCTGCTTGTTGGGAGTCTCCGGTGAGGATGGCATCGATGACCGCCTGGTGTTCGGCAGCCACGGTGGGGATCGAGGTGCGCCTATGTGCCCGATACTGTCCGATGGTCAAGTGAATCTCTCCGGTAATCATCTGGTACATCCTGGCCAGCCGGGGACTGTTCAGCCCGTTGATCAGCCCCCAGTGGAAGGCGATGTCGGCTTTCACCAGGGCTCGGAAGTCTCCGGTGGCAGCGGCCTGCGTGATATTGTCCTGGGCGGCAGAGACCTCCTCAGGGACTCTGCGATGCTGGGCCAAGGCCGCAGCAGCTGCGGACTCGAAAGTCGCACGACTGAAGAACAGATCCTCGATCTCAGCTTCGGTCAGCACCGGCACCACCGCAGGCTTATGCGCGCTGCGGCGCAGAAGCCCCAGACTGGTCAGCCGGTCCAGGCAGGACTTCGCTGTGGGGCGGGCGACTTCGTACTCCTGGGCCACCCTACTTTCGGTAACCTTCTCCCCCGGGCTGATTTCTCCGTTGATGATGCGAGACCGCAGCGACTCAAACAGCGCATCCTGCAAAGAGGCCGGGCTCAGCTGATACGCAGCGCCTGCCACACCGGACCCTCCTTTCCTTGTACCACTCGGCACCTCACCGCAGGCCTTACCTGGAGCGTGAGACCGCGGGCTTGGAGTCCAGCCCACCGGGATGGACGATGCCATCCTGTCACAGAGGGCGACCAATTAGCTCCTTGTCAACCACCCCAGGGTCTGGGCGGCAGCAACTGTGGGCTTATATTCAGCAGCAACGGTGCCGGTGTAACCAACCTGGGTCAGGGCAACTCCGATTGCCTCGAAATCCAAGGTCCCGGAGCCCGGTTCGCCCCTGCCCGGGGCATCGGCCAGTTGCACGTGGGCGAACCTGCCGCGACTCTCAGTGATCGCTGCAGCCGGATCGATACCGTTATGCCCCAGGTGGAATGTGTCCACCAGAAGGGCCAGGTGTTCTTGGTGACCAACCTGGTCGATCAGCTCCAAGACCTCACGGTGGGTGGTCAACGGATAAGCACCGTTGAGCCCATGAGCCAATGGCTCGACCAGCACAGTGCCTCCGATGCTGGCCACCTTATGAGCAGCACCGCGATAGGCCTCCAGCGCGACCTCCCGCTGGATGAGTTCATCCTGATCGGGGTCGAGCTGCCCGTAGAGCAGGTTAAAGCTGCGGCACCCTGTGGCCTCAGCAATGGCCAGCAGCACCTGCGTGCTGGCAGCAAGCTCGTCGGCCCGCTCAGGCCGGCAGGCAATGCCCCGTTCTCCTCCTGGCATGTCCCCGGCGTAGAAGTTCAGCCCTGTCAGCTCAACTCCGGCGGTCTTGATCCACGAGAGGAATTCGTTGACCTCCTGCTGTCCAGGATCCGGCTCGGCGAAGGGCCACCAGCTCTCCACCCGGGTGAAGCCGGCCTGTCGAGCGGCCTCGAACCGCTGAGCATAGGGCAGCTCGGTAAACATGATCGAGACATTGGCACTGATCTGAAAGGTATTCCAACGCATGACCCAATCTTGCCACAGAATTGTCTGACATGTAAGCATGTTAGACAATATCGAGTGATAGGAGTCACGTGAGCAGTTTTCAACAGTCCCGATCAGCACACTGGTATGAGAGAGCGACTCGGTGGACACAGGTGACGTTCACCGACGATGATCCCGGCAGCTTCGACATCGACCTCTGGGTGGATCTGATGCGCCGGACTCAGTCGAATGCGCTGTGCATCAGTGCAGGTGGGTACATGGCCTTCTATCCGACGAAGATCCCCTTCCATCACCGCAGCGCCCATCTGGGTGATACAGATCCGTTTGGGGAGCTGATCGCCCACGCCAAAAGACTGGGGATGGTGGTCATGGCCAGGGTGGATCCGCATGCGATACATGCCGATGCTGCCGCTGCGCACCCGGAGTGGCTGGCCCGCGATGAGCACGGCGACCCGGTGGAGCATTCCTCGATGCTGGGGGTGTATTGGACTGATCCGTTCAGCACCTACCTCAGTGAGCACATCACTGCCATCGCTCAGGAGATCACCGCAGAGTATGACGTTGATGCGTTGTTCGCGAATCGATGGGAGACGGTGCGAGGAGTCTCCTACTCCGAACCGGTAGCTGCTCGGTTCAGAACCGAGACGGGGTTCGAGCTGCCTCGGTTCGACAATCTCGACGACCCGGCTTGGCCGGCCTACAACACTTGGCGCGCTAAGGCATTCAGCGAACTTGTCGGGATCTGGGATGATGCGGTCCAGGCGGTGAAGCCTCACGTGCGGTTCCTGCCGAACCGGGGGCCGCAGATCACCCGGGATCTGGTCCGGGAGAAGATCGAGGACCGCTATCCAATGTTCGTCATCGACAAGCAGGGGCGGTGGGGCGCTGAGCCGGTGTGGACCTCGGGTCGTATCGGCAAACGGACCGCCGGGCTGTGGCCGGGCAAACCGATGGCGCTGCTGTCCTCAGTGGGCACCGAGGACCACGTTCTGCGGTGGAAGGACTCAGTAACAGATCCCCATGAGCTGAAGACCTACTTGGTCGATGGCTTCATCCATGGGGGCAGGCCATGGTTCTGCAAGTTCAAGGCCGAGCTGTTTGATAACCGGTGGATCGAACCGGTAGTGGAGGCCTTTGAGTTGCACGCCAGATGCGAGACCGTGCTGGAAGGGCTCGAACCCACTGCTGAGGTCGCGGTGCTAGATGCCGGAGCCCCTGATGGTCCCACCCCGTGGCATAAGGCTACCGGTCACACCGGTGACCACGAAGACGGGATCTACCAGGCGCTTCTGGAGGCTAGGATCCCGTTCACCTATGTCTCTGATCAGATCCTCAGCGCTGAGGCGCTGGAGGGGATCCGGGTGCTGGTGCTGGGGTCGACCCGGGAGCTGGGTGATGAGCAGCTGGGGGTCATCGAGGAGTTCGTGACCGCTGGCGGCAGCGTGGTCGCCTGCTTTGACGCCACCCTGAACAGCGCACCCGGGCAGCCCCAACTGGGCTTGGGCAACACACTGGGGGTGGAGGTAGTCTCCGATGAACGCGGACCGGTGAAGAACAACTACATCACCTTCAGCCCCGAGCACCCCTTGGCCACCGGGTTTGAGGGCGCCCAACGCATCGTCGGGGGCACCAAGACTCTCGAGGTCAAAGCTGGCCCCGCAGCCGATGTGGCCTTCCGGTTCATCCCAGACTACCCGGACCTGCCTATGGAGGAGGTCTATCCCCGCCGCTACGACGGCGCCCCGGCGGTGGTGACCAGCCAGCACCCCTCCGGTGGACGCGCTGTCTACATCGGATTCAATATCGCAGAGATCTACTGGCAGGCTCTGCAGTCCGATCACGGCCGGCTGTTGGCCAACTCAGTGCGCTGGGCCATGGGCGAAGACCCGGCATTGGTCGAGGTCGACGGCCCGGGCCTGGTCGACATCGCCGTTCGCCACAGGGGCGACCAGAGCGCGGTCAGTCTGGTCAACCTCCACACCCCGGCAGCGATGCGGGGGCAGCGGCACGAAATTATCCCTCTACCACCTCAGCAGCTGCGCCTGCGGGTCCCCTCCGGCGCCACCGGGGCGCAGGCACATCTGTTGGTGGCCGGCATCACCGCCGAAGTCACCATGGAGGGGCAGCTCGCCACGGTCGAGATCCCCCAGCTGGACCTGTTGGAGACCGTGCACATCACCTGGAACACCGCCGATTCAAGCACATAGACCACCGACCTCATCACAGGCCATCAACAGGATTGAACAACGAAGGAGATTAAGATGCGTATCGGATTCATCGGACTGGGCGTCATGGGAGCACCGATGGCAGCCAACCTCATCACTGCTGGCCACCAGCTGAGCATCCACCGGGTGAAGGAGACCGAAGCCCACCAGCAGCTGCTTGCCCAGGGAGCCACACCAGCTGCTTCCCCGGCCGAAGCTGCCGAGGGAGCTGAAGTAGTGATCCTGATGCTTCCTGACACACCCGATGTCGAGCATGTGGTTCGAGCACCTGATGGCGTCCTGACCGGCCTGATACCAGGAGCCGTGGTGGTGGATATGAGTTCCATCTCCCCGGTCGCCACCAAGGAACTGGCCACCGCTGTGGAGCAGGCCGGCGGCCAATACGTGGACGCGCCGGTCTCGGGCGGGGAGATCGGCGCCAAGGAGGCCACACTGACGATCTTCGTCGGCGGCCAAGCAGCCACGGTGGAGCAGGTAATGCCCATCCTTGAGGCCATGGGAAAGAACATCACCCACATGGGGGCCGCTGGTGCGGGGCAAGCCACCAAAGTGGTCAACCAGATCATCGTGGGAATGACTATCGAGGCAGTGGCCGAAGGTCTGGCACTGGCTGAAGCCTCCGGGATCGATCCGGCTACCGTCACCAAGGCACTCTCCGGCGGGTTCGCCTCCTCGAAGATCCTCGAAGTCCACGGCAGACGGATGGTCAACCGCACCTTCGAACCAGGGTTCCGCCTGAAGCTGCACCGCAAGGATTTGCGTCTGGCCCTCGACGCCGGGGCGCACCACCACACCCCACTGCCGGGAACCCAAGTAGTAGCCGCTCAGATGGATCAGGCCCTGCAGAAAGGATGGGCCGAGCGCGACCACGCCGCGCTGTTCGCCCTGCTGACCGAAGATGCCGACGCAGGAGGGCAGAACCAGTGAGCCAGCCCTGGTGGTCTAGGCCGTTCCGCACCGTTCAGACCAACATCCGTGAAATCGACGCTGGTCTGGACGTCGAGAAGGCTTTGGACTTCATCGAAGACTACGGGGCTGACACCTGGTTACTCTCCACAGGCGGGATCATAGCCAACTACCCCAGCGTGCTGAAGTGCCAGAGCGTCAACCCAACCCTGGTGCAGCGGCCCTCAGGGGACCTCATCGGCGACGCAGTGACAGCAGCAGCCGAACGTGGGATCCGGGTCCTCTCCCGAATGGACTTCTCGAAAATCGATGCTCGCCGGGCAGAAGAGCACCCCGAATGGTGCTTCGTGACTGCCGAGGGGCGACAACAAGTCTACAACGGCTACCGCAGCACCTGTCCCTCAGCGGGCTACTACCAGCAGGCAATGTTCGATGTGGTCACGGAGGTGCTTCAGAACTACCCGGTCAGTGGGTTCTTCTTCAACATGATGCATTTCAACGAACGTGACTACTCACGAACCTATTGGGGTGCATGTCACTGTGCAGCATGCTTGGCAGGATTTCAAGACCACACCCCGGGCGCTGAGCACCCCACCAGCCCAGAGTCCGCGAGTTACCCCGCGTGGCAGAAATACGCATCCGACGTCTTATCCGAGCTGAACCATCGGATGCAGGACCACATCAGCGGCATCAACCCCGACGTAGCGCTGATCCTCGGCGACAAAGCCCACATCACCTACTACGAAGCCAACAATGCCGCCGGCCGCCCGCTGTGGCACTACCAGACTTCCGAATCAGTCAGCGCAGCCCGCTCCGAAGACCCACAGCGGACTGTGTTCACCAACAGCACCGCATTCTTCGACATGCCCTACCGGTGGGCCGGAGAAGACCCTGACCACTTCAACCAGTACCTTATCCAGTCCATTGCCCACGGAGGATCTCCCTCCACGTACATCATGGGCACTCCGCAGACCACCCAGTATCAGAACCTGACCTCGGGCCGGGAAATCACCCGGTTCCACCGAGACCACGCCGAGACCTATGCCGGCATGGAGTCCTCCGCTGGGACCGCTTTGATCCGCTCCCACAACCCTAACGACCCCCATGCAGACCGACGTCGATCCGAGTTCCGCGGCTGCTACCAAAGTCTCGTCGAAGAACACCTGCCTTTCGACGTCGTCGACCGCAAAGCCCTGCCGAACCTGGATCCCCACCGATACCGGACCATAATCCTGCCAGATATAGGCGCCCTCACCGGCTGCGAAGCCCAAAAGCTCAACACTGCCCTGGCCCAGGGCACCCACATCATCGCCACCGGCGACTCCGCATTCGACGGCCCCCATCCGCAACTGGCACCACAGAGCCCCGTCGCCACCCGGAAAGCTACCTACACGACCGAAACAGACCTCTACAGTCTTCATATCCCCCCCCCCCCCCCCCACGATCACATCCCCGTTCTCGGCGCTTTCGAGGTCCTCGAACCCTCCATCCACGCCGCCACCGAATTCCGCGCACTGAGCCGAGCACCCTACGGACCCCCCGAAAAATGCTATGGACACCAACCCACCAACCACCCAGCCATCACCCAACAACCCACCGGTGAAGGACACCTCACCCACATCGCCCTACGCCCCGGACACATTTACCACGACACAGGAATCACCCGAGCCCGGAACCTCATCACAGACCACATTCACACCGTCACAACCCCACAGCTGACCACCGACCTCCCCCCACAGACCCATCTCACCCTCGCAAAGAACACCGCCGGGGAAACCCTGATCCACATCATCAACACCACCGGATACGCACCTCAGAAATTCCACCCCCCGCTACTCATCCCACCAAGCCAAATACACCTCCACACCTCCACCATCCCCACACACATCCACGCCCTCACCAACAACACCGCCCTGAACTGGACCACTGACAACAACAGCATCACCATCCACACCCCACAAATAAAAACATTCGAAGCTATCCGGATGACCTATTCGAATTAGCAACCTTGAGGAGCACATATGAATATCGCAGGTTGGCAGTGGTTAATAATTCTCGCCATTGTTCTTCTCCTATTTGGAGCCACGAAGTTGCCGAAACTGGCCCGGTCGCTGGGCGAGTCCACCCGGATCTTCAAGTCCGAAGTCCACGTCTTGAGGCAAACAGAGCACTCACAGGAGGAGTCGGGAACTGAGGGGGGTGAAGGGGAAGTTCTTGACTCCGGCAGTAGCTCTCACAGAAGATCACATCAGCGCTGATCAGCCATGACCACTACAGCATCATCTCGAGCATCGACGCGGCGTTGGAGGATCGGGAGCCAAAGGGCCACTCGGCGTGATCCTGAGGGGCGGATGTCGCTGAGGGATCATCTGCGCGAGTTGCGCCGGCGGCTGCTGATCGCTGCTGCTGGCATTGTGCTGGGTGCTGTCGCTGGGTTCTTTCTCTATGACTGGCTGGTGGCCACCCTGGCTGCCCCAGTGCTGGAGCATGGTGGTGGGGAGGATGCCCGACTGACCTCGATTGCGTTCAACGCTGTCGGCCAGCCACTGGATCTGCTGATCCGGCTCTCCCTGTTCGTGGGTCTGGTGATCTCCTCCCCGGTGTGGCTGTATCAGATCTGGGCCTTTATCATGCCGGGGCTGAAGAAGAAGGAGAAGCGGTATGCGATGGGGTTCATCGCCGCCAGTGTGCCGCTGTTCCTGGCCGGGATCTTCATGGCCTATACGTTGTTGCCGCGGGCGGTGGAGTTCTTCTTCTCCCTGAACCCAGAGGGCACCTCCAATATCATTGCCCCGGATGTCTACTTCACCTTTGTGCTGCACCTGTTCATCGCCTGCGGGATCGCGATGGTGATCCCGGTGATCCTGGTCGGGGTCAACATGATGGGCATCATCACCGGGCAGCAGGTGCTGCGCTCCTGGCGGGGGGTGGTGATGCTGATCGCGGTGATGTCAGCCCTGGCAGCACCTGGTGGTGAGGCGATCACCATGTTCTTCATCATGATCCCACTGACCCTGCTCTTCGCCGTCGCGATCGGCCTCTGCCTGCTCAACGACAAACGCCGCGAAAAGCGGGAAAGGTTGGTGTGAGAACCGATGCCCGGCATCAACGTCTACGAAATCTTTATTCTCATCGTCTTGGCCATGGTTCTTCTAGGACCGGAACGGCTCCCACATTACGCGAAGACACTAGCCCAGTGGGCGAAACATGGTCGCCAGTTGGCAAACGAAGCGAGAGCGCGTTTTGAGAATGAAACCGGGACATCTTTCGAGAACGTGGACTGGAAGAAGTACGATCCACGCCAATATGACCCCCGCAAGATCTTACGTGACGCCCTAGCGGATGAACCCAGCTCTACTACGAGGAAGGAGTCACTCAACTCTGGTCGAGGGCCTCGCGAGATCTTTCAGTCACGCCTCCCCACAGATGCTCCCAAACATCGGACCACAGGTATTGAAGAACAAATGAACCAGTCCTGATATTAGGAATGTTACAGGCTGGAATTTTTATTTACCCTCGTCCCGTAGTCCCTCAGTGAGCTATAGACAGCTTGAACCACTGGACTCCTCAAAGACTCCTCACGCGCTACAGCCCAATAAGAGACGTTATATTTGTATTCTCTCCCCAGAATCTTATGAAGCGAAGGGTTGCTGTCTCCTAGGAAATTGGGAAGCAAACCAATACCAGCACCTGCGAGAGTTGCTGTTACATGAGATAGCACATTTGTAGAGTATATTCCGTGCTTCATGGGAGGGAACGCGTCTCTCGCGCGCCCCAGCTCATCGATGGTGAGCACAGAGTCGACGTAATAGTTCAGCCTATGCCCTTCGAGATCATTAATATTCTTGGGCATTCCGTATTTTGTTAAGTACTGCTCAGTTGCGTACAGAAAAAGAGAATAATCCATGACATGCTCAACCCTCGCGCGTCTCACCTGAGGCCGCCCGATGACGATCTCAAGATCGAGTCCCGACCTCCCCTGTCGAACTGGCTGAGTTGCAGAGATCAGCTCAACTTCAAGCCCTGGATGCTTACGTTGAAGGGCGGCAAGGGCAGGGGGCGCTATATGCACACCGAAGGCATCAGGGGCACCTATTCGCACAAGGCCCGAGATGCGATCAGCGGCATTGTTGGAATCATCGACCATCAAGTCCGACAGCGCTTCTTCGACCTGCTCTGCCACAGCGACGACGCGCTGTCCCAGCTTCGTCACTTCCCAACCTGAGGGAGTCCGGGTGAGAACCCTGTCCCCCAGAGCTTTCTCGAGAGCGCTGATTCGTCGCGACACGGTTGAGTGGTTGACACCTAACGCTTCTCCGGCGGCAGTGAACCTCCCTAGCCGAGCCACCGTCAGGAAAGTCATGAGACCTTCCAACTGCGCCGTCGAGTCAAGTCGCATTGTTTGCCACACCTTTCACGCTTATCGGCCTCAGTACGTCCCTTTCAAGGACTGTAAGGTCGGCTAACACCCCTCATACTCATTGAGGATTGCTATCTTGCTAGATGAGGCTGAGTTCGGGTCGAATTCATGCGTTAGCCACTCTTGGATGAGCTTCCGAGCAAGTTGTTTGCCAACGACACGCTGCCCAATACAGAGCACCTGGGCATTATTGGACAGCACTGATCGCTCGACGGAGTAAGAGTCGTGTGCCGTGACTGCACGGACTCCCCGCACCTTATTAGCCGAAATTGCCACCCCCAGTCCTGTTCCGCAGATCAACAACGCTCTGTCGGCTTCGCCGGCAGCCACCTTTTCCGCAGCCGCAGTAGCCACGCTGGGGTACGCCATGACCTCATCAGAAGCAACTCCTACGTCAAGTACCGAACTCACACGTTCGTGAGTTTCCAGATCCGCACGGAGAGCCTCTTTGTACTCGAATCCCGCATCATCAGATCCGACGATAACTCGCAGCTTACGGCCTTGCATCCAACAACCTTTCCTGGTTCTGATTCACTTCAGATGATCAGCGATGCGGTTGACGATCATGGCCATGGACGTAGCACCTGCGTCAGGGGTTCCGAGGCTCTTCGCTGCTAAAGGGCGAGCTCGCCCAACTTTCGGTGTCATCTGTGCAGTATCAGCAGCCGCTGCAGTCGCGTCAGCCGCTGCAGCGCTCCATGCTTGCGGAAGCTCTACCCCACAGTGAAGAGCCTTCTCGAGGCTTTGCACGAAGGGCAGCAGAGAGTCAAGCAGCGTCTTGTCCCCCTCATGAGCTCCGCCAAGGTCCACCATGGATTGGGCGAACGCCTGAACTACACCGGCAGCAACCTCCGCATCGTAGTACATTGCGTTCTCCAATCGCGCACCCGCCGCCTCCAGCGCTGCTCCCCAAAGCACTCCTGACGTTCCACCAGCGTCATCGGCCCAAGCTTGCCCAGCCGCACCCAGAACCGGACCAGGCCCAGCATATTCGGGCAATTCCTTGAGCACTTGCAGAGCAGCGTTGATGCCGCGCAGCATCCCACGGCCGTGGTCACCATCGCCAGCAACAGCATCAATTCTGCCGAGCTCATCCTCGTTCTCAGCAAGCATGGTTGCGATGCTCTCGGCTACCGTTCGAATGTCTGTGGCCAGCTTCTGAGCCGCAGCGTCGGCCTCAGCAAACTCCATTTGTGATGCCGTTGAGATTTCAGCGCTGGCCAACGACTTTTTCGGCAGGGCCGAGGAAACCTTTCGGAACGCTGGAGCATAGGCATCGGCGGTCCACCACCGCTCCAAGTCGTCATCCAGCCACATCAGAGTCAACGAGCATCCTCCCATGTCCAGGCTGGTGACCAGCTCACCAACCTCGGGCTGCACCACCTCCAGCCCGCGTGCCGCCAATTCTTGGGAGACCTTGCCCCATAGAAGGAACAACTCCTCGTACTTGGTAGTTCCCAAACCGTTGAGGATTGCAGCTACTCGATTGCCAGCCTCAGACGGTGCCTCAGCGAGAATTCGGTCAACGAAGAGCCGGGCGAGCTGCTCTGCGCGCATCAACGGCACATCTTCGATACCTGGTTCACCATGAATGCCCAGTCCAAGACCTAGGTGCCCTTGGGGGACCTGGAACAACGGCTCCTGGGCACCTGGCATCGTGCAGCCTGAGAATGCTACGCCAAGCGTACGCGTCGCAGCGTTGGCGCGGATTCCTGCGGCCTCTACTGCGTCGATCCCGAGTCCCTCGGCTGCCGTGGCACCCAGGACTTTGAAAACCGAGAAGTCCCCCGCGATTCCACGTCTTTTCTCCGGTTCGTTGGCTGAGGCGATGTCGTCTGTGACCAGGACCATGCGGACATCGATGCCCTCAGCCACCAAGCGCTGTTTGGCGAGACCGAAGTTCATCACATCCCCGGCATAGTTGCCGAATGCGAAAACCACCCCGCGACCTGTATCTGCCGCACGCCCTACGTTGGCTGCCCAACGTGCCGAAGGTGAGGTGAAGATATTCCCAACCACTGCTCCGTGGGCCAGTCCCGGTCCGACGAGTCCAGAGAATGCAGGGTAATGCCCGGATCCTCCCCCCACGACGACCGCCACTTGGTCACGATCAGCCACATCGGAAACTACAACTCCGCCTTCAACGCCAGCAAGGCGATCCGAGTAGAGCTCGAGAAAACCAGCAAGCTGGTCCTCCATGAACTTCGCTGGGTCATCGAAGAGCACTGTCAAGAAACGCTCCTTGTCATCTGATTACGGGACAAAACCGCAGACAGAACTTATCGTGTGCTGTGTCACTGAAAACACTAGCACGACTTGAACATCAGTGTGTGAACATATGTGCATACACTGCAGCCGCACCGGTACGATGTTCATTTGGTGGAGCATTACATTTTGAGACTTCTAACGAAACGGCAGGCACTATGAGCGAGAACTTAGATCGCCTTTATCGGGCCGCTCAGCTCTATTACGAACAAGGAGCTACACAGGCGGAGATTGCACATCAACTCCAAGTCTCCCGACCGTCGGTGAGCCGAATTCTCGCAGAGGCTCGCGCGGCAGGGATCGTTGAGATTCGGGTCCACAAGCCCACAACCGGACCTGTCGATGAGCTGCGCAGACAGCTCATCGACAGACTCAGCTTAGATGCGGTCTACATCGCACCTGGCAACCAATCAACACACCTCGGCGTCGCCCTGGCCTCCGGGACTCGCCAGGCACTAGGTCAGGCCAATCTTCAACCTGGAGACGTACTACTCATCGCCTCCGGCGAGACGACCTACGCACTCGCTCAGCAGCATCTTGGTGAGTTCGCGGGAATCATTGTCGCCCCCACTGTGGGAGGACAAGCTGAACCAGATCCGTGGCATCAGACCAACGAAGTCGTACGCATGTTCACTGCTACCTCCGGAGGGTACCCGCATTATCTCTTTGCTCCCGCCCTACCTTCGCTAGCCCTCTATTCTGCTTTACAGGACGACCCTGGGTACCAGATCATCAGGAAGGACTGGAGCTCGGCGAAAGCCGCTCTCATCGGCGTAGGTGCCCCCGCCCTATCTCGCAAGTCGATCTCTCAGTCTGTGCCACGGGACCACCCAAGCCTTGCCCGGTCCGTCGGTGACGTATGCCTGGCCTTCTTCGACCAGGACGGCACCGAGGTCACATTTCCCGGAAACGACAGGATGACCCGGATCCCGGCCGAGACCCTACGTTCAGTACCAACCCGAATAGCTGCCGCTGCAGGAGTGAATAAGGTACGGAGCATCGCGGTAGCAGCACGCTCCGGATGGTTCAACATCCTTGTTACCGACGAAGTGACAGCCCGTGCCATTAACGAAGCACCCTAGGTCCAGACCCACCTGACCTAGATTGACATTGTGACACCAGTTACTCGATTATGGGAGCATCTTGCACACTTGAAAGGGCACATATGTTCACTGCCGAGAGTTGGGCTATCGCCTGCAACATGCTCCCCTTTGGGGCTCACACGCCGGATGGTACTCCGCTTACCGATGCTTCATCCTCGGTGTGGGCTGACCATCTCCGCCAGGTCCGCGAGCTTGAGTTCGACTACATTGATCCCACTGATGCGTGGTTGCCGTTGCATCGGCTGAGTGATGCCAGGCTGGATGAGTTCCGGCGCCTCCTGGATGGGGAAGGCCTATCCATCTCCTCGATCTCCATGACGCGCAGCTCTGTCGTCGACGCTCAACATGGTGAAGAGAATCTAGCGGGAGCACATCGACTGGTCGACTTGGCTCCCGCTTTCGGCGCCACGATCGTAAATACCGGGTTCATGCAAGCTCTTGAACCTGCGCAGCAGCAGGCCCTGTGGTTCTGGCTGGCAGAGGGGCATCATGACGATCCAAGCCTCCGGCCTCTCGCAGTCGAGCGCATCCGTGAGCTCGGAGATCATGCGGCAGCCAACGAGATCCAGATCAGCCTAGAGATCTACGAAGACACCTACATTGGAACTGCCGAGGAAGCCGTCGCTTTTATCAAGGAGGTAGACCACCCCTCTGTGGGGCTTAACCCAGATCTGGGGAACCTGCTCCGCCTCCATCGCCCTATGCCGAGCTACCAGGAAATGTTCGAGAAAGTGCTGCCGTACTGCAACTTCTGGCACATCAAGAACTACATCCGGGACCAGGATCCGGCGACCGGGAGTTACCACTCAGCTCCCGTCCCCTTGAAGTACGGAATCGTCAACTATCGCAGCATCATTCGCCGAGCCCTCGAACTGGGCTACTCTGGCCCATTCTGCTGCGAACATTACGGTTCCGACTCTATCGGCGTTTGTGCTGAGAATCGCGACTACATCCGTCAGGTCTTGCGCTCATCAGAAGCGTCCGGATTGCTGAACCGATCGACTTCCTGAAATTTTCCCCATCCCTCCGACAGAAGGCCCCCTATGACTGCTTCTTTCGCCCCAATCCGTACTGTGACTGTCGTCGGTGCCGGCTACATGGGAGGTGGGATTGCTCAGACTTTGGCCTTGGCAGGCATCGATATCACCATCGTGGATGCCGATTCACTGACCACTCAGCGCGGCTTGGCACGTCTACTGGAGGAAGCACGCCAGTTCGAAGAGCAGGGACTCTACCCGGCCGGTTCAGCTGGGACCATCGAAGCCCACCTGACTGCGGGGACGAGTCTGCGTGAGGCTGTGGCAGAAGCGGACTTCATCGAGGAAGCTGTCTTTGAGTCCCCCGAAGTAAAGAAAGAGGTGTTGGGCAGAATCTCCGCTCATGCCCGAACTGAGGCAATCATTGGAACCAATACCTCCACCATTCCGGTACGGGTCTTGGCCCCTGCGGTGACCAACCCGCAGCGGTTCCTCACAGTGCACTACTCTAACCCTGCTCCGTTTATCCCTGGAGTAGAGCTGGTCTCCGGTGAAGCGACTGCCCCTGATGTGGTCGCCGCAGTCAAAGACCTGCTGGCCCGTACCGGCAAGACGGGGGCAGAAGTAGCTGACACACCGGGTATGGTGCTCAATCGGCTCCAGTACGCTCTCCTGAAAGAGGCAGCCACCGTTGTGGAGGAAGGAATCGCCACCCAGGAGGACGTCGACACAATCGTCCGCACGACATTCGGGTTCAGACTGGGCTTCTTCGGACCGTTCGCGATCGCCGACCAAGCCGGGCTTGATGTCTACCAGAGTGGCTTCGAAACACTCTCAACCGCCTATGGCGAACGTCTGGCCGTGCCTGAGCTGTTGCGCCAGAATGTAGAAGCAGACCGACATGGACTCAAGAACGGCAAAGGCTGGACCGGCGACTTCAATGATGAAACTCGGGAAGCGCTCGTAGCCTATCGCAACAAGGCCTACGCAAAGATGGGAGAGCTCTTAGACGAGCTAGGGCCTGCACCTGTCGGAGTTCCTATAACTGAGTTTTCGCAGTCACTCAGCGGCGAGCAGAACTCGTGACTGAACGAATATGTCTCCTCCCGAAGGCACCATCGTCGTTAGCCCGAAAGCTAGAGGCACAAGGTGCAGTTGTGGTCCAAGCTCGGGACAACCCCACCAGCATTGTGGTCACCGAAGGGGGTCGTCTCGTCGACGTTGAATCGGTACTGCAAAGCAATCCGCAAATCAAATGGGTCCAGCTCCCCTCCGCCGGCATCGAACGGTACCGCAGGGTCATAGCGCGGTACCCGGAAGTCGCCTGGACGTCAGCAAAAGGTGCGTACGCCAGACCAGTCGCTGAACATGCCCTGGCCCTCACTCTGGCTGCTCTACGCGGGTTCAAGATGGCTGCGGCAGCCACATCTTGGCGTAGCCATACAGGGTTGTCTCTTCACAAAAAACGTTGTGTTGTCATAGGCGCGGGCGGTATCGCTGCTGAAATCGTCAGGCTGTACAAAGTCTTCGATGCCTCCGTTACTGTTATCAGACGTCGCCCTGAACCTTTAGCCAACGCCGACACCACCGTCACTTTCACGTCTCTGGACGAAGCGCTCAGGGATGCCGAGATCGTCTGCCTAGCTGCGGCAGTAACTCCCGAGACGGAACAGCTCATGGGAGCACACCAATTCAATCTACTCTCAAAACAGGCTGTACTAGTCAACATTGGTAGGGGAAAGCTCGTGGATACCGACGCCTTGGTCGATGCGCTAAATGCAGGGAAGCTGTTCGGAGCAGGCCTTGATGTGACCGACCCTGAACCTCTTCCGAAGCACCACCCACTCTGGAACGCTGAGAACTGCCTCATCACACCGCACATCGCCAACACCGCAGCGGCAGGCAGGCCGCTGCTGCATGCTCGAATCATAGAGAACCATCGGAGACTCCGCGATGGAGAAGCCCTCCTGGGACGTGTTGATATAGCCCAAGGCTACTGAGCTCGTGCCGTCCAAACGAGTACTTTCACCCAATCCCCAGGATTCCGCGGGCCTGATATGAAGCTCCAACCTGAACTGATCAGGTGTGCTCCCGGATGATCTTCGAGAGCTCGCTGCGCTCCTGGCACTGGTCAAAGCGGAAACTGCCCGCCAGCGCCCGAGCCTGCTCGGGGCTGACCCCGCGGAAGAGGTCTCCGAACCGCTCGGCCAGCGGCTCGGCCAGCAGGATGTTGCGCACCAGCAGGCCGATGTGACGATCCTGCCCCCAGGGGTAGGGGTGAAAGTCTGGAAATTCTCGGACGAAAAGCTCCTTGATCGGCTGCAGGAGGTGACTGACCCCAACCTCCGAACCTCCCCAGTAGTCAGTGCCCAGCTGCTCCTTGAGCTGATGTGCCGGCCGGATCTGCTGCATGTACGCGGAATCCTCCCGCGCATAGAGCAGCCCCTGCAGACCGACATCTTTGAATGTCCACAGGGCCCAGCTGGCCTCGTGCTCGTCGTAGATCTCCAGCTGGTCGTGCAGCAGCTGGTACCGCCAGATCTCCTCAGGCTTCTCTGGGGGGTAGAAGGGGCCGAACTCACCCACCCAGATCGGGGTACCGGTCTCCCGCATATAGGCAGTGCGCTTCAGGAAGGTCTCCTCCAGTCGAGCACGGTCGTAGTGCTCGCCTTTGGTGCTGCCCGGGTACTGAGCCTCCCGGCTGATGCCCGGCAGCGCGTAGTCGTGGGCGGTGTAAACAGTGTTCGGCAGCGGTTCATTGCGCTGGGCGAAGATGCTGAAGTCGGTGGACTGCTTATTTCCGTCCAGGAAGAGAATGTGCCGGGGGTCCACCGCACGGATAACTGCTGCCACCTGGTCGTAGAACTCCGCCAGCGCCTCGCCCAGCTCTGCAGCCGGCTCATTGAGCGGATTGTAACCAGCAACCTCGGGACGATCCCTGTACCGGTCAGCGAGCGCTTCCCACAGGTGGATCGCCCGGTCCTGAAAGTGTGGGTGCTGCCAGAACTCGGCAAGGTGGCCCGGGTTGTCGCTGTGCCACTGCCGGTTCTGCCGACCCGGGGCGGCATGCAGGTCGAGGATGGAGTAGATGCCGTGCCGGGCGAACAGATCAATCACCCGGTCCAGCATCTCAAAGCCCTGCTCCCTGAGCTCGAAGGGCCGAGCATCAGACTCAAAATGCCGGTAGTTGAACGGTATCCGTACTGAGTTCAGACCTAGTGAGGCGAGATGGGCGGCGTCGTCCTCACTGATGAAGTCCGCATAGAACGCCTCGAAGAACGCATCGTAGGGCTCCTGCCCCATCCGGTCCAGCAGGATCCGGCGGATGTTCTCCTCATTTCCAGGGTAGCCGGTGATGAAGTTCTCCATGTTCATCCAGCCACCCATGCCGACTCCATAGAGCCGCACGGGATGGCCGGACTCATCAACGAGGTGGCGACCGTCCACGCGTAGCCACGGCAGTACTGTCATAAGGTTCCCTGTTCTCTTGCGTAACGTTTTCTGCGGTGTGCGGGGCTGCTCGATTAGAGCGCGTTCATCGCCTCGATGAACTCATCGGCAGTGATCTGCTCCTGCAGCAGTGCCGCCAGATTGTCGATCAGCGCCTGCTCATGGTCCGGGGAGACGGCCTGGTCCCAGGAGAGTTGGAAGTGGTTGGCCTCAGCCACCAGGCTGTTCTTGAACTCCAGGAAGTCGGCGTTATCAGTTTCAGCGATCCGGTCCTCGATTCCCTCCACCGGCGGCAATGACCCCTGCTCCAGCAGCGAGTCGATGTACTCATCGTTGTAGAGGTGGTTGTTGATGTAGTCGAGTGCCGCCTGCTGCTCCTCCTCGGAAGCGTCCGCGGAGACTGACCAGAAATTGGCCGGGTTGCCTACGATGTTGCTGGGGTCGCCGGACCCCTCCTCCAGGACTGGGAACTCGGTAAAGCCCAGGTCCCCGGACTCGGCGAACTCAGGGAAGTCTCGGGCGAAGTTCGGGTAGACCCACGAGCCTTGAAGGAGCATGGCGGCCTGCCCGTCGGCCAGCAGCTGGATGTCCTCATTCTGGCCGGCGTCCACGGCGTTGACGTTCTCTCCGAAGGCGCCCTCAGCAACCATCTGCTGCAGTGTCTCCAGGGCGAACCGGATGGATTCCTGATCCCAGGCACCCTCCTCTACTGCCATCACTCGCTGGAAGACTTCTTCGCCCCCGTGGCGGTCCGTGAGGTACTGCAGCCACATCAGCGCCGGCCACACTGAGCTTCCGGCCAGCGCGAAGGGCATGATGTCCTGCTCCTGCAGCGCCTGGACGGCTTCCTCCACCTCTGCCCAGGTGGTAGGCGCCTCGATACCGGCCTCGTCGAGCAGGCTTTGGTTGTAGTAGATCACTGCTGGCTTGAGCTCGTTGAGCGGTACGGCGTAGACAGAACCCTCGACGGCGCCGGCTTCCCAGACAGAGTCGTGGATCCTGTCTTCGAGCCCGCTCACCTCATCAGTGAGGTCCAGGACTAGGTCGTTCTCCACATATTCCAGCAGAGCTCCGCCGGTCCAGGACATGATCAGTGTAGGGGCGTCACCGGAGCCGACCACAGTGCGGATCTGTTGCTTATAGGCGTCGTTCTCGAAGGACTCGACGTTGAACTGCTGACCTTCCTCGGCCTGCTCGTTCCATCGGTCAAAGTCCTCCTCCACTGCTGGCCAACCGTCACCGGAGAGGACCCATGCCTCTGGACCGTCGCCGCCTGCTCCGCCGCAGGCGGTAAGCATCAGCAGTGCGGCTGCAGAGACTCCGGCGGTGCCGGTGGTGAGTGAGTGGTGTCGCTTCATTGCGTGGTCCTCCCTGGGCCGAACAAGACATAAACTGTTTCGTGACTGACTCGAAATTTTGACTGATGTGAGCACAGTCACGCATTTAGCGTATGAAGCTGCCAGCAGAGAACCTAGTCGTAGAGGGGTGAAACTTTTTCGTTGATGATGTCTTTCCCTGCTCGCCCCACACTGGAGCAGGTAGCACGGGCGGCCGGCGTCTCTAAAGCTACTGCCTCCAAAGTGCTCAACCACCGGCCGGGCGTCTCATCCGGGACCCGACGCCGGGTGGAGGAGGCCATCGGGAGAGTGGCCTATGTGCCCTCCACTGGGCCGCGGAAGGCCAATGCGCTCAAAGAGGTGCACGTGGTCTTCAACACTGTGGTGAATATGTATGTGATGCAGGTACTTGAAGGCGTACTGCAGGCCGCCTCCGGACGAGGCGTGGAAGTCCTGGTGGACAGCCTGGCCCTGGAGCCTGGAGCCAGCGGCGGGCCACTGTCTGAAGAGTGGATCCGGCATCTCGCATCGCGTCGGCGCACCGGAGTGATTCTGGTGACGGCAGAGCTGACTGCCCAGCAGCGCAGTCTGCTCAAAGAACTGGGCATTGCCCTGGTAGTGGTGGACCCGATCGACCCGCTGGATCAGGAGATCCCCTCGGTGGGGGCCACCAACTTCACCGGCGGCGTCCAGGCCACCAGTCATCTGCTGAATCTGGGGCACCGGCGTATCGGATTCGCCGGAGGACCCAGGCTCTCCACGGCCTCGAGTGAACGACTGCAGGGGTTCCTCAGTGCACTGCGAGCCTCAGGTATCACTGCAGATCCCGCACTGATTATTGAGTCCAGGTTCACCTTCTCCGCAGGACTGGAGATGGGCATCCAACTGTTGTCTGCCCCAGAGCCGCCCACCGCAGTCTTCGCCGGCTCCGACCGCTCAGCGATGGGTGTGGTGGAAGCAGCAAGACGCCGCGGGCTCCGAGTCCCTCAGGACCTTTCGGTGGTCGGGTTCGACGACACCTACACTGCAATGCCGGTAGCCCCGGCTCTGACCACCATCCGCCAACCTATCCCAGAGATGGGCCGGGTGGCCCTGCGCACCCTGCTCCAGCTGGACCGCGGCGAGCGCCCGGATTCCCCGCATGTGCTGCTTTCCACCCAGCTCGTCGAGCGCGAATCAACCGCTGCGCCGCCGTCTCCAAATTGACGAGTTGAGGTGGGCCGGCCGGCATAAAAACATCCGGGCGAGTAGAGGCTGCTCACCCAGCCCGGGCGGCGTCGGTTCCCAAGCTCGCTCTTCGGCCAAGACCGTCCCTTATTGCTCCTATGTAGCGCACCATCCCCCGTCTACCATAAGCATCTGCCCGGTGATGTATGAGGCCGCCGGGGATGAAAGGAACACCGCTGCCCCAGCAAGGTCTTCGGCCGCCCCGAAGCGCCCCAGCGGGATGCGAGGAGTCATGGCACTAACCCGCTTCTCATCGTTAAATACGGCTTCCGTAAGTTTCGTTCGGAAGTACCCAGGGCCAATCCCATTTACACGTATCCCGTGCGGTCCCCACTCAGCGCCGAGATTACGGACTACGCCATAGATCCCTGATTTGCTAGCAGTGTAAGCGGTTGCGAACGGAACTGACAGTCGACTCGCCAAGGAACCAATGAACAAGTGCGACCCCTCTTTAGCGGATTGGATCTGTCTCCTAGCTACAGCCTGACTAAGTCGGAAAGGAGCGGTCAGGTTAATTTCAAGAACACGATCCCATTGTTCGGCGTCAAACTCTTCCGCAGGCTGTCGATGTGTGACTCCCGCCGCGTGGAGAACAATGTCAATTCCACCTCCGAGCCTAGCCTCGGACTCATCGACTATTTTCTCCACTTGTTTCCGGTCAGATAAGTCGGCTGGAACAGCTTGAGCTGAGCCTCCGATCATGTTCACAGTGTCATCCAGTTCTGACACAGTCCGCGATGTCAAGGCCACGGCTGCTCCAGCTTGAGCGAGCGCCACTGCCATAGCCTGGCCTAGCCCTCGACCTCCGCCGGTTACTAGAGCGCGCATCCCCTCCAGTGAAAACGTTTCGCCAACTCCCACACCATTCTCCTTCACTTAGCAATACCAGTCGTCACGGTACGAGTCAGTCCGGCGCTCAGGAAAGCGCTCTAACTTACTAAATTCATGCCAAAGTTCCCACTTTTCCCATTTCGGCAAATGGATCTGGGTTAGCTGCGAGCAGTTTTTTAGTATAAGGGTGCCCCGGACTCTCTACGAGGGTCTCAGCGTCATCAACCTCCACAAGCTTTCCCCCACTCATGACTCCTACCCTGTCGGCAACTGCAGTAATGAGGCTCAGGTTGTGCGTGATGAAAACATAGGTCAACTCAAACTCTGCCTGCAGATCTAACAACAGATTGACAATCTGTCCCTGAACGGAAACGTCTAAGGCACTTGTAGGTTCATCCGCTACGATGATAGAAGGTTTAGGGCCAAGAGCTCGCGCCAAGGCCACACGTTGCCGTTGCCCACCCGAAAGCTCCCCCGGTGGACGTTTCGCAACAGACAACGGCAGCCCCACTGCATCCAGCATGTCACTCATCCGGGCACGTACAGCAGACCGACTTAGGTCGGTCAAGGCGTACAATGGCTCAGCAATTGATTGTTCAACTGTCCGGCGCGGATCCAGCGAGTCCTGCGGATTCTGAAAGACCATCTGAACTTGTCGACGAAGTTTCTTCTCTTGAGTGAAGTTTCTCTTCGCGCTGATGTCAAGATCAGCAACTCTAATCTCCGAACCCGGGTCTGGCTGTTCGAGATCCATGATGAGCTGCCCCAGGGTGCTCTTCCCCGAACCCGTCTCCCCAACAATGCCGAAGAATTCTCCTCTGTAAATATTCAGACTAAGATCTTTGACGGCGCGGGTCCCTTGGGCTCGGCATTGTCCAGAGAAGCGGCGTACCAGAGAAGTGATGCCTTCACGTGCGGCGTAGGTTTTGTTCACGTTCTTGAGTTCGATAATGACCTCATCGAGCGGGGACATCCTGCGATGTTGGGAACTCCTATCCCAACCAGTCAGTCTGTCCACGAGTTCTGGGGTCCAGTTCGTAATAGGGTCCCATGAACGCACCATGTGTTGGTCATTCTCAGAGAATCGTATTGGCGGTGGCTCACGCAAAGACTTCTCACTAGCCAGTGGGTTCCTTGGCGCAAATCTGTCTCCCGGCGGAACCTGCCCCGGCGCGGGGACATTACCAGCAATCGTTCGCAGTCGACCATCAAGCCGCAAGTTCGGGCGTGGAACGCACTCAAGAAGGGCCTTGGTGTAAGGATGCTGCGGCGAGGTCAGCATCTTTTTGATAGGCCCAACTTCGATTATCTGGCCTGCGTACAAAACCGCTATTCGGTCTGCAATTTCAGAGGCCACCCCCATGTCATGAGTAATGAGAACACAAGCCATTCCTCTTTCCTGCTGTAGGCGACGGAGCAACGTCAAAATCTCAGCTTGGATTGTGACATCCAATGCTGTGGTTGGCTCGTCTGCTATGAGCAGCTCGGGATCGCCAATGAGCGCCATGGCAATCATGACCCGCTGCTGCATCCCCCCCGAAAGCTGGTGTGGGAACTTCTTCAACACAACCTCTGGCTCATGCATCCCGACCTCTTGAAGGAGCTCAAGGGCCTTGATAGCACCATCGGTATGGATCTTCTTCTTGTCTCGATGGCCTCGTCTCTGCGCGAGCAGCACATAGGATTCGACAAGTTGTCTGCCTACTGTGTAGGCAGGGTTGAGTGCCTCCATTGCCTCTTGGAAAATGAATGCAACACGGTTTCCTCGGACTTGCGCCATTTCGTTCTGACTGAGTTCTAGGAGATTCTTTCCCTCCAAGAGCACCTTGCCCTCCAGAACGATTGGAGCAGTGTAGTCAAGAAGACGCAGACCACCTAGGAAAGTTACGCTCTTGCCGCTTCCGGATTCACCTACTACGCATAACGTTTCGCCTCGCTTAATCTCGATACTCACGTCATCCACGAGAGGCAGAACTGAGTCTCCACGGTTCAGCCCAACATGAAGATTCTCAATCCTAAAAAACATGTCTGACATCAGGTCATCTCCAAGAAGTGATCAATTACGTTGCGAAGAGCTTGCGATGAGGTGTTCTTTCCGTCGTCAACAAGTAGGGAAGCGATGAACGCAATGGCACCAGTAGAGAACACTGCACCACCGCCAGGAGTCTCGAAGTAGATCATGTCCGCGCGGATGTCTGGATCGTTAGGTCCACTGGCTGATCCGTGGAACATTTGAAGGAACTCTTCGATAGCTCTTTGTGTTTCGATAGGGTGGTCTTTCGATGAAGCGAGCACTATGGTCCCGGGAGGGGTTCCCAGATCAGCATCCACTCGATCTAGCTCGTCACCTGCTGCTGCCCCCCGGACAAAACCACGTTCTCCAATAGTTGGGCCTTCAATCCCTTCAAAAAACCAGGGCGCAGCTTCTACTGCTTCATTTCCAGATACCCAGTACGGCCGTGAATCACCACCTTGTGCAGCCATGCCCACACCTACCAGTTTTTGCGGTGTTCTCCCTCGGTATCTCCATAAGCCTCCGGGCTCCCAACTGCTAACTAGATCAACTTCACCTGGTTCGCTGGCCCATGTTCTGATTCCGACATGGCCACGACGAATTTCGATGATCTGTGCTTCAGAATTCACGAGACCAGTCACCCAGTAGAAGCCGTTACCGCCTAGGTATGCGATTTTTCCACCTTGATCGCGAAAATAGGTGAATGCGTCAAGGATCTCTCCTGAGTGATACTCAGGATGACTACCGGTAAGTAGGACATCGTACCCATCAAGCGCAGATGCGCCTGATAAGTGAAGCTCGAGATCTGTAAGGACGTCGTATTCGTACCCATACTTCTCGAGCCACTCAAGCAAATAGAGATCAGCAGCGAAGCCGCGCGCCCCCTCTTCGTAGTTCCAATAACTGTAGTCCGGTCGGACATCGAGCATCGGGCGCAGTGCGGACGAGTAGTGCACTCCGCTTCCGTCAGCATGGAGGTCATAAGTGGAGACTCCCCAATTTTGACTATGGGCAACCTGCTTCTCCCTAGCCCTTTTCTCAACTTCTGGGTTATGTAGTGAGTGTTCAGGGACTTCTGAAAAGAATGTGATGAGGTCCTCGTTGCCGTATGCCAGGTAGCTGAACGTGGAACCCAAGAATGCGATTTTCTTTCGCCTTGCTCCTGGGGCTGGGCATATGAAGATCGGAACTGTGTCCTGAGACCCATCAGCGGATACGACTTCGATTCCATAAAGCGCGCTTGGGAGCTCCTTCGGCAGAGCGGCTGTGAAGAGAGGCTTCCAGCCACAGTCGCCGAGATCAGTCGAGTGAAAATGAGCCGCGGAATAATGATCGGGACGTTCCCTGAAGGACAGAGATGTCCCATCCCAATCGGGACCTGTGACACCCTGGTTAGGGAGGTTGACTAGCGTAGCCGGCTCTGCGGATCCCGCACCCGCAGGCGCCCTATAACGTGTCGATCCTATACGCTGAGGGCTCAGGTCCCAGAGTGCGCCTCCTTGCTGGGAAATGGTCCTGACCAGTTCCCTCCGACGCTCTGAGGCGGTCTGGACAGTGTTCCTTGGCTTACCTGCTTGGATGTAGGGCAAACTGAGTTTTCCTTCAAAGTGCTGAACCGCCCGGCCACGGGCATAGCCAGCGCAATCCACAACCTCGCGGGGGTCTCTCGCAGCGAAGGTAAGTCGAGGACTGGAAATTCTAACGAAGGATTCAATCTCTATCGAAACTTCCATAGTCGGGCCGTACAGCGGGTCGTCTGCTTTGACAGCCAATATCATCTGGCTGTCGTGGAACCGTACTAATACCTCTGACCATACCCTCCGGCGTACTGCATGAGGTAACACTGCTACACAGGACTCGTCACTCGAGTTGAGCGTCGCTTTGATGGAACTGGCTTCCAGGTCAACCACAATGTCCTCCCCTGTAGGCGAGGACATCTGGAGAACTGTCTGCGCCTGGGTGGCAGAGGGGAGCGTCGGCCAGATCCATGCACCAAATTCAAATCCCTTGCGCGAGTCAATCTCACCTGGCAGTCTTGCGACGCCAAATGACCCTACGCAGCTTTCTTGCGGCTCTGCGGTGTAAGTTCCAGACGCTTGCCATGGGATCTCCTCCACAGCAGCAGCCTGAGAGCGCCCCGGGATAAGACCCCTCCCGAGACGCACGAGACGGACTTTAACTTGACCTGACTCACCACTCGCGTGCAGGCTGACCTCTTCGCTTGGTCGAGCAGACAATCGGTTGAGATATGCGACTGTTTGCGGCGCTTCGGGCATGACTTAACCGAATCCTTCCGTAGCATGGTTGGGGCTTGGGTTCATCTCGATTCACTGGCTACATACGCTTGGTGGCCCGCAATCTTGTGTCGTCTTTGGGCTGCTCTGAGGTCTGCAACCGACCGGGCTCGAGGATCGATGAGAGTCCGCAAGGAGTCACCGACAACGTTGAACGCCATCACTGCCACAACGATTGCTACACCTGGTGAGATGATGAACAGGGGTGCGCTTTCAATATAGTTCCGGGCATCCGCGATCATATTGCCCCAAGTCGGTGTCGGTGGTGGTACTCCAAGTCCTAGAAAGCTCAGTGCCGCATCTGAGAGGAGGGCTTGGGCATACACAAAGGTGGCCTGAACCATGATGGTCGGTAACAGGTTGGGCAATATGTGAATGACGATTATCTTCCACCCCCGAACTCCCGAACCGCGTGCGGCAGTGACGAATCCACGCTCGGCTAGTGAGAGTGTTCGGCTTCTCACGACCCGTGCAACATAAGGCACGAAGACAATGATCAGAGCTATCACGAGCGCTAACGCGCCCGCTTGTGAGCTGAGGGCTATGACGAGAGTTATAGCTAAGACGATGGCAGGGAATGACATCATCGCGTCCATAATCCGCATAATGACGACGGAGGAAGCCCGGTAGTAGCCTGCGATCAGACCAAGCATGGTTCCTACGCCAACGGCGCATACAGTAATGATCGCCCCTACACCTAGTGATACCCGGCCAGCTGATACCACTCTGCTCAAGATGTCCCGCCCAAACTGGTCCGTTCCGAGTAAGTTTTGTCCTGACGGCCCATACAACCTATCCGCCGGAGACTGGGAGGTCGGTGATTGAAGAAAGAAGGGACCGATCAGACTAACAACCACGATGGCTATTAGAATCGCTCCCCATACGAGGAGCGCCCGATCTCGACGCCACTGTCCGGCAATCAGGCGTCCTATCCGCCCCATGTAGGGTTCCACTTGCGATGTCATTGAACCCTCACTCTCGGATCAATTATTCCGTATGCAATATCAACTAATAAGTTAATTAAAACAAAAATAAGAGCACTAACTAATGTTATTCCTAGAATAAGAGGTAAATCTCTTGCAAGAATCCCGTTATTCAAAGCCCATCCCATTCCAGGAATCACGAATATTATCTCAATAATCACAATTCCTCCGAGTAATGTTCCAAAATTGCTCCCAATGACCGTGATCACAGGCAGAAGAGCGTTCCTCAGGAGGTGCCTGTACTGGACTTTGCTCTCGGACAGCCCCTTGGCACGCGCCGTCCGAATGTACGAACTCAGAAGTTCGCTCGATAGGCTTTCCCTGAGCGTCATCACCAGTAGCGCCAAGAGATTCGAGATAAGGACCACCACAGGCAACACCAAGTACCACACGGACCACAATGGATCACTGAGGGGTGAAATGTATCCGCTAGTCGGCAGGATGTTGAGGTTCACAGCGAATATCAGTACAAGGACCAGCGCAAGCCAGAAGTTTGGAGTTGCCAAGCCAAGGTTGGACAGCCCCATCAGCAGGCGAGAGGACCATGCATCCGGTTTGTGAACAGTGTGCATTGCCAGTGGAATAGCAATCGCAACACTGAGGACAGTAGTTGCTAATGCGAGAACAAGAGTTGGACCCAAATGCTGAAAAACCGCCTCAGTGACCCCTCGGCCCATCGACGTTGAGTAGCCTAGATCCCCCGTGACCATTCCTCCGAACCAGTCGAAGAACTGCTCATGGACTGGCCGATCGTAACCCAACTCTGCTTCCAGGGCCGCCACCTGAGATTCTGTCGCGTACTCTCCGAGAATAGCCCGAGCAGGACTGCCTGGTATCAGTTGCAGAATGAAGAACATCACCGTTCCAACTAGAACCAAGACGATGACCATGTCACGGAATCGTCGGAGAACCATTCCAAGCATTGCACACCCCTAACACCATGGATTGGGAGGTTCGGGTGAGCCCATAAACCCTCTGACGCACGCACCCGAACCCCTGTTCAGTCACTTTGCGTCACTCCCCGTACCCAGCGTTGTATAAGACATTCGTCCAGTCATCCGGGAAAATAAGTTCAGCGGAATGCACGTTCACTTCACTGACATGCCCCAACTGAACTACAGGAAAGTCCTCATAGACCAGCTGTTGGATTTCTGTCGCTACCGCCAATGCTTCTTCAGGAGAGGTGGACTCTTGGTACTGAGCCATAAGCTCATCTCGCTCATCGTTTGAGTATTCACCGGCCCAGTCACCGCCCAGCCACAGAATCTGATCAGGTGAAGTGACTGCACCTGTAAAGAAGGACGTGCTGAGATCCCACGATTCTGGTTCACTACTACGCATGTCAGCAATGGTGGGATAGTCATAGACGTCAATTTCCATAGGAATACCGAGTTCATCAAGCTCTGCTTGGATCATTACTGCCCACTGGTAGAACTGCGGATAGGTTTGTGATGTAAGCATGCGAATAGGCTCACTGCCATCAATCCCAGCTTCAGCAAAAAGTTCCGCTGCGCGATCAGGGTCATAATCAAAGAAGATGTCTTCGCCTGCGTCTGAATACATCGTGGCATTGTCTGGGCTGACGAACGAGTTAGAAAGAGGCTCCCACACCCATTCAGGACCGAACGTTGCTGCGGCAAAAACATCTTTATCAATAATGAGATTGATTGCCTCACGCGCCCTAACATCATCGAACAATGAACTCTCATTATGATTTACTAGAACAGTATTTATAGTCCCACGTGCGGAAGGTATCGCATTCAATGACTCATGATTTCTTGCGGATTCATAGTCATCGGCATTAATGCTTTGGACCCAATCAAACTGCCCTGTCTGAACACCGTTGAACCTCTGAGTCTCATCAGGAACAAAAACATACTCAATCTCGTCCGCCCAAGCGTGTTTAGCGCCAGCAAAACCCCCTAGATCATCTTCGAGTGACGCGTACTCGTCGAAACGCTCGAGTAGAACATGCTGGCCCTCATTGTATTCAGCAAGTTGGTACGGACCCGTGCCAACCGTTTGCTCGGCGTTCATTGGCGTAGTGCCCACCTCGTCAGCGATCTCCTCGGGAATGATGATGGCCATCTGAGTGGTGAAAGCAAGATCACTAATTAACGAGTAGCGAGGCACTGAAAGCGTGATGCTCACAGTAAGTTCGTCGACTGCCGCGATAGATTCAATCGCTTCCCCAGCTTGCTGTCCGGTGGCAGAGACTTCAGTCCAACGCTGAAGGCTGGCCACAACATCTGAAGAGTTCATGCTGTCACCGTTATGGAAGACCACACCGTCTCTGAGGTGGATCGTGTACTCCAATCCATCTTCCGAAACGTCATACGACTCCGCCAACATTGGCTGGGGTAGGTACTCCTCATCCATTGCGAAGAGCGACTCAAATATATTCCAGGCAACGAGGTTAGTGAGAGCTCCAGAATTCACCCCTTGGTCCATGGTTTGCGGATCGCCTCCGAGTGCGGCGGTTATCGTCCCACCTTCCGTCGGCATACCGGCCTCATCCCCCGAGGGTTGATCAGCTTCTGAGCCGTTCTGTTCCGGTCCCTCAGGTGGGGGTGGGCCATCACCACACGCGACCACTAGCCCCAGCATCATTACACTCATGCCGGACAGAGCAATATTCCTTACTTTGTTCATTGCATTCTCCTCATTAGTGGTGCTTATTTCTATATCTATTTGTTAATATTTCTTGATAATTCTTCAAATGCCTTTTCAGTTGCTACGAGAGTTTTATCTATTTCCTCTTGGGTATGCGCTAGAGAAATAAACATATTGTGCCAAGGGTGGAAGAGTACTCCCTGTCTCACCGCCGCGTCACTAAAGGAATAGATCCTCTCCATTTGAGGATCATCGTCGAAAGCGATCATGGGCATCGAAGCCGGACCTGTTTGCCGCAGGGAGAAACCGTAGGACTCTGCTTGTTCATTGAGACCAGTACGTAGAAGTTCGCCGCTGGTTCGCATCACCGACGGGCCGTCAACTGCCTCAATGATCCGCAACGTCTCTAATGCTGCGGCCATTGGGACTCCGTGATACCAAAAGGAACCGGTGACAAATATGGACTTGGCAGCCTCACGGAGTGCCTCTGTTCCTGTGATTGCTGCCAGTGGAAACCCGTTAGCGAGTGACTTGCTGAATGCGGTGAGGTCTGGAAAAACACCAATCGATGTCCATGCCCCCCTAATATCGAGGCGCAGGCAGCTCCGGACTTCATCCAAGATAAGCACCGCACCCATCCGTGTGGTCAATGCTCTCGCCGCTCGAGCGAAAGCGGGGAGAACCTCCTCTTGATCTGCGTACGAGTCATGGCGAAAAGGGGGCAGGATAACTGCCGCCAGATCATCGCCTGCTTTCAGCGCTGCCAGTTCAAGCGATGCCTGGTCATTGAACTCGAACTCGATGATATTCTCACGGTCTTGCGGAGTTATTCCGCCCGCCTGGGGTGTGAACCAGACGCTCGCGCCGTGGTAGGCGCGCCGGGCCTTCAGTAACTTCTTTCGTCCGGTTGCAGCTCGGGCTGTCATGACTGCGATTGAAGTGGCGTCCGTCCCATTCTTAGCGAATATAGACCAATCTGCGTGCGCGACTTTCTCCGTTAAAGTCTCAGCAAGTTCGACCATCAGCGGCGTAGGACCGCTGAGTCCGTCGCCGTTGGCCTGTTGCTTGGCAGCCACCTTTTCAACTTCTGGATGCACGTAGCCAAGGATCATAGGACCATAAGCACACAGGTAATCGATATACTCGTTGCCATCGACATCCCATAGCCGAGCACCTTTACCCTTGACGTAATACTGGGGATAACTCGAAGGCAGTTTGTCACGCGATGCGTTCATGTGCCCATACATTCCCCCTGGAATCACACGCGCCGCTCTTTCGCGCCAATGGGCGTCGGCGGTCAGAGTGTGCTCCATACGGGAGGCTTTTGTGATCATGGATACCTCCTCGACTGCTATCAATGGATTCAATTATTTAGGACGGATGTACGAAATATATTGCGCTCACGTTAAACCTCCGTTACAGGACACCAGGTCCACGCTGAGCACATTGCAGCTCCGAGCTCCGCAGCTAGCCGACCATGAGCTTCCAATTGGTGCGACTCCGCGACTGAACAGCTTTCCATTGGGCGCGTTTAGCCCTCTACGAATCGCTGTGACCGTTCTCATCGCCTCTCTTCCCATCCCACAGCTGCAATCTTGAGTAGGTAAGGAAGTGTGGCGTTAGTGAATGCAGGAGTGAACGTAGCGGCACAGCGCCCGGCATATTCGCTATGCAATGGAATTTGGCATCATGCACCTGAAAGGTTGGCGAGTCATAGATGGTCGGACGGCCCCCTCCAAGCAGCCCCCTTGGCCCACTGGGATATCCACGAAGACAGTTCCTCGTCGCGATCTTTTCATCGGAGACCAGCCGTGGAGTGGCCGCCCTGGGAACTAGTACAGCGCCGATTACGACATCTGCAAGCTTGACTTGCTCGGCAATGTCAAAGGCCGAGGCGACTTTGGGTTCTAACCCTGTCCGCGAACCGCGCGTCTAGTTCTCGCAGTCTAGGAATTGATTATGTCCAGTATTGTCACGTCAGCTCCCAGTTCTAGGGAAACGTTAGCTGCATTCTCGCCAGCGATTCCTCCGCCAATGATCAACACCCTGCCCTTGCCGGTTCCAGGGAGGCCACGAGCAGAGAGAGTCCCGTTGCCCCCAGTTGTGCGCAGATGACTTGCTCCCTCAAGTACCGCAAGGCGACCCGCCACCTCACTCATCGGATCAAGCAATGGCAACGTCCCGTCCGAAGTCTGAATTGTCTCGTAAGCAAGTGCGGTTGTACCGGCAGAAAGCAGAGAATCGGTGAGTTCCGGTCGGCGGCGAGGTGCAAATATACGAGCTGCACCAAACCATGTCTGACGTAGCAATACTCAGACTCTACGGGGTCCTTGATTTCGGCCACCATTTCTTCCGCCCAAGCCCACACCGCACCGGTTACCACTTCAGCGCCTGCCTACGCGTAGACATGATCACTGAAGCCCTCACCTGCTCCTGCTTCAATACGCACATAGTGCCTCTGGCTGACAAGTGCTTAAACCCCAGCAGGACTAATAGCTACACGGTATTCATGACTCTTCACTTCTGCGGGTATCCCGATACGCATGGTTTCTCCATCGAATGACAGTTAGACGCCACTAGCCTGCCTCTAAATATGCAGCCTTCGATCCGATGTGTTTTTTATTTCGAACATATGACATAATTAAAGATTATATCCACATTTGAGGAGGACCATGGCTGAAAGACTGCAAGATCCGCTATTAGCCCTAGATCTGACAGGTCGGAGAACTATAAGCGAACTGCAGGACAATGCACGAATCTCATACACAGCCTTGTCGCCTGCGGTGAACTTGTCTCCGAGCGCATGTTTAACGAAGGTTCGTGCGCTGCATCAGCGCGGTGTAATTGCCCGATTCACCGTGGAGATAGACCACGGAGCTTTAGGCTATGACTTTTTTGAGGCGCTGGTAAGCGCCCGAATCCATCCTGGGTCCGGACAGCTTATGAAGACGACGGTCGGCAAACTACAGCAACTACCAATGATTTTCCAGTTCTCCATTCTTGGCAGCACTGAGGACTTTCTGATTGATATAAGAGCTCGGAATGTCGACTACGTTCGCAAGTTCGTCTTGAAGAATCTGTCGCCGGATCCCGCCGTTGCACTGGCTGAAACCAATCTCATTTTCGAACATCACACCGCACGAGGTGATCTCCCTGTCTTGTAGCACGAAGAGAACTAGGAGTCTGCGCAAGGAAACAGATCGTGGTTGAACGGGCTCGGCCATCGCCGAAGCACTTCAGGCGGCTCGTCTACTGGCTTGCAATCAGCATAGGAGTGAATTTTGGTGCCATAATGTACGGCACATCGGTGCTCATCACTTCTCATGCCGCTGGGTCCGAGTACTCAGTAACGCTACTATCCCTAGCGTACTCGGGTTCAGTGCTCACCGGTGCAGTCGTTGCCGTTAGTGTTGGCCGCCACGCCGATCGTCACGGAATCAGATTCCTCACCGCAACAGGCGGAATTCTCGTGGGAGTCGGGTTCATAACCTTTTCATTCAGCACAAGGGAGTGGCACATTCTCGCTGCGTGGTGGGTTCTCATAGGACCAGGTAGTTCAATGGTGCTTTTCGAGCCTGCTTTCGTCGCGATACAACAATGGTTCCCACGCACGTTGCGGAACCGGGCCGCCGCCCTGCTTACCGTCGTCGTAGGGCTCACTGGGCCGGCTTTTATCCCAGCCACTGCATGGATGGTTGATCAATTTAACTGGCGCTGGACTGCCGTGATCTTAGGCATGAGTGCAGTGTCAGTAGCACTGATTACTGCCGGCTGGGCCCTTCGGGTAGCACCGACTTATCCACATACTTGGGTCAACAACTATCCCTCCGAGCCCCCATCGCATCGAGGCACGGCATCATCCGATGATCATCGCCACCAGAACTTCCGCGGGTTCCTTACTATAACTGTTTCTGTCACATTAGCAATAGGTGTTATGGACACATTCAACGTGCACAGAATATCTAGATTTGAAGCCACAGGATTTGATACAGCGACTCTTGGTTGGTGGGCAGGGCTGGTTGGTCTACTTAGTCTTCCTGCGAGATTCTTCCTTCCAACTCTCGCCAATAGGTATACACCACTACCACTTTGGATCTTGATGGTTATTCTCGTCATGCCGGCCGTATGGCTCACGATCCGCGGTACTGAGAACTGGGAGATGATCGGACATTTCGTCATCTTCGGTCTTCTCTTCGGTACGTTCATGCCACTCCGCGCTGTTATTATGAGCGACTGGTATAGTGGGCCCCAGTTCGGGCGACTAATGGGCTTGCAAGCAGTTGCAATTGCGGCAGGACGCGCCGGAGGCCCTGCCTTGATCGGTTGGCTATCTGAAACGTCCGCAGGATACCCCACCGGTATGGTTTTGCTCTCAGCAGCCATGTTTCTCAGCCTAATCACAGCACTTATCGCCGGAAAACAAAGAAAATAGGTTTCGCATCGAGATTATCTGAATCCCTTAGTATGCAGATTTACACCGAAATTTATCCATCTCTCTGAATTCTAGAGAGAAAATTCTCTGCAATATGCTTTTGTTTATCCGGAGTTATATGCTTCGGATGAAGCAGCGCTTGCACTGAAAGAGAATCAATAATCATCCTCGCTTCATCAGCGAGATCTACATCAGTTTCTTTGCAACGTATTACTCCAGCTTCTCGAAGTTTTTTGAATCGTTGGCGCCATTCTTCGTGTCTCTGAAGGTAACTTTTAGTGCGAATCTCCCGTAGTGAAGGAGTCAGAATGGCCTGCGGCCAAAAACTAACATCTACATGGGCTTCAAGAATGCGCAGCTCGTCAAGTGGTAAGGCCTCATACAAGGCGATGCGGATAACTTCAATCGACTCCTCAGACTCAACTGCGGAGTCGATGATCTCATTAGTTCGTATCTGTACCTGGCGAAAGGCCGCCAAGTGCGTCATCGCGAGGATTTCTTCCTTGTTCTTAAAATAGTGAGCAAGCACACCTGCCGAATAGCCAGTCTCCTTAGCGATGGTCCTAACGGTGGTCTTCTCGACACCAACACGCTGAATGACACGCATAGTCGCGTGAATGATTTCCTGCCGCCGAACTTCATGATCGACAATCTTCGGCATCCTAGGTCTCCAGTTTGTCGAGCTCGGGCTTCTTCCACAGCGGAACGTAGCCATTTATCATATCTGGAAATCCAGCATAGATCATTCTTTCGGTATTACTTCCGTCACTAGGTGAAGAACCTCGATGACTTGGCTCCATCCTCAGATCATGTCACCTAACCCCCTACTGGCTGTACTAAACCGCAATCATGCGGTTGCAGTCAGGCTAGAAGATGACTGAGAGACAGCCTGATCCTCGAGCACAATCGTAATCGACTGCGCGAGCCCCCTTAGCTCATCCGGAGTCGATACGAAGGGTGGACTCATCTGCAATGAGTTATCTGGCAGTGGGCGAAGGATTTGCCCGTGCGTCTCGATAAGGGTATCGCTGATCGCCTGTGCATTAGCTTTGCTTGTGAGCTGAACGGCTGCCATCAACCCCTCAACCCGAACCTCGGCTACTAGAGAGTGTTCTGCTAATGGCTCTAATGCATCGGCCAACACTTTCTCAAGTTCTGCCGCTCGTTCCACAAGCCCCTCGCGTTCGAGAATCTCGAGATTCTTCAATGCCACTGCGCAACCCGTGGCATGACCACCGTAGGTAAGACCATGACGGAAAGTAGGAGCATCGTCACCCTCAAAGAAGTTCCTCCAGATTCTTGGCGAAATCATCACTCCTCCGATAGGTAGGTATCCGGAACTCAAACCCTTCGCCATGGTGATCATGTCTGGTCGGAGGTCATAGCGCTGCGAGGCAAACATCTTCCCTGTACGGCCGAAGCCAGTTATGACCTCATCTGCGACGAAGAGAAACTCGTACTTCCTGGCGAGCTCTTGGAGTCCCTGAAAGTAACCATCCGGAGCTGCGAGTACGCCGCCACCCCCAATGACCGGCTCAACTATCACGGCCGCTACCCGTTCAGCTCCTATCTCCAGTACCGACTTCTCAACAGACTCAAGATCATTCCAGGAGATTTGCGCCGTTTCAGGTACGAGTGATGGCGTTCCGTATCCCACTCGATTGAAATCTTGGCCGGCGAGCGAAGTGCCGAAACCATGCAGTCCATGGAAGCTTTGATCCCGACTCAGGACGATCTTCTTCTCAGGTTTTCCCATCACCTGCCAATGCCTCCGAACCAACTTCATGGCCGTATCGACGGAATCAGAACCACCTGATGTGAGGAAAATCTTGGCATCCTCGATTGGCGATACACTCGCTAGTTTATTTGAGAGCAAAAGTGCTTTATCATTCACAAATCTACCAAACACGTGATATGTCTCAAGGTTCTTCATTTGTTCTGCTGCAGCTTCAGCCATCTCTGCGCGGCCATGTCCGATATTGGCGTACCAAAGTCCTGCGGAGGCATCAAAGAGCTTCTTTCCTTCACGAGTGAAGATATAGGATCCTTCCGCCCGAGATATCACTAGTTGACGACCTATAATGGAGGGCATATGTGCCTGCCCGCTCCACATCGCTGGGATGATGCCCGACATCATTCTCCTTAATGATTTTATTAATTGTTTAAAATTTATATTTTCTTATTTTTTGATAGATCTAATTCGCTTTTGCAATGTGCGGAAGCATGGACTTACACCACTGGGGTATGTGCCGGCTCAACCCTGAAACCGATCCGCTCCTCAAACAGGGAGGCCAACCGCAGTACACCAATCTCGTCATTGTGCTTACCCACAATCTGTAGACCGATAGGCAAGCCCTGCTCATCTAGTCCGCAAGGTACTGATATGGCCGGGTTCCCAACGAAGTTAAAGGGCCAGCACATGTACGCCCGTCTCAGCACGCCGCCACCTGGAAGAGCGTTCCCCTCGACTTCCTCAGGGTAGGTGTGTAAGGGCCACGCTGTCATAGGCATTGTTGGGGTGATGAGGTAGTCAACTTCTGAGAAAACCTCTCCTAAGGCGTTCCATATATCCGCCCGAACAGTCTCAGCTGCCATCACATCTAGAGCACTGAGAGATGCACCGTATTCAAGTATTTCTCGGAACATTGGTTCGAACTCATCTGGGGCCTCTTTCATCCTTGTATAGAACTGAGCTGCCATTCGCGCAGCCCAGCGGTCTTCCTGCGCCTGGCCCGGATCGTCCCAGCCTGGATCCCGGGGAATAACCTCAATGTTGAGCTCCTCAGCGATTTGTGCTGTTACTTCTTGCACTGTAGAGGCGACCGAAGAACTAGTCACGCCATATCCCAGATCCAGAGAAATCCCGACTCGTATCGACTGCCTACCTTTCCCCTTCCCCATGAGCTGACTGGCGTCGCTGAGACTCGCCAAGTATGCCTGGGGTGGTGTGGGAAGAGCGCTCAGGGGATCCCGAGGATCCTCCCCTGCCATGACATCGAGCATCAACGCTGCATCCGCAACTGTGCGTGCAATCGGGCCATTATGCGTAGTCGTTCCGAAGTACGTGACTGCCGGCCACAGCGGCACTCGTCCAACCGTTGGCTTGATGCCCACAACTCCACAGAGGGAGGAAGGTATGCGAATCGATCCAGCGCCGTCTGCGGCCTGACTGATAGGTCCAAAGCCCGCTGCTACGGCAGCCGCAGCACCACTTGAGGATCCGCCAGGGTTCATAGTCGGATTCCAGGGATTTCCGGTGGAGGGGAACAGCAGGTTATCTGGTGAGTCTTTATATCCCATGTGGGAAGAAGAAGTCTTCCCAAGAAGAACTCCGCCAGATCTCCGGAGGCGCTGCACAACCGCGGTATCGTAGTCTGGTATGCGGTCGCGATAACGAGGGTCCGCGCCGGTAGTCCGGATACCAGCCGTCGCCTCAAGATCCTTGATTGAGTAAGGGACTCCGTCCATCTGGCCGATGTGTTCTCCCTTGGAGAACCGTTCTTCGGAAGCTCGCGCTTCTTCTACCGCGTAGTCGTCCGTCCGAGTGAAGAATGCGTTAATCTTCGGCTCCAGCGCGTCCATTCGCTCCAGTACGGCAACTGTCACTTCTACCGGCGACAACTCTCTGGAACGATAGTGCTGCGCTAACTCGTTAGCAGTTAGTGAAGTAAGTTTCTCTGTCATGCTGGTGCTTCCTGCCTCATATCAGGTGCGGCTATATTTACAGAAATCATTAATATTAGATTTTAAACATTTATATATGAGATTATATCATCTATTTTTAACGTCTTTATTGGAGATATAAAACGAGATCTACAGGAGGTAACCACCCATCCAGGAGAGGGACACTCCCCCCGCTCGACACCTTCGACCTCAACCTTCGAAAATGTCATCGTGCGGCGATCCACCTCTTTCATTTTATTTCGAACGAACGAAATATAGTGGTCTTGAGATTAGCACATACAGGACCACATGGCACTGTTCAATCGGGAAATTGTTAAATCTGAACTTCGAGAAGCTGGGCTCACATGTCACACATCACTACGAACTATGTCATCGTTATAGAAGTTGCAGGGTCTGTAAAGTCCGCTGTGGGTGAAGCTCTGGCTGCACACTGTGGGGAAACCTTCTTAGATTGTGACGAAATTCACCTAGCCAGTGCAAAAGCAAGAGTGGCGCAAGGGCTTCCACTGAGTGACACTAGGATCGTCTTCCGTGGCTTTCTCGTATAGCCGCCGAGATTCACCAGCTCGCGCACACTAGGTTCCCCTCCCATAATCGCGTGTTCAGCCTTACGCAGTGTCTACAGAGATATCTTGAGAGAATAGAGTGCTACGAAGCTACAATTCATATATCTAACAGGACCCGGCACCTTAGTTATACGACGGGCTCTCGAAACGGTCTGGCCACTTCATAGGCCCAGCGCTGTTGGATTCTAAACTGGATATACTCACACCTCTGGATTCAGATGAATCAGGTTGCGCCATCGATATCGATGCAAATCTTCCGAATATACTCATACACTCAGCCAGACGCTCTTCTACCTCGACTATCGGCCAGCCCCGTAAGACAGTCCCTAAGGAACCCACTTATCGAAAGGACTAGCTGATGCGTTCTGTACCGACGCGAAGACACTCCGTCACTAAGGGACGGTCAAATTCCCCGGCGCCGGTAGCCCTCTTCTCCAAGTGGCTGGCAGACTTCTATTTCCCGCCCACGGCCCGGCAAAGCTCTGATCAGCGCACAAGGCTGCAGCCGCTAAACCTCACGCCACTCGAGTGCACTACAACTTCCTCACCCAGCTATGTGGCGAGATATGAGATGAAAGGAACACCAGAGCTCGCGTCAGGGTAAGCCCACATCCAACCCGCCTTGCTCCACCACGGGAATGGGGAGATTCTCGCCTCCCAAGTTCCCACCGCACCACCAAGTTTAGAAAGATCAGCGAATGCGCAAACACCCGGGCGAGTGGGTCAAACCCACCCAACCCGGGCGTCGCTTCGCTCACGCTCCTCAATCGCCTCGGCAAACTCGGCACGGGTGCCGGTCTGCACTCGACTCAATCGGGCGTCGTCGTGCTCTCTACGCTCTACGAGCGTGTTTGAGCGGGATGAGCTGCAAAGGAAGCGAGGGAAGCAAGGCCGAGAAGCCTTGTGACCGAGCCGAGTGCAGCGGATCGCCGGCTCAAGCGCGCTCCAGGTGGGAACGGATGAACCAGTGGAACAGCTCCAGCTCCTTGACCTGGCCGATGAGGATGTCCTCGGTGATCGGGTCGATATTGCCCACCTTGCTGAGCACCTGACGGTGGTCCTCCAGCAGGCCAGTGTAGACCTTATCCAGCTCGGTCAGGTGGTCCCCCACGGATGCCTTATAGAGGGGGTAATCCTTCCAACTGCGCTCGGAGACCAGCTCCCCGGAGAGGCCGGAGGGCGCGGTTCCCAGCGTGGCAATACGCTCAGCAATCTCGTCGGCGAACTCGCGGACCTGCTCGGTCTGGGGATCGAGCATCTCGTGCACGGCGATGAAGTTGGGGCCCACAACGTTCCAGTGCACGTGCTTGAGCACTAAGTGCAAGTCGTTGAGGGCGTGCAGGCGGTCCTGCAGCAGGCCGGCGATCTCCTCGCCAGAGTCCTTGCCGAGGCCGGGAACGGTGTAGTCAGCGGTCTTGCTCATCATCAACACTCCTTCGAAGTCAATGCGCCGGCACTCTGTCGGCGTCATGCCTAAATCTTAGTTACTCAGAAAAACTCCCGCCAGCAAGTATTGGCTTGCCTTACCGGCGGCTCTCAGAACTCCTAGTCTCTTGACTATCGAGCGAAGGTGAGCAATACCTGACTACTTGCTGGACACTGGTTCAAGGATTTCCAGACCGCCCAGGTAGGGGCGCAGGGCCTCGGGCACGCGCACTGAGCCGTCGGCCTGTTGGTGGTTCTCCAGGATGGCCACAATCCACCGAGTGGTGGCCAGGGTGCCGTTGAGAGTGGCCACTGGGCGGGTAGAACCTTTGGAACCGTCGGCCTGGACCGTACGCTCACGGATATTCAGCCGACGAGCCTGGAAGGTGGTGGTGTCCGAAGTGGAGGTCAACTCCCTGTATGTGCCCTGGGTGGGGACCCAGGCCTCACAGTCGAATTTCCGGGCTGCGGAGAGACCCAGATCGCCGGCGGCGGTGTCAATCACCCGGTAGGGCAGCTCCATCTTGGCCAACATCTGCTCCTCGGCGGCCAGCAGCCGCTCATGTTCAGTCTTGGAGACTGAAGCTGAGCAGTAGACGAACATCTCCAGCTTGTTGAACTGGTGGACGCGGATGATGCCGCGGGTGTCCTTCCCGTGCGAGCCGGCCTCACGGCGGTAGCAGGTGGACCATCCGGCGTAACGCTGCGGGCCCTCACTCAGATCCAGAATCTCCTCAGCGTGGTAACCAGCCAGGGCCACCTCAGAGGTACCCACCAAATACAGGTCATCGCGTTCCAGGTGGTACACGTCGTCGTGCGCCTCGAGGTATCCAGTGCCCTCCATAGTCTCTGGACGCACCAGGGTGGGGGGGATCATAGGAGTGAACCCGGCTTCCACCGCCTGCTCCAGGCCCATCTGCATCATCGCCAGCTCAAGTCGGGCGCCGATTCCCTTCAGGAAGTAGAACCGGGCACCGGAGACCTTGGCGCCACGCTCCATATCCACGGCGCCCAATGCCTCAGCCAGCGCCAGGTGATCCTTGGGCTCGAAGCCCTCTGCCGCAAAGTCACGCGGGGTTCCCTCGTGGCGCAGAGTGACGAAGTCCTCCTCGCCGCCTGCCGGCACACCATCGTGAATGAGGTTCGGGAAAGACTTGGTGAGGGCATTCAACTGAGTCTGGGCGGCGTCGGCGGCTGCCTCTGCCGCTTTGACATCGGCGGCCAGTTGTTTGACCTCGGCCAGCAGGGCCTGCTTCTCTTCACCCTGCGCCCTAGCCACCTTCTTGCCGAAGGCCTTCTGCTCCGCGCGCAGGGTCTCGAACCGTGTGATCGCAGCAGCCCGGGCCTCAGAGGCCTCGATCAGCGCATCCACCGCGGAGGCGTCGGCTCCGCGGGCGTGCTGGCTTGCTCGGTACTTCTCTGGTTCGGCGATAAGGTCCTTGATGTCAATCACAGGAACAACACTAGTACGCCTCAGCCACATATAGGCTCTATGTATGAACGGAGAGGACTACAGCTGGCTGGTCGTTACAGCGATGGCTGTGGCCGCGGTACTGCTGATCGTGGTGGCTGCGCAGGGAACCCGGGTCCGGGGGCTGAGGCGGCGGGTTGCCGATCTGGAGCAGCAGGCCGAGGTGACCGCCCTGGTGGCAGCCCATCCCAAGTCCCCGGAGGAGCGGCTGGTAGGCGTTGTAGTCAATGTGAGCAAGGAAAACGCCGACCAGGTGGTCAAGCTGGTGCACGAAGCCTGCACTGCGGCCGGGATGCCGGACCCGCTGATCATGGCCTCCACCGCCGAGGACCCCGGGCATGTGATGACCCGGCGTGTAGTGGATGCCGGATGCGATGTAGTGATTGCCGCCGGCGGGGACGGCACACTGCGCGCAGTGGCCGCCGAATTGGTGAACACTGATGTGGCCTTGGGAGTGGTGCCGCTGGGCACTGGGAATCTGTTCGCCCGCAATATCGGGCTGCCTTACCACGACCTGCCCGCCTGTGTGACCGAGGCGATCCACGGCACCGGCCACCGGGTGGACACACTGGATCTGAGGTTGCAGCGACCCGGCGGTCGCACCGATCAGGAGATCAGCCTGGTCATCGCCGGGGGCGGCCTGGACGCCGAGGTCATGGAGGACACCCGGGAGGTGCTCAAGACTCACGCCGGCTGGCTGGCCTACGGGGAGGCCGGGCTGCGCCATGTGCTGGGACCGCGCAAAACAGTAGGTGTGAGGCTCGACGACGCCGATCCGGAGACGTACCGAATCCGCTCGGTGCTGCTGGCCAACTGCGGCACTCTGCAGGCCGGCATCCGGCTCATCCCAGAGGCCAAGTTCGACGACGGCCATATGGACGTCGCCCTGTTCACCCCCCGGCACGCCCTGGATTGGGCACGGGTGGTGGCCAAGACCGCGCTGCGCTCCTCCACCGACATCCCGGTGATGAAGGTCCGGCAGGCCCGCACCGGACGGCTGACCATGGCTGAGCCGATGCCCTTCCAGATCGATGGTGATGCTGTCGGCGAGGTGATCAGCGTGACCGCCCGTGTGGCCTCGTCGTCGTTGGTGGTCAACGGAGTCTCCACCGAAGTGTTGGACGACCCCTCTCCGGCTAACCCTTAACTGCTCCGGTCAGACCGGAGACGATGCGCCGCTGGGCCAGGGTGAAGAAGAGCATGGCCGGCAGCATCGCCACTGAGACCGGGAAGAGCAACCCCAGTCCTGATCGGGGTGCTGTCAGTGACTGCGGGAACGGCTGGGGCGGTCATTTCCCTTCCCTTGCGGTGACCGCTCCGCCATATCGCGGCGGAGCACAAAACACTGGTAGATCAGCACGATGACCAGGGAGACCATGAACAACACCACCGCGGCTGCGGAGCCGTATCCCACCTGGTTATGACTGTTGCCGTGATCCGCCGCTGGATCTGCCACCAGCTGACCCCATCCAAGGCAGCGGCCTCGTAGAGCTCACCGGGAATACCCTGGAGTCCGGCAAGCATCAGGATGACCGCCAAGCCCAGGTACTTCCAGGTCAAGACCGCAAATACTGTTCAGAAGTCCAGATCGGGGTCAGCCAACCAGAACGGCTTCTGACCGACCCAACCGAAGCCGGTGAGTATTCCGTCGAACGGGCCGTCGGGCGGCAGCAACAGACGGAAGGACAACCCGACCACCACCGCACGACCAAGAATCCTCACGAAATATTTCGGCAACTTGGAATTCTCGACATGCACGCAGACAATTCTTGTGGTAACTTATTTCTTAGCAATGTACAGACCGAGCCTTTGAAAGGAGGGGCACCATGAAAATCACAGAGACGATGAACCCGGCATATGTGCTGCGGATCTCTGAAAGCGCCGCAACAGCGAACCTTCAGCCCCTCTGCTTCGGTCTTATGCTGAGCACCCAGCGGGGCTAAGGCCTCTTCTTCCGGGAAGCTCTCACTCTCCTTTATTTTCGCACTGCACGACCCTTTCCAGCTGGAGCCCCACTTGGCTCTCTGACTGAAGTCAGCCACCGCTGAATCACCATAACCTGTCGCGCGGTTTATTAGTGTCCACTCCTCGGGCTGTTTGACCGTAGTCAACTATGCCCTTTTTCAGTTCAAGGAATTGTCATGTCTTCGATAATAAGCATCCGCAGGCACAGCCTGCTGCAGCGCGCGGCGCTGGCGCTCTCTGCAGCCTTGGCCTCATGGGCCGAAGCTGCCGCGGATAAAGAGCACTCCGCCCTTGAACAGTCTCGGGCCACTGCCGCGCTTCACGTACAGCGCCAGCAGAGAGAGCATCGGCGCGAGGCCGCGATCGCCGAGCGCCTGCTGCTCCCCCGCCAGTTCTGATCAGTCCTCGTCCCACAGCCTCGGCCCGGTGGGACGAGGACTGCCGGGCCTCTGGCCGCCTCTCTCTTAGTGCGTGTCTCGCCGCAAACCGGCGATCCACGCAGCAGCGGCGGCAAAGGCCTCCTCGGAGACCTCCGGGCCCATCTGCTGGGGTTTTCCGTCAGCTCTAGGGTAGGAGCCCAGGAACCTGATCTTGGGTGAGATCCGGTGGATACCTGCCAACGCATCGGCGATCCTTGCCTCAGCGATATGTCCCTCCAGGTCAATGGAGAAGTAGTAGTCACCCATCCCGAAGCCGGTGGGGCGTGACTCGATCCGGCACATATTCACCCCGTTGGTGGCGAAGTGCTCCAGGATCTCCATCAGTCCGCCCGGGCGGTCCTCGGGCAGCGGAATCATCACCGTGGTCTTATCCGCCCCGGTCCGCACCGGTACCGGGCCAGGCTTCGAGGCCAGCACAAACCGGGTCACCGCCCCAGGGACATCCTCAATCTGAGGGGCGATCACATGCAGCCCCAGCTGCTCGGCCACTAAAGGCGCACAGATCGCGGCATCTGCCGCTGGCGATTCACTCCTCAGCCCGTGTGCCCCAGCAGCTGTGGATGAGGCCGATCGGTACTCGGCATGCGGCAGTGTGGCCTCCGCCCATTTCCGCACCTGAGCCCAAGCATGGGAGTGGGTGGTGATCGAACGGATCTCGTCCAATTCCTTAGGCTTGGCAGAGGCCAGCACAAAGGTGATCGGCACCAGAGCCTCGGCAGTGATGTGCAGGTTGTGCGCCACCGAGACAGCGTCCAGGGTGGCAGTGACCCCGCCCTCCACCGAGTTCTCAATGGGCACCACGGCGGCATGGACGTCGTCGTTCTCCACCATGGCCAGGGCGGAGAGCACGCTGGCAGCGGGCACCCGCTCAGCGTCGGCCCCGCCGGGCATCTTCAGCAGGGCGGCTTCGGTGAAGGTTCCGGCCGGTCCCAGATAGGCGTATTTCACAGGATCCGGGGCTCCTCACCGGTGACCGATTCCAGGGGCTTTCCAGCAATGATCCAGGAGTCATAGCCGCCGGCCACAAAGAGCGCGGAGTACCCCTGTGTGGTGAGCCAGCCGGCGATCTGTACGCTGCGCCCACCAGTCCGGCAGATCACATGGTAGTCCTCATCCGGATCCAGCTCCTCGAACCGAGCCGGGATATCGTCCACCGGGATGTGCACCGCACCGGGGGCGTGCCCCACCTCGAACTCATATGCTTCGCGCACATCCAGCACCGCCGCACTGGACGGCACATGGGCTGCAGGTACTGTCTCGAAGTCTGACATCGTTCGCTCGCTTCCCGTCTCACTACTACGTACTGAGCCGGGTCCCTGCCTGACATGGCTCGCACAAATACTACTTCGCATTTGTGCAGGTCCCGACCTCAGAGGCCCGCTGGCTCTCTTTCCACATTAGCGCCGATGATGCTCAGTAGTCTGCGGACGCCGCAGATATTCCATAGAGTGAGTCTATGGATCAGGTCAGCGCAGCCCCGGAGCCCAAGTCCGAACACACCACTGACCTGACTATGGCTGATTTCCGCGCCGCCACCGCAGACCAATGGCGCCACTCAGTACTGCGCGGCGAGGTTTCCTGCGTGGAGCTGACCACCACCGCACTGACCGCAGCGGCAACCATGAGCGGACTCGGAGCGTTCCTGAACCTGGACCCCGAATTTGCCCTGGCCCGGGCGGAGCAGCAAGATGCCACCCTGAAGACACTGAGAAGAACGACGACGCTGCAACAGCTGGCATCTACCGCACCCCTGGTGGGCCTGCCCACCGCCTTCAAAGACCTGGTGCCGGTGGCCGGTCTTCCACTGACCTTCGGAACTCAGGCTGCACCGGCGATGGTGCCGGCCAAGGATTCCCCACTGGCTCGCACTGTGCACCGTTCCGGGGCGATCAGCGTGGGCAAGACCCAGGTCCCTGAGTTCGGACTGCCCTGCTATTCGGAGAACCAGCTGGGCGATCCGGCCCGGAACCCGCTGGACATCGCCCGAACCTCAGGGGGTTCTACCGGAGGCGGCGCCACTGCGGTAGCCGCGGGGATTCTGCCCTTCGTCCCCGGCAATGACGGAGGCGGCTCAGTACGGATCCCGGCTGCCGCCTGCGGTCTGGTGGGCCTGAGGCCCGGGCGGGGCAGGATCCCCGATGACGATGCCTCTCCCTCAGTGCGGAATCTGGTCACTTCGGGGCCCATCGCCAGCACCGCGGAGGATGCCGCCCTGCTCTTCGACGTGATGGCCGGACAGCGGGCTGGCTCCAGGGGCAGCGCCCAGCGTGTGGTGCGTGATGCTCTGGATTCTGGGACGGAACCGCTCCTAGTGGGAGTGACTACGGAGTCGCCCTTCTCCCCCGACTTGGACATTGTGCTTTCCGAGGAGGCGGTGGTGGCCGTGGAGAAGGGGATCTCCCTTCTTACCGCGCAGGGACATCATATTCAGGGCTCGGTGGAATTCACCGGAGCGGAGAGGTTCTGGAGCCCGGACTACCACCAGAACTTCCAGACGCTGTGGACCGCACGGTTAGGTCAGCTGGGATTCGCCGAGCACCAGATTGAACAGATGGAGCCGCTCACCCAGTACTTCGTGGAGCTGGCACGATCCCGTCCTGCGGAGCAGACCCAGGTGGCAATCACTTCTCTGCAGGAGTTCTCCGACCATGCGCTGGAGATCTTCGGCCCCTGGGATGTGCTGCTGACCCCGATGCTGGCCGCCGCTCCGCCAAAAATCGGCTGGTTCGCCGGACTGGGTCCGGAGCAGAACTATATCGAACAGTGCCGGTTCACTCCGTACAGCTCAGTAGTCAATGTGCTCGGCCTGCCCGCTGTCAACGTTCCGGTGCACACCGACACAGAAGGGCTGAGCTGGTCGGTGCAGCTGATCGGCAAACCCGGCACCGAGGAGCAGCTGCTGGCCCTGGCAGCCACCCTGTTGCGGGATTGAGTCCATAGCCCTACGTACCATCAAAGCTCCCCCATCAGCTCGTCGGGGAGCTTCCCGATTCCAATGCTGTCCTATTCAGGCGAGTAGGCATTGATTCAACTAACAGTTTTGTGTACTCATCCTGGGGCTGGCGTAAAACCATCGCGGCGTCTCCCCGTTCCACTATCCTCCCACGATTCATCACTAAGACTGAATTGCACAGACGAGATACGAGATCAAGGTCATGACTGATGAACAAAATACTTGATCCGATCTCACTTTGGATGCTAGTGAGCAGGTTGAGTATTTGGGAAGAAATCGTAACGTCGAGCGCTGATACCGGTTCATCAGCAATGAGGAGTTTCGGTTTCAGGGCAATGGCGCGGGCGATTGCTACGCGTTGCCGTTGTCCTCCGGAGAGTTCCTTTGGCATCTTTTCGATGTACGAATCCGCTGGGGTCAAGCCCACACGGTCAAGAAGATCCAGGACCTCTTTGCGGACATCTTGCGCCGTAAACTTTCGATGGAGCTGGATTGGTAGAGCAATTGAAGCACCAATGGACCGACGCGGATTCAGCGAGCCGTATGGATTCTGGAAGATGAACCCGAGGTCAACACGTAGTTTGCGCGGCAATCTTCGCCTGTGGATGGGATGGTCCAGCAGTTCAACTTCTCCGAAAGAGGGCGCGAGCAATCCGGCAGCAATTCGGGCCGTAGTGCTCTTGCCAGACCCAGATTCCCCAACCAAGCCAACAATCTCTCCCCGACCGATGCTGAAAGTGACGTCATCCATGGCCTTGAACACTCCGCGCGTTCCGTCAAGGAGTGAGCCGACCACGTATTCCTTCGTCACGTTGGACATATCAAGCAGGCTCATTTGACCCTCCTCGTTCCCAATGCGGCACCGACGATGCCAGAAGATCTTCTCGTCGACTAGAAACAAGCAACTGGCGGGTGTAGGGATGCTGGGGATTCTCCAGTATGTTACTGGTCAACCCTGATTCCACGACTTCGCCATTCTTCATCACGTAGATTCGATCACAAAGCAAGCGCACTACTTCAAGGTCATGACTGATGAGTAGCAGTGCTGCACCCCGACTTGAAATGCTCTGGGACAGAATCCGGAGGATTTGGGCCTGTACGGTCACATCAAGCGCTGTCGTTGGTTCATCAGCGATCACTAGAGCCGGTTCTCCGACAAGTGCCATAGCCAGAACTACACGCTGTCGCTGTCCTCCTGACAGTTGGTGCGGGTACTTCCGGGCGATCTGCTTACCAGGCGTTAAACCCAGTTCTTCAAGAACCTGCACAACGGCCGCTTTGACCTCTGGCTTACGGCGTTTGCGTCCTACAGCAATGGACTCCGCTACTTGATCACCTATACGCATCAGTGGATTCAGATAGGTGAAAGGGTCTTGGTAGACCATAGCCATATTCCTGCGGCGTCGTTTACGTTGGTCGTCAAGGTTACCAGTGGCAAGATCTTGTCCCTTGAAGGAAATAGCGCCTCGGGCAATGTGGCCTGGGGCTCTGAGAAGCCCCATGGAGGCCATAGCGAGCGTTGACTTCCCACTCCCTGATTCCCCCACAATCCCAACCCTCTCTTGGGAACCGATGGTGATATCAACGTTGCCGACAGCGATCACCGTCTCACGCAAGGAAGGAAACTCAACCGTGAGACCCTTGATCTCAAGTAGTGGAGTTTCTATCATGACACCCTCCGCTTCATAAATGACTTTTCCACGCCTTCACCGATTAGGTTCATCGCGAGTGCTATCAACGCGATCATGATCCCGGGAAAGACACTCATCCACCAGGCCACCGAGATGAAGCCGATAGAGCTCTGCAGAATTCGCCCCAAGCTTGCGACGTTGGGGTCGGAGAGTCCGAGGAACGAGAGCGAGGCCTCAAGCAAGACTGCAGTCGCCACATTCAACGCTGTAGTGACGATAAGTGGTGACACTGCATTGGGAAGGATCTCTCTGAAAATAATCCATACAGGAGAACAACCCATGACTCGGGCAGCGGCGACATATTCACTTTCTTTCCGAGCTAAGAACTCAGCGCGCAGAAGCCGAGCCAGGGGTGGCCAACTTGTGAGACCAATGGCTGCCGTCGTTACCCAGAGATTCTGGCCGAAGAGCGCCACCGTGAGGATCACTAGGAAGATACGAGGCACGACCTGCACAATCTCTGTGAACCGCATCAACGCTGTGTCGGTCGTACCGCCAACGTAGCCGGCCACGGAACCCACGATTGAACCAACGATGAGCGAGATAGCGGACGCAGCCACCCCCACAAGCAGCGACGATCTCAGCCCATAGACCACCTGGGAGAAGACATCCCGACCGAGGTTGTCAGTCCCCATAGGATGTTCCGACTGCGGTGCTTGAAGGGCTGAGCTGTCACCTCTCAGGGGATCGAAAGGGGTGAGGAAAGGCGCGAATATCGCCGCTGCTGCAACCAGCCCTATGAGGACAAGTCCGATAGTGAGCGCTGCGCCCGGCTGAATGGGCGGCCGAGCAGCCTGTTTCCATGATGACTTGGCAAGGAGGGGGCTAGTCAATGCGGATCCTTGGGTCGACAATGAGATAAATAAGATCTGTCAAAAGGTTGGCAAGCACCACTGAGACAGTGATCACGATGAACAGCCCGGTGATGACAGGGAAGTCTCGTGCTTGAATCGCGTTGAAAGTGAGAGTACCTAGACCTGGCCAGCTGAAGACTGTTTCAACCACCACGAAACCGGCCACCAGCCAACCGAGCTCTAAGCCCACTACTGTAATCACTGGAAGCATGGCATTCCGCAACCCGTGCCGGTAAACAATCTGTCGTTGGCTTAGGCCCTTCCCCTTAGCCGCGACAATATAATCTGACTCCATCACTTCTCTCATAGCGCTCTCCGTGAGGCGCGAAATGAGCGCTACTTCTGCAGCAGCTAGGGTGGCTACAGGCATGGCAAGGTGCCACGCGATATCGAGAATGAGGTCCCAACCTTCGAGTGACCGGATACTACTCATACCAATAGTGGGAAACCATCCGAGCCGAACACCGAAGGCCAGCACCAGGAGTTGCCCAACCCAGAAGGCGGGCAGGCTGTACGCAATGACAGCAAGGATGCTAGTGCCGCGAAACACAGGTGAATCTCGTTTCACCGCAGCCCAGGCACCCACCCATACGCCGATAATGACTGCGACGATGAGCGTAACTCCCATGAGGAGGAGAGTGGGGAATACCCGCGAGGCGATGAGCGAACTCACTGGCTGAGAGTAGGCAAAAGAGTAACCAAGATCCCCTTGGAGGAGGGCACCAAGGTAAAGCCATAGCTGCGTCAGAACCGGCTCATTCAGCCCGAGCTGCTCACGCAGTCTGTCTTGATACTCCGGCGTGGCCTGCTCACCCGCGAGCACCCCGATGGGATCTCCGGGCGCTACGCGGATGAGCAGGAAAATGAGCACAACGGCGACAAGGCAGACAAGAACTGCCCACATCAAGCGGTGGAGCAGGAACAGGAGTGTTCCTTTCATGTCATATGCTCCTTATCTAATGAAGTGGTCACTCGCGTCCAGTCTCAACGAACCTCAAGTATCTGTCGTCTGGAGCGGGAAAAGGGTTGACCGAATCAGCAGAGTAACCTGTGATGAAGACAGGTTCCCACAGTGGAACCAGTGGAAGATCTTCCATAATGAGTTCTTGAATTTCTGCGTAGATTGCTGTGCGCTCATGCGGATCCACGGTCCTGGAAGCCTCGGCTGTAAGCTCATCCACCTCTTCGTTGATGTAGCCGCCAGCATTGGAGAAGTACGCGTTATTGATGCCTGCTTCACCAAGCCAGGCGGGAAGCTGTAGAGCAGGCTCTGGCCCCAGCGGCATGGAATACACAGCTACATCGAAGTCCCAGTCGCCAAAGATTGCGTCAAGGGTGGTCGTGTTTTCAGCTGCATCCACCTGTGCAGCAATGCCTATATCAGCCAAGTTTTCACGGATAATCTCTGCAGTGCTGACGAACTGGTCGTTATTCGAGGAGACTCGAATGGATAGTTCGAAGCGTGAGCCGTTCTCAAGCGGATACCCCGCTTCATCCAGAAGACGTTCAGCTTCATCAAGATCCCGGTCGATTTCTGGGAGTAACTCGTTGAAATAGGGAGACGTAACCCCGATAGGACCACGGGCGGTATCTGTCTGGCCGAAGGCGATATTGTCAACCATCCGGGGGCGGTCCATTGCGATATTAATTGCCTCGCGGACCAGCTGATCATCAAAGGGTTCTTCTCTGAGGTTAAACCAAAGGTTCAGTGTGCGGGCCATAACTGAGGGCGCCGTGGTCTCAATCGAGTCGTTCTGTTCCAGCTCCTGGGCATTGACTGGGGGTATCATGGCCAAAGCGATGTCAACTTCACCGGACTCTAAAGCGGAGACAGCAGTGTTGGGGTTGCTGATCACCTGGAATATCAGTTCATCAGCAATCGGCAAGCCGGCATCCCAATAGTCATCGTTGCGCTCGAGGCGGATCTGCTGTCCTTCATCCCAATCCGCGAACTTGAAAGGACCTGTACCAATCATTGCCATATTCGCATCATCAGTGGCGAGTTCGGCATCCTCAAAGATGTGCTGTGGAAGAATCGAGAAATTGGGATCACCCAGGTAAGACATGAAAGCACCGACTGGCTCATCGAACACAAACTCGATGGTGTTTTCTCCAGTTGCTTCAATACTCGACAAATCGCCCATGACAAGGTCGTAGGTGTTCGAGTACTCGGGACCAGCTTCTGTGAAGGTGTAAATCACATCATCTACTGAGAAAGGTTCTCCGTCATGCCATGTGACACCCTCAACAAGTTCAAACTCATAGACAGTGCCATCGTCAGAAACTTCCCATGACTGAGCGAGGGAAGGGACCGGTTCGAAGTCCTCATCGTATGTGATCAGCGTGTCGAGGATTTGGTTACTGACATACCAAGTAGCGAGAGTCTGGCTCGTCATTGGGTTCAGTGAGGGCGGTTCTGAGGAAACGGCGACAACGAGCGTGCCGCCTCCTTGGGTTTCTTCACCATTCTCGGGTGATGATCCGCAGGAGCTCACGAGCAGAGCAGTTGCAGCGCCCAATGACGCAAGGCGGACCCGTCGGGAAATGCGATTAGTTGCGAGTGACATGAGTGATCCTTCGTGGTTCAGATAGGGCGGAGGTGATTTGTCATATGTGATGGAATGAGTCATCGAGTGGCGATGGCATCGATCTCGACCAGGAAATCTGGCCGAGCCAGGGCGGCAACAGTGACGGCAGAACGAGCAGGGAAGATACCTGTGAAGAACTCACGGTATGCAGCATCCATTTCCCCTAGGTCCTCTGGACGGGTGATGTAGACCGTGGTCTTAACAATGGATTCCATCCTAAGTTCCGCCGCTTGCAGCGCCGACTGAATGTTGTTCATAGTTTGACGAGTCTGCTCAGCCACATCCTCTCCGGCGAGTTCCCCAGTTTCCGGTCGCGTGCCAACTTGCCCAGAGACGAAAACCAAAGAGTCTTTACCGATGGCTACGCTGTACGCGCCTTTAGGTGACCTACGGTCCGCAGGGCTGTATTGGACGATGTTGACTTCTGCGGCAGATTTCATACCGGTCATAGCGTTCCCTTCTCGCGGTCCTGCAACCACTTGTTTGCTCGGTACTTCCTGTTGATGTTGTTGAGATAAGGACGTCGGGGCAGGCTGACGATTTCAGCAAGCTGGCTGATAAATCTCTCGTGATAACACGCCGGAATCCCATCGATGTCTGGGATGGCTAAACGCGCGGTTCCGTCAATGGCACCGGCGAGGACAGCTGCAGAAGTGATACGTCGATAGCTAGCTTCATCTGGAAATACGTTCGGGTTTTGAAGAATGCAGCTCAAAGCGGCAGCGACTGCATATGCACCCCAGTCGCTGACGGCGCATGCAAGAGTTACGTCAGCTGGCACTTCATTGGCTGTGCCCCCTCCGCATCCACAACCGCAGTTCCCCCCTGCTGGGGTCTCTGCGATTACAGTTTCGGCAATCGCCCCCATGCCAAGTTCGTTCCCAAAGTCGCCAATGGCAAAAGTGGGAACGCTGCGCTCTCGCATTCGCTCATAAAGCGTATCGATGGGAGCAATCACATCCTTCACAGGAGCTCCTCCTGCAAAGTGATAAGCACCTTTGATGTTGGCACCCGGCCGTTCAACCGCGACGACAGCATCAGGGCTTAGGTTTTCCGCCATGTCCAGCAGATCGGTCTTCGAAGCCCCCGGTGGGCAAGCGAGAACGGCAGCTGTATGAGGCATATGAAGGGCCTCCCGGGCTGAACTGACTACATGCAGACCAGCAGCTTTCAGTGTCGGGGCCATAACTTCTGCTACTTCTGGTTCACAGACAAAAACCGGCGTCGACTTCAGCCCCACACATAGCGCAAGCGCCAAGACAGCACTGCCCATAATGCCGTCTGTTTCAGGTACTCCGGTGGGAGGAATCCGAAATCCTGTGAGAATGAGCGTCTCTCCACCTTCCCCGCTGTACTGCTGCAGAAACCTGGCTGCTGCCAGAGTAAGAGGCTCATCAGTCAAATCTCTGGCCGCCGCATAAATCAGGGGTGTAATCCCGTCAGCTCGCATATCGAGGGTGATGAGCTGGTCTAAGTTCTGGCCTACCGCACGCTCAAGCACCAATCTCGTTGCAGTTTCTTCGGACATTGCAGGCTCCTTCATGCAGGCAGGGGGGAGGATGTGTAAGTACGGAATTCATCTTTTGTGGCCGCGAGGAGTTCGGGACTGGTTAGGAGGTCCAGGCCGAGATTTGCCAACGCCTCTGCCACCACGGTCATCGCTTGGTGGGCTTGAGAGCTAGTTGCAGCTTCTGCTAGTGCGCGTGAATGGCTTGCTGTGCCTCTCGGTGCCACCTGAATGAAGGGGTGGATGGTTGGGAGGGCGAGACTGACATTTCCAGCATCAGTACTGCCGGTTTTATCGTCCGGCCGGGCTTCTTCGATTTCCCATGCGAGAGCCTGCAGATGGGTTCGCAAACGATTTACCATCACCTGATTGCTCTGAAGATGGGCATACGGGAGAGAACTCTGGGAGATCTCGACTTTCGTGCCTGTGCTGATAGCGGCACCATTCGCACAAACCTTGACACGTTCCGCCAAAGCTTCCGCCCGCTCTAAGGTTGTGTCTCGCACCACAAACTTGACCTCAGAGAGCTCCGGGATCACGTTGGGAGCTGTTCCGCCATTAGCAATGATGCCGTGCAATCGTGCATTGTCGCCAGCATACTGACGCAGTGAATCGATCGCGGTGAAGAACTGTATTGCGGCTGCGAGCGCACTGCGTCCCTGGTCGGGATTTTTGGCAGCATGTGCCGCGATCCCGTGGAAGCGGAATCCGTAGTGGAGACATGCGTACATTCTTCGGTCGAGGATCGTCCGATCTGATGGATGAAACATCATGGCCGTATCGATGTCGTCAAAGACCCCGGCCTCAAGTTCGAGAATTTTCCCTCCGCCACCCTCCTCAGCAGGGGTGCCAATGACGACAAGGCTTCCGGTTACTCCCTGAACCTCCATTACCTCGCGGATGGCGAGGGAAGCGAGAAGCCCCCCTGCAGCGATGAGGTTGTGTCCACAGCCGTGACCAAGCTCAGGCAGTGCGTCGTATTCCAGAAGAACAGCAATTCGAGGAGTTCCAGCACCATATTCCGCTTTGAACGCTGTAGGCATTCCCGCAAGTGGTGTCTGTAGGTCAAACCCTGCTTCCTCCAGGCGGCGAATGAGGAAGGCACTGCTCTGATGTTCCTCGAACGCCAGCTCCGCAGCGGCATGAATAATACGACTTGCGTGCTCCGCCTCGGGACAGTGACGGGCTATTGCCTGCGCTATAGCGGCGTAAACTCGCTCACTCATGCCGTGACCGCCCGTTGCGCATACTCAGCGATGAAGTCGACAGTGAACTGGGATATCTCCCGCAGACCGTTCTGCTGTTCGTTGCCCCTCAGCACGACGTATTCGTCTGGTTGGCCCACACCACGTCCGTGCCCAATACCGACACCGAATACAACGGGTAGCTTGTAACCACTTACAAGTAACGACCATGGCCCACCATATGCCTGAGTGGGCCATAGCAAAGGGTCACCTCCGTACTGTTTGACGGTATCCAGAAAGCTGCCCATAAGAGGATCATCGGTCCCCATACGCGAAGCGGGCCAAGCACTCAGTACGTCGATTTCTATGTCGGGGAAACCCTTCTCATCGAGATGTGCCCTTAAATGATCCACAATCACCGAAGGATCGGCATCTGTCATGAGGCGGGCATCCAGCCTGGCAACTGCTTCATGCGGGATAGTGTGAGTCCGCGTACCCGCGCCCATATAACCGGCACGCAGACCCTGAATGTTGAAAGCAGAACCATAGATATACCGTTCAAGCAGCGTCCGCTTGTCACCAGTAACCAGATACTCGCCCGCTTCAGCAGCCTCAAGCGCTGGAACCACCTTCTCAATAGGAGACTCCGCGTAGTGTGCCAGAAGACGTTCAACGAGAGGTTCGTCTGCCTCGGGGACTTCGAGGGACTTCAAAAGGTTTTTCCAGCCATCGACGGCGGGTTCCCCGTCCGCATCGAACAGGGATGTGAGAGCTTCAGCGAGGCGCTGGGCTGGGTTCCCTACCAATGTCCGGACTGCTGCATGAGCAGTTCCAGCGGGTCCCTTCTTCCAATTCCCTCCCAAAGCCCTCAACTCCACAGTGATGAAAGCTTTGTAACCGAGCCTCACAGGAACTGTCCCATCGGGATTTTGAGCAGCACGCAGATAGACCACACCGTCCACCTCTTGAACCCGGTCATGGTAGCGACGGAGCAGTTCTGCATAGGAAGCGCTTCCGAGAATCTCGTCCCCTTCAGCTAGGAAAGCGATGTTAACCGGAAGTTCGCCTGCCACATCCCGGTAGGCCCGAAGTCCCGCCAGCCACGCGAGATCGGGGCCTTTCGGCACCTGGGCGCCACGTCCATAGAAAATGTCCTCGCCATTAGGCCCTTCGCTACGACGCCCCTCAAAAGGAGGTGCTGACCAGTCTTCCGAGTTTCCCGCAGTGCGCACGTCATACATTGTGTAGTTGAGCAGAGTAACGGGAGCTCCTGCGTCGTAATAGGCCCATACACCCGGATATGTTTCCGTGGGCACTACCTCGACTTCAGAACAGCCGAACTGGCGGTACTGCTCAGCGAGAAATTGTGCAGCTGATGCCATAGGCACCTGGTCGTTAGCCACAGAAACGCTCGGAATAGCAATGTACTCCCGGAGCTTTTCAACCATTAAGTCGAAGTCGGTATCAATCTTGTCGAAAATCCGGGCCCGTACGTCTTGGCTGATAGCGCTCATATAGTCCTCTGAAAGTGATGGAGTCCAAAACTCCAGTGAGTCTTGGTTAAAGATGCGACGATCTAACTCTAGAGATAGATATGTTTCATGCGCATTAACTCTAGAGATGTGTTTTGTTACACGTTAACTACTTGAGAGCGCCTCAAAGGAGACTGGGTTCTCGCCCAGGAGACGGCAGCCGAGTCACCCACGACTCAGCAAGAGGCGGATAGCGCCTGACTATTCCCCGAATCGATCCTCTTCGGACTCGTCCCGCCAAGAAGGCAGGATAGTTGTGCTGCTGAAGCTGAAGCGAGTTGAGGGATACAGAGATGTCCCGACGATAGTAGTTGTCCCCTCAGAGCTTCGACAGACAAGCTGCCGAACCAAGAGGACTTCACGTCTATCGCAGGACAGCGTTTCGGCATGAACCATGTCCGCCAGCCGGGCAGAAATCTCTGACTGCATCGTGGAAGAAACGAAACCCCGTTTACCCAATGCTGCGAAAACCGAGGCCCTCTTGAAATCCTCCTCAGAAGCAACTTCGAAAACTCTGGCCGGCATCCAACGCGTGTCCCACGCGATGGGAATCCCGTCGGCCAATCGCTTACGTTCAAGATAAGCAAGAGAGGTTTGTGGTTTTACGCCGAACCGCGATGCCACATGTTGCGGAGCAGGTCGGAGATCAAAACACAGGACCTCAGACTTCACGTCCTGAACCTGACGTTTCCACCGCTCTGGGTAGCTCTCCGGGCTGAGTTTCTCAAGATCATCTGTAAGATGCGTGGCTGCCCATGTCCCCTTGAAACGTCGCCGAACAACTGCACCAGCACTGACGAGCTGGTTATAGGCCTGCCGAACAGTCATAACACTGACACCAAAGTCTCGGGCCAGATCGACCTCTGACGGCATAGGTTCAGATACACCTGCTCCTTCATCCAGGAGCGTCCAGAGGTGCTGTTCTATTTTGACGTAGGCAGGCTGGCGGGTGGTGTTCACACCACTGACATTAGCTCACCGTCCCAGGTTATGTCCGAGCCGCGGCTACTCGCCCCGGCGTGGTATCAAGAACTTAAGGCTGTAACGCTGAATAGGATCACCCCCCCCCCCACCAATTCTGGTGGATACTCAGTTTCAGCCCAACTGACTAATCTTCGGAGTTATAGCCGAACATCGGCTCAAAGTACCAGGCCGCCATCTGAAACAGTGAGGGCCCGGCTTCCGGATCGTTACGAAGATGCACCGTGAGCACCCGCCCGTCTGTCTCTGCCTCCATAAACTCGATGTGCTCCCGGTCTGAGGCCTCCAGGGCAGCCTCAAACCGCTCAGCATTGATCTCAGCAGTTTCTGACTCCTCATGCACGAACACCACCCGGGTGGTGTGCTCACCTTCGACCTCGTCCACCGCGAAGCCCAGCCAAAGATACTCCTCCAGCGGTTCGAAATCTGGCCGCTCCCGTTGGTTGGGCAGCGCTGTGATGATCTGTGCGGAATACCACGGTTCAGCGTCGATGGCCTCAGCGGCAGCCAGTAGATCTTCATCATCGGCCAAGGTCTCACCTGCTGGCTCCAGCAGGTTCTGCTCATCCTCAAGGAGTGCTGCGACCAGAGCCTGATCCTGAGTAGCCACCCGAAGATGCTCGCTGAGTGAGGAATCGAGCACCTCGTCCTCGGTTTCGTAAACCTCCGCCGACTCCGGGAGCTGCCCCACTAGGAACATCCATTGTCCCGCGGTGGCCTCCACATAGTGGCTCAGATGCCGGGTATCTGCCCCGAGCTCATCGCTCATCACATTATTGATCTGGGGGTTCATACTGATGATCGAGGGCCCCTGGTGCACATCATATGGGCTGGGCCCAGCGTGAGTCCGGGCAAACCAGTCCCTCCACTGCTCCTCAGCCTCAGGATCCTCATCGACGGGCAGATCAGGCGGCTCCGGTTTGGGTTCCCCGGTGATCTCCTCCAGCCGGTCATAGTTGGTGCCAGCCACTAACAAATAGTCCATCTGCTCAATGTGCTCAGCCGGGATCCGATCGAGCTGCTCTGCAAACGAATAGTCTGCCCCAGACCCTCCCCCACAGGCACTCAGCGTCACCAACCCTGCTGCGGCAATCACTGCACCACTGGCTGTACGAACCCCATGGGGCCTCGTCGTCGCTTCTCTAGCGCCTCTCAGTCGCCTAGGAACACTCGAAACCAGTTCCGGTGCTCTCTCGGCTCCACCGGCCGTACTCATTCCGTTCCTTTCACTTCCCCCGCTCAACGCACTGATGCCGGGTGCTCCAGTTGGAATGCACCCGGCATCAGTCCGTGCTGGGCAGAGATTACTGCCCGTTGTCCTTCTTGAGGTTCTCGGTGAACCCCTTGGCCTGCTCCTTGGCGTCGGAGGCGGCGTCCTTGACCGACTCCTTGGCATCTTTGAGCTGGCCCTGGAGCTTATCGGCCTTGCCCTCACCCTCCAGCTGAGAGTCGCCGGTGGCCTTGCCTGCGGTCTCCTTGGTGGAGCCGGAGACCTTGTCCTTGGCTGCGTCAAACTTCTCTCCGAGTCCCATGGGTAACTCCTTTCCGGTTGGGGAACCTTCCGTCTCTGACATTACCGACGACATCGCCGCATGTCACCAGCGCTTCAGAAAACTCTCAGAGAACCATTGGCAATCACTCAGCTTCACAGTTCTGCCTGCCTTTAAATCTCGGGTCGCAAGGCGACTCTCAAGGTTCGCTGCGTCGCTTCTTGCTAACGTAGGGACAGATGACTGATGAATTGATCATTCTGCGCGCGCCCACAGTGGCCGACGGTGCTGACCTCTGGCGGATTGCCAAGGGCACCGGGGTGCTGGACACCAACACCCCTTATGCCTATCTGCTCTGGGCCCGGGACTTCGCCGCTACCAGCGTAATCGCTGAGGTGGAGGCTGAGCCTGCCGGGTTCATCTCCGGCTACCTGAAGCCCGGCGATCCGCAGACGCTGTTCATCTGGCAGGTGGCGGTGGATGCGAACTTCCGCGGCCGCGGGCTGGCTAAGAAGATGCTCTTCGAGCTGGTGGAACGCACCGGCGCGGCCCGGCTGGAGACCACCATCACCGCGGACAATGAGGCCTCGATCGCCCTGTTCACTGCTCTGGCGCGGGAACACGGCACCGAGATCGTACGCCGTCCCTTGTTTACCGAGGACCTGTTCCCCACTGCTGAGGAGTCTGGTGAGGCGCACGCCGCCGAGGACCTCTACGTGGTGGAGCCGCTGAACCGCTGATACCCATACCCATCTGCCCACCCCCATCCTGTTCACCCAAGCAATCCGAGGATAAGAAACCCCATGGCTACTGACATTTTTGAGATCCGCGAGTCCCAGGTACGCAGCTACTGCATGAACTGGCCGGCCGTGTTTGAGCGCGCCGAAGGCCCCTACCAGTACACCGAGGACGGCTCCCGGTACCTGGACTTCTTCTCCGGGGCAGGTGCGCTGAACTACGGGCACAACCACCCCGAACTGCGCGACTTGGTGGTCGAATATGTGTCCAACTCCGGGGTCACCCACTCCATGGACATGAAGACCCCGGCAAAGCGGCGGTTCCTGGAGACCTTTGAACGGGTCATCCTGGAACCGCGCAACCTGGACTACAAGGTGATGTTCCCCGGACCCACCGGCACCAACACTGTGGAGGCCGCACTGAAGCTGGCCCGTAAGGTCACCGGCCGCCAGCACATCCTGTCCTTTACCAACGCGTTCCACGGCATGACCTTGGGTGCGCTCAGCGTCACCGGCAACTCCATGAAGCGCAAGGGTGCGGGCATTCCGCTGACCAACTCCTCCAAAATCCCCTACGACGACTACTTCGATGGCGACCTGCCTGACTTCATCTGGCTGGAGAAGGTCCTGGAGGACTCCGGCTCCGGTGTGGACAAGCCGGCTGCGGTAATCGTGGAGACCGTGCAGGGCGAGGGTGGACTCAACGCCGCGCGCATGGAATGGCTCAAAGAGCTGCACAATCTGTTGCGCCGGCACAAGATCCTGCTGATCGTCGACGACGTCCAGGCAGGCTGCGGCCGCACCGGCACCTTCTTCAGCTTCGAACCTGCTGGGATCACTCCAGACATCGTCTGCGTGTCCAAGTCCATCTCCGGCTACGGGCTGGCTATGGCACTGACCCTGTTCAAGCCCGAGCTGGACGTCTGGGAGCCCGGTGAGCACAACGGCACCTTCCGCGGCAACAACCTCGGCTTCGTCACTGCAGCCCGGGCTCTAGAGCTGTTCTGGTCCGATGACAGCTTCCAGAAGGAGCTGGCCGGCAAGATCGAGGCCTTACACGTCGGTATGGAGAAGATCACCGGTCACGTGAAGGGCTCCTACGTCAAGGGCCGCGGCTTCCTGGCCGGGATCGCCTTCCCTGAGCCGGACACCGCCGGCAAGGTGGCCGCCGAGGCGTATAAGCGCAACCTGCTGGTGGAGACCTCCGGCCCACAGGACGAGGTCATCAAGCTCATGCCGCCGCTGAACATTCCGGATGAGGACCTGCAGAAGGGCCTGGCCATCCTGGAGGAGGCCGTGTTGGCGGCCACCGGACAGCTCGGCGAGCCCAGCCGCCTCCGCCCTCCGCACTAGTCCCAGCCCAAAACCCTCCCGCGCCGAGTGCGTGATTTGTGCACTACTTTGGGCTGATTTGAGTCGGAACTGCTGCACAAATCATGCACTCAGCAGATTGAGCAGTGCTCAACACGTAGGATTGTCAACAATGCGGATGTTGCGCAGAACCTCTGAACTCATGAAAGCGAGCCTCATGTACACCCTGCACATTGATGACCTCAACGGCACTGAGCGCGACGTCAAAGACGGCCATTGGCGCTCCCGCCGGATGATCCTGGCCAAGGAGAAGGTGGGCTTCTCCCTGCATGAGACCACCCTCTACGCCGGGCAGACCTCCGAATTCTGGTACGCCAACCATGTGGAGGCCGTGTACTGCGTGGGCGGCAAGGGCACCCTGACCAACCTGGAGACCGGCGAGAAGCACCAGATCACCGACGGGTTCCTCTATCTGCTCGACGGCCACGAGAAGCACCGCCTGGAGATCGAGGAGGAGTGTCGGATGATCTGCGTGTTCAACCCCCCCGTCACCGGCCGTGAGGTTCACGACGAAAACGGCGTCTACCCTGTGATCATCGAGGACGAGTAAGAGACGCCGTCGTGTAAGCGAGGGACCAGGGCCCGCAGCCACGCTGTGTGGGCGAGGCCTGAGCGGGCGTCTGTCCTGTGATCGTCGAGGACCGAGTGTCCCGGCGGCGCACCTCCCTGACGTGGCCCGCACAACCGCTGAGGCGTTTGCACAGGCCCCAATGTCGAGACCTTTGTTCACGCTCACCCTGACGTGGCCCGCACCGTTGCTCTGGCAATTGCGCTGGGCCCTGACGTCACGGTTCCCAACCACGTTGCCGCGGCTTTCACGCCTAAAGAGCGCCGAGCGCCGTCGGCACCGGTAGCATAGCCGCGTGCCGCAACAAGGGGACGACGCCGCAGCCTCACCTCCTGCTTACCAGCGCACCACGCTCTGGGGCTCTGTGAAGCGCGCCGTCAGCGCTACTGCTCAGTCCTCTCCGCCGCGGCTGGCGCTGATCATCTTCGCCGGGTTCATCAGCGTGGTCTCGGTGCTGCTGATGATGCCCTGGGCCTCCGCCTCGGGCCGCTCAGCCCAGGTGCACGACGCCGTATTCGTCGCCACCTCCGCAGTCTCGGTAACCGGCCTGACCCCGGTCAACACTGCTGAGCACTGGTCGCTGGGCGGGCAGATCGTGATTCTTGCCGCCATTCAGGTGGGCGGTCTCGGGATCCTTACCCTGGCCTCCCTGGTGGCGATCTCGGTGACCCACCATCTGGGGCTGCGCACCCGGCTGGTGGCCCAGGAGGGGATGGCCTCCGGGCCGTTGGGCGAAGTAGGTTCGCTGATCAAGACTGTGGTGATCTGCAGCGTCGTCGTACAGGCTGCTCTGGCTGCCGTGCTGATCCCCCGGATGATGATGCTGGAGGACTCCCCTGCCGCCGGGGCCTGGCATGGGCTGTTCTACTCGATCAGCGCCTTCAACAATGCGGGCTTCGTGATCCACCCGGACGGGCTGGCCGGGGTGGAGAATGATCCCCTTGTGCTGTGGACCATCATGATCGGCGTGTTCCTGGGGTCCCTGGGCTTTCCGGTGCTTCTGCTGCTGTGGCGCTACCGCCTGGTCTTAAAACGCTGGAGCCTGCACACCAAGATCACCATGGAGTTCACTGTGGCGTTCATGGTGCTCGGAGCCATCGCCTACGCCCTGCTGGAGTGGAATCATGCCGATACCCTCGGGCCCATGGACACCTGGGAGAAGCTGCAGAACTCACTGTTCGCCTCAGTGATGATGCGCTCCGGAGGATTCTCGGTGGTGGACAACATCATGGAGCACTCCGAGACTATGTTGGTCACCAATGCCCTGATGTTTGTGGGCGGCGGTTCCGCCTCCACAGCTGGGGGTATCAAGGTCACCACCTTCGCGGTGATCCTGCTGGCGTTCATCGCCGAGGCCCGCGGCCACGAGGAGTCCTCCGCCCACGGGCGCACTATCCCGGCCCAGGCCGTGCGGGTGGCAATCTCGGTGGTGGCCATGGCGGCCACCTTCATCCTGATCTCCACCCTGACCCTGATCATCCTCACCGGTGAGGACCTGGAGCGCCCGCTGTTCGAGTCGATCTCAGCCTTCGCCACCGCGGGCCTGACCTCCGGGCTCACCGAAGAACTCCCCCCGGCAGGGCTCTATGTGCTCTCCGGGTTGATGTTCGCCGGCCGGGTGGGCATTATGACTTTCGCAGCCGCCCTGACCATCAGGCACAGCCGCACCCGCTACCGCTACCCAGAAGGAAGGCCGATCATTGGCTAAGAACCAGAAGACCAATAAGCCGGTACTGGTGATCGGGCTGGGCCGGTTCGGCATTGCTCTGGCCCAGCAGTTGATGGACCAGGACAAGGAGGTGCTGGCAGTGGACCGGCACCGCACCCTGGTGCAGAAGTACGCCGACGCTTTCACCCACACTGTGGAGGCCGATGCCACTGACATCGAGGCACTGCGCCAGCTGGGGGCCGATGAGTTCGACTCCGCAGTGGTGGGGGTGGGCACCTCCATCGAGTCCAGTGTGCTGATCGCCGCCAACCTGGTGGACCTGGGAGTGGAGCAGGTCTGGGCCAAGGCCATCAACCCCACTCACGGCAAGATCCTCACCCGTATCGGCTGCCACCACGTGATCTACCCTGAGCACGACGCCGGGGTGCGTGCGGCCCACCTGGTGAGCGGGCAGATGATGGACTTCATCAAGTTCGACGACGACTTCGCCATCGTGAAGATGCGCCCGCCCAAGGCTCTGCAGGGCAAGTCCATCGACCAGTCCCAACCGCGCAAACGCCATCAGGTCAATGTGGTGGGGGTGAAGTCTCCGGGCAAGGACTTCGTCTACGCCCAGCCGGACACCGTGGTCAACCCCGGGGACACCATCGTGGTCTCAGGAGACGTGAGCCAACTCGAATGGTTCGCCGACCATGCCTAGAGAGATTATCCACGCAGCTAAGAGAGTCCGCGGTTCAGGGTCCCCGGCCGACTACCGTCGGCTGGGGCCGCGGGCGAACAGGTTCGCCGACCACGCCTAATGGCAGTCCGCTCAGGCCCTCACAGCAGTCTAATCAGACAATGTGAGACGAATCGCCTAGTCATCAGATGAACAGCACTTCGCACTGAACTAATTTCCCATAAAATCGGGAAATTTTTGCACTTCAGAAGAGAAGTGATCAGACAACTCATCGTTCTCGTAACATGTTCGCAACATAATAGCCTTATTTCTGAAATATAACTGCGTGAAGATACTCCGGTACTCGCATCAACGAAGATCACTGTGTCGAAAAGGCAGCTGACTGAAGCAGGAGCTTAATTGGGGACCTACATTGCCGGCCGTCTGGCCCAGATGATTCCCACCCTGCTGCTGATCATCACCATCGTCTTTTTGCTGGTCTACATCGTGGGGGACCCGGTCTCGCTGATGCTCGGCGAGCACGCCACCCCAGAGCAGGTAGCCACCATGCGCGAAGCCATGGGCCTCAATGATCCCCTGCTGGTACAGTACTTCAACTACTTAGGCTCCGTGCTGACCGGGGACTTCGGCGACTCCTACCGCTACAACCAGGCCGCACTCCCGCTGGTCCTGGACCGGATACCGGCCACTCTGACCCTGGCTATCGGCGCAATTCTGCTGGCGCTGGTAATCGCCATCCCGCTCGGGGTGTGGGCGGCCACCCGGCGGGGCGGCGTCGTCGATAGTGCTGTCTCCTCCCTCTCAGTACTGGCCAAGGCGATGCCGAACTTCTGGCTGGGCATCATGCTGATTCTGCTCTTTGCCGTGGTGCTGCAGTGGCTGCCCGTCTCCGGCAGCGGTTCTTGGGCCCACCTGGTGCTGCCTGTGGTGGCCTTGGGCACTGGCACCGCCGCGGAGATCACCCGGCTGGTGCGCTCATCCATGGTGGAGATCCTCTCCCAGGACTACATCCGTACCGCCCGCGGCAAAGGGCTGCGGCAGCGAGTCGTCGTCTATAAGCATGCGCTGCTCAACGCGTTTGTTCCAGTCACCAGCATCACCATCCTGCAGTTCTCCACACTGCTGGGTGGGGCGTTGATCACTGAGGTGGTCTTCTCCTGGCCGGGGCTGGGCCAGCTGCTGGTCAACGCGGTGAGCATGCGGGACATGGCCGTAGTGCAGGCCGCAGTGTTCGTCATCGCCGTAATGGTGCTGGCGCTGAGCCTGATCTCCGACTTACTGTTCAAGGCCGTGGACAGGAGGATCAGTCTTGGCTGAGTCCACCACAATGAGCGCTTCCGGCACCGGCTCTGTGGAGCCGGCACCGGCCAAAAGCTTCAGCCAGCGCAGCTGGCGCTCCAAACTCCGACGTGTTCCGCTCAGCGGCTGGATCGGCTTGGTCCTGGTGGGAGTCCCCGCCGTGGTGGCCATCTTCGCCCCGCTGCTGATGCCGCACTCTCCCACCGAGATCGACCCCACCCGGGCCCTACTGCCTCCGATTGGCATGGAGGGCTACCAGCCCGGCCACCTGCTGGGCACCGACAACCTGGGCCGCGATCTGCTCTCCCGGCTGATTGAGGGAGCCCGGATCTCTTTGCTGATTGGAGTGCTCTCCGTGGTCCTGGCCGGCTCCATCGGCCTGACTGTGGGACTGGCGGCCGGCTACTATAGCAAGTGGATCGACGCGTTGCTGATGCGCTTCGTCGATGCGCTGCTCGCGATTCCCTCCATCCTGCTGATCCTGGTGATCCTGGGTGTGCTGGACCCGGGCATGTGGACCCTGATTTTTGTCCTGGGCATCACCAACTGGGTCATCTATGCCCGTCAGATCCGTGCTGAGGTGTTGGAGCTGCGGGAACGACAGTTCATCCGGGCCGCGCAGAACTTCGGGGTCAGCGGACCCACTATCCTGCTGCGACACCTGACCCCGAATGTGATGCCGAGCTTCATTGTGCTCTCCACGCTCAGCGTGGCCACCGTGATCGTCACCGAGTCCGGGCTCAGCTTCCTGGGATTAGGGGTTCAGCCGCCGGACATCTCCTGGGGCCTGATGCTGACCACAGGGCGCGACTACCTGGCTACCGCCTGGTGGATCAGCACCCTGCCGGGACTGGCGATCACCTTCACTGTGCTGGGCATCCTGCTGCTGGGTGACTGGCTCCGCGATGCCCTCGACCCCAGATTGGCGGTGGGACGATGAGCGAGCCGCTGCTGAAGATTCAGAACCTCCAAGTCTCAGCCACCCGGAGCAGCGCGAAGCTTCCAGTTGTCGATGGGGCAAGCCTGAGCATTGAACGTGGGGAGCGGGTCGCCCTGGTGGGCGAATCAGGCTCCGGAAAGTCGGTGACTTGTTTCTCCGCCATGGGCCTGCTGCCAGAGAGCCTGCAGGTCACTGACGGCAGCATCCGCTACCAGGGCAGCGAGCTCACCGCCCTAGGGGCCGAAAAGCTGCGCCGGCTGCGTGGCCCTGAGATCGCGATGATCTACCAGGAGCCGCTAACTTCCCTGAACCCCTTGTTGACCATTGGGGCGCAGCTGAAGGAGGCTGCCGGGCGGGCTAAAGCAGGCCGACGGGAGATCCTGGAGATGTTGGACCGCGTGGGCTTCGCCGATCCCCCGCGTATCTTGCGGCAACGCCCCCATGAGCTTTCCGGGGGAATGCGGCAGCGGGTGATGATCGCCATGGCCCTGGTGGGTCGTCCCAAGCTGCTGCTGGCCGATGAGCCCACCACAGCACTGGATGTGACCATCCAATCCCAGGTGCTCAAGCTCATGTACGACCTCTCCTATGATCTGGACACCGCAGTGCTGATCGTCTCCCACGACCTCTCGGTGGTGCGAAAACTGGCCGACACTGTGCACGTGATGTACGCCGGACAGGTGGTGGAGTCGGGCCCGGTGAAAGAGGTCCTCGCCACCCCACGCCATCCCTACACCCAGGCGCTGCTGGACTCAGCACCCCATATGGGTGACACCCGGGACCGACTGGAGTCCATCCCCGGCATTGTGCCCACCCCTGACCAGTGGGACCAAGGGTGTCGGTTCCGCTCCCGGTGCCCGCTGGCCACCGAACAGTGCGAGCAGCGCCCGCCGAAGGTGGAAGAGGATGACCGCGCCTCGATGTGCTGGCATATCGACCGGCTCGTAGCACGTCAGCAGGAGGCCGCCGTATGACTGAACTCCTGCAGATCCAAGATGTCCGCAAGACTTTCGGCATCCGCAGCTCCTTCCTAGGCAGGAAGAAGGATCTGGTGGCGGTGGAAGGCATCAGTCTCAGAATTCCCAAGGGACGTACCCTCGGCCTGGTGGGTGAGTCCGGATCGGGCAAATCGACTCTGGCCAATATGGTCACCGGCATGCTGGCACCCACCTCTGGGCAGGTGCTCATTGACGGGCAGCCGGTCCACGATCAGAAGGGCAAGGTAGCCCTGCGCGGTGAGAGCGGCGCCCAGATCGTCTTCCAGGACCCCTATTCCTCACTGAACCCGAGGATGCCGGTGGCGCAGCTGCTGGCCGAACCGCTGAAAGTTGCGCCAAAGGTTCTCATGCCGGAGCGGGAACAGCGCGTGAACGAACTCCTGGACCAGGTGGGCCTGCCGCGCAGCGCCCGCCAGAAGTACCCGCACGAGTTCTCCGGCGGTCAGCGCCAACGCATTGTGATCGCCCGCGCCCTGGCCCGCCGACCCCGGCTGCTGGTCTGCGATGAGCCGGTCTCCGCCCTGGATGTCTCCGTGCAGTCCCAAATCCTGAACCTACTGAAGGATCTCCAGGACGAGCTGGGGCTGACCTACCTGTTCATCGGCCACGGCCTGGAGAGCGTGGGATTCATGAGCGATGAGATCGCCGTGATGTACCTGGGCCGAATTGTGGAGCAGGGTCCGGCCCATCAGGTGCTGGCTGATCCGGTCCACCCCTACACCCAGGCGCTGATCAGTTCCAGTGAGGCGATCCCCTTCCACGCGGGCGGCACGGTGGAGCTCACCGGCGAGATCCCTAGCCCGCTCAACCCGCCTTCAGGGTGTGTTTTCCGAACCCGCTGCCCCCTGGTCACCGATATCTGCGCTGAGGCCGTACCGGCACTGACCCCGCGGTCAGAGTCCCGGATGGCAGCCTGCCACCGCCGCTGATCCTCCGCACCGCATGAATCACTCCACCAAGAAAGGAAACATCATGAGAAATCGGTCAGCCACATTAGGAGCCGGCCTGCTCGCCCTCAGCCTGTCCGCCTGCGGAGGGGTGCCCGGCACCACCTCTGACAACGGATCCGAGAACGGCGGAGAGGAGGAAAGCCGCACCCTGGTCTTCGCCCAGAGCGCCGATCCGACCACCATGGATCCCCAGGATGCCCGTTCCACCTCCGCTGAGCGGGTCAACCGCAATATCTACAGCCGGCTCTTCCGCCGTGACGCGGAGATGGAGCTGGTGGAGGATCTGGTCATCGACTACGAGCAGGTGGATGAGCAAACCTGGCGCTTCACCATCACCGATGAGGCGGTCTTCCACAACGGGGACCCGCTGACCGCTGCTGATGTGGAGTTCAGCATCAACCGGGTGATCACTGACGACACTCTTCTCGAGTACGTGGAGTTCAATCAGATTACCAGCGTGGAAGCCATTGGCGACTACGAGATCGAACTCACTACTGACGGACCGATGCCCACTCTGATCAACGTGCTCTCCAAGGGCGGGGCTGACATCATGCCCTCCGAGTACATCGAAGAAAACGGGATAGAGGGGTTCATCGCCAGTCCCATCGGCTCCGGCCCCTATGAGTTCGTCGAATGGCGGCAGGATGACCGGGTGGTCCTTACCGCCAACGAGGACTACTGGGGCGGAGAGCCTCAGTGGGACGAGGTGGAGCTGCGAGCCATCCCGGAGAACTCCACCCGGGTCTCTGAGCTGCTCACCGGCGGAGTGGACATAGCCGCCGATGTTCCGCCCAACGACTGGGATCGGATCGATGATGAGGACGGCTCCCATATGGTGTTCGGCGACACCACCCGAGTGATGCTGCTGATTGTGCGCATGACCGACGGCTACATCACCGCCGACCCAGAGATCCGCGAAGCCATCGACCTGGCCATCGACCAGGGCACTATCACCGAGACCCTGTTCGAGGGCAATGCCACCCCGGTGCGCTCCCGTGTCCCAGTGGGAAGCTTCGGCGCCAATGAGGAACTCTACGATGACTTCCTCTACGACCCGGAGCGTGCTGCTGAACTCGTGGCAGCAGCCGATGAGACCCCTGAAGTGACCCTGACCGCCTCCCGCGGCAACTATCCCTTCGACGGCGAGGTGGCCGAGATGATCGCCTCCTACCTGGAGGAGGTCGGCTTTGAGGTGAACCTGGACATCCGCGAGGGTGGCTCGTACAGCGATATGTACAGTGAGCGCAACAACGAGGAGCTATTCCTGATCGGCCTGGCCGATGGCATGCTGGACGCCTCCTCCCCGATGGTGCACTACACCCCAGAGACCGCAGAGGGGATGACCGATTACTTCAGCGAGGAAGTCATCGACCTGCTGAACCAGGCTGGCCGCACCCTGGACGAGGAGGAACGTGCTCAGCTCTACGCTGAGGCCCAGGAGATTGTTGCAGAGGACCGCCCACACATCCCGCTGTACGTACAGCCCGGTGCCTTCGGGGTCTCCGACGGCGTGGACTTCACTCCCCGGCTGGATGACAACCTCTACTTTGACGACATCCTTCCCAACGACTGACCGCTGACCCAACAGATGTGGAGCCGGGTTCGTTGAGCCCGGCTCCACATCTGCCCCCAGGAGATTCCATGCACAGCTACCCCCAGCTCACCCACGCCCGGGTGGACCGCGTATGCCGTCAGCGGCTGCTGCCGGCCCTGTACTCCACGCTGGCACCGGTGACCATACAGCGGTGGGAGGTCGACGGCGACGGGGAGCCCGTCCCAGCAGCCCATGCTCTCGGCATCCGTCCCCTACCCGGCCGTTCAACCCCGGCCTACGAGCCTTTCACCCTGGGGCAGCCCTGGGGCCCGGCCTGGTCCACCACCTGGTTCCGCATCACCGGCAGCGTGCCGGATGATGCGCGCACCGCTGAGCTGGTGCTGGATCCAGGCTGGTATGAAGGGATGGACGGCTTCCACGGAGAAGCGCTGGTCTACCGGCCGGACGGAACCGTGGTCAAGGGCATCCACCCCAACCAGTCCTGGGTGCGGCTGAAGGGTGAGCGCACCCCATCCGGACTGCTCAACCAGGATGACAGCTTTGAGCTCTATGTGGAGGCCGCCGCCAACCCGCTGGTCTACAAACCGCGCGTCTTCGCCCCCAATGACCTGGGCGAGAAGCACACAGCGGCGAGCTTCGAACCTTATCGGTTCCGAACTGCAGAGGTCGCCGAGTTCCACACCGAAATCTGGGAGCTGCTGCGCGATCTGGAGACTGCCGACGGGCTGGCCCGCCAGCTGCCAGACTCCGAACCGCGCTATTGGCGGTTGCTGGAGGCTGTGGAGCACGCCTTGGATGCCTTCGTGGAGTCCGATCCTGACTCTGCCGCAGAAGCCCGAAAGCGGCTGGCCGGTGTACTGAGCCTCCCTGCTCATGCCAGTGCACATATCATTTCAGCTATCGGGCATGCCCATATCGATTCGGCCTGGCTGTGGCCGGTGCGTGAGACCCGCCGCAAGGTGGCCCGCACCGTGGGAAATGTGCTCTCCCTGATGGACCAGGATGACCAGTTCCGCTACGGCATGTCCTCCGCCCAGCAGTACGCCTGGCTTCAGCAGGACCACCCTGACCTCTTCGCCCGACTCAGCGAGCGGGTCCAGCAGGGCCGCTTCATACCACTGGGGGGCATGTGGGTGGAGACCGACTGCGTGATGCCGGCCGGGGAGTCCATGGTCCGGCAGGCTCTGAAGGGACAGCGCTACTTCATGAAGACCTTCGGCGTCGAATGCGAAGGCGCCTGGCTGCCCGACTCATTCGGCTACGCCGGAGGGCTTCCGCAGATCGTGCGGCGTGCCGGATTCCAGTGGTTCCTCACCCAGAAGATTGCCTGGGGGGACACCAATGAGTTCCCGCACCACAGCTTTGACTGGGAGGGGGTGGACGGCTCTCGTATCTTCACCCACTTCCCTCCGGCCAACACCTATGAGGCCACTGTGGAGGCCGATGAGCTGCATCGGGCCCAATGGAACTTCCGGGACAAGACCCACTCCTCCCATTCACTGCTTCCCTTCGGCTACGGCGATGGCGGTGGCGGGCCCACCCGGGAGATGCTGGCCCGGGCTCGCCGGTTCGCCGACCTGGAGGGAGCACCCCGGCTGCGGCAGGTGGCTCCGGCCCGGTTCTTCGCCGATGCGGAGGCCGAGTACCGGTCCGCGGGCAAAATCCCGGTGTGGCGGGGTGAGCTCTACCTGGAGCTGCACCGCGGCACCCTGACTTCCCAACTGGCCATGAAGCAGGGCAACAGACGGGCCGAGGCTTCTCTTCGCCTGGTGGAGCATCTGGCCGCTGCGGCCGCAGTCCGGGCCGGGGCGCAGTATCCGCACCAGGAGCTGGCTGAGATCTGGCAGCAGGTGCTGCTCCACCAGTTCCATGATGTGCTTCCCGGCTCATCCATCGCCTGGGTGCACCGGGAGGCCCGCCAGTCTTACGGGCAGCTGCAGGACCGTCTGCACTCCCTGGCCATTACCGCGTTGGAGGCCCTCGGTGCTCCCCACTCAGAGGACTGGCCTGCCTTGACTCCTGACTCTGCCGGCTCCTGGCAGGACACGGCGCACGACGCCGCCGACGTCACCGTGAAGCGCACCGAAACGGGGTGTCTGGTGTTGGCAAATAGCCGGCTCCGCGTCGTCGTCGGCTCGCACGGGCATGTCACCTCAATCGTTGATGCCGAAACTGGCCGGGAGCTGGTGCCCGATGGTGAGCCGATGGGAGCACTCTGGCTGTTCCGGGATGAGCCGATCCGGTGGGACGCCTGGGATGTGGAGCGGCACACCCTGCGGCTAGGCCACCTGGTGGAGGGTGTTAGCTTGGTGGAGGTCTGTTCTCAGGACGGGGCAGCGGCAGTGACCGTGAGCCGGCAGGAGGGCCCCTCCTCCTTCACCATGACCTACCGGCTGCAGCCGGGCGCGGCGGAGCTGGATATGGAGCTGGAGGCGGACTGGCGGCATTCGGAGCATCTGCTCAAAGTAGCTCTGCCGCTGGATCTGCACACCTCTTCGGCGAAGTTCGAGACCCAGTACGGCTATGTGAAACGCGATATCAGCGATAACACTAGCTGGCAAGAGGTGCAGTTCGAGGTCAATCAGCACCGATGGATGCATCTGGGCGAGGGCGATTTCGGAGTGGGTATCACCAATGACTCCAGCTACGGCTGCGATGTCACTCAGCTGGACTCCGGAGGCACACTGGTGCGGCTTTCGCTGCTGCGAGCCGCCCAGTTCCCTGATCCTGGGGCGGATATCGGCCATCACCGGATTCGCTGGTCGGTACTGCCGGGCGGAGTTCCCACAACGGTCGACGCCGCATACCGGCTCAACGCCCCGGAGACTGAGCCGGAGGTCTCCGGCCTGGTGGTGGATCCGCTGGTCAGTCTTCAGCTGGTAGCAGGTGCGGCCGCAGTGGACTGGGTCAAGGCTGCCGAGGACTGCTCCGGCGATCTCATCGTGCGGATCGTGGAGGTCGCCGGCGGCCGGGCTGAGGCAGTGCTGCAGCTGGGTCCCGGACTGGAGGCTGCTGAGGTGGCTGAGACGGACCTACTGGAGCGCACCGCTGAGGCCGACGGGGCCTTCCCGGAGGATCTTCCCTATGCACTGGCCGACCGGGCTTGGCAGCCGGCCAAGGGGGTGGCTGTGTCGCTACGACCCTTCCAACTCGCCACTCTGCGGCTGCGCCGGCCCGGAGTCGAGGGGTAACTGCTGGTCCAAGGGCTTGCGGTCCGGTGCCGGGGCGTAGTGCCGCAGCCAGATCTCAGTCTGGGCCACATGGCTGGCCATAGCCGCAGAAGCCATAGCCGGATCCCCAGCAATGATGGCCTCAGCGATCTGGCGGTGGCCATCCTCACTCATCCGCCGGATGGCATCGGTGCCCTGGCTGCCGTAGATCTGGTAGGCCCGGGACCGGTTCTTCATCACGGCCAGCAACGCGGTGATGGTGGCATTGCCCCCAGCCTCGGCCACCAGCTGGTGGAACTCGGCGTCCAGGACACTGGCCTCATTAGGGCTGGAGGCGTCGTCGAGCCTGATCAGCATGTCGCGCAGCTGGGCATGCACCAGGGGGGTGGCCTTGGCGGCGGCCTGGCCGGCGGCATAGGACTCCAGGACCCTACGCACCTCGTAGAGCTCCAGCACCCCGGAGAGCGGCAGCAATTCTACGGTCAGGGCCAGGGAGCGCATGAACTCCTCAGGTTTGAGCGAAGAGACGTAGACCCCGGAGCCGTGGCGAGATTCCACCACCCCGAGAGCGGCGAGCATCCGGACGGCTTCTCGCAGGGACCCCCGGGAGACCCCCAGGCGTTCGCAGAGTTCAGACTCGGAGGGCAGCCGCTGCTCGGCGGTGAGTTCCTGGGAGCTGATCATGTGTCGGATTCCGTGGAATGCCCGCTCTACTGCCGACACTATGCGTCCCTTCTTCGAGTCATCTGAGCGGGCCCTGGGTGAAGTGAGGTTCCCTGCTACCTGTTCATAATACTGCCGAGAGGAGTCCAAGCTGTGCTGACCAGCCCGACTTCAGTTGTGCGCAATGAGATGATGGAGACAGCCATGAATATGCACCCTTCCCCCCGCACCACAGCTGTGTGGGCGGCTGTGGACGCTGGGCAGAGCAGCACCAAAGGAATGCTGTATCAGCCTGGCCGGCAGCCGCTGCCTCTGTTCCTGCCGCAGGTGCTCACCAGTCGGGCGTTATTGCCCCAGCTTGCTGCGTTTGCCCAGCAGACTGCTGCTGAGGCACAGGCCCCGCTGCAGGGGATGACTTTCGGGACTTCCGGGCTGACTCGGGCAGAGACCGATGCGCAGCGGCTGCTGGAGATGATCGGGCAGCCCAGCCTCCACCGGATCAGACTTACTCATGATTCGGTCACCAGCTACCTGGGTGCGGTGGGCCTGTGCCAGGGGGCAGTCATCGCCTCTGGCACAGGTGTGGTGACCCTGGCGGTGGGCGAGCAGCAGGTAGCCCGGGTGGACGGCTGGGGAAGTTTCATGGGGGATGCCGGAAGCGGATTCTCTATAGGGCGTGAGGCGCTTCAGGCCGTGATGCGCGCCTATGACGGACGAGGCCCGGCTACTGCGCTCACCAATGAGGTGCGGCGGCGCTGGCCGGACCTGCCGGGTGCCTATATCCAGCTGCAGAACGATTCCGAAGCGGTCAGCTTGGTGGCCTCCTTCGCCCGGGTGGTGGGGGAGCTGGCGGCTGAGGACCAGGTAGCGGCAGAAATCTGCCAGTATGCCGCAGCAGAGCTGGCCCATTCGGTGATCACTGCACTGCGCCGGGTGAGGCAGGACCAACCACCGGCCAGCCCGCAGGTGGCGACCATCGGCGGGGTCTTCGGCTCGGTGGCCATCAGCAGTGAATTCTGGCGGCTGGTCCGGGCAGCCGTACCCCGGGTGCAGCCGTTGCAGCAGAGCGGCCATGGCGTGGACGGGTCCTCCGCACTGTTCACCGTTGAAGCAGACCACCCCTTGAGGCTTTTGATCTCAGCAGCTGAGAGGCAGGCATGACACTGATCAGAATCGACAACACCCCCTTGTCCTATCCCTGGGGTGCTGCGGGCGGCATCTCTGCGCTGCTGGGTCGCGAGCCCAGCGGCGGGCCGGAGGCTGAGCTGTGGCTGGGTAGCCACCCCAAAGCCCCCAGCCGGGTACTTGAACCAGGTGCGGCATGGTCTGACCTGCATCAGTGGGAGACAGAGACCGGCCAGCAGCTGCCGTTTCTGCTGAAGATTCTCGACGCCGCCGCTCCCCTCTCCCTGCAGGCCCACCCCTCAGCGGAGCAGGCAGCACTGGGTTTTGACCGTGAGGAGCGGGCGGGGATTCCGGTTGATGCCCCGCACCGGAACTACCGCGACCCCCGGCCTAAACCTGAGATGATCGTGGCGCTGAGTGACAGGTTCGAAGCCCTGTGCGGATTCCGCGATCCCGCACATACCACGGACCTGCTGCAGGAGGGGGCTCGGGGCTCTGGCCCGGCTGGAGCTCTGCTGAGAACCTGGGCCTATATGCTCACCGAGCAGGGGATCGCGCGCACTGTGCGTTGGCTGCTCGGAGATGCTCCGGAGATTCCGCAGCTGATCGGTCAGCTTCAGGCCGCAGCCGAGCGTCACCCCGAGAAGCTGGGCCTGGTCTCTCGCCTGCTGGCCGAGTATCCCGGCGACCCGGGGGCGGCTGTGGCAGTGATGCTCAACCATGAGCTGCTCTCTGCCGGAGAGGCGCTGTGGCTGCCCGCCGGGAACATCCACGCCTATCTGCACGGCACCGGCATTGAGCTGATGGGACCCAGTGACAATGTGCTGCGCGGCGGGCTGACCGGAAAACACATTGATGTCCCCGAGCTGCTGCACGTCCTTGATATCAGTTTCGGTCCTCCTGCCCGCCTACGGCCCGCCGCCCGGCAGGTTGGTCTGCGCAGCTATCGGACGGCAGAGGGCCCGGAGAACCGCGGGGCTCCTTTCGAGCTGCTGGAGATTACCGGGGAGGCCGAGTTCCGCACTGAGACGCCCAGTGTGATCGCGGTGCTCAGCGGCAGCTTCACGGTGACTGCTGAAGATACAGGTACTGTGCAGGACGCCGCCCGCGGCCAGTTCCTGCTTCAGGCCACCCCGGGGCTGCTCTCTCTCCGCGGTACTGGGCGGGCCTTCCTCGCCACTGGACGGAGAGCAGTCAGCACCTGATCGCCTACAGCCCAACCCGGTAGGCTTGTCTGCTGTGACCCGTACTCCTCCCGCGCCGCCGACCGCTGTGGTCTGGGACCCCGCGCTGCTGGAGTACAGGTTCACCGCCACCCACCCGATGGACCCGATACGGCTGGAGCTCACCGAACGCCTGACCCGGGACCTGGCGGTCTTCGACTCACCGAACCTCACTCAGGTCTCCCCGAAGATTGCCGACGACGACGCCCTGGCCACTGTGCACACCGAGGAGTACATCGCTGCCGTGCACGCCGCCTCGGATACCGGCGCTGCCTCTCCGAAGCACGGGCTGGGCTCTGAGGACACCCCGGTCTTCGAGGGGATCCATACCGGAGCGGCCCGGATCGCCGGCGGAACACTGCGCCTGGCTGAGGCCCTGGCTGCCGGAACCGCAGTCCGCGGGGTGAACTTCGCCGGCGGGATGCATCATGCCAGTCGCGCCAAAGCTGGCGGGTTCTGCGTGTACAACGACACCGCTCTGGCCATCCAGCACCTACTGGACACCGGTACGCGCCGGGTGGTCTACATCGACGTCGATGCCCACCACGGTGACGGCACCCAGGAGATCTTCTACGCCGACCCTCGGGTGATGACAATCTCCATCCATCAGTCCGGCACCACCCTGTATCCGGGCACCGGGTTCCCCAATGAGATCGGAGAAGGCCAGGCGGATGGCACCTCCGTGAACATTGCGCTGCCTCCGGGCACCGGGGATGCGGGGTTCCTGCGAGCCTTCCACGCGATCATCCCGCAGCTGGTGCGGGCCTTCGAGCCGGAGGTGGTCCTCTCCCAGCACGGCTGCGACTCCCATGCCGATGACCCGTTGAGTGACCTGCGGCTGAGCATTGACGGGCAGCGTCAGCTGGCCCTGGACATCGGGCACTTGGCCGAGGAGTTCACTGGAAACCGGTGGATTGCCACCGGCGGCGGGGGCTACAGCATCCATCAGGTGGTCCCGCGTGCCTGGGCGCATCTGACTGCCATCGTCTCAGGTTCCCCCGTGCCACTGAACACCACCACCCCGGTCAGCTGGCGGGACTACGTGAGAAAGACCTATCAGGTGGAAGCCCCCGAGCACATGCACGACGACGCCGAGCTTTGGTGGAGGTCCTGGGAGCTGGGCTACGACCCCGAGGACGCGGTGGACCGCGCAGTCATCCAGACCCGCAAAGAGATCTTTCCCCTGCATGGCCTGGACCCCTGGTTTGACTGAGCTGGTCCCGGGGCCGGGCGCGCCTCCGCGGCCTTCACTCCTTAAAGTCATCGTCACGCTTCGCTGGCAGCTCACCCATTGGTTAGCCCTTCCACAATAGAGTCGGTAGACTCTTCCAAGACCTTTTTGGCCTATCCCCTATAGACAAGGACTGTGACCCTATGGGTTCTGTGATCAAGAAGCGCCGCAAGCGCATGGCGAAGAAGAAGCACCGCAAACGTCTGCGGAAGACCCGCCACCAGCGGCGCAATAAGTAAACACAGCGCCTAGCCCCGGCTGATCGGCCGGGGCTTTCGCGTATCCGATCACCGAGAGGACGCCGTGTCTGAGACTGTTCATGTCGAAGTGCTCACCAAGCCCGGCTGCCACCTGTGCGCCGAGGCGCTGGCCACCACCGAGGCTGTCTGTGCAGAGTTCGGCCTGAGCTTCACCGAGACCACTATTGAGCACGACGCCGCCCTCGCCGCTCAGTTCGCCGAGGAGGTCCCGGTACTGCGCATCAACGGCACGATACGGGACTTCTGGAAGTTCGACCCCGCCCGCCTACGGCGTCTGCTGGCTGAGGCTACCGCCTAACTCCTCACCAGTTCAGGACCCACACTTTCTCGCCGGCGTAGAAGACGCGGATATCGTCAGCGGTGTCGTCCGCGAAAAGATCCACGTCTCGGTCCGTCACATATCCAAGATGCGGAGTCAGTTACGGTTCGCGGCAGATCCCGCAGGCGCGAATCCTACGACAGGGGCTCCTCAAGAAAGACGTCCTGGCCGAAACCCCTAACCGATCTTCCTGAAGTGCCCTGACCAAGATGAGGCCGGTTTGGCGGAAGGAACGGGGGAAGGCAGAAGGCTGCAGTTTCCGGTGCCAGGGTTGGTTCACCAGTGCAGCACCGACTGCACTGCCTAGGAGCATTCCTGCGTGGATGTTGAAGAACTCGAAGAGTAGCACCTACGCTGAGTGCTCCGGCAAGCAGCTTCGCCGCTCCCAGGGCCTGGTGCCACGTTGGTCCATTCGATCGAACTGTCACACCACTCCTTCACACGCCGTTATGTACTGGCATCCTACTCCGTGATTCTTGACACTAAATACCCTGAATGGCATGCTTACCTTAGTTTTGGCATACCAAAGGAGGTCATATGTCGACCATTATCACTGATGTCTTAGTTATCGGCGCTGGAAACGCAGCAATGTGCGCCGCCCACGCAGCACGCGAATCTGGCAAGAAGATTCTGATGCTCGAGGCTGCACCCAAGGAGCAGGCTGGCGGAAACAGCTATTTCACTGCTGGCGCCACCCGCATGACCCACGAGGGACTACACAGCCTCAAGAACCTGGTCGAACCCGATCCGAGGCATGACCGCACAGTGGTGCCGCCTTATACCAAGGAGGAATACGCGGCTGATCTGGCCAAAGTTACCAACGGCAACAACGACCCGCAGATGACCGAAACCCTGACATCCAACATCGCCGAGGACATACGATGGCTGAAGTCCAAGGGCCTAAAGTACCGCCTCATGTATGAGCGTCAAGCCTATGAACGCCCCGACGGGAGCTACCTGTTCTGGGGCGGCCTGCACGTCGGCAACGTTGATGGCGGCGAGGGCTTGATCCGCGATCACTTTGCAGTGGCCGAAGCCAGCGGCATCGAAGTGCTCTACAACGCTCGGGCCACCCGTCTCATTGAGAGCAGCGATAGCGTAACCGGCGTCGTTTTCGACCAGGACGGCGAGGAGCACGCCGTTCATGCCGATGCCACGGTGCTGGGCAGCGGCGGCTTCGAGGCCAGCAAGACGATGCGCGCTGAACACATGGGTTCCGAGTGGGAGTACGCAATCACCCGGGGTACGCCGTTCAATACAGGCACCATGCTGGAAGAAGCGCTTCGCCTCGGCGCAGCCAAGGCCGGTGACTGGACCTCCTGCCACGCTACCCAGTGGGATGCCGAGTTTGAGAACAATGAGTCCAATTTTGAGGTGACCAACCGACTAACACGGCAGAGCTACCCGCTAGGGCTGATCGTCAACCGCAACGGCCAACGCTTCGTTGATGAGGGGGCCGATTTCCGCAATCTCACCTACGCCAAGTACGGCAAGGAAGTATTGCTGCAGCCCGGGGCGATCGCCTGGCAGGTCTTTGATGCGCCACTACGGCCGATGCTCCGTCCGCAGGAGTATGAGGTGCCGGGCGTTGGCGAGCACATTGCTGGCTCCCTCGCGGAACTGGCGGAAGCAACCGGAATCGACAAGGATGGTCTCATCAAAACGATCCAAGAGTTCAACGATTCCATCGACACCACCAAGGCGTTCGACCCCAACGTCAAGGACGGGCGAGTCGCTCACACCACCCCGCCTAAGTCGAACTGGGCGAACTCGATCTCTGAGCCCCCGTTCTACGCCTATCCGGTTACCTGCGGCATCACTTTCACCTTCGGTGGCCTCAAGGGAGACGAGCAGTCTCGCGTTCTCAAGGAGGACGGCACTCCAATTCCTGGACTGTTTGCCTGTGGCGAAGCCCTGGGCGGCCTCTTCAGCGGAAACTACCCCGGTGGTTCCGGGCTGGCAGCAGGCATCGTCTTCGGTCGAATCGCAGGGCGGTCCGCAGCCTCATGACCACCCGCCCTCAGGTCGACTCCGTCTACGAGCAGCTGCGGTCCCACATCCTCGGCGGCTCGCTAGAACAAGGTGCTGACCTGAATGAGCGCTCCGTGGCTGACTTGGTCGGCACTTCCCGGACCCCGGTCAGGGAGGCTGTGGCCCGCCTTGTCGTTGAAGGGCTCGCTGAAAAGCGGGGCCGCAAGACCCAGGTCACCGTGTGGACCGATGAGAAGATCGGTCAGCTCTACGAGATGCGCGCTCTTCTGGAGTCGGACGCTGCTCGCCTGGCGGCGATGCGCAGAAGTGAGCACGCAGTGGCTCAGCTGGAAGCTTCTCTGACTGAGCAGAAGGAGGTGGAGGACAACTCCCCTGCCGTCCGTCGGGAACTGAACTACCAGTTCCACCGACTCATCTGGCGAGCAAGTGCTAATCCGTTCTTACTTGAGGCGAACGAGAAGTACGGTGTGCAGTCCATGTCTATCGTGCCCACCACCCTGCGAGACGACAGCCGATGGGAAAAGTCATTGGAGGAGCACCACCAGTTGGTCGAATTCATCAGCACCCACCAGGCCGACGACGCCGCCCAACTGATGCGGCAGCACCTCGAATCAGCCTTCCGCCAGCGCTAGCAAAATTGGTCCGTGATTTCTGAGACTTGCGCTGTTGCCACCCCGGCCTCTCGCCTTGTTCGGTCAGCGACTGACGACATTGATGACAGGCTCGCCGGCGCCGAACCTGACAACCTGTTCAATTGCCAACTCTCGGCACCGCCTGATGCACTCGTACGTATTGCCCCCAAGGTGGGGGGAGAGCAGCAAGTTCGGCACGTCCCACAGGTCGCTGTCCTCGGGCAGGGGCTCTGGCTCAACAACATCCAGCGCCGCTCGCAGTCGGTGAGAGCGCAGTTCGGCAACTAAAGCTGAATGATCCACAATCGCACTACGACCCACGTTAACTAGAAGCGCACCGTCAGTCATTGCTTTGAGGAACTTCACATTGACGAGTCGATCTGTACTTTCATTGTGGGGGAGAGTGACGATGACGACATCTGCTGTACCCAGCAAGTCGTAAAGGGCCTCCGGGCCATTGATTCTACGGCCGTCCTTATGAAGCCTAGCCTTGCCAGCAATAACCTCGACCGAAGCCGGGGCAAATGACTCGACTCTGCGGACCGTGGCCCTACCAACTCCACCGTAGCCCAGGACGAGAACTCGAGATCCAACTAAAGAAGACGTCCAGAAGTCCCGACTCCAGAATCGCTCCTGAGCCTGCGCATACACCCTTGTAAGATCTCGAAGAGCGGCAAGCGTCAACGTCAGGGCGAACTCAGCAGTCGTTGATTCGATGGCACCCTTGGAGTTGGAGACGCTAACATCTTTCGGGAGATATCCTCGAATCCAGTCGTATCCCAAAGACAGCAGGTGCACATGGCGCAGGCTTCTTACTAGCCCGATTCGCGAGTAGCCAGATTTGGCCTTGGGCCTTGCTGTCACGACGAAATCAGCTGAGGGTGGTTCTACACCGGAATCAATATCCCACACCCGGATCTGGGATTGCTTCCCTCGGTCTGGAAATTTCTCTTGGAGCCGTTCCCTGCAGGCACCTGCCAGCTCCTCGTCAGGCACAAGAATTCGCACTGGCTTAACCTCGCTCAGGCCACAACAAGCTGATTGATGCGTAGTCAAGGTCGCCAAGGCCATCAGAGACAGCTAGCTGATACACCTGGTGGGCTGCGCCTATTGAGAACAGCGGCACACCAACGGAAGTCGCAACCTCTATCGCGTGAAGGGAGTCTTTCAGCGCCATAGATACCGACATACCCCCATCGAAGTCGCGGTTCGCGACTCTCTCTTTCAACCGAAATTCGTATGGGCGGTAGACACCACTGTCGGCATCATCCAGAACTCGGAATAGCTCGGCGTCTGTGATTCCGTGCGCAACTGCCATGGCGCGAGCTTCCAGGAGGACTGACATGTTCGCATGAGCAACCGCATTGTTGATTATCTTCGCTGCCATGCCTCCACCGAGTTCGTCGAACGTAGAAAAACTCTCAGAGAACCAGTTCAGCACCTCCCGGTCTGACTCCCTCAGTCTCGTCGCATTGCCTACCAGCAGCTTTGCCTTGCCTGCCTGCATAGCTTCTACACCGGCAAGGATTGCCGTATCGAACAGTTCAATTCGATCCCCTAATCGGCCAGAAATAGTCCGTAAATACTCTGGGGGAACCGTACTTGTTTCAAAGATCCTGGCATTGTCTAAGTAAGATCCCAGTTCTTGGAGAACGCCTTCTGATGCTGCCACACTTGGCAAGCACAGAATCACATACTCGCAGGCACGGAAGTCTTCTAGCGAGAGAGCAATCTGTACATTTTCACTGGCTAAGGTCTGCGCTCGGGATAAATCAGAATCATAAGCAATGACATGTGTCTCCAGCTGAAGCCGTTCCAGCAGCGATGAACCCATCCGCCCCAGACCAACTAGTCCCACCTTGTTAGATCCCATATGGATTGTCCACCTCGTCCTCTAAGTCGATCATGACATTCTTCGTCTGCAAGTAGCTGTCAATGGCTTCCAGTCCGCGTTCTCGCCCGAGACCGGATTTCTTATACCCGCCGAAAGGTGCTTGTACAGCTGCTTGCCTGTAGGTGTTTACCCACACAGTTCCAGCTTCAATGTTCCGGGCTACACGATGAGCTCGGCTTAGGTCTCGTGTCCACAGACCCGAGGCTAAGCCGAACGGAGTGGCGTTAGCTTTCTCAATAGCCTCACCCTCGCCGTCAAAATCATCCACCACGAGCACAGGACCGAAGACCTCGGTGTCACGCAATGATGTAGAACGACCTGATATATCGAGGACTTGAGGGTTGAGATAGTTCCCGCCGGTCTCAGACCGAAGCTGATTCTCGAGGGGCCGCGTCGTCGATCTATCTGAGAATGCCTCCTTCTCAATCTCCAGCACACCGGTGATCTGCTCGAACTGCATGTCTGTTCCGATCGGCCCCATCTGCGTGGACTCATCAAATGGATTACCGACTTGGATGCTGTCTGCACGACTCGCTAGGCGATGGAGAAACGCGTCCTTAATCTCCCTTGCGAGGAGCAGTCTGCTACCCGCAACGCAGGTCTGTCCTGCCGCTGAGAAGCCCGCAACTAAAGCTCCCGTCAAGGCCCTATCCAGATCTGCATCAGCGAACACGACGTTCGGGGACTTTCCTCCTAGCTCTAAAGTGACACTATTCATCTTCTCCATGGCTATGACGCCGACGCTCCTACCTCCGCGATGCCCCCCCGTGAAACTGGAATGTTGCACGTCCTGATGGCTAACAAGATTCGTCCCGACGGAAGCATCTCCAGTCACCACGTTGACCAGCCCGGGCGGGACCTCATACTCACGGAGGAGTCCGATGAGGTGCAACGTCGATAGCGATGCGTGTTCTGAGGGTTTGATGACAGCAGCATTACCAGCGGCCAGAGCTGGCGCGAGTTTGTTGGCCAGCAGCTGGATCGGGGAGTTCCAGGCGGTAAGGATTGCAACAACGCCAAGTGGCTCCCTCAAGCTGTAATTGAAGTATCTAGCGTCGTCCAACGGCATAGTAGTGCCATAGATTTTGTCTGCAATACCTGCGTAGAAGGCGAACATCCGAGAAGCGAAGAGGATCTGCTTTTGACTCTCTTTGTGCAGCTTCCCGGTGTCCAGAGTCTCTAGATGACTCAGTTGTTGCACGTTGTCTCGAAGGCATCTAGAGATCTCCCTCAAGATCTGAACACGACTGCGGAGATCTCGCATAACTCTCATAGAGCGAAAGGTCTTAGCAGCGACTCTTACTGCATCATCAACCTGCTCCTTGGACACATTCTGAATAGCGCCTAGTGGACCGTGCGCCTCATGAGGAAACCGCAGTTCTGTCGCCTCGTCTCCCGATGCCTCAACCCAACGCCCTCCGATCACACTGCTTGTTTGAAATTGTTCTTGGAAAGTCTGAGTCAACTGGTCACCCCGTGTATCCGAAGAGCTCTTCCCAGAGCTCTGCGTTTTCTTCGAGTAGGTCTTGGTACTCCTCTGGGTCAACGACATAGATTCCCTCATCATCCAGAGGAGGCATATCCACGCCCTCACCCAAGTCAGGGGCTCCCAACTCCGGATTTATGGGGTAGTCCCCCAGCTCTAGTGCCGCCAACTGCCCGCTATCCGAGAGCGTCCAATTCAGGAAAACTTCGGCAGTGTTAGGCGAGTCCCCACCTTCCGAGAGCCCAACGATGTACTCGTTGACTGGGAACCCCTCTTCCGGAGCAACCAAGGTAATCGGCGCACCATCTTCAATCGCCACCATGCCCACCGTTGAAGGCACCGGGCCCGCAACCAACTCACCTCGAGCCATCGCATCGGTCAGCGGCGAGGCAGAGTCAAAGATCCTGGGGCTGGTATCTGCCAACTGAGACAACCACTCCTCCCCCAACACATCCAACTGGAAGTGGACCAAGTTCGCAGACGACCCAGCAGCTCGAACCTGAGTTAATCCAATATCGCCGGAAGAGATCCCGTCTTCGATCAGGTCCTCCCATGAAGTGAGCTCCTCATCGGCCACCTCATGGTTGTAGGCAAACAGGTAAGGCCGGTTGTAGGTGGTGAAGTAGAGACCGTCCTCGTGAACAGCCTCATCAGGGATACTGATGTCACTGGGAATGTCTGAGTACGAGCGAAATACCTCAGCGTCAACCAGTTGATCGATCAGGTCCCACCCGTCGATCCGGATCACATCGGCACCTAGCTGATTTGCCTGATGCTCAGAGATAATCCGCTCAGTCAACTGATTGGGAACCACACGAACGAGATCCCCATCAAGCCCTGTCTCCTCCTGGAAACGCTCTATCAGCTGCCTCTCACCAGCTTCACCTGAACCCGTATAGAGTATTAGGCCATCCTCATCCTGGGCCGCTTCCATCAACTCAGCCGAAGCAACTTCCTGTCCATCGATAACCAGCGAACCGTCATCCTGAACACCTTCACCATCACCGCCAGCCCCACCACATGCCGTAGTCAACACCAGCGCAGTAAGGGAACCAAACGCTCCCACCCTGAACATTGAGTAACTCATAACTTCGCTCCTTGCGATCTAGCCTGTGTATCCGAAGAGCTCTTCCCAGAGCTCTGCGTTTTCTTCGAGTAGGTCTTGGTACTCCTCTGGGTCAACGACATAGATTCCCTCATCATCCAGAGGAGGCATATCCACGCCCTCACCCAAGTCAGGGGCTCCCAACTCCGGATTTATGGGGTAGTCCCCCAGCTCTAGTGCCGCCAACTGCCCGCTATCCGAGAGCGTCCAATTCAGGAAAACTTCGGCAGTGTTAGGCGAGTCCCCACCTTCCGAGAGCCCAACGATGTACTCGTTGACTGGGAACCCCTCTTCCGGAGCAACCAAGGTAATCGGCGCACCATCTTCAATCGCCACCATGCCCACCGTTGAAGGCACCGGGCCCGCAACCAACTCACCTCGAGCCATCGCATCGGTCAGCGGCGAGGCAGAGTCAAAGATCCTGGGGCTGGTATCTGCCAACTGAGACAACCACTCCTCCCCCAACACATCCAACTGGAAGTGGACCAAGTTCGCAGACGACCCAGCAGCTCGAACCTGAGTTAATCCAATATCGCCGGAAGAGATCCCGTCTTCGATCAGGTCCTCCCATGAAGTGAGCTCCTCATCGGCCACCTCATGGTTGTAGGCAAACAGGTAAGGCCGGTTGTAGGTGGTGAAGTAGAGACCGTCCTCGTGAACAGCCTCATCAGGGATACTGATGTCACTGGGAATGTCTGAGTACGAGCGAAATACCTCAGCGTCAACCAGTTGATCGATCAGGTCCCACCCGTCGATCCGGATCACATCGGCACCTAGCTGATTTGCCTGATGCTCAGAGATAATCCGCTCAGTCAACTGATTGGGAACCACACGAACGAGATCCCCATCAAGCCCTGTCTCCTCCTGGAAACGCTCTATCAGCTGCCTCTCACCAGCTTCACCTGAACCCGTATAGAGTATTAGGCCATCCTCATCCTGGGCCGCTTCCATCAACTCAGCCGAAGCAACTTCCTGTCCATCGATAACCAGCGAACCGTCATCCTGAACACCTTCACCATCACCGCCAGCCCCACCACATGCCGTAGTCAACACCAGCGCAGTAAGGGAACCAAACGCTCCCACCCTCGAAACTTGAAACCTCACAACAATATCTCCTATCTGAGATTACTGAAGCCAAATCGCCGCGCGAGTAGTGCGAGTGCAGCGATTATTCCTACATAAATGACACTCAGCGCAGAAGCTGATCTAATTGCACCATTCTCATACTCGTCAAAGATCACAATGGACAGGATTCGAGTATCAGTTGTATAGAGAAATAGTGGAACAGTGAGCTCTCGCATGCTCAGCATGAGCATGAGAATAAAAACCGAAGCAATTCCCTCCTTCATCAGGGGAATGGTTATCTTTCTGACAGACTTTACTCGTGTGGCGCCGTGCATCATGGCCGATTCCTCGAGTTCTGTGTTTTGCTGCAGAAGGGAAGAGGACATGCCCCTGTACCCTTGTGGCATCTGCACAGCGATGAACGCGATCACCATGATGGCCAGCGTCCCGTAAACCGGGAGCGGCATAATGAGCCACGTCCAGAGCAAGCCCATTCCAAGGACGATTGCTGGTATTGCTAACGGAGTCATGGCCATATACTCAATGAGCGGGCTGCCAGGCTGTCGCATACGCAGTACAAGATATGCACTTATGAAGCAGAGCGCCGTTGCGAGGACTCCCACCCCTACGGAGACTATGACGCTATTAGTCGCAGCTTGTGTCACCTGAGGCCGCTCAAACGGAGCCCACAGTGCAGATATGTTGAAGTCTGCCTGTGAAAGGAGACCAGTTACCGATGGTATGAACGCAGACGGTGAAGTCGCCGTCAGGATTAGCGCACTCATGGGGAGCACGATTGACACTACAAAGAACGCAATAACACCGGCGAACAGGGGCGTACGAGCGCGTCCAAGCCTGACTAGACTCGCCCGGGCGCCTTTGCCGCCCACGATCGTGTAATTTCTTCTTCTGAGAATTCTTTGTTGAATATACGTGAGCAGGAGTACTACGCCAATCAGTAGCAGAGCTACCGCGGCCGCCTCGTTCCCTCTCTGAGGAGAGGAATTCATAAACCTGTAGATGTACGTTGGCAACGTGTTTATCCCCGAGGGATTAGCCAGGAACTGAGCGACTGGAAAGTTCTCTAGCGACAGAATGAAGACCAGGAATCCAGAACCCAGTAGTGGTGGCGTCATGAGCCCCATGGTGACCCTACGAATGACGGTCCCTTGCTTCGCACCGTGAACTCGGCCGGCTTCCTCTAGCTCTGGATTCATGAGCAGGAGAGCTGAGGACGTGAACAGGAAGACGTAGGGGGCGTAGTACACGCCTAGAACGAAAATCAGTCCAGCGAAACTGTAGACGTTCAAAACCTCGGGCAACCCCAGGTCTCTAGCGAGGACGTTCAGAAGACCGCTTCTCGGGTTACCCAGTATCGACCAAGCCAATGCAGCGACGAACGCTGGAATGAACATCGGCGCCAGTCCGGCCAGGTATACGAAAGGCTTCCACTTAATGTCGGTACGCGCGAAGATAAAGGCCAGCGCTCCTCCCGTAAACATAGCGAAGAGAGCACTTCCGAAAGCTATGATCAAGCTATTCTGAGCCGCCCCTAGCGTTGCGCCGCTCAGAATCCCACCGATGGTCTCGAACGTGAGATTGGTCAAGCTGATATTGCCAGGCCTGGGGAGTACATCAGACAGGGCAGCAAAGATAATGAGAAGCACCGGAATGCATATGAGAACAAACAGCACACCGAGAACCGTCACCTGTAGCGCTGTTGCTGCATTGAAGAACTTACGCATCAGTTGACCCCAGTTTTTGTACTGGTAGCTGCCTAATACTTCCCTCATCCACCGAGACCCTCACCTTGTCACCTCGTTGCAGAGTCAACGCAGCTTGGGGGATCTCACACTGAACTATGAGGCCGTTAGCCATCTCCACAGTTGCGAGGAAATTGTCTCCCTGGTAACTCAAACTCGTTACTGACCCACTGTCCGCCGAATCATCGTTCGTGGCCTCAAGTTTCACATGTGAGGCTCGGAAACAAACGTGGTCTCCAGAGTCGCTGCGACCGTTAAGACCACGGGCACTAATCACACAAGCACTACTGTCATCCCGAGAGAAGATGTTCTGGTACCCCATGAATGAGGCAGCTTCCACATCCACTGGGTTCTGGTAAAGGTCTTTTGGCGTACCGTACTGGACAACCCCGCCAGCACGCATCATGGCGATATTGTCTGCCAGCGCAAGGGCTTCACTTTGATCGTGAGTCACATAGATCGTCGTCAGTCCCTGTTCCTGCTGAATCCTCCGGAGTTCAGTACGAAGACGAACTCGGAGAAGAGCATCAAGGTTTGACAAAGGCTCATCCAGCAGCATCACAGCAGGATCCATAGCTAGGCTTCTCGAGAGCGCCACCCTCTGCATCTGCCCACCGGACAGCTCGCTAGCGCCGCGCTTTTCATACTGGCTCATCCCAGTGAGCTCAAGCACCTCTCCCACCTTGCGCGCCACATCACTACGGCTCAGCTTCTTCATCTGGAGAGGAAAGGCGACGTTCTCGTACACCGTCTTATGTGGCCATATTGCGTAAGACTGGAACACCATGCTCACGTTGCGCTTATTTGGCGGAACATTCGTCCTCTCTGCGAAATTGAAGACGTCGCGTTCCCCAACAGTAATTCTTCCTCCAGTTGGGGCCTCCAGCCCGGCAACGGACCTCATCGTGGTCGTCTTACCACAGCCACTCGGCCCCAGAAGAACGAGTGACGTTCCATCAGGAACTTCTAGATCCAGGTCTTTTACGGCATGAAACTTTCCATAGTGAATCTGGAGGTCTTGAAGAGAAACTCTCATATGCGCCCCTTGCATTAGTACTATGCATCACGTACATCATTAGCGTACGTGAGACTTGGATCACTGTCAACGGCGTTTTGAGTTGCGCGTCACAGTAAGCTTGTGACGCTTCAAGATCCCTGCCTTCCTCGACTGAAGCGCAGAGCTACAAGCGCGCGGCGCGCTACCAGGCCGATGCCGTTCATCAGCACTGACCCCGCAAAGTGGAGAAAGCACTGGTCGCCCATCCACTGGGACGGTTGCAAGAATCTTTCCGCTTCCCTACAACAGTGCTTGGACTCATACCTCGACTCGAACCCTAGGTCCCGTTCATTGCTTGCACTTGCTCGGAGACTTCCAAGAACTTAGCCAGTGCGGGATTCTGGTCCTCCCTCTTCCAGACAAGTCTCACTTGAAGCTCGGTGTCTTCACGCTCAGCATCCAACTTTCGATAGATAACACCAGGTGAGTAGACATGTTCCTGCACGCTGGTCTGGGTCAGTGATACCCCATAGCCAGAAGCAACGAGAACCATGCATGTGGCAGAGTCTGGTGCAACGTGGCTGATTCGAGGTATAAACCCATCCCGACTAGCAAGAGTATGAAGTCTCTGCGGCATGGAGGCTCCGGGGCCGCTAGGAAGGACAACCCAATTGTCCTTCTCAAGGTCACGCAAGGAGATTGCGTCTTGGTCTCCAAGGGGATGGTCATTCGGGAGAGCCAGAACGAGCTCTTCATACCCGATGACGCGAGATTCGACGTCAGCTGGCAGGGCGTCCCACCGTCCCAGTGCAATATCCAGGTCTCCATTAAGGACTTGCTCAAGTCCGACATACGACATCAGGGAAGATGAGAGCTCCAGCTGAATCCCGGGCAGTCGGGCACGGACTTCCTTGGCTAGAAACCCGACCACATGGTTGGTCGAAGGCCCAGAAAAACCCAGTCGGACTCTCCCGGTAAGCCCTTCATTCGCTGCGGCCACTACATCCGGAGTCCTGTCGACCAACTCCAACAACTTCCTGGCGTGAGGAAGTAGCGCCTCACCGGCTGAAGTGAGAGAAACAGACTTGGTGGTCCGGGCTACTAGAGAGCTATCCAACTTCTTCTCAAGTTGAGCCACTGAACGACTCAGTGTCGACTGCGTCAGTTGTAGCCGTGTTGCGGCACGGCCAAAGTGGAGCTCCTCCGCAACTGCCACGAAGGCTCGTGCCTGATGAAGTTCCATGCAGTCATTGTAAGGTGATTCCTCTCACGGGACTCTGACGCGGAGTCAGTGCGAGCCGAAGTCTGGCGCCGCCTGCTGGCTGCAGCTACTCACTCTTCAGCTGATCGGTGATCTCAGCGGCCCGGGCTGCCGCAGCCTTAGTCCCGGCGCGAATGGTCTGTCCCATGCTGTCGGTGTCGAAGGTGGTGATGGCCTGCTCGGTGGTGCCGTTGGGGCTGGTGACGTTCCTACGCAGTTGGGCGGCGTCATTATCGCCCAGGTTCTCCACGAGCATTTTTCCCGCGCCGTAAAGGGTCTGCGCGGCAAGCTCGGCAGCCAGCCGGGGGTCCAGGCCCAGCTCTGCCCCGGCCGCAGCCATATGCTCGGCCAGGTAGAAGGCGTAGGCCGGCCCGGAGCCCGCGATGGCCGAAAGCGCATCGATCTGGTCCTCGTCCAGCACATGCACTGAACCTGAAGCGCCCAGCAGCTCGGCCACCTGTTCCACCTGCTGCTTGCTCACGTGAGTGCCAGCGCTAAGTCCGACCACGCCAGCCCCCACGGACAGGGGGATATTCGGCATAGTGCGGATCACCGGCTGACCGGGGACCAGGGCAGCCTCCATCATCTCGATGGTCACCGCCGCGGCCACTGAGACCACCACCGCCTCAGGTTTCAGCGCATCCCTGATCTCGGTGCACACGTCGGTGATCTGGTAGGGTTTCACGCCCAGAAAGACCACCTCCGCCTGTGCAGCTGCGGTGCGGTTGGCAGCATACGCAGCTTCGGCGCTTGAACCCTCAATCGCCTCAGAAGACTCAGCGCCAGTGCCGGTCTTAGCCCGACTCAACCGGGCACCGTCTTCTGGGGATAAGACCTCAACTCCAAACTGCTGCGAGCGCCGGTGGGCTGATTCTGTGGAGCGGGAGGTTGCCAGCACATCATCAGGGGAAACTCCAGACTCCAGCAGTCCGGCGAGGATCGCCCCATTCATGGAACCCAAGCCCAGCATCGCAATTTTGGTCATGATTCCCCTCTCATTGGTCCCGGAGTTCCCTACGGGCCTGGCCGATGATGCGGTCCCGGCGGAATATCCGGTCCAGGTGCTGCATCTGGGCATCCACATCAGGCTGTCCGGAGGAAAAGGACTCCAGTGTTTCGCGGTAGCGCTCCTCAAAGAGCTGCCAGTCCCCAGCTTCCAGCTGCGGGGCAATCTCCCGCAGCTCCTCGATCGCACGCTGGGCCTCAGTGCCCTGGACGTGGGCTTCGGCTGTCACATCGGCCAAGAGCTGCAGGGTGCCTCCCTTGTCCAGGATCCCGGCAGTGTCCTTTTTGTCCTCGTCGAACCACCCCAACGCAGAAAGGCCAAAGAGGAGCACCAAAAGCGCCAGCACACACCCGATGACCAGCAGGACGATCTCCCACCACTCGTTCACACCACTCACCTTCTCCTGATAATCCTCTGCTGAATGAGTCTAAGGGCTGAGGTTCACTGCTGGCCCAGATGGGTGCGGGCGAAGGACAGGGACTCGGCGAGCATGCGTTCACGCTGTCCCACTTTGCGGGCTGTGCGGGTGGAGACCTCCACGGCCACCGCCCCATCGAACCCGGAGCCGCCGAACTCGGGATCGGCGATCAGCTGCATGGCTTCCTCAACCCGCTGATTACCGTAGCCGGGCACTAAGTGATCATCCTTGAACCCGTTGGACCAGCCGTCGGTCAGGTGCACATGCCGCAGCCGGGAGCCCAGAGCCGATATATTCTCGTAGGAGTCGTCCTCCGCGGTGGCTGCGTGGGAAAAGTCCCAGGTCACGTGCCGGTACCCGAAGGGCACCGGGTTCCAGTGCGGTAAGTACATCTTGGCCTCGCGCCCGCCGGCTCGCCAGGGGTACATATTCTCCACCGCGACCACCACACCGGTATGCTCCTCAATCTGCCCCACCAGCTCAGCGAATGCTGAAGCATAGTTGCCCTGCCACCGGAAGGGGGGATGAGCCACCACGGTCCCGCATTCCACTCCACGTGCCAGCTCGGCTGACTTCCAGAGCTTGTCCTCTGCCGAGCCCCAGACCTGCTGAGTCAGCAACAGGGTGGGTGCGTGGATGGCCAGCACCGGCAGCCCGAACCGCCAGGAATGCTCATTGAGCACACTGGCCTGCTGAGTTTCAGCCCGATGAGTAACCATGATCTCCACCCCGTCATAGCCGAGGTCCTCAGCCATGGAGAAGGTCTCAGCAACCCCCAGCGGGTAGACCGATGACGAACTCAGCGCCACCGGAATCCGCGGAAGTTCACGCTCAGACACGAGCATGCTCCACGTGGATCGCTTTGACATCCTTATGGGTAGGTCGGCGCAGCTCGCGGGCCAGGTCCACCTGTCCTACCGCCGGGGCATGGGCGATCTCCACCGAGCTGTCCCGGGCCAGGGTGTCCAGCCGGCGCAGGATCAGTCCCTCACGCAGCGCCCAGGGGCAGATGGTCAGCTCCTCGATGCCGAAGGTCTTCATGGCGGTCTCGGCCACCAGGGCACCGGCGAACACCTGTGCCGAACGCATCTCGGAGACCCCCGGCAGCTTGGCCCGCTCCTTGGGTGAGAGCTCACCCAGCTGTTTGACCAGGGGTTTGAGCTCCTTGAGGCTCAGGGTCCGCCGCACATAAGGCCCTTCGGCGGAGGCTGCGGCACCGGTCAGCCGGGCCAGCGAGCGGAAAGTCTTGGAGGTGGCGGTGACCTCCAGCTGTTGTCTCAGCTGAGGGAACTCTCGTCGGGCGGCCTCGATCTCCTCGCGCACATAGCTCTTGAGCTCTTTGATCTCGGATTTGCCCGGCGCCACCCCCGCCTCCATGGTGCTGACTAGGAAGTCTCTGGTCAGCCGTCCTGCACCCAGCGGCACCGAGAGGGCCGTGGAAGGCAGCTCGTCCTGGCCGTAGGCCAGTTCCAGGGAGCCGCCGCCGATGTCGAAGTTCAGGATGTGCCCGGCCGACCAGCCCCTCCAGCGGCGCACCGCGAAGAAGGTCATGGCCGATTCCTGCGCCCCGGTGAGCTCGGTGAGCTCTACCTGGGTCTCGGCCTGGACTCGGGGAATCACCTCCGCACCATTGGCCGCCTCCCGGATGGCGGAGGTGCAGAAGCTGAGCATATCCTCGGCCCGGTGCCGGGCGGCGAACCGCACGGCCTCGGAGATGAACCCGATCAGCTCCTGCTGGCCGGCCTCAGTGATCGCGCCCTCAGAATCCAAGTACCTCACCAAGGACAGCGGGCGCTTATGTGAGGCGAAGGCCTCCGGCTTGGCCCCGATGTGTGCATCAACAAGCAGCAGGTGCACGGTGTTGGAACCGATGTCCAGAACGCCCAGTCGCATGGGAGACCCCCTGTCCGGTTATGCCTTCGCCGCGGTACGACGCCGCCCGCCGGACTTCTTGGGAGCCGGACCCTTGGCCCGCTTCTCGGCCAGCAGTGAGAAGGCCTGTTCCTTGGTCAGCTGCTCCAGAGTCACGCTGCGCGGCACGGTGACATTGGTCTGCCCGTCGGTGATGTAGGGGCCGAACCGGCCGTCCTTGACCACCACCGGCTTCTCGGTGATCGGGTCAGTGCCGAACTCGGCCAGCGGGGGTTTGGCCGCCCCCCGTCCGCGCTGCTTGGGCTGGGCGTAGATCTTTCGGGCCTCATCCTCGGTGATGGTGAACAGCTGCTCCTCATCCTGCAGCGGCCGGGTGTCAGCGCCCTTCTTCAGGTAGGGGCCAAACCGTCCGTTGAGTGCGAGGATCTCCTCGCCGTCCTCACCAGTGCCCACGGTGCGGGGCAGGGAAAGCAGCTTGAGGGCGTCGTCGAGAGTCACTGTCTCAAGTGACATGGACTTGAGCAGGCTGCCGGTGCGCGGTCTGGGCTTGGCCGGCTTCTTCTTAGGCTTGGGCTTGCCGTTCTTGTAGTACTCGGTGGGCTGGGCGTCCAGGTGGGCCTGGACCTCCTCCTCGGTGGGATCGGGGATCAGCTCGGTGACATAGGGGCCGTAACGACCGTCCTTGGCCACGATCTCCCGGCCGGTCTCCGGATCGGCGCCCAGCACCCGACCGGAAAGGGAGGCCTGTTCGAAGAGTTCCTCAGCCTTGGCGCGAGTCAGCTCATCTGGTGCCATCTCGGCAGGGAGATTGGCTCGGTCCAGCTTGATCTCCCCATTCTCATCAGCCTCACCGTCCGGATTCGGCCGCTCCAGATAGGGGCCGTAGCGGCCCACCCGGACCTCCACGCCTTCAGCCACCTCAATGGTGTTGACCGCTCGGGCGTCGATCTCCCCCAGGTTGTCCACCACGTTCTTCAGGCCTTCCTCTGCGGTAGAGGCGCCGAAGTAGAAACCCTGCAGCCAGGCCTCGCGCTCGATCTCTCCGCGGGCAATCTGGTCCAGATCATCCTCCAGGCGGGCGGTGAAGTCATAGTCTACGTATCGCCCGAAATGCTCCTCCAACAGGCGGATCACGCTGAACGCGGTCCATGAGGGCACCAGGGCCGAGCCTCGCTTGGTCACATAGCCGCGGTCCATGATCACTGAGATGGTGGGCGCATAAGTGGAGGGCCGGCCGATCTCCCGCTTCTCCAGCTCGGCGACGATGGTGGCCTCGGTATAGCGGGCCGGCGGGGTGGTCTCATGACCCTTAGCCTCAATGTCCTCACCTGTCAGTGAATCGCCCTCGGCCAACTTGGGCAGGCGCTTGTCTGCTGCCTTCTCCGGCTTGTCACTGGAGCCGGCGTCGTCGTTGTCCTTGATCTCCTCATAGGCGGCCAGGAACCCCGGGAAGGTGATCACTGTGCCAGAAGCCCCGAAAGTGGCCGATCGTCCGTCGGAGGCTTGGCCGGTCAGTCGCACACTGGCAGTGAAGCCCTTGGCATCGGCCATCTGAGAAGCCACGGTGCGCTTCCAGATCAGCTCGTAGAGCTTGAACTCGTCCGCGCTCAACTCCCCGCGCACCTGCTTGGGCGTGCGGAAGGAGTCCCCGGCCGGTCGGATCGCCTCATGGGCCTCCTGGGCGGTCTCATTGCGCTTGGCGTAGGTACGCGGCTTTTCCGGCACTGACTGGGCACCATAGAGTTCGCTGGCCTGGCGGCGCGCAGCGTTCAGCGCCTGGGAGCTCAGCGTGGTGGAGTCGGTACGCATATAGGTGATGTAGCCGTTTTCGTACAGCCGCTGGGCCACCTGCATGGTGGTGCGGGAGGAGAACCGCAGTCGGCGGGCGGCATCCTGCTGCAGGGTGGAGGTGATGAACGGCGGCTGAGGTCGGCGCGAGTACGGCTTGTCCTCCACCGAGTCCACAGTGAACGCGGCACCGGTGAGCCCTTCAGCCAGAGATTCTGCGTCCGTCTTATTGAGAACCACGACGCCGCGGCGAGAGTCTTTCAGTTCACCTTTGTCGGTGAAGTCGGAACCGGCGGCGATGCGTTCGCCGTTGACCGCGTGCAGCTTGGCGGTGAACGTTCGCTCGCCTTCCGAAACCTGCTGCGGAGCTTCCGGGGCACTGCTCGCTCTCTTAGAAACTACCGTGGAGAACTCGCCCGTCAAATCCCAGTAGCCGGCAGAGATGAAGGCCATACGTTCGCGCTCACGGTCCACCACCATCCGCGTGGCCACTGACTGCACACGGCCGGCGGAGAGCCCTTTGCCGACTTTGCGCCAGAGCACCGGGGAGATCTCATAGCCGTAGAGCCGGTCGAGGATGCGTCGGGTCTCCTGGGCGTCCACCAGGTCAGAATCGATCTCCCGGGGGTTCTCCATAGCCCGGGTGATGGCCTCTTTGGTGATCTCGGTGAAGCTGAGCCGGTAGGTGGGGATCTTGGGCTTGAGCACCTCATAGAGGTGCCAGGCGATGGCTTCACCTTCTCGGTCGGCGTCGGTGGCGAGGTAGAGCTCGTCGGCCTCTTTGAGCTGTTTCTTCAGCTCACGGACCTTGGACTTCTTGGACTCAGAGACCACATAGTAGGGTTCAAACCCGTTCTCCGGGTCCACAGCGAATTTGCCGAAGGGGCCCTTCTTCATGTCAGCGGGCAGGTCCGAGGGCTGCGGGAGGTCACGGATATGCCCGGCGGAGGCGTCCACGATGAAGTCATCGCCCAGGTATTTGGCGATGGAACGGGACTTGGCCGGGGACTCAACAATGACCAACTTTTTGCCTGACACGAAACTCCTTGGGCTCTGCAGTGCGGTGCGGTGCTCACTATAACTCAATCGGCACCATCTGCTTTCTGCGTTGTTGCTGCCTCCGTTTCCTGGTCCTCCAGGAAACCCTCGGTGTAGAGGTCGAGGACTTCATGGGTGAGGGCATCCTCATCTGCCTCGGTCAGGGAGCAGACCGCGGTGATCAGCTGGGCGGCGGTGAACTCGCCGTCGGCCGCCGCCATGAAGCCCGCAGCTGCCGAGCTGACCGGTCGGCAGCGGCGCAGCCCGGCACCCTGACGGGCGATGATCACCTCGGGATGCTCGGCACCGAAGCGCTGGTAACGCTCTTCGGTGACAGCCTCTGGCACGATGAGAACCTGTTGGAGGACGGCGTCAGCGTCATGTTCAGCGGCGAGCGCCCGTTGGACGGTCTCTCCGATGACTGGACCCAAAGGCTGCTGGACCTCTCCGGTGAGCTCTTCATAACAGGTCCAGGGGCTGGTGGGGAAGTGGGCGGCGTTATCTGCGGGTTTCTGCAGCCAGATCAGGCCGAAGCCGATCTGGGTCACTTGCCGGGAGGCGAAGTCCGCGATGTACTCGGCGTACCGGCGCCGGTAGTCGACAAGGCTGCGCTCCTCGGAGGCGTCGCGCAACCAGGTTTCGGCGTACTGGGCCGGGGTCTGCACATCGCGCTGGATGAACCAGGCGTTCAACCCAGCAGACTCCACCCAGGCTCGTGGCCGGGTGTGCCAAGCGTCATCATTCTGATAAGACTCCCAATTCCCTAACATCTGCGCCGTGCCGCCGGGACTGAGCACCGCAGGCAGCCCGGTGATCAGCTCCTGCATCAGGGCATCACCCTCACGCCCGCCGTCGCGGTAGGTGTAACGCTCAGCCTCGGACTCTCCTGGGGTGCGCGGGGTGATCACGAACGGCGGGTTGGAGACCACCAGGTCGAACCGCCGAGCGCCCACCGGTTCCAGCAGGGAGCCCTGAACCAGCTGCACCCGGTCTTCCAGATGCACTGGATCCAGTCCCAGGGCCGGGGCATTGAGCAGCAGATTGAACCGGGCGAAGACCAGAGCGCGCTCCGAGAGATCAGTGCCGGTGACATGCTCAGCATGGTCCAGCAGGTGCAGCAGCTGGATGCCGCAGCCGGTGCCGATGTCCAGTGCGGTCTTCACAGCCCGGCGGTGGGTGATCCCGGCCAACGTCAAGCTGGCCTGGCCTACCCCCAGCACGTGGTCATGCGGCAGGGCGCCGGTGACCTGATGAGCGGAGAGATCAGAGGTGACCCACAGGTCCTTGCTGCCTGCCTTAGTTTCCGCCAGGTAGGGCCGCAGGTCGCAGGCAGGCCAGACCCCGGTGTGCCCGGGCTGGGCCAGGCCGAGCTGGCGAAGGCCTTCCACCCCGGTGCGCGGTAGGGCGGCGGTCACCTGCTCGTAGGAGACTTCCACTGCCACCAGCCACAGCGCGGTGAGCACCGCGCATGGGCGGTACCAGGACGGGTGGGAGACGTTCGCCTCGGGGGACTCGGCACCTGCGCCGGTCTCCGCTCGGCTCAATCGGTCGACGTCACTTGGGATACTCTCCAGCAGTTTCTGGACACGTAGCTGCCCGGGCACAATCTGCTCCCGGTCCAGGGCGGCCACCGCTTCGAGACCGAGCAGCTCGGCCACCCCGTCATTGGTGAAGCCTGCCTCAGCCAAATCTTCACGCAATGAAGCGATCAGCCCCAAGTTCTGCGAATTGGGCGGGCCGGGTGCAGGCGGGAAGGCAGTCATAGACCCAGCCTATGCCGGCCCGGCGCCCCCTAGACTGAGTGCCATGGCATGGCATGCGGCAGTGGTGGGCTCTGGGCCCAATGGGCTAACCGCTGCTTACCAGCTGGCACGGGCCGGGTGGCAGGTCACCGTCTATGAGGCGGCCGGTGCTCCCGGCGGGGCGGCCCGCTCTGCTGAGCTGTTCGGGCCTCAGCTGATCAGCGATCTCGGTTCCAGTGTGCACCCGCTCACCGCGGCCTCCCCGGCTTATGCGGAGCTGGGGTTGGAGTTCGTGCACCCGCCGATTGCTGCCGCGCACCCTTTGGACAGCACTGAGCACGACGACGCCGGGCCAGTTCTGCTCCACCGCAGTCTGGCCGATACTGCCGCCGGGTTGGGTGCCGATGCGGACCTCTGGGATTGGATCGTCGGGCCTCTGGTCAATAACTGGAACGCGGTACGTCAGGCGATATTCACCCCGCCCTCCACTCCTTTTTCCGGAGCCGGTCCGGGGCTGTGGAACCTGGTGGGACGCGCTGTCGCCTTCGCCCAGTTCGGAGCAGCCGGAGCCATGCCGGCTGCGAACCTGATGCGCAGCTTCAAGACCCAGGAGGGCCGGGTGCTGTTCGCCGGACTGGCTGCTCACTCCACCGGTCCGCTGAGTGCCCCGTTGAGCTCTGCCTTTGGTGTGCTCTTAGGGGCTGCGGCCCACACTGTGGGCTGGCCGGTGCTCCGCGGCGGGTCCCAACAGCTGGTCAATGCTTTAGTTGCTGAGCTGGAAGCCCATGGTGTGCGGATTTTCACCGGATTCGCAGTGGAGGGCATCACAGAGGTTCCGCTGCCCGGGCTGCGACAGGGTGTCCGACCCGACCTGAAGCGCCGTGGTTACCGGATCGACGGGGTTCGGTACGGCAGCCGGGGGCACCGGCGCCGCTCCGGTGACCAGGTCGCCGACGTCGTCGTACTGGATCTGACCCCTGCACAGGTGCTCAGGCTTGCCGGGCTGCGGCTCACTGAGCGGGTGCAGCGCCGGATGGGCCGCTGGAACTATGGCCCTGGGGTGGTGAAGATCGACTACCTGATGGACGGGCCGCTCCCCTGGGCGCGCTCGGAGCTGGCCGCAGCCGGCACGGTGCACCTGGGCGGCAGTGCCGAGCAGATCGCCGCCAGTGAGGCGGCCGCAAATAAAGGGGTGCTGCCTGGGCGGCCCTATGTGTTGGTTGCCCAGCCCAGTGCCGCCGATGACTCCCGCACTCCTGATCATCGGACGGTCTGCTGGGCCTACGCGCATGTTCCGCGCGGGCTTGGCGCCGCGGGGACTGCCCGGGCGGCCAAGCTGATCGAGGAGGAGATCACCAGGTTCGCCCCGGACTTCCGTGACGCTGTGCTGAATCGGAAAGTCTGGGGCCCGGCCGAGCTGGAGGCCTGGAATGCCAACCTGGTGGGCGGAAGCGTGAGTGCGGGGCTGGCCACTCTGGGTCAGACCTTCGCCGGCCCGGCGCGGGTGCGCCGACCCTACTCGTTGGGCCAGGAGGGCATCTATATGTGCTCAGCGGCCACCCCGCCCGGCGGCGGTGCCCACGGTATGGCCGGCTTCAACGCCGCTGCCGCAGTCCTCCGTGACACCCAAGCCCGCTGACCAGTCCCAGGCTCATGCTCAGCCGGCCTAGGAGGTCATGAAGCCGAGTATCAGCATAGCGACACCCATCACCACCGCCGCGTAGAAGAGCACCATGATGACGTACCCCATCACATCCTGAAGCTTGAGCTTGGAGATAGCCAGCACCGGTAGAAGGAACATGGGGGTGAGCATGTTCGTCCATCCGTCGCCGATCGAGGCAGCCACAGCGGTTGCCGCGCCGCTGGCGCCCACGGCGTTGGCCGCTTCGATCATCACCGGCCCCTGGATCGCCCACTGGCCACCACCCGAAGGGATCAGCACATTGATGAGACCCGCGGAGAGGAACGTCCACAGTGGCAGCGTGTTCTCGTCGGAGACCTGGACGAACAGGTCCGAGAACATCACCACCAGCCCGGAGCCGGTCATGATCCCCATGATGCCTGCATAGAACGGGTACTGCACGATCACCCCGCCCACGGTCTTGACGCCTTCGGCCATGGCAGCCAGAAAACGCGAGGGCCGGGCGAAGAGCAGGAACGCCAACATCAGGAAGATGAAATTGACCGAATTGAGATTGAGCTGGCCCCCGTCGAAGAAATAGATCACCGAGTAGATCAGGCCCAGGGTGCCTGTGACGACGCCGCCGAACCAGTGCCTGTTCAGACGCTGCCCGAGCCCCATGGATTCGGGATCCACCGGCGGCTCTTCGGGCGGGCGGACCGTCTCTGGGTCGATCGGGATCACTTTGGCGGGATCCTTTGGATGCAGCATCGCCATGAAGAACGGCAGAGTCACGATGGTGAAGATGGACAGTGCCAGCACCACCGGGTGGAAGATGGTCTCAGAGAGTGTCTCGATGCCCATCTGCTCCTCCAGGAAATGCCCCGGGGTAGCCACGGTCAGCGGGATGGTGGCCGACATCCCGGCGCCGTAGATCACGAATCCCCCGTAGGCGCCGGCGATGACCAGCGGATAGTGCGCATCGCGGACGTTGACGGCGATCTTCTGAGCGATCAGGGTTCCGACGATCAGTCCGAATCCCCACTGGAACCAGCTGGCCACCCCGGTGACGAACACCGCCATGGCCACTGCGGTCTTCGGGGAGGTCGGAATGCTGGCGAGCCGGTCCAGTATGCGGTCAGCCGCCGGGGTGCTGGCCAGCAGGTAGCCGGTCAGGATGATAAGCACAACCTGCATACCGAACTCCAGCAGGCCCCAGAAACCTTCACCCCAGTAGGTGATGACGTCCAGGGGGCTGCTGCGTCCGAAGATCAGTGCCAGCACGATGCTGGCGACGGTGAGCAGAATGGCAATCACCAGCGGGTCGGGCAGATAGCGGCGGGCCAGTCTGCTGAAGAACTCTGCTAGGGCAACCATGAGGTGTTCCTTTTCTTTCGTGGTCGGCGGCTATGCGGACCGGTTCGGGTGTGAGGTCAGATCAGCATGCTCAGAGGATGTTCGACGCAGCGTTGGACGGTGTTCAGCAGCCGCGCCGCGACGGCCCCGTCGATGATTCGGTGATCGGCTGAGAGCGTCACGGTCATCACCGACCGGGAGCTGACTTCTCCGGTGTCGGTGATGACCGGTACGCGCCGGGTGGAGCCTGCGGCGAGGATTCCGGAGTGAGGCGGGTTGACGATGGCGTAGAACTCCCTGATGCCGTACATGCCCAGATTGGTCAGGCTGAACGACCCGCCCTCGAGTTCGTCCCCGGTGATGCGCCCCTGCTCGGCACGGGACTTCAGCTCCTGCGTCCGGGCAGCCAGGGCGCCCAGCGAAAGGGTCTCTACGCCCTTCACCACCGGAGTGAGCAGGCCTCCGCCGGAGGTGGCGACCGCTATGGCCACATCAGCATGGTCGAAACGGGTGATGGCGTCCCCGTTCCAGATAGTATTAGCCTCGGGAACCTCGCGCAGCGCATGCCCCAGGGCTTTGAGCAGCAGGTCATTGACAGTGATCCGAGCACCACCGAGAGTCTCCTGACTGGTGTTCAGCTCACTGCGCAGCCGCAGAAGCTCGTCGACCTGCAGATCAGTCGCCAGATAGAAGTGCGGGATAGTGGACTTCGAAGTGGTGACCCGGTTCGCGATCGCCCGCCGCATCGGGGTCAGGGGCTCCCGGCGGCCGGAGGGGCCTGTCTCCGGGAGCGTGCCGTGGTCCGGCGCCTCTGCGGCCTGGAGCTCGTGTACGGGATCTGCGGCGCGTTCGACGTCGGCTCGCACGATGCGCCCGCCGGGACCGCTGCCGGCGATGGACTCCGGCGCCAGACCGAGTTCCTTGGCGCGCCGGCGGGCCAAGGGAGAGATAAAGGTCCTTGCGGGTGTGCCCTCGGTCTCGCTACGCGATTCCGGCACGTCACCGGGCTCCGGATGCGAGGCGCTCACCGGCTCTTTGCCCCGAGATGTCTGGGCCGAGACGTCAAGGGCCGCATCGAGATCGGCCTCGGTCTCGCCCGCCTCCAGGACCACGGCCACAGGTTCCCCCACGGGTACGCTTGCACCGGCCTCCGCCAAGAGTCGGGCCACCGTCCCGGCGGCCGGAGAGGTGAGCTCGATGACTGCTTTCTCCGTCTCGATCTCCCCGAGCGGCGCACCGGCGCTGACCTGGTCCCCCGGTGCCACGTGCCATACGTGCAGGGTGGCTTCCGAGGAATCTGCGACTACTGAGGGCATGGTGACGATCTGCGGCATCACTGACCTTCCGTTCTGCGACCTAGGCCGCGAGAGATTTCGTCGAGTCCTGCGGTGATCTCCTCAAGCCCTGCATTGGCTGCCTCTTCGAGCACCTTGGAGATCGAGGGACTGGCTTCCCCTCCGGTGACCCGCTGTACGGGCTGATCCAGATAGTCGAAGTATCTGCGCTGGATCTCATCGGCCAACCATCCTCCGTAGGAGGTACCGCGTGTGCCCTGCTCGACGATGAGCACACTGTTGCACCGTCTAATGGAGCCTCCGATCGTCTCCCAGTCCAGGCTTGCCCGATCCAGCCAGCGCAGGTCGATGACCTCGGGGTCCAGATCCTCGCGCCGGTCTGCTGCTGTGACACATCGCTGGACGAGGTTGAGGTAGCTCAGTACCGTGACGTCGGACCCGGGACGGCGAACTGCTGCCTTCCCCAGGGGAAGGCGGAACGAGCGGTCCCCTTCGGGGACATGGTGGTTCTGGGGGTAGAGGTCGACGTGTTCCAGGACCAGCACAGGATCATCGAGGTCCAGGGCGGTGTTCATCAGTCCGATGTAGTCACTGGCGGTGGAGGGTGCGACAATTCGCCACCCCGCGCTGGTGGCGAAGATTCCCGCCGGGTCCATAGAGTGCTGGGAGCCATACCCAGTTCCCATGGCGACCTTGGACCGCAGAACAACGGGCATTGCGGTCTGACCGCCGTACATATGACGGGCTTTGGCTATCTGATTGAAGACCTGGTCGGCGGCCACCCAGAGGAAGTCGGAGTACATGAACTCCACCACCGGCTTGTACCGGCCGGTCATGGAGAGTCCCCCGGCGAGTCCGGTGAAGGCGTTCTCGCTGATCGGGGTCCCGAGAGTTCTCTCGGGGAACCGCTCGGTCAGGTCCTTCGTCGCACCGTTGGTGCCTCCTTTGAGTCTGTGCACGTCCTCCCCGAGGACGATCACACCGGGGTCCTGCTCCATGCGTTCGGCCAGGACCGCAGCGATGGCATCCGAGAATTTCACCTCCTCCTCGGCTGGCGGAGAATCCGGAAGCAGATGTCCCTGAAGGATGCTCCCGGCAGCGGCGTCGGATCTGATGTAGGCGTCGACACTGTCGGTGTCCGGGAGCAGCTCCGCGCGGATGCGCCGACCACCGCTGGAGGAGGTTTCCTCCAGGAGCTCGTCGACGACGGAGGCCACTTGGGCCTCGACACTGGCTCTGAGTTCCTCGTCCTGCTCCTGGGTGAGGATATCCAGCGAGGTCATCCTCTCCACCAGGGCGGTGATGGGATCTCTCTGTTTCCACTGCTGCTCCTCCTCCTTGCTCCGGTAGCCAAACGCGGAGCCGGGGAAAGGGCCGTTTTGGTGGAAGAACCGGTAGGTCAGCGCCTCGATCAGGGTCGGACCGCGTCCGGCCCGCATGTGAGCGATGGCCTCGCGTTGGGCGAGATAGACGGCCAGCGGGTCCATACCGTCGACCTGCCAGGAGCGGATGCCGAAACCGGGGCCGCGTGCGACCAACGGTTCCTCACCGGTGACTTCGGAGATATGGGTGGAGACCGCGTACTGGTTGTTCTCCACGAAGAATCCCATCGGCAGCCGCCAGGCCGCGGCAAGGTTGAGTGTTTCCAGGGTGGAACCGATATTCGCTGCTCCGTCACCGAAGTAGGTCACGGTGACCGACAGGCTGGTGTCCCCGGATGCAGCTTCTGTACCGTCGTACTTCTGGGCCAGGGCGTTCCCCGCGGCGAGTGGAACCCCTCCGCCGACAATGGCATTAGTGCCCAGAGCGCCCGCTTCGTGCCACTGCAGGTGCATGGATCCGCCGCGACCTCCGCTAAAGCCGATCCGCAGCCCGAGAATCTCCCCCAGTGTACGGTGCAGCAGCTCCCGGTGCTCATCGCGTTTGAGCGCGTCTGATACCGGGATCCCCTCAGGGCTCAGATACTGCAGCGCCTTGCTGAGGAACTGGTGATGCCCGCGGTGTGTGCCGTTGACGCCATCGCCGTTGCGCAGTGCCAGAACGGAGCCGACGGCGGCGGCCTCCTGCCCGATGCTGGAATGCGCTGGTCCGTGAACGAGCCCCTCCTGCGCCAAGCGGAGAATGGCTTCCTCGAAGGAGCGGATCGCCCGCATGTGAACCAGCATCGTCTCCAGCAGCCCCCGGTCGGCGTGGATCCAATCGTCCTCGGCAGCTTCCAGGTGCAGGCACTCTACCCGGGGTGAAAGTGGTCTGTGGCGTGGCACGGGCGCTCCAAAAGAGATGGACAGTAATGTGATATGACCCACAGTAAAGGTAGATTGGATCCAATGCAAGTCTTTAGCTCGCTAAATCACCAAATAGCACCTATTATTGGATCCATGACGAGTGTGACGAGTCTCTCATTTCATAAGACTCTATCGAGGTCTCCTAGCATGGAGGGGCGAAAGGAGACCATGGCCCGCACACCATCAATGTCTGCCCGGATCGCCGAGACCCTCGAGGAGCGGATACTCGTCGGTGATCTGCTGCCAGCGGCCCGGATCAGACAAGAGTCCATCGCCGAGGAGTTTGGCGTCAGTCGCCTGCCGATCCGTGAAGCGCTCAGGATTCTCGAGTCGAGGGGGCTAGTTCGCCTCGTGGCCTCCACCGGGGCCTGGGTCTCCTCACTGGACCTGGCGGAGTGCCGAGAGATCTACTTTCTCCGTGAGCGGCTCGAGCCCTTCCTCCTCGGCGAGGCGGTGGAGGCCCATTCCGAAGAGTCGCTGAACGAATTGGAGTGGCTCGCCGTACGGATGAGAGAGGTCGTGACCGTCAGCGAGTTCGTGAACCTCGACCGCCAGTTCCATCTGACCTCCTTCCAGCCGGCAGCCATGCCCAGGCTGCTGACTATGGCCGAGCAGCAGTGGAACACCACCCAGCACTATCGGCGTGCCTTCGTTCAGCTGATCGGCCTGGAGAACCTGGAGGAGACCCACCAGGAGCATCTGCTGATCACTTCGGCCCTGCGTCGCAGGGATCGGCGTTCGGCGGAGGATCTTTTTGCACTGCACATCAGGAAGACTCGGATGTCGCTGGAGCGGCATCCCGAGATCTTCCATACGTGATCCTGTGATGGAGCTGGTAATGGAGCGAAGAGTCCGCCCCGGGATTCCGGGGATACGAGGCACAGATCATATCGGTTTCACCGTGCCGGACATGGAGGAGGCCCATACCTTCCTCACCGAGATCATCGGATGCGAGCATGTCTACTCGCTGGGGCCTTTCCCCGCGGATCCGAAGTTCATGGCTGAGAAGCTGAATGTGCACCCAGAGACGGTGATGCAGCAGATCCGCTTTTATCGCTGCCACACAGGCGCGAACTTCGAAGTCTTCCACTACTCGGCCCCCGACCAGCGGGTCATCATGCCCAAGAACAGTGATATCGGCGGGCACCACATCGGACTGTATGTAGAGGATCTCGATGCCGCTGTGGGCTTCCTGCGGAAGCGCGGTGTGCGGGTCCTCGGCGAACCCACTGCCAGTTCCGGTCCAAGTGAGGGCCAGCGGTGGGTCTACTTCCTTGCTCCCTGGGGACTTCAATTCGAGCTCGTTTCCTTCCCTTCAGGGAAAGCGTACGAAAGCTCGGCCAAGACCAAGCTTTGGGATGCTCGCTGCCCCAGTTCATAGCGCCGCAGAAATCAGTGCAAACAAGCTGTGGTCTGGGCTTGGCTGGCAGGGTGCTTACTGGTTGGCAGCGTGCAGGAGTCTCCGGCCTATGCTCCCGAAGGTATCTCAGATCAGTCTTCTAGGGCGCCGATCTCAAACTCTTCCAGCTGCGCCTCGGGGCCTTCGTCTCCGCCGTGCTGCTGGGTGAACTGCTCGGTGGCGTCAGTCCCGCAGAGCTGTTCGATGCGTTCTGCACCTCCAGGGTGCTGGTCGATCCACTCAGTCAGGTCGTAGACAGTTTGGTCGACGACAGCCCAACACGAATCGGTGGAGTCGTTCTCCTGCACCTCTGTGAACGCGATCTCCTGATCTGAGAGGTCCTGCCCGGCTGCCTCGTCCTCGGCCCCGTTCTCCTCCGCGGTGGCGGTGTCTGCCTCCACGGGATCGGTATCAGGGCTGGTCTCGTCGTCGGCGCAACCTGCTGCCAGCAGGAGTGCGCCTCCCAGGAGCGGGACGGTGAGCATTCGGCACAGGCTCAGGTGATGCTGAAGGACTCTCATGCGGTTCTCCATGTTCTTAGTCGATGGGCTGGTTTTTCAGGTCGGTGACTCTCGGGTTCTCGCAGTGAGGGGCACTGCCGTCTTCTGCGCTGTGAAGATCCAGAAGGCGACCCATGCGGCGAGGACTGTGACCACCAAAGCGCCGACTACGTGCAGTGCCAGTGTCATATAGCTCCCCAGTGCTGCTTGTGCGAAGGTCAGCCCGAACAGGGCGAAGGCAGCCACCGCCGTTGGGATTCCGGACCGGGTGACCCAAGCATGCACGCCGAGAGCCGATGCAAGCACCCCGGAGAAGACGTGGATCGCCAGAGCTCCGGCACCGTGAAAGTCCAGTCCGCGGGCATCTTGAACGAGCAGACCCGCCGATGCGAACAGGACGGCCAGAGAGACCAGGGTGAGCACAGCGGCGATTCGGGCGCACAGCAGGGTCATGGATGCGAGTCTCATGGGAGGTAGTACGGAGGCCAGCCTGGTATGGATTGCCTCTGCGTAATAAGATTCTTCACCATTCCGCTTGTGCCCAGACACGTCCGGAGTCATCAACCAGCTCGAGTGCTCTCAACGGTTCGTCGGAGTCTTCGAGCACCCAGATATTCGCCTGATCGTCGTATATCGTCCATTCGGCAAGGACCTCTGTGCTGTGATCTTCGAATACTCCGCGACAGGTGTAGGTGGCTCCGGCTGAAGCCTCTTCCACGGTGAGGACCAGCACGGGACCTTCGGCGTCGTATCCGGTGGCGGCCCAGCCGACGGCTTCGCCGTCAGCGGTGACCAGCTCCGCAGAATATTCACCCGAGGCGGCTGAAGGTTCAGTTTCATCGGAGAAGCTCCGCTCATGGCTGTATACGCCGGCCCCGCCTATTACGATGCCTAGTGCGCAGGCGGCTGCGGCAGTCAGCATGGTGCGGGAACGATGACGCCCCGGCCGGGTCCAGGCTGCTGCGGAGGAAGTCTCCGAGGGATGCAGACGCGCAAGCACCCTGGAGTCGAAACCTACGGGGACCGTTGCTTCCGGAGCGGCAGGAAGGACGCTCTCAAGGGCGCTGTGCAGCTCGTCATATGTTGTCCGGCATGGCCCGCATTCACTGAGGTGGCGGGCAACCTGGCCATTGGCATCGGCCGGGGCATGCCCGAGGACGACATCCAGGAGCAGATCGTTGCTGGGGTGCTGGGTCTCAGTCATGTGCTGTCTCCAAATGCTGCCGTATGCGGCGCAGTCCATCCCGGATTCGAGTCTTCGCAGTACCCAGAGGGATTTCCTCACGGCGGCTGATCTCAGCTGCGGTGCACCCGCCCAGTGTGGCAAGGACCACCGCGCGCGCCTGTTCACGAGAAATTCTCTGCAGGTACCGCAGGGCTGACTGGACTTCAACCCGTTGAACGGCAAGATTCTCCGTGCTTGGGGCGGCATCAAGGGTTGCGTGAAGCAAATGGTCCAGGACCTCGTCCTCTGCAGGGATGCTGCGCCGGGCTCTCATCACATCGATGGCGGCATTGCGGGTGATCGTCAGCAGCCAGGTGAGCACCGTGCCGCGCCGGGGGTCATAGCTCTGTGCTGCTCGCCAGGCACGGACGAACACCTCCTGGCTGATGTCCTCAGCGATCGCGCGGTCACGGATGATGGACAGGGAAAGACCGTAGACCTGCCCCTGGAACCGCCGCACGAACGCCGCAGACACGGATTCATCACCCAAAGCGAACGCGGCTAAGAGAGCGGCATCATCTGCTGCACCAGCCCTTGAGAAAGCCATCACAATCTACATTACGGGCGAAAAACCGAAACGGATTGCACGTGCTTGAGCAGGCCGGCTTCAATACAGCCGCTCAGAAGCCGGTGAAGGCTAGGAGGCCGGCTACCACCAGCATGGTCACCCCGACGGTGGCGTCGATGATCTGCCAGGTGCGCGGCTTGTTCAGCACCTTAGCCAGTATTGCTGAACCGCCGGCCAGGGCGTTGAGCCAGATGGCCGAAGCCAGGATGGCTCCGGCGGCGAACCACCATTTCTCCGACCCGAAAGCATTGGCCATGGTGCCCAGCACCACCAGCGAATCGACCCAGGCATGCGGGTTGAGGATACTGAGCATCAGCCCGGTGCCGGCCACAGTGGAGATCTTGGAGACATTGGTGACCTTGACCTGCTGCCGGGTCTTCACCGCAGCAGTCTCCTGCTCCGCGGTCACCACGGGCAGTTCGGAGGTCATTGCCACGTGCAGGGTCTCGGAGGTCTTCGATTCGGGGAGCACCTCACCGCCGCCGCCGGGGAAGTGCGGTCCCGCGACGTCGTCGTTGTCCCCATCTGCGAGCACCGCGGTGTTCTGCGGGCGTAGGGCAGAACGGAAAGACTTCACGGCGAACCAGGTCAGGTAGACCACACCGAGCCAACGGATCACATCCAGCAGCCAGGGAGCGTAGTCCAGGATGGCTCCCACTCCGGCCACCCCTGCGGTGATCAGCACAATGTCACCGATCAGGCAGCAGAAGGCGGCTACTGCCACCCGGTCACGTCGCAGCCCCTGGCGCAGCAGGAAGGCACTCTGCGGGCCGATGGCTACGATCAGCGCCATGGTGGTCAGCAGTCCGGTAAGCAGCACAGAGAACATGTACTCAATTGTGTGGTGGAGACAGGCATCCGCACCAGCTCATCATTCTTCACTGAATGAAGATATGCTTCAGATAGAGAGCACGACGACGCCCACTCCAGTGGGACAGGACAGGGAGGAAATGTTGCCAGATGAACACGGATCATCTCAGGGCGTTCGTACTGGCGGTGGATGAGGGCACCTTTGAGGCAGCCGCCGCCCTGCTGCGGATCTCCGGCTCTGCATTCTCGCAACGGATCAAAGCATTGGAGAAAGAAGTGGGGCAGGTGCTGCTGACTCGCACCATCCCGGTGCAGCCCACCGAATCCGGAGAGCAGCTGCTGCGGATCGCCCGGCAGACGGTGCTGCTGGAGGATGAGGCCCGGCGCAGCCTGGGCTTCCGCGGCTCCTCAGTGAATTTCCGGCCCACGATCACCCTGGTGGTGGCGATCAACGCCGATTCGCTGGCCAGCTGGTTCATCCGAGTGCTGCAGGAGGCCGCCACCTGGGACGATGTGGAGATTCGCGTCCATGCCGAGGACCAGCAGCACACTGACGAACTGCTGCGCAACGGCACAGTGGCCGCCGCGGTGACCGAGAACCCAGCTCCGGTCACCGGCTGCCGGTCCGAACCTCTGGGAGTGATCCGGTACTGGCCGGTGGCGAGCTCCGAGCTGTTGGACCGCCACCGGGATGACAACGGGGCGGTGGTCTGGCAGCAGGTGCCCCAGATCGACTACAGCATCCGTGACTCCACCCAGCGCACGGCTCTCTCCCGGCTTGGCGTGTCCACCCCCACGGTCACCCATCTGCTGCCCTCGGTGCAGGCTTACAACGCTGCGGTCGGCTACGGGGTGGGCTGGGGCATGATCCCAGAGCAGATGCTCCCATCAGGTGTGCTCAGCGGGGAGCACCCGGACTTGGTGGTGATCCCCGAGATCGGAGCGGAGGACATCCAGCTGCACTGGCAGCATTGGTCCACCACCACAGGCGCGCTGGACCGGCTCACCGCCGCCGTGCACCGCGCCGCGGCCCGCGAACTGTCCCCTCTCACTCCCTAGAACCACACGGCTATCCGGCCTCCAGCTGCTTGACCCGTTCCACCAGGGCGGCGATATTGCGGATGAACACCACCAGCCAGGCGAACAGGATGGCCGCACCGATCAGCTCCAGCGAGGTGAGGTTCCAGTAGCCGATCGGCCGCCAGAGCAGAAAGCTGAACACTAAGCCGCAGGCGGCCACAAAGCTCAGTAGGTAGAACGAACGCGGGAACCCGGGCAACAGATAGGGCACAGCCAGCAGGATAAACAGGAAGCTGAGCCCGAACATTGCAGTGACCAGGGTGTGCAGATCGTGGTGCAAGCTGATCGGGATCAGTCCTACTGCTGCCAGAGAGAGTCCCATGACGATCATCGCCACTCGCACCACCATGATCCGCGGGGTGCGGAAGTGCCCGGAGAACGCATTGGCCATCCGGATCCGTAACGGGACCCGGCCGCTGGACTTGCGCCGCGTCTCGGCACGTTCGGCCAGTCGCTGAGCCACCCGGTGGCGTTCGAACTCACCCCAGATCTCCAGGTCTCGGGCGATGAACGCGGTGAGTGTGGTGATGATGACCCCAGAGACCACCAGGGTGGTGTTGAAGGTCCAGAAGCTGGTCAGCCCAGCCTGGCCGGTGCCCAGCTCGGAGAACATCACATGCCACCAGAAAGGGTTCTCGGCGAAGATCATCGAGACCAGCACACCTGAGGCCATAAAGATCGCCAGCAGGGTGGAGAGGCTGAAGGCGGTGATCCTGGCCCCGGAGTTGAAGCTGAAATAGGCCGCTACTCCACCCACAATGGCCACCAGCACCGAGCTTGCCACATGGTCCACGGTCAGCCCGATGAACGCCTCCTGGAAGACCCGGAAGATGCCCAAAGTGCCCATCACCGCGATGGAGGAGTGCACCACCAGCAGGGCCAGGGTATCGATGAGCTGGCGCAGCCTTGGTCGCTGTCCCAGCCAGATGTTCGCCATCCGGGCGTTGAGCGAATAGCCCAACAGGAATGCCACCCCGGCGGTGATCCCCCCGATGATGGACCCATAGAACTGAATGGAGTCATCCCCTGCCAATGAGGGGCGCTGCTGGTAGAACACCACTAGGCCGATGACCAGCCCCAGCAGTCCCCCGCCCAGGGCGGACCAGATGGCCCGGGACTCCACCATTACCTGCAGGCGGGCCTGGCTCTGCACCTGCTGCTGTGTGGTGCTGCTCGGGTGGGCGGCCTCCTCCTGGGCCACGGTGGCGGCAAGCCTCCGTGCGCGGCCTGGTCTCCGGATGCTGCTCACACTCCAGACTTATCAGATGGACAGCTGAGTTTTAAGCCCATCCTTCAGCTGCTGGGTCACATCTGAGCTGACCCGCATGAGGGCCGTTTACCCTGCTCAGACCGCTTCTGTCCAGGTCAGCGCTGTTTAGGGCTACACTGGGATTGCTGAGCCACCGACACTGTTGTCGAACCAGACGACGGTGTTGAGTGCCGCTCAACGTTGCACCCACTACGCCTTCAGCTGCCGTTCCAGCATGAAGGCACGCACCATATCTGGCAGGAGAAACTGCATGTTCAACGCTGAAGTCAATCGTGCTCTTACAGCGGCCGCTGATCTGATCAACACGGCCGCCGGGCTCAAGAGCGCAAAAACCACCCCAGACACTCTGGACTCGGTGGAGGGGCTGAAGTCCTACCTGGCTGACCGTGAGCCGGAGTTAGAGTGGCCTACCAGCAAGGCTAACCGCAAACAGCTGGAGAAGGTGCGGCAGCTGCGCGAGCAGCTGCACACAGTCTGGAAGTCGGCTCCGATCACCGAGCCGGCCCAGTTGGCCCTGGCCAACTCACTGTTGGAGGGTGTGGGCACCCGGCTGGTGGCTGTGGAGGAGGGGGAGACGGCCTTCCGCGAGCGCCCGATCCCCGTCTCGGACCAGGTCAATGATGTCATGACCGCAACTGTTGCTGCCGCCCTGGCTCATCTGGTGACCCATGAGGAGACCGGCCGGCTGCGAATCTGCCGCGGGGATGACTGCGAGGCCGCAATTGTGGACCTGACCCGGAACCGCTCCAAGCTGTTCTGCGATTTCGGCAACTGTGCCAACCGGGCCCATGTGCGGGCTTACCGAGCCCGCCAGGCTGCCAAGAAGAGCAGCAGGGAAGACTACGACGCCGCCGGCTCACCCGGGAAGTCCGCACGCCGGCTGACCAAGCCCTCAGCTGCGGAGAAGGCTGACCAGCTGAACCGGCCCACCTCCGCCTCGGCGATCGCCGCCAAGGAGTTCCGGGATCGGATGCGCGCTGAGTTGATGGGCAAGCGCCAGAAGAAGAAGTCTAAGGAGAAGAGTTAGCCGGCTCGCTGGCCGTAAGGAGGCTCGTCAGGATCATCCTGGCGGGCCTCCGGCTCTGTGCGTTCCTGCTCGGCCCTTTCGCGGCGGGCCTTCTCGCGGCGCTGGGCAACCTGCTGACGGTAGAGCTCCTCGGAGTTCCGGTTTACGCCTGAGCCCTGAGAGAGCTCTTCAGGGTTATCCCGGGAGGCCAGCTGCAGCATCGAGACGATCAGCAGGCTGGCGATGAACGCGATGCCGAAGGCCAGCAGGGCTAAGTTGATCGGGTTGTTCAACTCAGCGGAATCATGGTCCACCCGGGGATTGTCTGATCCTCCGGAGGAGACAATCAGGGTGACAAACCCGGCCACAAAGGCTAGGGCGAAGGAGAAGATCAGCGGTGCCTTCACCGTCTCCAGCACAGAGCGGCGCTGCTGCGGGTCCTTGGGCACGTGGGTGAGTTTCCTTTGAAAGTTCTGATGTGGCGTCGTCGTTATTCTACGCCCTGTAGAAGTTACTTCGTATCTAGTTGGTCCTGCGGGAGTCATGGGTGAGGCCGGCTGCGCTGATACCCAGCAGCACTGCCATGATGATCACTCCGGTTCCGGAGATGCCCAGTATGCCGTGCGGGTCCAACCCGGCGCCCAGGAACAACCCAATGCCGGTGAGAATGCCCACCACACCGAGAATCACATGGTCTCGAGAGGGCACAAACTCGGTGCGGACCTTCAGTGCCCCGTAGAGCTCACAGGCGCCCATGAGGGCGAACCCGATACCGGCGATGATGGCCAGGACCGCGGTAGAGGTGGCGAAGATCGCAGCGATTCCGGCGAAGACCCAGGTGGCTGAGCCCAGGGCCATAGCCCCGGTCATCGCCGGGGGGACCTCCTCGGTCTTCACATAGTCCCAGACTGCGGTGGCGGCCAGGATGAAGAAGGCTGCCAGGGCTATTCGGGCCACTGTCATGGTGTCGTCGGTCCAGAAGATGGTGAAGGCGGCGAAGACGGCGGTGACACCGGTGCGCACCCAGGCGGGGCGGACCAGGGCTGCGGCGGTCTGAGGTTGAATGCGGGTCACTGGCACAGAGCTGAGTTTATCGGGTTTCGCCCAGCACCATCCACCGCTTGCTGCCGTGGGTGCGCAGACCCAAGGTGAGGGCGCGGGCGGCCATGAACAGTAGGGCGAAGGCCAGCCAGAGCCACAGGATGGATTCGGTGCCGCTGGTTCCGGTGCTGATGATCCAGAGCAGGGCTGGAAGGTAGATGGCCAGGTTGACCACACCGGCCAGGGCCAGATACCGGACGTCGCCGGCTCCCATGAGCACCCCGTCGAGCACGAACACGTATCCGGCCAGGGGCTGGGCTGCGGCCAGGACGAACAGTGCCACAGTGATCATCTGCGCCACCTGCGGGTCCGGGGTGAACAGATGCGGGGCCCAGGGAGCAGCAATCGCGGTGAGGGCGCCGACCACTGCGCCGAAGCCGATCCCCCACCACACCATAGTGCGGGTCATCTGGCGGGCCTGGGCCTCCCGGGAGGCCCCCAGTTCCCGGCCGATCAGGGCCTGGGCTGCGATGGCCAGAGCATCGAGCACAAACGCCAGGGTGGAGAAGAAGGCGAAGGCCACCTGATGCGCAGCCAAGGTCTCGGGTCCCAGATCAGTAGCGACGATGACGGTGGCCACCAGAGCCGCACGCAGTGTGACGGTGCGCAGGAACATCCAGCCGCCCACCCGCGCCGTATTGCGCAGGGCCAGCGGGTCCGGGCCGAGCTGCACTGACGCTCTGCGCATCCGGGGGATCAGGATTGCCAAATAGGTGATGGCCATACCCCACTGCGCCGCTGAGGTGCCGATGGCCGCCCCAGCCACCCCGAGCCCGAATGGATGGACCAGGATGAGGTTGAGCAGCGCATTGCCGCCGAAGCCGACTGCAGCCACTATCAGCGGGGTCTTGGTGTCCTGGAAGCCGCGCAGGGCACCGACGGCGGCAAAGACCAGCAGCATGGCCGGCAGTCCGGGCAGCGACCAGAGCAGATAGTCCAGAGCATGCGGGTGAATCTCCCCGGCGCTGCCGATTGCCTGCAGCATACGTTCTCCGCCGGCCAGCCCGGCCAGGGCCAGTACTATGCCCAGGCCTAGGGCCAGCCAGATGCCGTCACGGCCGGCGGCCAGCGCTTTGGCGATCTTCCCCGCCCCCACATACCGTGCCACTGCCGGGGTGGTGGAGTAGGCCAGGAAGATCATCAGACCCACCACGGTGTGCATCACCGTCACGCCCAGGGCGGCTCCGGCCAGCTCGGAGGTGCCCAGCCAGCCGATGATGGCGGTATCAGCCATCAGGAACAGCGGCTCAGCCACCAGGGCGCCCAGGGCGGGCACTGCCAGCGTCAGTATTTGCCGTGGCAGCGGGCGAGGATCCTGGCTGGGAGGCAGCCCGGCGGCTTTCTTCACCCGATCATGCTAGTCAGCCAGAAGAGCCCCTGGTACTGCTGCTCGAAATCTTCAGCCCAAGGCAGTACAAAGTAGCTGACTAACAGGGACATGAAGTTGTTGAAGAAATGCAGCACCCAGGCGTAGAACAGGTTCCGGCCGGTGACGATATAGCCCACAGTGATCAGGATGCCCATGGTGAGGTAGGGCACCACGGCCACCAGAGTGAGGTCATCAGCCAGTCCGAAGAGGGCGGGGATGAAGTGCAGCAGCGGGAAGGCGATCACTGAGACGGCACCGCAGATCCACACATTGATATAGCGGGAGAGCTTGCCGATGAGCAGGTGCCGGAAGAAGTACTCCTCCACATAGGGGCCCAGTACTGCGATGACCGCTACAGCAGCCATGAACGGCACGGCCTGCAGCATGGCGTCGATGGCCACCTGGTTCTCGGAGGTCTGCGGGTCGGCTCCCAGCATCACGACGATCAGCACAAAGTTCAGCAGCAGGGTGGCGAACCAGGCGAAGGGCACCAGCAGCAGTTTGAGCCACCACAGGTAGGCGAAGGCCTTGATGGAGCGCCATAGGGCCGCTGCGGACAGGACCAAGGTGATAGCACCCAGCACCCCGTAGCTAATCGCGTTGATGGCGAACATGCCCTGCTGCTGCTGGACCTCGTTCCCTGTCATAAGGGTGTTGATGGGCGGCAGCAGCACCAGGAAGCTGATCAGCCCGGTGAGGAAGCCCACCACATAGAACAGTGTGGCGCCGAGGTCCCACCAGGTGAACTTTCCCGGGTCAGAGTCCTGCTGCCGCTTGCGCGGACTCCGGCCCCTCCCCGGAGGCGGGCCGGAGTATGCCTGCGTTACTGGCCGCTGCTCTCCGAAGAGGGGGTCACCCGGTTTCCAGCCCGGTGGTGGGCCGCTCAGTGGCGGACGGGCTGGCCTTTCACCGGGGACGGGGCCATAGGGATTCGGCACAGGGGGTGGTTGCTGACTCATTGAGCCCCAGCCTAATGAATCTGCACCTCACCAGGCATCCACCCTGAGGATGAGCCAGGCTGCCAGGGCTCAGCTGAGTCTTACTGGTAGGACTCGGGGCCCTGCTGCTGCTGGCCGGGCTTGCCCTGCGGGCCAGGCTGTCCGGGCTGCTGATTCTGACCCGGTGCCCACTGCTGCGGCTGCTGGGGCTGGTCACCGTCCTGAGCAGACTCGGCAGAAGGTGCCTGCTGGAAGGACTCCGCAGAGGGCGCTGAGGGCGGCTGCTGGTACGACTCAGCCGAAGGCTGCTGATAATAAGACTGCTGCTGCCCCGGTGCACCCGGTTCGGGCGAGGACAGATGAGGTGCCCCTGCTCCGTACTGCGGGGCAGGCGGCGTCGTGCTCTGCTGGTAGCCCTGCGGACCGTACTGGCCATACTGGTAGCCCTGGTACTGAGGCTGCTGGCCGCCGGAGCCGTTCTGTCGGGCTTTCTTGGCCTTCTTGCGGCGGGAAACACCCATGATGATGCCGATGATCAGCAGCACCAGGCCTACGAAGGCCAGGAATCCGCCCACCAGGAAGGCGCCGATGGTGCCCATGATGTTGCCGATGAATCCGCCGACTTCGCCGCCCTCGGCCAGGATCACGGTGATCTCACCGGTGGCCGGCGGAGTCTCGATGGTGTATTCGCCGGACTCCTCAGGGCTGAAGGTCCAGACGGATTCTGCTGTGGTTCCGCCCTGCTCCACCCAGGCGTCCACCTGGGCCCAGTTGGCGATCTCCTGCTCCCCGGAGGGGGCGGTGATGTTGGGGCCGCCCTCAAAGCTTCCCCCACCGCCACTGGGGTAGGCGCCGAAGAAGGTGTAGCTGCTGCTGGAGTCCAGGTCGGCGGTGAAGGATTGCCCGGCCTCGGCGTAGCCGATGGCATCCGGACCGGGATTTCCGCTGCTGTCGAGCACATCGGTGGGCAGTGCTCGCCAGAACAGCAGTCCACCCACAATCAGCAGCACGATGCCAACCACCAGGCTGAGCGCACCGATTACGGTGAGCACGGTGGGGGCTTTGCCCTTCTTGGGCTTAGCCGGTGCTCCCCCGCCCTGACTGCCCTGGGGCTGATAGCTGGGCTGCTGGTAGGGCTGGGCGCCCTGCTGCCCCGGGTAGGGCTGTTGCTGGCCGGGGTATCCGCCCTGCGGCGGGTAGGTCTGCTGGTAGGGCTGGCCGGGGCCCCATCCCTGGCCAGCGGACTCAGCATGCGGTGCGTCCTGCGGGTACTGCCACTGGGGTGCGCCCTGCGGGGAATCGCTCGGGACAGGCTGGTTGGGCGGTGGGTTGTAAGAATTTCCGTTCGGGTCCTGCTGTCCTGGCTGATCGCTCATAGGCACTAAACTACCTGACTACTTGCCGACTGTCTCCATGTCCACCACACCTTCATGAGGCCCGGTGTAGGGCGAGGGGGTCAGCAGGGTGGCGTTGCGCAGGTCCCGGATACGGCGTGCTTTCTCGGCCACTTCGTGGTCCTCTTCGCTGATCGGCTCCCAGCGCACAATTCGCCGGGCGGCCCCGGTGCCGTCGGGGGAGACCATCACCGGCAGCCCGTAGGCCACCACCTCGGGGTGGCGCTCCCAGCGCTCCCCGGCACGCACCCTGACCAGCACGTGCATGGATTTGGAGCCGGTGAGCACCAGCCGAGCGTCTACCTCCACCAGGTCACCGATGGTGATGGGCCGGTAGAACCGCACCCCTCCAGAGAGCACAGTGAGCACGTCATAGCCGCAGTAGCGTTCCGCGCAGATTTCGGCGGCCTGGTCGATCCATTTCATCACCGCGCCACCACGGATTCGGCCATCCGGGTAGCGCTCATCGGTCTGGACCAGGAAACGCAGGGTCAACGCCTCGGATGAGCCGAAGGATTCCGGCAACGACTGGATGGTCTCCTCTACCTGTTTGCGATAGTCCATACGCCGGGCGGCGTCTACATCCCGGCGGGCCTGCAGTTCGGTCTTGGGCTCAAACGGCGGCACTTCCATAGGTTCGCCGTCGGGCCCGATGGCCACATAGATCATGAAGCACTCAGTGCATGTCTGCCAACCCCCGTCCTCCTTCTTGATGAGCACCCGGGTCTGCACGTGGATGCTGGTGCGCCCGGTGTGCACCACTCGGGCCTGCACGGTCACCGGGGTGTCGCGCGGCACCGGCACGGTGAAGTGCATGTTCCCCACATAAGCGGTCACGCACTGTGCCCTACTCCAGCTGGCAGCGCAGGCATAGGCGGTCTTATCGATCCAGTCCACGATGACGCCGGCGGCCACCGTGGTTTCCCGCGAGGTGCCGGTGACCTCGCGGAAGGTCAGTTCAACACTGGAGCGGCGCGGCATGTGCTCAACGTTACAACGCCCTAACTGATTCTGAGGCGCGAGCGCAGTGGCGCGCCGACTTTAAGGCCCGAAGGCCGGCATCGCCTTGTCGGCCGAGAGCGGCGGCGACAGGGGCTCTGACGTTGGGCCCCGTGCAGACACGGAGCGGCTATACGGGCTACGTCAGGGAGGCGCCACCAGCGGGACAAGCACTGACACATCGCCGAAATGCAGAGTTCTTTATGGTGATGACATACACACGGCCTAATATGGGGTGCGCGTGCACAGCGAAGTGCTCCAGCTGAACCCCCTGAAAGTCCTCGACCCAGCGAAGACCGTGAGGTAGCGATGCACCCGTTCGAGAACCCCTTCCGCCACAGCGCCGAGGCCAAGCGGCACGCACTGCGCCACTTCCGTGCCGTGCTCTTCGATATGGACGGGGTGGTCACCGATACCGCAAGCGTGCACTCCACCGCCTGGAAGGAACTGTTCGACGCCGCCCTGGCTGAGATTGCCGGTGCCTCTCAGCCGGAGTTCACCGAGGAGGACTACCTCAACTATGTGGATGGCCGGCCACGGGAGGAGGGTGTGCGCTCCATGCTGCGCGCCCGCGGACTGCATATACCGGAAGGTCAGCTGGGCGACGGCCCTGAGCAGCTGACCGTCTGCGGTCTGGCCGCCCGCAAACAGGGCTATTTCGAGTCTGTGCTGAACCGGGACGGCGTCGAAGTTTTTCACACCACCGTGGAGCTGATGGAGCAGCTGCGCACCGATGGGATCCTCACCGCTCTGGTGACCTCCTCCCGCAATGGCCGGGAGGTGCTGCGCCGGGCGGATCTGCTGGAGGCCTTCGACATCATTGTCGACGGCACTGATGCCCTGCAGCTGAACCTGCCGGGCAAACCGAACCCGGATATGTTCTTGCACGCCTCCACCCAGCTGGGCGTGGAGCCACAGGATGCGATCGTCATTGAAGATGCGGTCTCCGGGGTGCAGGCCGGGCGGGCCGGGGACTTCGGCATGGTGGTGGGCCTGAATCGTGGCGATGATCCGCGCCGGCTCAAGGAGGGAGGGGCCGATATAGTGGTCACCGACCTCTCGGTGGCCCGACTGCACACCCGCACTACCCGCCCTTATGACCCCAACTGGGTGCTCAGCTACGACTCCTTCGAGCCGCTCCAGGAGCCCACTCGTGAGGTGCTCTGCCATATGGCCAACGGCTACTGGGGCACCCGGGCCAACTATCCGGGCACCTCTGCGGATGCCACCCACTACCCGGGCAACTACATTGCCGGGGTGTTCAACCGGCTGAACACCGACATCATGGGCAAGACGGTGGAGACCGAGCATATGGTCAACATTCCGGACTGGACCTATGTGCAGATCACCCCGGAGGCCGGCAACCCGCTGCTGCCCGGCTCCCCGGAGCTGCTCGACTACTACCAGGAGCTGGATATGCGCCGCGGACTGGTCACCCGGGTGGCCCGCTACCAGGACCTGCACGGGCGGCGCACCAAGGTCACCTTCCGCCAGTTCCAGACCCTGGCCGGGGTGCACCTGGCGGCCATGGAGATCAAGATTGAGGCGGAGAACTGGTCGGGCAACATCAACGTCCGCTCGATGATCGAAGGCCGAGTGGCCAACCGGAATGTGGCCGCCGACCGTGAGCTGGCCGGCAACCACTTAGAGGCGTTGGACTCCCGGGAGGTGGACGGCGAGACCGTGCTGCTGGAGACCCAGACCAACCAGTCCAAGGTGCAGATCGCAGTGGCCACTCGCACCCGGGTGCTGACCAAGACCGCCCCGATGCGCCGTCCGGTGATGGAATCGGACCTGGTGGCCGGCCACGATATCTCACTGCACCTGGCAAAGGGGGAGCCGGTGCGCATCGAGAAGATCGCCGCGGCGTCGAACTCTCATGACCATGCCATCTCTACGGTGTGGCACAACGCGGTAAAGCGGGTGCAGCGGGCCACCGGGTTTCGGCAGATGCTCACCTACCACGAGGAGATGTGGGGCGCGCTCTGGCACCGGTTCGCCGTCTCTATCGGCTCCGGGCACTCCCGCCAGCAGCTGGCTCTGAACCTGCACACTTTCCACGTGCTGCAGACTGCCTTCGGCGCCCGGCGGGATCTGGACGCCTCGCTGCCGGCCCGCGGGCTCTCTGGGGAGGGCTACCGTGGGCACCTGTTCTGGGATGAGCTGTTCATGTACCCCATGCTGACCCTGCGCCGCCCGGAACTGACCCGCGGGATCCTGATGTACCGGTTCCGCCGACTGGGCGAGGCGCGGGCTACGGCGCGCACTGAGGGCTATGCCGGGGCCATGTTCCCCTGGCAGGCCGGTTCCGACGGGCGGGAGGAGACCCCCAGCGAGCTGTGGAACCCGCGCAGCCAGATGTGGATGCCGGATCATTCGCACCGGCAGCGGCACGTCTCCTTAGCGATCGCGTACTCGGTGCTGCAGTACTTTGAGGCCACCCAGGACTACACCTTCCTGTCTGACTACGGCGCGGAGATACTGGTAGAGATCAGCCGGTTCTTCGTGTCGATGACCCAGTACGACGCCGCGGCGGACAGATACCACATCGAGGGGGTGATGGGCCCGGATGAGTACCACGACGGCTACCCGGAGGCCCCTGGTTCTGGACTGAAGAACAATGCATACACCAATGTGCTGACCTCCTGGATGCTGCGGCACACCGCCCGGCTGGTGCGGGAGCTGGATTCCCGGGATGATCCGCTGAGCGAGTGGCTGGACATTTTCGAAGATGAGCTGGACCACTGGGAGCATATTTCGGCCCGGCTGCAGGTGCCTTTCCACGAAGACGGGATCATCAGCCAGTTCGAGGGCTACGAGGATCTGCTGGAGTTCGACTGGGAGGGCTATAAGACCAAGTACGGCAATATCGGCCGCCTGGATTTGATCCTGCAGGCCGAGGGCGATGCCACCAACCGATACAAGCTCTCCAAGCAGGCCGATGTGCTCATGCTCTGCTACCTGTTCAGCTCCGAGGAGCTGATCCAGACCCTGGCGCATATGGGCTATGAGCTCACTGATGAGGACTTCAGCCGCACCATCGAGTACTACCTGGCGCGGTCATCGCACGGGTCCACCCTCTCCCGGGTGGTGCACGGCTGGGTGGCGGCTCGCTATGACCGGGCGGGATCCTGGAACCTGTTCAAGGAGGCCCTGGAGGCTGATCTTTCGGACACCCAGGGCGGGACTACCCGTGAGGGCATCCACCTGGGCGCGATGGCTGGGACAGTGGACATGGTGCTGCGCTGCTACGGCGGGGTGGAGACCCGCGCGGATGCGCTGTGGCTGCACCCGCTGCTGCCCGATGAGGTGCCGGAGGTGACCTTCCGGATGCGCTACCGCAACCAGCCGATCCTGGTGCGGATCAACCACAACCACGTGACCCTGAACCTCTCGGAGGGTTCCGCGGAGCCGATCGATGTCAATGTGGAGGGCAAGCACAAGCTCATGGAGCCCGGCGAGGTGTGGACGGTGAGGCTGGAGCACCACGCCCGCGCCCACGAACGCCCCAAGGCTGCCAGTGCCGCCCGGCAGAACGTGGAAGCAGCCAACGACGACGCCCAGCCCCAGCTGGAGCCGAACACCACCCCCTCATCCTGAGGACCCCCAGGAGGAGGTCATCAGCCCTACGTCGAGGCGGGTGCAGAGGGCTTCTCGGGTCAGGCCGTGGGGTTGCTGGAGACGCAGGCCGTCGCTGGTGAGGTGAAAGGCACCGTGGTCGGTGTAGATGCGGGTGACGCACGCCAGGCCGGTGACCGGGTAGGTGAGCTCAGGGACGATCTTCGGGGTGCCGTCTTTGGCGAAGAGGCTCATCATCACCCAGGTCTCCTTGGCACCGATCGCTAAGTCCATCGCACCGCCCACGGCAGGGATCGCGTCAGGAGCGCTAGTGGACCAGTTCGCCAGATCCCCGGCAGCAGACACTTGGAAAGCTCCGAGAACGCAGACGTCCAGGTGCCCGCCACGCATCATCGCAAAAGAGTCCGCGTGGTGGAAGTAGCTGGCACCAGGAGTCTCGGTCACGGGATCTTGCCAGCGTTGATCAGATCCTCGTCGATCTCATCCACGGCAGCTGCCCGGCCCGTGCCGAGCATCCCGTTTTCGGTATGGATTGTGACGTCCTGCTCGGGAGTCAGATAGTCGGCGACCATGGTGGGCTGGCCGATGCCGAGGTTCACGTATGATCCCGGGGCAATATCCGCTGCGACCTTGGCAGCCAAGTCCTGCCGAGTCAGCTTCTCTACAGTCTGCGTAGTAATATTCATTGTCCGTTCCTTCCGGCAGGCACGACTGTGATTGTGTCTACATAGATTCCTGGTGTTACCACGGTCTCGGGGTCGATTTCGCCGGTCTCGACCAACTCATCCACCTGCACCACAGTGTGGTCGGCCGCCGCAGCCATGATCGGACCGAAGTTCCGTGACGTCTTCCGATAGACCAAATTCCCTGCGCGGTCTGCGCGCAAAGCCTTGATCAGCGCAACATCACCGTGCAGCGGATGCTCCAGTACGTAATTTCGGCCATTGATCTCCCAAGTTTTTTCCCTTCCGCTAGCTCGGTGCCGTAGCCGGTCGGAGTGAAGAACGCGCTGATGCCTGCACCAGCAGCCCGCAGCCGCTCCCCTAGATTGCCCTGGGGTACCAGCTCGAGTTCAATCTCTCCTGCACGATAAGCGGCGTCGAAGTGCCAGGAGTCAGACTGCCGAGGGAAGGAGCAGATGATCTTGGTCACCCGACGCTCCTTGATGAGCAACGCTAGACCGGCGTCCTGCTGGCCGGCGTTGTTGTTCACCACGGTCAGATCCGTAGCTCCAAAGTCCAGCAGCGCGTCGATGAGTTCCATCGGCTGACCGGCGTTGCCGAAGCCCCCCATCAAGACAGTCGCGCCGTCACTCACGGCCGCCACCGCGTCCTGTGGAGTCTCAACGGTCTCTGACATGGGGCAGCTCCTCTCAGTTGGTGTTCTCCAGCACGACGGCCAGGCCCTGGCCTACTCCGATGCAGAGGGTGCCACCCCCCATTGCACACCCGAGACCTCCATGCGGCGAGCAAGAGTTGCCAGCACTCGCGTTCCAGTCGCACCCAGGGGATGGCCGATGGCAATCGCGCCACCCCAGGCATTAACAATGCTCGGGTCGTGCTCAGTGCCAAATCCCCATGCGTCTAGGCAGACCAATGCCTGTGCTGCAAAAGCTTCATTGAGCTCTACGGCCCCCACATCGTGCCAGTTGATGCCTGCTCTAGACAATGCTCGAGTGGCAGCCTCAACAGGTGCGTAACCGAAGTATTGAGGTTCGTTGGCTGCGGCAGCCCACCCTGCAACTCGTGCTTGCGGATTGGTCCCCAGCACTTCAGATGCTCTTCCCGAGCCAATCCAGGCCGCAGAAGCTCCATCATTCAAAGGAGAAGCATTCCCGGCCGTCACCGTTGTACCGTCCTTACGCAAGGCCGTTCGCAGTTCTGCCAGCGTCTCGATTGTAGTATCGGGGCGGATTGTCTGGTCTCGATTTAGTTTCACACCGCCCAGCTTTACCGTTAGAGAGTCATAGTGGCCTTGGTCCCATGCCATAGTAGCCAGGCGGTGCGAGTTGACGGCGAATTCGTCCTGCCGATCTCGGGTAATCCGGTGCTTCTCGCGCAGTTGCTCAGTCGCCTGGACGAGTGACACGGTCCATTCTTTAGGCATGCGGCGATTTACCAACCTCCACCCCAAGGAACTGTCGACCAACTCCTCGTTACTCAATGGATAAGGCCGCTCAGGCTTCGGCAGCACCTATGGGGCGCGGGACATAGATTCGACGCCGCCAACCAATACCAAGTCAGTCTCTCCAAGCAGCACTTTTCTCACCCCTGCAATTGCCGCATCTAGAGACGAACCACAGAGTCTGTTGATGGTAGCGCCTGGCACTTTCACGGATCCCCCAGCCAGTAACCAGGCCATTCGAGCAACATTGCGGTTCTCTTCACCGGCCCCATTTGCGTTGCCAAAGATGACCTTGCCCACGACGTCTCCAGCTCTCACAAGACTCAAGCCCGGGGCACGCTCGATGAGCGTCGTGATCACGATAGTCGCCAGGTCATCCGGCCGGACCCCCGCCAACGCACCCGCAATCTTTCCAAATGGAGTACGCACCCCACCATATACGTATGCTTCGCGCACCACTTACAGATCACCAATCTGTCTTATCGAGACCAATCTTAATATTTAAAATCGCGACATATTACTAATATAAGGCTAGCAATCACTGCAGCTACTCCAGCAATATATTTTAGGTATCCTTTAATTATAAAACATAATGAAACTTCCGTAATTTTCTTTTGCAGTCCTTCACTACGGCCTAAGCAATCGTACTGTTCGCCCAACTGAGGGACACTCCGGCAATCCTTGGAGTAGTTCGAAAGATGTAACTGCGACCTCAGATCCAAGAACCAGTTTTACACAGGACTCAAATTTCTCCCATAGTTCATCGGTGGTCAGCCAAGATTCAGGTTTACCTTTTGCGACCTCGACTAACGCTTCATATCTTTCTAGGTTCGCATAAACAGTGACTGCTGCCCCCACTCACTATTGTGGCGCACCCTATCGTCAACCTGGATACGGACCTTCTCCATCAGTGCGGGCACCTCAGGTGCCTTCCACGCAGATCCATCAAACGCCGCCTGGTTCACCCTCCCTCGACTGAGAGCATGGGCGACACAAAATTCGAGGCTAAACTTGGCTTCCAACTCAGTTGTCGGGGATCGGTAAAGACGCGAACTCATAGTCTGTTGCGAGACTCCGATCGTTATCGCATCGATATCTGAAGTGGCAACCGTGTTCCGCAACTCTATAGCTGCATCGATGGCTGGGTGCGTCGCGCCACAAGATGGATATCGTTTAATGGCGAGCCCGAATTCGGTTTCGACCTCCCAGGGGTGGGTGGTGTCAAGTGGTGTTTGCAACTTCGGGGGTTTCAAGCTGCTGTGTGGAGGAATTGGGCCAGTCGGTTGGCCGGGGTGTGCAGATCTAGGGTCGGTCGGGGTCTGCGGTTGAGCGTGTCTTGGATGCGGCGCAGGTCGGTGGCGGTGTAGCCGGTGAGGTCGCTGCCTTTGGCGAACCAGTGTCGGAGTAGCTGGTTGGTGTTCTCGTTTGTTCCCCGTTGCCAGGGCGAGTGAGGATCGCAGAAGAATACTTGGGCATCCAGGGCGAGCTGGATCTTCTCGTAGCGGGCCAGCTCGCTACCGCGATCCCAGGTCACCGACCGCCGCAGATGTGCCGGCAGGTCTCGCATCGCGGTGATCATCGCCTGAGCGACCACATCCGCGTTGTATTTGCCGGGCAGGTGCAGCAGGATCGTGAACCGGCTGGCACGCTCGACCAAGGTGCCGATCGCCGAGTGGTTTCCGCCACCAATGATCAGGTCGCCTTCCCAGTGCCCGGGCACTGCCCGATCTGCGACCTCGGCCGGCCGCTGGCTGATCTTGAACGCTTCCTTGAACGGGCTGTTGCTCACTCTTGGGGCGGACTTAGAGACCCGGGAGCGGCGTTTCAGGGAGAGCCTCTGGTGCAGATCGGCTCGCAGGTTCCCGCGGGTCTGCACGTAGAGGGCTTGGTAGATCGTCTCGTGGCTCACCCTCATAGTCTGATCGTCGCCGAAGACGATCGGAAGCATTACCGAGATCAGCTTCGGCGACCAGCCCTCGTCCATCCATTCCTCGATCACTTGGCACAGGCGCGTGTTTTCGGCCAGAGTGAAAGGTTTCGGGCGGTGCCGGCGCTGATGGGTGCGGGTATGGGCGACGCGGGCGTAGTAGGCCCCGTCGGGACTGCTGTTACGGGCCACTTCGCGGTAGACCACGGACTTATCGCGTCCGATCTCGGCGCCGATCGCGGCATAAGACATGCCCTGGCGGCGGCCGAGCTGGATCACCATCCGATCCCCCAGGGTCAGCAGCCTGCCGCCAGGCATTCCGTCATCGGGTGCGGGGTCATCGATACCGCCGCCTTGGTGTCTACCGCGCCTGAGTCTCACCATCCCAGTGTGGGGCCACCATCCCTTCCCGGACCCCGCCGTTCCGCCGACAGCGACTGCCGCATCACCGAGAGTGGCGCCCTGGCAGACCATGTCGATGAACCGGTCACGAACATCCTGGGAAAACTTCACGCGCACAACGACTCACTCTCAGTAGAGCGTTGCAAACACCGTATGACACCACCGTGGCCACACGCGTCTAGCACCGTAAGATCTAGATTCCGCTTCCCCCGAAAGTCCCCAGGAATCCATATGAGTCCTCTAATGCTCCGATCGCGCCAGTGACCCCGCAACTCGCCAGCTGAGCTGCCATGACTCCAGTTCGCGCCGCCGCACCAGCGTGCAAGGGCTTCACCATTGTGCCAAAGTTCCCCCTGAGTCCAGAAGCGGCCGAAGCCGCGATCGCGATCGCTGCAATAGTCTGCTCCACGCCTAAGCCAAGAAACCGAGAGCTGGCTGCAACGGCTCCTAGACTTCCAAGAACACTCGTGGCGTGCCAGCCGTCTGCCCGAAGTTGGGGATTCAAAACCTCCTGATTCGGACCGCCGCTTCCACGGTAGCCTCTCGCTCTACAACAGTGAGATGGGCCGAGTTGGATACTACAGGCAGTGATCCGAACTCCTACACCACTGCTCGGTAAACTTCTGCCATAGATGGAAAGCCTGCTGGGCGTGGCTGATCAACAGCAGGTGAGGAGCAGAAGAAATCGTCACATGTCGGCCCTTAAGAACGTCAGCGATCAAACCCACTTTCTCCGGCGGGGTGGACTTGTCGCTGCCTCCGCTGACGCACAGCACGTCAAGCGCACATGCTGCTCGCCATCCTGTGAAATCGGCAAAATCACGCCACAGCGCGTCCCAGCATGCCGGATCCATCCGGGCGAGGGTCTGCTGCGCAGAAACTACAAAGTCGGTCTGACTTCTAATATCGTCCTCAGTGAACCACCGATGCAACGTCTCCTCCATCAGTGACTGCATCCCTTGCTCCGTGGCCACCGCTCGGTCCCGGAAAGTCTCATACCCCTGATCCGGCGAGCAGAACACCGTCAGGTTGGTCCAGCGTTCCGGAGCAGCCGCCGCGACGAGACCAGCGACGATTCCTCCCAGAGAAATGCCCAGTAGCCGGGGACGCTTGAGGGAAAACTGCTGAGCCATGTCCACCACGTCCTCAGCCATGTCAGCCAGCGACACCTGGTGCGGGGCAGCCTCAGACTCCCCATGGCCCCGAAGGTCAGGGGCGAGGACGAAATAGTCGGAAGCTGCGGCAATGACAGCAAATCTCTCTAAGGAGGTCGCATCTAACCCTGCTGAATGCAGTGCTATCACAGGAAGATTTCCCGGCTCACCCCAGGTGCAGACCCGGGTCTGCACCTGTCCGAGAGAAAGCGTCTCCCTTCTCACCCGCAGCGCCCTTCAGTGGCTGACGGCACGCCGATCACGCCACGCTCCCGCAAGCTTGTTATGCTCTGCTCATCAATTCCTACTTCTCGCAACAGAGCCTCGGAGTGCTCACCCAACTGCGGTGGGTAGGAGTAGCCCTGAGGCTCATATCCGCCAGACTCCATCAGCCGAACAGGATTGCCCACCACCTTTACAGATCGGCCCTGCGGGTCATCCAGCTGCACTACCATCTCCCGGCCGGCGATGCGCCCATCTTCAAGTGCTTCAGTCACCGTTTTGATCAGGCCGCAGGGAACACGCTCAGCCTCCAGTCGGTCGACCCAGGTCGCGGCGTCGCTCGTGGTGAATTCAGCTTCCAGAATCTCCCAGAGCTCAAGCTTGTTCCGAAGACGCTCCGCTGCCGAGAGGAACCGTGAATCGGTGATCAGGTCCTCGCGGCCCAACACTCGGCACAGACCTTCCCACATCCGGTCCGTGTTTGCCGTGATCACGAACTCCCGGCGGTCTCCGGCGCGGAAAGATCGGTATGTGGGGATCGAATCGTGGCCCGCGCCCTGACGGCCGGGAGTGACACCACTGAGCATGGCGTAGACCGCCTGGTAACTGGTCATCACCAGCTGACCGTCCAGCATCGAGACGTCGATGTGCGCGCCCTTCCCGGTGCGCAGTCTGCGAATATAGGATGCCAGACTTCCGAACGCTGCGAACATACCGGCGACCAGATCCCCGACCGGGATGCCCAGCCGAACGGCAGGGCGATCTTCATCCCGCTCTCCAGTCAAACTCATCACTCCGGAGAGCGCCTGGACGATCATGTCGTAGGCAGGCTTGTCCTTCCATGGTCCGGTCTGTCCGAAGCCGCTGATCGAAGCCCAAACAAGCTCTGGACGCTCGCGCCGAATCTCTTCGGGATCAAGACCCAGGCGCTGGCAGACTCCCGGCCGGAAATTCTCGATGACGATGTCAGCCGTCTCGATCAGCTTCCTGATGGCAGATAATCCCTCGGGGTCCTTGGCGTCGATAGCGATAGAACGTTTGGAGCGGTTATTGGCCAGATAGTATGCACTATCCTCGCCGACAAAATGCGGCGGAATGCTCCGACTCGAGTCGCCCTGCAGGGGCTCTACCTTGATCACATCCGCACCGGCATCGGCAAGCATCTGGGTACCGAAAGGCCCAGAGAGGAAGGTCGTCAGGTCGACGATGCGCACACCGTCGAGCAGTGCGCCCGGAGAACTGGGATTCATGCGTTCCTTTCGAAGATGTGGACAGTGCAGGCGCCGTGGTCCAAGCCGGCGATGCCTCCTCCAGTGACATGGGTCAGGGCCCGCCGGGCTCCTTCGACTTGGCGCGCGCCGGCACGGTCTTCCAAGTGCCACAAGGCTTCGACCACCTGGGCGACTCCACTGGCGCCCACTGGGTGTCCTTTGGACAGCAGGCCGCCGGAGGGATTGACCACCACATCCCCGCCGTAGGTGGTCCTGCCCTGACGCAGCCAAGAGACTGCTTCACCGTCGGGAGAGATCCCCAGCGCCTCGTAGTAGATGAGTTCAGCAATGCTGAAGGCGTCATGGAGCTCGATGACATCAATATCCTCGCTACCGCCGCCAGCCTGTTCATAGGCCTCCTGCGCCGAGGCTCGGGAGATCTCCGGGCGCAACATATTCCGGAACCCGGCTTCGAACTGCCCAGAGTGCAGCACCGAGGCCACAGTCCGCATTCCCTTCTGCCCTCGGCGTCGGCGAACACCCTCGGCCATGACGATCACCGCCGCTGCGCCGTCGCCGGTGGGGCAGCACTGCATCAGGGTCAAGGGGTCCGAGATGGGACGCGAATTGAGCACGTCCGCCTCGGTGACCTCCGACTGGAACTGCGCATAGGGGTTGGCTGCGCCATGGCGGCGTGCCTTGACGCTCACTGCGGCCAAATCTGACACAGTAGCTTTTCTCTCATGCAGAAAACGCTGCGCCCGCATGGCGTAGATGGCAGGCATCACCACACCGTTCTGCACCTCAGGGTCCTCCTGGACCAGCGGCAGGGTGCCTCCTCCGAACTGGGTGAGCTTGTCGACACCGATGGCGAGCGCAATCTCAGCTCTGCCCTCCTGCACTGCCTGCACTGCCAGGTGCACGGCAGTGGCTCCGCCGGAACAGGCGTTGTCCACATTAGTCACGGGGATGTGCCCGACCCCAAGCTCCTTCAGGATGCGCTGACCAGTGAGCATCCCACCGAAAGCGTGGCCGCAGAAGACGGCGTCGAGCTCTGACTTCTCGATTCCTGCGTCACGGAGTGCTCTCCGTACAGCCGGGACCGCCAGTCCCGAATACGAGGACTCGCGGTGCTTGCCCATGCGGATCATTGCACCACTGACCACAGAAGCAGCATTTCCGGTGGTAGTCGTCGTCATGACAGCTCACCTTCTTTCTCCACGAATGCCCATCCTGTGGGGCTCTGCTGGGTCGTGCGTACGGTGACCGGCAGATTACAGGCCAGTCGCTCATCCGTCACCAGCACCTGTGCGAAAACCCGCAGGTCAGGCAGCAGGTCGACATACCCGAGGGTGTACGGGGTCTCAAAGGCGGGGGAGATGTGAACGGTGGTCCAGGAATAAAGAGTCCCGTCCGCTGGAAGTTCAATGATTTCGATGTCGCTTGCATGGCATCGGTGACACACATAAGCGCGCGGGAAGCTGTGTGCTGCGCAGGCGCGGCAGCGTCCCCCTTGCAGCAGGCCTGAGCCTGTCAGCACCGCCGGCTGGCCCTCCCCTATGTCCGGCTCAGGCTCCAGTACCAATTCCGCATCAGACATTTGATGTCCTACCTTCTCTCTTCATGGTGCTGCCAGAATTTCGCCAGCACATCAGCTACTTCGGTCGGCTGCTCAACGAACGGCGTGTGCCCTGACTTCTCGAAGACTATCGGCGCCGAGGCACCCGTCCGCTCACTGATTCGTTCCATATCGGCAGGTGACTTTGCCGTGTCCTGCCTACCCGCCAGCAGCAGCAGGGGCGATCGGATGCTCAAGACCTCGGCCCACAGTTCCCGACGGCGGAAGACCTTCTCCGCAGCAGTGCCCACACCGGTATCCAAACTGGCAAAGTGTTCCAACCAGTAGTCTCGGGCAGCGTCGCCTTGGCGAAGAAACCAGTTGCCAAACATGGTGGCACCGATCTGCTCCACTATGGCCGCCGGCCCCTTGTCCCGCAGCTGTGCGACCAGTCCGTCGAACTTTTCTGGGCGCTGCTCGGCATCGGCAGTGGCGGCGGAAAGGGTACAGGTCCGGACCCGTTCCGGCTTAGTGGCTGCGACGATCATCGCCACATAAGCCCCCATTGAGGAGCCGACAAGGTGAACCGGTGCGGGCAAAGTGTCCAGAAGCCCGACGACGTCGCCTGCCAGTTCATCCACCGTTCCGGGCTCTTCCGCGCTTCGCGTGCCCTGACCGCGGTGGTCAGGGGCGAGCACCGTTCGTCCGGTGGCCTGGCTAAGCTGATCAAACATCTTCCCGTCGAAGAAGAGGGAGTGCAGACCAAGAACGGGGTACACGGATTCCTGCCTCACTCACGCGCCGGGCGCCAGAAAGTTCTCATCGTCGAGGCCGTGGATAAGGGCCACCAGAGCGCCTGCGTAGCTGTACTGCCGCAGACCCATGCACATGCCGGTGGCAGTGTGGGTGAAGCTGGAAGCGATCCGCCCACCTCCGAGGCCGCGGCTGGAGCCTGCAGAGGCCTGGATATTGGCAAAGTGGACCTCCACTACTGGGCGCCCAGTGTCCTCGAGTGCGTGCCGCACACCTTCGCCCTTGGTGGTCAGGCCGGCCGGATTGATGATGTAGCCGTCCACTCGGGCGCCGGATTCGTGAATGTACTCCAGAATCTCGCCTTCATGGTTCGAATCGAAGGTCTCGACCTCGGCGCCGAGCCTTTCGGCGTACTCTTTGACGTAGGTCTGAAGATCCTCCAGCGACTGGATGCTGCCGTAGACCTGTTTGCTTCGACGGCCCAGGCTGGACATATTAGGACCGTCGATGACGGCAATGCGGTGTTTCCTGCTGCTCTGACGAACGACATTGTGCTCTGGCATGATCTTCCTCCTGTAGTTCTGTTTCTTTAGGTGTAACGGAGCCCGGCGTCGACCAGCAAGGACTGGCCGGTGATGTAGCCGGCTTCATTCGATGCGAAGAATCTGACGGCGGAGAGGACATCTTCAGGAGTGCCTTTCCGCTTGATAGCGTGCTCCTTCAGCAGCTCCTTCCAGTTGTCGTCAGTGATGGTTTCGCGCGGGATTTCGGTCACAATGCCGTGCGGGCTGACGACGTTGGCGGTGACTTCGTAGTCACCGAGCTCGGTAGCCAGCGCCTTGTTGAACGCCTGAACGGCTCCCTTCGACGCCACGTAATGGGCGTAGTTGGCGCGTCCGGTGACCACCACACTGGATGAGATGTTGACGATGCGGCCGAAGCGCTGCTCCTTCATGTAGGGGGCTACCGCCTGGCACATCAGCAGCACACCGCGGGTGTTGACCGCGAAAACCTTCTCCCACTCATCCACACTGATCTCTTCGAACGGTTTCATCTTCAGCGAGGAGAAGATCGCGGCATTGTTAATGAGCACATGGACCGTTCCATAGTGCTCCACCGTCTGACTGACGAGCTTGGAAACACTACCTTGATCACTGACGTCTACGGGCAGCCCGATGGCTTCCTGGCCGGCGGACTGGATCTCAGCGGCGACCTTTTCGACGGCGACCTGGTTGATATCGGCAGCCACTACTTTGTCGCCCTGGGCGGCGAACTCATGGGCGTACTTGGCTCCGATGCCCTGACCGGCTCCTGTGACAATAACGACCCGACTGTTGGGTTCCACGGGTGTTGATCCTCTCCTTAAATGTATTAGGTGTTCACGCCTCTGTAATGTGCAGTCCGGCCATTCCGCCGTCCACAATGATGGTGCTGCCCACAGTGGAGCGCATAGTCGGATGGGCCAGGAACGCCACGGCCTGCGCTACTTCCCGGGGTGCGACCATGCGGCCTGTGGGCTGCCGCTCTTCAAACTGCCGGCGACACAGAGCAGGATCCTCGGCTCGCGCTGCCAGCTCGGACATGAAGGGGGTGTCCACCGTGCCGGGGTTCACGGCGTTGACCGTGATGCCCTCAGCGACCAGATCGGCCGCCATGGCCCGGGTCATTGATTCCACCGCACCTTTGGTGGCCGAGTACAGTACCCGCTGACGCAGACCCGAAGTGGCAGTGCAGGACGACATATTGACGATGGCCGGTGCACTAGCCTGGCGCAGCAGCGGAAGCGCAGCCCGGGTGGCCCGCACGAAGCCGAGCACATTGATATCCCAGAGCCAATGCCACTCCTCGTCAGTGCCGGTTTCCACTCCTCCCACGAAGCTGACTCCGGCGTTGTTCACCAGAAGGTCCAGCCCGCCAGAGATCTCCTGCACCTGTTGCAGCACAGCCTCCACCGAGCTTTGACTCCGGAGGTCACCATCGTGGTAATGCACGTCTTCCACGGCTTCCTCCGGCGCAGCGATGTCAAGAACGTGGACTTCTGCTGCCAAGTCTGCGAAAGTCTGGGCACAGGCGTGACCGATGCCCTTAGCACCTCCTGTAATCAGTACTCGTCTTCCCTTGAAACTATCCATGCTTGGTTTCCTCCTGATGGGGGGCGCCGAAGAACTCGCCGATGCGGCGCGAGGCGTCCTTCAAGGCGTTGAGAATTTCTGATGGCTCACCGTGTGGGGATCGTTCTTTCGGGTGGGTCAGGGTGATCGATCCGACCACCCCGCCAGGGCTGAAGACCGGCACTGCGACGCCGTGGGCGCCGGGAAGCTTCTCCCCCTTTGTCTCCACATAACCCTGGCTGCGAATCGCAGCCAGCTCACGCTTCAGAACAGCCGGGTCAGGCAGTGTCACTCCACTGGCTGAGTCACCAGCTGTGGCCTTCTGCCGCTCACTCTCATAGGCCTGATCTAACTCGTTCTCAGGCAGATACGCGGCGACGGACTTGCCGGATGCTCCCCAGAGCAAAGCTGTGGGTTTGTTGAGTTCGATCCGATACTGCAGTACGTGGTTTCCGTCTGCCCGACTCACGAACGACACAGATGAGGTGGCATGTGAGTAGAGGCCGAAGATGACGGTCTCGTCAAAGTGAGCAGCAAGCTCCTTGAGTATCGGGCGCACCATTCTTGGCAGATCTACTGTGGCCAACGTTCTCGCAGCAATACGGTAACCCTCGACCCCTACAGAGTACGCTTGTAGGTCACCTTCTTGTTTGACCATTCCCTCCTGCATCAACAATCCAAGCAGTCGGTGTGTCGTGGAGGGGGGAAGACCTGTCTTCTTGGCGACTGCCGATACACTCACAGGTCGCCCAGTATCCACTACCGCAGCTAATACACGAACTGCACGCGCAACCGTACCGGTGAGCTGTCCAGCGTTACCCGAGGTTACTGTTTCCTGTCCCATTCGCCTCATCTCATAAACGTTGTCAGGCCGGGGAAGACGTTCACGACGATGAGCACTGGCAACACTGCACAGACCAGGAGTTTCACAGTAGGGATCACCATCGTGTGGAACTTAGCGCCAGTTGCCGAAGCAGCGACAAAGAGGTTCGGGGCAAAAGGTGGTGTAGCCAAACCCATACCAAGGTTGAGAACCATGATCAGCCCGAAATGGATGGGGTCGATTCCCATAGCGTTCGTCAACGGTAACAGCAACGGTACCAGAATAACGATTGCAGTGTTCTCCTCTATGAACATTCCAACCACAAATAGCAGCAGATTCAACAAGATGAGAAGAACCCATGGGGATACTCCCCACTCCTGGATGATATTCGCTATCTGCTGAGGAATACCAGAGAGCACAACTGCCCTTGCAAAAGCGCCACCCATAGCAATTATCAAAAGGATGGGAGCGGTCATCAATAATCCATTCAGAATCGCATTTCCAACTCCTGTCAGCTTCATCTCTCGATAGATAAGGATTCCGATAAACAACCCATAGGCGCAGGCGATGGCGCCAGACTCTGTTGGCGTAAACATCCCAGAGTAAATACCGCCAAGGATAATTACTGGCATGATCAATGCTGGGACAGCTGAACCAATTCGCCTTGAAGTTGAGGCACGTTTCTCCGTTGCAATCTTCGCACCTAAATCATCAAGATCTTTGCCGCGGGCCCAGATGAAGTTGTAAATGATCACCGCTATGGCAACTAAAATGCCGACCACTGCTCCTGCCAGGAACATCTGAGCAATAGACACACCTGCTGCCACAGCGTAAACGATTATGGGAACGCTAGGTGGTATAAGTGTTCCAATAATTCCTGATACTGCCACCAGTGAACCAATATAAGCCTTAGGGTATCCGCGTTGGCTCATCTCGCCCGACATGATCCGTCCGATGGCTGAAACTGTCGCAACGGAAGAACCGGAGATTGATCCAAATAACCCACAAGCCCCTGTGACGGTCGCCCCTAGACCTCCTTTAACCCTCCCCAGAAACATGCTGACAAAATCAATGAGTCTCTTAGATACACCACCTTGCTGCATGATCGACCCAGCAAGCAGAAAGAAAGGAATCGCCAGGAAAGTAAAAGAGTCAAGAGTCCTAAACGCTACGGTAGGCACCTGTCCAGGATTTGTACCGGTAGATATAAAGTATATAAAGGCTCCGATCCCAAAGGCTACAGCAACGGAGACACCTAGAATAATGGAGAGCAGTACCGCTCCTGCTGCTACGGGCATTAGCGCTCAACTCCTTGGGACCCTGGAAAACCTGTTGTTGTTTTGTCGGCGTAGTCTCCAGGGCGAATAAAGGTCCTGATCAGCAAGCAAATACTGAAAATTCCGCCAAGTCCTGCACCTAATACCATCGTGGCAAATGGCCACGTGAGTGGGATCGAGAGTTCTACAGATGATTGGCCTGTCCGCTGGTAACTCTCCAGCGTGAGGAAAGTGAAATTTGAGAATGCTAGGTAGAACAGCCCTTCGATGATGAAGATCGTCCTGTGGAGCCACACCTGAGTCATTCCTTCGGGCAAGAAATCTGCGAGTGCTCCTACAGCGATCTGTAGTTTGGAGTTGATCAATACTGGTAAGGCCAGAAAAGTGGTTCCGACCATTAAGTACCGAGCAATCTCATCAGCTCCAGCCATTGTCGGGAAGGAGCCATACCGACCAGCGATCTGCACCAATGTGACCACAAGGATCATCCCAAACCCAACTGTCAGCACAACCCGCAGGAAGTGGTCCAGGATTCTGAGCACTTGGTCCAGAATCGGGACCGGCTTCCTAGCGATCTCGACTCCTCTCACGGCTAAGCATCCTCAGCAGCAGCATCTGCCTCTTGGCGCAGCTGTCCTAGCAGTTCTGCTCCAAAGGTATCTTCCTGGGCATCCCAGACCACGTCACGAATCGCGACAAATTCAGCCATCTGCTCTTCAGAGAGCTCGATGATCTCTAGTCCGTCTTCCTCTAGTTCTTCGAGTCGTTCGTCGACAGAGTCACGGACCTCCTGCGTCACTTCCAGTGAGATCTCATCGATAAGCTCAGAGAGCACCTCCCGATCCTCTTCGCCCAGTGATTCCCAAACTTCGGTATTACAGGAGACATTGCCCGTACCGTACCCGTGACGTGTCAGTGTGAGGTAGTCCTGAACTTCATGGAAAGCAGAATTATAAGTGAGAACGATGCCGTTGTCTTGGCCATCCACTGTGCCCTGCTGCAGTGCGGTATAGAGCTCAGGAAAGGGTATTGGAGTCGGGTCTGCGCCCCATTCTTCGAAGAGATCGATATACATGGGAAGACCAGGCACTCGGAAGCTGAGCCCCCGAAGATCCTCTGGACTCTCAATCGGGCGGATGCTGTTGGTCATCCCGCGGAAGTCGTTCTCATAGAAACCCAGCATGGTAATTCCGAGCTCATCGAGCACTTCACGCTCATTGGTTTGGATTACTCCCTCAGGACTGAAGAAGACCTCATCAGCTGCTTCGTAGGTCGTCACAATGTACGGCAGGAACGACAACTGTAAACGGTCGTCCAACCCAGAGGGCGCGACGGCAATGAAAGCACACTGGAGGTCGCCACTGGCCAGGCCCGCCCCCATCTCTTCATCGCCACCGAGCTGACCCCCAGGGTAGACAGTAAAGTTCACCCGGCCGTCCGTCACATCGGGAGCTCTTTCGGCTAGAGCAGTCGCCCCGCTGTGAACAGCTGAGGTTTCTGGAAAGGTATGGGCCAGATCGAGAGTCACACTCTCTGCTTCTTCCTCATCAGTGCCGAATGCACACCCCACTAGAGCTGTAACGGCCACTAATGCAACGCCCGGTGCAACAATGCGGCTCTTCCGCACGAGTGTCATCTTTGACTCCTTTGATTTTAGGAACTAATTGACAGTAATTCCGGTGATCGGAATGCTATTCCACTTCTAATGTGATGTTAGGCACTCCTACTGTGATTGTCAACACATTGGAAGCAACTCCTCGGGAATTGAGGCCGAGGAACCACTCACCCCCGCCCATCTGCTACTGACACAGTGGGTTCAAGAGTGTCTGCGTCGACTTCCTCACGCCACGCTTGGACCCCCGCCTGAAAAGCAACTACCCCAGCTTCCGGCAAGGCAATCTCAATAGCCTCGAGAATTTCCTGTGCCGAGCGCCCCAGGTCCAGGGCAACTCGAATATGGCTCCTAATCTGAGGTTTCGGCGCTCGCATCACAGTCAGGCTTACAATGAAGATCAACTCCTTGACCCCCCTGTCGAGCAGCCTTGGCTTCAGATAGGCAGCATGAACCACATTGTTTGCAGCCTTCATCACCTCAAAATCATTCTTTGCCATCACCTTGTGATAGTCCAGAACATAGCCCCGAGTCTCTGCCATACTGTCAATATATTTCTGGGATTCGTCGCTCATTTTATCCTTTCTATTTTATTTACAAATTTTGACAAATTGCTAGCTAGCAAACCTCGTCAGCGCCACTGACTTCGCTGCATTGACATGCTCACGGCTGCGACGCTCCGCCAACTCAGCATCATGGGCCTCAATCGCCTCGACCACCCCAGACAACTCCTCAAAGCTTCGCTGCACTCGCCCAGGCACTCCAAGGGTGTAAGAGCGAAGCAAAGCTATACGTGACTGGACATTTTCAAGCAGATCATCCAGAACTTCATTGTCACCAATATCTATAATCATCGAATAAAATTCATCTTTAACAGAGATCAATCCCTCCGTATCATCTGCATTTCCTTTGTTTCTAAACTCTTCTAAAAGACGATAGAGTTTCCTCACCTCAATTTCGGTGGCATGGTCCGCGGCCAGCCGTGCAGCCATTCCCTCGAGCGCAGCTCTCACGTCGTACAGAGCGCCCACATCATTCCGAGAAAGAACCGCGACCTTGGGGCCACTTCGCGAATCTAGCGTGATGAGTTTCTGCGTCTCTAGCTGCCGGAGCGCCTCACGCACGACAGTTCGCGACACTCCCAACTCCTCCTCCAACTGCTTCTCCACAAGACGCTGTCCCGGTGAGTAATTTCCACTAACTATTTGCTGCCTGATGAAGGAAGTCGCCTGAGAGCGAAGAGGGGCTGCCTCTCGCTGAAGTGCTGGAACCATGTCCTCAAACTTTCTATTCGATCATGTGATGCAGGCAACAGTATCCGACGGTATTATCGTATTGTCAACATACGAGATGATGATCATGCAAAGAGGAGACCATGGAACAGCTCGACTTTCAACGATGGATTACTTCAGCCAGCCAGGACAGCGAACTGAAGCGAACTGGAGCGCTATCCACATTCCAGTTAGAGCTTGTCCAAGATGTCGACAACTGGATCGCCATCAAGTGGGACAGGGGGAAGCTCATCAGTTTGAATGAACGCATTCCCTCTTGCTCAGGGACTGACGGTACGCATCTAAAACCACTAGATTTGATCGTGCTACGGGGAAACTCATCAACGTGGGCAGAGCTAGTCGATCCGTCTCCAAAGCCGCGCCGACATGACATTCTTTCGCTCACTAAACAGACGGACGGAATCGTCATCGAAAAAGGTCAGCAGGCCTTCATCCGGCACCTTCCTACTGTGAACCGCTTATTTCAACTGCTGCGTGACCACGATGAGCAAGTGCCTAAAAAAACGGCTTCACAGTCTTTCTCTAATAAGCCAGTCTTCGAAGAGGTAGTAGGGAGATACGTTCATTTCTCTTCGGGCGGGAAAGAGCACCGTATATATTTTGAAGACTCTTATCCCAATCGCCCCCATCTCCCCGTTCTTCTGGCTCTTCACACAGCTGGGGCGGACTCCCGCCAGTACAGGCACCTGTTGAACGATTCCGACATCACTAGTCAATTCAGAGTCATTGCCTTCGATCTCCCAGCACACGGGAAATCCTTACCTTCAACAAAGTGGTGGCAGGAGGAGTATCGCCTCACAACTGATGCTTATGCTTCTCTCGTCGAGGACTTTGCTGATACTTTGAGCCTGCAACGTCCAGTAGTGCTCGGATGTTCGATGGCTGGATCTCTAGTACTTGAGTTGGCGCGGCGACAGCCGCATCGGTGGAGAGGCGTGATTGGTCTCTCCGGCGCGCTCAAACTTCAAGGCAGATTTCAGGACTGGCCGCTCTCCCCCAGCATCAATGCTCAACAAGTGATCCATACCTGGACAGCAAGCCTCATGGCTCCCCACGGCCCGGAGGATGAGCACTACGAAACACGATGGATCTATAGCCAAGGGGGACCGGGTATCTATCGCGGGGATACGTACTTCTACTCCGAAGACTTCGATCTTCGGGGTAAAGCAGCGCAGATAGACACCTCGGTTTGCCCCGTTTATTTGCTTACAGGGGAGTATGACCATGCCTGCACTCCTTCTGACACTGATGCAGCACGGGAGGCAATAACAGGAGCTAGCGGCTATACGATGGAAAGAATTGGACATTTCCCTATGAGTGAAAACTACTCACTATTCCGGACTCATCTTCTGCCAGTTCTTCATGAGGTCATCGCCTCAAATAGCTGACAGGATGCTCAGTCATTCTCTTCTATAAAGAGCAGGCTTCATCGGAATCAGCATGGCCTTACTACATGACCTTCCCCTCCTTCGGGTCAAAAAGATCTCTTGGTGCCGGGTTGTCCGGTGACTGAGCGGACTCAGTTAGCTAGCAGCAGCCCAAACTTCCTGAGAACAGGCTTCACCCCGCAGGACGATAATCGCCCATACTCCAGCTCAGCTTCACTATGTAATCCCGGTAAGTAGGACACCCAAACGGTAGACTCGGATAATCGATAGCCGGATGGGCATCCGGGTTGAGTTTGCGTAGGGAAGAGGTGTCCTGTGGCGGAGCGGAAGCCGGAGTTTATTGAGGCGCTGTCGCGCGGGCTGAACGTCATCAAAGCCTTTTCTGCGGAATACCCCCAGCTGACGCTGAGTCAGGTGGCGCAGCGCACCGATCTGGCCCGCCCCACCGCGCGACGAATCCTCATGACGCTGGAAGAGCTCGGGTACATCCGTGCAGACAACGGGCACTTTGAGCTCACCCCGCGGGTCCTAGAGCTGGGCATGGCGTACGTCAGCTCCCTGGGCCTCTGGGACGTAGCCCGACCGCATCTGAAAGACCTGGTCTCCGCCACCAGCGAGTCCTCCTCCATGAGTCAGTTGGACGGGCCGGACATCGTCTACGTGACCCGCGTGGCTGTGCCCAAGCTCATCAGCCTGCGGGTAGACATCGGCACCAAGTTCCCCGCACCACCCACCTCGCAGGGCAAGGTGCTGCTCGCTGAGATGGAGCGGCGTGAGGTGCTCGAGCGGCTCTCCCAGCCCTCAGCCTCGCCAGTGATTCCCCTTATCCAGTGGGATCAGAAGAGCTTCTTCGAAGAACTCGATAAAGTCGCAGACCAGGGCTGGGCTCTTGCTGACGAGGAACTGGCCCGCGGTATCCGCTCGATCGCAGTCCCTGTCCGGGACTCCTCCGGCACCGTCCGCGCAGCCATGAACACCACGGTCCACGCCGCAGAAACACCGGTCAAGACCCTGGTGGAACACCACCTGCCCCGCCTCAAAGAGGCAGCAGCAGCCGTGGAAGCCGATTGGACACGCTGGCAGTCCCTGCCGGCCGAACCGCATCAGTCCGCAGGAGCTGACCGGGGCCGACCCCCGCTACCGCGGCAAACAACCGCAGGCCCCTAGTGCCTGCGAGACTTCAGGTGCGAAGGCCGCGGCCACCGCACGCGGCCGAGAGCCGAGCGCGACCTGCGCGCGCCGGAGCGATATTACAGCGCCACCGAGGGGTACTCTTTGCCCACCCAGGGGCTGAGCTTATCGGCCATCTCACGCTGGAAGGACAGGGGACCGGAGCGGGCGGTGTACTCCTGGTCGTAGAGGGCTATGAACAGGGTGAGGTTCAGGAAGAAGTGCGCCCCGTGCTCAAAGAGCCACACATAGTTGTGGGTGGCCAGGGCCTCGCGCTCCTCCTCGGTGAAGCTCAACCAGCTGGTCTTCTCCGAAGGGGTCAGCCACTGGCCGACCTCCTCCTCCCAACGGTCAATGGTGCCGCGTGGATCGGCTTTATAGGCCGCCACCCACTTGGGGTCGCTGTCCACCGTGTAGAGAAACTTGTTGACGTAGTACCTGCTCACCGTTCGCTCCCTTCCCCCACGGCCGACAGAGCGTCCGCGCCGGTCCCCTGCTCGCTCTCTTGCTTCTCCTCCCGGAACTGGTCCCACACGGCGTCGTTGGCATAGATGGGACCGGTGCTGGCATCGGAGACCTCCGCAGCAGCCGTCGCGGCCTCCGCCTGCTTCTGGTTCTTATACGGATACCAGGTGATGTACATCTCCCGAGTGTGGAACAGGTCCAGTTGATCCACATAGTCGGCATGCTCGCCCTCCCCGGCAATTCCCATCATCAGCAGCAGATCCATAAACCCGTGAGTGGCGTTGCCCACCCCGGACATGGACTCATGAGTGACGTTGGCCAAAATCGCCTCGGCGTTGCCGGTGGAGAGCCACTCAATGGCATCGGCGTCGAAGAGCGGATCGGGTCCGTGCTCACCGAACTGCCGGGGACCGCCGAGTTCCAGGGAGAGGTGCCCGGTGCCGATGGCCACCACCTTCTTCTCCGTGGGATAGGAGTCGATCACACGACGGATGGCTCGGCCCAGCTCATAGAACCGCTTAGGGCTGGGCAGCGGGGGCACAAAGATATTCGTGTAGATAGGCACCACCGGCAGATCCGCCTCAGGACGGACGGTGATGATCGGGCAGATGATCGAGTGGTCGATCTTCAGCTCATGGCTCACCGCCAAGTCGAACTCCTGGTTCATCAGCTCCTGGTGCATGTACCGGGAGAAGTCCACGTCCCCCTGCAGCAGGAACTTGGGAATGCCGAACTCACGCTCCTCGTTGTAGAAGGTCGCATCGTACTGCTCGGCCTGGCCGATCAGGAACTGAGGGTAGTTGTCCAGCCACAGCTGGTGGAAGTGGTCGGCGCCGACCATCACCAGGATGTCCGGGTCGGCCGCAATAAGCGTCTCGCGATAGGCCTCCACCTTGCGCTGCCAGTCACCGGCATAAGGCGGGCGCTCATCCGGCGGCGAGGTAGTGGCCTTGTAATAGAAGGGATGGTGGGTGCTGGCCAGCACCGCGGTGAGTTCGGCCATGCTCTAGTCCTCCTGCTGATCTTCAATCGGAATGAACTCGGCATTCCGGTCCACATGCATATAGATATCGTTCGCCACCGGGTTTCGGCGCTCCTCCGCAATCTGACCCAGCAACCCCGCGGTGCGAGCCAACAGAGCGAAGCCGCGCAGGAAATCCACCGGCAGCCCCAAGTCGGCGAGCGCAGCCCCGCAGACTCCAGCACCGTTGAGCGGGAGCTTGCGCCCCAGCACCTCCTCGCTGACCCGGCCGATGGCCTCGAACAGCTTCAGGTGCGGACCGCGGGTCCCGCCCTCCTCAGCGATCTGGATCAGCCTCGGGGTGCGCGGATCCCCCTTCTTATGCACCGGATGCCCGAGTCCGGGGACGATCTTCTTGGCCGCACGTGCCTCAGTGATGGCGGTGCGGGCCAGCTCGTCGAACTCAGCATCGCTTCGCTGGTACCACTCACTCGTCTCGGAAGACCTGGCACCAGTGCCGGTCTTCTCTCGGCTCAATCGGGTATCCGTGGTGGGTGGGACGGCGTCGTTATTCTCCAATACCTGGTGCAGGAACTTGCCGGTGTCCTCGGTGACCCCCAGGAACCGCGAGCCTCCGCCGAGCAGCCCTGAGGCGATGGCCCCCTGAATGGACTCAGGCGCGGAGAGATAGGTCAGCCGGGCGGCAATCGCGGTGGGGGTGAAACCGTGGTCGGCCAGGGCCACCAGCACCGCCTCGAAGGTGCGCAGCTCCCCGGGAGTGGGGCGCCGGGTGGCGGTCATCCAGAAGGCCAGCTCGGCGAACCCGACCTTGCCCATCAGGTCCTCGGAGACCGAGAGACCCATCAGGCTGATCTCCTCCACGGTGGAGGTTCCCAGTGAGGTGGGGTAGGAGGGGTTGGCGGGGTCTGTCATGAGGCATTCTCCTTCCGGACGGCCAGCCACTGTTTGACTTCCTCGGTGTGCTCGCCGAGAGCTGGCGGCGGCAGCTCATAGCGGGGTTCGAAGGAGCCGACGACGCCGCTGAAGCTCAACGGGTGCCGCACACCGGGAACTGCCTGCTCGCCACCGCCCACCTGGACCACCGGGTTCAGGCCGAGAGCCTGAGCGTACTCCACGCCCTGTTTAATGGTGTTGATGGGCCCGCAGGGCACTCCGACAACGTTGAGCTCCTCGAAGAGCTCAGCTGCGGTTTTCTTGGACAATGCCTCGACCAAGATGGGCTGCAGTTCCTCGCGGCGGTCGGTGCGGTCGCCCACATCGGCGAACCGGGGGTCCTCGGCAATCTCCGGGATGCCCAGCACGTCGCAGAACCGGGCGAACTGGGTGTTGTTGCCGCAGGCGATAATCACATCGTCGTCAGCGGTGGGCATCGCCTCGTAGGGGTAGAGGGAGGGGTGGGCGTTGCCCATCCGCATGGGGGTGACCCCGCCGCCCACATAGGCGTGTGTCTGGTTGACCAGCCCGGACATGGCTGAGGCCATCAGACTGGCCTCGACGTGGGTGCCCTCGTTGGTGTGGTCACGGCGACGCAGTGCGGCCAGGATGCCGATGGTGGAGTGCAGGCCGGCCATGACGTCGAACACGCTGATGCCGGCCCGATAGGGCGGCCCCTCAGGGTCCCCGGTGAGGCTCATCAGCCCGGACATCGCTTGGACAATGAGGTCGTAGCCGGGATACTTGGCACCCTTGCCCTGCGTGCCGAACCCGGTGATCGAGGAGTAGATGACGGTGGGGTTCTCTGCGGCGATGGTGTCATAGCCCAGGCCGAACTTGGCCAGCCCGCCAGGCTTGAAGTTCTCGATGATCACATCGGCGCTCTTGGCCAGCTCCTGCGCGGTCTTCAGATCCTCGGGGTCTTTGAAGTCCAGCACCACTGACTTCTTGTTCCGGTTGATGGCCGCGTAGTAGGTGGAGACCCCGTCCGGACGGCGCGGCGGCACCCAGCTGCGAGTGTCGTCCCCACCGGGACCTTCCACTTTGATGACCTCAGCGCCGAGGTCAGCCAGCAGCATGGTGGCATAGGGCCCAGCGAGCACCCGGGAGAAGTCAGCGATCACGATGCCTTCCAGCGGAAGTGCTGCGGCGGCTGGTTCCCTGTGGTCCGGGTCCTGCACAGATTCGTGAGCATCCGAGTGGGCCACGTCAGGGTCGTGCTTCTGGGGGTTCATACGTGATCTCCTCTCAGGAGAGTTGACCGCTGATCGGACTATTGTCCGCACTTGCTTGTGAGTAGCTTCACATCATCGCAAGCCTCGTGTCAAGGCGCGTCACTACGCAGAATTCACCGCTTTCCAGAAGAAAAATCTGTCCGCAGAGTGAGTTCAGAATTTCATTAGCGGACTCTTGTCCACTCTACGGACATAGTGTTATCGTGACGGCAGTCACATGATCTGGACCACTGTTGCGCGCCGAGTGCCGGCGCAGCCTATAAGGAGATCCCCGTGGAATCACCAAATGCCACCGTCCTCGCCCTGGTGGGAGTCGGGATGCTGCTGGCCGGCTACTTCCTGTACTCGAAGTTCCTGGCCCGCCGGATCTACCAGCTCAACGATGAGTTCGTCACCGCCGCCCACACCTACCGCGACGGGGTGGACTATGTGCCCACCAACCGGTTTGTGCTCTGGGGCCACCACTTCACCTCAGTGGCCGGGGTGGCACCGATCGCCGGGCCTGCCATCGCGATCATCTGGGGCTGGCTGCCGGCCTTCCTCTGGGTGACCATCGGCGCGGTGTTCATCGGAGCCATGCACGACTTCGGAGCGCTCTGGGCCTCCAACCGCAACAAGGGCCAGTCCGTGGGCACACTCTCCGGACGGTACATCGGCAAGCGCGGACGCACCATGTTCCTGGCAGTGATCTTCCTGATGCTGGTGATGACCATCACGATCTTCGCAGTGCTGATGTCCGGGCTGCTAGTGGACCAGCCCACCGCAGTGATCCCCAGCTGGGGCGCACTGATCGTGGCCCTGGGTGTGGGCATGGCCATCTACAAGCTCCGAACGAACCTAGTACTGGTCACCGCCGTGGGCGTAGCGATCCTCTACGCACTGATCTGGGTGGGCAACGAAATCCCGGTAGTGCTGCCGGAGACCTTCCTCGGCCTCCCGCAGCAGGGCCAGTGGATCGTGCTGATCTTCATCTACGCGGCCATCGCCTCGGTGCTGCCGGTGTGGGTGCTGCTGCAGCCACGCGACTACATCAACGGCGTCCAGCTGTTCATCGCCCTGGGCGTGATCTACGGATCGGTGCTCCTGGCCCGGCCCGATGTGGTGGCCCCAGTGATCAACGACTCGGTGCCGGAGGGCACACCCTCGATGATCCCTCTGCTGTTCGTCACCATCGCCTGCGGTGCGATATCCGGGTTCCACGGAATTGTCGCCTCCGGCACTACCTCCAAGCAGCTGAACAAGGAGACCGACGCCCGATTCGTAGGCTACTTCGGGGCCATCGGTGAGGGACTGCTGGCCCTGGGCTCGATCATCGCGGTCTCCGCCGGATTCCAGACCGTGGCCGAATGGCGCGATCTCTACAGCGAGTGGAATGCCGGGGGCGCACCGGCGTTCATCGCCGGCGGTGCGGATATCGTCTCTCGGGGCATCGGTCTGGAGTCCGGACTGTCCGCCACCCTGCTGGCCACCATCGTGGTGCTCTTCGCCGCCACCTCCATGGACACCGCACTGCGGCTGAAACGGTTTGTGGTCCAGGAGATCGCCCAGGTGATGGGCTTCCGGTTGAACATGTGGGCCGCCACCGCTGTGGTGCTGGTGATCGGGCTGGCCCTGGCCTTCTCCACCGGGGCCGACGGCACCGGCGGCATGACACTGTGGCCGCTGTTCGGCACCACCAACCAGATCCTCGCCTCGGTGACCATGTCCATCCTGGTGGTGATCCTGATCAAGAAGGGCCGGATGGTCTGGCCGGTGATCATCCCGATGAGCTTTGTGCTGGTGATGTCCACCCTGGCCCTGACCCAGCAGCTGGGCGAGTTCTGGTCCCAGCAGAACTGGCTGCTGCTCACGCTCAACGTGATCGTGCTGGTCACCGCGCTCTGGGCATTCATCGAATCCGTGGCCGCGATGAACCGGGCCCGGCACGAGCCTAAGGAGACCGAGGCACAGGACCTGGCCGAACAGCTGGTCGGGAGCAGGACCGAGTAACCCTATCACCTACTTTTCACCCCTAGGAGGCCGTTATGAGCACTGCAGCTGAGCATCCCGTCGTCGTCAATTCTCGCCAAGGCACGCCCGTGCTGCTGCGCGGTGGCACCGTACTCACCATGGATGCCGAACGATCCGTGCTGGAGAGCGCGGACGTGCTGATCGTGGACGAGACCATCCAAGCGGTCGGTGTGGGGCTTGAGGCGCCGGAGGACACCCAGGTCATCGACGCTGCCGATGGGATCATTGTTCCCGGGTTCATCGACACCCACCGGCACATGTGGCAGACCGCCATGCGCGGCTACGGTGCGGACTGGACCCTGACCCAGTACTTCGTGTGGAACTACCTGGAGCACGGCAAGAAATTCCGGCCCCAGGACATCTATGCCGGCAACCTGCTCTCCGCTGTGGAGGCGATCGACGCCGGGGTCACCACCAGTGTGGACTGGTCGCACGGACTCTCCACAGTGGAGCACGCCGACGCCGCGGTGGATGCCCTGCAAGAGGTTGAAGGCCGGTTTGTCTTCGCCTACGGGAACATCCACGCCGGGCCCTGGGAATGGACGACGTCGCCCCAGTTCCGTGATTTTGTGGAGCGCCGGATTCCGCGCTCAGGCGGGCAGCTGGGGGATTCTTCTCTCGGTTTCCAGCTGGCCTTCGACGTCACCGGAGACCCGGAGTTCCCGGAGAAGGCAGCCTTCGAGGTGGCCCGTGAGCTGGGGGTTGGCGTGACCACCCATGCCGGCGTGTGGGGCGCGACCAACGACGACGGCATCCGGCTGATGCATGAGCACGGGTTCATGAATGAGAAGAACGTCTACGTGCATGCCGCCACCCTGTCTGAGGACTCCTACCAGCGGATCGCTGCCACCGGCGGATCGGCCTCGGTGTCCTCGGAGTCCGAGTCCTCCTGCGGGCAGGGCTACCCCAGCGCCTGGGCACTGCGGAAGTACGGTGTACCGCTCTCGTTGTCAGTGGACACCTCGGTGTGGTGGAGCGGGGATGCTTTTGCCTCAATGCGCGCCACCCTGAGCGCAGACCGGGCACGGGAGCACTTCGAGCACCACGCCACCGGCGACACCTGCACCAACCTGGGCCTGCGAGCCGACGAGGTGGTGGAGTGGGCCACCCGCGGGGGCGCCAAAGCCCTGGGCCTGGAGGATACAATCGGCTCACTGGAGGTCGGCAAGAAGGCCGATGTGGTGATGATCAAGAACGACGACTCCCCTGCCATGTTCCCCATTCTCAATCCGCACGGCCACGTGGTGTTCCAGGCCCAGCGCGGGGATGTGCACACTGTGCTGGTGGACGGCAAGATCGTCAAGCACCAGCACAAGCTGGTGGATGTGGACCTGGCCAAAGTGCGCCGGACGGTGGAGGAGACCGTGGAGTATGTGCGCGGTGAGCTGGGCGAGCAGGAGTGGGAGGCCGGCATGTGCCCGGAGGTCCCGGAGACCAAGATCCTGGACAACCCCTACACCTACACCGAGTACCGCACCGACCAGACCCATGTGGCCCAGGGCGGCGGGCGTCCGGAATGAGCAGGGTTTCTGAGATGAGCAGGAGGTAGGCCGTGGAGGTGGGGCTGCTTCTGCTGCGCGTAGCGTTAGCACTGATCCTGTTCACCCATGCCACGCAGAAGCTGTTCGGCTGGTTCGGCGGCAACGGGCTAACAAAGCAGGGTGAGATCTTTGCTTCGCTGGGGCTGCGCCCGGGTCGGACCCTGGTGGCTACGGCCGGTGCCTCCGAGTTGCTGGCTGCAGCGCTGCTGCTCACCGGGTTCCTCACCCCGCTCGGGGCGCTGATGGCCGCCGGGACCATGGGGGTTGCCGGTCTGACCATGCACCTGAACTCCGGGAGCTTCTGGAATGTGGCCGGCGGAGGGGAGTACCCCTATGTGCTGGCTGCGGCTGCCACGGTCCTGGGGTTCACCGGAGCCGGGGGGCTCTCCGCAGATGCGGCGCTAGCTGATGCTGTGGAACGGTGGGGCACCGTGGCTGCTCCCCCGCTATGGGTGGGCTGCGGCGTCGTCGTCCTGGCTGTGCTCACCGCCCTGCCTTTCGCTGCAGTCCTTCGCCGCAGCCAGCAGTGAGCTTGACCAAGGGAACCCCACTTCAGTTCGCGGCCAAGTTTTGTCTTCCATTTCTCTGCTATTACTAGAGCTCAGGTCCTGCTAAAGCTCAGATAGACGCCCTCTCCGCACTCTCGGCTCACCTGTGGCAGACTTGATTCAATGTCCTGACAAGTTGACAGGTGATGCGGAGGAAATGCGGCCGTGGCGGGCGAATTGGAGATCGACATCGACCGGAGCTCCCCTGTGCCGCTCTACCACCAGGTAGCACAGGCATTCGAGCAGGCCATCCGGGAGGGCGCCCTGGCTCCGGAGACCAAACTGGACAATGAGATCGATCTGGCCAAGCGTTATCACGTCTCCCGGCCCACCCTGCGCCAGGCGATGGACAAGCTGGTCCGCGATGGACTGGTAGTACGACGCCGCGGCGTCGGAACTCAGGTGATCGGCCCCCGGGTGCGCCGCAGTCTGAAGCTTTCCAGCCTCTACAACGACCTCCAGGAGTCCGGAGCCCAACCCAGAACCAGTGTGCTGACCCTGGAAACGGTCACCGCCGAGGATGAGGTTCGCGACCGGCTCGGGCTCGCCCCCGGTACCGAGGTCTACCATCTGCGGCGGCTGCGCTCCATCGATGGTCAGTGCCTGGGCATCATGGAGAACTATCTGCCACTCTCGGTGGGCACTCTCACCGGGGCTGCCCTGGAGCGCGACGGCCTCTACAACGTCATGCGGCGGCAGGGCAGCGATTTCCAGATGGCGCACCAGACCGTGGGAGCTACGGTGGCCACCGCTGCGCAGGCTGACCTGCTGGGCATCAGCCCCGGCTCTCCCCTGGTCACCGTTCAGCGCACCGCCCTGGACAGCGCCGGAACCGCCATTGAGTTCGGCGATCACGTCTACCGTGCCGACTTGTACTCCTACGAGACCACTCTGATGAACCACTGAGTCAGCTGAGCACCGGTGTACCGCTGAGCGGCCTCATTATCGCCCAGCGGCGGCTCCATCAGAAGGTGCCGAAGGTCAGCACCACCGGAATCAGCATGGCCGTGACACAGACCGGGATCAGCAGCGAGACGATCCCGACGTCCTTATAGGACTCACGGTGGGTCATTCCGCAGACGATGATCAGGGTGATCACCGCCCCGTTGTGCGGCATGGAGTCCAGTCCACCCGATGCCATGGCGGTGATGCGATGCATCGCCTCCATACTGATGCCCTGGTCCAGGGCCAGCTCTCTGAGCTCATCACCCAGCGCGTTCAGGGCAATGGTCATACCCCCTGAGGCTGAACCGGTCACCCCAGAGATGGTGGAGGTGGACATGGCGGAGGCTACCAGCGCGTTGTCGCTGACCGCGAAGATCCCGTCCCGGATGATCACGAACGCCGCCAAGGAGGCCACCACGGCCCCATAACCCACCTCTGAAGCGGTGTTGAAGATGGGCAGTAGGGCATTCTTGGCACCGGTGACCAGTCCCCGCACGATCCATTTGAGGTGTTTGATGTTCATCGCCAGGATGCTCAGGATGGCGATGACCATCGCGGAGATCACCGACCAGGCACTGAGGCGATCCTCCAGAACGATACCGCCGTACTGGTCGCCTGAGAGGTAGTCCCAGTTCATGGCCGGCAGCAGGTACATGGTGAAGCTGAAGTTGACGATGAAAACCAGCAGGATCGGGATGAACGGCAGGAAGTGGTTGGGCGGGGTCAGCTGCTCCTCGTCGTCGCCCGGAACCTCCGGCTTATCCGCCTTCGGCTCCTCGCCCTCACCCACTGCGGCACTGCTGCCGGAGCCTGAGGTGGGCTTACTGGCTGTTGCGGTACTGGTCTGAGTGGAGGCGGCGTCGTCGCCACCGCCAATACCCATGGCTGCGGCTCCACCTCCGGCTCCGCCGTTCTTGCGCTCCAGTTCGGTGGGATCGGCGAACGCCTCACCGGCGGCCAGCAGTTTGCGCTTCCGGTATTCCAACCACAGCATGCCCAGGATGAAGATGATGGTCCCACCCAGGATGCCCAGGCCGGGTGCAGCAAAGGTGTTGGTCTGGAAGGCTTGCCCGGGGATGATGTTCTGCACCTGGGGTGAGCCCGGCAGCGCCGTCATGGTGAAGGTCAGCATGCCGTGGGCGATAGCGCCGGGGATCAGCCGGCGTGGGATATTCGCCGCCCGGAACAGTTCTCGGGTCAGCGGGAACATCACAAAGACCACCACAAACAGGCTGATGCCGCCGTAGGTCAGCAGAGCGGTGGTGAGCACGGTGGCCAGCATGGCCCGCTGCGGTCCCAACCAGCGGGTGACCACCTGGGCGATGTCCTTGGCGTAACCAGCCATAGTCATCAGCCGGCCGAAGATGGCCCCGGTGAGGAACATGGGGAAGTACTGCTCAATGAAGCCCGCCAGTGCTGGCATGAACACTTCGGTGTAGTTGGCCAGGATCGGCGCCCCGGAGAAGAGCATGGCCACCAGGGCCGAGATGGGCGCGGCGATCACGATCGTCACCCCGCGGTAGGCGAGGGTGATGAGCAGAACCAGCGAGAGGACGATTCCGATGAGTCCCAGTGTCATACGGTGTTTCTCAGACCAGCGCGGGGTTGATCTCGATGAGGCCGCGGCCCAGGATCTTGCGCTCGTTGAGCAGTTCGTAGGCCTCACCAGTCTGCTCGAAGGTAAACCGGTGGGTGATCAGCTTGTTGAGGTTGATCTTGCCCTCGGCGGCCAGTCCGATCACCTCGGGCATGGCGGTGGAGGCCGGAGCGCCGAAGGAGCCAAAGATCCGCAGCTTCCGCCGGACCACCTTGGTGATGTCCACATCCATGGTGTGACCCACAGGGGCGATCCCGGCCAGAACTGCTCGACCGCCGTCGTCCAGGATGTCCACGGCCAGCTTCACAGTGGGCACCGAGCCTAGGGCCTCGAAAGCCACGTCCACTCCGTGGCCCAGCAGGCCTATGACTCCCTCGACAGGATCGGTGTTGGCGGAGTTGATGACGTCGGTGGCACCCAGTTCCTGAGCCAGGGCGAGCTTGTCGTCATCGATGTCGATGGCGATCACCCGTTCAGCCCCCGCGGCTCTGGCCAGGTGGATGATGCTCAGCCCCACACCGCCTGCGGCGATCACCGCTACTGTCTCCCCTGGCTGGACATCGGCCACCGTGCTGACCGCTCCATAACCGGTGAACAGGCTGCAGCCCAGTACCGCGGCCTCGCCCAGCGGGATCTCCTCAGGTAGCAGGAAGACCGCTCGAGAGGGCACCACGCAGTGACTGGCATGCCCGGCCATCGAATACATGGCGATGTCCTCGCCATTGCGGCTCAGCCTGGTGGTGCCGTCGTAGAGTTGCCCGCCAAGGCGGTTGTAGTTGAAGAAGTTCTCGCAGATGTCCTCCAAGCCCTTTTCGCAGTGCCGGCAGGTCCCGCAGGGCATGATGAAGCTGCAGGCCACCCGGTCCCCCGGCTTGACGTGGCTGACACCTTCGCCCACCTCCTGCACAATCCCGGAGACCTCATGGCCCAGCACCGCAGGCTTGGGGAAGGCCACCTCGTCTTTGATCACATGCAGGTCGGTGTGGCACACCCCGCAGGCGGCCACTTCCACCAGCACCTCTTCGGCTTTGGGGCCGGCAACGGTCACAGTGTCGGGATGCAGCGGCTGGTTGGCCGCCTCAAGTACGAATGACGGGGATTCTGGCATTTCGAGGTCCTTCCCGCGGCGGTATGCATCACAGTGAGATCAGGCTCACAGTATGCGTCTCTTAGTTGTAATGTCAAGACAAAGTTCGTAGCCCGGCGCAGGGTGCCGCCCATCAGGGCACGACGCCGCGCACGCACCGCCTGGTGCCCTGTCTCAAGTCGCTGCCCACCGTGTGAGCACGCGAAATGTGCCTGCCAGCCCCAGCGAGTCGACAGGCACATTCCTTAGGCAGGCGTGCTGGCTTCAGTCGTGGGAGGGGAAGTTCATGGAGGCTGTCACGACGTCGTTTTGGTGGGGCCAGCGCTCAGTGATGACCTTGCCGCGGGTGTAGAACCGTACCCCGTCGGGCCCGTAGATGTGGTGATCGCCGAACAGGGAGTCTTTCCATCCGCCGAAGGAGTGCTGGGCTGCCGGGACCGGGATCGGCACGTTGACCCCGACCATACCCACGGTGACCCCGCGCTTGAAGGTCCGGGCGACGTTGCCGGAGCCGGTGAAGATCGCGGTGCCGTTGCCATATGGGTTGGAGTTGATGACTCTGATGGCGTCCTCCAGGGAATCCACACGCACCACCGCGAGCACAGGGCCGAAGATCTCTTCCTGGTAGGCGCTCATCTCTTCTTTGACCCTGTCCAGCACGGTGGGCCCGACGAAGAAACCTTCCTCCTTGCCTTCGACCACCAAGTCCCGGCCATCGACCACCACTGCAGCGCCGTCGGACTCAGCCTCGGTGACGATGCGCTTGACCCGGTCCTTAGAGGCCGGGGTGATCAGCGGACCCATCTCCACATCGGGCTCTGTGCCCTCGCCGACGGTGATATCGCGGGCACGCTGGCCGAGTTTGTCGACCAGCCCATCGGCGGCCTCTCCGACAGCAACGGCCACCGAGATCGCCATGCAGCGCTCACCGGCAGAGCCGAACCCCGCAGCAGAAAGATGATCAGCAGCCAGATCCAGGTCAGCATCGGGCATCACCACAGCGTGGTTCTTAGCACCGCCCAGGGCCTGGACGCGTTTGCCGTGGGCAGTAGCGGTCTGGTGGATGTGCTGAGCCACCGGAGTGGAGCCGACAAAGGAGATCCCGTCGATCTGCTCATGGGTCAGCAGCCCGTCCACGGTTTCCTTATCCCCGTGCAGAACCTGAAAGACACCACCAGGCAGGCCGGCTTCCTTGTACAGCTTGGCCAGCAGCATGGAGGCTGAAGGGTCACGCTCAGAAGGCTTGAGGATGAAGGCATTACCGGTGGCGATAGCGATCGGGGACATCCACAGCGGCACCATCACCGGGAAGTTGAACGGGGTGATTCCGGCGACCACACCAAGGGGCTGGCGGAAGGAGTAGACATCGATCCCGGTGGAGAACTGATCAGAGTACTCACCTTTCAGCGTCTGGGGCAAAGCGCAGGCGAACTCTACGACTTCCAGTCCGCGGCCGACCTCACCGGCGGCATCAGAGAGGACCTTGCCGTGCTCGGCAGTAATCAGCGCAGCTAAGTCGTGGGTATGGGCATGGACCAGTTCCCGGAACTTGAACATCACCTGCATCCGCTTAGACATCGATACCTCACTCCAGGTATCAGCCGCGGCGCGGGCGGCCTGGACTGCTTGCTCCAGATCCTGCCGGTCAGCCAAATGCAAGCTGCCAGTGACCTGCCCGGTCGCAGGGTTATAGACATCCTGGCGCTGAGAGCCGCTTCCAGCATCCTCAGCACCATTGATCCAGTGGTGAATCTCAGTGACGGTCACACTCGTAATCCTCTCGGCATCAGAAGAGCACCCGGGGGTGCGAATATGTCAAAAATGTGTCAAGCACCACTCTTCACATAATCTGTCCTATTGTCAAGACAAATAATTCATGAGGAATCTTTGCGGAAGTACGCCGGGAGTTTGAGCGACGCAGTGGCCGCTGAGCCAGCCGGTAAGGGGAGACGGAGTGCCGGATAATCGCCGCCTCCGTGTCGGATGGGATGATGGTGGGCATGGAGATCTCAGTGAGCAGCACAGCAGAACTTGGGGGTCTCTGCCGGGCACTGCTGCCGAGCGATCTGCCTGCCCTCTCTGCGGGCGAGAACATACTGCTAGAGTCCGCCGATGCGCCTGCCACCGGAGTGGTGGAGCAGGTACGCGGGTTGGTCCTTGCCGGCGCGGATCCACTGGGAGATATCTTCTGCCGGCTGCACTCCGCTGAGCTCCGCCGGGGCCAGGGGCAGACCTACACCCCACAGCCCATTGTCGACGCCATGGTGGACTGGGCGGCCCACCAGGGTATGCCAGCACGGGTTGTGGACCCTGGTGCTGGTTCGGGCCGCTATACCATTGCTGCCGGGTTGCGGTTCCCCGCGACAGAGCTGATAGCCGTGGAGTTGGACCCGCTCAGCGCACTCATCCTGCGCACCAACCTCCACCTGCACGGTCTTTCCTCCCGCACCCAAGTGGTGGTGGGCGACTACCGGGAGCTGGAACTTCCCGAGACTGCTGGGCGTACGTTGTTCATCGGCAACCCACCCTATGTGCGCCATCACGGGATCTCAGGGGAGTGGAAGGAGTGGCTGCGATCCACCGCGGCACACCACGGGCTGCGGGCCAGTGCCCTGGCTGGGCTACACGTTCACTTCTACCTGGCGACTGCTCAGCTGGGCCGCCCTGGTGACTACGGGGCGTTCGTCACCAGCGCCGAATGGCTGGATGTGAACTACGGCAGCGTGGTGCGTGAGCTGCTCACCAATGGGCTGGGCGGGCAGACCATCCACCTATTAGACCCCGACGCCGCACCCTTCCCTGATACTGCCACCACAGCTGCTATCGTGGGCTTTGAGCTGGGATCATCGCCCCGCTCACTCACGATGAAGCACGTGAAGGATCTGCACTCACTGGGACGGCTCTCAGAAGGTACGCAGGTTGACCGGCAGCGGCTCCTCTCGCGTGATCGCTGGAGCACCCTCACCACAGATGCTGATCCGGGGCCCGAAGGATACGTAGAACTCGGTGAGCTTTGCCGCGTTCACCGGGGAGCGGTGACTGGTGCTAATAAGTTCTGGGTGGAACCTTCTGCGGAGTTCGGACTGCCCGAGCATGTGCTGATGCCTTCGGTGACACGAGCTCGCGAACTCTTCAGCGCTGGTCGTGACCTCTCTACGGAGGCGATGCTGAAACGAGTAGCGGAGCTCCCGGCAGATCTTGACGCTTTGGATATGCGGGACCGCCGGCTCATTGCCCGCTTCTTGCGGGAAGGGCAGCGCCTAGGTGTGCATCAGGGGTATATCGCCTCAATGCGTAAGCCGTGGTGGAGAGTCCAGCTGCGCAGCCCTGCTCCCATCCTAGCCACCTATATGGCGCGGCGTCCTCCGACTTTCGTCCGGAACACAGCCGAAGCACGTCATATCAATATTGCCCACGGCCTCTACCCCAGGGAACCACTGAGTGACGATGCGCTTGGGCACCTGGCGGCATTTCTGCGCAGCTCAACCTCCCTCACCGCGGGTCGGACCTACGCCGGGGGGCTGACCAAGTTCGAGCCCCGGGAGATGGAGCGCATTCTCGTTCCGACTCCGGAGCATCTGGCAGCTGCGGTGGAAGTGCTGGCCGGATGAGTACACTCAAACGCCCGGTTGCCACGCGAGCGGAGCTGCATCAGGAGTCAAACGCCTCTGTGGATGCCTTTAGGGGCATTCGCAGCCGTGAGAACGCACAGCTTTATCAAGAAGCTTTCACTGACTGTGCTGAATCTGTACGGACATTGCTCAGCAGAAGTCAGGATCTGCTCATGCTGGAAAGTGTGATGTCAGAAACGCTGCGGGACAGAGGTCTGCTGACAGCTCTGCGCTATCTGACCGCGCCTCCCATCAGTCAGGACGATCTTGAGCTCCTGGCAAAGCTCAAGCTGACCGCACAGTGGTTCACAACAGATACCAGGGCGGTTGACCGGGCATTGCGGGTAATCCGTTTGGGAATCGATCCGTACCGCTTTCCCTGGCTCCGGCGGGGAGATGTGCCTACTGAGGAAGAGCGTGAGAGTGCTGTCCTTTCCACAGCAGCCCTGATGGCAAGTCAACGCATCCAGACTGACCGGCGCAACTATGCCAAGGATGAGCAGGAAGAAGCCGTGGCCGCAATGCTCCGAAGCCTGGGCTATACGGAGATCCCGCGACGACCAATGACCAACACCTTGCACTTCCCTGGGCCCGGGGAATTCTGTAGTGAGACTGATTTCGGAGGCGGACGGGCCGATCTGGTGATTCGGCTCCGCGACGGCAGCATCATGCCGGTGGAGTGCAAGGTGAGCAACTCCTATACCAACAGCGTCAAGCGCCTCAACCGCGAAGCAGCGGCCAAAGCAGAGGCGTGGATCCGGCGCTTCGGAACTTCTACCATTCCTAGTGCCGTGCTCTCTGGAGCTTTCAAGGTGGACAACCTACTTGCTGCCCAGGAGCAGGGGCTCACCCTCTTTTGGGCCCACAACCTACATGCTCTCGCTACATTCATCGAATCCGCCGACCCTGCATAAAAGATTCCGCAAATAGGCCATACCTCGTTCGCTTGCTTCCCACAACCCACGAGGCTACGGATCCCCGGCTCGCTCTCTTGGGCTGCACGCTGATACGCATTGGTTCTGCGCCTGGCTCGGTCACATATGCCTGCGGCATGTGCCTCCCCCGCCGCCAGATTTGCCAGCACGCACCCTCGCACATGCTCACAACGTCCGTGCCTATCGGCGAAACCCTTATATCCGATCAGTTCGATCTGAGGCCGACCACTGGATCAGGAGCATCTCCTACCCTACCGATAGTGTGGAAACCACAAAGAACATAACGAGACATGACAGCCAAATAAACATAGGACAGAAAGAAAAATCGAAGAAACATCCTCATAAATCCCAGAATATAAACTGTATCACAATATAATGATGTCATGACCACGAACCCAGGAGCTTGCCCTTCCTCACCCTGGTCCATACTGATAGGGCTTCCGTAGCTGACGCTTGGGCTACTCCGTACCGACCGTCAGGGGCCGGTGTAGTTGCCAGATTCGTCGTACTGGTCGGCGAAGATCTCAGGTGGGCGGTCCCCGGGCTCTAACTCGATGGGCCCGTTGCACCCCCAGTAGCTGCGGTCACGGCATTCCCCGGAGACATGCCGGTGGTCCAATCGCCAGATATCGGCTTCACCGGGGCTTGCGGGAACCGTGGCCGTGCCACTAATGGGGGTCCAGGCACCGTCAGACAGTCGGTATTCCCCAATGAAGGTTGTTGTGACCTCCACTGGGTAGATTCCCGTCTCGGTGTAGATATGTGAGGTTGGGGTTTCGACATCGACCAGGGAACCGTCGGCCTGGAGAGCGCCACTCTCTGTGGCTGAAACACCGGGGTGATGGGTAGTGCGGACGGTGCCATCCCCGTAGTCGAAGCGGTACTGCGAGGGAACCACTCGTATCTCTACGGGAATGCCCAGCAAGGTCACAGTGAACTCCTGGGAATCAGTGGTGGCGAACACGTTGGTGTGACGGTTGATGTAACCGAATCCTTGGAGCTGCTCCTCGAAGCTGACACTGCCGCCGTCAATCGGCAGGGAGGAGAAGGCCCGTTCCACCTCACCAGGAATCTGGGCGAGGATCTCTTCCAACGTGGGACCAGTATCCACCGAAGCTTCGAGCGCCTCTTCGCTGACCTGCGGAGGAACATCTTCGGCGCAGAACGTGGACGGCGCAGCACTTCCGATCGTAGAGATCGCAGAGGTTCCGGTTTCAGTGATGGAGCAGTTGAGGCTCTGGAAGACATTGGCCCCAATCGCGTTGAGCATCTCCATGCACGCCTGGTCGATCCCCGCTCCTTCCACACAGTAGAATGAACTGCCTGACCCAGTCTGATTACCCGTTCCAGAGCCATCGCCCGTAGACCCACCATCCGAGTTTCCACCGACAGAGCCATCCCCCGGCACCTGAATCCACTCGGAACTCTCACTTCCCGGCTGGCGTATCTCTAACTGCACTTCGGCACTGTCTTCCCAGAAGTTAGCGTCAGCTTCATAAATAGGGTCGTCCTCCTCGGCCCCGCCAAAAAGCAGCAGTGAACGCAATCCCTCCGCACGGAAGGTGGGTTCGAACAGAAGTGGCATGTCGTTAAAACCTTCAAAATTCGCCAACGGGTCAGGTCCTCCACCGCTTCCCTCTGCAGTGTCATCATCCCATTCCTCCACATCCGAGGTGTCATATTCTCCAATGTAGTTGGACTCCACCCACTTCCAGTGCCCTCCCTCATAAATAGCGGCAAAACCGAAAGCACGCTCTATGTCCTCTTCAGTCTCTGAGTAAAACTCTCCATCCCAATACGTCTCAAACTCAGACTCAATGAGGGATAGCAAACCCGTTGCTTTATTGTCAGACTCCAACCTCACGTAGCAATCGCCCACAACATCAGGCTTTCCCATATGCCATCCACCATTTGCGAACATCTCGGTTACTCTCTCTACCTGTTGTTCACAAATCACGCATCCATCAGCGGAGAATTGTTCCAGTGGTTCTGTATCGCCGGTGATGCGAGCGTAATGGCGGACGTCGAACCAGTGCTGGATAAGCGCCTCCGCGCCCTCCTCGGTGGGTTCGTAAACCTCATCCGGGGGTTCGGGGACGGGCCAATTCCGGGCCGGGCCCTCAGAGGAGGCAGGAACCGGCTCGGATTCGCCGTCCTCCCCGTCCTCGTTGTCGTCGGCGTCCGGGTCCATCTCCCCGGGATCAAGGTCGGGGACGGCGTCGTCATCTCCCTCAGCTGCCGGGACAGACTCCAGCACAGTAGGTTCAGGCGTATCGGCCTCAGCCCCGCCAGCACAACCAGTCAGCACCAGAACCAACGCAGCCGCAGAACCCAGAACAACAGTCTCGACGCGCGCCGGGAGTCTTGTCTCAGTCACCATCAGATATCCGTTCCCGTAGCTCACACAGAGCCGGGTCCCTCATCCTCGGCTCCGCTGAATCAACACGAAACCGCAACACTCATCACCAAAAATGAGAGCTGCGCCACATACCATAAGCACATTCCGGGCCACAGCACCAGAACCCCAGATCAGCCGGGCATATACCTGAAGGTAGTGGGTGCACTCCAGAGACACAGCGGCGCGTAGTAGCTCGATCAAGACAAGCAGGCGACCGCTAATGCCAGGCTGACGTGAGGGAAATAGGCAAAGCGTGGGAATGAAAGCGGTGCCAGAAGGCTCGGGCCAGGGGTAGAAACAGTGCGGAACGGGGGCAAAGGGATGCGAGGTAGTGCTGCGGGAACTGGCTCGTCAGGAGGTGAGGTCGTAGCTGACGCTGTGCGTGGTGTGCCCATCCAGGCGGGAGGCCACCACGCTGTACCCCAGCCCCAGGGCAGTGGGCACAGTGATCAGCCCGGCGTCCATCACCACCTCCGGCTCGATGATGTCCTGCGCCCAGTAGCGGGCAGAAGGTGCGGTGTCCCCGGGCAAGGTGAAGCCGGCCAGCGAGGCGATCGCCACGTTGTGCGCACGGCCGACGCCGGTCTCCAGCATCCCCCCGCACCAGGCATCCAGCCCATGCTCGCGGCACAGCGCCTCAATCTTCTGCGACTCAGCCAGCCCGCCGACCCGGCCGATCTTAATGTTGATGATCCGGCCCGAACCCAACTCGATCGCCTTGCGGGCATCCTCAGCGGAGTGGATGGACTCGTCCAGGCAGACCGGGGTGCGGATAGCAGCCTGCAGGTGGCGGTGATCCACGATGTCATCATGGGCCAGAGGCTGCTCAATCATCATCAGGTCCAGCCCATCCAAAGCCCGGAACAGCTCAAGATCCGCCAGCGTGTAGGCCGAGTTCGCATCAGCCATGATGGGGGTGTCCGGGAACTCAGCGCGGACCGCGCGCAGCATCTCCAGGTCCCGGCCCGGGGCGATCTTGATCTTGATCCGCCGGTAGCCAGCATCCACCGCGGCACCTACAGTCTCGATCAGCTCGGCGTCGGTCGACTTGATCCCGATGCTCAGACCCACTTGGATCTGCTTCCGGGTACCGCCCAGGGCTTCAGCCAGACTGATTCCCTGCTGCTTTGCCCAGAGGTCCCAGACCGCGCCCTCCACTGCGGACTTGGCCATGTTGTTGCGCTTCAGCGACGCGAAGGCCTCACTGATCTGGCGGGGGTGGTCAATGACGACGACGCCGTCCGGGGTCCCCTGCTGCCGGGACCAGTTCTGAAGTCTCGGCACCAGATACTCCTCAATAGCCACCGCGCAGGTGGAGGTGGCCTCCTCGGAGTAGAAGGGAGCAGCCATTGCCACGCATTCGCCATAGCCGGAGTGCGCCCCGGAACGGGCCTCCACGATCAGCAGATCCCTGTGGGTCTGGGTGCCGAAGCTGGTGGTGAAGGCGGACATCATCTCCATGGTCAAACGCCGCACGGTGATCGACTCGATACGCATAGGGTTCAGCCTATCTCCGCCGGTGCGCTGCCGGGGCGCACAGCAGATAGCTGCCTTCGCGGCGGATTCCGGCCACTGTCCATCCGGTCTTCAGCAGCGGGTGCATGGTCTCGCGCAGCGCGCTGCGCCACTGGGCAGCCAGCTGCGGGTGAACTTTGCGCAGCACCTCAATATCCCGGGGAATGCGCAAAGCGACCAGCTCCGCCTCGGCTGCAGCGGTCACCGCGTCCTCTCCCCGTGCTGGGGCGAATGGGGCGGCCTCGTCGGTGATGTCCAGTAGGGTGTGCTGCGGGGCGGGCACAGCGTCGATCTCAGCACCCAGCCGTGGGGAGGCAAGATCCCAGCTGACCAGAGCCCGGTCACTGCCTTGGCCGGCATTGATGCCATCACGCATCTCACCATAGAAGTCCGGCAGATATTCGGTGAGCGCCGCACCGAGCTTATGCAGGTTGAACCGGGCGTTGCGGGCGATCAGCGGGTCGAAGGTCCACTCCATGAGCCTCACTCCGCGCTGCAGACACCAGCTGCGCTGGTGCTGCTTCATCGCAGCCCCAATCCCACGCCCGGCAAACCCGGGAAGCACCCCGGCAATATGGGAGTGCATCAGCTGCGAACGCCCCGTCTGCGGATCAGGTGCGCCGAAGAATCCCACCGTGGCACCCACCATCTGCTCCCCGGCGAAGGCGCCCGAGACATAGTTGCCGGCATGCTCCAGGGCTACCAGCAGTCCGGCCTCCACCGGCGCATCGCCCTGACCCTCGGGCAGCCAGATGGACTCCAGCAGAGCCGCTGCAGTCTGCATCTGCTCAGCGGTGTGCAGGTCGCGGATCTGGTAGGTCATCCAGCCGCAGGGCGATCCAGGTGGGCGGCGATCAGACCGGCCAGCAGGGCGGTGCGCGGGGCAATGTAGTCCACCAGGGCGTGCTCATGCTCCGCGTGGGCTCCGGCCCCGCAGGCGCCCATTCCGTCCAGGGTGGGGATTCCGGCTGCGGCGGTGAAGTTCCCGTCGGAGGCCCCGCCCACTTCAGCGGCCGTGAGCTCATCGATACCGATGGCGGCGGCCACCTTCTCGGCGCGCTCGAACAGGGTCTGGGCGGCGGAGCGTTCCATGGGCGGGCGGTTGACCCCGCCAGTGACCTCTATCCGGGCCCCAGTCATCGGGGAGGTGAGTGCCCGGATCTGCTCATCCACGCGCTCCTGCTCTGCGATGGTGGTGGCGCGGGCATCGACTACCACTTCGGCGTAGTCAGGCACGGTGTTCGTCGTCGTGCCCCCCTTCAGCACGGTAGGGGTGACGGTGGTACCTAGGGAGGGTTCACCCAGGGCGGCGATCTCGGGCATCAGCAGACCCAGTGCGATCCCGGCGTTGATGCCTTTCTCCGGGTCCAGTCCGGCATGGGAGGCCACCCCGTGCACGGCCACGGTGTAGTTGGAGGTGCCTTTGCGGGCCACCTTCAGCGAGGTGTCCAAAGCGCCCTCCATCACGAAGACGGCACGGGCCTCGGCGGCCTCCTGAAGCAACAGCTCCTTGGAGGTGGTCGAACCCAGCTCCTCATCCCCGGTGACCAGGATGGACAGCCCATAAAGAGTATGACCCTGGTCCTTGAGGATCTTGGCTGCGTGGATGGACATGGCCAGTCCGGTGAGCATGTCGAAAGTACCGGGTCCGCGCAGGGCATGGCCGTCATTGCTGAAGGGTTTGCGGGCCACCGTGCCGACGGGCCAGACAGTGTCCTGGTGGGTGATCAGCACGACTTTGGGCTTGAGTTCACCCACCCGCAGCCGCAGGTGGGTCACATCGTTGACTACCACCGGCTCGGGCTCCATGTCGAGCCGCTCGTACATGAGGTCAGCTACTACGGCTGCGCCTTCTGCCACGGCGTCCTTGTCCTCGGAGGGGGACTCGACCTCCACCAGGGTCTTGATATCGGCGATGATGTCGTCCAGCCGAGCCTCGGCGGACTTCAGCAGGTCAGGTGAGATTGCAGGCATGGGTCTCAGCCTACCCGGCACTACCGCAGTGAGACGGTTAGGGGAGGACGACCGGCTTCAGGGAGTCTGGCTCACGACGGACCAGGGTCAGAGCAGCCTCGGTCTCCTCCAGGGTGAACCGGTGAGTGAGTACGGGGGCCACCTCCACCGCACCCTTGCCGATCAGCTCCAGGGCTGCCGGGTAGCAGTTGCGGTAGCGGAAGACACCTTGGACGGTGAGCTCCTTGCCTTGCAGGGCGAAGACCTCCAGGGGGAGTTCGTCTGAGCCCATGCCGATCACCACGGCCCGGCCGGCCCGGTCCAGGGCGCGCATCCCGGCTTTGAAAGCAGGGGCGGCTCCGGAGCATTCCAGCAGCACGTCATAGCTGCCCTCGTGCAGCGGCGCATCGGCCCGCTGGGTGTGGAAGCCCAGTCCCTGTGCCACCCCGAGCCGGAACTCGGAAAGGTCGGTCAGCGTCACGGAGGAGGCCCCGTAGGCGCGAGCCACCTGGGCGGCGAAGAGTCCCACGGGTCCAGCCCCGGTCACCAGCACCCGGTCACCCACGGTGATCCCGGCCTTCCGGGCGGCCCACACCCCTACGGAGACCGGTTCGGCCATGGCGGCCTGCTCGGCGGTGAGTCCATTGGCGATATGGGCGAAGGCGGCATCGAGGGCCACATATGTGGCGATGGAGCCGTCCACCGGCGGAGTGGCGAAGAACTGCATCTGAGGGCATAGGTTGTACCGCCCGGCCAGGCACTGGGTGCAGGTTTTGCAGGGCACACCGGGCTCTAGGGCCACCAGCTGGCCGACTCGGCCCGGATCCACACCCTCGCCAACCGCGGTGATGGTGCCGGCAGACTCGTGGCCGATCACCATGGGTGCCTGAAGCACAAAGTCCCCGATCCGGCCGTGCTGGTAGTAGTGGACATCGGAGCCGCAGATTCCCACCGCGCCGATGGCTACCTGCACCTGACCGGGACCGGGCTGTGGTGTCTCCCGGGGCTCGATGATCACTTCTCCTGGGGCCTGCAGCACGGCAGCACGGTTAGCAGTCATGGAAATAATCCTACCGCCGGACAAAAACGGCGCACACCTGGGCGGCAGTGTGCTCAATGAGCCGGGCGGCATCGGTCTGCAGCTCCGGCAGGCTGGCCGCCCCCGGGGCGATCGAGAAGGCAGCGGTGATTCCAGCCTCTCTGGTCTGCGCAGGACTCAGCTGCACGGCACCGGCAATGACGACGACGCCCGCCGACACCGGAGTGCGGGAGGCCACCGCATCCACTACCTTCCCGCTCAGAGACTGGGAGTCCAGCCGGCCCTCCCCGGTGAGCACCAGATCAGCATCGGCCAGTGCGGCCTCCAACCCGACGGCCTCAGCCACCATGGTGGAACCGGGCACCACCTCAGCGCCCAGCAGGCTGACCAGGGTCAACGGGATACCGCCAGCGGCCCCGAACCCGGAAGCGGCGGTGTATTCCGGAAGCTCAACCCCGGTGATGGCAGCCAGCGCCTGTGCCAGGTTCTCCAATCCGGCATCTAACTGTTCGATCTGCTGCTCTCCGGCCCCTTTCTGCGGCCCGAAGACCGCAGCGGCACCGCGCGGGCCAGTCAGCGGGTTGTCCACATCCACTGCGATCCGCCAGCGGACTTCTGTTGCCCGCCGGTGGAGCCCGGAGAGCTCCACCCTGGCGATATCACCCAGGCCTTGGCCGCCCGAGGCGCTCGGGGCGTCGTGGTCATCTAGGAACTCAGCACCCAGGGCCCGCAGGATACCGGTACCGCCGTCAGTGGTGGCCGAACCGCCGATGCACAGCAGAATCTCCTCCACCTCGGCCTCCAGAACCTCACGGGCGATCAGCCCCACCCCGTAGGTGTCAGCACGCAGCGGTTCCAGCGGCACGTCAGAGACCTGGGGCAGCCCATTGGCCTCAGCGGCCTCGATGATTGCGGTGCCCCCCTCCGGGGAGAGCCCATAGCGGGCGATAGTCGCCCGGCCCAGTGCATCCACCGTCTCTATGGTCCGCGGCTGGGTACCCCAGACTGCCAGCAGAGCGTCCAGAGTGCCTTCTCCCCCGTCGGCGAAGGGCAGTTGGACAATTTCTGCCTCGGGGCACACCTGCCGGGCGCCGGCGGCCAGGGCGGCTGCAGCCTCGGCGGCACTGGCCGAGCCTTTGAATGAATCCGGTGCACAGACGATCTTCATACTGTGCAGACTATGCGACCATAGAGGGCGGTCTGAATTTGTCTGGATGCGCACACCGCCAATGGAAGGGATCATGCCGGGTTCACTGCATATCATCACCCTGGTCAAATGGGTGCCTGACTCTCAGCTGGAGCGCAGCATCGGCGCCGACCGCCGTCTGGACCGTAGTGAGGGCATCCTCGGTGAGCTGGATGAGTACCCCTTGGAGGCAGCCCTGCAGATCGCAGAGAACTACGAGAACACAAGGGTCACTGCCCTGACCATGGGACCCGCCGGGGCTTCCACCGCGGTGAAGAAGGCCCTGCAGATCGGCGCTGATGACGGTGTGCACTTACATGATGAAGCCCTAGCCGGAGCCGATGTCTACGCCACCTCCGCTGCCCTGGCCGCCGCGGTGAACCAGGTACGCACCTCCGGCGGCAGCGAGCACTACCTGGTGCTTACCGGAATGGCCTCCGAGGACGGGGAGTCGGGAGCAGTCCCGGCCCAATTGGCTGCCCGGCTGGGTGTTCCGGTGCTGACCCAGGCCCGAGGCGTCGTGCTCCAGGACGACCAGCTCCAGGTGGAGCGGCTCTCCGGGGAAACTCTCCAGACGGTGGCTGCACCGCTGCCTGTGGTGGTCTCGGTGACTGATCAGGCCAATGAGCCGCGCTACCCGAATTTCCGGGCGATGATGAAGGCGAAGAAGAAGCCGGTCGCAGTACTCGGCCTGGCTGAGCTGGGACTGACCGGGCACGGGGTGGAGTCCAAGGTCTCCGTGGTGGCCGCCGAGCCTAGGGCCGAGCGCACTGCCGGGCGGCTGATCCACGATGACGGCACCGCGGGCAGACAGATCGCTGATTTCCTCGCCGAGGAGGGACTGCTGTGACTCAGGTTCTGGTGTACTTTGACCGGGTTGAAGCCCACCTGACCCCGGCTCAGGCTGAGCTGCTCACCCATGCCGACGCCCTGGGTGAGGTGGTAGTGGTCACCGGCTCGCTGCCCGGTGAAGGTCAGTCCAGTGCTGCCCCGCTGGCCGTGAAGGGGGTGACCGGGGTGCTGACCGGAAGTGATCCGGTGGGCTCACCGATCCTGCCGCCGGATCCGGCGCTTGCTGAGCTGATCACAGCTGCCGCCAAGGAGCTGGATCCCGAGCTGATACTGGGCACTGACACCCCGGATTCGGTGGATGCCCTGGCGGCTACCGCGGTCAAACTCGAGGCCGGGCTGATCACTGGTGCTACCGGGGTGACCGCCTCGGGTGCGGCCACCAAGACGGTGCTGGCCGGGACCTGGCACACCACCGCACAGATTTCCGGGGGCAATGCGGGTCCGCTGGTGGCCACGCTGCGCCCGAACACCGCCTCCCAGCCGGAGCCCGCTGCCAAGGAGCCCGAGGTGGTGGAGCTGCCGGTGGCGGCGTCGTCAGCTGTTCAGGTGCTGAAGCAGCAGCCGCTGCCCAAGTCCGGGCGCCCGGCGCTGACTGAGGCCTCCACTGTGGTGGCTTTCGGCCGCGGGGTGGAGGGCGATCTGGCCCTGGTGGAGCAGCTGGCCGATGAGCTGGGTGCGGCCCTGGGCGCCTCCCGGGTGGCCACCGATGCCGGGTGGATCGACCATTCCGCACAGGTGGGCCAGACCGGGGTGACCGTCTCTCCACAGCTCTATATCTCGGTGGGGATATCCGGGGCGGTGCAGCAGAAGGCCGGGATGCAGACCTCCGGGATCATTGTGGCGATCAATAAGGATGAGGACGCGCCAGTGTTCGAGATCGCGGACTTCGGCGTGGTGGGCGATCTCAACGAGGTGCTACCGCAGCTGATGGAATCCATCCGTGAGATCCGCGCCTGCAAGGCGTAACCACTGACCAGTGTCCGCCGGAACGCCCATGACATTCCCAGCGTTGTTCGCCACAATAGGACCATGACGGACGGGAACAGCGGGCACCGGCGTCGCCCCAGTTGGTACAGCGGGGGAAACACCGTAGATCACGGCAACCGATTGAGCCGAGCGGAGCCCCGCTCAGAGGCTGGGTCTCCCGAGGCGATTGAGTGGCGTGAGCGAAGCGACGCCGCCTCCCCGCCTGGGCACGGCAACCCGTCAGGGGATCGCTACCATTCAGCTCCGGGGATGGAGCACAGCCGACCGGCCTCACAGGTGGGCGGCTACGGGGTGGGCCCCGGCTACACCCCGCACCACAGCCATGCCGGGGGCGGATACTTCCATGGCGGCTATCCGCCCACCGGGTACGCCCCTGCCGGATACAGGTATTATTCACCGACCCCTGGGACTGATGCCCTGCAGGAAATGCAGTTCCAGCGGGAGGAGAAGGCCCGTGGGCATCACACCGCTGCCATAGTGCTGGCCATCATCGGGTTCTTCACCCTGCCGATCCTGCTAGGCCCGCTGGCTATCTGGCAGGCCTCCAAGGCACGGAATCTCGGACACCCTGGAGTGGCCGGTATGGTGCTGGGCTGGATCGTGGTGGTCTGGGCCTTCACCGGTTGGTTTTTCGGGTTCGTGATGATGTTCCTAGTCGGCATCGTCGCCGCCGCCGGAGGCGGTTAGGTCGGGGCCAGACCCATTGCCTTGCGAATCATCGAACGCGCTTCCTGCAGCGGCGGGTAGAAGGCATGGGGCCAAGATGCATCGGTGCGCTGGAACGGCATGGTGACGCTCAGCGCCGCAGCGACTCCAGTCTCATCCTCGCTGACCAGCGGCACTGCCACGCAGCGGCACCCTGCGATGAACTCCTCATCGTCCACCGCGAAGCCGAGGTGCCGAACCCGGTCCACGATGCGTAGAATTTCGTCAACCTCTGTCACGGTGTTCTCAGTCAGCCGCGGAAGCGCCACAGCGCTCAGCCGGGTGTCCACTTCGGAGTCGGAGAGGGTGCTCAGCAAGGCTTTGCCGATTCCGGTGGCATGCGCATGCAGCCGCATTCCAACTGAGGAGGCCATCCGCATCGGGTGCGGAGACTCCCGGATAGCGATGTAGACGTTCTCGATGCCCTCCAGCCTGGCCAGCTGGACGGTCTCTCCAAGCCGGGAGACCAGTATGTCCATCGCTTCAGAGGCTGCGTCCACCAGGCCGCGGTGACCGTCATAAGAGTGCCCAATCTGCCAAGCGTGCAGGCCGAGCTTGTAATAGCGCGTCTGCTCCGAGTAGTCCAGCCATCCGGACTCCACCATGGTGTGCAGCAGCCCGTGGGCGCTGGACTTCGGGATTCCGAAATCCACTACCTCCTGGAAACGGACTTGGCCCTGCTCGGCGATGAAGTCGAGCAGGGCCAAGGCGCGTTCGGCTGATTTCACCATCCTCTAAGGTTATGTGCCCATCGGGATGATCGTGGCACCGACCAGCGCCAGAATGAGCACGAAGAAGCCGGTGATCGACTGGGCCAGAGTATAGGTCTTCAGACCACCTGTCAGGGTGAAGCCGGGCAGCTTAGCGGTGACCCAGAATCCGCTGTCATTGATGTGGCCCAGGGTCAGCGCCCCGCCCAGGCAGGCCATGGTGACCCAGACCGGGTGGATGCCTACTGCAGGCGCCACCGAGGCCATAATGGTCAGCGTGGTGATGGAGGCCACGGTGCCGGAGCCGACTGCCACGCGGAAGGCAGCACCCACGCAGTAGCAAACCAGTAGGGCAAGCAGGTAGTTTCCGCCCATCGCGTCCACCGAGGAGGCGATAGTCTCCTCCAAGCCGCCTGCCCTGATGACACCGCCCAGGGCGCCACCGGCACCGGTGATCAGCAGCACTACACCAGCGTGCCGAACAGCGGTGTTGGCCGATTCGTCCCGCTCCTCCCGGTTGAGGGCCTTTGCGGCCACGGCATACGCGATCAGGGCGCCCAGCAGCAGCGCGATGTGCTGGTTGCCGATGAACTGCAGCCAAGCGGGCTGCTCATCCTCAAACATCAGCCACACAGTGCCGCTGAGGATCAGGATGACCGGCACCAGCAGGGGCAGGATGGAGAGGAAGAACCCAGGGGCATTCTTCTCCTCAGCGTCCTCTGACTCGAATGCCACCTCCTTGTCGATGTCTGCTGCGGGCTTCCAGATCTTGGGAAGGATCCAGGAGTAGACGTAGACGGCGGCGATCAGGGCGATGAAGCCCACAATGCTGCCGGCGATCATCATGGTGCCAGTCTCGAATCCCATGATAGAGCCTGCGGCCAGCGGGTTCGGCGTCGGCGGCACCAGGGTGTGCGCCACTCCGGCACCCAGGGCCACGGAGCCGATGGCCAGCGGGAGCGGCTTATTGGCCTCCCGGGCGATGGGGATGGCCAGGGGTACCAGGATCACGAAGGTGACGTCGTAGAAGACAGGGATGGACAGCAGGAACGCTGCTGCGGCCAACCCGTACATGGAGAACCGCTCTGAGGTGAGCCCCACCACGGTGCGGGCGATGACCTTGGCCCCTCCGGAGTCGGAGAGCAGCTGCCCCAGGATGATGCCGAAGCCTACGGAGAGGCCGATGCCGGCCATCAGGTTTCCGAAGCCTCCGGCGGTGGCGTCGGCAAGTTCCGGAAGCGGGATCTGCAAGGTCAGTCCCAGGAAGACGGTGCCGATGATCAGTGACATCGCCGGGTGCAGTTTGACCTGAACGATGAGCAGAATGATGATCGCGATGCTCAGCGCGAGCCAGAGCAGATCAATCATTGCTGATCACTGCCTGACCCAGCTCCTGGCGCTGGGGCTGACCCAGGCCATCGATACCGATCTCCATGACGTCCCCAGGCTTGAGGTAATCGTACTTTCCCGAAACGGCCACGCCCTGCGGAGTGCCGGTGTTAATGAGGTCTCCGGGCTCGAGCACCATGTACTGCGAGAGGTGGTGGACGATCTGCGGCACGGAGAAGATCATGTCAGCAGTAGTGGAGTCCTGGCGAAGCTCCCCGTTGATCCGGGAGAAGAGCCGAAGGTTCCCGGGGTCGACCTCGTCTGCAGTGACTAGCTCCGGCCCTGCAGGGTTGAAGGTCTCGGCGCACTTGCCCTTGGACCACTGGCCACCGGACTGCTTGAGCTGGTAGTCCCGCTCGGAGACGTCATTGCTGATCACATATCCGGCGATGTGGTCGAAGGCCACCTCGGGTGAGGGCAGGTACCGGGCTCGCTTGCCGATCACGATACCCAGCTCCACCTCCCAATCCACGGTTTCAGCCCCCGGGGGGATGCTGACGGCGTCGTAGGGGCCCACCACAGTGTTGGGGTGCTTGAAGAAGATGATCGGAACCTCGGGGGCCGGTGCGCCGGACTCGGCGGCGTGGGCGGCGTAGTTCTGACCGATGCACACCACCGCGGTGGGGCGTGTGATCGGAGCGCCGGTGCGCAGGCTGGCGGCCTCCGTCAGCTCCGGCAGCTTGCCGGCCTCGAATGCCGTCTGGACACGGCTGACGGCTTCTGCGGCGCCCTGACCGAGGAACTCGGCGTCGATGTCAACGGTGATCGGGCGCAGGTCGTAGTGGATGCCGTCGATGCTGACGGTGGGGATCTCCTGGCCTGGAGGGCCCAGTCGTGAGAAACGCATAAGCGTGGTCCTTTCCTCTGTGCGAAGTGGTTCAGATGGGGATCAGTGGGTGTAGGGCCGGGTGCGCTCCACCTCGGGGTTGAGTTCCACGCCGAAGCCAGGGGTGTCCGGGACGGCCAGCTTCCCGTTGATGGGCACCGGCTCGTTCAGCAGCAGCGGGGAAAACATCGGCACGATCTCCTCGGCGGTCTCATGCATCATGAGGAACTCGGAGAAGGGGCTGTTGGTGCGGGTGACCACGAAGTGGTAGGAGTACACCGAGGAGCCGTGCGGGACCACCATGGTGCCTTGGGCGTCTGCCATGGCCGAGATCTTGATCAACTCGGTGATGCCTCCGCACCAGCCGACGTCGGGCTGGATGATGTCCACCCCGGTCTCCAGCAGCTGCCGAAAGCCCCAGCGGGTGGCCTCGTGCTCGCCGGTGGTGATGAGCATGCCCTCCGGGGCGCGGGCCTTGAGCTCAGCGTAGCCCCAGTAGTCGTCGGGGATCAGTGCTTCCTCCATCCAGCGGAGGTTGTGCTCGGCGGCGCGGTGGGCCAGTCGGACCGCGTAGTCCAGGTCCAGGGACATCCAGCAGTCGAACATCAGCCAGAAGTCGTCACCAACCCGGCCGCGCATATCTGCGAGCTTCTCGAGATTCTTCCGCATCCCCTCCTCGCCTTCGACAGGCCCGTGCTGCAACGGCATCTTCCCGCCGATGAACCCCAGTTCCTTGGCCACATCGGGCCGGGCCCCGGTGGCGTAGAAGGTCAGTTCGTCACGGACCGGGCCGCCCAGCAGGGCATAGACGGGCTCCTGACGGAGCTTGCCCAGCAGATCGTAGAGAGCCAGGTCCACGCCACTGATGGTGTTGAGCACTACGCCGCGGCGGCCGTAGTAGAGGGTCGAGCGGTACATCTGGTCCCAGATGCGTTCGATATCGGTGACGTAGGCTCCCTCGAGGAAGCGGGCCAGGTGCTTCTCCACGATCCAGGCCCCGATGTCACCGGCTGTGGTGACGGAGAAGCCTACTGTGCCGTCCTCGGCCTCGATTTCCACCACCAGGGTGCCCAGGACGTTGATCCCGAAGCTCTGCCGGGACTGGCGGTACTCGGGGTAGACCGACATCGGGGTGGCGATATGGTCGTCGATCCAGTGGTAGCCGGACTGGTCGTGGTAGTCGGCTCCCTTGCCGCGGGTGGTGTAGGCGCGTACGTGTGCGATCTTCTGTTTCACAGCGAGTGGTCCTTTTCAGTTCTGCTGTTCTTCGGTGAGCATGACCAGAACCTTGCCGGGGGTGTCTCCCCCCTCGGCGAGGTGGGTGAACTCCTCCTGGGCGGCGGCCATCGGCACCTGCCGGGAGATCAGCTGCGCGGCTTGCGGCGGGGCGGAGCCCATCCAGTCGGCGGCGTCGGCGAAGTCCTTGGCCGAGTAGGTGAAAGAGCCTATGAGACTGCGCTCCTCGGTGCTGATCTTGAACGCTTCCAGGCTGAGGCGGGGGGCACCCATGCCGACCAGGCAGATGTTGGCGCCCAGCCGCGTGGCACGCAGCGCCAGACTCAGGGTCGAGTCAATGCCGACTGCGTCGATGGCCAGGTCGGCCGGCCCGGAGAAGAGCTCGAGGATCTGCTCGGCTGCATCCTCGGCTGCCGCATCCACGACGTGGGCGCCCAGCTGGCTGATCAGCTGCTTGCGAGACTCCATCATTTCGGTGACCACGATATTGGTCACCCCGGCCATCTGCAGAGCCAGGACCACGGACTGGCCGATCGGGCCGCCGCCGAGGACCAGGACGTTCATCCCCGGAGCGGCCTGGGCGCGTCGGACGGCGTGCACGGCTACCGCCAGCGGCTCGATCAGAGCGCCCAGCTCAATCGGCATCGTCTCCGGCAGCGGCACCACATTGCGGAAAGGCACTGTGATTCGCTGGGCGAAGGCGGCGGTGATCTCCGGGGCGACTCCGATGACTTTCCTGCCGGGGCTCATCTGCTCGCGGCCGCGGTAGGTCTCCAGGTCAGCCTCGGGGACGACGACGGGATTGAAGGTCACTGGCTGGCCCAGACTGAGACCGCTGACCCCCTCACCGAGCCCCGCCACCCGGCCAACCGACTCGTGCCCCATGATCTGTCCTGGGATCCGGCGGCCGTTCTCACCGGTGAACCCGTGAAAGTCTGAGCCGCAGATGCCGGTGGCCACTATTTCAATGAGCACCTCCCCTGGCTGCGGTTGGGGGTCGGTGACATCGACGATTTCCAACCGGCCGTAGTCCTGCAGCTGTAGTGCCTTCATTCAGTCAGCTCCTCAGAAGCGATCGGGTGGCACCCCACGGGCGCCACAGTCTGCTGCACTCCTCTCCACTGGAAGTTCCCATATATGAACCAGTGGTCAGAGTGTTGAATCGCGAGGAGTGTATGCGAGTGTTATGGGTCACACAAGCTCGTGCCCAATTATGACGAGCAGCAGCGGACTCAGCCGGCGAAGTGTGGCTGCGGGAGGCCCTGGGTGCCGTGGCCGTGTACGGCGAGCAGAGCGCCTGCTAGTGGCTGGTCGGAAAGGCTGCTGACCATTCCTTCGCCCATGGATGTGACGTAGAGCGTCTTCAGGTCTGCCCCGCCGAACATGGGTTTGGTGGGCTTCTCCACGGGCAGCTCGACGGCGCGGTCCAACCGCCCGTCCGGGGTGATGCGCAGCAGGCTCCAGCCGCCCAGGGATGCCCCCCAGTAGCAGCCGTCTGCATCTACCGCGGCACCATCAGGAGCCCCTGCTCGATCCCGGGTGCTGAAGAACGGCTCCAGCTCACCGTGCTCGCCGGTGTCCTGGTCATAGTCGGCCTGCCAGATCTGCTGCCGGGCGGTGTCCGAGAAGTAGATCCGCTCCCCCTGCGGAGAGAAGGCCAGGCCGTTGGTGATGGAGACTCCGCTCTGCCCCCGGTGGCTGCTGTGATCGGGGTCCAGCCGCCAGAAGCTACCTGCGGGTCCTACCTCCCCGCGGTCCTTCATGGTGCCAGCCCAGAACCTCCCGCGGGGGTCGACGGCGCCGTCGTTGAACCGGTTCTGCGGCTGGTCCACCTCCGGGTCGGCGATCGGGGTCTTCTTTCCGGTGGCCGGGTCGAAGCGGTGGAATCCGCTGCGGGTGGCGAGCACCAGTCCGCCCTGCTGACGCGGTGCCAGGCAGCCGATATGCTCACCGATCATCCAGCTGCCGTCCTCCCCGGCGGGGTCGTGGCGGTGAATGGCTCCGGCGTAGATGTCCACCCACCACAGCACCTGGGCAGCAGAGTCCCAGACGGGTCCCTCGCCGAGCTGGGCGGGGTCACCGGCTGCCCCTGCCCGCTCAATGCTGATCTGGCTCATCTAGCCCGTGGTGCGCGGCACCAACCGCTGCAGCTGGGTGACGTGCTTGGGCTGAAGCTCGTCCAGGCTGGCGACTTCCAGCAGTTTCATGGTGCGCACTATCTGATCAGTGAGGATCTGGATGGCGCGGTCCACACCGGGGCGGCCGCCGGCCATCAGCCCGTAGAGGTAGGCCCTGCCGACAAAGGTGAACTTGGCACCCAGGGCGATGGAGGACACGATGTCTGCCCCGTTCATAATGCCGGTGTCCAGGGTGACTTCGAGATCGTCCCCGACCTCACGGACCACCTCGGGCAGCAGGTAGAAGGGCACTGGTGCGCGGTCCAGCTGGCGACCTCCGTGGTTGGAGAGCACGATCCCGTCCACGCCGAGCCCGGCCAGCTTCTTGGCGTCCTCGACGGTCTGCACCCCCTTGACCACCAGTTTGCCGGGGAACAGCTCCCGGATGGTCTCCAGGTCCTCGAAATTGATGGAAGGGTCCATCGCTTTATCCAGCAGCTCGCCCACAGCACCCCCGGTGGAGGTCAGGGAGGCGAACTCCAGCGGCGGTGTAGTGAGGAAGTCGTACCACCACCAGGGCCGGGGCACCGCATTGGCGATGGTCTTGATGGTCAGCGCCGGCGGGATGGAGAACCCGTTGCGCTTATCCCGCAGCCGGGCTCCGGCCACCGGGGTATCCACGGTGAACAGCAGGGTGTCGAACCCGGCTGCTGCTGCGCGCTCGGTCAGGTCGTAGGAGATCTGCCGGTCTTTCATCACATAGAGCTGGAAGAAGTTCCGGCCGTGGGGGTTGGCCGCCTGGACGTCCTCCACAGAGGTGGTACCCAGGGTGGAGAGGCTGAACGGGATGCCTGCCGCCCCAGCCGCACCTGCTCCGGCCACCTCACCCTCCGTCTGCATCAGCCGGGTGAACCCGGTGGGGGCGATGCCGAAGGGCAGGGCGGAGGGCCCGCCGAAGACCTCACAGCTGGTGTCCACCTCGGAGACATCGCGCAAGATGGCGGGGTGGAACTCTACGTCCTGGAAGGCCTGCCGGGCCCGGGCTAGGGAGAACTCGCCTTCGGCGGCGCCTTCGGTGTAGTCGAAGGCGGCCTTAGGGGTGCGCCGCTTGGCGATGGTGCGCAGATCCTCAATGGTCAGGGCTGCAGCCAGCCGCCGGCGCGAGGCGTTGAAGTCGAACTTCTTGAACTGCATCAGCGGTGCCAGATCGGCAGGCTTAGGCACCCGGCGCTGTACACGCCGTCGTGCCTGGTTCTCAGTACTGTCGGTACCAGGGCGGTTAAACATGCTTCTCCTCAATGACGACAACGCCTTCGTCGTCAGCTCTCAGCCGCGGGGCTGGTAAGTGGTCAGGTGGTGGGTGCGGGCGATCAGCCCGCGGATCTCCTCCAGTGTGCCGGTGATGGTACCGGCGGTGCGGGCCTGGATCAGGAGGTTGCCGATGGCGGTGGCCTCCACCGGGCCTGCGATCACAGGGTACCCCGAGCGGTCGGCGGTGGCTTGGCAGAGCAGTGCGTTGAGGCTCCCACCACCGACCATATGCACTGTGTCCACGCTCCGTCCAGCGAGCCGGACGGCTTCGGCGAGCGCTTTGGCGAAGCCTGCCGCAAGGGATTCCACAATGCTGCGCACGATCTCTGCGCACGACTGGGGAACCGGTTTCTGCTGCTCTCGACACAGGTCAGCAATGCGCTGTGCCATATCGCCGGGCGGCACAAACCGGGGGTCTTGGACGTCGAAGACCACCACGCGCTCGGCGGGGACCTCTGCTGCGGCAGTCAGAAGTTCGGCAAGATGCTGCTCTTTTCCGGTGCGACGCCGCCAGCTCGCCAAGGTCTCGGAGAGCAACCAGGTGCCCATCACATTGGTGAGGAACCGGGTGCGCCCGTCCACTCCTCCCTCATTGGTGAAGTTTGCTTCCCTGGAAGCGTCAGTCACCACGGGGGCTTTGAGCTCCAGGCCGACCAGCCCCCAGGTGCCGCAAGAGATATAGGCCGCGTTGGAGGTGGACAGTGGGGTGCCGACCACCGCAGAGGCGGTGTCGTGGGAACCGACCAGGGTGACCGGCAGTGCTTCGGCACCCAGAACATCGGTAAGCTCACCCCTCGTGGTGCCCAGGGCGGTGCCGGGGGCCGCCACTGGAGCGAAAAGGCCTGGGGGCATTCCGAGGGTGCGCATCAGCTCGGTGTCCCAGCTTTTGGTGTGCACCTCCAACAGCCCGGTGGTCGAGGCGTTGGTCTGTTCGGTCAACTGCTCCCCGGTGAGCCAGTAGCCCAACAGGTCGGGGATCAGCAACAGCTTCTCAGCCATCGGCAGCAGGTCATCAGCCGCGAGCTGGTACAGGGTGTTGAAGGGCAGGAACTGCAGGCCGTTACGCCGGTAGAGCTCAGCGAAAGGCACGTGCCGGTGAGTGCGCTCCACCCCGCCGGAAGTGCGCACATCCCGGTAGTGGAAGGGGACACCCAGCAAGGACATCCGCTGAGCATCAGTGCCGGTGAGCAGGCCGTAGTCCACTGCCCATGAGTCGATGCCCACTGAGACCAGCCCGCCGATGTCACGGGTCTGCCGGACGGCCTCGGCCAGCCCGTTCAGGGCGTGCTGGTAGAGGCCGACAACGTCCCAGTGCAGTCCGTCAGCTAGGGGTACTGCGGCGTTGGGGAACCTGGCGGCCTCTTTCAGGTCCAGAGTCTCGGGGCCGATCCGGCCGAGCATCACCCGTCCGGAGGAGGCCCCGAGATCCACGGCAGCGTGGGTGGTGACGGGCATCAGCGGAGGAAGGCGGCGGCCACACCGGCGTCGACAGGTACGTGCAGGCCAGTGGTGTGGGAGAGGTCTGAGCTGAGCAGGGCGAAGGCGGCGTTGGCCACGTTCTCGGGGAGCACCTCGCGCTTGAGGATGGTGCGCTGGGCGTAGAACTTGCCTAGGTCCTTCTCCTCGATCCCGTAAGTCTTGGCGCGGTTGGCACCCCAGCCGGAGGCGAAGATGCCGGAACCTGCCACCACGCCGTCGGGATTGATGCCGTTGACGCGAATCTGGTGTTCGCCGAGTTCGGCGGCAAGCAGTCGCACCTGGTGAGCCTGATCGGCTTTGGTGGCCGAGTAGGCGATGTTGTTGGGTCCGGCGAAGACGCTGTTCTTGGAGGAGATGTAGATGATGTCTCCGCCGAGCTCTTGGGCGATGAGCACCTTGGCGGCGGCCTTGGAAACCAGGAAGGAGCCTTTGGCCATGACGTTGTGCTGCAGGTCCCAATCGGCCTCGGTGGTCTCCAGCAGGGATTTGGACAGAGACAAGCCGGCGTTGTTGATCACGATGTCAAGTCCGCCGAAGGCCAGCAGGGTCTCATCGATGGCTTGCTGGACGGCTGCCTCGGCGGAGACGTCTACGGCCACGCCAATGGCCTTGTCCGGTCCTCCGATCTCCGCGGCGGTCTCCTGGGCCTTCTCAAGGTTGAGGTCGGCGATGGCGACCACTGCACCCTCGGCGGCCAGCCGTTTGGCGATCGCCTTACCAATGCCCGACGCCGCCCCAGTCACCAGGGCGATGCGGGTAGCCAGCTCTTTGGGCTTGGGCATCCGGGCCAGCTTAGCCTCCTCCAGGGCCCAGTACTCGATGCGGAACTTCTCCCGCTCATCGATGGGCGTGTAGCTGGACAGGCCTTCGGCGCCGCGCATCACGTTGATGGCGTTGAGGTAGAACTCTCCGGCCACCCGGGCGGTCTGCTTGTCCTTGCCGAAGCTGAACATGCCGACCCCGGGCACCAGCACGATGGCCGGATCTGCGCCGCGGATGGCGGGGGAGTCGGTCTCAGCATGCCGGTCGTAGTAGGCCTGGTAGTCCTTCCGGTAGGTCTCGTGCAGCTCTTTGAGCCTGCTGATGGAGTCCTCCACGGATGCCTTGGCGGGCAGGTCGAGCACCAGGGGCTTGACCTTGGTGCGTAGGAAGTGGTCGGGGCAGGAAGTGCCCAGTTCGGCCAGCCGGGGGTGTTCGGCATGGGCGAGGAAGTCCAGGACGGCGGCGTCGTCGTTGTAGTGGCCCACCTGGGGATTGTCCGCACTGGCAATGGCGCGGATGGTGGGGATCAGGGCAGCCGCCTTGGCCCGGCGTTCCGCCTCGGGTAGGGGGCCGTAGCCCTCGAGTGCGCGACCGAAGGGCTCGGGCTTGGAGTGCTCAACGATGTGAGCCTCGGCGGTGCGGATGATCCACAGCGAGTTCTGCTCGGACTCTTCTGAGGTGTCCCCCCAGGCGGTGATGCCGTGGCCGCCGAGGATGCAGCCGACTGCCTGCGGGTTCTTCTCCTTGATCTCGGCGATGTCCAGGCCGAGCTGGAACCCAGGACGCCGCCAGGGCACCCAGACCACCTTGTCGCCGAAGATCTTCTGGGTCAGTTCCGGGCCGTCGGCCGCGCAGGCGATGGCGATGCCGGAGTCTGGGTGCAGGTGGTCCACATGGGCAGCGTCGACCAGGCCGTGCATAGCGGTGTCGATCGACGGTGCGGCACCACTTTTACCGTGGGCGCAGTAGTCGAAGGCGGCGACCATCTCGTCCTCGCGGTCAACCCCAGGGTAGGTGTTGACCATGGCGCGCATCCGGTCCAGACGCAGCACGGCCAGTCCCTCGGGTTTCAGGGTACCGAGATCGCCGCCGGAGCCTTTGACCCAGAGCAGCTCGACGTCCTGCCCGGTGACTGGGTCGCGGTCAGTGCCCTTGGCGGAGGTGTTGCCACCGGCGTAGTTGGTGTTCTTTGGGTCAGCACCGAGCCGGTTGGACCGGGTAATGAGTTCTGCGACTGCCGGGTTGGTGGCCATGGGGCTCCCTGGACGATGGATGTTCGATAGTGATTAATCGAACATAAAATATCACAGCTGCCTGTGCGGGACAACTTTTCTGTGTGTCGCATCACAGCTTAGTGTTCCGCCCAGGCAGCAGGAAAGGGTCAGCGCAGGTCGACGACGTCGCGGTAGGGGTCCAACCGGGGGTCGGAGGGATCAAGTTCGGTGACCATGAGGTCGAGGCGGCCGGGCTCAAGGGCGCGGGCGGTGGCCCGGGAATCGAGCTTGGATGAGTCAGCCAGCAGGATGGTAGTTTGAGCATACTCTCGGAACACCCGCTTGATAGCGGCCTCCTCGGCCGTGGCTTCCGAGCTGCCCCAGGCTGCATCCACCGCGGCAGCGGAGGTAATGAAGGCCGAATAGTGCAGGGAAGCGGCCATCAGCGAGGCCAGCGGCCCCACGAAGCTGTCGGTGCGCTGCTCACGATGCCCACCCACGAGCACCGGGGTGGTGCCAGGCCGCTCGGCGGCAGCCCTGAAGTTCTCCACAGAGTTGGTGACCACGGTGAGGTCGGCGGCGTGATCGAGGCTGGACAGCAGCACGCCGACGGTAGAGGAAGCGTCGAAGGCGCAGACCCCTTCGGCCGGGATCAACGGCTCGGCCTTGGCGGCTATAACGCGCTTGGCAGCTGCCTGGCGGCTGCTTCGTTCGGCGAAGGACTGCGGCTGCAAGGGCGCCACCGCACCACCGCGGACCCGGCGAACCTGACCGAGGCTTTCCAGCTCGGCGAGATCTCGGCGCAACGTCATCTCGGAAACCCCGAGGGAGTCGGCCACAGCACTAATGGTGATCCGCCCCTCCGTGCCGAGGATCTCCATCAGCCGGACACGGCGCGACTCAGCATCAAGGGAGGAGGAAATGGCCATACCGCTGAATGCTACCGGAGAGCCCAGCTGAGGCCGGCTAGCGCGATTCACTGAAACAGTCATTGGGAACAGCGCGGCACGCGACTCACCGATTCCCCAACTTTCCTGCGCTTGACATTGCTCCGTCATATGACTAGCGTCACATCATGCAAAGGTTCAATGAACCGATTACCGGACGGTGCCACGGCACCTCGGTCTCTAGCACGGAGCCATCCGCTCCCCGAACGCATAAGGAAGTGCCTTATGACCAAAGCCATTCCCTACGAAGGCATCACCTCCGCACAGCCAGCCATGGAGCGGGCGATGGCAGCAGGAAACGGAGTACTCCGACTCGCCCCGGCCTGGGTGCCGCGGGCATTCTGCACGCCTGGAAGACGCATCCGCCTACACCCTGACGACTACTTCCCTCTCGGCAAAGACCGCGGCGGCATTGACGAACGCTGGCTGGCCTCGGCCACCCGGGCCGAGAACGGTCCGCTCACCGGCCCATTCGAGGGGCTCAGCCTGGTGGTGGACCCCGAGACCGGAGTCATCCCCTTCGATGAGTTCATCGCTCACTTCCAGGGCGAGGCAATCGGCCAGCTCTGGGAGTCACACCAGGGGTGGCCCATGTACTCCAAGTTCTTCGACAACCAGGCCCCCTTACCCTTCCACATTCACCACCGGGACGAACACGCTGCCCTGGTGGGCAAGCCCGGTAAGCCCGAGGCCTACTATTTCCCGCCACAGATGAACAACCACATGGGGGACTTCGGCTACACCTTCTTCGGACTGCACACTGAGACCACACGGCAGGATCTGCTAGACAAACTGGAGCAGTTCCTCACCGGCGGCGACAACAACATCACCGCCCTCTCCAGGGCCTACCGGATCACCGTGGGCACAGGGTGGGACGTTCCGGCCGGGATCCTGCATGCCCCGGCCAGCATATGCACCTACGAACCTCAGGCAGCCTGCGATGTATTCGCCATGACTGAGTCCTGGTCCAATAATCGGGAAGTTCCCAACGAGCTTCTGTGGAAAGACGTTCCCGAGGACCGGCATGGCGACCTGGACTTCATTGTGGACCTCGTGGACTGGGAACGGAACGTGGACAGTCGCTTCTACAGCGCCCGATTCACTCCGCCGGTGGAGACCACCGCGTCTTCTGCATCCACTGGTTGGACGGAGAAATGGATCACGTACCGCTCGGAGAGCTTCAGCGCCAAAGAGCTGACGGTGCCCCCGAGCAGTACCGCAGTGATCGAAGAGACTGACGCCTACGGCCTGATCTGCGTGGGCGGGGCTGGACAGATCGGCGATCAGCCACTTATCGCCGCCACCGCTGTCCGCTACGGCCAGCTTACGTGTGACGAATATTTCGTGACCGCCCCAGCGGCAGCCGCGGGAGTCATCATCCGCAACACCCACCCCACCGAGGACCTCGTCATCCTCAAACACTTCGGCCCCAGCAATCAGGAGTTGCATAACGACCGTCAGGTGCTCCCGCTGGATACTGCCCAGGAGCCAGCATGAGCCCGGGATGGTCTCTTCCGACACTGATCCACGGAGCCGACGGCACAGAACTCCCCCGCAGGATCGGCACGCTGACCCAGGTAGCGCGGATCGATCGGTTCACCGAGGAAGAAGGAGCGGCCCGGGGAGCGCGCCGGCTGCGCATGATCACCGGGGGAGGACTGGAGGTGGAGGTCCATCCTGACCGTGCCCTGGACTTAGGACACGTCACCTACCGCGGAGTCCCGGTCTCCTGGATGGCACCGCCCGGCATCTCCTCCCCCGCCCTCGGAGAGGCCCGGGGCACGCAGTGGCTGCGCAGCTTCGGCGGAGGCTTGCTGGCCACCTGCGGACTGGACACCTTCGGTCCGCCGTCGTGCTCAGGAGGCACTGAGTATCCGATGCACGGGCGTGTAGGGATCACACCCGCGACCCTGCTGGAGGCTGACGTCAGTGGCGGGGAACTGGTAATCCGCGGGGAGGTGCGGCAGAGCACAGTCTTCGGCGAGAACCTCCTGCTGCGTCGGACCCTGCGCGCACAGATCGGAAGCACGATGTTTTCCCTCGAAGACACTGTCACCAATGAGGGCCTGGAAACTTCCGGACACATGATCCTCTATCACGTAAACCTGGGGTGGCCACTGCTGGATGAGCGAGCAGCCCTGGACATCGAATCCGTCAAGGTCACCCCGCGGGACGATGATGCTGCAGCAGGCGTTGCACGCTGGCGATCGATTGAGCCGCCGCAGGAGGGTTACCGCGAGCAGGTCTTCCTGCATGATTTCCGGCATACTCCCACAGGACGTGCGATCATCGACAACCCCGCGCTGGACCTGCGCTTCACCCTGAGTTTCGGAGCCAGGACACTGCCGAGCCTGCACCAGTGGAAGATGTCCGGCACCGGTCACTATGTCATGGGCCTTGAGCCGGCCAACACCAACCATATCCAGGGCCGTCGCAGCGCAGAGGAAGCAGCCGTCCTGCCTCAGCTCCAGGTCGGGGAGAGCGTCTCCTACCAGCTGAACTTCACATTCGGCCCTTCAGCGAAGGAACAAAAACCATGACGCAGAATGCCGATGCCACAGTTCTGGCGATGAAGGGCATCACCAAAACATTCCCCGGGGTAAAAGCGCTCGCTGATGTGGATCTGGAGGTCCGTACCGGGGAAGTGCACGCCATCGTCGGGGAGAACGGCGCAGGAAAGTCCACCCTTATGAAGATCCTGGCCGGAGTGCATCCGCCCGACGAGGGAAGCGTGACTATTGAGGGTGAACAAATGTGGTTCAACTCTCCGCTGGAAGCACGCCGGCAGGGAGTGGGCATGGTCTACCAGGAAATCAACCTGGTCCCGGACCTCACGGTGGCTGAGAACATCAGCCTCGGACAGCTGCCCAGCTCGGCCGGCTTCGTCAATCGCCTGGAGCTGCACCGTACTGCAGCCCGGGTCCTGAAGGAGCTGGGCACGCGGCTCGATCCTCAGGAGATGGTGGGTCGCCTCTCGGTGAGCCAGCAGCAGCTGGTGGAGATCGCTAAGGTCTACGCCAGCCAGCCCCGGATCGTAGTCTTCGACGAGCCGACCTCATCGCTGAGCGAGCACGAGGCGAAGGCTCTGTTCCGGGTGATCGAACGGATGCGCAGCAACGGCATCGCGATCATCTACATCAGCCACCGGCTGCGCGAGGTGCTTGACATTTCCGACCGGGTGACCGTGCTGCGCGACGGTCGCATAATCGACTGCCGGAGCACCGAGGGCCTCACTCCGCCGGAAATGATCCGCCTTATGGTGGGCCGCGATCTTGATGATGTCTTTCCCAAACGTCACGTTGCCATCGGGAACCCGGTTCTCGAAGTTGCCGGGCTTACCCGGCTCGGTGTGTTCGAGGATATTTCACTCACCGTTCGTGCTGGCGAGATCGTCGGACTGGCTGGGCTGGTGGGCGCTGGACGTACTGAGGTCGCTCGTGCCCTCTTCGGTCTCGACCGATACGACGCCGGCACTATCCGTCTTCACGACAGTGAAGTGAGAATCCGCAGCCCCAAGACCGCGGTGCGAGCAGGTATCGCCTATATTCCCGAAGACCGCAAGCGCGACGGCGTCGCACTGTCTCTCTCCGTGAAGGAGAACATCTCACTTCCCGTACTCAGACAGGTCGCCCGTCTGGGCTGGCTCCAGCGTGGGGCAGAACGGCGCATGACTCAGCAGAAAGCGGAGGAACTCTACGTTTCTCCCCCTGCGATCGACCGGAAAGTAGCCACTTTCAGCGGCGGAAACCAGCAAAAGGTGGTCCTGGCCAAATGGCTCGCCAGCGAACCTACAGTGCTGATCCTCGATGAGCCCACCCGCGGGGTGGACGTCGGCGCCAAAGCCGATATTCACACCATCATCGGGGAGCTGGCTGCCTCCGGGGTGGCCATCATCATGATCTCCTCTGAGCTTCCGGAGATCCTCGCTGTCAGCGACCGCGTCTATGTCCTGCACGAGGGACGGCTCACCGCTGAGCTGGACCGCAGCGCCGCAGACGAGGAGTCCGTGATGAGCGCAGCAACCGGAGAGGCGGTGGCGGCATGACCTCGGCAGCCACTCTCCCTCCGCGGGTGACCGAGGAGAAGACGGCGAACAAGATCCTGGGCTGGATCGCACTGCCAGTGGGGATCCTCGCCCTGCTGGTCATCGGCAGCCTGCTCAGCGAGCAGTTCTTCACTACCCGGAACCTGACCAATGTGCTGATCAACATGTCGATCGTCGGCATCATCGTGGTCGGGATGACCTTCGTGTTCATCGTGCGCGGCCTAGCCGATCTCTCTGTTCCGGCGATGGTAGCCATCGGGGCACTCCTGACTCTCAGCCTGCAACCGTCCCTGGGAAGCCTAGTAGGTGCCCTAGTGGGCATCCTGGCTGCCTCGGCAGCGGGGCTGATAAACGGTCTCTTCATTGGATACTTCAGGCTCAACCCAGTGATCACCACCCTGGCCACAGGAACTATCGTGCTGGGCATCGCCCAGGCGGCAGTAGGCGGCGTCATTGTCTACGGCGATGACCCGGCTCTCCAGTCCTTCCTTACCGGCCGGATCATCCTTGGGATCCCCACCATCGTTCTGATTTTCCTGGCGGTGGCAGTAGGAGGGCATCTCCTTCTCTCGCAGACCATATTCGGACGCTGGGTCTACGCCGCCGGATCCAACCCGGACGCTACCAAGGCCAGTGCGGTGCCATTGAACTTCACCAAGGCCGCAGCCTTCTGGATGACCGCAACCCTGTCCGGATTCAGCGGAGTGTTGCTGGCCTTGACTCTCCAGACGGCCCGGCCAGGTATCGGCACAGGATACGAGTTCGACGCCATTACCGCCGTCGTCGTGGGCGGCGTCAGTCTGCTGGGTGGGTTCGGCAACGTTCCACGAGCCATAGGAGGCTTGCTGCTGGTGACTCTGCTGAGCAACATCATGGTACTCAACGGTATCCCCACCGCATCCCAAGGGTTGGTGATGGGCGCTCTCATCGCCGGAGCAGTAGCCCTCGACGTGTACCTGCGGCGACGCGGAGGTGCAGCATGAACACTCTGAAGAGAGTCTTCGAGAGTCCTGCGGTTCTCACCCTCATTCACTACCGTGTGGTGGTCATTCTTATAGCCACCCTCTTCCTCTCAGTATCCTTAGTGCCGGGATTGACCGAGTTCCGCACCCTCAGTCTCAGTCTGGACAGGACCGCCACACTCGGTGTGGTGGCTGTAGGACTGACCGTGGTACTGCTCATGGGGAAACTGGATCTCTCCGTGGGCTCCACACTGGCACTTTCTGGCATTGCCACCATCGGGCTCCAGGATCAGCTCGGTCCTTTCGGAGCTGCCGTGGCAGGCATCGTCGTCGGGGTGCTTGCCGGAGTGTTGAACGGTTTCCTGGTAGTCACACTGCAGATAAACTCCCTTGTGGCCACCCTCGCCTCCATGATCTTCTTACGGGCGCTGTGCCACTTCTTGACAGATTCAAATCCCATCAGCGGAGACGATCCCCTCTTCGGGCTGACCGTCTCCCGGGCACTGGGCGGCACTTTCTCACTGCGTACCTACGTGTTCCTTATCGCGATTCTGCTGCTGTTCATCTGGCTCACCTACACAGTGGCGGGGCGCCGTCTCTACGCAGTAGGCAGCAATGAGCATGCGGCCACCGCCTCCGGCATCCGCTCCAACCGTTACCTGTTCGGAGCTTTTGTCTTCAGCGGCTTCACCGCGGGGGCTGCCGGAGTAATGCAGTCGCTTGCCACCAACACTGGCTCGCCAGCCTTCGGGGAGGCCACCGCGCTGACCGCCATCGCCGCAGTGGTGATCGGCGGAACCCGATTGGAGGGCGGTCGCGGCTCAGCCCTGGGTACCTTGGGCGGCGTGCTGGTCCTAGCCGCCATCACCACCACATTGGAGTACGAATCGGTGCCGACGTATTACCAGAACATCGTGACCGGCAGCATTTTGCTGCTCCTCATCCTGCTGGATCGCATCGCCTCAAACAGTCCGCGATCAGCCTTGTCCCTGAACTCCCTGCTCTCCTTCGGAAAGCGCGACGAAACCCCAACCGAGAAAAAACAAGAAGGGAAAGTCCCATGAAACATGTACTACGCCTTGGAACACTCACTGCTGTTGGCGCACTCGCTCTGACCGGCTGCGGCAACGACGGAAACGGTAACGGCGCCGAGTCCGCCGAGGGTCTGGAGATCTGCTACGTGGCAGCGGCTGAGTCCCACGCCTACGCCTCTCCTGCCAACGCAGCCTTCCAGGAGGCCGCAGAGGAGCACGGTGTGCACGTCACCCTGCTCAGCCAGGAGTTCGACGCCCAGACCGGAACCGACCAGTTGCGAACATGCATCGGCCGCAACCCAGATGGGATTGTGCTGTGGCCGTTGGATCCACAGGCTTATATCCCCGGACTCGTGGAAGCCCAGGACGCTGACATCCCAGTGGTCCTGATCAACAGCCCCATGGACGAAGACGCCGAGGGGCTGTACACCTCTTTCACCGGTCCTGACACTTATGAACAAGGGGTGATGGCCGCTGAAGTGATGCATGAGGAACTCGGCGGTGAAGGGCAAATCGTTATCATCGCCGGCCAGGCAGGCAACGGAACCACTATCGGCCGGACCGATGGCTTCAACAACATGCTGGAGGAGCTCGGCTCCGAGATTGAGGTGCTGCAGACCGTCAACGCGGACTTCGATCAGCAACGCGCCCTGGAGCTCAGCCGCGATCTGATTTCCCGACATGGGGATGCACTCGACGGCGTCTATGCCAATGACGACACGATGGCCCGCGGATTCGTGGACGCCTGGACCGAGTCCGGCCGTGAGCTTGATGACATGCCTGCCATTGTGGGCATCAACGGCCAGCAGGATGCCTTCGCCGGTATCGAGGAGGGTTACTACACCGCCACCATCGTGCAGTCCCCGGAGGAGGACGGCCGTCTCGCCCTGGAAACCATCGTCTCCGCTGCTACCGGCGAAGAGGTGGACACCCGGATTCCGATTCCGTTGACTGTTGTTACCCAGGAGAATGTGGCTGATGAGGAGCCTGCCTTCTGACACACTGAGCTGCTGAAGACCATGTCTCCGTAAGGGGCGCACCTACTTCCAGGTGCGCCCCACTGCATTCATCAGGCAGAGTCCCGGACGACCAACTCGGGCTGGAGAACCACATGGTTGTGTCGCGGCTTTGCATTCACATCGCGGGAGAGTTCAAGGAGCATGCGTACCGCGGTAGCACCCAGCAGCCTGCGAGGCTGACGCACGGTGGTCAACGCTGGAGTGGAAACAGCTGACCATTCAAGATCGTCGTATCCGATCACCGCCAGATCCTTGGGCACACGCAACCCAGCGCTGCTGAAAGACTGCAATGCTCCCAGCGCCAGCAGGTCATTGGCGCAGATGATGCCCGTCGGGCGCTGCCCGGGCAGCGTCTTTGTAATCTGCCAGCCAGCCTCTCGGCCGGTGTCCACTGTCCATGAGTCAGTCTCCAGAACTTCCAGTTGCACCCCCGGGCTTTTCTTCACCACGCTGCGCACCCCTTCCAGGCGAGCCCGGACTTTGGGCGAGGTGTGCGGATGGCCTACCAGCGTGATGCGCCGGTGTCCGGTGTCAACCAGATGCTTGGCTGCTATCGCACCGCCGCGTTCGTCATCCACCACTACGCTCCAGCCGTGGGTGGCATTCTGGCCCACCCTGTCCACGAAAACCATGGGCACTCCCCGGTCCTGAAGCATCTGCAACCGGGAGGAGGATTCGTCTACCGGGGAAATGATCAGACCCTGGACGCGATGCTGGACCAATAAATCGAGATTCTGGTTTTCCACCTCGGCGTCATATCCACTGTTAGTGATGACCACACCGATATCATGTTGGCGAGCCACCTCTTCAGCACCGAGCGCTACGTCCACGAAAAAGGGGTTATCCAGATTGGCCACGGCAATGCCCAGTGTGCGCTCCCGTCCAGGGCGGAATTGACGGGCTTTCTGAGTGGGCTGGAAATCGAGTTCTTCAATGGTCTGCAGGACCCGCTCGCGGGTAGCTTCCTTGACGTAATACGGACGATTGAGCACATTGCTGACCGTCCCGGCTGAAACTCCGGCGAGCGCAGCAACCTCACGAATAGTGACTGAGCCACGCCCACCGCCCTGTCCCGCTGCCCCGCTACTCGTCCCATCCGGATTCATTGACCTCATCCTACGATGAGCATCTGAAAACCATGTTCAGCAATCATCTTGCCGAACCCCGGCTTTCTTAGTTCGGACACTTCAGCAGAAACCCAATCCGGGGTGCGGGAACTTCATCACCAGCTCATCTGGGTTCCGCCGACGCGGGCGGCCTCGATCTTTTCTTGGTATCCAGAGGCGGCATAGGCGACCATCGGGTCGCCGGGCAGGCCGCGGGACTCGCGCCAGGCGGCCAGATCGGCGCGAACATCGGTGTAGAAGGCGTCCATGAACACCTGGTGGGCGCCGAGCACATCGCCGGCCTGCTGGGCCGCGGCCAGTGCTTCACGGTCCACTAACAGGGCGCGGGCGGTCATCTCCTGGACGTTGAGCACGCTGCGGATCTGGCCGGGGATCTTCTTCTCGATGTTGTGGCACTGGTCCAGCATGAAGGCCACTTCAGAGTCCGGCCCGTAGCCGCCGCCGCGGATGACCTCGAAGAGGATGCGGAACAGCTGGAAGGGGTCGGCCGAGCCGACGATCAGGTCATCGTCGGCGTAGTTGCGGGAGTTGAAGTCGAAGGAGCCGAGCTTGCCGACCCGCAGCAGCTGGGCCACGATGAACTCCACATTGGTGGATGGAGCGTGGTGGCCGGTGTCCAGGCAGACCACGGCGTTCTCGCCCAGGGCCTGGACGTGCACCAGGGCGGTGCCCCAGTCCGGCACGTCGGTGTGGTAGAACGCGGGCTCAAAGATCTTGTATTCCAGCACCAGGCGCTGCTCGGCGCTGAGCTGAGCATGGATGGTGCTCAACGACTCGGCCAGCCAGTCCTGCCGGGCCCGGATATCGGCCTGGCCGGGGTAGTTGGAGCCGTCGGCCAGCCAGATCTTCAGGTCGCGGGAGCCGGTAGCACCCATGATCTCGATGCATTCCAGGTGATGGTCCACCGCCTTCTGCCGGACGGCGGGGTCGTGATGGGTCAGCCCGCCGAGCTTGTAGTCGTCGTCCTGGAAGGTGTTGGAGTTGATGGTGCCGATCTCGATGCCAGCGTCCTCGGCGTAGCGGGTCAGCGCGCCGAAGTCCTCGACCATATCCCAGGGGATGTGCAGGGCGACTTTAGGTGCCAGGCCGGTGAACTTATGGACCGTGGCGGCATCGGCAATCTTCTCCTCCACCGTGCGCGGGGTGCCGGGTGAGCCGAAGACCTTGAACCGGGTGCCCGAGTTCCCATAGGCCCAGGAGGGAACCTCAATGGCCTGGTGCTCCAGTTCAGGAGCGATCTCTGCGAACGTTGTCATAATCTCTTTTCAGTTCCCTTCCAGGGCTGCCAGTTGATCCTCTAGGTGGAAGACTTCCTCCAGCTCCACGAAGCCAGTGTCCGGTCGAGTGCCCTTGAGCTCCACGAAATACTCAGCCATCTCCGCCTGCCAGCGGGCGTTAACCTCCGCGCGCTCCATAGCCGCCTGCGCGGCCTCCAGGGACTGGGTCTCCAGGTAGCCGATGAGCAGCCCGTCGTGTCGCAGGAACAGGGAGTAGTTGTGCCAGCCGGAGCGCTTCAGCGCCCTGAGCATGTCCGGCCACACGCTGCGGTGGCGCTCCTTGTACTCGTCCAGCCGGTCTGGCTTGACCTGCAGCTGGAAGCACACTCGTCGCATACTTTCCCCTTCCTGTGGTGTCCGTGCTGGGTGCCCGGCCGCAGAGGCCGCGACCGGGCACCAGGCACAGTGGATGGATCAGAAGTCGAACTCGTCGATGTTCTCGGCGTCGAAAACGAAGGGATCCCCCAGCAGGATCTCTCCGTCAGCACCCACGGTGTACTCGCCGAGCCGGCCAGCCTCGAAGGTGTCGCCCTCCTCGCCGTCAATCTCACCGGTGGCCAGGGCGTGCGCGGCCCACGCTGCCAGATACCCCAGGTCCTCCGGGTTCCACAGGGCGAACGCCTCGACGGTGCCGTCCTCGACGTACTCGCGCATCTGGTTCGGGGTACCCAGACCGGTCACCAAGACCTCGCCGGCGTAGGCGGAGTCGGAGATGTACCGGGCAGCGGCGGCGATGCCCACAGTGGTCGGGGAGACGATGGCGTCAAGGTCAGAGTGGGTCTGCAGCAGAGCTGCGGTCTGGTCGAAGGAGCGTTGGTCGTCGTCGTCACCGTAGGCGATCTCCACCAGTTCGATGTCCGGGTGGTTGGCCTCAAGCTCCTCCTCCATCAGCTCGATCCAGTGGTTCTGATTGGTGGCGTTTGCCGAGGCTGAGAGGATGGCGATCTGCCCCTCGCCGCCGATCTGCTCGGCCACCAAGTCCACCTGCGTCTGGGCGATGCCCTGGGCGTCAGCCTGGTTGACGAACACGTCGCGGCAGTCAGAGTTGGTGTCGGAGTCGAAGGTGACTACAGCGACACCGACCTCGCGGGCCTCGTTGAGCGCATCGCAGGGGGCGGAAGGGTCGGAGCCGGAAATCACGATGGCGTCCTCACCCTGCTGGGCGGCGGTGTTGATGTACTGCACCTGGCCGTCAGGGGTGTCCTCCTGAGGGCCGACTTCGGAGAAGCTGGCGTCGAACTCGTTGACTGCGTCCTCGCCCCCGGAGTTGGAGGTGTCGAAGTAGGGGTTGCCGAGGTTCTTGGGGATGAAGGTGATGCTCAGATCGCTGCCGTCGGCATCACCCCCGTTGCCGTTGCCGTTGTCGCCCCCGCCACAGGAGGCCAGGGCCAGGGCAGCAGACATCCCGGCGGCGGTCAGGGCCGCCCGGGCGCTGAAGGTGTTCCTCTTCATGGTGTTACCTTTCCTTTCTTGGGCCTCCACCGTTGGAGACCCGCGACAATCTGTGGGGTCATCACCGAGGCGATCAGCAGCACACCGATGATGATGTTGATGACATTGACGGTCACCCCTTCCAGGCGCAGCGCGGAGGAGATCACACCGATCAGCAAGACACCGGCGATCACCCCGTGCAGGGCACCTCGGCCGCCGAAGATCAGCACGCCGCCGAGCAGCACTGCAGCGATGACTTCCAGCTCCAGGCCCATCGCGTTGTCGCCGCGGGAGTTGCCGAAGCGCAGCGTGTAGTAGATCCCGGCGAAGGCCGAGACCGCCCCGGAGAGGATGAAGGTGATCATCTGGGACCGGGCCACGTTGACCCCGCTGAAGCGTGCGGTGAGGTCGTTGTGGCCGATGTCGTAGAGTCCGCGGCCGAAGGGGGTGAAGTGCAGCAGGATGACGAAGATCAGAATCAGCACCACCACCGGCACGACGACGAGGGGCACCCGGGACTCACCGATGGAGGCTGTGGCCAGGGAGGTCCAGTCGGGGTCGAAGTCGGTCAGCGCGGTGGTGCCCAGCAGGCCCACGGCCAGTCCACGGAACAGCGCCAGGGTGCCGATGGTCACCGCCAGCGAAGGCAGTTTCACATAGGCGACGAAGAACCCGTTGAATGCGCCGCAGGCTATGCCGACCAGGATCGCAAGTGCTCCGGCGGCGGGCAGCGAGAGCCCCCACTCCACGTGGGCGATGCCGACCACTACGGAGGACAGTCCCATGATGCTGGCCACCGAGAGGTCGATCTGCCCGGTGATGATGATCAGGGTCATCGGCAGGGCGATCATCATCAGCGGGGCGATGTCCAGCAGCAGGTACCGGACGGTCAGCGGTCCGGAGAAGTTGTCTACGGAGATATTGGCCCAGATCCAGACCAGCGCCAGCAGCGCGATGATCAGGAACTCGGTAGTCATGAACGCCCGGAACCACCAGGGCCGGTGGTAGTGCCGGTAGGTGCGGGGGGCGTCGTCGCCCAGTGTCACGTTCTGTACTGCGGGCGCCTCTGTCTCAGAGCGGGTCACAGTGCTGCTCATGTCTCATCCCTTGCTTCTTGAAGCTTGCGGGTCTGCCGTGCGGCCAGGTAGCGGTCCAGCACGATGGCCCCGATGATCAGCGCGCCGACCACAGCCCGCTGCCAGAAGTCGGGCACTCCCATGATCGGCAGGGTGCGGTTGATGGTCATCAGCAGGACCGCGCCCAGGGCTGCGCCCCAGACGGTGCCGGATCCGCCGAAAATGGCCACCCCGCCGATCACCGCGGCGCCGATGGCGTTGAGCTCCCAGGTCATTCCGGCTCCGGCGCTGACAGTGCCGTAGCGTGCGGCGTACATGACGCCGGCCAGCCCGGCCAGCGCGCCGCCAATCACAAAGGCCACGATAATCCGCTTGGTGGTGGGCAGGCCGTAGAGTGTGGCGGCCTCGGGGTTGGAGCCGATGGCGTACATCTCTCGGCCGCTGCGGGTGGAGTTCAGCCAGTAGGCCGCACCCAGCAGCACCAGCACTGCGGTGATGGTCAGCAGTGGGATGGTGCCGATCTGCATAGTGCCCAAGCGCAGGAACTCCCGGGGCATGTCCGAGGCGTTGATCCGGTCACTGCCGGCCCAGGTGAGCACGACGCCGCGGTAGATGTACATGGTGCCCAGGGTCACCACCAGTGCCGGCACCTTGCCGAAAGCGACCAGGACGCCGTTGACCAGGCCGAGTCCAGCGCCGACGGCGATGCCGATGAGGATGACTACCGGGATCGGGATGCCGGGGAAGTCGATGAACAGCCGGCCGGTCATATAGGCGGTGATGGCCAGGGTAGAGCCCACGGAGAGGTCCACGTTGCGGGTGACGATGACGATTGCTGAGCCGATGGCCAGCACCATCAGGATCGAGGGTGTCAGCAGCAGGTCTCGCCAGCCCTGTGAGCTGAGCAGGAAGTTCTGGTTCAAGCTGGTGGCTGCGGCGATGACGGCCAGGATGACCAGGACGATGGCCATCTCGCGGGAGGCCAGGATTTCCTTGACGAATCGCTGGGCGGTGCTCATCTGGCTCGGCTTGGCCAGGGCTTCGGTGCTTGTGACTGGGGCGCTCATGCGGCGGCCCCCTCTCGGATCTGTTCGTGCCGGGCGGTGGCGGCGTGCATGACTTTCTCCGGGGTGGCCTCACTGCGGTCCAGCTCGGCGGTGATCCGGCCCTCGCTGACCACCAACACGCGGTCAGCCATGCCCAGCACCTCGGGCAGCTCGGAGGAGATCATCAGGATGGCCAGGCCCTCTCCGGCCAGCTGGGAGAGCAGACGGTGGACCTCGGACTTGGTGCCGACATCGATGCCGCGGGTGGGCTCGTCGATGATCAGCAGCTTGGGGTCGGTGGCCAGCCATTTGGCGATGGCGACCTTCTGCTGGTTGCCGCCACTCATGGTGCCGGCGTTCATGGACATCGCCGCGGTCTTGACCTGCAGGCGGCCGGCCCAGGGCTCGGCGGCGTGGTTCTCCGATGACCGGGTGATCAGGCCCAGCTTCTGCAGGCGGCTGCGGATGGCGGCCCCGATGTTGTGCGCCACGGAGGACTCCAGGATGAGGCCCTGCTGGCGGCGGTCCTCAGGAATCAGCGCCATGCCTGCCTCGATCGCTGCGGTGGGCTTGTTCTTGGGGATGGTTCGGCCATTGAGCCGCACCGTGCCGGAGTCGTAGGGGTCCACGCCGAACACAGCTCGGGCGATCTCGCTGCGTCCGGCGCCGACCAGGCCGGCCAGGCCTACGATCTCTCCGGCCCGGACGGTGAAGCTTACTTCATGGAAAGTGCCGGCTTGGTTGAGGTCCTCGACATCCAGCACCACATCGCCGATCTCGGCCGGTGTCTTGGGAAACAGTTCGGTGACCTCGCGGCCGACCATCATGGTGACCAGCTCGTCATTGCTGGTCTCCTGGGTCTTCACGGTGCCGATGTAGCTGCCGTCTCGCATCACGGTGATGGTGTCGGAAAGGTCGAAGACCTCGTCGAACCGATGAGAGATGAATACAATGCCGCGACCCTCGTCGCGCAGGCTGCGGGTGACGGCGAAGAGCCGCTCCACCTCCATGCCGGAGAGTGCCGCGGTGGGCTCGTCCATGATCAGCAGGTGGGCGTCGAGTGAGATGGCTTTGGCGATCTCGATGATCTGCTGGTCGGCAATGGACAGTCCCTGGGCCGGCCGACGGGGATCCAGGTTCACGCCGAGTCGGTCGAAGATGCGCTGGGCCTCCTCGACCATAGCCTGCTTGTCGATGCGCCGACCGCGGGTGACCGGCTGCCGGCCCATGAAGATGTTCTCGGTAACCGAGAGGTCCGGGAACAGGGTGGGCTCCTGGTAGATGACCGCGATTCCGGCATCCTTGGCGTCTGCGGTGGAGGAGAACTGGGCGTCTTTGCTCCGGAACCGGAATGTTCCGGCGTCGCGCTTATGCAGTCCGGCCACGATCTTGATCAGGGTGGACTTGCCTGCGCCGTTCTCCCCCACGAGTGCGTGCACGGAGCCGGGGTACACGGTGAGTGTGCCGTCGGCGAGCGCAACGACGCTACCGAAAGCTTTGCGCACGCCCTCGAGTTCGAGGACGGGCGCGGTCTGATCAGCGACCATGGACCCTCCAGATGCGAATGGTGTCGGGGGTATCGATCCGATCAGTCTGTAGAGACCGATGTAAATCGATTCAATTTGTGACACCGATCATAGGAGGCGCCTCACAGCCATGTCAATGCGACAAAGCTGGACACGAGAAAAGCAACGGTATTGTTATCACCTATGGCAATGCCTCAGGTGCGGGATGTGGCGGAGAGGGCGGGTGTCTCCCCTGCGACAGTCTCCAACGCGCTCAACCATCCCCAGCGGGTTTCGGAGCGCACTCTGGCCAGGGTGCATGCGGCTATCGAGGAGCTTGGTTATGTCCGCAACGACGCCGCCCGTCAGCTGAGAGCAGGCTTTAATCCGGCTGTGGGGCTGATCGTTCTGGACGCCGCTAACCCGTACTTCACCGATCTTGCCGGCGGTGCTGAGCAGCACCTGATGGAGCTGGGACGGCCCCTGCTGCTGGGAAACTCATCCCAAGTCAGTGACCGAGAGATCACCTATCTGAACTTGTTTGAGCAACAGAGGGTAGCCGGCATTCTCATCGCGCCAGTGGGCAACGTACTGCCTCGACTGCGAAAGCTGAAGAGCAACGGCATACCGGTGGTCATCATTGACCGCAAAGCCGGGGCCGATGAACTCTCCTCAGTCTCTGTGGACGATGAGCGCGGCGGCTGGCTGGTGGCTGATCACCTGATATCCCAGGGTGCTTCACGGATGGCGGTAATCGGCGGCCCGGAGGGATTGCGACAGGTGAGAAACCGTTTGCGCGGCGCCCAGCAGCGTGCTCGGCAGAGCCCCGGGGTGGCAGTGGAGTACATCGCCACCGGAGCGATGGACGCCGCGGCCGGACGTGCGGCCGCTGAGGAGTTGCTTGGCCGCAGCGTCAAAGAGCAGCCTGATGCTGTCTTCGCAACCAATGACTTGGTGGCCCTCGGTGTACTGCAGGTGCTGGCCCGCTCCGGGGTCTCGGTCCCTGATCAGGTGCTGCTGGCCGGCTACGACGATATTGAGTTCGCCGCCAACGCCATCATCCCGATCACCTCGATCCGTCAGCCCTCAGCGGAGATGGGCCAGCATGCCGCACAGCTGCTGCAACGCGCCATCGAGGATCCTGCCTCCCCGGTCCAGCACACAGTCTTCCAGCCTGAGCTCATCATCCGGGAGTCGACTCAGGCCTGCTGAGAGATGTTGAGAACTGCACAGAGCGTCTTGTCCTTCCTAGACACTCTGCGCAGTTCCTTATATCCGAGCCAGAAGAGGGAACCTACTGCTCCAGTTGCTCCTCCATGTGGTTAATCCAATACTGAACCGCTTCTTCGACAGTGCGTTCGCCGAAGAGGATGTCTGACTCCATCCTCTGCGATAGCTCCCTCTGCACAGAGGCTCCCGGCGGGGCAGGTGGCTTGCCGATGGGGTCTTCCATGATCTGGAGAAGGTACTCGGCGGCATCAGCGCTCGCTGGATCCAACAGCGGCTGGACGGTCTCGAGAATTTCTGGGTTAAACGGAAGACCTCGGTCATCCTTGATGATCTCTGCTACCTCGTGGTTATTCAACATGAAATCCATGAGCATCGCTGCTGCTTGCGGATGCTCCGTTCCGGCGTTGATGGACCAGAATTGGGATGGGCTAACGTCGGCTCCAACTAGTCCTGTATCCGTAGGCGGTGCTACGACATGGATCGGGTCGTCACCCAGCGCGGCAGTGTAAGACGGCATCTGATTCGTAAAGGCGAAACTCATGGCTGCATGGCCTGTACCAAACAAGCTTTGATCAGGTGTCACATTGTGGTGCTCAACGATGATCGAGGGGTCCGGGAGCCCCCCATTCTCGACCATTTCAACTGTCTGATTGAACCAGGGTTCCAGCTCGTCTTCAGACGCGAGCAGTCCGCCATCCCAATCGTACAGTCCGTACTCTGTCGACTGAGAGACATATACGCCCAAAGCATCCTGGATCCTCAGGTCGAGGCCATACACGTCATCGGGTGTTCCCGCGGATATTTCACCGGCGATCTCCACAAAATCATCCCAGCCCCAATCCTCCTCGGGCAGTGGAACTCCAACCTCATCAAAGAGCCTCTCGTTCAGTAATAGTCCAATTGAGTTTCCCCCTGTCGGAAGTCCATACAACTCATCAGCAATTGTGGCATCCACTCTCGAAAACTCACCATATGACTCAATATCGACGTAGTCCTCGACGGTGTACAGATCTAAGAGCTGCCCCGCGGCCCCGTATTCCAAGGGCATGGACCCCCCTAAAGCAAAGATGTCAGGGCCACCGCCTGCTGCGAAGTCAGTCGACAAACGATTGAATAGATCTTCCGGGTTGCCCGTGGGCTCTGCTTGGATCGCGATGTTCGGGTGTTCGTCCTCAAAGAGGTCGAACACCTCCATCATCATCTGGACGCGTTCGTCGTTGCCCCACCAAGCAATAGTCAAGGTGATTTCAGCATCAGGATCGTACTCCCCTGTTGCTTCAGTGCCGCTTCCACCTCCACAGGCACTAATTGTCAGCCCGGCTAGAGCCAATGGGAGTAGGATCTTTTGGTGGGTTCTCCTACGTTGTGTTCTCTCCATGGTACTTCTCCTATCGGTGTCGATGTGATCCACGGACGTTCTTACTTAGCCATTCGGCCAGAGTCGCTGCATTCAGCCCGAGATGGCACTTGTCTAATTTTTGTGCAAAACATCTCAAAAGAATTACGGTTATTGATTACTCATCTGCACTGTTAATCTCTGAAGCTGATCGCCGCTCTCAGCCCTATCGAGACTTACTTCGGCGTTTCTGCCTTGCACCGTGACTCGGTACTTGCCCAGGAATCCGGTGAAGCTGGCCCGGCCCTGCTCGTCGGTGCGCAAGGTGGCCTCCGAGGTCCACCACTCGCTACGGAAGAGCTTGCGCAGCCGGTGGTAGGCGGGCTTGGGGGTACCGTCGCGGCGGATCAGCCCTGCGGGAGCATTGAGCCAGACGTCACGATCGGGAAATCCCCAATAGGTCAATGCTTCCACCGCTGAGTGCTCAAAGAGTCGGCGATAATGGTCTTCAAGAGCGTCGGCTTGGAACTGCTCTCCCTCGTCCGTAGAAGGCCACTCCCCCGGCTCCGCATGGAGTTCATTGATGTCTCCAATATCCCTAGGAGCAGGCTCCCCCGAGAGAATAGTAGTCTCGGTGAAGTGGATCGGGATGTTGTACCGGGAGAACCGCTCCAGCACCCGTTCGGTCTTCTCCTGGCCCCAGGGCCCCTGGTGCATATGCGACTGCAGACCCAGCCGGTCAATACGAATTCCAGCCTCCAAAGTAGCCTCAATCAGACACTCATAGGCAGTAGACATGTTGAAATCGTTCAGCAGCAGGGTGGCGTTCGGGTTGGCGGCCCGGGCTTCTTCGAAGGCAATGCGCATCATCTCCACCCGGCCCTTGATGCGGGCCAGGCAGGTCACCGCATTGTCCTCGGCGGTGAAGACCGGCATAATCACCACCTCGTTGATCGCATCCCAGGTGTCGATCAGCCCGGCGAAGTCGCTGACTTCCCGACGGATACGGGCGCGCAACAGCCGCTCCACCTCATCCAGCGGCTTGCCCAGCAGCCACGGAGCACAGACGGTGTGCCAGACCAGCGGGTGCCCCTTGATCCGGACCCCCTGCTCGGCGAACCACCGAGCAGTGTTCCGCAACTCATCAGTCCTGGGCTCACCTTCCTGAGGCTCAAACCTCCCCCAGTAGAAAGGCAACGTCGCCGTGTCGAACAGCCCCAGCCAATGCTCAGCCAGGGCGGCGTCGTACTCCGGATCCTGCGAAGCGCCATTAGCCCAATCGATAAGTTGAAACCCGATGCATCCGAACTGGAACTGATGGCGAGTCTGCGCAATCGTGACCTCACGGTCCGTCAGGGGCTCACCGTGCTGGTTGGTCAGAGTCAGCTGCGCTGTGGCTCGGCGGTGGTGCAACTCGGGGTCAAAGGCATGGACTTTCTCAGGGGGAGTGAATAATGACGTCATCTTCTGGCCTCTTTCAAAGTTTCACTATTCTTGAGCATGTAGGTCTGACGCTGTGACTGCTTTTCCGAGATTCAAGGCTCCAATGGGGACAGCGTTGCCCGACTCCAGAGACCGGTTTCCGGCCAGGCCCACAGCCACAGCGTGGACTCCCTCGGGCCAGCCGGAGGCCCGGCCCAGCCGGTCGTCTTGCGGCCCGCAGAAGACCTCACGCAGCAGGTCCGCGTCGGCGCCGCCGTGGGCGCCCTCCCCTTCGGGGATCGGGATCTCCACTGCTGAGCCGAACTGCTTCTGCAGTAGCAGCCGTTCGGAGACGGGGCGGGCGCCGTCGTCGACCACGACATCAGGACGGGAGGAGGGGTCGACCACCACATAACCGTCCTGGTCCAGGGTTACAGCGCCGCGTTCGACTACTGTCAGCTCGGCACGCCCCTGCGTGCCGTTGACGTAGACGGTGTAGCCCTCCCAGGGGCCGTGGGCGGAGAGCGTGTAGGCCATCGAAGAGCCGCGCCGGTAGTCCACCACCAGCGACATGTTGTCCTCGATTGTGATTCCCTCGTCGAAGACGTCGCGGTCGCGCAGGTAGCCGTCGTGGTGCTCCTGGTCGTAGTAGAGCCCCTTAAACACCGGGTCAGTGCGCAGGTCCAGGCTGAACGCATCCCGGGCCGGACGGTCAGTGGTGCCGCGCTCCGGCCGCGCTCCCATCCCGCGGTCTCGGGCATTCTCGGCTCCGTAGAAGCGCAGCCCCCCGGAGGCGTAGACCTTAGTGGGCACGTCATCGAGCCACCAGTTCACAAGGTCGAAGTGGTGGCTGGCCTTGTGGATCAGCAGACCGCCGGAGTTCTCCTTCTGACGGTGCCAGCGGCGGAAGTAGTCGGCGCCATGGGCGGTGTCCAGCAGCCACTCGAAGTGCACGCTGGTCACCTGGCCGATCTCACCTTCGGTGATGAGCTTCTTCAGCGCCCAGTTGCGCGGGGAGTACCGGTAGTTGAAGGTCACCACCACGTCTCCGCCGGTGCGCTCGACCGCCTTCGTGATGCGGGCGACACCCTCCTCGCTTGTAGTTAGCGGCTTCTCTACTACGACGTCAGCGCCAGCTTCCAGGGCGGTGACGATGTAGTCGGCATGGGTGACATCAGGGGTGGTGAGGATCACCCGGTCCAGGCGGTGCTGCTGGACTGCCTCAGCCAGCTCAGCCGAGTCGAACCGGACCGGCTCGCCGAGATCCCGCTGGCCCCATGCCTGGGAGAAGTCGAGCCGCCCCGGGTTGGTATCCGCCCAGGCCACCAGCGCGGCGGCCTCGCGGTACGGCCCAGCGATGGCATCCAGGTACATCTGGGCCCGGGAGCCTGCGCCGATGAGTCCGTAGCGCAGCCGGTCGGTATCAGCCATGGTGAGCGTCTTGTCCTTTCCAAAAGAATGGGCAGGTGAGGTGCGTCGGCGTGCTCTATTTGATCCCTGATTTGGCGAAGCCCTTGACTAGGAACTTCTGGCCGATAAGGAAGGCGATGAACAGTGGGATCAGCGAGACCACACTCATGGCGAACATCGCGCCGTAGTTAGAAGTTGACTGAGCGTCGATGAAGCCTGTTAGTGCTTGCGAAACGGTGTAGTTCTCGGGACTTCTGAGATAGAGCAGTGGCCCGAAGAAATCTGCCCAGGTCCAGATGAACGTGAAGATCGTGGTGGTGGCCAGTGCCGGGATCATCAGTGGCAAGGTAATCTGCACAAACTGACGGAAATGGCCTGCGCCGTCGATACGGGCTGCCTCGTAGAGCTCGTTGGGCAGTGAGCGGATGAACTGGACCATCAGGAATATGAAGAACGCTTCGGTGGCCAGGAACTTCGGCACCACCAGCGGCAGGAAGGTGTCCAGCCAACCGAGCTCGCGGAAGAGGATGAACTGGGGCACCAGTACCACGTGAAAGGGCAGCAAGATGGTACCCAGCATCAATGCGAAGGTGAGAGTTCGGAACCGAAAATCCAACCGCGCAAAGGCGTAGGCAGCCATGGAGCACGAGATCAGGTTGCCGATGATCGCTCCGAGCACGAGGATAGAAGAGTTGATCAGGTACACGTGGAAGGGAAACAGCTGTGCATTCCAACCATGTGCGTAGTTCTCCAGGCTGAGGTCAGTGGTAAAAATGCTCAGGTCCGTGAAGATCTGTTCATTAGGCTTCATAGACGAGATGAGTAGCCAAATGAGTGGATAAATCATGATTAGTGACAGCCCGATCAGCGCCAGATGCTTCACCACTGATCGAATTCGTTGCCTGACCAAATTCCCTGCTATGGAACGTGAGCGCGGAGTGCTGAGGTCGGGCGTTGCCTTCCCATATGGGTCAACCGTCTTTGGCTGTGTGGATTGGAGATCAGTCGTCATAAAACACCCAATACTTTGAGAGCCAGAAATTGACAGCGGTCAAGCCACCGATGAAAAGCACTAGCAGCCAGGCCATAGCGGACGCGTATCCCATCTGCATCGGAGAATTGAAGGCTTGCTGATACAGATAGAGCGTGTAGAAGAGGGTCGAGTCTGATGGACCTCCAGTGCCACCTGACACCACGTATGCCTGTGTGAAGTTCTGGAAGGCGAAGATGGTCTGCAGTACCAGGTTGAAGAAGATGATCGGGGTCAGCAGTGGCAGGGTAATGGTGAAGAACTGCCGGACCTTGCCGGCACCGTCGACGTTGGCAGCCTCGTAGTACATGTCAGGAATCTGACGCAGGCCTGCCAAGAAGATGATCATTGGGGAGCCGAATGTCCAGATGTTTAAGACGATCAATGTGCCCAGGGCGTAGTCCGGGTGAGCGACCCATCCAGGTCCCTGTATTCCGAACAGGCCCAGGAACCCGTTGACGATGCCATCGTAGCCGAAGACTTGGCGCCACAAGATGGCCACGGCCACAGAACCTCCCATAAGAGAGGGCAGGTAGAAGACTGAGCGGTAAAAGCTCAAACCACGCATTCCCCGGTCTAGGAGTACTGCTACTGCCAACGCTAACGCTAGGACAAAGGGAACACTGACGAAGACATAGATGAAGGTAACTTCAAGCGACTTCCACAGCCGCTCATCGCCCCACATACGTGTGAAATTGTCGAGCCCAGTCCATTGAGGAGGCTGAAGCAAGCTGTAGTCCGTAAATGCAAGGTACAGCGACACAAGCATTGGGCCCACAGTAAAAACAAAGAAACCAGTGATCCACGGGAGCATAAAGACGAATCCGGCCTTATTATCGCGGTACGTCCGCTTGGCTCTCTTCTCGCTCTTCTGCGCCTTGGTCTGCTTCGCAATAGTACGAAGTTCACCGAGACTACTCACACAACCTCCTCCAGCTGCTCGTGCGTGCCGTTCCCCAACGAACTGGAGAAAGCGGTTTCTCACTTTGAGCCGATACTATGAGCTGAGTCACAGGCTGTCAATATGAAAGCGATTTCTTAGTGTAATCTGTGCCACGTGCCTCATCGTAAGCAGTTGATGGATCTGACTCCGCTTCGGGAGTCCCCGGCCTATCGTCGATTCTGGATCAGTGGCATTGCAGGTGGTCTGGGTGTTCAGCTAACAGCTGTTGCTGTAGGGATACACGTCTATGAGATCAGCGGATCTACAGCCGCCGTGGCAACTATCGGAGCACTAGCACTGGGCCCAATGATCCTTGTCGGAATCCTCGGGGCGCTTTGGTCGACGCCTTTGACCGTCGGCGTGTCCTAATCTGGGCGTCTTACGTCGCCCTCGCCTCACCCATCGGCATTGCCGCCCTCGCGTGGTCCGGTAGCGCGACCCTCTGGGCGTACTTCACCTTCACAACTCTCTCTTCCGCGTCGGGAGCGTTAGTTCGCACAGCCCGATTCGCCATACACCCTCGCCTCGTCAGGAGGAAACTGCTCCCCTCCGTTGCTACACTCTCTGCAATTTCTGCCGGACTACGAGGGACCGGAGGCCCTGCTCTAGCAGGAATTCTCGTGTCAACCATCGGATTTGCGTGGACGTATACACTCGATGTTGCGCTGTTCCTGGTGGGATTCTGGGGCATAATTTCCCTCCCATCTATACCGCCCACGAAGAGCTCGCCGATAGGAATCCATTCGCTCATCGAAGATCTATCTTTTCTGCGTCGATCCAAAAATCTTCGGACAGTAATTACTCTCCATGTTGCTACCTTTACCTTCGGCCGCTCCTACGCAATATTTCCCGCTGTGGTTGCGCTCGTTATTGGAGGAGGAGCCTGGACAGTTGGGGTATTGACTGCATCTGGAGCGGTCGGGGTCGTAGTTTCCAGCATCCTCTCAGGAAGCTTCGGTGCGACACGTAGACATGTGTTAGCAATAGTATGGGCATCTGTTACTATGACATCATTCATTGCGGCTTTAGGAATATACATATGGTTTCTTGATTCGAAAATCCCTGAATATGATCGATATACTGCTAACATTCCAACTCTAATATTGCTGTGTTTTATCAACTCTTTAGTTGGTTCTTCTGATAATATTTCGAAAATTTTCCGTACGACTATTATGCAGTCTGCTACCCCAGATCACTATCGTGGACAACTACAGGGGATCTATACCCTGGTTCTGAGTGCTGGCCCTCGCCTAGGTGACACTTACGCCGGCTTCCTCGCAGCACTTACGACCCTCTGGTTCCCGCAGCTGCTGGGGGCCCTACTGATCCTGGTCCTCGCCGGCCTATATCTGCGGCTGCGGCCAGGGTTCCGGCACTACGACGGTGCCAATCCGGTGCCATAGGCCTTGACCCGCAGAGTGCCGACGGACTCATCCAGTGGAATAAACACGGCCCGCTCGTCCGGGGTCTTGTTCGGCGTGTGCAGGGTGAGGTAGAGCTGACCGTCGAGGGCGCGGAAGATCATCCCGTGACCGCCATCGGCCTCGAAAAGCGGCTCGTGCTGCTCCCAGGGGCCGCTGATCTCCCCAGTCAGCGACCGTGCCACGCCTTGGGCGTAGCGGCCGTTGCGGAAGCTAGCCCAGAGCATCAGCAGGTCTCCGGCCTGCGTGCGGTGCACAAAGGGGCCGTCGGTGACGTACCCGGTTCCGTGCTTGGCGGAGTGGACCGGGCCGACCCAGGGGGCTTCCGAGGCTGCGAACAGTTCCACCGGCTCCCCTTCGCTCTCGGTCAGGTCCTTCGACAGCTGAACAGCGCAGACGGTGCCGTCGGAGGTCTGGACCCATTCATGGCAGAACACCATCCACGGAACCCCCCCTGCATCCACATACAAAGTGCCGTCCAGGCATTCCCATTCCCTGGGGGTGACCGGGCCATCACTGTGCGGCACATAGGGCCCCTCCGGGGCGTCAGAGACCAGTACAGCGGTGCCCCGGCGCACCTGGGGATCCTCGTGTCCGAACGTTGCGAACATGTAGTAGCGGCCCAGATACTCATGAGCCTCGGGTGCCCAATAGTTGGTGGGGGACCAGAAGTTTTCCGGGGGGCGGAATGCCTCGATCGGTCCCTCCCAGTGCTCTAGGTCTGTGCTGCGGTAGCAGTCAAAGCCGGTGGCCAGCCCATTCCATATGTCCTTGTCGGTCGAGCCGAAGAGGTAATACTGCTGCTTATCCCTCTGCACCAGGACGAAAGGGTCTCGCAGCTGGATCTGGTCGGTTTTCAGCGTCATGATCTCCTCCGGATATCAGGAAGCACGTGGTGGGACGAAGCCAGGACTGGATCGGTCTGTCACCTGTATTCCGTTCAGCCACACGCGCTCGTTGGCGGACAGTGCCAGGTCTAGGAGCCTGTCTCCGTTGCTCAGGGTTCCTGAGACGGGCCGCGGGGTGAGACAGGCGATCTCTGTGGGATCCCCCGCGGCGTCGACCATGACGCGCCAACCCCGAGGGAAGCTCATGAGCTCAACGTTATCTCGGTAGACCAGCACCTGCTCGTTGTCGGCGGCCAGCTCATAGCGGACTCCTGAGACAGTGCGCGAGTAGGCGACGGCCTCAGCAGCGGTGTGCACCCCGGACTTTCCGGAGCCTCCATGCGAGGGGTCAAGCCGGGTCGGCGCCAGTCCACCCAGGGCAACAGCGCCTGTGGACATCGGCATGATGCCAAAGGTACGCTCCACTGTGTCGAGCATCCAGAGGATGGAGGGTGAGTAGCTGCTGGTGAATCCGGCATCGCCGCTCCAGGGGTCGATGCCCTGTGGGAAGCGGTCAGCAGCGGTGAGTGCGGAGAGCAGCTCCTTGTTCGCCAGCATCAGTTCGGCAAGGTGTCCGTGGTGCTCGAATGCGTGCGGAGCCCGCAGCTGGGTGAGGAAGTGTACGGGACCGGCCCAGGAGTTGCGGGTGTGGTCGCCGTCGTATCGCGGATCGGAGAGCGAGACAGTGGTGAATCCGTAGTGTGAGAGGAAGTGTGCGGAGTTCATCACGTAGCGTTCCAGGACCCGGGTGAAGAATTCGGCGTCGCCGATCTCGCAGGCCAGCACCCGCAGCAGCACATCGGAGACGACCTTCACCGGCTGCCCGTGGGCGTCCAGGTCGTAGAACGTGCCGTCAGACTCGTCGTAGCAGTGCGTGAACAGCGCCTCCACCGAGGCTTTTGCTTTCTCCTCCCAGGGGGCGGGGTCCTCGCCCAGCTCTTCTGCGATTCTGGCTAGGTACTGGCGTTGGCAGGCGACGTTGGCAGTGAGGTCCGGAGCCAGGAAGGGGACAGTGGCCGCCTCCGGATTGCAGAGCGAGGCCTCGCTCTGGTAGCACCGGTCGGGGACGAACCAGAACCGGGGCGAAAGGTCATGGCCGGTGTCGAAGGTGCAAAAGGCTTCAACGCAACCGGTTTCTCGGGTGTTGCGGTAGGTGGCCAGCCAGGTGTCGTAGCGGGACATGGCGTCATACATCTGCTGCAACCAGTGGCGGTCCGCCCCTGATCCGGCGGTGTCCCTGTGCAGCTGATAGTGGTTCCAGACCGACCGGGCCAGCGGGGTGACGATCTGGATCTGGCTGAAGGCCGGGCCCTCGGCGGTGACCTTGTACGGGATTAGGCCGTCTTTGCGCTGGTGGACGGCGTAGATGCGGAAGGTCTCGGTGGCGGTGCGTGGGGCGAAGCGGGAGAGCACCTCGGTGTTGATCGTTCCGGTCGACTCGATCCAGGTGCCCGCATAGACGCCACCCTCATTGAGCACCGGAGGGGAGCCAGCCAGCGGACGGATGCACTGCTGCAGTTCGGTCAGCGCCTGGTGCCATCGGTCCTCGATGGCACCGCCGACGGCGGCGAAGCCGATGCCCAAATCCGTGAGCTGCGCGGCGAACTCCTGTGAGACATTAGCCCGTTGACCGGTCGGCTCGACCCGGCGCAGTGTGCTCAGTGCTTCGTCAATGGCTGCCACATCGGCCTTTTCGCTGTGTTGCTGGTGTGGTTCTGTCCACTCACTACTAAACTGCAAGAACTACTGTCCTAAGGCATTCTCCATGTACTCAATCCAGTACTCTGCTGCTTCATCAACACTTCGCTCCCCGAACAGTATGTCGGTTTCCATCCTTTGAGTGAGATCATTCATCTCTGCACCCCCAGCTGGCTGGGGTGGTCCGATTACGCTGACTTCAAGGACGTCAAGGAGATAAGTAGCTGCCTCAGCATTTACAGGATCCAGTAGCGGCTCAACCACTTCCAGCATCTCAGGATTAGCTGGCAGCCCACGATCATCCTGCAGTATGTCAGCAGCTTCAGGATCGTTCAGAATAAAGTCCATTAGCATAGCTGTCGCTTCTGGATGGTCTGTATTGGAATTAATAGCCCAAAACTGTGAAGGCTGCCAAGAAACACCAGGGAGATCTGTATCAGTTGGAGGCATCATCATAAGCACTTCATCATCACCGAGTGCAGCTGTGTAGGGTGTCAGCTGGTTGGTGTACCCAAACGTGATAGCAGCATCTCGTACAGCAAAAAGAGTCTGATCTGGCGTCACGTTGTGATGCTCAACAATAATGGAGGGATCGGGAAGACCGCCTCTTTCGACCAGTTCGACTTCCATTTCGTACCAAGTCGTCAGTACTTCTTCATCTATCGCCAGCCCGCCATCCCAATCATAGATTCCAAGTCCCGGTTCGGTGAGTTGCCCAGCGTACATTCCAAGAACATCTTGAACCCTCAGGTCCAGTCCGTATACACCATCATCGGTGTTTTCCGAAATTTCAACAGTAATCTCTACTAATTCTGGCCAATCCCAATCTTCATCAGGAATATCTACCCTTGCTTCTTCAAACAATGTAGCGTTGAGTAGGGCGCCAATTGCGTTACCTCCTGTCGGGAGTCCATGGATAGTGTCCCCAATAGTAGCATTTTGCACTGTGAAGTCATCATACGGTTCCAGATCCAAATAATCCGAGACCTCTTCAAGATCTAGCAAGGCTCCAGCCTGACCATACTCTTGGGGCATAGCACCACCGAGGGTGAAGAGGTCTGGGCCGCCCCCTGCAGCGAAATCGGTAGAGAGTCGATCAAAGAGGGCATCTGGCTCCCCCGTCGGTGTTACACGCACAGTGATGTTCTCGTGTCGCTCTTCGAATACATCAAAAACCTCCTGTGTCAACCTCACGCGCTCATCGTTGCCCCACCAGGCAACCTCAAGGGTGATTTCCTGGTCCTCGTCGAAGCCGTCAGCGGAGCCTCCCCCGTTGTCCCCACAAGCGGTGAGGGCCAGCGCGCTGACAAGGATGCCGCTGAGTGCGGCGCGGCGCTTCACACATGCCGAAGTGCGCTTCATCGATCTGCCTCTTTCAGTCTCACGGCAGCCGTGGGAACCGACTGCCTCTTCAATGGTGCGCTGCCCCGTGCTGGAGCCGCGGTGCGAGAAAGACAGCTGAGAAACCGCTTTCTCGATATGTCACCGATACTATGACTCACATCACAGGGATGTCAATCTGCGGTAGTGCTCCGGGTCACTCTGTAACCCTACTGTGACCTGTAGTGGAAGCGCGGACTTCGAGCCGAGGCTGGAAGACGACGTCGTAGCCGGGGTCTTCCCCCCTGATCAGAGAGCGCAGCCGGTACCAGGCCTGCACCCCGAGCTCCTCGTGAGGGACGGAAGCCGTGGTCAGTGGCGGAGCAATGTAGCGGGCGAAAGGAATATCGTCGAAGCCGGCCACTGAGATGTCACCGGGAACGCTGAGCCCCTTGTCCTGCAAACCGCCGATCAGGCCAATGGCAACAAGGTCGTTGAACGCCAGTACGGCACTTGCCTGGGTCTCGAACACGGCCTCCACAGCCTCAAACCCGTCCTGGCTGGCCACGCCTCCGTCCACCTGAAGGACTTCCATGTCGGGGTAATCTGCGGTGAAGCTGCTGATGCCGGAGCGGCGGTACTCATTGGAGACGCTCTGGAGCGGGCCGTTCACATAGGCGATCCGGCGGTGCCCGAGCTGGTAGAGGTGCTTCAGCAGCGATTCGATGCCGCTGCGGTAGTCCACGGTCAGGGTCGGGGCTACGCCCTCTGCGGTGCGGTTGATGAGCACCATCGGCTGCAGCGAGCCGGCCAGACCGGTCAGGTCCTCCTGGGCCATGCGAGGGGCGCAGAGCACCAACGCATCGCACCGGCGCCGGATCTCCCGAGTGAGCAGGGGCTCCTCAGCCACCGATTCTCCGGAGTCGCCGATCAGCACCCGGTAGCCGTCCTCGTTGGCGGTGGCACTGAGCCCGGAGAGGATCGCCTGGAACGCTGGGTTGCGCAGGTCGGGGGCTACGAACGCCACTGCCTGAGTCTGGCCCAGGGCTAGGCTGCGGGCGGTGAAGCTAGGGGCGTAGTTGAGCTTGGAGGCTGCCTGCCGGACTTTCTCGGCGACCTCTTCAGCTCCGACGAACCTGTTGTTCATCACCCGGGAAACGGTTGCCGGGGAGACGCCAGCCTCGGCTGCGACCTGAGCGATGGTGGCGGCCCTCATGGAGCGGCCGTTCCTCTTTCGCGGCACCGTGTTTACATCCTTCACCTCGTATATAGCAACAGACTACAGGGCAAACTCTAGGCCAAGGCCTGGAGCTTCCTCCACGCTGAGCCTTCCGCATCCGATGCGCACGGGTGAAGGGGAGGAAAGGAATCCGAGAGGGTACAGCCCGGCGTCCTCGACATCCTCGACCCACACCTGATCCTCCAGGGTCACCGCTATCTGCCCGGTGAGATCAGGCAGCAGATGTGGGGCCAGCTGCAGGTCCGCGTGCGTCACAGCCTCTGCGATACGCAGAAACGGGGTGATGCCGCCGACTCGCACGAGATTGGGCTGGAGCACCTGGGCTGCGCCGGCAGAGATGATATCCCGGAAACGGTACAGGGTGTGGAGGTTCTCCCCTGCGGCGATGGGCACTTTGGGGCCGGCGTGCGCAACCCGGCGGGACAGCTCTGCGTATCCAGCGGTGTCCTCGGCCCGCAGCGGCTCCTCCACCCAGTCCAGTCCGAACTCTGCCAGCGTGTGGACCGCCCGCTCCGCGGTCTGCAGGTCCCAACGCTGGTTGGCATCAACCATCAGCCTGCGCCCTGCCCCAAGTATCTCCCTGGTGAGCCGGACACGCTCAACGTCACGGCTCAGCTCCGAAGACCCGACTTTGATCTTCACTGCAGTGTGCCCGCCCTCGACCCAGCGACGGACCTGCTCGGCGAGCTGCTGTTCGCTGTAGTGCAGGTTGACCCCGGACCCGTAGGTCTGGAGCGTGCTGTGTCGGCGCCCTAGCAGCTCGGAAACCGCTTTCCCAGATCGACGTGCGGCGAGGTCCCAGAGAGCAAGATCAGCCCCTGCAATCGCGATGGTGGTGATGCCGCCGCCGCCTGCCTCGTGCAGGTGCTTCCAGAGCGGGTCCCAGATCTCACCGGGCTCGGCCGGCCGGCCGATAAGGAAGCCTCTGATGTCATGGTCCAGCAGAGCCTGCACAGCCTGCGGCCCGATGGTGGGCGTCCAGGAGAAACCGGTTCCGGCATGATCGTCATCGTCGGTGATCTCCACAACCACCACATGCATCTGAGGCGCATCGGGCACCCAGGGCCGGGCCATCGGCCGGGTCAGCAGCCGGGTGCGGACTTCCGCGATGGTGTTGGTCATGCCAGTTCCGCGGCGACAGCCAGACCATGGTCCAGCAGCTGCTCGAGCCGCTGGAGGTGCTCAGGGCTCGGGTCCACCAGCGGGGGTCGGACGCTGCCGACAGTCTGGCCGCGCAGCCGGTTGGCAGCTTTGATAAGGCTGACGGCATAGCCGGGTGTGGTGTCACGCAGCCGCACCAGCGGGAGATAGAACTCCTCCAGCAGGCGGTTAATTACCTCAGGGCGGCCGTCCTGGTAGGCGCGGTAAAACGCCAGGGCGATCTCCGGCTGGGCGGCGAATACGGCTGAGGAGTACAGCGGCACTCCGATCGCTGCATAGGCGGCCTGTGAGGCCTCCGCGGTGAGCAGCCCGTTGAAGAACAGGGCGTCGGCGCGAACAGACAGCGCCCTGAGCACGATCTCCTGGGCCAGGGCGACGTCGCCCACCCCGTCTTTGAGCCCCACCACGTTGGGCAGCTCGGTCATCAACCGGACCACTGTCTCCGCGGTGAACCGGGCATTTGCTCGGTGATAGACGATCACCGGCAGCTCAGTGGCGCTGACAACCGTCTTGACGTACTGGAAGAGACCTTCCTGGGTCCCCCCAACCAAGTAAGGGGGCAGCAGCAGGAAGCCATCTGCACCGGTGGCAGTCAGATCACGGACCGATTCGAGCACCTGGCCGAGGGAGCCGCCCACCCCGGCCACCACTGGCACAGCCCCGGAGGTGACTTCGGCGGCCACGGTGACGACCTCACGGGACTCGGCTGGGGAGAGCGCGTGAAACTCTCCTGTGCCGCAGGCGGGGAAGATCCCCCCGGGACCTGCCTCGAGCCGCCGGCTGATGTGCTCAGTCAGCGCTTCACGGTCGACCGTACCGTCCTGCCCGAACGGGGTGATCGGGAAGAAGAGGGGGGCGTCAGCAAAATTGAGGGTCGTCATGGGGTGCTCCTGTCCGCGGCGGCCACAGGCGCTGCGGCGCCCAGTCGTTCTAAGGTCTCTGCGGGAAGTTGGTTGCGCCAGCTGCGAGTGGGGGCCCATCCGAGGTCGCGACGGGCGGCCTCGATGCTGAAGAGAGAGCTGTCTGCGCTGAGCTGGTCACTCAGGTCGGCGATCTCAGGCAGGTACTTCGGGAGCAGCTGGGCTGGCGGGGTGATGGAGAGGGCATCGACGGCTGCGGCGAAATAGCACGCTCCGGACGGCGCGGCCTCTGCCTCGAGCCAGGCAAGCACGAAGTCTGCGGCGTCGCGGGCGTCCAGGTAGTTGAACAGGGAGACGGCGGCCAGCTCAGGCTTGACCAGGCGCTCCTCGACAGTGTGCCCCTGCTGGGTGGGTGCGCCGCGCCACTCCTCGGGGGCGATCACGTAACAGGGACGGAAGGCGGCCAGCCGGACCTGGGGATGGGCCAGGGCGAAGGTGGAGACCATCTTCTCCAGGGTGACTTTGGACAGGGCGTAGGCGTGGAAGGGCTGCGGCTCGATGCGCTCATCCAGTGGAAGTCTGCCAGGGTGCCATCCGGGCCGGCCATAGCCGAGGACTGTGGGGCTGGAGGCCACCAGTATGCGTGGGGTGCCGGCGGAGACTGCCGCCTCCAGCACGCTGAATCCCATGCCGGTGTTGACGTCGAAGATAGTACGCTCCGGCGCGGTGAAAGGAACCGCGATAGCAGCCAGATGGATGACGGCCTCCGGCTGCAGCTCCTCGAATATCTCGGCTGTCCGCGACGGGTCGGTGAGGTCAGCGGTGATGTCACCGGGTCGCTGGGACTCGGTGCGGTCGATCGAGGTCACATGGTGCCCAGCCTCGCGGAGCCCAGCCACAACGCTGCGGCCCAGGCGTCCCGATCCTCCGGTGACTGCGATGTGCATGCTCGCCTTTCCGTCGAATGAGCGGTGATGCGCTGACCCTGTTCTCAGAAAGCGCTTTCTCACTCTAGCCTGTGATGCGCGACTCATTCAACTGAGGAAGATCGGGTCCCATCACAGTGATGCGAGAAAACGCTTTCTAGAATACCCTGTGACAGTGACCATAGCTCCCGCCTCCCCTGCTGCTACCCAGGAACGCTCACAGAAACGTCAGCGCATCTGCTCGCTGCTGGAACCTGAGGAAACTGCGGTCTGGCTGACGAGTCCCACCGCCGTTTCGTGGTACCTGGGCGGAGCCCGAATCCACACTTCATTGATCGGCCCGCCTATTGCCGGAGTCCTGGTAGGACCAGAGGTGGAGCAGGTGGTAACTTTCCGCAATGAGGCTGACCGCCTGATCGCCGAGGAGCTCCCCTCGGACATCGAGGTGCAGGCGGTGAACTGGCACGCACCTCTGGACATCGGTGTCCGCAGCGAGGGTGTGAGATATGAGCAGGAGCTCACTGACCAGCTTCGTGCCGCCCGCGCCGCCCTGCTCCCCGTGGAGAAGACGCGCTTCGAGAGGCTGTGCTCCGAAGTCGCTCAGCTGCTCACCCAGCAGCTCTCGATCCTGCAGCCGGAGACCGCTGAGCGGCAGCTCACCGCCGAGATCTCCCGAGGCATTGTCGAGCTCGGCGGCGACCCTGTAGTGGTGATGGTGGCAGGCCAGTCGCGACTGGCGCACCGTCACCCCTTGAGCACCAATTCCCCTGTGGGGAGCCGGGCCATGGTGGTGGTCTGCGCCCGCCGACACGGCCTTATCGCCAATCTGACTCGCTGGGTGCAGACCCAGAAACCATCAGCAGAGATCCTGGACGCCGAACGGCGACTCTACGAGGTGGAGTCCGTCTTCCTCAGCTCCACCAGGAAAGGGCACAGCCTCGGCCAGGTGCTGGAGGACGGCAGTCGGGCATACGCTGCCCACGGCTTCGCGGAGCAGGAATGGCAGAACCATCATCAGGGCGGTGCAGCCGGCTATGCGGGACGTGACCCCCGCGCCCAGCCTGGCACCACTGATCTTGTAAAGGACCAACAGGCATTCGCGTGGAACCCCTCTGCCCCAGGGGTCAAGGTCGAAGACACAGTGATCCTGGAACACCACAGGATCCGACCGCTCACCGTGGATCCCGAATGGCCCACTATCCGCGTCAACGGTCTGGAGCGACCTGCGACACTGCAACTGTGAGGAAGATTCCCTGAACCCTCAGCTGAGTTGATACTCACCGTCGATCCGTCCCCAACGTCTTGAAAGGTATCGGGCAAGCCCCGCATATGCATGGAGAACATGTTGATTCAGGACTCACCGCCTACAAGGATTGGAAGGGACAGAAAGGACAGCATGCCGAGAGTCGTGGTTACCGATTACAAGTTCTCTTCCCTTCACCCGGAGCGGACCGCCGCTGCCTCTGTGAAAGCTGATTTCTCCGCTCATCAGGTCACTGCGGAGAGTGAAGCTATTGAGGTCACACGCGGCGCAGATGTAATTCTAGTCAGCCAAGCCCCCATCACATCGACTGTGCTTGAGGGACTCAATGGTGGAGCTACAGTGATTCGTTATGGGATCGGCGTGGAGACCGTAGACCTAGACGCAGCGCGAAACCTAGGCGTGCGGGTCTGCAATATTCCTGACTACGGTGCCGAAACTGTCGCAGACCATACAGTCACCCTGGTGCTGTCCAGCCTGCGCCGCGTTTCTGAGTTTGACAACCTCATACGTTCTGAGGGGTGGATCCTTCCCGGGCAGACCGACCCGATCCGTTCTCTGGCTGAGATGACGTACGGTCTGATCGGTATCGGCCAGATTGGGCAGCTGGTGGCAGAACGAATCAGACCATTCGGACCGAGAATCCTCGCTCATGACCCTTTCGCGGATCCCAAAACCGCCGCGGAAATCGGCACTGACCTCGTGGAGTTTCCTGAGCTGCTTTCCGCAGCAGATGTGATTTCCCTACACGCCCCGCTCACACCGTCTACACACCATCTGTTGGACTATGCGGCGCTCTCCTCCACCAAGCCGGGGACTATCGTGGTTAATACTGCTCGTGGTGCTCTGGTGGACACCCGGGCCGCGGCAAAACTGGCTGACTCGGGGCACCTGGGCGGACTGGCCTTCGATGTCTATGAAAAGGAGCCTCTGGAGCCGGACCACCCCCTGCGCACAGCCCGACGCACCATCCTCACTCCTCATGCGGCGTTCTACTCAGAGCGATCTGTCAGAAACCTCCAGCGGCTCGCCGCAGAAGAAATGCTGCGGTCGCTCCGTGGAGATCCTCTCCGCTGCGAACTCACAGCCTGATGATCCGTACTCCACGCTAAGAAGCTCACAACGTCAGAAGCCAGGCTGCTAACAGTGTCACCGGCAAAGCAAGGAACGAACTGGCGAACGTCACATCCTTGGGCACCGTAGTCGTCATTCCATAGTGCAGCCCGAATAGATAGACATTCTGCGCGGTCGGCAGAGCCGCCATCGCCACTACACCCAGCAGATCAGTCCCGCTGAGACCCACCAGAGGCCCAGCGAGCACCCAGGCCACCAGTGGCATCACCAGCGTCTTGCACACAGTGCTGACCGCACTGTCCGGGATCCGCTCCCTGACTTTGAAAGGCCGCTCCTGCTGCAGTGCGATTCCGTAGATGATCAGCATCAGCGGAATCGATGCTTCACCCACCATACGGATCGGCTCCCACACGACCTCATGCGGCTGCCATTCTGCCAGCGAGAGAGCACCACCCACCAGTACTCCCAGAGTCACGGGATTGAACATAGACCGCAGAATGGTGCCATAGCGAGACTTCGGTGGGTCCGCGCTCTCTGTGGTGCCGCGCTGTGCAATGAGCCCAAAGATCGTCAGGTAGAGCGGAGCCAGCACCAGCAGTTGTCCCAGCAGCACAGAGACCACAGGAGCCGTACTTCCCACCACATATAAGGCGATGGGGACTCCGATATTTCCGGCATTCACATAAGAAGAGGCCATTGCCCCAACCGCGATATCCCCTACCGAGCGACGGGCAAGGAGACCGAAGATGATAAAGCACAGTCCAGTAATGACCGCAGTCCCCAAGGCCAAGGGAGCATAGAGAGCGGCGATCAACCGTACATCGGTCTGTGAGACCAGCACCACCATGAGACAGGGATTGGTGATGTAGTAGACCAGAGGTGTGGCGCCCCGCTGGATACGCGTAGCGACATCCTTCGAAAGTGCGGAGGTAACTGTGCCGACGACGACCAGCACAGCCACCACACTGAATCCAAGAAGTACGCCGTCCACTCAGCTCCTTGTCACACGGCCGCCCAATCCCCCTTTATGAATCTACCGCAGGGACTTACAACGCCATTCTCCGAGACAAGAAACGCTCATCGCACCATGCAGGGACGCTTAGGGTCGAACTCCCATCCCGGAATCAGATACTGCATAGCTCTCGAGTCGTCGCGTGCTCCCAGACCATGCTGGACATAGAGTTCGTGCGCCTCCTCCAGCCTGTCTCTGTTCAGCGTAACGCCCAAACCTGGCGCCTTGGGAACCTCAATTGCCCCCTCACGGATCTGGAGGGGAACTTCGGTAAGTCCCTGACCGTCCTGCCAGATCCAGTGAGTGTCCAGCGCGGTGATCTCGCCGGGTGCAGCGGCTCCTACTTGGGTAAACATCGCCAAAGAGATATCGAAGTGGTTGTTCGAGTGAGAACCCCAGGTCACCCCGAAGTCATGACAGAGCTGCGCCACTCGGACAGATCCTCCCATGGTCCAGAAATGCGGGTCTGCCAGTGGAATGTCCACAGCGTTGCTTCTGATCGCAGCCGCCATCTCCCGCCAGTCAGTGGCACACATATTGGTTGCGGTGAGCAGACCGGTAGCTCGTTTGAACTCAGACATCATCTCACGTGCAGAAAAACGTCCTTCCGCGCCGCAGGGATCTTCAGCGTAGGCCAGCACACCACGGAGCTTCCTGCCCAAACGAATGGCGTCCTCGAGCAGCCACCCGCCATTCGGGTCGAGGGTGATACGGGAATCCGGAAACTCCTCATACAGGGCAGTGACAACCTCTGCTTCAGTATCACCGTCGAGGACTCCGCCTTTGAGTTTAAAGTCTTTGAACCCATAGCGCTCCTGCGCCGCCTTAGCGAGCTCGATGACAGCCTGGGTGTCCATTGCCTCCTCCCGGCGGCGACGCTCCCAGATGTTTCCCTCCTTCTCTCGTAGGTAAGGAAGATCGGTAGCATCGGGATTGCCGACGAAGAACAGGTAGCCTAACATCGGGACGCTGTCGCGTTGCTGGCCCTCGCCCAGGAGCTCTGCTACCGGTACGCCAAGGTACTGGCCATGCAGATCCAGCATGGCGGATTCGATAGCTGTCACTGCATGAACTGTGGTGCGCAGATCGAAAGTCTGGTTTCCACGACCTCCTGCATCAAGTCCTGCGAAGGCATCCGAGATTTCCCGGAGTGCGGAACGGAACTCAGCAACAGGGCGCCCAGTGATGCGGCGTCCGGCCTCCTGGATTGTTGTGGTGATCTTCTCTCCCCCCGGAACCTCACCCAGACCGGTACGGCCATCATCATCAGTCACGATGACGATATTGCGGGTGAAGTATGGGCCATGAGCTCCGGACAGGTTGAGAAGCATGGAGTCATATCCTGCGACAGGTACGACTTCGACCTCAGAAACCTTGGGGCCGGTTGCGCTCATTACTCTCCCTTCTGCGCTACGGCATACTGGCCGTCCACGCGTCGAGTAAGGCTCCATGGATTGGCGTCCTGGACTGCTGCAGGCTGCAGTGCCTCGGGTGCGTTCTGGTAGACCACTGGGCGCAGGAAGCGGCCAATGGAAAGTGTTCCCACCGAGGTGGAGCGCCCGTCAGATGTAGCTGGGAAAGGTCCCCCGTGCACCACGGCGTCTCCTACGTCAACACCGGTGGGCCAGCCATTGATCAGCAGACGGCCTGCCTTGAGCTCCAACAGTTCCAGCAGCGTACTCGCGGTCTGGGTGTCCTTACTGTCTCGCGGATCCAGGTGAAGAGTCGCAGTTAACTGCCCCTCGATGGCAGTGGCTACCTCTTCCAGCTCCTCAACAGAGCTATAGCGGACCACCAGGCAGACCGAGCCGAAGATCTCCTCAGAGAGTTCAGGGGTGGTGACAAAGACTTTCACATCTGTGGAGTAGACCGATGGGGCGGGAGCGTGCTCGGTCTTCCCCTCACTGCCACGGCCGACCTCTGTGACTCCCGGTATGTCGGCGAGCTTCTGCTCCCCCTTTACACGGGAGGAGCAGATGCCCGGGGTCAGCATAGTGACCCCCGCAGCTGCAGAGAGATGGGTGCGGACGGCGTTGACGAAAGAATCCCCGCTGGTGCCCTCTGGGACGAACAGCAAACCAGGGGCTGTGCAGAGCTGTCCAGCGGAGCCGGTCAAGGAGGTCACGAACCCTTCGGCAAGCACAGGATTGTCACCGGCCACTGCCGATGGAAGTAGGAAGATCGGGTTGACTGAACTCATCTCGGCGTAAACGGGAATCGGCTCGGGACGTGTCGCTGCTGTCTGCATCAGCGCCAATCCTCCACCGCGGGATCCGGTGAAGCCGACTGCCTTGATCCGCGGGTCAGCCACCAGCTTCTGCCCCACATCTGTACCGCGTCCATAGACTAAGGAGAAGACACCGCCGGGGAGGCCCAGTTCAATCACCGCCTCGGTAATGGCTTGGCCTACGATTTGGCTGGTTCCGGGATGGGCGTTATGTGCCTTAAACACCACTGGGCACCCTGCCGCCAACGCGGAAGCAGTATCTCCTCCAGCGACAGAGAAGGCCAGTGGAAAGTTCGAGGCTCCGAAGACAACTACCGGGCCCAGCGGGAGCGTGCGCTGACGCAGGTCAGGACGCGGCAGTGGCTTGCGATCCGACAGTGCCGGTTCAATCCGCACCCCGTGGTGGTCTCCTTGGAGAACTACCTTGGCAAAGAGCCTGAGCTGATTCACTGTCCGTGCCAACTCGCCCTGCAGGCGCATCTGCGGCAAGCCAGTTTCTGTCATCGCGGTGGCGATAATCTCCTCACCAGCAGCCTGGATCTTATCTGCTGCGGCAGCCAGAAATGCAGCTCGTTTCTGCGGATCAAGCTTCCGGTACTCAAGAAAAGCTTCGGCGGCCGATTGAGCGGCGACCTCTGCCTGACCTTTTCCCAGCAGAGTAAACTTTGGCCCGGTCTGCTGGTTTTTCGCCGGATCAGTCGCTTGGGTGGTTCCCGCCGTGCCCTCAGTCGGTACTCCCGCGACTAGTGAGTGGTAGACGGATTCGGTCAATGTGCTCATCTCGGCTCCCTGAGTTTTTCGGCGGTTTCTTCGGTTTAGACAGATGCCGGAGCTAGGCTCCCGACTAGTGTGTTGAGGATCTGTTGCTCTTCCACGGAGAGATCCCGCAGGGGCGGACGGACTGGACCGGCATCGCGGCCCACGGCCCGCAAACCAGCCTTAATAATGGATACGCCATATCCGTTGCCCCGGTCTCTGATGTCCAAATAGGGCAGTACAAAGTCTTTGAGTTTCTTCTGCACAGCAGCCTGGTCCTCATTACGGACATCGCGGTAGAACTCCAGGGCGAACTCGGGGATAAAGTTGAACATCGCCGAGGAGTAGGTGCTCATCCCCATCTTCAGCAGGGAGAGCGCGTAGGTCTCTGCTGTGGGCAGCCCACCCAAGTAAAAGAGCCGGTCGCCGCAAGCTGTGGTCACCCGGGCCAGCTGCTCGAAGTTGCCAACCCCGTCCTTAAACCCGATCAGGTGGGGATATGCCTCTGCCAATGAGACCACAGTGTCAGCGTTGTAGATCGCATTTGCGCGGTTGTAAAGGATCACGCCGAGTTTGGTGGACTCCAGTACCGCAGCCGCGTGTGCACGCAACCCTTCTTGGGTGGTTTCGGTCAAATACGGGGGCAGCAGAAGAAGACCGTCTGCCCCAGCAGTCTCAGCCATCTGGGCGAACTCCACCGCCTGCGCCGTATTGCCTATGGCGGAGCCCAGGATAGGGACGCCCTCACGGACGGTTTTTGCTGCCGTGAAGACCACGAGGCGACTCTCATCCAGCGTGAGCGAAAACCCCTCACCAGTGCCTCCGGCTGCGAAGAGCCCAGCAATATCATGGCTGGACTGCCACTCCAGGTGGCTGATGAGCTTCGCCTCGTCGATCTGCAGATCCTGTGTGAAAGGGGTGACGGGGAAGGACAACAGTCCTTCCTGAAGTATCTGGGCGAGCTCCTGAGGAGTGTACTGCGTCATGGAAAGGGCCTCCGGAAAGAGAACTAGTAGCGATCAGAGAAGTACTGTGATTTACGCTACGTTCCTGGTGTCATGCCTGTCCAAGCCTACAGTTGTATGGATTGATACCTTGCGTGCATCATAAAGAAATCTCCTGTAGTAACCCTGCGACCTTGTGCAAGGCAGGGTTGGTGGAAGACGAGAGCCAGGTGGCGTGCAGCTGAACCAGGTCGCTAGGCGCATTGCGCAGAGGAAGGAAGGTCACCCCCGGGATGCTCAGTTGCCCAGCGGACTCTGGAACGAGCGACAGGCCGTGCCCCGCCGCTGACAATGCCACCAAAGTAAGCACCTGACTTGCTGTATGTGAGACCTTTTCAGGACGCACATCGATAAGCCCCACCACCAGGTCATGGAAATACCGAGCCTGCCCATGGGAGTACATGAGGATCTGCTCCCCCTGAAGCTCCTCGGGGGGAATAGGCTGGCCGCGCACGGCCAAAGGATGTTTGCTGGGCACAGCCACGATTAGCGACTCCGTGAGCACCATGTTCGATTCAACACCTTCGAGATGAAACGGAGGCCGGGTGAGCCCCATGTCGATGCTCCCACTGCGCAGAGACTCGAGCTGCCGGGCAGAAACCATTTCGTGAAGCTCCACAGTGATTCCCGGAAAGGCCTCCTTGATCTGAGTGAGCAGACTGCCCAGGACCCGGTATGCCGAAGCTGCGGTGTACCCCAACCGCACAACGCCCACCTGTCCAGATGCGATCAGGCGAGCTCGACGAGGAGCCTGCTCGGCCTGGGCAACGAGCTGTCGGCATTCCAGGAGAAACGCCTCACCGGCTGCAGTCAGGCTTACCCCACGCGGATGACGGAGCAACAGTTTGAGCCCCAAGGATTTCTCCAGCTTCTGGATCTGCCTGCTCAACGGAGGCTGTGTCATGTGGAGCCGATCAGCAGCGTGCCCGAAATGCAACTCCTCGGCTACCGCTATGAACGCACGAGCCTGAGTCAAGGTGAACATCAGCCCAGCCTCCATTCAAGGGAAGTCTCTCAAAATGATGCATTGAGGGTATCAGGTCATGCTTCATATGGCTTGGACAGGTATCGAGTCTTTTGTTTACGCTCATGAGTGACCTGAATCACGTGTTACTGCTCACAGAGCGGAAACCACCAGAACGCACCAAAGGAGGAGTTATGTTCTGGAGTTCAATCACTCGCAAAACCACCGCCGTCTCAGCCCTCACGGGGCTACTGCTCATCAGTGCCTGCGGAAACGTCACCACAGGGGGCAACGGAAACAACGGTGACGATAATGGTGAGGATTACCCTACCCAGGCCATCCGGTTGACCGTGGGACAAGATGCCGGTGGCTCCACCGACCTCATTGCCCGCGCCGTCGCCAACGGCTCCCAAGGCGTGTGGGGCGTACCAATGACCGTGGAGAACCAGCCCGGAGCTAACGGGGCAATCGCTACTCAGGAAGTAGCCAACCGGAATCCCGACGGCTACGAACTTGTGCTGCTCAACGCCTCCCTGATCACCATCACCTCGATGGTGGTACCAGAGAGCGAGCAGGTGACACTGGACGATCTGGACATCATTGCCGGTCTCTCACAGGATGATTATATCCTGATCGCCAACGCTGACAGTGAGCTCGATACCCTCGATGACATGCTCAACGCTGACCGGACCATCGACTTCGGCACTACCGGTGTAGGTACCGCTGCCCAGTTAGCCATGCTGGTGCTGATCGCCGAGACGGGAATTGACGGCAATGAAGTCCCCTTTGACTCGGGCTCCCCGGCTCTGACCGCAGTGATGGGCAATCAGGTAGAGGTTGCCACTGTCCAGGTGGGCGAGGCAATGCCTCAGATCGAAGCAGGTACCGTCAAGCCGATCCTGCTGTTCTCCGATGATCGGATCGACTACCTGCCTGACGTTCCCACCGCGGTGGAGGAAGGCTATGACGTGCCTGTCTCCCAGTACCGCGCCCTGGCTATGCCTGCTGGTGCCCCCGATCATGTGCTGGAGACCCTCGAGGAAGGCCTGCAGGAGATTTTTGCCACCGAGGACTACCAGCAGTTCAATGAAGACAACTTCCTCACCCCCCATGAGATCTCCGGAGAGCAGGTCCGCGAGGAGTGGACCGACCTGGCTGAGCACTACGCCCAACTGGTCGACGAGCACGGCATCAACCTCGGCGGGGACAACTGACCGTGAGCCGCACCAGGGAGAAAACTGAGGACGTTCTAAGCCAACTCACAGATGAGTCCGGTTCGAGTACAGAACAGAACGACGCCCTCCTCACCACCGCTGACTACGTCCCCGAACGCGCCGGGACAGTTACCAATTTTGTCTGTGGTGCCGTTGTCTCCCTGCTCGGGATAGGTGCCCTGCTCGTAGCCTGGGACTTGGGCTTCGGGTCACTGACCCAGCCGCGAGCAGGCACCTGGCCCGGAATACTCTCCGCGCTTCTCATCCTGCTAGGCGCACTCATCATGCTGCAGGCTAAGAGTTTCAACGACGCGGAGAGGCTCACCTTCAACGCAGCAGCTGTCGGCGTCGGCGCGGTCTCTCTGGCTGTGGCAGTTCAGCTGATGCCACACATAGGTTTTGAAATCCCAGCTGTCCTGCTCACCGTCTTCTGGATGAGCGTCCTCGGGAAAGAGAAATACTTGCTCTCCATACCCCTGTCCGTAGCAGCAGTAGCAGGGTTCTACCTCATCTTCGTCACGGGGCTCAACGTTCCCCTTCCCCGCCTGTTTTGAACATCACCCCCGTACCGACCCGCTCGAAGACATCTGAAAGGCCGTCAGCATTATGGACTTCGCCCCGGTCATAGAGGGCTTCGAGGTTGTCCTGCAACCTCAGAACTTCCTCTTCTGCATCATTGGCGTGCTCGTCGGCATGGTCATCGGCGTCCTGCCCGGGCTTGGACCGGCTGCCACCATCGCCATCCTGCTGCCGATGACCTACGGCATGGAACCGGTCACCGCCATCATTATGCTCGCCGGCATCTTCTACGGGGCAATCTACGGTGGAACCGTCACCGCCGTGCTGCTCAAACTTCCCGGGGAAACCAGTTCGGCGATCACCGCCCTGGACGGCTACCCCATGGGACAGAAAGGACAAGCCGGCAAGGCGCTGGGAATCGGTGCCATCGCCTCCTTCATCGGCGGAACCATCGCCATCATCGCGCTGACCTTCGTGGCCCCGATCATCGCCGGTTGGGCACTGCGCTTCGGACCCCCAGAATATGCGGCGCTGACCCTTCTGGGCATTCTGTTGGTGGCCACCATTTCTAACGGCACCATGCTCAAGGCCCTTGTCGCTGCAGCTCTGGGGCTGCTATTCGCAGTGGTGGGGCGCGACGCCTTCACCGGAGAACTGCGCTACACCGCCGGCAACCTAGAGCTCTCTGACGGACTGCAATTCGTCCCCATCGCCATGGGTGTCTTCGGCCTGGCTGAGATTCTCTACAACCTTGAGAAACGGCACCTGGCCCAACCCAAACCCATCAAGGTAGATAAGGTGCTGCCAAATAAGGCTGATTTAAAACAGTCCGCCGGGCCAATTGCCCGCGGCGGGGTACTTGGATTCTTCCTGGGGATTCTTCCGGGGGGTGGGGCCACCGTCTCATCAATGGTCTCCTACGGAATGGAGAAGAGACTCTCCAAAGATCCTAAGCGTTTCGGTAAAGGTGCCATTGAGGGAGTGGCCGGACCTGAGACGGCAAACAACGCCGCAGCGACCTCTTCCTTTATCCCCCTTCTAACCCTGGGTATTCCAGCTAACGCCACCATGGCAGTAATGTTCGGCGCCCTGATGATTCAGGGGATCGCCCCCGGTCCTCAGCTGGTGGACACCAACCCCGAACTATTCTGGGGTGTGGTGAACTCGATGTACATCGGGAATCTGATCCTCATCATCCTCGCCATTCCACTGATCGGCCTGTTCGTCCGGATTCTTTATGTGCGTTCCACTATTCTGGCGCCGATCACGTTGCTGATCGTCTGTATGGGCGCCTTCACTATCAGCAACCGGTTCTTTGAAGTCATGGTCGTGATCGTTTTTGGTGTGCTCGGCTACCTGATGAAGAAGTTCGGGTTCGACCCGGCCCCGCTAGTCCTGGCATTCGTGCTCGGTTCACTGCTGGAGGACAACTTCCGCCGCAGCCTGATGATGTTCCAGGGCGATGTCAGCCGAGTCTCCGAACGACCCATCACACTCACTCTGCTCAGCGTATTCGTCTTGGTCCTCATCCTGCCGCTTGTGTTCAAAATCGTGGCGCACCGGAAGGGAGCCGATTCCCTTCTCGACGTTGTTGCTGGCGAGACCACACAGCAGGACTCATCTCAAGAGAACACCGCTGAGAGCAGATCTCACCACACCGAAACCGAAGAGAAAGATACCGCCGCAACTGCTAGCGGTGAGCCCCAGAAGAAGCCTCCGGCCAAGCCGGACAGATGAACCCTTTCCCAGATTCGTTAAACCCCACCACTTGTCCCTGACCGAAGGAGCCTCATGCCTGCCGATTCCATCCGTTCAGTCAAGCTTTCCTCTGTGATTTTGCCGCTGAAGACCGCTATCTCCGATGCCAAAGTATTCACCGGACGGCAGAAGCCGATGACCGAAGTGGCATTTCTCTTCTCGGAGATCACCACTGAGCAGGGCATCTACGGAGTGGGCTTCAGTTACTCCAAACGAGCCGGCGGACCCGCTCAGTTCGCCCACGCTAAGGAAGTCGCTGAGATCCTCATTGGTGAAGACCCTAATGATATCGCGCGACTGAACGTCAAACTGCAGTGGGCAGGAGCTTCGGTAGGACGGTCGGGACTAGCTACCCAAGCATTGGCTGCAGTAGACGTCGCCCTCTGGGATTTGAAAGCCAAACGCGCTGATCTTCCCCTGGCCAAGCTGCTGGGTGCACACCGGGACTCTGTTCGGACTTATAACACCTCTGGCGGATTTCTTAACGCATCTCTGGAAGAGGTTAAGGAGCGTGCCAGTCAGTCCATCGAAGAGGGCATCGGCGGGATCAAAATCAAAGTGGGACTGCCAGACAACTCCGAGGACCTCCGTCGGGTACGAGGCATCCGCGAGCACATCGGAGACCAGGTTCCCCTCATGGTGGACGCCAACCAGCAGTGGGATCGAGCCATCGCCCTTCGCATGGGGCGCCGTCTGGAGGAGTTCGACCTGGTCTGGATCGAGGAACCGCTTGATGCCTACGATATGGAGGGACATGCTCGTCTGACCCGTACCCTGGATACTCCCATCGCCACCGGGGAGATGCTGTCCTCAGTTGCTGAGCATCAGCGGCTCATCGACGGGGAGGCCTGCGACATCATCCAGCCAGATGCTCCACGGGTGGGTGGGATCACCCAATTCATGCGGTTACTCACTCTAGCTGATCAGAAGGGGCTCGACCTGGCACCGCATTTTGCCATGGAGATTCACCTCCATCTGGCTGCCTGCTACCCCCGCGAGCCGTGGGTGGAGCATTTCGACTGGTTGAATCCCCTGTTCAACGAGCGCCTGGAGACCCAGGACGGACGGATGCTGATCCCGGATCGCCCGGGACTGGGCATCACCATGAGCGGCCAAGCCAGGGATTGGACCGTAGCCTCAGCGGTGTACGGAAAAGATTGAACCACGATTGTGCCCCTCTGACTCCATTCGATCGGAGCACATACTTTCCCGACGGCGTCGTGCTTTTGACCCTTTTAGCGTTTGGCAAGTGGCAGCCTACTGCTACGCCACAGTCTCGGTATAGCTCAAGCCAGGAGCCTGACAATGCGATGATTCAGATGCCGACTTCTTTGGCCCGGGCGGTGACCAGATCCTTCATCTTCTTGGCGATCATGGTGATGCCGCGCTTCGGAGCTACCCGGGAGAGGATGTCGAAGAGCCGGGCATCATTTCCGATCATCACCCTGAACCGCTTGCGCTCAATAGCATCAGCGATGACCCGTCCCGCCTCCTCCGGAGAGGTGGCCCGGGAGGTGTCACCGCCATGATCGGAGGTCTCCACGCCTGAATTCTTAGTGATCTCGGTGGCCACTGCGCCGGGAAAAACCTCGGTGACCGTCACGGAGGTATCCAGCAACTCGGCGTAGAGACCCTCGGTAAGCAGTCGCACCGCAGCCTTAGAGGCGCCGTAGAAGCTCTGCCCGGGCACCGGCAGCAGCGCACCCATACTCGAAACGTTCACCAGTGAGGCTTCCGACCGGCTCTTCAGGCCGGGCAGAAATGCCTTGACCACGTTGACTGTGCCCCAGAAGTTCACATCGACCACATGTTCCATCTGCTCGAACTTCAGATCTTCAACGTGGATGAAGGGCTGGATGATGCCGGCCACATTGATCAGTCCGTCAGCCGGGCCGAGCGCCTCAGTGACCTCAAGCGGGAGGGCCAGCACAGCGTCACGGTCGGTGATGTTCAGTGCATGCAGGCTGAGGTTCTTACCCGCTTCGGCCTCGTCCGCCGTCTCCTGCAGACCTTCGGCGTTGAGGTCCACCGCGGCCACCCGGGCTCCTCGGCGGATCAGCTCCAGCACTGTGGCCCGACCAATGCCGGCCCCGCCTCCAGTCACCACAAAAACTTTCCCTGCACAGTTCATCGCATACTCACTCCCGCATCAGACAGACGGGCCTGCCCCGCCGTATGCTTAGAGTAGCCCGGTACTGGACCGAGTGACAGTGCTCGGCTGAGTGCTCAAGTGAGCACACGGCGTCGTGCTTTACCCGGTTCAGTGGGATTCCACGAACTCGGTGAAGGCCTCGATATAGGTTTTCGCCCGGCGGGTGGTCTGCTCATCGACGGTACCGTCGTCATGGAACGTATCACCGGTGGCATGCACAGCCAACAGCGGGACCCCCATCAGCTTCACCCCTAGCGGAGGCAGGAACTGGCGGATCTGCGACTGGCCGTTGATGGTGCCGTAGCGCCCGGGCGAGGCCCCAGCAATCCCCAGCTTCAGGCCGGCCAGCTGACCCTGCTTCGGCGGGCGGGAAAGTACGTCGATAGCGTTCTTCACCGGCGCGGGGAAAGATTGGTTGTGCTCCGGTGAGACGACCAGCAGCCCGTCCACCGCCGCCACCTGATCCTTGAACTCGCGCAGCACCTGGGGGAAGTCGGCATCCATGTGCCGGTCATAGAGCGGCAGCGCCGTGATGTCGATCTCTACCAGCTCCGCTCGCTCTGGAGCCTGCTCCACGATCACCCGGGCCAGCTTCCGGTTGATGGAGTCCTGTGCGAAACTGCCAACGATGTACCCGATTTTCACCATGCCCCTACCGTAGCGCCCCAGGCTGTCCGTCAGCTGGCTCGGGATGTGTCGTGACGGGGAGTCGGGGCGAATCAGCCGCGGGGCTTCATGCGGGTGTTCGGCAGTGCCGGTGCCGGCAGCGGAGCTGCCTGGCCGGGCGGGAAGTCGCCGAACTGCGGAAACGGGCGGCCATCGCGGTACTGAGTGCCGGTAAGGGCATCCCGCAATTCTCCGGCAATCGTCTCACCCAGGGCCCCGGGGGCGACGTCGACCTCCTCCTGGGTGCCATCAGGCTGAGAAGCTAGTTCCACTCCAGGAGATGACGACAGCACTCCACTCAGCTTGGCGGCCAGCGGTGAGTCCTCATCAGGGGCCCCGAATCCCATCTCCGCCTGGTAAGCCTCACGGTAGGCGGCGATCTCCTCGTGGGTCCTGCCCACAAAGTTCCACCACATCACAATCTGCTCTCCCAGCGGCTCGCCACCGATCAGCAGGGCGAGCACCGGATCCTCATGAGCCTGAACGCGCAGCACTGTGGCACCGGTGTCGACCACCGCCAGGTGATCGGCCGGCACCTCACAGTCATTGAGCGCCACCGCTCCGGAGACCCGCAGCAGGCCGTGCTCATGACCGTTGGGCACCTCGATCTCCAGGAATGTTCCTGGCTCCAGGCGGATCTCGGCACCGGTGAGCGGGAGGTAGGTCTTCACCGGTGACCGGTAGCCCAGCAGTTCGCCCAGGAACACCTTCGCCTCCCAGCCCTCACCGCGGACAGGCTCAGGGTGGTGGGACTCCAGGCTGGGCTCGACAAACCGGTGCTCGTCCGGAAAGGCGTACCACAGCTGGGCTCCGTGGAGGATCTTGGTATCGGCGGTGGAGTACTCGGAGTGGCTGATTCCACGTCCGGCATTCATCAGCGCCACGCCCCCGGGCCGCACCGTGGCCCAGTTCCCGGCGGAGTCGAGGTGGTCAATCCTCCCGGAGAACAACCAAGAGCAGGTGGCCAGGCCGGTGTGCGGGTGGCGCGGGACCCGCATCGGGGTGGCCTCAGTGAGATCGTCCGGCCCGTAGAAGTCCAGGAAGCACCAGGCCCCCACCAGCGAGCGCGCCCGCTGCGGCAGGGTTCGCCGGACGTTCATAGCCCGCGGCCCGCCCAGCGGCACATCGCGGGGCTGAAGCAGCTGGACCCCGTTTCCGGCCTCAGTGATGCCCGGACTCAGCTGCCCCTCAGCAGTGGCAGATCCAGTCCCGGGTGAGCCGGCGCGGTCATCTGCACCTCCGGCAGAGTCGAAGGTGTAGGGTCCGTTGATGCAGACCTGCTCCTTGGGCTGCGCCTCCGTGTTGCTCATCGTCTTAGTGTTTCAAATTTGAACCACTGCGTACAGAGGCGCAGGCCCAGCGGCCTCAATCCTGAACGGCAGTCACCTTGACGTCGATATTGCCGCGGGTGGCCTTGGAGTAGGGGCAGAACGCGTGGGCCTTCTCGGCAAGTTCCTCAGCGGCAGCCTGGTCCAGCTTGGGCAGCACCACCTCAATCTCAGCGGCCAGCGCGACCCCACCGTCCTCGTCAGCGCCGATGCTGACCTTCACACCCACCGAGGCGTCGGTGGTGTCATAGTCGTTACCAGCCATCTTCTTAGTAGCGCCCAGGAAGCAGGCGGCCCAGCCGGTGGCAAACAGCTGTTCGGGGTTGAGACCCTCTCCGGAGCCGCCCATCTCCTTGGGCTGGGCCAGGGCGACATCCAGGGCACCGTCAGCCGTCCTGGCCTGACCTACGCGACCGCCGCCGGTAGCCAGGGCCTCTGCGGTGTACTTCACGTCTATTGCCATGGTGAGCTCCTCCTCGTTCATTTGCGGTGACGAGCCGGGTGCGGCGTCGTCGTGCTTTCTCTACTAGACCATCACAGTCTGGGCTGACTGGCTAGGGGTGGTGTTCAGCGATGCGCACTGCGGGCCTGGTCAGTGGCAGAATTGGAGCTCATGCGTGAAAATTCCGCCCGCTGGCTGGCTGCCGGGGATGCTGAGTCGATTGCCGCGGCCCTAGCCGCACGCTTTGCCCAGGTTTTCGAACAGGAGCCCGCCGGAGTGTGGTTCGCCCCAGGCCGGGCCAATCTCAACGGCGAACACATCGACTTCCACGGCGGACGGTGCCTGCCGGTAGCCCTGCGTCACGGCACCTATGTTGCTGCTGCTGCACGAACCGACGGGGTGCTGCGGCTGCGCACTCTGGACCCGAAACTCGATGAGGGCCTCATAGAGATCGACGTTGCCGGATTGAGCCGAGAGAGGACCGGCGCTGATGCCGGGTTTTCCGCGCCGATTCAGGGTTCGGGGGCGCGCAGCTTCTCCGATGCCGCCGGCTCGCCTGCTTTGGAGGGTACCCCCTCCTGGACTGCTTATGTTTCCGGGGTGCTGTGGGCGCTGGGTCAAATTGGTGAGGAGCATCCGGAGCTGACCCTGGAACCGGGTTACGGTGCTGATCTGCTGATCCGCTCTACTCTGCCGATCGGTGCGGGGCTGTCCTCCTCGGCCTCATTGGAATGCGCTGCAGCTTTGGCATTTGCGGCCACGGGCACCCCGTTGGGTGCGGAGAACCCGAAGGAGGAACTCAACGAGGCGCTGACCGATGCGCTCCGGGCAGTGCTGGCCCAGGTCTGCATCCGGGCCGAGGTTGAGGTGGTGGGTGCCGGCACCGGCGGGCTGGACCAGAACGCTTCGCTGCGCGCTGCCAAGGGCAAGCTGATGTCCCTGGACTGCCGGGATTTCTCGATGACCCGGACAGATCTGACGTTTCTGCTGCGTGACTATCAGTTTTTGGCGATCGATACTGGTCAGCCCCACGAGCTGGCGGACGGGAAGTTCCGCTCCAGACGGGTGGAGGCGGAGGCTGCCACGGCGGCGCTGGGGGTGGAGCGACTGCGCGATGCGCTGCCGGCCAAGCCGCGGAAGACTGATATGGAGCTGCTGCTGGAGAGGTTCGACCAGGCGGTGAAGAATGGCACGGACTTCGGTGGGCTGGAGGCTGAGGCCTGCCGGCGGCGGCTGAAGCATGCCCTGGGCGAGATGCTGCGCAGTGAGAAGATCCATGCGCTGGTCACTGCTGAGGCGCATGGTGTTTCGCATACTGCACAGACGCTAGGGGATATGCTCTCCGCCGGCCACACCTCGATGAGGGAGCAGGCTGAAGTCAGCTTCCGACTGGCTGACCAGGTGGTGGACGCTGCGCTGCAGTTCGGGGCTCTGGGCGCCCGGCTGATCGGCGGTGGTTTCGGCGGCTCGGTGCTGGCGCTGGTGCCACGGGCTCAGCTGGATGACCTGGTGGGCGTATGCTCGCGCCTCTCCCCCGAGATCCGCTTCCTGGAGGTCACCCCCTCCGCCGCGGCCAGGGCGGTGTGAGCGATACGGACTAGACTGTGACGACGTAAAACTCTCCGCCCAGATGCGGAGATGAGCCGATGTTGAGTGGTTCTAGAATCGTGCTCCCCGCACCCGCGGGGATAAGTTCACCTGGGCGGGAGGATGGCAGCGACTTACCTCAACTGACAGGAAGCCTGAACACGGTAGGCACTGGACGACAGAACGTTCCCGAGGTGCTGCCTCCCCTCCCAGCCAAACGCACCCCTAGACTGGGAGCAGGCGAGAACAGGAGAACGGACTGTGGCAGATCTGGAGAAACTCAACAAGATCGGGTGGTTGCTGGTAGGCGCCGCCGTACTGACCGGCCTGCTGGTGATCATCGGGCTGTTCAACGGCCTGGGCTTCTGGGGCGCATTCTGGAGCTTCCTGTTCATCGTGCTGCCGCTGGCGGTCATTGGCCTTGCACTGCTCGGCAAACGGTGGTTCAAGCTTTCCAAACGCACTGGCCGTCGGCTCTGAGCCGTGCCTGCACCGCACACCGTTGTGGTCTCCGCCTTCGAGCCCTTCGGAGGCGCAGACCACAACCCGTCGCAGGATGTGCTCGATCTGCTCACCCAACGAGCAGAACAGGGTGAGCTGACCGTACAGGCTGAACACGACGTCGTGGTGACCCCTCTGACCCTGCCGGTGGAGTTCGGCCGTGCCGGAAAGCTGCTCACTGAGGCCATTAACCGTCACTCTCCCGCTCTGGTGATCGCTCTCGGCCTCGCCGCAGGCACTGAGGCTGTGCGACTCGAGCGGGTGGGGCTGAACCTCCGCGATGCCCGGATCCCGGACAACGCCGGGGCTCAGCCTGCCGAGGCTCCGGTGGCGCCTCAGGGCCCTCCCGCCCTGTTCAGCACCTTGCGGCTGAAGGCCGCGCACGCCCGCATCGCCGCCGCGGGCATTCCGGTGGCCCTCTCGCTGAGCGCAGGCAGCTATGTGTGCAACGACCTGCTCTACACCGCCCTGCACCACATCAGCACCCAGAACCTGAAGATCCCCGCCGGTTTTGTCCACGTGCCCGATCTGCGCAGCCCTGAGACCCCGGTCAGCACCGAACAGGCCACCACAGCCCTGGATCTGCTCATCGCGGAGTCCCTCAAAAAGGACGACGACGACGCCACCCCCCTGGGGCCTCTTCACTGAAAGTTTTACGCCCCGCTCAGGTCGCTTTCAGAGTAGGTGCTTACAGTCAATAGCAGCAAGTAGAAGTTCCAATCCTTGAGAAGCGTGCAGCGAGGTGACCATGCCGTCACAGGAGCAGGATGAGGTGAACACCCGCCTAAACCTCCGGGCTGCCCAACGTCACGACGATTCACCGCCCCCGGAGAAGCAGAACCACGATGACCTCGGCGTCTCCGCATCCAACCGTGCGGTCACCATCACTCTGGTGATCGGGATCGCGCTGATGCTTCTGGTGCTGATGCTCCCTTATCTCAGCGACCTCTGACCGGACGCGGCGCAGCAGGTGTAGTGCGCGTCTCAACTGCCTGCCGGGCGATAAGCTTAGTTCCCGATGAGCAGGAGAAAGAAGAAGCCGCGCGGCAATCCCCGCGGCTCCACGGCCAAGCGCCGCAGCTCTTCCTCTCGCAATGCTGAGCGGCGCACCGTTGCCCAGCAATCCATGCAGGCGGCCCGCTATCTGTGGGCGGTGGTGACCGGACTGGTGATCGCAGCCCTATTGTTTGAGCCCACTATGATCTGGACCTTGGGTGTGGGGGTCTTCATGGTGGCCAACGCCGAGCTCATCGGTCTATGGCTGGTGGTGGCCGGTTACGGTATGGCCTGCCTGCCCGCTACTTTCGGGCTGCTGATAGCCACCGGACGCTTCTGGTTCAGCCTGACCCACGCCTTGTGGATCGGTGCACTGTACTCGGTGACCGGCTTTCTTCTGCTGGACCGCATTATGGGCCTGCTCAGCCCCTACGGCTTCCCGTAAACCACATCTCAGCACAAGTTCTTCACCGATGAGGCCGCAAGCACAGCGAGCAGCCGACTTTAGGGCGTCAAACGCGGCGCAAACCGCGCAAGAGCAGTCGGGGCCTGGACCCGGCCAGCGGGACAAACTCAGAAGTCACGGGCCATTTCAGCAAAGCGCTGGAAATGCCCCTGGAAGATCAGGGTGATGTCTCTGGTGGGACCATTGCGGTTCTTGGCGACAATGATGTCGGCCTCGCCGGCGCGCTCGGTCTCTTTGTCGTAGACCTCTGGCCGGTGCAGCAGCATGACCATATCGGCGTCCTGCTCGATAGCTCCTGATTCACGCAGGTCGGAGACCTGGGGGCGTTTGTCCGGGCGCTGCTCGGAGCCGCGGTTCAGCTGGGAAAGTGCGATGATCGGCACGTCGAGCTCCTTGGCCAGCAGCTTGAGGGTTCGGGAGAACTCACTGACCTCCTGCTGGCGAGACTCCACCCGTTTTCCAGACATCAGCAGCTGCAGATAGTCCACGATGATCAGCTTGAGGTTCTCCCGCTGTTTGAGTCGGCGGCACTTTGCCCTGATCTCCATCAGTGACAGGTTGGGGGCATCGTCGATGTAGAGCGGAGCCTGCTCCAGGTTGTCCATCGCCCGGGCCATCTTCTCCCAGTGCTCGTCCTGCAGGCTGGAGCCTTTGCGCAGGTCACTGAAGTGCACGGCAGATTCAGCGGCCAGCAGACGCATGGTCAGCTCCACTTTGCCCATCTCCAGGGAGAAGAAGGCGGTGGTCATGCCATGCCTGACGGAGGCCGAGCGGGCAAAGTCCAGAGCGAGTACGGACTTGCCCATGGCAGGCCGGGCGGCGATGACCACCAGCTGTCCGCCATGGAACCCGTGGGTGAGGTCGTCTAAGTCGCGGAAGCCGGTGGGGATACCAGTCAGGGTGCCGTCGTTGGCCGCGTTGACCTCAATCTCCTCAATGGTGGGAGCCAGGATCTCGGAGAGCTTCGAGTAGTCAGTACTCTGACGGTTCTCAGCCACGGTGTAGATCTCTGCCTGAGCCTCATTGACGATCTCATCGACCTCACCGTCAGCGGTGTGGCCAAGCTGGACGATCTTAGTGCCGGCCTCCACCAGTCGGCGCAGAATGGCTCGCTCACGCACAATATCGGCGTAGAACCCAGCATTGGCGGCGGTGGGCACTGACTGTGCCAGGTTGTGCAGATAGGCTGGTCCACCCACTCGCTGCAGCTGCTGCTTCTTGCTCAACTCATCGGAGACAGTGACCTCATCGGCCGGTTCACCGCTGCTGTAGAGGTCGATGATCGCCTCAAAGATCAGCTCATGGGCGGGCCGGTAGAAGTCCCGGCCCCGCAGCACCTCCACCACATCGGCGATCGCGTCCTTGTTCAGCAGCATCCCGCCCAGTACGGACTGTTCGGCGACCATATCCTGCGGCGGGGTGCGCGATTCCGCACCAGCCCCGGTGCTCGGGTCATAGGTCTCCACACTCACCCCGCCAGTCTACTCACCGGGTGGCTTTGATCTCTCGCAGAGCACGCTGCTCCAGGGGAGCGCGCAGCCCATAGACCAACCCGGCCAGCCAGGTGCGCATGGACCGCCGGGCCTGCCTGGTGTCGGGGTAGCGGCAACGTAGGTGCATACCGGTCTCGTTGATCACGAACCAGATCATCACCCCGTCGGTGCGGATCACTGCTGAGACGTGCTGAGGGTTAAGCTCCTCAGCTACGTTGACCGGCAGTTTGCGGTGGTCCAGCCAGCTCATGGCGAACATGCCGGGGTCCTGCGGCATCCCGCCATAGGGCCGCATGATCGGCGCCAGCGGGTAGGAGCCCAATTTGGTTGCCTCTTTCACTGCGGCGTAGCTGGAGAGGTAGCTGGCATCGTGGTTCTCCAGTGCGGAGTTGGTGATGAACCAGCCCACGGAGTTGTACCAACGCTGATCGTCGCGGGAGTGCACGGGGAACACGGCGCGGAAAGGCTCCCCGGACAGTTCAGCGGCCAACCGGGTCATCACGGAGACTGCCACGGCGATCAGCCGGACCCCGTGCTCTTTGGCGTGAGCCTCCACAGCGGTGAGCTCCTCAGCATCGAAGACATCGCGGATCTCTACGATCTCCTCCACCGGCTGTGAGATGTCCCCGAGGTCAAGGGGGAAGGTGGGCATGGTTCCCCCGCCAGCTTCAAGGATCTCCCGCCACCGGGTGACCACCTCTTCGGGAGGGAAGGGCCGGTTCTCCAGGTGCTCCGAGTGCGCGGAGAAGGGTTCGGCCACAGGCAGGTCCTCCCCCAGAGGGTGGCCCTCCAGCAGATCTGATGCACAGTGGGCCAGATCCCGGGCAAGCACCAGCAGGCTCCAGGCGTCCACATGGGCATGATCGGACCCGATGATCACCTGAGGAGTGCGCCCACCGGAGGGGTCTTCGATCAGGCACAGCCGGTAGGAGGGTGAGTTGAAGGACTGGCAAACAGCGTCAAAGTGAGCACGCAGGCTGGCACGTGCGGCATCGGGGGCCAGTACCGCCTGGTCCAGCTCCTCCCATTGACCCGGCTCTATCTGCACTACGCTCAGCTGCAGATCTGTCTGAGGCCCGCCGCAGAGCCTTTCCCGGCTGCGGGGCGATTCCGCTGGCCTGGCGGCCGCGCAGACGTTCGCGGCCTTCGCGCCTGAAAGCCTTGCCGTTGGTGTGTTTGCGAATGAATCCTGGCGGCTGAAGACAGTGTGCAAAGTGCCATGACGGCCGATCACATGCAACCAGGCCTGGGCGATAGTCTCTCTGTCTGCCTGCACCGGCAGATGGAACGACACCGCCATCCAGGAACCTGGGCGGGAGCCCAGACTGACATGGCGGTCCTGGTCAAAGGATACCGGTAGTCCGACAGGCGGGTCCACGGCCTGGGCAGTCATCGAGTAGGTCAGCAGCCGCCCGGGCTGCACCTGCATTTGGGAGACATTGGTCAGCCGCATGAGCGTAGTGTAGATGGGTGCCGCGACGCAGACGTGTCGCGGGTGAAACCTCCGGTTAACAATGCTGCGGACACTTGAAAGAAGTCATGAATCGTTTCCAGACAGCAGGAGCCACCCTGGCCTATGAGGTCAGTGGTGCGGCTGAGGGACCCCTCTTTGTCCAGATGCACGGGCTGACCTCCTCGGCTTGGCGGGAACACTGGGCTGGGTTGGATGTCACTGGGGCACTGCGGGACTTCCGGGTGTTGCGCTATGACGCCCGGGGGCACGGCTCCTCTACCGGGCGGGCTATTCCGGAGGACTATGTGTGGCCGCGGTTGGCTGATGATCTGCTAGCCCTTCTGGATGAGGTGGCCCCGGGGGAGCAGGTGCACACCGGCGGCCCCTCGATGGGTACAGCCACCCAATTGTATGCCTCCCTGAAGGAGCCGGAGCGCTTCGCCTCATTGAGCCTGCTGGTTCCGCCCACGGCCTGGACCACCCGGGCTGCCCAGGCCAAGTCCTATCTGCACTCTGCGGAGCTGGTGGAGAATGAGGGCATCGGGGCTTTTGTGCGAGTGGGAGAGTCCGTGCTGCCACCGCCGGCCCTGGCCGATCGGCACCGGGAACGGGTGCCGGCGGTGAGTCAGGAGCTGCTGCCTTCGATCTTCCGCGGGGCTTCGATGACTGACCTGCCGCCTAAGGATGAGGTTGCCGCACTGAGTGTGCCGATGCAGATCCTAGCCTGGGTGGATGACTACGCTCATCCGGTCTCCACTGCTGAGCAGCTGCACCGGCTGATTCCTGGTTCGCAGCTCTCCATCGCGGAGACACCGGAAGATTTAGCCACCTGGCCGAGCCGGGTGGCTTCGTTCCTGCAGCGCCACCGAGGCTGATCAGCTCTGCACAGATCAGCCCTGCACCGCCGCGCACAGACCAGAAGGATGATCGGATCGCCGAACCAGCCCCTAAGTAAGGGCTTCGGCAGGATCAGCACCCGGCAATGGGGTTCTGATCCCCTTCCCTTTGCCTAGGTCCGGCGATCCGATCTTCAGTGTCCCTGCAGAGATCACAGGCCAGCCGCGAACGCTCCCTGTGATCAGGGTTTCGCCTGTTCTGTGTCACTCAGTCCGGCCGTACTGAAGTAGCCGGGGTCTGGCGCGGATGCACGCCGACAGATGTCGGCCAATACCCGCATCAGTGCGGAGGGACGATTCACACTGTAGGCGGTGCTAAGGCCCTGAGGCAATAGGTCTTCACACAAGGGTTGTGGATAAAATGTGGACTGCACGGCGTGTCGTGTGCAGAACCTGAGGGAAACCCTGTGGACTGGGAAGATAGTTATTCACACAATTGGCTCTGACCTGCGATGATGTAGCGACACGCTGTGAACTTAAACTTTTTTCTCCTGCATGGCAGAAGCCCCTGGGGCAGTTGCTGTTTACCTGTAGTTGGGTGTATAGACACTATCTGCAGCAACTTATCCACAGGATATTCACAGTGCGGGAGAGCTCCATGGTTCCGGGCGATCCATTTTGCCCATAAGCTCCCTAGTCAGCGCCGATTGGATCAGAGACTCCCACTCAGATGCTTTTCTTTCAAATTTGAAGTATTCTTGTGCTGCGGTAATCTGCCGCATTCCATCCTTCAATTCTGTGCAGGAGAGCTATGCAGTTCGGCATCTTTTCCATCGGTGATGTCACCCCGGATCCGACCACTGGCCGTGTTCCTACAGAACATGAGCGGATCATGGCCACAGTGGCCATCGCCCAAAAGGCCGAGGAAGTGGGCCTGGATGTCTTCGCCATCGGGCAGCACCACAATCCACCGTTTGTGGCTCCGGCCAATCCGCCGATCTTCATGGCGCATATCGCTGCCCAAACCGAGCGGATCCTCCTTTCTACGGCCACCACGCTGATCACCACCACGGATCCGGTTCGGGTTGCTGAGGACTACGCCTATGTACAGCACCTGGCACAGGGGCGGATCGATCTGACTCTGGGCCGCGGCAACACCGGACCGGTCTACCCCTGGTTCGGCAAGGACATCCGCGCAGGCATCCCTCTGGCCGTGGAGAACTATGCCCTGCTGCATCGGCTCTGGCGAGAGGAGAATCTGGAGTGGAAGGGCCGATTCCGCACTCCGCTGCAGGACTTCACCGCCACTCCCCGCCCGCTGGACGGGGTGCCTCCGTTTGTGTGGCACGGTTCCATCCGCTCTCCCGAGATCGCTGAGCAGGCAGCCTACTACGGCGATGGCTTCTTCCACAACAATATCTTCTGGAACAAGGAGCACACCGGCCGGATGATCGATCTCTACCGGGAGCGCTACGAGCACTATGGGCACGGCCCGGCAGACCAGGCGATCGTGGGGCTGGGCGGTCAGGTCTACATGGCTGAGACCAAGGAGCAGGCCATGGGTGAGTTCCGGCCCTACTTCGACCGGGCCCCGGTCTACGGCGGCGGTCCTTCCCTGGAGGACTTCTCCACCATGACCCCTTTGACCGTGGGCACTCCGGAGGAGGTGGTTGAGAAGACCCTGAGCTTTCGGGACTACGCCGGGGACTACCAGCGTCAGCTGTTTCTTATGGACCATGCCGGGCTGCCCCTGGAGACTGTGCTGAAGCAGATTGACTTGCTCGGCGAGAAGGTGGTGCCGGTGCTGCGCAAGGAAATCGCCGCCCGCACCCCGCAGACCGTGCCAGACCCACCTACCCACCAGCTGCTCAAGCAGCGCAGAGCAGACGGCAAGGATCCCGTCCCCGGCGGCAAGAAGAATTAGGCTTTAACAACTGTGGCCCCGGGAGAGTCTCCCGGGGCCACTTGCGTATGTGCGCCTACTGACTACTTGGTGGCTACGACCTGCAGGTCGAGGCTTGCAGTCACATCAGTGTGCAGTTTGACGGTTGCGGTGTAATGGCCCACGGACTTGATCCGCGCGGGCAGCTCAACAGTGCGCTTGTCGATGCTGCCCATGCCAGCGGCCTCCACAGCCTCGGCAATCTGGGCCGGGCCCACGGTGCCGAACAGGCGGCCGGAGTCGCCGGTCTTCACGCCGATCTTCACCGGTGCGGCCTGTAGCTTCTCAGCCACTGCCTGTGCCTCTTCAACGGTGGCGATCTCACGTGCTCGGCGAGCTTCGCGGATTCGTTCCACGTCCTTCTCCCCGCCCTTGGTCCAGGTCAGCGCGTAGCCGCGGGGCAGCAGGTAGTTGCGTGCGTAGCCGTCTTTGACCTCAACCACATCGCCGGGGGCCCCGATGCCGGTGACTTCCTGAGTCAGGATGAGCTTTGCCATAGGTTTGTCCTTTCCTTCCTCAGTGGTCTCAGCCGCGGCCGGCGCCGGAGTAGGGCAGCAGGGCCATCTCACGGGCGTTCTTGATGGCCTGGGCAATCTTGCGCTGCTCCTGCACGGAGACGCCGGTGACCCGGCGGGCGCGGATCTTGCCCCGGTCGGAGATGAACTTCCGCAGCAGGGCGGTGTCTTTGTAGTCAATGACCTTGATGTCAGCAGCCTTCAGCGGGTTTGCCTTGGGCTTGATGGGCTTCTTGGCCTCAGCCTGTCGTGCCATCGTGGTGCTCCTTGTCCTAGATGGGAGCCCGCGCTTTCACGCGGGATGGTTGGTGTTTTTATGGGTTAGAAGGGCGGTTCGTCATTGCGTCCGGAGTCCCAGCCGCCGCCCTGTGAGGGCTGTCCGCCCCAGGGGTCGGGCTGCTGTCCTCCGCCGTAGCCGCCGCCAGAATTTCCTGCGCCGAATCCTCCGCCGGAGTTGTTGCCGAAGCCTCCTCCGCCGCTCTGGCGGGGTGCCTGACGCTCAATCTTGGCGGTGGCGTAGCGCAGGGAGGCGCCGATCTCATCGACGTCCAGCTCCCAGCTGGTGCGGTTATTGCCCTCTTTGTCCTCGAAGCTGCGTGCCTTCAGCCGGCCCTGGGCGATCACGCGGGTGCCCTTGGTCAGCGATTCGCACACGTTCTCTGCAGCTTCGCGCCACAGCGAGCAGCGCACAAACAGCGTCTCGGCGTCCTTGTACTCGTTGGCCTGTCGGTCGAAGTAGCGCGGGGTGGAGGCGATGACAAAATTGGTCACCGGTGCTCCGGAGGGGGTGAACCGCAGTTCGGGATCGGCGGTGAGGTTGCCGACCACGGTGATGACGGTTTCGTTATAAGCCATGTTGTGTACCTTTCTCTAGTGCTGTGTACCTAGATGTGTTAGGCCCAGGGTGGGAGATGCTAAGCGACCTTGAACTCTTCGGGCCGGATGATCTTGGTGCGCAGAATGGTCTCATTCAGGCGCAGCAGACGGTCCAGCTCTTTGGCAGTGTCAGGGGCGGACTGGAAGTTGACCACCGCGTAGATGGCTTCGTTCTTCTTCTGGATCTCGTAGGAGAGCTGGCGGCGCCCCCAGATGTCGATCTCATCCACGGAACCGCCGTCCTTCTTGACCAGTTCCATGTACTTGCCCAATGTGGGCTCCACGGTGCGCTCGTCAACCTCGGGGTCGACCAGCACCATCAGTTCGTAATGACGCATTATTGAACCCACCTCCTTCGGTCTTGCGGTCACGGGATTTCCGTAACAGGAGGTTCTGATGCGTAGTGTGCGCACAGCAGTGCAGGCGCACAACCCTACAATGATACACCGACAAGTCGATGCTGAAAAATGCGCTGATCGCATCCCCGCACCCGGTCCTCGCAAGTGCTCAACACTTTCGGGGACTCTTCCTGGACACGGAAGCCCTTATATTGCGTCCGTTGCGAAGAACTCCGTAACGGCTGCGGCAAGATGGGCGACGTCGTCCACTCCGCACATCTCCCTGGCTGAGTGCATGGACAGCAGCGGGATGCCCACATCAACTGTCCGGATGCCGAGTCGGGTGGCGGTGATCGGGCCGATGGTGGAGCCGCAGGGGAGGTCGTTGTTGGAGACGAACTCCTGGGTGGGCACCCCGGCGGCCCGGCAGACCGCCGCCCACATCGCCGTCCCCGGGGCATCTGTGGTGTAGCGCTGATTGGCGTTGATCTTCAGCAGCGGCCCGGCATTGGGCAGCGGCCGGTTGGCCGGGTCGTGCCGCTCAGGGTAGTTGGGGTGCACCGCGTGCCCGGCATCGGAGGACAGGTGCCAGGAGCCGGTGAGCGCCTGCGCCCGCTGGCTCACCGTGGCCCCCAGCGCCTCGTAGATCCGGCCCAGGACCTCCTCCAGGAAGGGCCCGGCCGCCCCGGAGCGGGAGGCCGAACCGAGCTCCTCGTGGTCGAAGGCCGCCAGCATAGGGATCACCGGTGCTGATCCGTCAGTATCAAGCAGCGCCTGCAGGCCGGTGTAGACGCTGGAGAGGTTGTCCAGCCGGCCGGCGGCGAAGAACTCGCCCTCAGCGCCGAAGACTGCTGGTTGCTGCGCATCAGCGACAACGACGTCGTAGCCGTCCACCTCACCGGCACTCACCCCGGCAGTCCGGGCCACCACATTAAGAACGTCGGAGGCTTCGGCTGCGTCAGGGGAGCCGGCGAGCCCGAGGATGGGTGTAGTGTGCTGCTGCTTGCCAAGCTTGATGCCCTCGTTGTTGACTGCCCGGTCTAAGTGGATGGCCAGCTGGGGGATGCGTGCTACCGGCCCGGTGGCCGCCAGGTGGGTGGCCCCGTCGCGGGTGACCAGACGACCGGCTAGGCGCAGCTCCCGGTCCAGCCAGGAGTTCAGCAGCGGCCCACCGTAGATCTCCATCCCGGCCTGTACCCAGCCCTGCTTGACCACAGTGGATTTGGGTTTGAGCTTGAACCCGGGGGAGTCGGTGTGGGCACCGAGGATGCGCAGCGGCGTGGTGGGCGCTGCCCCTTCAGGGAGGATCCAGGCAAGCACCGCGCCATCGCGGACCACCACGTACTTGCCCGGCTCGGCCGGCCAGTCCTGGTGTTCACCGAGTTGGGTGAAGCCGGCAGCCACCAGTCGCTGTGCGACCACCTCTGCCGCGTGGTACGACGACGGCGACTCGGTGACAAAACGGCCCAGATCCTCGATCAGCTCATCAGCGCTCAGACTCATGCGCACCACACTATCGGAGCCCCTGTGTGTGCAGACTCTGCATCAGACGCAAGACCTGCTGAACTCCTCCCACGTACGGGTTCACGATGGTTGTGGGTGGGCTACTCGATGAGGCCTGATTGATAGACGTAGACGACAGCTTGGACGCGGTCGCGCAGCTGGAGTTTGGTCAGGATGCGGCGCACATGGGTCTTCACCGTAGCCTCGGAGAGGAAGAACTTCGCGGCGATCTCGGCGTTGGAGAGCCCTTCGGCCACCGCGAAGAGCACCTCGGTCTCCCGGGCGGTGAGCGGTTCGCGCACCACACCGTCATCGAGCGCGGCTGCGATCTGGGCGCCGGTGCTTTGCCGCTGCGCCGAGGCCTCAATCACCTCCGAAGACTCGGCGCCGGTACCGGTGTTCTCTCGGCTCAATCGGGCACCAGCACCCTCCGACCTTGAAGAAACCAAGCCGGGCGGTGTGGTGCCCTGTCCGCCCTTGCGCAGATACACCTCCAGCAGACGCTGGGTGATACGCGGGGCAACCACCGCGTCCCCGGAAGCGACCACACGCACCGCGTCCACCAGGTCCTCCGGCTCCACATCCTTGAGCAGGAAGGCAGAAGCCCCGGCCTGCAGCCCGGAGAAGGCGTACTCGTCCAGATCGAAGGTGGTGAGGATGATGACCTTGGTGTCGCTGAACTCTGCGGCGATGCGCTGGGTCGCCTCAATGCCGTCCATGGTGGGCATCCGCACATCCATCAGCACCACATCGGGGCGCGTCTCGCCCAGTGCTTCTAGGGTGCTGAGGGCCTCGGCGCCGTCGCCGGCCTCGGCCACCACCTCCAGGTCGTCCTCCTCCTCGAGGATGAGTTTGAAGCCCATCCGCAGCAGGTGCTGATCGTCAACCAGCATGACCTTGATCTGTTCAGCAGCCGGGCTCTGGCTCATTCGGTTCCCTCCTTGATGGCGGTCGGTTTGGTGCCGGCCGGTGGTTCCAGCACGGCACGCACCATCCAACCGCGGTGCTTGCCGGGTCCGGCATAGACCGATCCGTTGTAGAAGCTGGCCCGTTCCTGCATGCCCTGGATGCCCAGCCCTGAGCCTACCGACTCGCGCCGGGATCCGGGAGCCGGTGGTACGCCGTCGTCGGTGACGCTGATGACAACCTGGGGCTCGCCGGTCAGCCCCAGCGCCCGCTGTTCCTTCTCGGAGAAGCCCTGGGCCTTCAGCTGTTCGCTGGCAGTCTGGTCGGTGCCGGGGATGTGCTCCACCACCACATCCACCTGATTGACCCCGCGGCCATAGCGCAGCACATTGGTCAGCGACTCCTGCAGGATGCGGTGCACGGTGAGGCCGAAGGCGGCATCCTCAGGAAGCGGCGGGCCGGACTGCTGAACCTGCAGCGGCAGCCCGGCCTGGCGGAATCCCTCGAACAGCCCATCCAAAGACTCGGTGACCGGGCGACGGGCCTGCTCCACCTGATCGCCCTTGCGCAGCACCCCGATGACCCGGCGCATATCGGCCAGAGCACTGCGCCCGGTGGAGGAGACCTCGCCGATCACCTCGGCAGCACGCTCGGAATCGCGCTTGGCCACTACGCGAGCACCGTCGGCCAGGGAGATCATCACCGAGAGTGAATGGGCCACCACATCGTGCATCTCCCGGGCGATCCGGTTGCGCTCACCCAGCTGGGCCAGCTCATGGGACTTCCGGGCCCAGTCCAGGATCTCGCGCTCGTGCTTATGCCCGCGACGCACCGCCGCCCCGATGCCGGTGGAGATCCAGACCATGAACACCATGATCACCGCAATCACCACGAGGGCCTCGAACTCGCCCATCCCCTGGTTCTGGTAGTAGGTGGCCCAGAAGTTGCCCTGATGCTGTTCGATCCAGCTCTGCGCCAGGAGCAAGGTGCTGTAGCCCAGCGCACAGGCCGGCAGTGCTGCAACCAGTCCCCAGCGCAGGCCGTAGTGGTAGGCCACCGCATAGGCGGCGAAGCACAGACCCATCAGCTGGCTGCCCTGCCAGGGGTAGAGGTAGAGCATGGCTGATTCAAACAGCGTCACCAGCACCAGCACCGCCAAGGGGCGCAGGTGCCGGAAACACAGTGCCGCGGAGATCACCGCGTAGCCCAGCAGCAGCCACCACGCATCTGCGCCAAGATCAGCCAAGGCCACCGGAAAGATCCACAGACTGTAGAGCAGGTAGAAGCCCACCACCACCGCGGTCATCCATCCGGGGTGCCTACGGAACCAACCGCGGATCCCGGGCTTACGCACCAGTCCGAGCTCATCCCATCGCTCAAACATCTCCGGGGTGACCTGGGGCTGTTCGGTTCCCTGATGAGAAGTGGAGAAGGGCACGACGCCGCCCCCATGGGCAGTCTGCCCCGGAGACGGCGTCGTAGTGTTACTCACCTTCCCTATCTCATCATGAGTCGCGGCGGGTAAAGCTCAGCCAGCCCAGCGCCACCGGCACTGCGGTCCAGCCCAGCAGGCCGAGCAGTGCGGGCCCGGTCTCCAGCGCGGGGAAGAAGCTGTACTGGCTGGGCTCGTTGATGAACCCGTCCACCAGGTTCATGTACTCCAGCTTGATCAGGGTCTCCACCCAGGCGGCCTCGTTGGTGACTCCGTAGAGGATGCTCAGCACGATCTGGACCACGAACAGGATCGAGGCCAGCACCACGATGCCGCCGGCGGAGCTGCGCAGCAGGGCGCCCAAGCCGAAACCCAGCAGCGCGGTGAGCACCACCACCAGCCAGGTCTTGGCGTACATCAGGGCGATCTCCCCGTCGGTGACAATATCCCCCAAGCCCAGTGGGTCGGTGATCACTGCGGCGAGCACATGGGACAAGAGCATCATGATCGCGGTGGTCAGACCGGTCCAGGCCACCAGGGCCAGGGCTTTGGCGCCCAGCAGGGTGGTGCGGCGCGGGACTGCGGTCAGCGAGGAGCGGATGGCACCGGTGGTGAACTCGGTGGTGATTGCGATGACACCCAGAGCGCCCAGCAGAATCATCGCGAAGTAGCTGCCGGTCTGGCCCTGCACGGCCACATCCAGGGCGCTGGAGGGGAACTCATCGGAAAACCGCTGGTAGGAGATGGCCACCGATCCAGCGATGAAGGCGCTCAGGCCGATGGTCAGGATGGAGAGCCACCAACTGGTGCGCAGGGCTTTGAGCTTGGCGAACTCGGAGCGGAAAGTGCCCAGGAAACTGACTCCGGGCAGGGTAGGGTCCACCTGGAAGGTCTTTGGCGGGGTAGCGGTGGCGGTATTGAGGTTGGGGGTCATCGTGCTGCCTCCTGCTTCTCCTGCTTCTGTCCACCGGAGCGGTATTCCACATGGTCGCCGGTGAGTTTCATGTACTGATCCTCCAAGGTGGAGTGCTGCGGGGTCAGCTCGTGGAGCACAATATTGGTCTCCAGGGCGCGGCGCCCGATGCTGCGCGGATCCAGTCCGGTGACCTGCAGGGTCTCGGCATCCAGATGCTCGATGTTCACCCCGCTGGTGGTCAGGGCGTTGGCCAGGTCTGCGGTCTGTTCAGTGCGCACCAGCACTCGGTGTTCTTCGGAGCTGAGCAGCTCGGCGATGGGGGCATCGGCGATGATCTTGCCGCGGCCCAGCACAATGAGGTGATCGGCGGTCTGGGACATCTCGCTCATCAGGTGAGAGGAGACGAATACGGTGCGGCCTTCGACTGCCAGCTGGCGGGCCATGCTGCGTACCCAGCGCACGCCTTCTGGGTCCAGGCCGTTGACCGGTTCGTCGAAGATCAGCACGGCGGGATCGCCCAGCAGGGCGGCGGCGATGCCCAACCGCTGGTTCATGCCCAAGGAGTAGCCCTTGATGCGCTTACGCGCTGCCTCACCCAGGCCGGTGAGCTCAATGACCTCCTCCACGCGTTTGGCGCTGATGCCGTGAGTGGCGGCCAGCACCCGCAGATGAGAGCGACCGGTGCGGCCGGGATGGGTGGCCCCGGCGTCGAGCACCGCGCCCACGGTGCGCAGCGGTGCCTTGTGTGCCGCGAAGGGCTTGCCGCCGATGGTGATGGAGCCAGTAGTGGGTCTGTCTAGGCCGACGGCCATCCGCATAGTGGTGGATTTCCCGGAGCCGTTGGGGCCCAGAAAGCCGGTGACCTTGCCTGGGGCCAGCTGGAAGCTGATGCCGTCCACGGCGGTCTTGGAGCCGTATCTCTTGGTGAGATTCTCTGCTGTGATCATGGGCTCTAGTCTTCTAGGTCTACAGGCTGAGCACATCCCCCCGCAGACTGATCCTGGTCTCATCCTCTGGTGGGGGATGCGGTGAGGAACCCGCGGCGAGCGTCATGAAAAACTCCAGCTGATTATCAGTATGTGTTCAGATGAGTTTTGTGAGGTAGTGATCGCATCCAAAACAGAGGGAACGGAAGCCCTGTACAAGTCCGAATACTGATGGAGGAACACCATGCCCCGCATGAAGCACGCACTGACCGCCCTGGTCGCAGCCGGAGCCATCGGCCTGACCGCAGCCTGCGGAAACACATGGGCCGAATCCGACATCGAGTCCGATGTGGAGCGGGACCTGGATAGTCAGTTCCCCGAGGACGCCCCCCATGAGGTGGACTGCGACGGAGACCTTGACGCTGAGGTGGGTGAGACCATCAGCTGCCCGATGAGCGACCAGAACGGCTCCGGCACCGCTGAGATTGAGATTGTCAGCGTAGACGGCAACGAGATCGAGTACGAGGTGAACATCCCGGACTACTCACTTGATAACGGTGATGATGACCTCGACATCGACGACGGCCTTGAGGATGAGGACGCTGACGACGAGGACGAGGACTGATCTCCGCGGTAGATCCGCAGCACCACAAGTACGCAGATGTAGAACGTGGAGAGCAGGTGGCCGAACACTGCGGCCACGTAGAGCTTTTCGTCGAACAGATGCTGCGGGTCAGCCTCGCTGATCTGAGCAGCCAGGTGCATCCAGATCGCCCAGAAGTGCAGGATCTGGAATCCGTGCCAGATCATCACATCGCGCAGTTTCAGCCCGACCAAGGCGATCAGCGGCACCAGCCAGATCATGAACTGCGGGGAGTAGACCTTGTTGAAGATCATGAATGCCGCCACGATCAGCAGCAGCAGCTGAACCAGCCCGGGGCGCTCGCGGGCGGTCAGCCCGATCGCCAGCACCGCCGCACAGCTGAGCCCAAACAGCCCAGTAGACCAGAAGGACACCGTTTCTGCACTCATATGCTCCCCGCTGAGCACACCGGTCACCTGCCAGATGGAGGACCAGCCGGCCCCGCGCTCGGCGGAGAACACCCAGAACTGGGCCCAGGACTCCCAGCTGACCAGCATCACCGGCAGATTCAGCACCAACCAGGCGACGCCGCCGCCCAGGGCAAGCCTGCCGAAATCACCCCATCTGACCGCCTCCTCGCCGGTTTCCTTCTTCCAGTGAGCACGCAGAGCCAGGGTGAAGACGGCTCCGAGCAGGAACAGCGGATAGAGCTTCAACGAGACCCCGATCCCCATCAGCACTCCCGCCCATAGCCACTGCCGACGCAGGCAGAGCAATACCGCCACTGCCAGGGCTGCCGCCGGGAAGATATCCCAGTTGATGCCCAAACCCAAGATGAGCGCAGGGGAGAGCGCAACTACCACCGCATGCCAGGGTCGGGTCCCGGCGGTTTTCATCACCGCCCAGGTAAGCAGAAACCAGGCGGCGGCTGCGGCCAGGAAGGTCAGATCCCAATACAGCAGTCCGGTGCGCTCCTGCCAATAGTCCAGCAGGGTGCCGCCGAGCTGACTGTCGATGCCGTGCGTAAGCACCGCCAGCACAGAGGCCAGCAGCATAGTCAAGGCTGGGTACTCGAAGGTGGAGTAATCTTCATGGAACGGGGCCCAGGGGTGCTGGGCGAAGTCCCGGGAGTCCCACAGCGCGGAGACATCGGAGTAGCAGCCCCAGTGGTAGACTCCGATGCCGCCCCAGCCGTTGATCCGGCAGTATTGGGAGGCCAGCAAGGCCAGCAGGACCCCGAGGGCGGTCATCGCCATCAGGATCCGGGTGATGCTCCAGAACCCGCTGCCGGCTGCGCGCAGCCGGCTGCCGGCAGGACCGCCCCACCGGTCCGATAAATAGCGTAATGTCGGATCGGCTGCGGACAGCGGCTGAACTGTTCGGCTCACCTAACCACCCTATGATGGATAGGTTGCATTGATCGAAGGAGACCAGATTGTCAGAGAACCCGGTTCGTGTGGCCCTGGTGGGCGTGGGTAATTGCGCGGCGTCTTTGGTGCAGGGCGTGGAGTACTACAGGGATGCCCCTGTTGATCAGGATGTGCCGGGGTTGATGCATGTGCAGTTCGGTGATTATCACATCAGTGATGTTCAGTTCGTGGCTGCCTTTGATGTTGATGATAAGAAGGTGGGTAAGGATCTCTCTGAGGCGATCCTGGCCAGTGAGAACAACACCATCCAGATCGCTGAGGTTCCTTATACCAGTGTGGAT
>NZ_VWNF01000012.1 GCF_008711175.1 Nesterenkonia ebinurensis
TCATCCACCACCGGCAACATCTCCTTAGGCATAGCCTTAGTCGCAGGCAAAAACCGGGTACCCAAACCCGCTGCTGGAATAACTGCTTTAGTAATCGGTACGGCGTTGCTCATGCAGGTCACCTTACTTGTAAGGAAACAACTCCGTCGGACTGTCACTGCGCATTACGGGACATCACGGGTGGCGAAGCCTCTCGCCTCTATGAGCGGTGCACAGGCATAGGGTACAGGTCATGAGCTTTTCCCTGGTGAACTCCCTGCGGCGGCGTCACAACAGAACTGCTCCCTGGTCACAGTGGGCGTCACCAGTTACCAAGGCGCATTAGTCATCGATAGGTGCCTTAGCAGTCTTGTAGACCAAACCCTAGGACCAGAACAGATTGAAGTGCTGGAAGTCGATGATGGTTCCAAGGATAGGACCGCATCCCTCGCCATGAGCTTCAGTGGTAAGGCGGAATGGGTGCACTTCGAGGTGCACAGCCATAAGCCCTACCCCTGCGATCACTCGTTCATAATCAGCGCCATGATGGTACGCGGACCAGGTGGCGCTGGTCAGTGATATTGACTGCTACTTCAACTCCCTGGGAGACCTAGCGCAAAGACCATCTTCCGGCACGCAGATCTCAACAGTGCAGCCGCTGCCCTTCCTGCATGACTGTTTCGGCCTGCTGGCCCTGTCCCGCGGCCGGGGGGTGCGCTAGCCAAACATTCGGGCAGAATCCGCACGGACTACTGGAACCGGTTGCTGAGCTGCATCATCCGATGCTAATCCTGCGCAAGCAGGATGACGCCGCCGTCGAGGATCTGGAGCAGCAGTGGCGCGTCGCCGAACTCTACGGGACGGAGACTTCAACTGCGGTGCTCACCCCGGGCACCCAACGGATGCTCCAGGCGCTGCGTTTCGGGGGCAGTGCGGTGCGCAGCGCGGCCGAGGAGGTCCAGGCGGAGGCCCGTTCGGGGAACCTCATCAACTGAGCACGGTACACACTGAGGTCAGCGGTTGTCGGTGTCGGCACGCAGGGCGGCGATGTCATCCTCAAACTGAAAGCGTTGGGCCTCGAGGGTGGCCAGCAGTCGCTGTTCTCCGGCCTCGCGACGCGCCTCGGCGGCCGCGACCTGTTTGGAGAGCCGGGCGTAGCGGTCGTCGAGCCTGCGCAGTGCCCGCAGAGTACGTGCGCTACGCACCTCGTGGTGCACCTCGGTCAGGCGCTGGCGGGCCGTCCCGGCGACGTGGGTCATCGCCGCCAGGGTGAGAATCACCAGCGCGGAGAAAAGACCGAATGTGACGATTCCGGCCAGGGCAGCGGTGCGCCAGTGCCCCAGTGCGACGGCCAGGAAGGTCAGCGCTAGTCCCAGCAGGTAGACGGCGATCAGCGCCATCTGCTCCTTGGAGAGTCCTCGGGTCATGGGTCAGTGGCTCCTATCTCGCCCTCATGAAGGTCATCAGTTAGGGTAGCGATGACGTCAACATAGGCAGTGCCGCTGACGGCATGGGGGAACTGGGCTGCTCGGCCTGCCTGTCGCATATGCCGGGGCGGGTCACTGAGGTATTCCTCGATGAGCGTCTGGGCGTGCCGTGGCTCTGCATACAGTGCCGCTTCTCCGTATACGCTTTGCAGCAATGGAGGGAGGACCACCAGGCATCCGGCGCCCAGCGCTTCACAGACTGAGCGTTTCGGGACCACTGCCGGGGTGTGAGGGAAGTGGATGAAGGCGTCCAGCGAACGGTAGTAGGTGGACCGGAGGATCGCTCCTTGGGGGAAAGCCGTCCACGCCGGGGGCAGCTGCTCCTCCCCTAAAGCTCTCAGCAGGACTCCCGGCTGGCCGTAGAGCCGCACGTCGACGCTACCGTCGCGGGGCAGCAGGGCGGCGATCTTTGCGGGTTCCGTCGGCCATTCCATCGGGTGGCTTCCCGACCATGCTCCGATCACCGGGCGGGAACCGCGGAGCCGGGTTCTGCGGGTCTGCCAGCGGTGGGGTGAGAAGGGGGTGATGTACTGGGCCCTGCTGATCACTTCCGGGGGCAGTGTCTGCTGCAGCGCGGATCGGGCAGCCTCACTGCCCGGAACCCACACCGGGTGCCGTCCGAAGAAGGCTTCCGCCTGTTGGGCGCAGTCGGCGGGCAGGTAGGTCAGAGCGCCGATCCCGAAGACGGTTGGCGGGTTCTCGGCAACGACGACGAGCGCTCCGGGGGTAAAGTTTGTTCGTCCTCGCGGCATGAACTGCAATAGTTCCGGGGCCCGTACCAGCATGAGGTCGACGTCGTGGAAGTCCTCGTCGGCCAACAGGTGAGTGATGGTGCCGGCAGAGACCAACTCCTGAGCAGGTCCGCAGAGCGTGCGAGCGTATTGGGAGAGGTGCAGGGCGTTCTCCATGTGCAGGATTCCTACGCTTCTCCCGGACTGCAGGAGAGCGTGGATCTCTTCGAGCAAGTTGGCCTGCAGGTCGCCGAATTCGCACCAGTCCGCAGCGAAGACGATGTCGGTGTGGTGGCGCTGCTGTGGCGGCTGGGTGAAGCGCGTCGGGATGTGGATGGGAGCCCGCTGTTGGGGCTGGCAGCTCAGCTCCTCCTGCGGTGCGCTGGCATGCCAGGTTTTGTAAGCACCCCAGAAAGCCCGTCGCGCCGGATGTTGCCATCCGGGCCGGAAGTCTGCCCGGGAGAGGGAGTCAGGCAGGATCCGCATGAAGATCAGGGGCTGTTTTATAAAATGCACATCGGTGCCAGTGTATGCGGCGACACGTCCGCGCAGCTCGTTGTCAGCAGCCTTGCGAGCCGGCAGGTAGCCGCCGAGTTCACGAAGGATCCGGGCACGCACCATCAAGGTGGGAGCGCTGGGGATGAACGGAGGGTAGCCGCGACGGATACGTACCAGGTCTTCAGTCATGTTGACGGTGTAAACCTGGTTCCCGGGCAGCTCAGGGCTCTCGCCCAGGTCCTGGGCTTGGATTTCGATGCGCTCAGGGTGGGACCAGTCGTCGGCGTCCTGGCCAGTTATGAACTCGCCCCGGGCGTGGGCGATTCCGACGTTGCGCGCCGCGTAGGTCCCACCGTTGATCTCGAGGCGGATCAGCCGGACCCGGTTGTCCAGCTGTTCAAGTGCCTCCAGCACAGGGATGTACTCGGGAGGCGAGGCGTCGTCAACGATCAGCAGCTCAAGGTTGCGCCAAGTCTGGTTGAGGATCGAGCGGGCGGAGGCCAGCACGTCGTCCTCACGTGGTCTGTAGATGGTCATGACGACGGTCACCAGTGTGTCCAGCTCCACAGCACGACCGGTCGTATCGACCTCGAGCCGGTTGAAGGGGACACTGCCCCCTGGGCGCAGTTGTACCGGGAGCAGCCCATTATTGGTGAACTGCCGGTTGAATCCGGTCAGCCAGGTCTTCTCCGCGGCCTCACCAAGGCCCTCGCGGACGAACGGACTGCGAGAGTCCACGGTGAGGTAGTTGTGGAAGTAACTGCGCAGTTCGGGGTGCTGGGCGAGGAATGCATCAAGTTCGCGGAATCTACGCTGGTCGAAGAGCAGTTCGGCCTGGAGCTTGAGGAATCGTTTCTCTGTGCGACGGGCGCGTGCCAACTGCTCATTAGCAAGGCCGATTGCCGCTGTGGCGAATGGGACGTCTCCGGGCTCGGTGTTCTGCAGAGCGCAAACGCTGGCAAGCCGACCCAGCCACACGGGGTCGAGTGAGAACCCACAGATGCTCCCGGTCAGAACTTTATCCACCAGTTCCGAGTAGCTGAGGTTCCCGGAGGTGACCCCGTAAGCAAGGATCCGGCGCATCTGCTGGGATTCGCTGCGCAGGGCGGTGGCCTCGACTTCGGCACCGTATGAGGCTCCTTGGGAGTGGTACCGCTTGAGCAGCCAGGAGTTCCATAGTGCCTGGTCACCTTTCACGATTGTTCCTTCCCCTCGTAGTATCTGAGTCGCTGCCCTCATCCCGGCCACTGCTCGAGCATCTTAGAACCGCGCTGTATCGTCTCGACAAATCGTCCCCGACCCGGTGGTTCGTGGAACGGTGCGGCAGAGTACTCCTCAAAGACCAGCCGCTCTTTGTTCGGCCCTTTCTCGGCTCGTTCCGCAAACGGCCTGTAGTGGTGGTGATAGTGGTGCTCGTCCCGAACGTTCTGGACGTAGAGCACATGGTTGGGCTGCGGCTTCCCGTACCGTCGTGTTGCTGCGGTGCGGTCCCCCAGCGTTCTCCCCCAAGCCTTCCGGTTCTCACGCTGCCGCAGATGGGGCATCACTCTGCGTAGATAGCTGGCCTGGGCGTTCCAGTGATACCTGGTAACGTCTGTTTGAGGGTTGAAAGGAATCGCCAGGCTCCCCGGGAGATACGGGGCCACCTGCAAGCTGGCGAACCCACCCCCGGAGGATCCGGTGAGGATGATCTTTTCCGCTGCAACAGCCGAGGCGGCTCGTTGCACCGTCTCCCCCAGCAGAGGGTAAAGATCCATACCCTTCCACCCAAGGTACCAGCCCAGGAGCAGATCAGTGTCGAGGGTCAGTGTCGGATCAGAGACGAACAGGCAGCTGAAGTCTGTCCGCTCGTTGAGGGTTCTCAGCCATTCGAAGCGGGGCAGGTGGTGGTGGCCCGGCACCGTCGCTCCGTGGAAGACGACGAGGAGCTCCCGGCTGCCTTTGTTGAGGAGCAGCATGTCCATATGGCCTCTTTCGTCCAGGGTCACACTGTAGCGCAGCGCGCCACTTCCCTCGGCGAACTGCAGGTCAGCTGGAGAGGCGACCCGGATTTCGGGAACGTTCGCGGCACCCTTTCCGACCTGGCTGCCGGGGGTGGGGGCAATGGTCGTCATAGTGCCCTGTTCACTGTCGAGTCTGTCTTCATGGCTGGCGATCATTATGCCACCGCAGACGGCGATGGAGGCGGAGCTTGATCACACCACGGCGCCACTGCCTCGGTGCGCCGCCAGTGAAGAACGACGGAACGAGCGTTGTCGAGCGAAGCTCTAAATGGGAAAACTGCTCGTCTCGTCGAGGCATGTCTGCAGTGCTTCGGCGAAGCGTTCGGAACTTGGGGGGTGGTGTCCTTTGCCGCCATCGTAGGGGTGTACGGTGAGCGTCTCTGAAGCGCTCCCGCCGAGCACGCGTTTGAAGGGCTGAAAGTGCTTCTTATGGTGCCAGTCGTGAGTGTTGGTCCAGTAGTGCACCGTGTTCTCGGTCGGCTTGGCGTAGCGCCGGACGGCGGAGAGACGGTCACCGAGGGCTTCGGTCCAGTCATAGGAGAAGTCGAAATCCTCCGCCGGGACCGGCAAAAGGTTCGGGAAGCAAACACGGATATAGGGGCGCTGCACCGATTGCCAGTAGTGGAAGACCGTGGTCTGCGGGTTGAACACGAGCGCGGCGGAATGCGGCACACGTGCTGAGACTTGCAGCGAGGCGAAGCCGCCGCCGGAGGAGCCGGTGAAGATGACGCGGTTTGCGCCGATCGCTTCGGCGACCGCGACGGACCGATCCGCGAGGAGCTCGAAGAGATCCAGTGAGCCGGCTCCGGTGAACCAGGATAGGGCCAGCTTCTCGTCCAACCAAAGACTTGGGTCCGCCCAGTAAAGGCATGAGGTGCCGAGCTGCTCGGTCTGTCGGGCACGCTCGAAGCGCGGAATGGTGTACTTCGTTCTATCGAGGGCACCGTGAAACGTCACGATCAGTGTCTCGGAGTCCTGCCGAATGAAAGCCGAATCAAGGCCCCCCTCTTGACCGAGTTTTTGGCGGAACCGGGATCTCTCGCCGGGTCTGCTCAATCGTGCGGTCCGCGTGAGCTGGGACGCAGGATGGACCGGGAGGTCATCATAGGCGCCCTTGCGTGCAGTGCCATAGTCAGAATCGGACAATGCTGGCCTCCAGAGCTTTCGCCTCGCGCAGGGCGTGGTAGGACGCCTGTGCCTCAGGGGATGGATCAAGTTCCCGAAGTTGCTGGTGCTGGTCGCCGGGGAGCTTGGCAAACTGAGTGAGCGCCGTCGAATAGGCGTGCGTGACCATGGAGTCCAGGGCGCTGAACGAGGCCGGAGGAAGCTGGCGTCCGCCGAGCTCGCGGACCATCTCCACATAGGTGAGGAATGTGCTTTTGGCCAGGTCGAGTTCGCTAGCCGCAGGCGTGGCCGACTCGCTGAGGGCTCGCCGCGCATAGGAACGCAGCGGCACATATGCCGCGCGTTCTGTGCGCAGTAGCAGGGAAAAGGCGAAGGCACCGTCCTGGTGAATGATGCCTGGGTTGAATCGCAGCTCGCTCTGCCGGAGGTGGCTGGCTCGTATGAGGAAGGTCCCCACGTGCTGCCACAGATGACGGTGGTGACCGAAGGCCGCGGCCAGGGCCGTCCCTGAGCGGATTTCCGAGGGCTGGGAGGGGTCCAGGGAGGAGGGCGGGCCCATATGCCGCTCATCGAGAGAGACGTCGGGGAGGGAGTCAGCAGCGAAGAGCAGCGCCTCCAGCTCCTCACGGTCGGCCCGCGCCACGGCGGAGGAGAGAAAATCCGACATCCAGTAGTCCGAGCCGTCCAGGAAGATCAGGTAGCGGCCGCTGGCGGCGTCGGCACCTACGTTGCGGGCCTGCGAGAGCCCGCCGCGCCGCTGAACGAGAAGCTTCAGGCGCGGTTCGTCGAGTGTGTAATCGCGCAGGATGTTGAGGGAATCATCGGAGGAGCCGTTGTCGACCGCAATGATTTCCAGCGATACGCCAGTCTGCGAGAGCACGCTCTGCAGGGCCTCATGAAGCCATGGAGCCGCGTTGCGGACCGCCAGCACGACCGAGACATCGGGGGCATCCAGGTCTTCAGCGCCCTCGTCGTACTGCCACGAAACGGAGGATTCCGGGGAGCCGGCTGATTCGGGGGTGGTGAGAGTGGCCGTGGGAGCCGGTACTGCGAGGGGCGCTCCGCGCACTACGTTGGTGAAGGCCCATTCCAATCGGGGGGTGTTCAGGAAGCCGATGACGCGGGCTCCGAGTTCCTTGTTCGGAAGTTTCTCCGCCGTCTGGGCATCGAGTCCGTATTCGGGGAAGAGTTCGTCCTGGATCCTGTCGTAGGTCTCGTGGAACGACTCCAGGGTGGTGCACTTGCGCAGACGGTCGAGCGCGCGGATGGCGACCCGCTGCGTCATCGCCATGCGGAACGGCTCGTAGAGTCCCTTAGCGCGGAGTTCCTCGGTCGCCGCCCGGGTGGCATCGACCCAAGCCCAGTCGGTGTCGGCCTGGGAACCTTGGAGGCTGTCCTTGTTCGAGGCACGGTAGCGGACGAGGAACTCGTCGACGTAGCTGAGCCGCCGCGCCTCGGCCAGCGCGACCAAGTTGAAGTAGGCGTCGTTCGAACGACGGCTGTCCTGGAAGTGAAGCCCGAGTTCGGTGATGAAGTCAGCCCGGAAGATCTTGTTCCACACCGTGGTGTGCGGCGCCGAGAAGATGTGCTCTGCGATGTCCTGGGGTGCGAATGGGGTGGACTCCGGGAGCAGATTGACATGCAGACGACCGCGACGGCCCAGTGGCTCCAGCCTGCCGGTCGCGTCGTTGAAGCTGCGGAACCCGGTCATCACGATGTCGGCATCGTCCTGCTTAGCTTTGCGGTACAACTTCTCGAGCATGCTCGGAGCGAAGAGGTCGTCCGCGTCGAGGAAGGCCAGATATTCGCCCCTGGCGACCGCCAAGCCCTTATTACGAGCCGTGCCGGCGCTGCCCGTGGCTGGACCCGTGATCAGGTGGAACCGCGGGTCACGTGAAATGTGGTCGGTGACGACCGCCATGGAACGATCCGTGGAGCCGTCGTCGACGACGATCACCTCAAGGTCAAGGAGAGTCTGTGCCGAGATACTCTCGAGCGTCTCGCCAATGTGGCGTTCGGCATTGAACACCGGAATGATCACGCTGACCGCGGGCACCTCAAGAGTACGAGGTCCGTCGGGGATCATTCGGCTGCTGGCCGTATTGCTGTGATGTTCCATGCTCACTCGTCGTATCTCACTTGGTTTCAAGGCTGAAAGAAGCAATGTCCCCCGCACCGATGGCGAGGCCAACTGCAGGCAGACACCGGATTGATCCTAACCCACGGCTTTATCCGCCCTCAGTCGCTACGCCTATATGGCAGGTCGGCTTCGTTCCGCTACCCTCTATGGAGATATGCATGGGGGCCACCAGATCCGGGGGACCGTGTGACCTGCTCGATGATCTACTCAAGGAGTTAACATAAATGTGGGGAATGAACGCAAAAGATCTCACCATCGTAGGGGCGTTTCTGCTCGGAGCGGTCGGAGTCGCCGCCTTTGCCATAGCGGGAATGCTCGAGTGGGCCGTCGCCGGCATCGGGGGGATGTTCGCCCTCTATGTGGTGCTGGCCCGCTTGAATGCGGTGGCGAATCGCACCCGATCTAGGAAACTCGCGGCCAATCTGCGCGCGGCGAGCAAGAAGCTCGATGCTGTCCGGGACAAACAGAATGTGACTCTGCGCAAGCTCAAGATGATCGCTGACGACTCGGCAGATCTGCGACGGGACGCCAAAGCACTGCGGAAAGCTGCCAGCGGACAGGGCCGCTCCGTAGCGGCGATCACACAGGAGGTGCAACGGCTTCGTCCAGAGCTGCGCGGGATCCGGGTCTCGCAGCAGTTGCTCTCGCAGTCGGTTGACGAGGCCAAGACACTACTCACCGATGCTGATTCTGCCCAGCAGTCAGTCGCAGGCGAGGCAAGCCGGAACTAAGTGACAGGCGCGCCCTCAGCCTTGCTGTCAATGCCTCAGCAAGCCGCGGCAACCGTCTTCTTGCGGCTGCGAACGCGGGCGACGTCACGGAAGAGTTGCGCATAGGCGTCCCCCACCACCTGCGGAGCTCGTCGTTCCAGGCGCGGGGGCCGTCTCGGAGGGTTCTCCCGCACTGTGGCGACTGCTGCGTCCAGGGCCGCTGCGGTGAACGGCGTGTCAGCGTGGTGCACCCACCCTGGTCCTACTTCCTCCGCCAGGCGGCGCATCGCTTCTATGTCAGGGACCAGGACGGGCCGATCCAGCGAGAGCGCCAGGAGCACCGTCTGCCAGTCTTCGAACGAAGCTAAGCGCGGCTGGACAACCAACTCTGCTTCCCCCATCTCTTCCACCAAGGCAGCATCAGAGAGTCTCGCAAACCGGGAGGACACCGCTTCGCCGCTCTGCCGAGCCACCTGAGCTTTCGAGATCAGATCTGAGGTCGCTAACCCCACCATACGCAGGGCCAGACCTGGGGTCTTCGCTACCTTTGTGACGCCGAGCAGTCTCTTTGCCTCTGCAGACAACTGCGGGGTCACAGACCACAGAAGCCGTCCTTGAACTGTGGTGCCGCGGGGATAGCCGAGAAAGCGTTCACGATAGTGGGCAAGCGGAATCACCACGGTGCGGTCCGGGTCCGGAGTCGTAGTGCTCTCGTCGAAGACGACCCAGGCACTCGTAGCGGAGTCGATCTCCTGCCGGGCACGCTGAGCGTCTTCGCCTTCTGCCGGTGGCAAGGGCTGCATAACGGTCTGCACCAGTCTGATACGCCTCTCTGTCAGTTGAGAGATGAACAGGGAGACCGCCTCGCGGCGTGTCGCATAGCTCACTCGCCCAGCGCCGAGCGCGCGATCAAAGAGATGAGCGCACACGTGGAGGACGTCAACATCGAAACGACGCATACGCCCTTCGACGAAACGGAACTCAAGACTGTGCGTCTCTGCACGGGAGATGACCTGGTCGAAGTAGTCAAGGAACGCGCCGGGCGGGCGACCGACTTCGTGGACCCTCACTGGCACGATGGACTCAGGGTGCGGATCAGCTGATATGGACACCGTCCTATACTAAGCTGGTCGCTGTGCAGAACGTGTTCATTGAGCCAAAGGGGCAGGACGACAATCTGGGAGACTCAGTTCTCCGCGCCGCCCTGATCGACGCTGTGCGCGGAGAAGGGCAGCGATTCCATCTGCACCTCGAGGGCCAGACCTCTGACTACACGACGGGATTCCGGCTCGGACCCGAGGATGTCGTCCACTCCAGTCGAGGACAGTGGCTGGCCACTAGCGAGGCGTCGAAACGCCCTGTGTGGCTTTTCAACGCCGGAGAGTGGATCCTTCAGCAGCCGAACACATTCCCGGGCAGGCGACGCACCGAGGAGCTGAATCATGTCCTCAAGCAGGGCGGCTCGGTAATCGTCTCAGGTTTGGGTGTACGGGATCCGTTCAGGGCAGCACGCGTGACCATTGACCCTGTATTGATGCGAGCTGACGTGGTCTCCTGGCGCGATGAACCGACCCGACACGCCGTAGGCTTCGGGAAATTCGCACCAGATTGGGCTTTCTGGCTCGGTACCCCTACCTCACAGTGGACTCCGGCACCCGCACGCCCGCTTCTCGCGGTCACACTTCGCTTCGACAGGCCCTGGCCCGCAGATGGGTGGTTCACCGCAGTACGTGAGCTTGCCGCACGAACCTCGACCCAAATCGTGACCGTGGCGCAGGTTGGCCGAGACGCCCCCCATGCAGTACGGCTAGCGAAAGCCCTGGGCGCCGAATACTTGGCCCCGCCGAGTATGAGCCACGCTCCACTCGATGCCTATATCCGCGAGGTCTACTCCCGCTCTCTCGGGGTGATCAGCGACCGCGCCCACGGTCTGATCATCGGAGCCACTGAGGGTGCCTACCCCATCGGCACGGCCGCAGACCCAGGCAAAATCAGGAGGATGCTGGACGTCGCCGGACTGGGCACGTTGACAGGCGAGTACCCCGAGCTCAGCGGGCTGACTGCCGGATTGGAAGAGGCTCTCCCCGGACTTGCTCCGGCTATTGACACCTCACGGGAGCGCCTCTCCGATCTGGCTGATCAAATCCGCGCTGCAATAGCTCGTGTGGCCTAGACTGTTTTATTTAGCCCAGTCGTCATTATTAGGACTTTCCAAGTGGAGGACCTCCCTGTACGCTTCATTCCCAGGGACATCTTGCTCATGTAGCGGCAGATTGCCGGTTACATCAGAACTGTGTTCTGAAAAGTTCACCGCAGTGCCTTCGCCCTTCCACACGGGTTCGTCATGAAGCGTCAAGGCTAAGATCGCTTTGTCCCTACTTCTACACAAGGAAAGGGGTGCTGAAGGTCTTGTCAGCATCGAAACCGGTTGAGCTTACTTTTCCCGCTGACGTCTCTGGACTGGTCTCGGAGACGTACCGGCACGCTCGCCGCATTGTCGAGTATGGGGCAGGAAACTCCACGCTGTTCGCCGCCTCTATGGTAGGAAAGACAGTATTCAGCGTCGAGTCCGATCTCGCCTGGGCACAAAGAATGCAGACCCAGGTTGAACAAATGGATGCGGAGTCATCCGTCACGATTCATCATGTGAACATTGGCCCTACGGGTGATTGGGGGCGTCCTCACGGAGCGGCGTACTGGCCAGAGTTCTATAAGTACCCACTGGCTCCCTGGGTCGAGAGTGACATCGAACCTGATGTTGTACTCATTGACGGAAGGTTTAGGGCCGCGTGTTTTGTAGCGACCGTTGAATCGATCCGCAGCCCAGTCACGGTCCTCTTCGACGATTACGCCAATCGACCGAAATACCACTTCATCGAAAAAATCAGTACGCCGATTGCGAGAGTAGGGCGAATGGCAATCTTCAGGATCACCCCGGAAGATGCTGGGAAGCTGGCGCTCAATGAGCTCCTGCACTCATTCTTTCGCGTGTCTTACAGTGATGGAACCTCCCGAGTCCCTGCCGAGTGAGCCAAGGTCTCCTAGACCTTTCTTGGCCTCTGAGTCGCCTGCCTAAGCGTTTTTGGCTCCGCGATGGAAATCCTCTCCTGGCTTTTGAGATGGAACAGTTCTACGACCTGTGAGTGTGGGACCTTCTCAGCGTCATGCAGGACTGCGAAGTCAGCAGACACTTTGCTTTCAACCATGTCACAGAGCGCTAAGCCCATCGGAGCCATTACATGGACAACGTCAGCGCTCACTTCGTCATTCCACGAGTAGGTAGAGACACCCTCACGATGGGCAAGTTCTGCAGTTTCTCCGCTTATCGCGTGGGAAAGTGGGCGGAAAGTTTCGATGTGTAGCAGACCGATGTTCTTACCCACTGCTAAGAGTTCCTTGGCAAGAGCATAGGTTGCCGCCTCATAAGGGCTGTCAATCCCATAGTCACTGACGATCAGTGCATCAATTGGAGAGAGCGGTTCAGAAGAGCCTGTGCGGATCAGGCCGATCGGAGCCGGATACGGTCTGGGAAGGCACGTCCCACTTCCCATATAGATACGTTCTCCTGATGCCAGTGAACGGTCATGCCAATCAGACGCTAACCAGTTCTGCCAACGCCTAGCCTGTTCACTGTACCCTTCCCAGACCTCAGAAGACGAGAGGCTTCCTTCGCGGTGCCTTTGGAGCATCATGGGAGCAATTCCGAGATCACCTCTAGGTTTTTTGGCACTCCTAGCCCGTCGGATGAATTCAAAATCTGAGTTACGTCGGACGGGATCCCAGAAGCCGATTTCGGCGAAGGTTTCACGGGATATCAGTGTAGTTGGGTAGCCACGTCGAATATAGGTAGCCGCCCTCCGGACGAACCGGAGATCCTCTGTCACTCGCGCAGCACGGCACATTCCAACAGCAAGCTTGCGTTGTTGACTGAAACGGACCTGACGTTCAATACGTTGAGGATGAGACCAGTCGTCATCATCCTGAATGGTGACGTAGTCCCCTTGCGCGTACTCGCGGACAGCCGCATTACGCGAAGCATAGGTGCCCCGGTTCTGGGGACTCGTGATGAGGCTAATACGCGAATCCATCGAGAGCAGGCGCTCAAGTTCAGCTGAGAACTCGGGACCGGAGCGGTCATCCATAATCAGTATCTGCAGGTTCTTATACGTCTGCTGCGTCAAGGAACGTACCGCGGTCCAGAGCCACGGGCCAGGTCGCCAGGTCGGGACGATCACTGTGACCAACGGCCCGTCAACGCTGCGAGCAGCGACAGTCGATTCCAGGCGGTCTAAAAGGGGTGCATCTCCCGGAGCTATGCCCACAGGAGCAAGTTCGTCCAGCGCAAAAAGTTCGTTAAGCGCTTGCAACCATGCTGAGGACCCTGTGCCTGCTAGTCTTATCTGGGCGTTTGCGAGGAGGGCGGCCGCATCTCCAGGAGCATAGGCTTCTATATCGAGAGAAACAACCCCGGAAGCAAGTTTTTCTGTTCTTGAAAGAATATCAAGCAAGTCAGAATACACGATCTTATCTTCATCCACAAGGACAGATTCTCCATAGAGTGTCATCAGTCTCTCGAAGACAAGAAGGGCATTTTCGTAATCGCTCTTAAATAAGCGCTGACTGGCCACAATCTTAGCTAGGAGAACGGCCAACCTGGGTCGTAGTATCACTTTGGATTTATCTTGTTTGAGAGCTGCTATGAATCTCCTGTAGTCGTAGAAACCGCTCGTGATCTTGCCTGCGAGGTAATCGCGGAATATGCATGATCGCGTCTGTAACGCGAGAGCTTGCAGTTCGCCTTCTGCGAGCTCATCGAGGGATGACTCTTTTTCCGGGGGCAGATGCACGTTCGCCATTAACGCTCACCGCGCTCCTCGCGGAGCTAGCGGACCGACCAGTTGGCGGAACAGGGCAGCCAACGCTTCTGCGTAAGTCACAGGATGGGTCGCTTGGAAAATGAGAGTTCCGTTACTTGCACGCGTGGCAGGCAGGACTGCCTGGTGCGCCGACCAGCACATCTCTTTGTAAAACTGATGTTCCGCAGTGAGATCTGAATATGGCGAAGTGTGCGGGGGCCTGTATTCAGGCTGCCCCGCGGCTCGGTAGAGGTACCGTGCCGCGATCCGCCTTGTCATTGAGTGCACCGCATTCCATTTAGGGAGAACATCAGCCCCCTTCGTCTCCGGTATATTCATGATGCCGCGTTCCAACGCCCAGAAGACCGCAGGGTCATCGGCCTCGCTGTCTTCAAAGACCTGGTGTTCCAAATGTCCTGGTGGTGATCCCGCCGAGCGATGCAGCATACGGATGAATTCGATGCGGCTGACCCGCCGACTGCCATTGAAGCTCTCTGCCTCGCCTGATGCGATCAAGCCGGTGTCCAAAGCCCAGATTGCGGGAAGGAACGCCGGATCGTCTGGTGAAAGGTCAGCGAAAGGCGACGAGACAGGAAGGTTCAACACCAGGTCCTTTTGACGCGCCCACAGGGGCCACATTCCTCCCACTTTGTGAGTCGTACTGGGTGTGGGCTGAGGCGACCTTCTGCGAGAAAGTACAGGCTTCCCCTTCTCGATATGAGCAATCGCGTCTTCCAACTGGTTCTGCGCGTCTCGGGTCTCTTCAATCGAACGTTTCAGCTGGGAGAGCTTCTTCCGCAAGACAGAGCTGTCATGATGAGCCCTGCGCAGTTGAAGAGTAGTCCGCTCATGCATGCGCTGGTAGAGACGGTAGAGTTCGTCTACAACTACTTTTGGCACAGGAACAGCATCTTCCTGCGGCAAACTGGCATTCTGAGCAGCGAGCGCTGGCGGGGTTTCCCCAGTACTCAGTTCTTGGACGATATCGAGAAGCAGCTCGCTATAACGATCAAGTGAGAACTTCTGCGCGAAATCTCGCCCAGCAGCCGAGAGTGCTCCCCGTCGCTCAGCGTCCTCCAAAAGAGCCACAACCTCCGTTGCGAATCGAGCCGAAGCCCCCCAGGGCACTGTGACGATGCCAGGGTTTCCCCGTGCAGTTTCAAGATAGGCCAAATCGTAGATGATCGCTGGCAGGCCAGAGCACTGTGCCTCCACCAGAGTCAGATTGAACCCTTCGATATACGACGTCGAGACAAATAACTTTGCCGAACGATACCAGGATCCGACGTCCTGCGTGGCCCCGGCGAAAAGAAGCTGCTCTTGGATACCAAGATCCTCTGCGAGCTGTTCAAGACGTGCACGCTCACCGGGGTTCTGTTCTTCACCCACGAGGGTCAGAGTCGTTTCTGGGCGCTGCTTCAGGATCCGGGCGAAGGCCTTGAGAAGCCCGCTGAGGTTCTTTGTATCGTCCTGTAGGCGACCGACCCACAGAAGGTCAGTCAAACGTGCCTGCATCTCGCCGGAAGAACCACTGGTGACGCTCTGCTCTGGCTCACCGGGAGCAGGAGACGGCGTCTCTTGAAGTATCGGCGGCCCAAAATTGGGCAACATTCTCACATTCTGCACCCCAGAGGCTTCCCACCACATGCGGTCTGCTGTGGAGAGCGTGACGGTGGTGTCGTACCCCTTGGCAATCGTGGGAAACTCGGCAAAAGTGGACCGAAAGTCGAGTAGACCAAGTAATGCAAAGCTATGCAGAAAGAGTCCGCTTTTAATCCCGACCGCGCGTGTCGCCACCGGAACCCAAGGGAAGAGCAGACTGTAGTTGTCATGATTGAGCAGAAGATCGATTTGTTCCTCAACCAACAGGTTGAGCAGTCCTGTCACTGACGGGCCCACTTCGTTCCTCGGCCCGACCTTCCGAAGGGGAACGGTAGCGGGAAGTTGCTCACTAATCTCGTCGGGTTCGTAGTCAAAGGAGAAGATGACCACTGAGTGACCTGCCCGAACAAGAAGGTCGGCCTGGGTAGCCATCACCTTCTGCACTCCGCCGTTGCCGCAGATATTCCCAAGCAGCGCGATTCGTCGGGGACCTTGGACCGAGCCGCTGCTTGGGGAGTTTCGTGGGAGAACTGAGACGTCAAGCATCTGGAAAGCTACATGGACCTGTCGTGCTTTTTCGGGAAACCGCTCAGCGAGGACTCGAACCACGTCGAGAGCATCCCAGGTGTTAAGGACGTCACCGAGCGCCTCCGGCGCAGGATGAGGAAGCTGGACCCAGTAGTTCAACTGATTGCCGATAAACTGATCTCGTAGACGTGCGAGCAGTTGTTTCTCATCGAATCCCTCGGGCGCTTCCCAGTGTTCAGCACCTAGGTACTCCCTGAGCGCCTCATAAGTATGTGCAGAGCGCAAGAAGTGCTGAAAGGTTTCGCGATCGTCTACGTTGCCAGACTTCCTCGCGCAAAAATTATACCGGTAGAGCTGGGACTGGAGGCCGCCGTAACGAGTGGCGTGCGCAAGAATGAGGAAAACCTGATAAATATCCTGCGCACGATAGAGCCTGGTTAAGGGGTCTATCGCAGCCCAGGCTTTCTGCACCAGACTACGGGAATAAAGCTTATTCCAGATGCCACCGTTTATCGGTTGACCATCCTGACCGAAGGAACTTTGAAGGAGAATATCGTCCCCAAACAATTCAGCGCTGAAAGGCTCCAAGGCTTTTTCCCATGCCTCATGCTTTGAACCGGTGGCACTGACAATACTGGTTGAGAAGTGGACAATGTCGTACCCCGCTCCCCCGGCAAAGGCCGCTGCTTTCTCTGCTGCCTGAGGCACCAGCTCATCGTCCGAGTCACAGAACATGATGTACGTCCCATTAGCGCGTTCGACGCCGATACGCCGAGTTTGGAGGGCGCTTTGGTTCTCAGTTAAGGAAATGACAGAGATCCGAGAGTCTGCGCCTGCTGCTTCATCGCAGATCCCTACTGTGGCATCGGTGGAGGCATCATCGACGACGATGATTTCAATATCCCTCAACGTCTGCTCAACAAGACTGTTCAGGGTTCGCAGGATCGTCGATTCGTTGTTATACGTGGGAACGATGATGCTGACAAGTGGATTCACAGTGGCAAGCCTAGTATAGAGACAGCACCTGCTACTCAGATACGTCACTCAAGAAGCTACCCTGTATGACACCATGGAGCATGGTGTCAGGAATGCTCTGAAGCGAGAAACCATGGAAGAAGGCTGAACTAATGCCAAAACTCTATCTGCATGCGGGAACCTACAAGACCGGGACGACAGCTCTCCAAAAATTCGCTCATGCCAACCGTATGGAGCTTCTGGCCAGGGGTGTCTTTTATGCAGACTACGGCAAGGACCCGATGCCGCTGCCTTTTGGTCATCATCGGTTTGCACTTGCCGTCACGCGACAAAAGACCGAAGTTATCGAACGGCTGACCAGGATTGTTGAACACTGGAAAACCGTCGCCGAGACCGAGGGGGTTCCAGTACTGTTCAGTTCCGAGAACCTTTTCATGCGCCGTTTAGAGAGTGCCTCCCCGTACTGGGAAGCTAGAACTGCCTATATGCAACGGCTGGCTGACCTGCTTGAGTCATTCGACGTGGAACCCATAATCGTGTATCGACGGCCAGATGATTTCGCTCGTTCGCTCTACCAGGAAAGAGTGACGAATGGACTTAAGAGACTCCCCAAGTTCCACGAGTGGATAGCTAATGGTGACCCGATGTTGGAGTATACCAAGAACACTTCTATTATAGCAGAAAAATTCCGGAACGGCCACCATTTTATTTATGAAGAACTATCAAATGACCAGGGAATTTATGCCGGTTTTTTTGACTCCATAGGTGTATCAATCGAGGGTCTGGAGACTCCAAGCGTCGTGCGCAAAAGTCTCAGTCCGGCAGAGACTGTCATCAAGAATTACGCAAACAAATTCATATCCGCGGTCCCGGAGGGGCGAGATTTCGTGAATTGGATGAGGCAAGAGAACCTCGCGCGTGAGATTGAAGAGAGTCACAAGCACAAATTGGCGTTATGGCGGTCGCCGAAGGAGAGAGCTGACTTTCTCGCATCACGCAAGGAAGACATCGAGCAGCTCCGCAAGAAGTTCTTCTCCGACCGCGGGGACGCCAAGCTGTTCCCTGAACTCCAAGAAGGAGATGCGGTCTATGAGGTGCCGCAACTCCCACACACGGTGATTGCCGAAGTGGAGAAATACTTCAAGGAGAGATAACGTCGGCTAGGAGAGCGGAGTATGAACAGACATGAACTCACCTCTGACCCTGCTGAGCATCAGGTCAGCCGTTTTAGAGTATGACCGTAATGCACCGAAAACTGACGTGAGGACCCTTCTGGGACAAGCAGGGACAAGGACCGTGACATAATAACCGACACTCTAAGCGGAAATAGCTTCTCGAAGGACCTCGATAAGGGTCTCCTGAGTCTCTTTACTGGTATCGAGTGTGACCTCTGGGCGGGTCGGTGGCTCATAGGGAGCGCTGATGCCGGTGAAGTCTTTGATCTGCCCTTCCCGGGCTTTCTTGTACATTCCCTTGGGGTCGCGCTGCTCGCATACCTTCAGTGGGGTATCGACGAACACTTCGACGAAGTCGCCGTCATCGAACAGGGCCCGTGCCGCATCACGATCTCTGCGGTAGGGCGAAACAAACGCCGTCAGCACAATGACACCGGCCTCGGCAAAGAGTCGGGCAACCTCTGCGACGCGACGGATGTTCTCTTCCCGATCCGTCTCAGTCATGCCCAAATCCTTGCAGAGACCCTGGCGCACGTTGTCGCCGTCAAGAAGCATGGTGTGATAGCCCCGGCGGTGCAGTTCGACCTCCAAGGCGTTGGCCAATGTGGACTTCCCAGACCCCGACAGGCCAGTGAACCAGATGCACCGACCAGAGTGCCCGTTCTTCTCCTCCCGCATCTGGCGGGTCACCGTGGTCTTGTGCCAAACCACCTGGGCCTTGGACTCATGCTGGCGGTACTCGTACGGGGACTCCTGCGTGACGATCTCACGGATCATACCGGCACCCACCGTAACGTTCGTCAGCCGATCGATGATGATAAAACTTCCCGTGCCCGGAGAACGGCGGTACTGGTCCACCGGCAACTCACCGGTGAGCTCCACCTGACACCGTGCGATGGAGTTCAGCTCCAGCTGGTCCGACTGAAGCCGCTCCAAAGTGTTCACATCCACCTGGTACTCGATGGACTCCACAGACCCAGAGACCTCGCGAGTGGCCATCTTGAAGTCGTACAGCTTGCCCGGCTGGAGCGGGTCCTCATGCATCCAGACCAGATCGGCGTTGAAAGAGTTCGTCAGCGGGATATCCGCGTCGGCCTCAACGATCCAGTCTCCGCGAGAGATATCGATCTCGTCCTTCAACGTCACGGTAACAGCCTGCCCCGGATACGCCGCGTCCAGCTCACCGTCCCAGGTCACCACGCTCTTCACCGTGGAAGTCTTACCCGAAGGCAGTGCTTTGATGCTTTGCCCAGGCTCCAGGACACCAGCCGCCAGCGTGCCGGCGTATCCGCGGAAATCAAGGTTCGGACGGCTCACATACTGGACCGGCAAGCGCAGGTCCTCCACATTCTCGTCCTGAGCCACCGGGACCGTCTCCAACAGCTCAAGAAGCGCTGAGCCGGCGAACCACGGAGTGTGCTGACTGCGGTTGACGACGTTGTCACCTTCCAGCGCGGAGATCGGTACGAACTGGATGTCCTTGGCGTTCAGGTTGGTGGCGAACTGCTGGTAGTCGGCGACGATCTCATCGAATCTGGCCTGTGAGTAATCGGCCAGGTCCATCTTATTCACCGCGATCACCAGATGCTCGATTCCCAGCAGGTCGGAAATGAAACTGTGTCGCCGGGTCTGAGTCATCACACCGTGGCGAGCGTCCACCAGAATGATCGCCAACGAGGCGGTAGATGCCCCGGTGGCCATATTCCGGGTGTACTGCTCATGTCCTGGGGTGTCAGCGATAATGAATTTGCGTTTGTCGGTGGAGAAGAAACGGTAGGCGACGTCGATCGTGATGCCCTGCTCGCGCTCGGACTGCAGGCCGTCAACCAACAGTGCCAGATCCACCCGGTCGCCCTGGGTACCCGAGGTCTTGGAGGCTGCCGTCACCGCCGCCAGCTGATCTTCATAGATCATCTTCGAATCGTGTAGCAGGCGCCCGATCAGTGTCGACTTGCCGTCGTCGACGGAACCGCACGTGATGAACCGGAGCAAATCCTTGTTCTCGTGCTCCTTAAGATACGCTTCGATGTCTTTCTCGATCAGCGCTGACTGGTGCGACATATCTGGTGCTTTCCCTCGTGAAGTCCTGTGGTCGTCGGTGATGGAATCGGCGGTTCTAGAAGTAGCCTTCTCGCTTCTTCTTCTCCATCGAACCGGCCTGGTCATGGTCGATCGCGCGGCCGGACCGTTCGGAGGTGGTAGTCAGTAGCATCTCCTGAATGATTTCTGGCAGAGTGCTGGCCCTCGACTCCACTGCACCGGTCAGCGGGTAACAGCCTAGAGTGCGGAACCGCACCCACTTCTCCTGGGGTTTCTCCCCAGGCTCCAGAGGAAGGCGGTCGTCATCGACCATGATCAGCATCCCGTCACGCTCCGCCATCGGGCGCGGCGCTGAATAGTACAGCGGCACAATCGGAATGCTCTCCAAGTAGATGTACTGCCAGATATCTAGTTCGGTCCAGTTGCTCAGCGGGAACGCTCGGATCGACTCGCCCTTGTTGACCTTGGCGTTGTAGATGTTCCACAGTTCCGGTCGCTGATTCTTCGGGTCCCATCGATGGTACTTGTCGCGGAAGCTGAAGACGCGCTCTTTGGCGCGTGAGGCTTCCTCGTCACGACGGGCCCCGCCGAAGGCTGCATCAAAGCCCTGCAGACTCAGCGCCTGCTTAAGAGCTTGGGTTTTCATGATGTCGGTGTATTTGGTCGAACCGTGGTCGAAGGGGTTGATGCCTGCCTTGACACCCTCCTGGTTGGTGTGAGTGATGAGTTCCATACCGGCCTCGCCTGCCATCCGATCGCGGAACTCAATCATCTCCCGGAACTTCCAGGTGGTGTCGATATGCATCAGCGGGAAGGGAGGCGGCCCCGGGTAGAACGCCTTGCGGGCCAAGTGCAGCATTACCGAGGAATCCTTGCCGATGCTGTAGAGCATCACCGGGTTGGAGAACTCGGCCGCCACCTCACGGATGATGTGGATGGACTCGGCTTCTAACTGCTTCAGATGAGTCTGGCGCTGCGGTGTGACAGGTGTGTCGGCTGCTATCGCGGTCATTTCCCCTACTTTAGCGGTTCTCCGGTGTGCTGCTCAGTGTACTGGCCAAGGCATCCTCCCAGACCCGGTCACGCTGCCCGGCCACGATGAAGAAGGGGTTGAGCACCGACTCCTTCTGATTGCAGCGCAGGGGCTGCAGGGTGTGCGCATCAAGTACCACGCCTCCGGCGGCCGTCACCACAGCCTGTGCTGCGGCGGTATCCCACTCCGAGGTCGGAGCCAGCCGCGGGTAGAGGTCGGCATTGCCTTCAGCAACCAGGCAAAGTTTGATGGAAGACCCCATGGAAACACGCTCGTGGCCGGGCAGCTGAGCCACGAAGGTCTCGAACTCCCTCGAACCATGCGACCGGGAGCCGACAATCTTCCAGGGCTCGCTACCGGGAACAGGAAGCGGGCGAACGGCCAGGGGCGTCGAGACCATGGTCCCGTGGGTTCGCCATGCCCCGCGTTCGGAATCCCCCACCCAGGTACGCTCCAGAACCGGGGCGTGGACGATGCCGAAGACCGGGACCCCGTTCTCCACGAGCGCCACATTGAGCGTGAACTCCCCGTTCTTCTTGATGAACTCTTTGGTGCCATCCAGCGGATCGATCAGCCAGTAGCGTGACCAGGTGCGACGAACCTCCCACGGCATATCTGCTGACTCCTCGGAGAGCACGGGTACGTGGGGGATCGCTTCTCGTACCACTGCGGTGAGCGCATGGTGCGCAGCGGTGTCGGCTACGGTCAGCGGAGACTCATCGCCTTTGAACATGACGGCGAAGTCCTGCGTATAGATCTCCAGTACCTTCCGGCCAGCCTCATGCACTCCGGCAACCAGATGCTCCTGGGTTTCCTCATCAATCAACGACACGAAGTTTCTGCTCCTCAGCGCTTTCAGAACGGCCAAACCAGCGGGACCAGGCCGATCACCACAGTACCCGTCAACAGGCTCATCGGGGCGCCGATCCGCACGAAGTCAGTGAACTTGTAGCCGCCAGGTCCTAGCACCATCAGGTTCGTCTGGTAGCCAAGAGGGGTCATGAAGCTGGCGGAGGCAGCGAACATGATGGCGATGATGAACGGCATAAAGCTAACGTCCAGTTGCTCGGCTACCGCTACCCCGATGGGGAACATCAGCACAGCAGCACCGTTATTGGTGATCAGCTCGGTGAAGACGACGGTGAGCCCGTACACCAGGATCAGCGCGATCCAGGGAGCCAGATCCTCGGCGAACAGTAGCCATTCGGCGATCTGTTGCGCTGCACCAGTTTGAGTCATGGCCGCCCCCAGGGCGAAGGATGCGGCGATAACGATGAGTACTGAGAGGTCAATTTCCCGACGTGCCTTGCCGATAGGCACGCACCGGGTGGCGAGCATTGCAAACGTGGCCAACAGAGCCGCCTCCAGGATCGAGATCAGTCCGGCTGCACTGACCGTGACCATCACGGTCAGGATCCCCAAAGCGACAGGAGCTTTCTTGAAGTTCGGCGGCGAGGAGTCGTTCAGCGCACTGACCAGCAAAAAGTCCTTCCGATGCCGGTACTGGCCTACGAAGTCATCACCGGCCTCCATGAGCAGGGTGTCGCCCACCTGAAGCTCAATATCGCCAAGTTTGCCAGTGAGTCGTTCACCGTGCCGCGAAACCGACAGCACGACCGCGTTGTACAGGGAGCGAAAGCGTGACTTGCGGATGCTCTGGCCCAGTCCCGGAAAATCGGGCCCGATGATCGCTTCGACGATCCGGCGGCGCGAATGTCGGATGTCAAGCTTATGGATATCACCTTCGGCCGGTGCCAGTCCGTGAATCCGGCGTAACTCGTGCGCGCAGTCAGGGGATCCGATGAAGACCAGAGCATCGTTCGCATGAAGTACCACCTCCGGTGAGACCGCGGTGAGCAGTTCGCCCTCGCGCTCAATTTCCGCCAGATAGCCATAAGTGAGACTGCGCAGCCCGGCGGCAGCGATGGTCTTGCCCACCAGCGGGCCTCCCGGCTCGACCATGGCCTCGACAGCGTACTCCCGCGCAGATTCGAGCTGTTCGAGAGCGCCTTGGCGGTCAGGCAGGAGTTTGTCCGCGAAGAAGAACAAATACGCAATACCCACGATCACTAGCGGCACCCCGATCCAGGCAGGGTCGAACATGGAGAGCTGAACACCCTGCTCGGCATCGAGTAGACCAACGATCACAAGGTTGGTGCTCGTGCCGATAAGAGTGCATGTGCCGCCGACAATGCATGCATAGCTCAGCGGAATCATCAGCTTCGAAGGAGCTACCTTCAGGCGGGCCGCCCATTCCTGCACCGCCGGAATAAACATGGCGATCACAGCCGTGTTGTTCATGAAGGCGCTCAGCCCGGCGGAGGGTCCCAGGAGACGCAGCTGAGCCGTGCGAGTGCTTGTGGGTTGGCCCAGCAGTCGATGCGCCATCCATTGGATCGCACCTGACTCTTTCAGCCCCGCTGCGACCAGGTACAGCGTGGCAATCGTGAGCACTCCGGTATTGCCGAAGCCGGCCAGAGCGTCTGCAGGAGGGAGAACCCCAGAGACGATCAGAAATGTCACTGCGATCATCAGGATGACATCTGGTGCCAGGTGTGTAACCACCAGCGCGGTCAGTACTAGAAGCACCGTGACAATAGTGAGAACGGCATCGACCGTCATGGGTGCAGGCTCCCCCGGCTCGTGCGAATGAGACGGGGCTTAACGTTATCAGTCCCCTGGCCAACGGCAGCAGAGCCCAGCAGTAAAATCGCCAGCTCTACTTCCGCTTCAGCAGGCCTGCGTTGCGTTCCGAGAAGAAGAGCAACAGATCGATCAGCCTCTGGGCGTCCTCGAGTGTGGGCTCTGGCGAGTACTCCCCGGGCAGAGTGCCGGTGATCAGCTGCTGCCAGAGCTGGGAGAAGTCATAGGACATGGCCCGCTGACCGGCGCGCAGCGAAGCCTCCGACATCGCCTCGTAGCGCTCCGGTGAGGCAAAAACCTCGTCAATTCGCTCGGCAATCGCAGCCGCATCGTCCTGAGGCACGGCGACGATTCCGTCGTTGTCCTGAACCAAAGCAAGCCACGGCAGTTCATACATGAAGACGGGCAGGCCGCGCGACTGCGCCTCGGGAAGGGTCAGCGGATACCCCTCAATGATACTGACATTGACGAAAGCATCAGCAGAGTCGATGGCGTCGGTCAAGTCCTTCCCACGACGCGGACCGATAGCCTCTACCCGCTCCCCCAGACCGCGGCGCTGCGCTTCCGCGTTGAAGGACTCCGCCGTCATCTCACCCCAGTCTGGTCCAATGACGTTGAGACGGAAGTCGAGGCCTCGCTTCTCAAGCTGCTCGGCCACCTCGATGAGCTGCAGCACCCGCTTCGTGTGCTGTTCGAGCCTGCCCCACCAGACAAGCTCAATACGACCCTCGGGCGCCGTCTTGTGGTGGGCGGAATGCGAGGACTCGATCAGCATCGGGGAGGGAGGATTGGGCAGGTAGACCGTGTGCGGAACGCCGCGCAGCTTCCAGAAGGCGACGTCGAGCTCGGAGAGCACGACCAGCCGTGCCAGAAGATGCATGTTCCGCTGCATCAGGGAATGCAGGTCCTTCAGGTCGTAGACGGGCCGACCAGCGAAGTTGTGGATCCAGCCGATGGTCGGTACACCTACCGCACGGGCGGCCATCGCGTACTCCGGCCAATCACGGGTGTAGAGGATCTGATGGTCGATGGCGACATCGATCTCGTATTCGCGGCAGATCCGTGCCCACTCCGCAAGCCGGTCCGACAGGCCCTTCGCCGACGACTCGATGAAGGAGGCTCCCTCGGGAATGAGCGAGCGGTCGCTGCCGGCACGCTTGGCGACGATCGTCACCCGGTAGCCAGCCTCCAGCAGATACCGCGCCTGCGCGAGCAGCACGCCGGAGACCCCGCCGGTCCGCAGCGTCAAGGTAGTCAGAAGCACATGCCGCGCAGGGCGCTCACCTAGCTCGATGCGTTGGCCGTGGCTCTTGAGAGGCGCCAAAGCATCCGCAGAGAAACGTGCCGCAGAAACCAGAATGTCGGTCGCTGAGGCCCGCGTGTGAAGATGCGACAACACCTCAGGAAGCATTTCGGCACTGGTCTGACGTACCAGATAGCCGGTGGTGAAACCGATCACCGACTTCCGCACATTGTCGTAGGAGTCCATCACCAGACCGGGCTCGCTGTGAAGCCAGGCGATCTTACGGACAGCGGAGGCAATGCTGTCAATCGAGTCGATGGCGCTGACGTAGAACTCCGCCCGCTCCATATCCCCCACACGCTGTCCGCTCCCGCCTGATCCAAAGCTGTAGCGGTACAAACGGTCAGGGATCGACACATATCGTTGGGCTAAGGCAGCGACCAGGAACATCAGTGGCACGTCGTTGGCCCGCCGGAGCACAAGGCCTTCCGGGAGATACGAATATGCCTCGCGAAGGACCTCAGTGCGGAACAGGTACCGCCAGATCTGCCCAGAAGCAGGCTTTCCAATCGGGAAGATGCCCTTCAGAATCGCGGCGCCCTCAAGGGAGGCATGAGCTGGCTGTAGGCGCTTCTCGAACGCGCCACCTGTACGTCCGTCGCCGCGGACGATCAGACTCCCGAAACCAACCATGTCCGCCTCCGTGGCCACGGCCTTCTCCGAAGCAGCGGAGGCGGTGGCGGGGGCGAGCCCGTCGTCTCCGTCAAGGAAAAGGGTGTAAGGGGAACGAGCAGCCATGACGCCGACCCTGCGCGCCTGAAAGGCCGATAGGTTTCTTTCCTGCTGAAGCAAGCGGATGCGGGGGTCACGCCGCTGATAGCCCTCGATCACTGACACCGTATTATCAGTGGAGGCATCGTCAACACAGATGATCTCGATGTCCTCGAGGGTCTGACCGGTGGAGCTGTCGAGTGCTGCCGCAATGAACTCCTCATCATTGAACACCGGGATGACGATAGAAACTCGTGGCACGGAACTCCTCGGACTAGAACTAGACAGTAGGGCGGCAAGGCACCATCACAGTATCAACATCGTCCATCCTCTAAATGGAGACACGACACTTTCAACGGACCGCATATCGTCACTCCGTGGAGCCAGTAAGGGACTATTATCCGTACTCATACTTAACCTGTGGTGCTCAGTACCAGCGATCTTCTCCTCCGCGGAACCCACATAAATCTGGGCCTTGCGCACTTCGTCGCAAGGTTCCCACCCTGTCCCTGGAGCGCTGAGAAAGACGACGTCTTCCAGCACGAATTCTCCCCTGCTCTGACAGATGCCGGCATGCCCTTCAAAACTCGAATATCCAGACGGTCCACGCATGGTCCCTACGCAAGAACGATAATCGCTACTGAGTCAGAAGCTGTCTTCAGGACCGTAGCATCTGTCATGTGGGAAGGTGCGCCGTTGGAGGGACCCGTTAGTGGCCTAAGGATCCCTAGACATCCCTCGTCTACGTCATTCGCAACGACAAGTATCGACTCAGGTAAGCCACCTGGGGTTTATGGTTAAAGTTATGCTCACCAGCACCAACTCAGCCTTCGCCTCGCCTGCACAGGAACCGACGACAGGAGTTGAGAGCTTTATCACTGGGGCGGTAGAGCCGCATCGCAACGAGTTCAACATGTGGAAAAAGACACTGAACTCTCATCAAATGCTCTTGGAAGATGCAAAGAAACGCCGAAAGACAGAATCGCAACAGATTGGAGGGACGTATCTTTTCAGTCGCCGTGGACGTCTTATCGGAGGTCTTGACAGCGGCATGACCACTCTGGTCAGTCGACAAGCTAAACACGCTTGCTCGTCTATGCAATTGACAAAGCAATACTTACTGGCTTCTGATGTGCCCCAACCCACGGGACACACCTTCCACTCCACACAGTTGAGCGCCGCAGGGGAGTACGTTCACGGACAAGGCGCGGCAGTGTTGGTAAAACCGGCCACCAGTCAAGCTAGACCAACCATCAGCCGCGAGGTAGCGTCCAGCACGGACTTCACCGCCGCATGGAAACGCGCAGTGGATGCTGTAGCGAAGTTACCCGCCGTCGAGCAGCAGATCAACGTGGAGGTCTACGTGCCCGGAATGAGCCTACGAGTGTGCACAGTAGGTGAAGAAGCGGTGGCCGCCTTAGTTCGGGTGCCACTCTATGTTGTCGGGAACGGAGACAGCACTCTCGAAGAGTTAACCAATGCCGAGAAAGAGCTTCGGTCTCCATGTAGCTATCTCACGGCTCATTTCCCCACAAACAACGAACTCTTCGGAGAGAACTCAGTCTTCGCCTCCACGGACGTTCCCAAGGCCAGCAGTATCGTGTTGCTCACCGAATCTGCGGACATCAAGTTGGCTGGCAACATCACAGTAGATGTATTTGACGCCGTCAGTAACGATTTGCTGTCCCTGGCGGTTGACGCCATGTGGGCTTTCCCCGGACTCCAAGCTACTGCTGTTGACATCCGCACACCCACTCTGCAAAATGCTGACACAGCTGCGGTGACCAGGGTAGAGCCCGCGGCTGATTTCACTGAGTTCATCTACCCGACTCTCGGCCAACCTCGCCGCGTCGGCGTACGAATGATTGATCAGATGACTAAAGTATCCTCCCTCTAGCCGAATCATCGCCCTTAGAAACTTGAACCCTTTTGCGACTGACCTAATCCTGTTATTGGCCGCTTTAATGGAACCTAAAACTTGAGTGGTTGCCCTTCCATGAGCCCGGGCTACCGGAGCTGATCCGCAAACACGTCGATACCGGCCGGCTGCGCTTCACCACCAGCATGGACCAGATCGGCTCCTGGGCTGATGTGCATTTCATCGCAGTAGGCAC
>NZ_VWNF01000013.1 GCF_008711175.1 Nesterenkonia ebinurensis
ATGAATGATGGCAGTGCAGGCACGGGTCACCTCGGGGAAGGAAGGCGGCGTAGAACACCTCTTCCTTTACCGGGGCCCGTGCCTGTCTTGGGTCACCGACACACCGCCTACTGGCGCACGCTCTAAGACCCCAGGCTGACGTCCCAACCACCTTGTGATCAGAAAATCTCAGGCCGAGCCGTCGAACAGGGTGGTCACCGACCCGTCGGTGAAGACCTCCTTGATGGCGCGGGCCAGGATCGGGGCGATGGAGAGCACGGTAAGCTGCTCGAAGCGCTTCTCCGGTGGGATCGGCAGGGTGTTGGTCACCACCACCTCGCGCGCTCCGCAGTTGGACAGTTTCTCGGTAGCCGGCGGGGAGAGGATCGCATGGGTGGCTGCGATGATCACTGAGGTGGCTCCGGCCTCCTTGAGGATGCTCACTGCCCCGGCGATGGTGCCACCGGTATCGATCATGTCATCGATGAGCACGCAGGTGCGGCCCTCGATCTCACCGACCACCTGCTTGGACTCAGCCTTATTCGGCTGGGTGAGGTCCCGGGTCTTGTGTACGAAGGCCAGCGGCACCCCGCCCAGCCGGTCGGCCCAACGCTCGGCGACCCGCACCCGACCAGTATCCGGGGACACCACGGTGACCTCCTCGCCGGCCACCTGCTCACGGATATAGTCGGCCAGCAGCGGGATGCCGAAGAGGTGGTCCACTGGTCCGTCGAAGAACCCCTGGATCTGGTCAGTGTGCAGGTCCACGCTCATGATCCGGTCAGCCCCTGCGGCCTTGTAGAGATCAGCCACCAGCCGAGCGGAGATCGGCTCGCGACCGCGGCCCTTCTTGTCCTGCCGGGAGTAGGGATAGAAGGGGCTGACCACAGTGATCCGTTTGGCAGAGGCCCGCTTCATGGAGTCGATCATCAGCAGCTGCTCCATCAGCCAGTTGTTCAGCGGGGCCGGATGGGACTGCAGCAGGAACACGTCCTTGCCGCGCACCGACTCGGAGGAGCGCACGTAGATCTCCCCGTTGGCGAAGTCGTAGGCGCTCATCGGCAGCAGCTCGGTGCCGATCTCTGTGACGATCTCCTGGGCCAGCTCTGGATGGGCCCGCCCGGAGGCCACAACCATGGTCTTCTCGGTGCTCTGCCTGATTTCGTCCATGCGGCGTTGTCCCTGTTCTTTCGGTCTGGTGGTGCGGTTACTCTGCGCCTGGGGAGTCGGAGCGCGTGCCGTGCTCCGAACCCTCAATCGTCTCGGAAGACTCGGAGTCAGCTCCGGTCTTCTCTCGCCTCAATCGGGCCTCGTCAACTTTAGCTTGATCTGCTGCCTCGGCAGCCTGGGCAGAGGCGGAGCCGGGACGTTTAGTCTGCACCCAGTCCTCAGTGTTGCGCTGTGAAGCCACGGTCAGGGCCAGTGCGCCGGCCGGCACATCCTTGCGCACCACGGCCCCGGCCCCGGTGTAGGCGCCGTCGCCGACCTCCACCGGGGCAACAAACACCGTGTTGGAGGAGGTCTTCACATGGCTGCCGATCACTGTGCGGTGCTTATTCTCACCGTCGTAGTTGGCAGTGATGTTCCCGCAGCCGATATTGGTGTACTCGCCAATGGTGGCATCTCCGGCGTAGCCGAGGTGGGAGAGTTTGGACCCGCGGCCCACGGTGACGTTCTTGGTCTCGTAGAAGGCGCCGATCTTGCCATCCTCACCCAGCACTGTGCCCGGGCGCAGGTAGGCGAAGGGTCCGACGACGCCGCCCGCTCCGATCTTCGCCCCGGTTCCGTGGGTGCGCACCACTTTGGCCCCCTCGCCCACCGCGACATCGGTCAGCGTGGTGTCCGGGCCGATCACCGCATCGCGGGAGATGCGGGTCTTCCCGTGCAGCTGGGTGCCCGGCAGGATGGTGGTGTCCTCATCCAAGCTGACCGTGGGATCGATCCAGGTGGTGGCGGGGTCGATGACCGTGGTGCCAGCGCGCATCGCGGCGGTGACGGTGCGCCGGTTGAGCTCGGCGACCAGGGTCTGGAGCTGAACCCGATCATTGGCGCCTTCGACCTGCCAGCGGTCCTGGGTGACCAGTGCCGAGACCCGCCCTCCGGCTTGTGCGGCGATGCTCAGCACATCGGTGAGGTACTTCTCGCCCTGGGCATTCTCGGTGGTGATCTGGGCTAGGGCCTCGGTGAGGGTGGCAGCGTCGAAGGCGTAGATGCCGGAGTTGATCTCACGGATGCGTCGCTGCTGTTCGGTGGCCTCCTTATGCTCCACGATGCCGGTGACCTCATCGCCTGCGCGCAGGATACGGCCGTAGCCTGACGGATCTTGGAGTTCGGTGGTCAGCACGGTGACGGCATTGCCTGTGGCCTGGTGCTCGGCGACCAGCTCGCCCAGCAGCTCGGGGGTCAGCAGCGGGACATCCCCGTAGGTAACCACCACAGTGCCAGAGGCTGCGGGGGCACCGGCGGCGGCGAGCGCCTCCAGCCCGCACTCCACCGCCCGGCCGGTGCCGGGGATCTCATCCTGGTCGGCCAGCAGCACACCAGGGTCATGCTCAGTGATGTGCGCGGCGACCTTCTCACGCTGGTGCCGGACCACGGCCACCAGGTGATTCGGGTCCAGCGCGCGGGCAGTGTTCAGCGCGTGGCCGATCATGGAGATCCCGCCCAGGGTGTGCAGGACTTTGGGTGTGCGCGACTTCATCCGAGTTCCTGCCCCGGCGGCCAACACGATGACTGCGGCGGGACGGGCGGGCTGTGTCACGTGGGAGCTCCTGGGGTCAGTGGTTATCGCGCCGGCGTTGAAAGCTCCGCCACTAGGATTCGAACCTAGACTCTCGGTACCAAAAACCGGTGTGCTGCCCTTACACCATGGCGGACTGGGCACAAAGTGCCCTCAACATGCTACCTCTCCAACTCAGCACACCGGTAAGAGAGGCACGGCTGAGGATCCGCGTGCGCCGGAACGGCGCGCGTGGGCCGTGCCGAACGGTGCTGCCCTTACACCATGGCGGACTGCTCACGCGGCGCGCTCTACATCGTACCTGTTCTTCAAGACGCGAAGACGGGCAAGGCTCTGCCCACCGAAACCCGATTGAGCCGAGCGAAGACGCGAGCTTGCTCGCCAGCCTTCCGAGGCGACCGGGTTGCGTACCGAAGGTGCGCCGAGTGGGCGGGGCTGTTTGTGCGCTACTCATGGCTTTTCCTCGGTGACTGATAGACTAGAAATCCGACGCCCCGGTTAACCGGGGCGTTGTTTGACGAGGCCCTCCGATGTGGGGGCCTCAAGCTATGTCTGCGGACGCCATTTGTAACCGGCCCGGTTGCTGGGTGTGACTATATCCTCGATGATGGCAAACATCTTCCGTGCAGCGGCTCGGGCTCTGCGGTCTTAACCCGGGTGGGCTTCCAGGTGTCGTCTGCTGAAATAGGCAACAAAGTCAGCAACTTGCAACGCCGGGTCTGACCTGGAGTCCGCGACCACAATCTCTGGTCAATCCTGCTCAACGTAGAGCTGCGGTATCCGGGTGTGCCGATTTTCCTGTAGAGCTCGATCTCCTCCAGATACCCCGGGTATTCATCCAGGTGGTCGGCGTAGATCTTGACACGCTGCAGGCCCCTGCACACAGCTCGCCGGTTGATGCTCTCCAGAATGTGCCGCAGCGTCACCAGGTGTGGCGGATCCGGGTACCGGTATCTCCGGTTCAGTCCCGCCACATCAACCCCTTCGATGAACGCCTTCGCACCGATCCGGGTCGCCAGGTTCAGCATCCCAGCACTGATCCTCAGGCGCTCGCCGATTCGGCGCTGGTCCCTCAAGAAGATCCATTCATCTTGTGCCTGCATGATCCGGTGTGCGTGCAGCTCGATGTGCTGGGGAAGCTCTCCGTGTTTCTGGTGCAGAGACTCGTTCAAGTCGTCGAGAGCGGCGTCGAGGCCTTCCATCTGCTGACGAGTGACCATAATTCCGGCAACGTAGTAGTGGTCGGACTCGTAGGACTCATCCAGGAAGGCATACGCGTCAGCCCGAGGCACTGCTTTCAGTATGCTTCGTTGACGCCGTGCTCGGCTTGTTCTTGGGTGAAGCCCTCAAAGAGCAGCTGATCGATGAGTCCTTGGCGGGAAAATGAAGTGTAGTCGAGGTAGGACTCAGCGACTCTGACGGCTTGTTCGTTCCAGTCCACTTCTACGTTGTCTACCGCAAACTCGGCTTCTGCGGTGGTATAATCCTCGAACTCCAGCTGGCCAATAAGTCCTTCGCGGGAGAAGCCTGTGTAGTTGAGGTAGGACTCAGCATGAGACAGGGCGTTGGCCTCGCCGGAAGTCATTTCGGAGGCTTCGTCCTCGACCTCTTCTGCTAGATCTTCCTCTTCACGCTCGACGGCCTCTTCGAGGTTCTCCTCATCGTTTTCTTCTTCCCCGATGACCTCAAGCTGCTCTTCCGATTCGTCCTCTTCGTCCTCTTCTTCCTCTTCGGCTTCGGTGTCTTCCTCCGGGGCTTCTTCGGCGGTTGGTTCCTGGTCTTCTTCCTCGTCATCGCTCAAGGCTGCGCCGATTCCACCCAGGACGAAGACACCGATGACACCGCCAATGATCCACTTCTTCTTAGACTTCTTCTTCCCCTCGTTCTGGTGCGTCATAGGGGTTTGCGACTGCAGGTAGGTTGCGTCAGCCATGGTAGTGATCCCCTCAGATCGTTGCTGAATGTGCGGTGATTCCTTTGTGAAGCTTAAGTCTAACCTGATTGCTGGCTCCACGTGTGGTTTATGTCACTATCACCCTAGGGCAACTAACTCAAAACAGGTCTTTGTGCTCGGTGTAGTGCTCCACTGCCGGGTGGGCGGGGCCGGTGCCGTAGATCCGCAGCACCTCGGCCAGCTTGGGGTGGGCGGCCTCCAAAGTTTCGGCGGCCTCGCGGATCTCAGCGCCCGAGGCCACAGCACGCAGCAGGTTGCGCATCCCGGCGACAATAGCAGCGTCGGAGGCCTGCTCTGCCATCAACTGGGTGGTGCGGCCGATGGAGCCCTTGGAGTTCTTGATCTGCTCCAGCCGCTCGGGCACCTGTTCGGCTTCCAGTTGGCCGGCGGCCAGCTGGTCGACCAGCTCGTTGAGCTGATGCACCCGGGAGAGCACCGCCGGATTGCCGATTTTGACCCGCTGAGCACTGTTGAGCTGAGAGAGCATGGGCGCAGAGATGCCGAGGATGGCAGCCAAACCGGCCTGATTGAGCCCGAAGGCGCCCCGAATCCGGTCGAAGGTCTCATTCAGCGCTTCCCCGTAGGCCGCACGCTGGGCTGCCCGGTTGGTCTCGGTGACCTCGCTCATCACTGATCGCTCCTTTGCTATTCCTTTGCGTCCGTAAAGTCTACGCCATTGCCTCACAGGAGCCTTGCCGAAACCATCTACCCAAAGAGCCTTGACTTTGCTCCAGCAATGTTCTAACTTTGCTTATGCAAACAGTGGTCAATGTTCGACATGGACGCCCTCACCAAGGAATGGCACAGATGAAACAGCACAGCACTCCCCCACACCACTCTCCTACCCGTACATTGCGCGCCTTGCTCGGCACAGCGCTTGCCGCACTCATGGTCGCCACTGTCGCCCCCACCGCCCAGGCGGATCTCACTGCAGCGGCCCTCCCCCTGAGCAGCCAGGATAACGACGGCGCGGACAGCACTGAGGACGACGCCCAGGACACCGAAGACAGCGATCTCCCAGAGCCGGACTATGAGGAGGCCGAACTTCTGCTGGTCATGGACGCCTCCGGCTCCATGCGGCACGACGACGCCGGCGGCCAGACCCGCATCGCCGCCGCCAAGGACGCTCTCACCGATGTGGTGGACTCCCTGGAGGATCACGAGCAGGTGGGCCTGCGGATCTTCTCCGGCGATATCACCGACTCCAGCCTGCCCGAGGCCTGCGAGGATACCCACCTGGCTGTGGAGATCGGCACCGACAACCGCGACGAACTCTCCGGTGCAATTGATGAGTATGACGCCATCGGCGCCATGACCCCGATCGCCTACGCCCTGGAGCAGGCCGCCGAGGACTTCTCCGGCGAGAGCGCACGCACCATTGTGCTGGTCTCCGACGGCGAGGAGAACTGCAACCCTGACCCCTGCGAGGCCGCCCAGGCCATTGCGGAACAGGGCATCGACTTACAGATCCACACCGTGGGCTTCAACATTGACCAGCAGGACTCTGATGCGGCCAATGCCCGCGAGCAGCTGCAGTGCATCGCCGATGCCGGCGGCGGGGACTACTACGATGCCACCGACGCCGAGACGCTCACCATTGTGCTGGAACGGCTCTCGCTGCGCGCCTTCGAACCCTTCCAGCTGGAGGGCGAACGCGTAGAAGGCGCCACCGAAATCTCCGGGGACCTGCCGGAGCTGACTTCCGGTGCCCAGTACCTGGACACCATCCACGGCGACGGCCGCTTCTACCGGATCCCCCGCACCGTCGAGGGCTCCACCATCCACGTGGGCGTGACCACGCTGCGCGATCTGAGCAGCGATCGGGCCTTCACCCATATCACCCCACGTCTGGGCACACCCGACTGGACCGGTGATGAATTCGACTCCTGCGAATACACCTACCTCACTGAAACTAGCGCGAGCCGCGCCACCCTGGTGCGCACAGGCGGGATGACCTCAGTGCCCGATCCGGGCGGCACCCACGAGGACTGCGGCAACACTGATGAGCTGATCCTTGCGGTGGAAATGCAGGAGGAGGACGAGAGCTACGAGGGCAAGCCTTTCGAGATCGTGGTCTGGGAGGAACCCCCCGCCGAGAACTCCGAGGAACTCCCTGAGCGCTACTCCGGGGCTATCGGTGAGATCGACATCGACTGGCAGGAGATGGAGGTGGACCGCGAGAGCGCCGAGGAGATCCTAGGCGGCAACTCTTTCAACAATGCCGTGGCGATCGAACCGGGCACCACCTACGCGGGCACCTCGCTGCTGGGCGAAAGCCAGGTCTTCCGCGTTCCTGTGGAATGGGGGGAGCATCTGCAGGTGGAGCTGGTCTTCCCGGAGGAGCCCAATGTGCCGATACCTCCGCACATTGGCGCCAGCGACCTCCAGGTGATCAGCCCGTACCGGGCCGATGTAGTGCCCAATCCCACCACCCGCGATCATGACCACACCTACTACGGGATCAGCTTCGGCACCGGCGGTGAGCAGACCGCCCAGGTGCAGACTTACCCGGTGCAGTACAACAACCGCACCCCGAACAACTACTCCCGGACAGAGCTGGGCAACACGACGGTGGCCGGTGACTACTATGTGGTGGTCAATGTGGGCGAGTACTCCGATCCCAACACTTCCGCCCTGCTGCCCTTCTACCTCCACGTGGAGACTGTCTCCGACGGCACTGACGCCGAGCCGGTCTATGCCGAGCCCGCCTCTGCCGAGGATGAGGAGACCCAGGACATCACCGAGGAGGAAGACGCCGCTCTGGAGGAAGAGGACGAGGACGACGACGCGGACTCCCCTGAAGCTGGCCGGGACAGTGCTGCTGGCACTGATGAGACCGAGGAGGAGGATGAGCCGGTGGCCGCTGAGCAGACCGGTGCTTTCTCCGGGACAACGGGACTGCTGCTGGGCTTAGCTGCCCTGGGGCTGCTCCTGCTGGCTGGGGGCGGCGTCGTACTGGCCCGCGCTATGAAGAAGAGCTGACCCCTCGGCTGGGTCAGAACTTCACCCGCCAGAACAGCAATAATGGGACCCAGAACTGACGGGGACTAGGCGGGAGATACCAGGAAGAATGACCATGACACAGAGCAGAGCACGGAGAGTTCTCACCGGGCTCGGCCTCACAGGGGCGCTGACAGCGATGCTGGCGCCGCCGGCGGCGACCGCTGAGGAGGGCGAAGCGAGCGAGGCCCCGCCGCCGGACACTGAGGTGCTGCAGGGCGAGCGGGTGGAGGGCGGCACCCATCAGGACAACGGCCCTGAGCTGCATCCCGGCAACTACTACCTGAGCACCTTCGAGCCCGAGACTCAGTACTTCCGAGTCCAGCGGACTATGGCGGACTCCACCCTGTACGTGGGCCTGACCACCTATGACGAGCAGGGTGAGTTCACCGATGATGCCGAGATCGAGCTGAGCACCTTCGACGGCGACACTTGTGAATCTGAGCGTCTGGACTGGGAGACCACCAGTGCCGGCAATCTGCTGCGCGGGGCCCAGATCCGCGCCACGGCCCCGCAGGATGAGGAGGATTTCCGGGCGGTGCCGGCCTGCGGAAGCGCTGAAGAGCTGCTGCTTCTGGTCAGCTCTCCCAACGGGGAGCTGGTGGGTGAGAACTATGAGCTGGTCGTCGCCGAGGAGCCTGATCCGCTCAATGGTGATGAGCTGCGCGCAGGCTTCGAGGATGACAGCGACCACTGGGGTGCCGAGGGCCTGGTCTGGCATGAGCTGCAGCGCCAGCGCGGTGAGGAGAACCCGATCGAACCGGGAACCTCCCTGCACAGTGCCCCGATGCTGGATCCGGGCACCACCTACGATGCCGCTCTGGAGCCCGGGCAGGTGCACGTCTACCGGGTCAGTGCCGACTGGAACCAGCAGATCCAGGCGGAGGTGTTCTTCCCGGAGCCCAGCAGTGCCCTCTCGGAGGAGCTGGGCCGCTGGGCTGAGGCTGAGGTTTCGATCATCAGCCCGTTCCGCGGCGCCACCACACCAGGCGGCACCCGTGCGCCGAGCGAACAGAACCTCTCCAATTGGATCCATCACACCGAGGCCACCACTCTGCGTGCCCTGTCCTATCCGATCACCTGGCCGGGGCGGTTTGCCGGCACCCAGGCTGGGTCCAACGCCCGCCACACCACCATGCCGGGTGAGTACTTTGTAGTGGTGGCCATGGACCCGCCGTCAGAGGACGACGACACGGAGAGTTTCGAGGTCCCCTACCGGCTGACTGCTGATGTCTTCGACGCCTTCGATGAGACGGTTCCGGAGTACGATGAGCTGCCGGTCACTCCGGCAGGGGATGGCAGCGGCAACGGCGACCCCGAGCTCCCCGGGGATGAGAACGGCCAGGACGGCACGGGGGCCGCTGATCAGACCGGCGGGATCAGCACCGGTCAAGGGGTGGCGCTGAGTCTGGGGGCCTTCGGCCTGCTGCTGGTGGGTGCCGGCGGCCTGTTCCTGGCCCGGGTGATGCGTCAGTCCGCCTAGCTGAGGCTGCTCAGTCCAGGGCGAGGAAGAGCACGGCGGCCAGCACTACAAACCCTAGGCCGAACAGAATCATCGCGATCGCCAAACCCTGTCCCTTCCGTGGCGGGGCCTGGGGGGATGGCTGCTGGGGCTGGACTGGGAAGGGCTGCTGCCCGAAGGCAGCCGGGGTGTAGTGCTCCGGCGGGGCCTGCAGCACTGCCCCGCGCCGGGTGTTGCGGTCGTTCAGGCCCAGCTGCGGCACCGGGGCATAGGCGTAGGGCTGGCCCCCGGTTGACTCCGGTGGGCTGGGCGGCGTTGGCGCCTGTGTAGGAGCAGAAGGCTGCTGCGCTGGCTGGGACGGCAGCACCTGGGTGGGGCTGGGGCCTGTCGTCTGGTCCAAGGTGTCCGCCATCAGCTGGGTGGGCAGGGAATCTCCGGTGGCCGGGACCTCCTCCGGGGCCGGCTGTGCGTCAGCAGTTTGCCCCATGGGGCCCTTGGGGCTCCAGCCTTCGGGCAGCTCGGGCACATGCTCAAAGACCTCCACCTCGCCGAGGATATCCTCGGGCGAACTGGACTCCAGCAGACCTGTAGCAGCCAGTGCGCTGCGGGCATGACTGGCTGAGGCGTAGCGTTCGGTGATCACCGCATTACCGAGTCTGGCTACCACCCGGATGAGCCCTTCGGGGATATCATCGCGGTCGGCCTGGGAGAGGGCCTGGAGCACATGGGTATCGGCCTCGGGGCTGAGTCCGGTGAGCATCTCCACCGCGCACATTCCGGCGGCGTAGAGATCGGCCCGGGCATCGGGCTGCCAGCCCTGGTGGAGGCACTCTGGGGCCACATAGCCGGGGGTGCCCATGGCGAAGGGGCCCTGGGTCAGTCGTGGGGCGTCGTCACCGGCGGCGATGCCGAAATCGCCCAGCCAGGCTCGGGGGATGTCCCGGCCGGTGGCATCGAGCATGAGGTTGGCGGGTTTGATGTCGCGGTGCACGATTCCCTCGGCGTGGATGGCCTCCAGGGCAGCCAGCAGCTGGTCCAGCAGCACTGCGGTGAGCCGGGCAGGCAGCGGACCGAAGTCGCTGACCAGGGTCGAGACCGAGCCGCCGGGGACGATCGGCATGGTGAAGAGTACTTTGTCGTCCTCGCCGGCCCATCCGGTGGGGGCCAGCACATGGGGGTGGTCCAGCCGCATGGACTGTTCGCGCATGAAGCGCAGCAGGGATGAGGCGTCTACCTGGCGCAACACTTTGGCAGCCACGTAGTGCTGGCGCTTGCGGTCCCAGGCGCGCCAGACCACGCCGGCGCCACCCTCCCCGAGCGGGTCGACCAGTTCGTAGCGACCTGCGAATACGTCACCCATTAATTAGTCACCCTATACGGAAGAGCGCTCAGCTGGTGGGCGGTGGGGCCGGTGTGGGCTTTCTCCGGAGCAGGAAGCTGCCAACCGGACAGCCCTACCTGTCGGCGGTATCGCTGGTTTCCAGCCAGGCCTCCTCGACCTCGGCCAGCTCCGAAACCACTCCATCGAGCTCTTTCTGCAGTGTCGCCAGCTGCTTCAGATCCACGCTCTGGCTGGCCGCAGTCATCTGCGACTCGCTCCAGCAGGTACCGGTCGTGGGAGACCATGATCAGCGTGCTCGGCCAGCGGTCGAGCAGGTCCTGATCGACAAAACCACGAGTCAGACGGGAGTAGGGGAACCCCCCCCCACGTCACAAACAGGACACATCTGAGCGGTCAGGATTCCTGCAATTATCCGAATCTAGATCCTACAATCGTCCGGATGAACACCCTGCAACCGTCGGCATTGGGGTAGTGTTACTGCGTGGACACGTCCAAGGTAGTCGGACATGAGTATCGCCCCCGCATTATCGACTCGGCGTTGCCGAGTGCTCTTGAGACCACCGGCGCAGTTGTCATTGAGTAAGCGCGGGCCAGTGGAAAGACCATGACCGCGCTAAACGCTGCAAACTCGTACACCTTCGTCGACGATCCAGAAACTCAAGGCCTTCTGGACGGACCATGTCGTGGTGGGAGAAGCTCGAGCCCCCTCGCAAAACGTGAGTCTTGCTTCACTGTTTGAGAGCGAACGTCCCCTCCTCGAGTCTCGAGGCCGCACCAGATCTAGACGTCGTCATTGAAAGCATCCTGCGTCCAGGATTCCCTGGGATGACGGCTCAAAACCACACACATGTCTGCCGCGCGTCTGCGTGCCTACATCGATGACGTGGCAAGAGCTGACCTCCAGCGCATCGCCAAAGTCCTCCACGAGCCAGCAGTGATTAAGCAGCTCATCGCCGCTTTGGCGCGATCCGTTGCCTCAGAGGTCACATACAAGACTTTGGCGGCTGATGTACGCGCCATAGCTCCCAGGATTGACGAAGAGACGGTCAGCAACTATGTCAATCTGCTGCAGCAGCTGTTCATCGTTGAGCCGCAACAGGTGTGGAGTCCCACACTGCGCTCCCGAGCCCGCGTTCGGACTTCACCCAAACTCCATCTGGTTGACCCAGCACTTACCGCTGCAGCACTTGGTGCAGGTCCCGCACAGCTCCGGAGCGATCTTAAAACCTTGGGCATACTGTTCGAAAGTGCTGTGATCCACGACCTCACTGTCCTTGCGTCCCCACTAGACGGCGAGGTTACCCACTACCGGGATTCCTACAACAAGGAGATCGATGCGATCATCACGTTGCTCGATGGCAGGTGGGGCGCAGTCGAGGTCAAACTCGGCGGCAGGCAGGTTGCAGCTGGCGTTGAGACGCTGAACACCATCATCGAGCAAGTTGATACAATTGAGATGGGCGAGCCCACCTTCAAGCTCGTCGTGACTGGGACCGGTCCCCTTCTCGTAACCGACAACGGGACCATCACCGCACCTCTGGCTGCACTTGCACCCTAAAGCACTTCCAGCAGACCCATGCGGACGACGCACCTATATGCCAGGCAGAGCGGCAGGCCCCATCCCCTGAATAGTAATGTCATCCCGTCGTGAAGCCTGCCATGCCTCTTGGCTGAGGCGCCGTCGCTGCATCAAAACGGGGTCCGCTGCTTGGCCCAACCGACCCCGTTGTTTGTGTAATCCAGCGCGCGAGATACGCCGTTTGATCCGAGGTTATCCAGGAACGCCTCACTCCCAGCTTCTTGGACGATCGGCTGATCGAGAACTCCTGGATCATACGGATCTTCTGGGATACGTAGGACACACTCGACTTCATACGAACTACTACGCGTTACTACCAGATCACTACAGTCAGGTACCTTCCGGAAAACAACAGCGGCCCTCTTCTCTACCGGAAAGGGCCGCTGATCTGCAGTCTCTTCAGGTGGGGTGCGGGGCGAAGTCCCGCAGAACGCTGTGGAAGCAATTGAGCACTGCGGGAACACGCGACCACGGGTTGAGAGGCTTGTTTCCGCGTAAATTCAAGCCCACCGTCGGGATGCTGACCCCACCGTGGACTCCGATGACCCGCTGATCGGTGCGTCGGCGGAACCAAAGAAACGACCTCGAACACGCCTCACAGACGAGGAAGTGGACGCTATGCAAACAGCCCGCGCAAGGCGTCAGTGTGGTCGCCCTCGCCAAGCAGTTCAGGATTCACCGGGGAACAGTCTGGGTCAAGACTCGGCAGAAAAGGTAGCAGGGGCGCCGTTCACCGGGCATGACGCTTCGGCGCGCAGGCACCGCATGAGATGGATCGCGAAGTTGCCCATCACTCCTGTGCGGCGGCCCATTCGGCGACGCGGCGGGCGCTCTCGTCCTCGGAGATGTCCTCGATGCGAGTCATGACGGACCAGCGGACGCCGAAGGGGTCACGGATGCTGGCGTATCGGTCGCCGGAGACGAAGTCGGCGGTCGGCTCACGGATGGTTGCTCCGGCGGCTTCGGCTGAAGCAACGACCGCATCAACGTCGGGCACATACAGGCTGAGCGAGTAGCAGTCGTCATCCCCGGCCGGCGGAGCGACAAGGTGATAGTCGGGCACGGGTTCACCGAGCTGTAGCAGCCCGTGCCCGAAGTCGAGCACGGCATGGACCACGACGCCGCCCATCTCGGTCACGTCGACCACACGGGCGCAGAACACGTCCCGATAGAAGCCGATCGCCTCACGCGCCCCGGGGATCGCGAGGAACGGGGTGATGCTGCTGGCCCCGTTAGGGGTGCCGTGGTCGGTGTGCTCGCCGTGCGCTGCTGCTGCCATGCATCCAAAGCTACGCGGGCGGCCGATGACCGGGCTTGTAGATTCGCGCCAGATGCCGACCGGATAAAATTAGTCGGATGATTGAGATCCCAGCGGCCTCACGCGGGGTGCTGTACCCGACCCGACTCCCGACGTTCCACCGCAAGCCGGTCACGGGTGACCTCGCGGTGTTCGTGCGGTGGTTCTGGATTCCTGAATGGGACATCGAGCCCGGACGCAGCTCACGGCAGCACTTGATCGGGTTCCCGGCCGCCAACCTCGTCGTCGAGAACAGCACGATCGGCATCTCAGGCCCAACAACTCGCGCCTCCTACCGCGACCTGACCGGGCGGGGCTGGGCGGTGGGTGCGCTGCTGCGCCCTGCCGCGACACCCCCGCTGGTGGGGGATGCGGCACTGTTCCGCGACGCCTACCGGGAGGCGGAGCTTCCGGACCTCGCCGCTGCCGTCCGCTCCGCCATGAGCGCCGATGCCCCGGCAGACGAACGCCGCCGCGCCGCGATCGCCGCCTTCACCGACTGGCTGCAGAACCGACTGGGCGCGCCGAGCGACGACGCGCTGCTCGCCAACCGGATGGTCGAGGCCGCCGAAACCGATCCGGCCCTGCTGAACGTGACCGACCTCGCCGCACATCTGCACATCTCGACTCGCAGCCTGCAACGCCTCGCCGCCAAGTACGTCGGGCTACCACCGGCCGCCCTGATTCGCCGTCGCCGACTCCAGGAAGCCGCGGAACGGCTTCGCCAAGACCCCGGCCTCGACCTGACCGCGCTCGCGCACGAGTTCGGCTACGCCGATCACGCCCACTTGACCAACGACTTCCGCACCAGCCTCGGCTTCACCCCCAGCAACTACCGTCGCTCGCTGCCCACCGAGTGACCTCGCCCGCATCCCAGGCTTCAATCACACTCGTCTTGAGCGCATCGCCTTGGTCTGCTTCACCTCGGGATCGGCGGCGAGATTCCGGTACTCGTCGGACCCGAGCGGCACAAGCGCGATCTTGCTCTCGGCGTTGTGATGGATGCCCCAGCCGTACCGCTTTCCGAGCGGCGAAGAACGAAGGCACGCCTGCGATCTAGCGAAGAACGCCTCGCGCGCCAACGCTCGATCCTCCTCCGGTACAGCCTGCCGAGACATGTACACCTCGAACAGCACGTCGTCGCTGGTGAACTCGTAAGGGCGCTTCGCGATGAGCGCATACTGAAGCGCCGCTCCTGTCGGAGGCTTGCCATTGAACGGGGGCTCCTCAGCGCACGCGACGCGACAACAACAACTACGCCCCCAGGCTTGCCGAGCCGTTCGCCACGATCATCCGCGAAGCAAGCGCTGATGACGACGGCGAGGAGGCAGAACACGAACACGACACATCTATGCGTGTTCCCGTAAAAACACTTGGGTGGACGCAATGGTGAAGCGCCCTGGGTTTTGTGGAGACTCTGGTGTGTCCTGGGTTCCGAGGATCACCAGTCACTCCAATAGAGTAGATAGCTCCAACCAACGCTCTTCGAGGCTTTCCGCTTCATCCTCCAAAGCCGTGATTTTCGCCATCTCAGCCGAAAGTCGCTGATAGTCGGACTGGTCGAGGTCGGCAAGCTCGGCACGATTATCAACCGCCTGCTGCTGCAGGCGTTCGATGCGACGTTCCAGCGAGGCCAGCTCTTTCTCAGCCGCACGACGCTCAGCACCAGAGAGTTTCTTTTTCGATCTTTGACCTGCGGTTTTAGCAGTCTCAGGCTCCGCGGTCATCGACTTCTCTGCCGTCTCACGAATCGCCAGGTACTGCTCCACTCCGCCGGGCAGGGCACGGACCTTGCCGTCACCCAGCAGCGCGACCTGGTGGTCGGTGACCCGCTCAAGCAGGTACCGGTCGTGGGAGACCACGATCAGCGTGCCCGGCCAGCGGTCGAGCAGGTCCTCCATCGCGGCCAGCGTGTCAGTGTCCAGATCGTTGGTGGGCTCACCAAGCACTCCGATAGCAGATACAGAGAAGAGCACCTACTGCTATGGAGACCACAGCACTCATCTACACCCGAGCCTCAATGGACCGCCACTACCTGATGCGCGCCACCGACGACCAAGAGACCGACTGCCGCGCCTGGTGCGACCAGCAGGGCTGGCATGTCGGCAAGGTAATCACCGACGCGAACCGCTCCGCCTCTCAATGGCGGACCCGCGAGCGGGAGGGCTTCGAGGAAGCACTACAACTCATCGCGTCAAAGGAGTACGACGCCTTCGTCACATGGGAGCCGTCCCGGGCCGGCCGCGAACTTCTCGCCTACGTCCAGCTCCGTGCCGCGTGTCAGGAAGCCGGCGTCCTGTACCTGACACGTGGTCGGGTCTATGACTTCGAGCGCAGCGACGACGCGTTCATGATGGGGCTGGAGTTCCTGACCGCGGAGAAGGATGCCGCGGTCATCCGTGAACGACAGCTCCGGACGGTCCGTCTCAACGCCCAGAAGGGTCGACCGCACGGCCGCTTGCCCTATGGATACCGGAGGGTCTACGACGAGCGCACGGGTGCCTTGCTCCGCCAGGAGATCGACCCGGAGAAGGCAGCGATCATCGTCAACGCGGTGGACGAGATTCTGAGCGGCGTCCCGATGAACGCGATCGTCACTCGATTGAACAAGCAAGGCGTCACGACGCCGATGAAGCCGACCAGCGATCACTCCCGCGGCTGGATGAACTCCTCGTTGCGGCAACTGCTGAAGAGCCCGACGATCGCCGGACTGCGCAAGTACCGGGGTGAAGTGATCGGCGATGCTGATTGGCCCGCGATCATCCCGCGAGAGCGATGGGAAGAGGTCAACCGCGTACTGTCGGATCGCGCGGTCCGCACGCGCTATGTCGAAGAGGACAACCACAGCCACCCCAAGTGGCTGCTGTCGTTCATCGCGAAGTGCGGCTACTGCTCACGCCCGTTGGTCCGCCTCAACGGCGTGATCCCGCGCAAGGACGGAAGCTCCCGGAACAACTACGTCTGCCCGATCGCCGGATGCCGCAAGGTCAGCATCGATGTCAATCGAACTGATGCGTTCGTCGTCGGCGCGCTCCTGGGGTGGCTTTCCGAGCCCGAGAGCATGGCAGTCATTGCCGCCTCGGATGAGAGCTGGAGCGAGCGTGTCGGCGAGGCCGAAGAGCGCCTGGCGGCACTGCGACAGCGTCTGGACGAGGCTGCCGAACAGTATGCCGAGGGCGCCATCAGCTTGACGATGCTGTCGAGTATCGAGCGGCGCCTGAACCCGCAGATCGAGCAGGCAGCGAAAGCCGCGGTGCCTCCTGTGTCTGACGCGGGGCTCCTCGAACTGGTCCGAACTCAAGACCTCGACACGGCTTGGGAGGGCCTGGTGCTGCTGGAGAAGCGGCGACTGGTGAAGATGCTGTTCGACATCCGCATCGTGAAGGCCCGCCAGCTCGGGGGCATCTTCGATCCCGACCGGATCAAGATCACGCCTCGCTTTGCTGTTCCTGACTCTTACCAGTGGAGCCGATCAGGATAGTGCGAACCGCGGCAGCCTGCCGCTTGGTCAGCGGCATGAAGGACGCACCGAGTTCCCGGCCAGCCTGTCGGAGTCGGTCAAGTTCGGTGCGTTCCTTCATGCTCGGGGCGGTGCTCATCGCACTTCCCCGGTACGTGCATCGAGGGTTCGGTAGAACTCTTCCTCTTGCGCCTCGCGTTCAGCGACCTGCGCGTAGACGAACTCGACAAACTCAGCGTCGCGGTCCTCGATGAGAACGTCTTCGACCGGCGGCGCGGATGGTTCACCGGGCCAGGTCGTCTGCCGGGTGGGCCGGTCGCGATCGATGCGGGTGCCGGAGGCGGAGACCCAATCACGTAGGCGCTGCCGGGCGTCGGCGAAGTCACGGTGCCAGCCGACCGGGGCGCTGGCGTTCTGCTCGGGATCGTAGGCACCCAGCCAATGCAGGTGCAGAGCAGACAACTCCCAGAGGAGTTCAGGGTGGTGGTGCCAGAACGGCGGCACCACACTCGCCGGGAGTCCGTAGGTGTGCCGCAACCAGTCCACCCAGCGGTTCAGCGCCAACCATTCCTGTTCCAGGTCATGCGCGGAGAGCAGATTCCAGTTGACCGGATGTGGCGGCTCCGCAGTGGGCTCTTCGCCCACGAAGTCGTCGTCGAGGTCGGCCGAGTCGGGCTCGGGGACGTAGTCGCTCATCTCCGTACCGCTCACATTCCGAGGCTCGGTGCCTGGCTGGCCCGCGTTGGCTGCGCGTTGGTCTCGAAGGCGGGCGCTTCACGTGCGGGTGTCTCACGGCTGGGAGCCTGCCGGCGGGGTGTTCGGTCGACGTCGTAGCGGGTGCGGGCCAGGTCGTGGCCGAAACGCCTGACGATGAACTCCTCAGCTTCAACGCTCTGGCCGTCCTTGTCGTAGGTGTACTCGTGGACCCGGCCGGTCGCAATAAACTTGTCGCCCTTGCGGAACCGGGCGACGCCCTCCTCGGCGGCCTTGCGGAACGCGGTCATGTCGTGGAACGTCGGGTCGAGCTGCGTGAATGATCCATCCGGTTCCTGACGCGAGTGCTCGATACCGATTCGTGCGTAGAACCGCGGGACCCCGTCATCGGAGTACGTCAGCCGCGGCTCGGTCGCAATGAACCCCGAGACGGCCTGCTGGGTGTCGATCGACATGAGAGTGCTCCTTGTCTGTGCGTTAAGCCACCGGGCTGGCGGCCCGTGTGACAGACAGGTGCGCTCCCTTGTTCACGTCTCGCTGACTCAGGAGCCGGGTCGGCGCAGCAGTGTCTCGACCTCGGCCCGGTCACCCTTGAGCTGAGCGGCATCAGACCGCGAGGGCCAAGGACGCAGATCGGTGACGATCGGTGGCGCCGAGCGCAGCAGGGTGACACCGGTGCCGAACGGGAGGGTCCTGATCCGGTCGGGCGGCAGGATCGGCACCCGGCGCACCGAACGCTGATTCGATCGCGTCCCGTGGTCGCCGAGGGTCACGCTGTCGGTGTACTCGTCCCTCTCGCCGATCAGGGTGGAGAGGTCTTGGAGGTCTCGGCTGTTGGAGGCGCCGCCGAGGATGATCTTGACGATGCTGGCGTCCCAGATGGCGCCGGCGGCGTTGTCCGACCACTTCTCCCGCGCCTGGGCGAGGGACTGCAAGACCGGGAGTGTGGTGATGCCGGTGCCGCCGCCTTCTGCCATCAACGTCGGCAGAGACGGTAGTGGCGCGAGGTTGCCGATCTCATCGAGTGCCAGCAGCAGCGGTGGGTCCAGACGTGCACCCGGTGAGCGGGCAGCGATCCGGCGGGCCGTCTCGATCAGATCTTCCACGAACGCCGCCACCAATGCTGCCGATGCGCCTGCTCCGGCTCCGGTGGCGAGCAGGTAGAGGGTGCCGCGCTGGCGGATGAAGGTCTCCGGGTCGAAGCCCTCGCCCGGCCCCGGCGAGACGGCATCGAGCACCCGCGGGTCGGCCAGCGCGCCGAGAGCGAGTGCGACGCCTTGCCAGATCGAGTCCCTCGTTTTGGGGTCGGAGTCGATCATCGCCCCGAGGGAGTCGGCCCATCCGGTGGCGGCCTGTGTGGTGTTGGTGAGGATGGCGACGGCTTCGGCTGCGGCGGTGGGGTCGAGGGTCCAGCGGAACAGCTCGGCGGGTGGCCGGTGGTCCAGTGCTGCGGCGTGCAGGAGGGCTTGGAGGGCGGTGCGGGTTTTGCCTTCCCAGAACCCGCCGGATTCGACCCCGCCGGCCGAGAGTCCGGTGGCGGTGGCCAGGCCGGTGGCTCGGATCATCGCTGTCAGCGGGTCGTGGCAGCCGCGGATGGGTGACCAGCGCATCCCGGCGGGGATGCCCTCGGCGAGGTGCTGGGGGTCGAACACCGCCACCGGCCGCCCGCCCCGCTCACGGGCACGCAGGGTGGCGGTGAGATTGTCCGGCCGCGTGGAGGTGGTGACCACGGCACCGGGTGCGTCGAGGATCGCGTTGATGACCACGTGCAGGCCCTTGCCTGACCTTGGGGGTCCGATGAGCAGGATCGAGTCCTCCACGCTCGCCCACACCTGCTTGCCTCGTGAACGGCCCAGCAGGTAGCCGACGTCGGCCGGGTCGGGGGCATCCAGTGAGGGGCGCAGTGTCCCGGCGCGGCGCAGCAGCGCCTTGGCTGAGGCGGTCTGAGTGACCTCGGGGCCGGTGGCGGTGCCGGCCAGGCGCCGCGGGTCGGTCTCGACCTTCCGGGACCGGCGTCGGAGCCGCACCCATACCCACGCGCCGGCAGCGGTGAGTGCGGTAAGCATGAGCGCGGTGACGAGCCAGTACGCGGCCGGGTTCAGGCCTTCGGCCTCCAGCGCCGTCGCCGGGTCGCCGGGGTGGAGCAGCACCCCGAAGCCAGAGACCGGCCCGGTGGCCGGTTGGGGTGTGCCGGTCAGGAACGCCGCCACCGACCCTGCGGCGCGCAGGATCAGCGCGAAACCGAAGGCACCGATCAGGGCGACTAATGCGGCGTTGGTCAGCTCCTCGCCCATGCTCCCGGTCTGTCGCGGTGTGCTCATAGCAGCCGCCGAACCACGGTGGTGCCGGAGACGCGGCCGAAGAGAATGACCTCCCCGGTGCCCTCTCGCAGCGCCGACTTGAACTGGGCGGTGTCGAGCAGGGCACGAGCATGACCGGTGCCGGTGGCGCCGATGTGGGAGACGATGACCGCGACCGCCACGTCCTCGCCGGGCACGAACCCCTCGCCGGTGACCTCCACCAGGTCCGGCGCGTGCTTGCCCCTGGTCTTGGAGCGCGTGCCTCGTGGGTCTTTCGACTCGGCTTCTGCTGGTGTGGGTGGCGTGGGTTTGCGGGCGTGGATGAGGTCGGTGAACACGCTGCCGTCGGTTTCGCGGACCTCGATGCGCACCGCGACCCTCCGGTCCTCAGTGATCGCGTCCAGCAGCGGGCCGAAGGTGCTGCGTGTCCACGCTCCGCTCTCTGGTGGCGGGAACGTGGCACCGTCGACGGCGACGTCTAGGGCGCCGGTCTGGGTGACGGTGATGACCACGTGCGGCAGCACCACCGGCGGCGGCTCATCCGGCGGGGTGCTGCGGCGGCGTCGAGAAGGCGAATCGGCAGAGGAACCCATACCGGCCAGGTGCACCACCCCACCCAGCGCGAGCCTCGATGCGGGGCGTGGGTGAGTTCACCCGAAGGTCATCTCCACCCCGTAGCGTCAACCCCAGAACGACTGCATGAAGAACGGGGGTGCGTGGGATGCGGGTAGGGACATGGAATGTGGAGAACCTGTTCACCCCAGGTGCCGGCTATGGCCCGAGCGAGCAGGGTGTGTTCGCCGAGAAGGTCGCCGGGCTCGCTGCGACGATCACCGATGCCGGGCTGGATGTGGTGGCGGTCCAGGAAGTCGGCGATGAGGACGCCTTCGCCGCGCTGATCGACGCGCTCGGCTCGGGGTGGACAGGTGAGCTGTCGACGAAGTTCGCGACCCCGCACACCATCCGTAACGGCATCGTGTCCCGCCTGCCGATCGAGATCGTCAGTGAGCACGATGCGATCCCGTCCGAGCTGCAAGGCGTCCCGGTCGATGACAACCAGACGGCGTTGACAGCGATGGGACGCGGCGCCCTCCACATACGAGTGCACTCACCGGACGGTGTGGGGGTGGATGTGGTCAGCGTGCACTTGAAGTCCAAGCTGATCACCTACCCCGGTGGCCGCTTCACACCCAGGGATGAGGCCGAGCGAGCCCGCTACGGCGCCTACGGGCTCTACCGGCGCGCGGCCGAGGCCGTGGCCGTCCGCGGCTTCGCCGACGAGCTGATCGACGGCGAGGGCGATGAGCGGCATGTGGTCGTGACTGGTGACTTCAATGACGAGGTCCAGGCGGCGACCACCCAGATCATCCACGGACCCGCCGGTAGTGAGATCGGCACACCGGGTGAGAACCGCCCCGATCAGGGCGATGCGCACCGGTTGTTCAACCTGGCTCCGTTGATCCCCGAGGAGTTGCGGTTCTCCCGCGTCTACCGGGGCCGCGGTGAGCTGATCGACCACCTGTTCGTCACCAACGCCACCCGCCAAGTGACAACTGAGGCGACCACGCTGACCGGTGGTGAACCGCTGGCCTCGATCGACGACCTTCCGAACACGCGCCGGGACTCGCCCTACTCCGACCACGCTCTGGTCGTCGCCACCTTCGACGTCTGAGACGACTGCTCAGGGGTGTCCTGACGAGTGTCTCCAGCACGTTGCTCGATCCTGCTGTGGCACGTCGGCGCCCTCCCACTGGGGGCGCCGACGTGCCGCTTGTCCGGGTCAAGGGGCCGATGGCCGAGTAGGCCGTCGGTTCCTGCTTAGGAGAACGCGGTGCGCACGAGGTCTGCGATCTTTGCGAGGGTGGCGTCGTCGATCTCGTCGAGGAACCAGGCAGAGGGGCGCAATGTGCTGCCGGGTTCGCGTTCGACTGTGGCCTTCTCCGACAGGCCGAGTGACATCACCCCGTCGTCGACGCGGAAGAACACCAGCACCGGGGCGCTGCGTCCGGTGGCGTAGCCGGGCATGCCGTACCAGATGCGTGGCTTGAGCTTCGGCCCGGCGCTCAGGATCGTCTCGTGCAGCCTGGCACCGATCTTGGCGTACGGTTCCGGCCATCCGGCGATCTTGTCCAGGACCGCCCGCAGGTCTTTCGTCGACTTGTCTGTCTTCGTTGTGGACACGATGTCCCACCCTTCTCTCGCGCCGCATTCGCGGCATGGTGAACACAACCCACCCCCTGGTCAGGGGTCGGTTGCGCAATCTCCACCGCGGACATGTCCTGGCCGGGGCCAGTCCTCTCCGCGAATGTGTCAGACGAGCACTTCGTCATCGACTGCGCGAGGGCACTTCAGAGTGCCAGCAACCACGTTATCAGAACGCCCCTCGTCGCCCCGCTTCCCCGGGTTCCGTCAACGGCGCCGAAGGCGGCTCATGTGCCTGACGTCGCGGGTCCGGCTGGACGCTAGACCAGCGCAAGCCCGGCTGGCGCTGTGACGACCACGCACCCTTCCCCGAAGATTGCCACCCCACCACCCCTCACAGCAGGCCCCGATCGGCGTCGTCGCTCGAATCAGGCGTCAGGATCTGTGAACTTTGGGGGTTGCCGGTCATACGGAGCCCAGTGTCGAAGGCTTCCAACTCGGCAGGATGGAGTTGGTGCTGGCAAACGAAGGACCTGTCCTTGATCCGCCACAACCCCTGACCCGTGCCCAGCCCGGGTAGGAGCTTCTGCTCAGTGCCGGTCAGGGCGAGGGTGGAGGCTGTGACGCCGAGCTGGTCCGATTCCTGGCGGTAGATGATCCGCGTCTCCGCGTTCGCCAGCAGCGAGGAGGCCAACGCGCGCATCGCCGAACCTTGGTCGCCGACGTTGTCCAGGTCGGTGAGCTTGTGGAAGATCAGCATGTTCGCGATCCCGTAATGCCGTGCCAGCCGCCACTGCGCGTCCATCCGCTTCAACAGCGCGGGATGGGACATCAGCCGCCAGGCTTCGTCGTAGATCACCCACCGCTGGCCTCCATTCGGGTCCAGCAGCGCGGACTCCATCCACGCGCTACTGCATGTCATCAACACGCTGATGAGCGTGGAGTTCTCGGTGACGCGGGACAGGTCGAGGCTGATCATCGGCAACGACGGATCAAAGGCCACGGTCGATGGGCCATCGAAGAGCCCCTGAAGGTCGCCAGCCACCAGGCGGCGCAGGGCGTGGCCGACGAGACGACCGTCCTCCGCGAGTCGCCCATCGGTGTCGTCGGTCGGGTTGAGGATGTGGTCGACGACCATTGGCAGGATCGGCACGTCGTTCTCTCGCACGGTGGTGGTGAGGGCGAGGTCGATGGCGGTGTGCTCCAATGGTGTCAACCCGCGGGCCAAGACTGTCTCGGCCAGCGCGCCGATCAGGTCACGACGCCGAGAGGCCACGGTTGTCGTCCACTGCTCATCGGTGAGACCACCGGGTCGGTGTCCTTCATCGAGGGGATTGAGTCGAGTGTTCAGCCCGTGGCCGAGGACGATCGCCCGTCCGCCGACGGCTTCGGCGACCGCGGTGTGCTCGCCCTTGGGGTCACCGGGGACGTAGACGCGGCGCCCGAACGGCAGGCTGCGCGTGTAGAGGGACTTGGCGAGGGAGGACTTGCCGGAGCCCACGATTCCGGCAAGCACCACGTTGGGCGCGGTGATGATCCCGCGGGCGTAGAGCACCCAGGGGTCGTAGACGAACGAGCCACCCGAATAGAGGTCCTGGCCGACGAACACCCCATCGGAGCCGAGGCCGCCTTCGGCGACGAACGGATACGCCCCCGCCAACGTCGCAGAGGTGTCTTGGTGGCGCGGGAGCCGGAACCGGCCCGGCGTGCGCAGCGCCGCGGGGACGGCTTCACCGGCAGCGGGCAGGTAGGTGGTGGAGCGGCGTTCGGCCCGATCCGCCTCCGCCTTCTCCTTCGCTGTGGCTTTCTCGGCGGCACGCTGCTCGGCCTGGAGCCTTGCGGCGGCCTGGCGACGCTGCTTGCGCAGCCGTCGGCGTTCCTTGGCCGGGGCGACGAGGACCGAGGTGTGCAGTCGCTCCCGTTCGGTGCCGCTCACAGCGACAACTCCCGCCCCGAACCGGCTGAGCCGCGGGAGGGGGTGGTGAACCAGTCGCGGTCCACGCCCAATGCCGCACGCCGCGCCTCACGTCCCTCGTGCGCTGCCTGCTGCGCACGATGCGACGGCCCCGTCCTGATGCTGGCCGGCACGGGCGGGTCGTCCAGGAGTGCCAGGTCGGGTGGGGTGTCGAATTGCCGATAGAGGCCGACGTGGCCGAGGGCGTGATTGTAGGTCACCGCGTAGCCCTCGGCGGTGACGCTCTGGTCGGTGCCGCTGGCCGGGGGCTGGTCGTCGTAGACGTACCCGTTCTCCAACGCCGCATCGGTGGTCTCGTCACCGTAGTCCCACTGGGCCAGGTGTTCGATGGCTGCGTCGGTGCCGTCGCGATCGATCAGGTCGAGCACCGCATCGGCCTCCTCGCCCTGAAGGAACACCACGCTGAGCCACCGCCGCCCCGCCTGCGCGGGTCCGGCGGCGGAGTGAGAGTCGGTGGGGCCGTGCTCGCTCAGCTCGACCAGGGCGTCGGTGTTGGTGCGGGCGGCCTCGGCCACCCAGGCCGGGAACAGGCCCTCGTTTTCGGAGCTGCTGCCGGGATGCTCCATCGCATACTGACGGGCCTCACCCGCCGCGCTCAGGAAGGTCGCGAGGTCGCGGAGGGCGCGGTCGGGCTCGACGGGAGTTCCGGCGCCGGTGAACAGGTCCCGGCCCTCCACCGCTTGGCCGGTGGTGGCGTCGGTGATCCGGTAGGCGTAACGCTGATGCTCACCCACCGGCACATCGGGCCACACCGCCAACGTGAGCGTCCCGGCCTCAACGGTCGTGATCGCGGTAGTGGGGTCACCGTCGAGGCGTGCGGCCAGCCGCTCCCGCGCGGCGTCTCGATCGACGACCGGTTCGGGGTGCCAGGCGATCCGTCCGGAGTGGGAGAAGGCCATGTCGAGCCGGTCGTAGGCCCGATCGAGCAGGGTGCCGGCCTGGTGCAGCTCATCGGCGGCCGCCAGCGCATCGGCCGCACCCGCGGCGGGATTGCCGTCGTCGTCGGACGCGCGATCCCGCGCGTTCAGGTGGGTGTTGGCGAGCTGGTCGAGGACTTGGCGCAGCGACCGCACTCCGGCCACGAGGTCACCGAACACGGTGTAGGTGTCGGCCGGGTCGTCGAACACGCGGGACGCGTGGGCGAGGCCGCGCAGGGCCTCGGAGGCTTCAGCCGCATCGGCGAGCGGGTCGTGGAAGGTCGGCATGGTGGGTCTCCCGAGGCAGGTCGAGGGCGTGTTCTCTCAGGTGCGCCGGGCACCCCTTTATCGGCGGGAGCCACGGATAGCGGACAGATGGTGTCCGTGGTGGCGTCTACGGTCGATGCCATGGCGAACACGCGGCAGTCGCGCACCGTGGCGCAGAAGATGGGCATCAAGCCCGGGGCACGCGCGTATCTGCGCGACGCTCCCGCGGCGGCGGTCGCGGCGATGGGTCTTCCCGACCTCGACCTTCCTGAGACCGTGACGGGCGAGTTCGACTACCTGCACCTGTTCGTCATCACCCAGAACGAGATGCGGGAGCAGTTCGGTGGACTGCGTGACCGGCTGCGCCCCGGCGGGATGCTGTGGGTCTCCTGGCCCAAGGGCGGCAAGCTCGGAACCGACCTGACCATCAAGTCGGCGATCGCCGTCGGCTACGACCTGAACATGGTCGAGAGCACCTGCCTGCGGATCAACGATGTCTGGTCGGGACTGAAGTTCACCCACCCCAAGCCCGGCAAGACCTACGCCAACAGCTACGGCACCCTCCCCGGATAACGGACCTGACCGCCGGCCCTCTCACACCCGCCGGCACAACGGCAACGCCGCCGCAGTGAACGCCGCGGCCTGCTGACCAACCAGGAGCCGGGTCTCACACGAGGCTTGGATCGCGGCCTGTTCGATCGCCGCTACACCGGCTTCGAGTTCTTCGACGGTGGGTGCGGAGATGGAGATAAGGCCCGTGTATCTGAGGACGCCGTGGCCGGCGGTCAGGTCGGCTTCCTGCTGGAGCACGTCGTGGTACTCGGCGGTCTGGGCGGCGTCTTCGATCTGCCCGATCTTCGCCCGCTGCGCGGCGTCGCTGATGTGTTCGACCTTCTTCTTCCGAATGTCCCTCGCGGCCTGGTCCGAGCGCATCGGCGTGCACAGCAGCGAGAACGACCGTTGGATGCCGGTAGAGAGCAACACCGGGGACAGGAAACCGGGGTAGACCATCGAACGCGGCCACTCAGAGACCCACAGCACTGCATGATGCGCCGAATCGGTGCGCAGCCGGGTCCAGGACTCGTTGACCGCCACCGGCCCAGCGGTGGCGAGCGACTGGCCGAGTTCGCCGTGACGCTCCAAGGTGGCGGCGATCGCCGGGTCATACGCCGAGCGCAGGATCACCGCGATCTCGCCCGGCGACAGCCATCCCAAAGGTGTCAGGTCGGCCGACCGCAGGGCGGCCACGAGAGTCGACATCTCTTGACGCAGGACGGCGGCCGCACCACGGATGCCGCCACCGGCGGTCTTGATCTGCCGCGCGGCGTTCTTCATGTCCAACGACAGCGACAGCGTGGTCGCGTGTCGTTCGCCGGCCGGTCCGGCGCGGTCAATGAGTTCCGCGTAGGTGGTCGCCGCCCAGGTGTCATCGGCGCTCCCATGGGAGGCCCACCATTCGGCCAGCCCGGTGCCGGAGTCCGGCAGCGTCCGCTCCAGCACCTGCAAGGTGGCGATCCGTCCGGAGCGGCATACGGTGGCCAGGACGCGGCCCCAGGAGGTGACCCGGCGTTCCTGCTCACCAGGGTCCAAGAGCACGAACGCTGGATGCGAGACCTCGCACACGACGGTGAGGGTCTGGGCATGGGGGTCGTGGATCATCCCGGCGCCGGTTTCGGGATCGGTGTACTCGCGCAGCCGCCCCATGTCACCTGGTAACGCCAGCGTGCCGACCGGACGCGGGGTGACGACGCGGCGCCGATAGAGGAGCTGTCCGCCGGTGGTGCGCCAGAGCCACCAGAACGCCACCGGCAGCCACTCCACCGCCGGCCGTCCCGCGATCGGTATCCACGTCAGCGCGGCGGCGATGACCCAGACCGGGGTGGTGTACGCGAGGAGGATGCCACCCCCGGCGTAGAGCGCGCCCACGACCGAGAGGACGCCGGTGGCGAGGGTGATGAGCTGCGACAGCGAGAGCCCCAGGAGGATGCCTCTGCGTGTGAGGCGGGAGAACTTCACCGGCACCAGCTCCGCCGACGCCGTCTGTTCGTTCTGCTTCGTGGGCACGGCGGCTCACTCCTTCCCGGTCGGCTTCGGTGCCGGTGGCGGGGGCTGCTTCGCTGGCCGTGGCTCGGCCTGTGAGGCGCCAGCAGAGGGTGTCTTCGGTGCTGGAGTCGACGGTGGGGGCGCTTGCGCCGCCGGTGGTGTGGTGCCGGTCTGGGAGGCCGAGTCCGCGGCGGACTCGCCTTGTGCGCCGAGTGCCTTGCCTGCTTTCGGTCCGGCGGTTGCTGAGTCTTTGGCGACCTTCGCGCCGATCACCGCCGCAGCAGCCGGACCAGCCGCCGCACCAGCGCCCGCGCCGGCACTTGCTCCTGCTCCGCCGCTTGCACTCGCCCCTGTGCCTGCGCCGGCGGACCCGCCGGCGGCGGCTTTACCCC
>NZ_VWNF01000014.1 GCF_008711175.1 Nesterenkonia ebinurensis
CTCACGTGATACTCACCCGTTCGCCACTAATCCACCCCCTGAAAACAGGAAGCTTCATCGTTCGACTTGCATGTGTTAAGCACGCCGCCAGCGTTCATCCTGAGCCAGGATCAAACTCTCCATCAAATGAATAGTTGATCTGGCAAAATTCGCAATCACGTACACGGGGGTGCACGTGATGCGTTTCACCAATATATAAATAAATTGGTATCAACAAACTTGGCACACTATTGAGTTCTCAAGCTACAAACACCCCGACACCACCAGGAGAAAACCTCCCAGATCGCTCCGGAGCAACTTTTCTATCTTACCGGAACCTCTTTGTGAGTGTCAACTCAACGTTCTCAGTTCCGTTGGGACGGTAGATTGAACTTGGTAGTTCTTCGGTGTGCACCGGGGCTTTGGGAGAGCTCCCATCGCCAATCGGTGCGGATAGAAACTGTAGCACTAGTCAGCGCCGAATGTAAACTCCGCGTAAACAGCGCCCGCCCCATCCTTCAGTTTTCGGCCTGAAGGAGCATGGAGGGACGGAAGACCCACTGTCCTTGCCAGCGGGAGAAGAGCTCCAGCGCTTCAGTAAGCATCGCTGCGCGGAAGAACACCGAGTCCACTCCGCTGCTCTCAGCGTCCGAGCTACGGTAGCCCTCCAAGAAAAGTGAGCTGAGCTCCTCGTACCACTGGCCGAAGTTGACCGGGTCCGGAGCAGAGGGGTTGTCCTCTGTTACCTCTGAACTCTCCTCACCGACGGCCCGTTCCGAGTCCTGAATGATCTCGGGAGTTTCACTGGCCACTTCCATGACCATATTGGCCAGAGACATCAGTGTGGAGATCACATCCTGGAAGCCCAGGACGTGCTCGGCGAACCCGCCGACCTCGCTGACCACCCAGCGTTCCCGGTTCAGCCGGTGCAGCCGTTCGGCGGTCAACTGTCCGTGAATGTGCTGCAGCATCAGCGACTCATCGGCATCACGCAGTTGCATAGCCATCAGGTCGATAACCTCGTTGAGGTCGGCGGCCTCATCTTCGTCGAACTCCTCACGGACCTTCTTCCACTGGCCCAGCAACTGCTGCTGAGCCTCAGCCGCCATTGCCTTGAGCTGCTCAGCAGTCTGCGGGTGCGACCCGAAGGAGCCAGCCAGGTCAGCATGAAAGTCACCGAGGGTCTCGCCCAAGGCACGGGCACTCTTCTTGAACGTCTTTCCCGCCTGCAGGGCAGAGCGGGCGAGACTCAGGGCATCCGGCGCCTCAGCACCGGCCTCACGAATCACCACCAACTGACCGGTCTCCCACTCAGCACTGGCCCAGTCCTGGCCAGGAAGCCGCTCCTCCCAGGCCCCGGCGACTGTTCCCAGCACACGGGGTATCGCAGTGGAATGCGCTGTGGTCAGCCTGAGCAAAGCTTCTGAGAGATCTACGGGCTCCACCGCCGGACGCCGCAGGAAGTCCACGACGACCTTAAGGTCCCAGTCGCCATCCTCCGCGACCCCGGCCGGCTGCACCAGGGTGCGAGTGGCGTCAGGCAGCGTGGACTCGACTGCCTGCCTACGCAGGTCCAAGGTGAAAGGCTCCCACTGCTCAAAACCTGCCAAGGCCTCCCCCCGGGAACGGCCGTTGCGGGTTCCCTGCCTGCGCCGGGCCATCTCAAGGATCGCGGCGAGAAAGGCGCGATCACGGGCGCCGTCGTAGACCCAGAGTTCCTCACCCTCTTCCACGGCCAACTTGCCGATGAAGGCTGACTTCCCAGCCAGCGCCGAGGGCCTGGTACGCAGGACCACCGGGACCGAGATTCGGGCAACCGAGTCATCAGAACCTTCGGGCAGCTCCAGCTCAAAGATATGCAGCTCCAGAAATAGGCCCGGATCGGGGTCACCCTCAGGGGTTGGCAGACGCAGACCACCCACCCGGGTCAGACTGCGGCGTCGACGCGGTGTAGGAAACCACTGTTGGTGAGACAACCAGTTGATGAGGATATCGATGAACCCGGGCTGCTCCTCACCACGGATGCGGGCGGCGGTGGTCATCGCTGACGCACCCCCTGCCGGAGCGTGGCAATCTCATAGAGGCTGATCCCCACAGCCATGGAGGCGTTGAGCGATTCGGTGCTGGCGGCAATCGGAATCGAGACGATCGCGTCGCAGGTTTCGCGGACTAGACGGGACAGCCCCTTGCCCTCGGAGCCGACCACCACTACCAGAGGCTGGTCCGCCAGGTTCAGGTGAGGCAGCTCAGTATCCCCGCCGCCGTCGAGCCCAGCTACAAAGTACCCATTGGCCTGGGCTTCCTTCAGTGCCTGGGTAAGGTTCTTGGCCTTGGCCACCGGGATCCGTGCAGCCGCTCCGGCAGAGGTCTTCCACACCGTGGCGGTCACCCCTGCGCTGCGCCGTTCAGGGACGACGACGCCGTCGGCACCGAAAGCTGCCGCAGCACGCAGTATTGCACCCAAGTTGCGGGGGTCGGTGATGGAGTCACAGGCCACCAACAGCGGCGGGTGGTCAATGTGCCCCTTGGCAGCGGCCACAGCGAGATCTCCGGTCAGCTCCGCCGGGTCGGCATACTCATAGGGGTGCAGCACCAGAGCGATGCCCTGGTGGACAGCATCGCCGGTGGCGGTGTCCAGCTGAGGACGGGAGACCTCGCGAACCCGGATGCCCTGCTCTGCGCAGTGCTGCAGAGACTCACGGACCCGGCCATCGGTCTCAACATCCCGGGCGATGAGCAGCTCCGCGGCGGGAACCCGCTCCGTCAGCGCCTCCACCACAGGGTTGCGGCCGGCGACCACATCATCGGCCCCGTAGCCCGAGCCGCCACGCGCCCTAGGTGATCGGCGTTTGGCCGCGGACCGTTCCGCCAGCTGCTTCTGCCGATGGGCCTTGTGGTAGACCCGGTCCTCAGCCTTAGGTGTGGGGCCCTTACCCTGCAGTCTGCGCTTACCCTGACCGCCGGAACCCTTAGCAGGGCCCTTGCGCTCCCTGCGTACGGCAGCGGATTTGGGGCGGGAGTCCTTGGGCATGGCTCAGGCACCACCTTTCAGGGTCCACACAGCTCCAGAGGGGGTGTCCTCCACCTGGATGCCGATAGTGGCAAGCTGGTCACGAATCGCATCTGCCCGGGCGAAGTCCTTGGCCTGCTTGGCCTCGGCGCGCTGGGCCAGCTGGGCCTCCACTAGGTGGCTCAGCGCCTCTGCGGTGGGTCCGGAGTCTGCTCCGGCAGGCTCAGGCACATCGTTGATGCCCAGCACCTGGAGCATCTGGTGCACCTGGGCAGCCAGGGCGGCCGCGGCGTCGTCGTTGCTGTTCAGGGCAGTGTTTCCGGCACGGACCGTCTGGTGCAGTACGGCGAGCGCGGCGGGGACGTTGAGGTCATCGTCCATGGCCTCGACGAAATCTGAGGGCAGCTCCGCGGAAGCTACAGCGGTGTCAGTCTCGGGCAGGGCCCGGTCCAGGAAGTTCTCGATCCGCTCCAGGGCGGACTCCGCCTCCTGCAGGGCGCCCGGCTTATAGTCGAGCTCGGATCGGTAGTGTGCGCTGGCCAGCCAGTATCGGACCGCTTTGGGGCCGGCCTCAGTCAGCATCTGATCCGGGGAGACGGTGTTGCCCACCGATTTGGACATCTTCTCTGCGGCGTAGGTGACCATCCCGTTGTGTAGCCAGTAGCGGGCGAATCCGTCTCCGGCGGCTGCAGACTGGGCGAGTTCGTTCTCGTGGTGCGGGAACCGCAGGTCGCGTCCGCCGCCGTGGATGTCGAAGGTCTCCCCCAGGTACTTGGTGGACATCGCCGAGCACTCCAGATGCCAGCCGGGCCGGCCCCACCCCCAGGGGGAGTCCCAGGCCGCAGTTTCCGGCTCGCCAGGTTTGTGTCCCTTCCAGAGGGCGAAGTCCCGGGGGTCTCGCTTGCCACGCGGGTCAGCGTCAGGTGCATCCTGCATGTCATCGACTGACTGGTGGGTCAGCTCGCCGTAGCGCTCCCAGGAGTGGACGTCGAAGTAGACGTCCCCGGAGTCGTCCAGGGCGGGATAGGCGTGACCGGTCTCGATAAGCCGGGTGATCAATGCGTGCATCTCGGTGATATGCCCGGTGGCCCGCGGCTCGTAGCTGGGTCGAACTACTCCCACGGCGTCGTAGGCGGCGTTGAAGATCTGCTCGAACCGATAGGCCAGGGCGAACCAGGGATCCGCAGCCGGGTAGTCCTCAGTGGGCTCGAAACCCTCCGCGTAGGAGGCGCCGGATTTCTCCAGGATCTTATCGTCGATATCGGTGACATTGCGCACTGTAGTGACCTGGTATCCACGGTGCTGCAGCCAGCGGGCGAGGATATCGAAGGCAACGGCGGAACGCACATGGCCCACATGCGGCCGGCCCTGTACGGTGGCGCCGCAGTAGTAGAGGGACACCTTGCCCGGCTCAAGGGGCTGGAATTCGCGCAGCTGCGCGGTTTTGGTGTCGTAGAGTCTCAGGGCCACGGGGCATACCTTACCGGCAGTGGCGCCTCATCACGTACAGATTCTTCAGCGGCGTCGGAGTGCGCGCACTGTGGCCGTTCAATTTCAATAGAGGACGGCAGTAGCGGTGGCCGCTATCCCCTCTCCACGTCCGGTGAAGCCCAGACCGTCTGAAGTGGTGGCGGCCACGGAGACAGGGACTCCGGCAGCCGCACTGAGCACTCGCTGCGCCTCTTCCCTGCGGGGGGAGAATTTAGGCTGGTTGGCGACCATCTGCACGGAGATGCTACCGATCCGGAAACCTGCCTCGCGGACGATCCTGGCGGCCTCGGCTAAGAGCACGACGCCGCGGGCCCCCTTCGTCTCGGCACGATGGGTTCCTAAGGTGTCAGCTCCGAAGTGGGTGCCCAGGTCGCCCAGCCCTGCGGCGGAGAACAGCGCGGCGCAGGCGGCATGGGCGACAGGGTCGGCGTCGGAGTGACCGGCTAGGCCCTGCTGGCCGGGCCAGCACAGACCGGCGACCCATAGTTCGGTGGGCTCATCCGCCGGTGCGAAGGCGTGGATGTCCTGGCCGATGCCCACGCGCGGAGGCTGGGGCGTACCGCTGGGCCCGCTGCTCCCCCCCTCGTTCTCCGCCAGGAGGGCACGGGCGGTAACCAGGTCGGTCTCCGTGGTGATCTTCAACGCCAGCGAGTCTCCCGGCACTACGGCTACCTCTACGTCAAGGTCCTCGGCAATCATGGCTTCATCGGTGAGCTGGGCGGCTCTCTCCGCCGGAAGCTGCTGAATATGGGCGAAAGCCCGGTTCAGAAACTCCAGAGTGAAACCCTGCGGGGTCTGCACTGCGCGCAGTGTGGAACGGGCAAGGGTGCGTTCCACACGTTCCTGAAGATCTGTACCTGCTTCTTTTCGTGCAGGGTCGGTTTCAAGGTTCTGAGGAGAAGTACTAGGTATTCCCGGGACCGGACTGACCTGTTTGATGGTATCGGCGACCGGAACGGCGGGGGTCACCGCCTCTGCTCCTGAGTCCAGAGCCTCCAGGACCCGACTGAAGACAGCAGCAGGTGTCAGGGCGCGGGCGGCATCGTGCACCAGGACGTGTACGGGCTCACCCCATCCCTTCAGCTGGGCATGCTCCTGGACCGCCTGGGTGCCGGCGAGCACCGAATCAGTGCGGGAGCTACCCCCGGTGGTGATGACGACCTCGCCCCTTGTCTGGTGTGCCAGGGCTGTTCCAGATACTGCGAGGGTCTGGTGGTGCGCAGGGTCCTCAGGAAGGACCAGTACGATCAGCTCGAAGCCGAGTTCTGGGGTCACCGCGTCCAGGGCGTGCTCCAGGATGGTGCGGGAACTCAGCTTCACGGCGGCCTTGGGGGCTCCGTGGCCGAGCCGGGTGCCGGAACCGGCGGCGACAATGACTAACACCCGGTGACAGTGCTGGTCCCGGCGGGCAGAAGCCTGCCCGCCTTCACCCCTAGAAGGCGCGGGAGCAGCCACGGCGTCATCCGGGCGTGCAGTCATGTATTGAATTCTAAGCTGAGGGAATCAGCCGGGTCAGGCCGGCACCTTCTCGTCAGCGGTCGCGGCAGTAGCGTGACCTTCGGCGAGGACCTCCTCGAGCAGGTCTTCGGCCTTCTCCTCCTCCAGCTCCTTGGCCAGACGGAGCTCCGAGACCAGGATGCGCCGGGCCTGGGAGAGCATGCGCTTCTCGCCGGCGGAAAGGCCCCGGTTGTTCTCGCGGCGCCACAGGTCGCGGACCACTTCGGCGAGCTTATGAATAGATCCGGAGGCCAGCTTCTCCACATTGGCTTTATAGCGGCGGGACCAGTTGGTGGGCTCCTCGGTGTGCTCTGCGCGCAGCAGCCCGAACACCTTCGCCAGGCCTTCCTCGTCCACCACATCACGGACTCCGACCAGATCGACGTTCTCAGCCGGAACCTTGATAGTCAGGTCCCCTTCCGAAACCCGCAGAGTGAGGTAAGTTTTCTCCTCGCCCTTGAAGGTCCTCATCTCCACCTCTTCGATAGTGGCTGCACCGTGGTGCGGGTAAACGACTGTCTCGCCGACTTCGAAATTCATGTAGTTATTCCCCTTTCCTGGCTTCAAGTTTATCACGCAGAGAGGGGTTACGGCGTGTCTTGACGGAAGATTGCGCGGGCAGTACTAAGGTTCGCCGCGCAATAAACTTTCTACATTGCGTAGAAGTCACAGCCCATCGAGTAGTCTGGTATCAACGCCATGCGCACCCATCATTTAAAGGAGTCCCCGCGGTGAAGTTCACCTCCTCGGCACCTCGCGCAGCTGCCGCAGCTGCCCTAGTCGGCGGCCTGGCCCTCACCGGCTGCTCGGCCATCAACTACCAGGCCACCACACACGTCTACTCAGGCTCCGACGGCACCATGTTCGACGCCGAGAACCTAGCTCTGCGCCACATTATGTTCGTGGCCGGAGAAGCAGGCGGCCCAGCCCGGCTGACGGGTCTGATCTCTCACACTGACGCCTCTGCCGAGGATCCGGCAGAGGTGACCTTGGAGGCCGCCGGCGATACCTTCGAGTTCACCGTGGAGCCCGGCAGCTCCGTCAACTTGGAACACGACGAAGAGCTGATCGTCTCAGCTATCGAGGCAGGCCCCGGCGCTATCCAGGAGGTCACCGTCATCGTCAACGGCAACCAGGAGACCTTCAACGCCACTGTACTGGATGGGACTATTGCCGAGTACCGCGATCTGCTGCCTGAGGGCTTCGACGAATCCATGGCCGAGCATCTGGAGCACGGGCCGGACACCTGGGGCGGCGGCGCAGCCCACTACGACGCAGACGACGACAGTCACTGAGCTGGTCCCGCGGGCGGGGAAACCCCGCCACGCTCTCGGCCGCACCAACGCGGCCATCACACCTAAAGAGCTGGTATGCGACGGCCTTGTCGCTTCGCTCACGCTCCTCAATCACCTCGGAAGACTCCGAGTAGGCTCGAACCTTCGCCCGGCTCAATCGGGTGTAATTTGCGTCATAAGTGGACTTAATCACGCGGCTGTGATGTGATGCTGGAGTTCATGTGAGGGGCAACACAGTACCGCTCCTGGCATGGGCAGCCAACCTTCACTACGGATCGTCGGGCACGTACCTGCCCGTGAAAGGGAATATCATGGCCTCTGTCACCTATGACTACGCGAGCCGCATCTACACTCCGGGCGCTCGCCCCGCAATCAACCAACTCCACCTGGAGATCACCGACGGTGAGTTCCTGGTGCTGGTAGGCCCCTCCGGCTGCGGCAAGTCCACCGCACTGCGCATGCTGGCCGGCCTCGAGGAGATCAACGATGGTCGCATCCTGATCGGCGGCGAGGACGTCAGCCACGTCTCCCCCAAGGACCGCGATATCGCGATGGTCTTCCAGAACTATGCGCTCTATCCGCATATGACAGTGGCCGAGAACATGGGCTTCGCCCTGAAGATCGCCGGGGTTTCCAAGGATCAGCGTGCCCAACGAGTACAGGAAGCGGCCAAGATCCTCGACCTGGAGGCCTACCTGGAGCGCAAGCCCAAGGCTCTCTCCGGCGGTCAGCGCCAGCGTGTAGCCATGGGCCGCGCGATCGTGCGTGAACCCAAGGTGTTCCTGATGGATGAGCCGCTGTCCAACCTGGATGCCAAGCTGCGCGTGCAGACCCGCACCCAGATCGCAGCGCTGACCCGCGAGCTGAAGACCACCACCGTCTACGTCACCCACGATCAGGTCGAGGCGATGACCATGGGTGACCGGGTCTGCGTGCTCAAGGACGGCGTGCTCCAGCAGGTGGATACCCCGCGCAACCTCTATGACACCCCAGCCAATGTGTTCGTGGCCGGGTTCATCGGTTCCCCTGCCATGAGCCTGTTCAAGGCCAAGGTGGAGTCCGGCCAGGTAATTGTGGGCAACGACCGGCTCACTGTGCCCGATGTGGACCTGACCGGAACCAGCGAGGTCATCCTGGGTATGCGCCCGGAGGACATGAATGTCTCCAGCGACGGCACCGGCCTGCCGATGGTGGTAGATGTGGTGGAGGAACTGGGCGCCGATGCTTTCATCTACGGCTCCCCCGAGGGAGTGCAGACCTTCCAGCCGCTGATCGTGCGCGTGGAGGGCCGGCGGCCTCCGCAAAAAGGCGAGACCGTCTACATCAAGCCCTCAGCAGAGTACGTGCACCTGTTCGATGTGGAGACTGGCCTGCGGCTCAACGGAGAGATCCCCGAGGGCACCCCGGAGGCCACCCTGGACGATGTCGAAGCCTTGGCCGACCAGGAAGATTAGACGTAGGACCACAACGTCAGCCCCCTGATCACCGAAAATCAGAATTTCAGGGGCTAGGGAGTCAAAACAGCTGATCAGAGCGGCGGGAAATGGTGCTACCCACCATTTCCCGCCGCTCTTTTGCCAAATTCACACCCTCTTCAACGCATATGTCCAGCATCTGCCCAGACTCGGATTCATAAGGTGAGGACATGGCTAATCGAGCGATATCTATCGTCATCACGATCCTGCTGGTGATCGTGGTGCTCTGGGTGGCCCTGTGGCTGTTGGAGGTCGCCCTCGGCATTTTCGGCAATCTGATTCTTGCCGCTCTTGTGGTGCTGGGCATCCTCTATCTGATCAGGCTGTTCACCTCGTCGCGAGCCTAGCCAGTCTCAAGACCTGCGCACTGGTCCATTCATGCAGTGCGCAGCGGTACGTTAGACCCGAGAAAACAAGGAGTGAGTGATTATGCAGGGCGGCGGAATCTACATCGGTGGCGGTATCCTGACCATCATCGCGATCATCATCATTATCGTATGGCTGCTCTGAGCATCAGCCTCACACAGTGACCGTGCTGAAAGGGCCCGGAGGTGCGGATCCCGCTCTTCCGGGTCCTTCTCTGCATCAGGCGGCGTGCGACAGACCCGCAGCCGGTTGAACTCTGGACAGTCTTCGGGCTGGCAGCCAAGCAGCCAGCGCAGCCGCCAGCAGAGTGACTGCCCATACCGCGGCCAGGCGCAGCCAGGGTACTGAAGGTGCCACGGTCCAGTCTTCCCGTGCTACCAGGGTGGCCACTCCGGCCCAGCCGAAGAGACCGCCCAGCACGGTGCCCAGGATGAGCGCCACGGCGGCCAGCAGCAAAGCCTCAATGCTGATGGTCGCTCCAAGGGAGCGGCGAGTCATGCCATTGGCCCGCAGCAGGGCGGCCTCCCGCTGACGCTCAAACACCGAGAGTGAGAGCGTATTGCTCACACCAAGGACAGCCACCAGTACGCTGGCGCCGAGCAGCGCGAGCACAGCCAGAAGGACCACGTCGATCACTCGCAGCAGGTCCATCCGGTAGATGGCGCCCTCCACCGTGGCTGCTCCGTAGTCACCATCGCTGAGCGCATTCTCCAGTTCCCAGAGCTCCTGGTGGTCAGCGTTCTCCGAGATGCTGAACAGCGCGCCCGCCTCAACCTCGGTCTGCCAGTCTGCAGACCACAGCATCTCGGGCACCAGCACGGCGTCATAGGGCGCCCAGGCAGCCAGCTCCACCGGGAGCTGCACAGCGCTGTCATTGACTTCCAGGGTCAGCATGTCCTGCTCTGTGCCATGCTCTTCAGCGAAGCTCACCTGGGCGAAGGCATTCCACCCGACATAGGCGACCGGGTCTGCAGATTGAAGTTCGGCCAGGGGAAGGTGGGCCACGGCGTCGAAGGCTTCGGCATCCAACTGCAGTACCGGCCGCGAGCCTGCAGCATCCCCCGCGATGAACCCTGGCACCGTGCTGATCCCGGTGACCAGATGACTATTTTCCAGTACCTCCAGCTGGTCATCCTGGAGCGAGGCCACCGCCCCGTCCACCGGATAGGATTCGGCCAGCTCGGTGTAGAGCAGCTTCTGCGCGGTGGCCGCGCCCATGATCATGGTCATCACCAGGGTCACACCCACCAGCAGTGCGGCCGAGGTGGCGGTGGTACGGCCAGGCACCTGGCGGGCGTTCTGTCCGGCCAGCCGGGCCGGCACCTTCAGCGGTGGCAGGGCTGCGAGCGCCCGCCCGAGGGCCTGAGCCAGGGGCGGTACGACGGTCTTGGCCAGCACCAGCACGCCGAGAAACCCGAGGAATCCGCCGACCAGGCCGATCAGCGGCATCGGCAGCCCGGCGACCGGATCGGCGTTGAACACACCGTAATAGTCCAGAGCGGGGTTCGGTTCCGTGGCCGGGCGGGCCAATGCGGAGTAGAGCACCGTGCCGATCCCTGCTGCGGTGATCACTGCACCAAGCACCAGCCGGGGGAGGGACCCGCTGCGCTCCGGCGGGGTTACATCGGCCGGGCGCAGCGCCACCATCGGTGAGATACGGCCAGCCTTCAGCGCCGGGTATAGAGCGGAGCCAAAGGCCATCAGCAGCCCCAGGCCCAGGCCCACTGCGATGGAGACCGGGTTGGGCAGAGCTGTCGGGATACTTTCCCCGCCGCCAACCAGGTAGTTCATGGTCACCACAAACCCCTGAGCGATGCCCCAGCCGATAAGCACACCAGCTGCTCCGCCGAGTAGTCCGAGCACCGCACCCTCCGCCAGGGTGGCCCGACGCAGCTGGGCGGCGGTGCCGCCCACCGCCCGGATCAGCGCCATAGTGCGCTGCCGAGAGGCGATAATCACCTGGAAGGTGTTGGCGATCACCAGGGCGGAGACGAAGACTGCAATGCTGCCGAAGCCCACCGCAACCCACAGCAGCATCTGGGCGTCGCCGGTACGCTCGGCCACCCAGCGGTCCACAATCTGGCCGTTGGTGGCAATCTCCAGATCCCCCACCTGTTCAGCACCATACTCGTCAGTGCCGGTATCGAGCAGCCCGGACTCGACTGAGCTGGCCGAGCCGAGCATGTCCAGCTCCCCTGAGGCGATAAGCTGCTCCACAATCTGCACGATCTGCTGCTGAACAGCCTCCTGGGCGCGCCGGTCTCCATGAGAATCCTCGGGCAGCACCACGCGGATCTCTTCGGGCTCCGCATACCCAGACTCATACCCGTCTTCAGGGTCGGCGGGAATCCTCTCCATGCCTTCCGGGGTGAGGAAGCCCTCGGGGCCCCAGATGCTGGTCTCGGTGATCCCCACCACGGTGAACTCCGCACTGTCCACCACGGTGTAGGAGTCATCCTCCTCCCAGCGCACCGCCACAGCCAGATAGCTGTCGCCCACATCGAGCTCATTCCACTCCGCGGCACCCTCACTGATCAGCAGCTCATCTGCGGCCGCAGGGAGCCGGCCCGCTGCCAGCGGATAATCACGGCTGGGCACCAGGTTCGACACACCGATCCCGGAGCTGCTGTAGCCGCCGAGCTCCTGGTCGAACTCCACCGGGCTGTCCAGCCAGCTGCGACGGACCACTTCTGCCGCGGCCACTGAGTCCAGCTGCTCGATGGCCTCGGCCAGGGGAATGTCCCCGTAGTCCTCGGGGGTGAGAATCTCTACGGACTCGCCACCGTCCTCGTACTCGGTGTAGGAGTCGCCGGCCCAGCCCAGCGCGGCGGAATCGATGATCAGATCGGCACCGGCTGCCTCACCTTGGGCTTCGGTCTCCACAGCTCGGGTCATCGAGTCCACCAGCATGGTGCCAGCCACAATGAACGCCACCGAGATCGCAACGGCAGCCCCGGCCGCCCAGAGCCGTTTGCCGGAGGAGCGCAGGTTGGCCCGCAGCACGGAGAACCGGGTAGAGGCAGCGCGCTGGTAGGTGCTCGCTCGGCCCGGGTGATTCTCAGCGGCGCGGCTCATTTGTCTTGGCCGATCATCTTGGTGGCCAGCAGCTGGGCGGTGGGGTGGCTGATGGTCTCCAGCACTCGGCCGTCGGAGAGGATCACGGTGCGGTCGGCCTGGGCGGCGGCGTTGGCGTCATGGCTGACCATCACCACGGTCTGGCCGAATTCGTCCACCGCGGCGCGCAGCAAGCCGAGCACCTCGGCCCCGGTGCGGGTATCCAGGTTGCCGGTGGGCTCATCGGCGAAGATCACTGCCGGTTTGGACACCAGGGCACGGGCCACGGCCACCCGCTGCTGTTGGCCGCCGGAAAGCTCGAAGGGCCGGTGGTTCAGCCGGCCGGTCAGCCCCAGTCGGTCGATGACCATATCGTAGTAGTGCCGGTCCGGCTCAGGTCCGCCCAATGAGGCCGGTAACAGGATGTTCTCCCGGGCGGTCATCGCCGGCACCAGGTTGTAGGCCTGGAAGATGAAGCCAATGTGTGCCCGGCGCACCAGGGTGAGTTCGCGCTCGCTCAGTCCGGTAAGGGCGACGTCGTGCTCTCCTGCTCGCAGTGTCACGTCACCCTCATCTGCGCTGTCCAGTCCGGCCAGCACGTGCAGCAGAGTGGACTTGCCCGACCCGGAGGGCCCCATGATCGCGGTGAACTGACCGGCCGGGATCTCGATGCTCAGCCGGCGTAGCGGGTGCACGGTGGCTTCACCTGAGCCGTAGGTCTTGGTGAGCTGCTCAGCACGGAGGGCCGGTGCGGTCGGGGTAGGTGTCTGCATCGTTCTCTCGCTTCCCGTCTCATCACATGGTGCTGAGCCGGGTCCCCGGCTCGTTCACAGTTCACACTACGGAAGAGTACGACGCCGAGGCCTCACCTCTGAGGCCGAACCTCACCTCATCCTGAGGTATGAGGTGTGTGCAGGTATGGGGTCCCTAGACTTAGGTGTCATGCTTGAGCCCCTGCTGCCGCCGCCGCCTGCGCATGTGCGCGCAATGCGGTTCTTTGAGGCGCGGCCGTGGCTGGGCGACACGCTTTTCAAGGTGACCCCGTTGCTGCTGCTCAGTGCGTTCTTCTGGCTGATCGGTGGCGGGCTGACTGCGGGGGCCTTCGCCACCGGGATGTTCGGGGTCACGGTGAATATTCCGGTGATGGTCTTCTTTGAGCTGCTGGCCATTCTGCCGCTGGCTGTTTCCCGGATCCGCCCGGGACTGGCGGCCGGGCTGATCAGTTTTGCCTGCCTGTGTCAGATCCTGTCCATGTACGGACCCGGCGCCTCAGTGTTTGCGGTGCCGCTGGTGGTCTATGCCTGCGCCAAGTACGGCTCCCGGCGGGTGAGCTTGGGCTATCTGGGCTTGGCCCTGCTGGGGGCTGTGCTGCTGGGGGCCCACGTGATGGCAGCCGCCGGGCTGCTGGGCCACCAAGTGCCTGGGGCCTACTCCCCGGACTGGGGTGTGATGATCTTCATCGCCGCACTGATCACCGGGTTCTGTGCAGCAGTGGTGGTCTCCGCCTGGCTTTTCGGTGATTTGGCGGGCAGGCGGCGTCGTGAGCGTGAAGCGATCCAGGAGAAGAACCGGCTGTTGGAGCGTGAGCGCGACCAGGAGGCGCAGCTGGCCGCCGATGCTGAGCGGATGCGCATCGCCCGGGAGATGCATGATGTGGTCAGCCATTCGATGAGCGTGATGATCGCCCAGGCCGACGGCGGGCGCTATGTGCTGCAAACCGATCCCGCCCGTGCTGGGCAAGCCTTCGAGACTATCGGTGAGACCGGCCGGGAAGCGCTCACCGAGCTGCGCCGGATGCTCGGGGTGCTGCGCGAGGAGGGTGAGCCGAAGACCCGGCCTGCTCCGGGTATTGAGAACATCCCGCAGCTGGTGGTCGATGTTGAGGCCTCCGGCCTGCCGGTGGAGCTGCATGTCGCTGAGGAGAGCCTGCCGGAGCTCAACGAGGGTGTGGCGCTGGCCATCTACCGGATTGTGCAGGAAGCGCTGACCAATACACTCAAGCACGGCGGTGAGGGCGCCACTGCCCAGGTATGGCTGGGCACTGACTACCGGGCAGGCGAGCTGGCCTTGGAGATCCGTGACACCGGCCGTGGTGGGCAGGCAGCCGACGACGGCGCCGGCTCAGGTCTGATAGGGATGGCTGAGCGGGCTAAGCTCTACGGCGGCACCCTGGTGGCCCGAGCCAAGGGTGAGGAGTCGCTGGAGAGCGGCTTCACCGTGGAGGCCAGGTTCCCGCTGGACCGGGTGCGGCCCGGGCGGCGATCTGCGCCCCAGAGTGCCACTGAGAATGCGCAAGAGCAGAAGGAGCAGCGATGACCGAGAACCAGGCGCCTGAACAGATCTCTGTGCTGCTGGCTGATGACCAGGCGCTGCTGCGCGCCGGGTTCGCCATGGTGATCGACTCCCAGCCGGATATGGCAGTGGCCGGCCAAGCCGGCAACGGGATCGAGGCGCTGGGCCTGATCCGAGAACTGGCAGCAGCAGGCGGGGCTCCTGATGTGGTGCTGATGGATATTCGGATGCCGGAGATGGATGGGCTTGCCGCCACTGCCGCGATCACTGAGGATCCCGCGCTGGTCGGGGCCCGGGTGATCGTGCTGACCACTTTCGACACCGATGAGTATGCGTTGTCCGCACTGCGCTCCGGAGCTGCCGGGTTCCTGCTGAAGGATGTCCAGCCTGAGGTTCTGCTGGACTCCATCCGTACGGTGGTCACCGGAGGGGCGGTGGTGGCTCCCTCCACCACCCGGCGGCTGCTGGACACCACCCTGCTGGGCGGGGGTGTCCTGCGGGCGCCCAATGCTGAGCAGCAGCAGAAGCTGGGCTATCTCACCCACCGGGAGCGCGAGATTCTCGCCGAGCTGGCCACCGGGGACTCCAACACCGAAATCGCCGCCCGACTGTTTCTCTCTGAGGCCACGGTGAAGACCCATGTGGGCAATGTGCTGCACAAACTCGGCTGCCGGGACCGGGTGCAGGCAGTTGTCTTCGCCTATGAGGCCGGGGTAGTGGGAGAGTGACTCATCCAGGACCCGTCTCTGGGTTCTTGGCGCTCCGGCGGTAGTGCAGCGTTTGGGCAATGAAGTAGATGATCGCCCCCAGGATCGGGATGAATGCAATCACCAGCACCCAGATCACACTCCAGGGCCGTTCATGTCTGGTTTGGGCATAGATCATGAAGGCTGCTACCAATAGGGCACCGTAGACCAACACACCGAAACTCAGCCACCATGGCGCTGCCACCGAGCCCGGTGGGGTCTGGGCGGCAAGCACAGTCGGCGTCTCTGCAAACATATGGCCAGACTAGCCACCAGGCCTGGCTGGCAGCTGACTCTGACATGGGAGAACAGTGTGTCCGAGCCGCTGAACCTCAGACGGTCTGCGGCCAGACGGAACGTTCACGCATCACTGCAGCCAACGCCTGGGCATCGTCGGTCATGATCCCGTCCACGCCCATATCCAGCAGGCGGTGCATCTCTGCAGGGTCGTCCACCACCCAGACGTGGACCTGCAGCCCGGCCCGGTGGCAGCGTTCCACAAACTTCGGCCGCACCACCGGCACCCGGGATTGGCGGATGGGCACCTGCACACAGTCAATCTGCGCGATCCGCTGGGAGAGCCGGCCGAAGCCGTTCAGCGGGCCCAGAAGCACCATCAGCGCGTTCGAAACCCAACCTCCAGAGGTTGCCACTGGCTTTGCGAGCAGCCTGCGCACCCGATGCCGCCGCGCATCGTTGAAGCTGGCGGCCAGAACCCGGTCATGTGCGCCGAGGCGCTCTACGATCTCAACGAAGTGCTCCACCGACTCAGCATCTTTGAGGTCCACGTTGAAGTACGTGTCCGGGAAGGTCCGCAGCGCATCCTCGAACCGCACCATAGACTCTGACCCGCCGACTCTGATTGCCTGCAGCTGAGCCCAGGTGTGCTCGGAGAGCTTCCCGGTCCCGTCAGTGACCCGGTCCAGGGTCTCATCGTGAAAGATCACCAGCTCCCCATCGGCCGAGGTCCGCACATCGATCTCCAAGTACCGGAACCCCAAGTCCACTGCCTGCTGGAAGGCGGCTATGGTGTTCTCACGCTCCGGATCGGCCCCGCGGTGCGCAAAAGCCAAGGGCGCATGGTGCATCCGCCCGGGTGCAGAGTTCACCAGGTAGGGCACCTCGCGGTAGGGGTGCTGACGGTACGGGGTCCGCCCGGCCTCGACACTGCTCACGTGAGTTCTCCTTCCAGCAGCTTCTCCAGCACCACGGCCACCCCGTCGTCATCACAGGATTCGGTGACCTGGTCGGCTGCGGAGCGGGCCATATGGTGGGCTGAGCCCACAGCCCAGGAGGTCCCGGCCCACTGCAGCATCTCCACATCATTGGGCATGTCCCCGAACGCAATGGACTCCTGTGCTCCGATGCCCAGCGACTCCGCGTAGCGGTGCAGCGCCTGGGCCTTGTTGACCCCTTTGGCGGAGATTTCCAGCAGGCTCACCCCAGGGGCGGAATGGGTGACGGTGACCAGGTGGCCGATCCGCTCCTGGCTCTCGGCGATGAACGCGTCAGCCTTCATGGCATGGGTCTTGGCCAGCAGCTTCAAAGCCGGCACCTCATCAGGCAGCCCCCCAGCGGCGCGCTTCAGAGTGGCATCCAGCGGCCCGAGCCGAATCTCATCATCGCTGACCCCAGCCGCTTTGCGGTGCTTCTCATCTAACCACAGGCTCCCCCGAGCGAAGGACTCCTCCATATGCAGCGCGGCCAGGGTCTCGGCCGCAAAGCTGACGGTGGGGTCCAGGCCTCGGATCAGATCCTTGGCTTCGAACAGGATATCGGCGGTCAGCCCCTGAGCCTGGATGGGCGAATCGGCGACCAGGTCATAGGTCACTGCACCATTGGAGGCGATCACTGGGCCCAACAGCTCCAGGGCGGTACTGATCCTCCGCAACGCCCGCACCGGCCGACCAGTGACCAGAACAACGACGACGCCGGCTTCCCGCACGGCCCGGAAAGCTTCCACAGTGCGTGGAGAAAGTTCCCCGGTGGCCGTCTGGGCATAGGAGAGGATGGTGCCGTCCACATCGGTGGCCACCAATTTCACCGGCTGGCTGCCCAATACCAGCGGGCTCACGGTGTCCGGGGCGGAGGGCTGAGAGGTCATGGCTCAAATCTACCCAACAGTCCCGGTTAACTGCTCCTTCACAGAGTCCCTCAGGCAACAGTGGCTGAGGGATCGCCGAGGGCGGCAGACAGTTCCTGACCGGTGGGCGGCTGGGCTCCGAAACGCGAGCTGGTGATCGCGGCGGCCTGTGCGGCAGTGTGCAGCACCTGGGCGACGTCGTGCTCTGTGATCGCCTGCAGCGCCTGCCGGTTCTCCGCGCCCAGCACCCCCTGCTGGCGCAGGGTGGAGAGCGTGGCGGCCATAAAGGAGTCTCCCGCACCTACGGTGTCAGCCACATCGGCGGGGAAGGCGTTCTGCTCGGCGAACCCAGAGCGGGCCAGGGCCATCGCACCGGAGGCTCCGCGAGTCACGGTAACCAGGGCTGGGCCCAGCTGCAGCCAGGCCTGCATGGTCTCGGTGATGGGACGCTCAGGGTAGAGCAGCTCGAGATCGTCGGTGGAGGCCTGGATGACATCAGCAAGCCCCACCAGCTCCTCCACCCGAGTGCGGGCCTCCTCACGGTTGGGTACCAAGGTGGGCCGGTAGTTGGGGTCATAGGAGATGGTGGCGGACTCGCGCAGTCCCTCCAGCATGGTCTTCACCACTGAAGCCCCAGGTTCGATCAGGGTGGCTAAGGAGCCGGAATGTACGTGCTCGATGGTTCCGGTGGCCTGGCTCAGCGTAGCGGTGAGCTCCTCGGCAGCGGGCAGCGTCCAGTCCAGGGAGAACTCGTAGCTGGCCTGTCCGGTGGGGTCCAGGGTGGCGGTGGCCACGGAGGTGGGCAGGTCATCGGCATCGAGCACCGCAGTGATGCCCTGTGCGCGCAGAGTGCGGGCGATCAGCCGGCCGTAGTCGTCGCTTCCTCGCCTGCCGGCGAACACCACCGGATGATCTAAACGGGCCAGTCCCACCGCCACATTGAGCGGACTGCCGCCCACATGCGCTGTAGGGGCAGACGTCTCGGATTCGACAACGTCTACCAAGCATTCGCCTATGACTGCCAGGTGGGACTTCACACCACCAAACTACCGCAGAGAGGAAGGGTTGAGCACCCCTGACTCGGCATTTGTCCTGCAGCCGGGCACGCCACGACGTGGCCCGCACCACCGCTGTCACGTTGGCACGGATCCCTGAGGTTGCGATTCCCATCCCGGCTGCTCTCGGCCGGTTGCGGCGGCACCGGCTTTCGAGCCTGAAAATGTCGCCTCAGTTCTCACACACTGCATCGCTGCACTCACAGCTCACACGGTTCAAGTCTGCTGATAGAGGGCGTAACCGCCCAGCAGATTCACAGCACTGGTCCCGCCGGCGGGGAGACCCGCTCAGCTCTCGGCCGCGTACAGTGGCCGCGGCCATCACACCTAAAGCTGCTGATAAAGGGCGTAACCGCCCAGCAGATTCACAGCACTGGTCCCGCCGGCGGGGAGACCCGCTCAGCTCTCGGCCGCGTACAGTGGCCGCGGCCATCACACCTAAAGCTGCTGATAAAGGGCGTAACCGCCCAGCAGATTCTTCACCGGCAGCTCCGGGTAGCGGTGCTTGAGCACCGCGAGCGCCTGGCGAGACCGGATGCCGTGCTCGCAGTAGACCACCACCGGATGTTCCTCGGTGGCCTCCTGCAGCCCGGCTGGAGGCTGCTCGGCCCGCCACAGTTCCATCAGCGGGAGGTTGACCGCCTCACCGATGGCACCAGCAGCGTGCTCATGGGGTTCGCGCACATCGAGTACGACGCCGAGGGCTCCAGTCTCTGCCGCGCGTCTGAACTCTGCCGGGCTGAGATCATCCGCCTGTTTGGGGTCTCCGGTGAAGGGGTTGAAATCCAGATCCCCCTCATCCTCCACAGTGGGGGCTCCAGAACTTCCGATATGGTCCGTCTCAGGCTCGTTTACCGGGGGATCCAGGACACTCATGTGCGGTGAAGTAGCGTCGTGGTCGGGAGGCGTCTCGCAAGCGACCGTCTCCACCCCGCTCAATCGGTCACCTACATCAGCGCCGATGCTGATGACCGGCTTGCGCTCGGGGTCAGGGTTGAGCCGGAATTCGCCAAAGTGCGAGGTCAACGCGTCATAGGTGATCACTCGCCCGATCAGCGGATCGCCGATTTCGGCCAGGAACTTGATAGCCTCGGTGGCCATCAGGGACCCGATCACCCCCGGCAGCACACCAAGCACACCAGCCTCAGCGCAAGTCGGCACCTCGCCCGGGTCAGGAGCCTCTGGGTAGAGGTCCCGATAGGTGGGGCCGCGCTCACCAGAGGGCAGCCGAGACCAGAACAGGCTGACCTGGCCGGAGAAGCGCAGGATGGATCCGGAGACCAATGGCTTGCCTGCGATTTCGCAGGCGTCGGAGACCACGTACCGGGTAGCGAAGTTGTCGCTGCCGTCAATCACAATGTGAGCGGGCTCGATGAGCTCCAAGGCGTTGGCGGCGGTGATCGGCTCCCGATGCTCCGTGATCCGCACCTCCGGGTGCAGGCCGAGCATCCGTTCGGCCGCAGAGGCGGTCTTGGGCTGGCCCAGAGTCTGCTCGGAGTGGATGACCTGGCGATGCAGGTTGGTGCGGTCCACTACATCGTGGTCGATGATGTCGATGGTCCCGACCCCGGCAGCTGCCAGATAGGTGAGGATAGGTGCGCCGAGTCCGCCGGCGCCGATGACCACGGCCCGGGAGTCCAGCAGCTTGGCCTGGGCCTCGATGCCAAAGCCGGCCAGGGCGAAGTGCCGTTGGAAGCGTTCAGCCTGGCTGCGTGAGAACTTGCTGAGATCACTCATGTGCTTTCCTTCTGACCAGTTTCCAGGGGGTTATCGGAAGATCTACAGTTCATGAGATGCCGATATTCCAATAAGTGCCTGATATTCGGTTAGGTGAGAGTGTCGAGGGGATTGATGATGCCTTCTGCCGGCGATGAGGCCAGAGCGTGCTCGCGCCTGGGAATCCGACCGGCCCGGGCGGAATGGAAGCCTGCCGCTACCGCCAGTCGCATGGCCTCGGCCATGGCAGTGGGGTCCTGGGCGCGGGTGACTGCTGAGGCCACCAGCACCGCTGAGCAGCCCAGCTCGATAGCCAGTGCGGCCTCGCTGGCAGTGCCGATCCCTGCGTCCAGCACCACCGGTACCTTCGCTCGGGAGCAGATCAGTTCAATGTTATGCGGGTTGAGGATACCCAGTCCGGTGCCGATGGGGGCTCCCAGCGGCATCACCGCAGCAGCCCCGGCCTGTTCCAGCCGAAGGGCAGCGGCAGGATCATCACTGGTGTAGACCAGGGGGATGAATCCCCGGTCGGCTAGCTGCTCGGTGGCCTCCAGCGTCTCGATCACATCGGGGAGCAGAGTGTGCTCATCGGCGATGACCTCCACCTTGATGAGGCTGGTCTCCAGTGCTTCGCGGCCCAGTTCGGCGGTAAGCACAGTGTCCTTGACCGTGTAGCAGCCGGCGGTGTTAGGCAGCACATCGATGCCCAACCGCTCAAGCATGGAGAACACGGATGTCTTGGTCTCCGGCGAGTACCTGCGCATCGCGACGGTGGTCAGGGTGGTGCCCGACTGCACCAGAGCCTTCTCCAAGGCTGCGAGGTCGGTGATGCCTCCGGTGCCCATGATCAGCCGGGACTCTAACGTGTAGCTGCCAATCTGAACAGAGGGCACCACGCCCCCGTCTGTCTCAGAGGCGGGTGTGGGGGTAGAGGCGGTTGCCGGCGTCGTCGTCATTGTGGTGATACCTCTTTCTCAGCCGCCCTGGACCGCTGTGACGATCTCCAGCTCATCGCCCTCGGCGAGCTCGGTGGCGGCCCAGCGGCTGCGTGGCACCACTTCCCCGGCCAGGGCTACTGCCACTCCGAGCCTACCCCCGTCTGCGGGAGTTCCGGATTCGGTGAGCTCGCGACCGGTGGTCTGGGCGACTGCGGCCACCACGGTGGCGCCCTCGTCCAGGGTCACGGGCTCGCTGTTGATCTGAACATTCGGCATAGGTCCTCGCACAACGGTCTGATCGACCGGGCTGTTCCCGATCGTAAGCACCGGTATCATCCTAAGGATCCTTCTATGTTTGTCCAGTCATGGTCGTGGCGTTGAGGATCTTGTAGATCTGGCGCGCGAGGTAGCGTTTCAGGCATCGGCGAATCTCTTTGGTGGTGCGGCCTTCAGCGCGTCGCCTCTCGA
>NZ_VWNF01000015.1 GCF_008711175.1 Nesterenkonia ebinurensis
GATCGGCCTGGACCGCGGCATCAGCGGACCCCTACTGGCAGCCTCGGCCTACTTCATGAAATCCCCACCCCAGCAATACCACGACGACGAAGCCCACCAGAAAGTCGAAGCCTTCATCCACGGCGATGAGGGCTCCTTCTCTGAGCGGCGCATAGAGGTAGAGACTAACCCGTACCCGTTCGCAGGACCCAAGAGCAACGGTGCTTAGGCGTACCCGGGTGTTCTTCGCTACCTTCTTGAGGCCGATCGCGAAATTAGGGGAGTGCTCGGGCCCCGCCCTGTCGGTAGCAAGGTGCGAAAATAACCCCGGCGCGGCGACCACTGTAGCTGTCTCGTCCGGGGTTCACACGTCCATGGCACCGGTTCCGGTGTCCGCAGGCTCGTGCTTGGATGGAGATTGTCGCATCGCTGGGGTGACAGTTGATTTGTGAAACTTATCACAGTGCGGGCGCAGTTCACGTGAATGTGACATCTTCGCGCTACAGTGGGCACCATCTGCTCCAACAGCCGGAACCGGCAGGCGGTCAGGACTGGTGCGCACAGCGTAGTGCGCGCTACGGAACAGCGGCTCAGGCTACGGGGTTCCGTAGTCCTCATCGGCCAGTCTCCGGCAGGCGGAGCAGAAACCTCGAAACCTGTATCCAATGGAGGGAAAAACAGTGACCACCGTTGCAACGGCGCCCGGTGTAACCCCAGCACGCATCGCAGAAGATGCCCCCACATCCCATCAGCCGCTGATCGATTTCGTCTCCGAGATCGCCGAACTCACCACCCCTGACACTATCCACTGGGTAGACGGCTCAGAGGGTGAGTACACCCGGCTCACTGACGAACTCGTCGAATCCGGCACCCTGACTCGGCTGACCAGCCCGGACTTTCCCAACAGTTTCGCCGCCTTCTCCGACCCGGCCGACGTCGCCCGGGTGGAGTCCCGGACCTTCATCTGCTCTGAGAAGGAGCGCGACGCCGGTTTCACCAACAACTGGGTGGACCCCTCCGAGATGCGCCAGACCCTCAACGGGGTCTTCAAGGGCTCGATGCGCGGACGCACTATGTATGTGATTCCGTTCGTGATGGGCCACCTGGAGGCCGATGATCCCAAATTCGGGGTGGAGATCACCGACTCCGCCTACGTGGTGGCAAGTATGCGGATCATGGCCCGGATCGGTACCGACGTACTGCGCAAGATCGAGGAACTCGGGGAGGCAAACGACCCCCGTGCCTTCTTCGTGCCAGCTGTGCATTCTGTGGGCGCCCCGCTTCAGCCCGGCCAGAAGGATGTGCCCTGGCCCTGCAACGAGGAGAAGTACATTGTCCACTTCCCTTCAGACCGGGAGATCTGGTCCTACGGCTCCGGCTACGGCGGCAACGCACTGCTGGGCAAAAAGTGTTACGCACTGCGCATCGCCAGCGTGATGGCACGGGACGAAGGCTGGCTGGCCGAGCATATGCTCATCCTGAAGCTCACCAGCCCGCAGAACAAGAGCTACTACGTCTCTGCGGCCTTCCCTTCTGCCTGCGGCAAGACCAACCTGGCGCTTATCGACCCCACCCTGGAGGGCTGGAAGGCCGAGACCCTGGGCGATGACATCACCTGGATCCGTCCCGGTGCTGAGGGCGAATTCCGCGTGGTCAACCCCGAGGCCGGATACTTCGGCGTTGCGCCAGGAACTGGCTGGCACACCAACGCCAACGCCATGCGCGCTATCGCCAAGGGCAACTCCATCTTCACCAACTGCGCGCTCACCGATGACGGCGGCGTCTGGTGGGAGGGTATGACCAAGGAACCGCCAGCACATCTGACCGACTGGCAGGGCAATGACTGGACCCCGGACTCAGAGGCACCGGCAGCCCATCCCAACGCCCGGTTCTGCACCCCGATCGATCAGACTGACATGCTGGCCGAAGAGTACTTCGAGCCCAACGGGGTCAAGCTGGATGCGATCCTCTTCGGCGGGCGCCGCAAGACCACGGTCCCGCTGGTCACCGAGGCCCTCGACTGGAACCACGGCATCTTCTACGGCGCTACGCTGTCTTCCGAGACCACTGCTGCCGCAGAGGGTGCAGTGGGCACAGTGCGCCGTGACCCGATGGCTATGCTGCCGTTCATCGGCTACGACGCCGGCGACTACCTCAAACACTGGGTGGAGGTTTCCGGTGCCGCGGCGCCGGAAAAGCTGCCCAAGATCTTCCTGGTCAACTGGTTCCGCCGCAACCGCGAGGGCGGCTTCGCCTGGCCCGGCTTCGCCGAGAACACCCGGGTTCTCAAATGGATTGTGGAGCGCCTGGAAGGCACCGGTGAAGCCGTGGAGACCCCCATCGGCTACACCCCCACCAAAGATGCCCTGGACCTGACCGGTCTGGAGGTCAGTGATGAGGACATCGAGGACTCCATCAAGGTGGACCCGGCCGAGTGGGCCGAGGAGATCCCACTAATCGAGGAGTGGCTTACCGGCTTCGGCGAATCCCTGCCCGAATCCATCGCTGCCGAACTCGAGGAGCTGAAGTCCCGGGTGGACTCTGCTTAGGAGGTTGCCTCCAACACTGTTGCGTAGTTGGCTACGGCCGAGCCTCCCATGTTGAACACGGCGGCTCGGCCGACCTTCTCCAACTGCATGTCTCCGGCTTCGCCTGTAAGCTGCATGGCAGCCATAATGTGCTGAGAGACACCGGTTGCACCAATAGGATGTCCCTTGGCTTTTAGGCCTCCGGAGCAGTTCACTGGCAGGCGGCCGTCACGTTCCGTCTCACCGGCGGCAAGTACCTGACCAGCCTTGCCTGGTTCGGCGATCCCGAATGCTTCATAGTGAAGTATCTCCGCGATAGTGAAGCAGTCATGAGTCTCTAGCAGATCGAGGTCATTTAGGGTGATGTCGGCTTCCCGCAGTGCTCCGTGGAAAGCCAAGCGTGGTCCTGCGAATTCCAATGGATCTCGTCGTGCTGCGAGTGTCATGTGATCATTGGCCTGGCTTCGCCCCTTTACCACGACTGATCGGTGGGCTGAGCGTGCCAGGTCCTCAGAAGTGAGTACTAACGCTGCAGCCCCGTCGGAAACCATGGAGCAGTCTGTTCGAAGCAGCCGGCCGACGACTTGCGGATTGTTTTCTGACTGCGTCACGCAGAACTCATAGCCGAGGTCCTTTTGCATGTGAGCATAAGGATTGGCTGTGCCGTTTCGGTGGTTCTTGGCCGCTACGTACGCCATCGCCTCCCGGGGGTCACTGTAACGCTCCGCGTATAAGTCGGCGAACTGAGCGAATACGCCTGCGAAGCTGCCCAGGGATTCCTCAGTTTTTCGGTAGGAAGCCGCTAATAAGTTACTGTTGACCTCTTTCCCCGAAACCGAGGTCATTTTTTCTGCCCCGATGACTAGCAGGGCGCGAGCTCGTCCCGCTTCGATCTGTGTGATGGCAGAGTGCAATGCGGCTGATCCGGTTGCGCAGGCATTCTCATATCGGGTGGCAGGCACTTGCGCCAGGGCCGGATTGCTAGCGCCAACTAACGCTGCTTCAAATCCTTGTGAGGAGAATCCGTTATTGAAAACGCCTACTGCAATGCCGTCGAGGTCTTCTGGACCCAGACCAGCATCAGCGATGGCTTTGCCGCTGACTTCAGCCATCAGCGACTCCAAGTCTTGGTTAGGATGTTTGCCGAACTGGGTGTGAGCCCATCCGACGATATGCACTGGTGCTGCCATGATTCTTCTCCGAGTTTCTTGGGACGGCGGTTCAACTGTTTATACGTAGCACTGGTGTGCCCCCGGCTGGTCCAGTCATGCTGAGGGTGGGCTACGAATTTCAGAGCAGTACTGACATGCCGAAGAGATAGCCGCATATGAGTACGAGTAACAGTCCCACAACGGGAACTGTGTATCCCACGACCTCGCTGAACTTCAGTCTGAAGTTTGCTAGGTATGGAAGTGCAAAGAATGGAATCAGAAGGTTAGTCAGTCCATCGCCCAGCTGATAAGCCTGAAGAATGAGTCCCATATCTGCACCGAGGTCTGAAGTGGTGGGAATGATGTAAGGAGCTTCGATCACAAACTTCGAACCTCCTGAGGGCACCGCGATGTTCAGCAGGCCGGAGTAGAGGAAAGCAATGACGGGCCAGGTTTCGGCAGTTGAGATTGTGGTAAAGGCTTGGGAAATGATCTCTCCGAAACCGGTTGCACTGATCAGTCCAAAGATTCCGGCGTAGAAAGGGAACTGAAGAATGAATCCAAAAGTCCCTGAGATACCGTCTTTAATCAGACCGGCATAGTACTCGGGACCATAGTTGGCACAGAGCAGGATGCCGAGCGAAAGGAACAGGAAGTTGAAAGAGTTAAGGTCTAAAGCTTCTACCCCCTGGGAGCCCAGGATAAAGAGGCTGTAGAGGAGCCCCAGGGTGCCGAAGAGGTACATAATGATCCTGCTGGCATTAGCACGTTGTGCCGGTGTTTCCCGCTTTACCCTGACTACCTGTTGCCCAGCATCGATTTCGTCTAGGAGCTGATCCTCGATCTGCTTCATCTTTTCTGGATTCTTAGGGTGCATAGCGATTGCCAGAACCACGACGATGATCATGCAGATGACGAGAAGTAAGATGTAGTCAATGCGCAGTACAGTACTGGTCAGGGGAAGACTGTATGGAGTGACCTCCTCGTATGCCTCAGGAACCAAATCTCGAAGATACCCGGGTGTAGCTGAATAGAGTACCGCGGCACCGGACATTCCTCCGGAGCTGGGCAAAAACGCCATGAAAATTGTTGCCACAAGGATAGGCGCATGGATCTTGATATTTTTTCGGCGGGCTTGGGCTAGCAGTTCTTTACCCATCACGATGCCCCCCATCATGCCGAGGCCCCAGTGAATGAACCCTAGAAGTGTTGCTACTGTGGCTCCTAGTGCGATCATCTGTCCTCGGGTGCTCGGAAGACCAGCTATCCATGTGAGAACCCGATTTGCTGGGGGTGAGGACGCTACAGCGTGGCCCGTGGCCAGAAGCACGGTCATCTGCATGGTAAACGCCAGTAAATCCCAGAACGATCCCGCCCACGCAGAGACGAGGCTGACTTCCTCTAGGTCATTGCTCCACACTGGGGTGTCGGTGAAGACCAGGACAAGGATCGCTACGAGAACGGTAAGGCTCAGACAGATGACGAAGGAATCCGGCATCCATTTGATGAACCATGCTAAGTATCGATCCATGAAGGACCGTTTTTCATTCACCTGTGTCTGTGACATGAGGGTCTCCTGAGGGATTTGGGTTGAGATCTTTAGCGGGCGAGCTTGAACTTCCGGATTTTCCCAACGGAAGTTCTGGGAAGCTCATCGATGAGATGCCATTCCTTTGGGCGGCACGCTGGAGCAAGGTGCTTTTCTGCCCACCTTGTGAGGGACTCGGCTGTTACGTGATCAGCAACGAATTTTTCGGGTACAACATAAGCCACTGCTGCGTGATCGCGGATTGGATCGTCTACTGCTACTACCGCTACTTCGGCGACTTCAGGAGCTTCTGAGATCCTGGCTTCAAGTTCTGTGAGCGAGACGTTCTCGCCAGCTATCTTCGTGACGTCGTCAATTCTGCCGACAAACGTTAGAGTTCCGTCGCGTGAGGTTCGGACGAGGTCACCTGTGACGAACCATTCTTGTCCATTCACACTGACGAAAGCACTTTTGTTAGCCTCTGGTCTGTTGAGGTACTCCTGGAAGATGTCGTGGCCTCTTTTTCCCCCCAGCAGTAGAAGTCCGGGTTCCCCGGAAGACACCGGATCTAGAGTGGAAGGGTCCACTAGGAGTATTTTTCGGCCTGGCACGGCTCTGCCAATTGTGTCGTGTGAGGGATTGGAGTTGTTATCCCGTGTGACGATGGTGACGGTTTCTGTCATCCCGTACAGCTGACGTGGCTGTGTGCCAGCGAGTTTTGTAAACGCGGTGTACTGCGAGTGATTCAGATTTTGAGCGAACCACACATGTGTGAGGTGGAGCGGCTCTGAGTCCTTGGCAGTCCGATTGAGGATCATCCGAATAGGAGCTGCGAAGAGACTTGCGTGGGTGGCTTTGGCCTCACGAGCCTGTTGAAGCCAACCTGAAGCTGAAAACTTACTTGAGAGGGCAACGGAGGCTCCTGCTCCAATGGCGGGCGCTAGGCAGTAGAACTGCGCATTGGCATGGAACATGGGTAAGGAAATGAACCAGCGATGCTGAGGCCCCAGATTGGCAAGTTCAGCCATGCTGCGTGTGAGCGTGGCATAGTTGGCCTGAGTGAGGACGACTCCCTTAGGTTCTGAAGTAGTGCCAGAGGTAAACATGACTGCTAGGCGGTCCTCAGGCCGTGCAGGAGTGGTGGCTGAGAGGTCGTGTCCCTTTTTGGGGTAGAAAGCCGAAATCTCCGTGAAATCGCGTTCGTCTTCATGCAGGAGCAATATTTGGTTGAGCTGACCGGCAGCGCCTGCGCGATAAGTTTCAGAACGAGCCTCAGCGGCTATCCCGACAGTTGGTGCAGTTCTGGATATTTGTCGAGCGATGTCTCTGGGGCTGGACGCTGGATCTACTGGTACCGTCCATGCCCGAAGCCGGGCGCATGCGAGTTGGACAGCGATAAAAGCGGGTGAGTTTCGCAGACACAAGTGCACTGAGTGATCCCGTTGAACTCCTAGATTGACCAGACAAGCGGTGACTCGCTCTACATGCTTGTCGAATTCTGAGTAAGACCACTGAGTCCAGACCTTCTCGTCGCTATGAAATAGGAGAAAGGGGGCGTGAGGGTGCGTGGCTACTGCACTGTCCCATGCCTCGATGTACGTAGCAGGGACTTTGGTGGGGACGTTCATTATGCCTCTCGAAGGTGTAGGTTCCTTGGTGTGCTGTATCTCACGTGATGCGCATCTCAAGTATGGAATGAGGTGTGAATCAGTGCTACATGGCCCGGTACAACGTTTCCCCAGTAGCATTTGTAGAAATTACAACTTCTAGGATGGTATTTCCGTGATGAATAAGCCTCAGGAAGACTTCCATATCGGTACCGGTACTACGGTTGAGGCCCTGAATCATAGGGATGAGCAAGACATCTGGATGCTTCGCGAGATTGCAGACCGGTTGGCAGCAGATTGCAGAGCGATTGTTGAGAAAGTAGTGCAAGAGTTGCGGGCATCTCAACCTGAGTACGATCCGGTGGAGGACGAAGAACTTGACCGCTCGGTGACTAGGAACGTGAATATGGCCGTGCGAACCTTGGCCAAAGGCACCGCGTTGCCGGCCGAGGATCTTAACGAGGGACTCTTGACTGGGCGCGAACGCTACGAGAAGCACATCGCGGTGCAGGATGTGCTGCAAGGGTTTCGAACGTGTTTCACCATCATTCATAACCATTTCGTAATGTACTGTGAGGCAATCGGTGTCGACACGCGCACCGCTCTTAGAGGGTCGCGGATCCTTTGGGCGGTCGCGGATGGTTTTACGGCCAGAATCGTCGCTGCCTACCGTGACTTGGCGACTGAATCGGCTATTCGGGATGCTGAGCTTCGCACTGAAGGGGTTCGTCGTATCCTTCGGGGTGAGCCGAGTATCGGTATTTATCAGAGACTAGGCCTTGACCCCTCGCACAGGTATGCAGCAGTTTGTTGCTCATTCCCCTCCGGTCGAGGCAGCACTGTTCGAAGCCGCCTAGAAACCTCAGGCAGCTACTCTGGTGCGCCTGCACAGGTGGTGTTTGAAGGTGAGTTGGTAGTTGGTTTAGTTTCCAAGCGGCCAGAACCTCAGAAAGATCAGATTATTGGAATTGGCCCCTTCGTGAGTCTCTCAGAGGTGGCTGGGTCTTATCAGGTAGCCAGAAAGCTCCTGACCATTGCTCAGGCGAAACAGCTGGGCGGGATCTACAGTGCAGCGGAGGCTTCCTGGAGACTTGCCCTGTTAGAGAGCCCCGGGGTGTCGGCACACCTCATTGATAAGTGCATAGCAGCTGTTGTGGAATACGGAGATTTCGGTCAGGAGATTATCGATTCTGTTGAGATGTACTTCGAAGACTCATGTGTGGTAAAAATTGCTGCCCAAAGGTTGATGGTCCACGAGAACAGCCTCCGCTATCGGCTTCGGAGGTATGAAGAGATTACTGGCCTCCGCTTGAGCAACCCTGCCGACATCGCAGAGATACAGTGGGCTCTTGAGGCTCGGACTCTATATAACGATAACGACTGCCGCTGAGCGCTCTTATTCCTCCCGGACCAGGCGGAGGACCTGGTCGCGGACCTGCTCCATCTGTTCGCGGCTGTGGGCCTCGCCGTTGTAGCGTAGGAACGGCTCGGTGTTCGAAGGCCGCAGGTTGAACCACCAGCTGCCGTTCTCAGCGGAGACCGTGACCCCGTCCAGACGCGAGACGACGACGCCGCCCGACTCGAACTCCGTCACCGCCTTCTCGGTCGCAGCGGCCTTATCGGCCACCTGGGAGTTGATCTCACCGCTGGCGAAGTACGGGTTGAACTCAGCGGCCAGCTCGGAGAGTGGCTGCTCCTGCTCACCGAGTGCTGCCAGCACATGCATGGCAGCAAGCATCCCGGTGTCGGCGTTGAAGAAGTCCCGGAAGTAGTAGTGGGCGGAGTGTTCACCGCCGAAGACTGCGTTCTCGGCGGCCATCACCGCCTTGATGTAGCTGTGCCCCACCCGGGTCTGCACCGCCCGGCCGCCCTCGGCCTCCACCAGCTCCGGCACTGCACGGGAGGTGATCAGATTGTGGATGATCACCGGCTCCGCCTCCCCCATGGTCCTGGCCCTGGCGATTTCGCGACGGGCCACCAGCGCGGTCACCGCCGAGGGGGAGACCGGCTCACCCTGTTCATCGATCACAAAGCAGCGGTCAGCATCCCCATCGAAGGCCAGCCCGATATCCGCACCCTGCTCAATCACTCCAGCCTGCAGATCCTGCAGGTTCTCCGGCTCCAGCGGATTGGCCGGGTGGTTGGGGAAGCTTCCGTCGAGCTCAAAGTACAGCGGCACAATCTCGACCGGCAGCCCGTCCAGCAGCTCATCGCCCAGCACCGCCGGGGTGGTCAGCCCGGCCATCCCGTTGCCGGCATCCACCACCACTTTCAGTCGGCGGATTCCGGAGAGGTTCACCAGGGAGCGGAGGTAGGCGGCGTACTCGGCCAGCAGCGGCACAGACTCGACCTGGACGTCGTCCTTCTCAGGAACCTCACCGGCCTCCAGGTAGGCCTGGGCGGCGTCGCGGATTTCGGTCAGCCCGGTCTCAGCCGAGAGCGGCACCGCACCGGCCTTGGCCATCTTCATCCCGTTGTATTCGGCGGGGTTGTGGCTGGCGGTGAACATCACCCCGGGCGCATCCATGGTCCCGCAGGCGTAGTAGAGCATATCGGTGGAGATCAGACCCAGATCGGTCACCACCGCTCCGCGGGCAGCAGCCCCGGTGGCGAAGCTGGCAGCGAACTCGGCCGAGGAGGGCCGCATATCCCCGCCCACCAGCACTTGCTGGCCGGACAGTCCCAGCACGTCCACAAAGGCCGCACCTACCGCACGCACCGAGTCTGCGGTGATGGTCTCACCCACGATCCCGCGCACATCATAGGCCTTGAAGGATTCGCTCAGATCAATACTCACCCAGACATTCTACGGGTGTGCCCGTTAGACTGGCTGATATGGAGATCCTCATGGTCCTGCTCGCCGGCGTGGTGATCTTTGTGCTGATCCGCAGGATGATGCAGCGCCAGGCGCAGAAGATGCATACCCGGATTCAGGACGAGATCACCCCTGAGGCTGCCCGGGCGGCGGCCCTGGCGCTCAACGACGACCAGCACAAGGCCGTCTACCAAGCCATCGCCGCCGAGGATGCCAAGCGCGCGCTGGCGGTGTTCAAGCAGTCCACCAGCGCCTCCATCCAGGACAGCATCGTGGCGATCCAGGCGCTGTTCCGCTACCCGCAGCCCGCGCCCAGTGAGATCCGCTTCGAGGAGGGCTTCAACCTCAACGGAGGCGATGACCAGGTCAGCGATGAGTACCTCGAGGATGCCATCGATCAGGTTCGCGAGGATGCGGAGAAGGACGACGCCCCTGAGGTGGCCGCCCCAGATTCTTCGGAATCTGCACAGGACCCGGACCTCAGGGGCGCAGACGCCTCGGCAGCTTCTCCGGACAGCTCCAGTGAGGGTCCGCTGGCGGAGGCGGATCCCAACACCGGCAAGATCCTGGGGGAGAACAAGGACCAGGTACCTGATATCCCCGGTGGGCAGCAGCCCGCTGATCCGGCGGAGGCCGATGAGGAGGATCTGGATGCCAAGGCCAGGGAGCTGCTGGCTGCGGAGGGTTTCAACCCGGATGAGGAGCTGACCATCCCGGAGGACTGGGCCGCCGAGGATGAGCAGGCTGGGTTCCACCTGGAGGTCCAGCGCGGTGAGGAGAAGATCACCCTCTCACATGAGGATCTGGAACCTTGGGTGCATGACCAGATGTATGCTCTGCTGCGCGATGACCATGTGGACCAGGCCGCCGAACTTCTGGCCGCCAATTCACCGCTAACCGCCGCGGAGGCTCACCGGTTCCTGGTGGTCTTCAAGAACCAGTCTTGACGCTGATGGTCTTTGGCGGTGCGGGTGGGATTCGAACCCACGGTTGGGGTTGCCAACAACGGTTTTCAAGACCGTCACCTTCGGCCGCTCGGTCACCGCACCTGGAGTGTTTCCAGCGCTCCACTATACGCCACCGGGCTCGGGTGCCGCGATGAAGCTGTTCGGACGGCGCGGCATCCGGAGGGCCGACGGTAGGAAGATCGACAAGGAGCTGGGCAAAGGGCTCTGGCGGCAGGCCCATGACCGCTATGTGCGTGGCCTGGACCGGTACCACCAGATTCTGGAGGGGGTGGAGGACGACGCCGCTCACAACCAGTTGGTGCTTATCGGTGACGAGCTTGCCGAACAGCTTCCGCGGGTTTACCAGATGTGCCGCAGGGCCCATGAGCAGTTCCCCGCCACCGGGTTGAACGTGCCGCCAGGGGCCTCTGCGCTGCACTCCGGGCTCTCACGGGCGGCCAATCATCTGGCCACCACCGCGGAGGCCGAGGCGATGGTGCGGCTGAAGCACGGTGAGCTGGCTTCGGTCCGCCATCGCGCCGACCAGGTCCTGGCCTGCCTGGAGGAGGCCGAGAAGGCTCTCCCGTGAGCAGCGAGCGCAGCGATGCTGCGACTTTAGGTGCGAAGCTCGGTGCCACTGCAACCGAGCGAGAGGCGAGCGGGACCTGTGCCCGCCGCCGGGACCAGCACTGAGCCTGCTATCGGATTCGAACCGACGACCTTTCCATTACGAGTGGAATGCTCTACCAGCTGAGCTAAGCAGGCGCGCGGAACACGCGAGCACCTATCTTATCAGCGGGTATGTGCGGCGGATTCGTGCTTCTCATCATCAGGCAGCCGCGAGTCCTCATCCTCCGGTACCACCATCACTGGCCCGGCGGCATGCATCAGCAGCGAGGATGAGGTGGAGCCCAGCAGGGCACTGGCCAATCCGGTCCGACCCCGGGTGCCGACCACGGTCAGTTGGGCGGCAGTGGTCTCCTCGCGCAGCACCTCTACGGGCAGCCCGTCGATCACTGCGCAGCTGATCACCAGGTGCTCGAAGTGCTCGGTGAGCCAGCGCACCACCACCTGCAGCCGGTCCTCCAGCTCCCGGCGGTGCCGCTGGTGCTCATCCTCGCGCGGGCCCAGCTCGGGATACCAGAGCAGGGTCCCGTCCAGCGGCGGGACAGCCAGGACGATCCGCAGCGGCACGCCATGGGCTGCGGCCATCTCGGCGGCACGCAGAGCAGCCAATTTGGAGCCGTGGGAGGAATCCATGCCCACGGTGACGGGGCGCTGGTCGGTGCTCAGCCAGGGGGCGTCCCCGGTGCGCAGCTGATAGCTGCGGTCCACCACCACAGTGGGGCAGGAGGCGTGGGCGGGCAGCGCAGAGGAGACCGAGCCCAGCACCCGGCCGATGAACCCGCCGCGGCCGCGGGCGCCCACCACGGCGATCTCGGCATGGGCGGAATGAGCCACCAGAACACCCGCGGCATCCCCGTACTCCACGTGGGACTGGACCGGACCGGGATAGTCAGCCAACAGATCCCGGGCCTCTTCGAGAATCTCCTCCGCGCCCTGGCGGGCCAGAGTGTCCCCGGTGACCTCGGTGGTGGAGTCGGTGTATCCGGAGATGGTCCGCGGCACGGTGAAAGCGGTCATCACCGTCAACGGCAGCTCACGCCGTGTGGCCTCGGCGGCAGCCCACTGCAGGGCCCGCGCCGCATGCTCAGAGCCGTCGAAGCCGACCAGTACACCCAGAGTGCCGTTGATGTGGTGAATCATGGACTCAGCCTAACAGTGATGCATATCACACTCTAGGGTGACGGGCCCGGACTGCTTGTGCGGTCCCGCGGCATCCCTGCCGTTCCATGGTCAGCCCCCGCAGGTCTCCTGACCCTCAAAGAGCGTGCCCTCGATGAAGTAGTCGTCCACAACATCGGCCACGCAGGGGTTGTCCGGCCGGTAGCTGATGTGTCCCTCGCCTTCGTAGAGCAGCAGCGCGGAGTTGGGCATCATCGAATGCACACTCTCGGCCCACTCCACTGGGGTGGCCGGGTCCTCGGTGCCGCCCACCAGCAGCATCTGCGGCAGCTCATCGCTGGGCTCCCAGGGTTCGCCCATCGGTTCAGTGGGCAGTGCATGGCAGAACTCGGTGCCGGTGCCGATGAACTGGTCGGTGAACGGTGTCTCCTCATCCAGCAGGCCCGGGCCCTCGAAGCCCTCACCGTCAAGCGGGTAGTCCAGGCACATGATGGTGCGGAAGGACCAGCTGGAGATCCAGTCGTAGCTGCCGTCCGGGTTGCGCCCGTCGTAGATGTCCGAGAGGTACTGGAAGTACTCGGGATCCTCGTTCTCGACCCAGTCGGTCAGCGCCACCAGCAGGGCCTCCTGCCCGCCGGCCACATACATGGTGGTGGAAAGTCCGCTGAAGATAGTCGTCGCGCTGATCAGACGCCCGTCCGAGGCTTCTACGGGGGCATCCCACATCTGGTCGATCCGCTGGTCGATCTCATCAACCACGTCCTCTGCGTCCCCCTCAATGGGACAGTCCTGGTGCGCGGCGCAGAACTCGGCGAACTCCCAGAGCTGACGCTCAAAGCCCACGGACTGATCAGCGGTGATCCCACTGATGCTCAGCGAGGTGTCCATCACCCCGTCCAGCACCCAGCGGCCTACATGTTCGGGGAAGAGCTCGGCATAGGCCAGGCCCAGCTTGGTGCCGTAGGACATGCCGAAGTAGTGCAGTCGATCCTCACCGATGGCGTCGCGCACAATGTCCATATCCTGGGCCGCGGAGATGGTGTCGATGTGCTCGATGAGGTCCCCGCTGAGCTCTTGGCATTGGGCCACCACATCAGTGAACTCCACGACTTCGTCCACCAGGTCGGCGTCGATGGCCTCATCGCCGGTCAGCTGGTTGAAGAGGTCGTACTCCTCATCGTCCATGCACTCCAGCGGGGCGGAGCGGGCCACACCGCGCGGGTCGAAGCCCACAATGTTGTACTGCTCCTGGAGCCGGGAGGTGAAGACCCAGTCCAGCTGCTCGGCCACGATGTCGTAGCCGGAGGAGCCGGGACCGCCGGGGTTCATCAGCAGGAACGGCACCGTATCCAGGGAGTCGGAGACGAACTCGATCTCAATGGTCTCGCCGTCCGGATCGCTGTAGTCCTTGGGCACGGTGACCGTCCCGCAGTGCATACCGGACTCACACTGGCGCCAGTCCACCTCCTGGTCGTAGAACTCGTCCAGTCCCTCCACCGGATCGGCGGGGAAGTGCTCCGGCGGGCTGTGCCCGGCATCGGGGACGATATCGCTGTAGTCGGTGTTCACCGAGCTGGTGGCGTCGTCGTCCTCTTCCTCATCCTCAGGGGCCGCGGTCTCTTCGGCTGGGGGTTCGGGAGTGTCTTCTTCGGTCTCAGTATCAACCGGAGGGGCGGGCTGGGGGTCCTCAGTCGCACATCCGGTCAGCAGGGTCAGCAGTACGACGCCGCCAATAGCGGCAGTCCGGGAGACTCGTCTGGATGCCATCATTCCCTTACCCTACCGACAGCCGCCGAGATGCTGCGCAGCGGTCTCAACCAGCAGCCGGGGTCAGCGGCGTCTGGTTCGCGGGATCAGCTGCATCATCAGAGCCTCCATGGCCAGGGTGGGCGGCACATTCTGGGTGATTCGCACCCGGGCTGCGTTCAGGGCGTCCAGGCAGGCCAGGGACTGTTCGGGGCTGAGCACCTCAGCAAGCTCGGCCAGCTGGGAGCTCAAGTGCTGGTTGATCAGCTCAGCGCCGGTGCCCAGCTTGATGCTCAGCACATCCCGGTAAGCAGCAGTGAGGTCGATCAGCGTGCGGTCCAAGGAATCGGTAACGGCCCGTTTGGCCCGCCGCGCGGCGTCGTCCTCCAGCCGCTTGAACTGGCTGCGCAGCTTGGCCGGGATCTTCTCCTCAGGCTCCAGGCCCAGTGAGCGGCGCAGCGCGGTCTGCTCCTGGGCCAGCCGGACAGCGGAGTCAGCCTCGGCATCAGTTTGGGCCATGGAGACCAGTTCAGCAGCAGCCAGCACGGCACCGGAGGCAGACCGGACTCTCAGCGGCAGGGAGACGATCTGCTCGCGGCGGCTGCGGGCCTGCGGGTCGGCGGCCAGTCGGCGGGCCACCCCAATATGGTTCTGCGAAATCCGGGCAGAGAACTCAGCCTCGGCTGCGCTCAGCCCATCGCGGGAGACCAGCAGTGCCGCGACCTCCTCAGTGGGCGGAATGCGCAGGCTCACCGGCCGGCATCGAGAACGAATGGTCACTAGCACATCAGCGGGGGAGGGGGCGCAGAGCACCCAGACCGTCTGCGGGGGAGGCTCCTCGATGGACTTCAGCAGCACATTGGTGGCCCGCTCGGTCATCCGGTCGGCGTCCTCCATCACGATCACCCGCCACCGGTAGCCCTGTGGGCGGTCCTGGGCAGTGGTGATCAGCTCACGGACATCGTCGATCCGGTAGGTGACGTTCTCGGTGGAGACCAGCTGCACGGCGGGATGGGCACCTGCGGCCACCATCCGGCAGGACTGGCACTGTCCGCAGCCGCCCTGCTCGCAGTTCAGCGCGGCGGCGAACGCCCGGGCTGCATTCGAGCGACCGGACCCCGGCGGTCCGGTGAACAGCCAGGCATGGGTGGGCATACCGGAGGCCACGGCCGACCGCAGCTGCTCCACCACGGCCGATTGCCCCACCAGCTCGGCGAACACTCCGGTGCCGGCAGAGGTCTGCGCCTGGGCTGCTGGGGGCGCGGGCGTCGTCGTACTCACCCTCCCACTCTATAAGCTGGCGCGGAGGTTCGCCCTGCCCGGCCGGAACCCGGCAGAAACCACGCTCAGCTCAGTCCTGGGGCTGCATGGCGGAGTTGATCACGACCACGCCGGGGCCGTAGTGCTCATCGATCTGGGACTGCAGGGTGCCGTCGTCGTAGAGCACCTGTACGGAGAGCTGGTTGCTGGTGGTGTCCACCGAGAGGCTGTTGGCCCCGGGCACCTCGAGTTCCTCCTGCAGGGAGTTCAGCTCATCCTCGGTGAAGGTGGCTTCGCTGATACAGAGCATCCCGCCCCATTGTTCACGCAGGGTGTTATAAGCGCCCTGCGGGTCCTCGGTAACCTGGACGTTGAGGATCAGCAGCTCGGGATCGTTCAGCTGCTCCTCCAGCTCAAGGGTGTCCTCACCTTCGGCGGCGGCCTCATTGACATCCTCAGCGGTGACCGGGTTCGGCGAATTGTCCACCCAGAGGCCTGCGTAGCCGGGCAGTTGCTCAGCGCTCTGCTGGGTCTGCTGCAGGGTCTCATCGGTGGTGCGTTCGGGGTCCTCGACCTCCCAGCCACCCTCGGGCTCCGGGCAGGGGCTGGTGAAGTCCACAGAGATATCCGGGGCCGCCGGAGCCTCATCGTCGGGCAGCACCTCATCTAGGGTGAACTCCTCGGTGCCCGGGTCGTAGTCGCCGGTGAGCACGTAGTCGCCCCAGCGCACCCCGGAGGCTTCGTTGTGGGGGTGCTCGTCCCAGTCCCAGCCGATCACATCAGGTCCGCCGCACTGCGGGGGATAAGACTCCATCATGTAGTAGCACAGCTGGGGGCCCTCGGCGTCTTCCAGCACGGAGGCGCTGGTGATGACTGTGGCCGGTTCCGGTGCTTCCAGCTCTGGGGGAGAATCCGGTAGGTCGGCAGCGTCCATGGCGGGCACTACGCCTCCGGAGGATGAGATGTCTGCCTCCGAGGGTGAATCACCGTTGGGCTGGGCGGACGGGTCCTCTCCAGTGCCGCAGGCGCTGAGCGCCAGTGCTGCAGCGGCTGCGGTGGTCAGAGCTGCGCCGAGCGGCGTGTTCTTCCGTTCGTGAGGTGCTGCGCGGTATCCCATGGCACCACGGTAGGCCGACTCGGTGCGCGGCTGAAACCCCGCATCGGGCATCGTTGCGACTCTGTGACCCTGACTCTGCGGTGTGCTGCCGCTACGGTGGAGTCTATGCAGGTGCTTCAGGAGATGACCGACGACGTTGCCAGCCTTGCCCGGGATGCCCAGAAGGTGGCAGTGCTCACCGGTGCTGGGATCAGTGCCGAGAGCGGGGTGCCCACCTTCCGTGAGGTCCAGACCGGGCTCTGGGAGCGGTTCTCGGCTCAGGACCTGGCCACCACGGATGCGTTCTCTGCGAACCCGGCCCTGGTGTGGACCTGGTACCGGTGGCGGCAGTCGCTGATCCGTCAGGTGGAGCCCAATCCGGGGCACATTGCGCTCGTCGAATGGCAACGCCACCTCGCCGAGCGCGGCGGCAGACTCACCATCGCCACCCAGAACGTGGATGATCTGCACGAACGTGCCGGGGCTCGGGTGCTGGCTCATCTGCACGGCAGCATCTTCACCCACCGCTGTGCTGAGTGCGGTACTGCGGCGCAGCTGCCGGATCCCACCTACAACGGATTCGAGTCCCCGCCTGAGCCGGAGGAGCCCCCGGTCTGTCAGGACTGCGGCGCCCATATCCGCCCGGATGTGGTGTGGTTCGGTGAGATGCTGCCCATGGAGGCCTTCGAAGCCACCGCGGCGACTATTCGGAACGCGGATCTGGTGATTGTGGCCGGCACATCCGGGATTGTGCAGCCTGCGGCCTCTCTGCCGCTGCTGGCCTTGGAGCGAGGCACTCCACTGATTGAGGTCAACCCGGAGCTCACTGAGCTCAGCGAGACCATGGACTACTGCCTACGCGGTTCATCGGGCTCTTTGCTGCCCGCTCTGGTCAGTGCCGCGGCGGCGCAGTAGTACCAACGACGCCGCCTGCTCACCTTGGTTGCCGCCGATTCAGCCGGCACATGTATCTCAGTACCGTTGGCCGTGTTCGGTGAGGAACGCGCTGAGGTAGGGCAGGGTGAAGCGCAGCAGTCCTCGTCCGGCCGGTTCGATAACGCCAGCCAGTGTCAGGGGTGCCTGGTATCGGGAGATCCAGCTGTGGTCGTGCTCCAAGCGTCGCTCAATGTCGGTGATCTTTGAGGGGCCAGGATCTTCTGCCATGGCCAGTATGCACCCCTGGCCCGCAGCCTTACCTTTCTGTGGCGGCTGTGTGCAGGATTCGTCCCACACGGATCGCCTAGGGCGGTTCCACGTAGAAGATGAGGTGCGGACTTGCAGGTCCACCCTGGCCGCGGCTACTGATTTGATGTCGTTTCTGACTCGAGTTTGCGGCCGAGTTGGGTGAAGGTCCAGCCTGCGTTTTCCCAGTCGGTGGCTGGTAGTACGTTGCGGGCGTCGATGAAGCGTTTGGCGGCGACGAGGTGGTTGAGGTCGGTGGGGGTGAGGGTTTTG
>NZ_VWNF01000016.1 GCF_008711175.1 Nesterenkonia ebinurensis
ATCCACACTGGTATAAGGAACCTCAGCGATCTGGATGGTGTTGTTCTCACTGGCCAGGATCGCCTCAGAGAGATCCTTACCCACCTTCTTATCATCAACATCAAAGGCAGCCACGAACTGAACATCAGAGACGTGATAATCACCGAACTGCACATGCATCAACCCCGGCACATCCTGATCAACAGGAGCATCCCTGTAGTACTCCACGCCCTGCACCAAAGACGCCGCGCAATTACCCACGCCCACCAGGGCCACACGAACCGGGTTCTTCGTCATGGTGATATCTCCTCCTTGATTACAGAAAGCACATGGACGCGCTGGGCATTTTCAATAGCTTTCCGCTACTCTCCTAGCTACTCCAATCGCTTGAACAACACGTCACAAACGATCAGCTGAGTTCTCACTTGCGGCTTCTCATAGACGCATGCGGCGGCCGCGAGTGCCGATGTTAGGCGACGACGTCGCCGGCCAGAGTTCCTGCGCCGACACCCGCAGCGGTGCTGGCCCAGGGCGGCACCAAGGCCGTCAGCGCGACTGCGGCACCCTGAATCAGGAAGAAGCAGAATCCCCCAGTCGGTGTAGAACGCAGAGTAGTCCAGACCATTCACCTGCTCTGCCTGGCCTGCTGGTACCACTGCGCGGCGGCGAGCGCAACGACTACAATACCGCCGCCGACCACGGCGTCGAGAAAGAAGTGATTGCCGGTTATCAAGATGCTGAGCAGCATCAACACCGGGAGTACGACGCCGATACAGCGCGTCCAGCATGCTGGTGCTTCACGGACTAGAGCGATTCCCATCAGCAGGTCCCAACCAAAGTGGAAGCTGGGCATCGCCGCATACTGATTGGTGAACGAGGGCGGCTGCAACACTCGGTACGCTTCGGAGTGCATGGAGACCGTGTCCAGGAAACCTAAGTCCAGCAGCCGAGGCGGGGCCATGGGGAACGTAGCCACGATGAGCATCCCCACCAGCCCGGAGATCAGCAGCGTATTCCGGTAGACGAGGAAGGCATCACGTCGTTTCCAGGCCAGCCAGCCGAGCACCGCAGCAATGACTGGCCAGTGGCCCCAGATGTAGATCCAATTCATGAGCTCCAGCACGCCTGGGATGCTCAGCGCCCAATCCTGAAACTCGAGCTCCACATTAATGCCCAGCCACTCCTGCACGTCAATGAGCAGTTCGGCGTTCCGCGTGGCGGTCACCACATCGCCCTCAGTCAGGTTCCGCACACCAAAGTAGACGGCGACGGCGATCAGCACCAGTGGGACTTGGCGAAGCAGGAAGTGCAGCCCCTCCCGCTGCCGAAGAACTTCCGATCCGGCAGCGGTTCCGGCTGCCGCAATGCGGGCGGGAGCTCGTTCCAGACTCACACGTAGCCTCGCACGCGAACTGTGCGGGCCACCCGCTCCAGGGCGATACAGTAGGCGGCCAGCCGGTAGGACTCCTGATGGGACTCCGCCCGCTCTGCCACGGCGTTGAAGGCGCGGGTGAGCCGGACGCAGAGCTCGGTGTTGAACCGGTCCTCGCTCCACTGGAGCTGCTGGATGTTCTGCGCCCACTCGAAATATGACCCAGTGACACCTCCCCCGCTGGCGAGGATGTCGGGAATCACACTGATTCCGCGTTCGGCAATGATCTGATCGGCGGAGGGCGTCACCGGGTAGTTGGCACCCTCTACGATAAGAGCGGCCTTCACATCCCCAGCGTTCTCGTGGGTGATGACCCCACCCAAGGCTGCAGGCACCAGAACGTTGCACTCCAGGCGCAGCAGCTCATCGTTGCTGATCCGCGCATACGCCTCGTCCACTCCGGTAACCGAGCGGCCGTCGGCAGTCGCCTCGATCAGCATCGGAATATCCAAGCCATAGGGGTCATAGAGTCCGCCGGCGACGTCGCTGACTGCGATCACCCAACATCCGCGATCGTGCAGCTCCTGGGCGACCGATCGTCCGACATTGCCGAAGCCCTGAACTGCCACAGCACTGCCTTCTAAGTCCCAGCCCCAGCGTGCGGCTGCCGCTTCCAGCACGTAGACCAGGCCGCGTCCGGTCGCGGCGTCACGGCCTGGTGCCCCGCCGAGTTCCACCGGCTTGCCGGTCACCACCGCGGGGCTGTAACCGTTGCGGGCGCTGTAGGCGTCCATGAACCACGCCATGGTTTGCGCATTGGTGTTCACGTCAGGTGCCGGAATGTCCCGGTAAACTCCGAGCACATGGCTCAACGAGGTCGCGAACTTCCGGGTCAGGGCCTGCAGCTCCCCGGGTGAGAGCTCAGCGGGGTTCACCTGGAGTCCACCTTTAGCCCCGCCGAAGGGAAGGTCCAGCAGGGCAGTCTTCCAGGTCATCAGTGAGGCCAGAGCGCGCACCTGGTCAATATCGGCTTCTGGGTGGTACCGCAGCCCGCCCTTATACGGGCCGCGGGCACCATTGTGCTGTACCCGGTAGCCGTGAACCACCAGCAGACTCCCATCGTCCCGGCGCAGCGGTACCTGCACCGAGACTTCGCGGTAGCTGGAGTCCAGTACCTGGGTGATCTCAGGGTCCAGGCCCAGGACTACCGCCGCGGAGTCTACGTAGTACCGGACAGCCTCATCGGCGCCGAGCTCGCGACTCACTGCAGGTGGGGCGTGACTCATCATTCTCCTTCGTTTCACCGGGTAGTTCAGATTCAGCGTGCCACCGCGAAACGCGTGGATTCCATTTCTTGAACGGCCGCGGAAAGTCGGTCAGCGTTCCGGCGCCGAGACACTGTTCTGGCGGTTCCGGGTAAACAGAATCAGACAGAGCCCGACGACGCCCCACGCACCCAGCACGGTCCAGGCCAGCCCGGAGCCTGCACCGTCGAAGAAGGCTACCGAGCGCAACGCGGTGACCGTCGCCCCCGGCGGCAGCAGCTGACCGAACTCACCCCAGCCGGCAGGCAACATCTCGGGCGCGCTGCCTGCCCCGGATAGCGGATTGCCCAGCAGCATCATGGTCAGCACCACGAGCACAATCCCTGGCCTGCCCAACAATCGGAATAGACCGACCATGCTCAGCGCGATAGCTGAGATTCCGAGAGCGAGGACAGCGGCGTTAGCCCAATAGGATCCGGCAAGTGATCCCATCCAGCCCTGCAGGATTCCGGTAAAGACCAGCGCGCCGGCACCTGCAATGCCGAGTACAGTCACCAGCTGCCGGCCACGCGTGCACAAGAGCAGGGAAGACACCGCACCAGCGATGATCCCGCCCATCACCAGAGGAAGAACCGCGCTGGTCAATCCGACTCCGCGGGGATCGTCTCCCGGAAGGGGCACCACATCGCGCATTGGCAACGGGCCACCGGTTTCTTCGGGCACGACGGCCGCAATCTGCTGCAGAACTTGAGCAACTGCTGGACTGGCCGCCGAGGCAGTGAGCAGTTCGCCGCCTGCCGAGCCAAGAATAATGGCACCGTAGGCCTCTCGGTCCAGAATGGCCCCCTCGGCAGCATCTGCGTCCGCCACTGTCTCAAGGTCCAGAGCGTCCTCACCCAAAGCCTCGGCGAGACCTTGGTCGAGCATAGTCACCGCCTGCTCTGGGCCGGCAACGACTACCGGAACGCTTCGCGGTTCACTGGAGATATTCGGCCAGGCGAAAGCAATGAGCACCAGGGCCAAGAGCGTGGTGATTCCCAGGACCACCGCGACGACCCTGGACCAGGGCATCTGCGCTTCGATCTCATTCTCCGTTGTTTCGATATCAGGTGCAGGATTCATGGTCACTCCTCACAAAAATGAATGTTCGTTCTGTTTAAGGATCCTGGCACTCCGCGTCCTTGTCAAGAATGAACGTTCTCTATACAGTGAGCCCATGCCTCGCGTCACCGAACAGCACCGAGCCGCCAGAAAAGAGCAGATCCTTGACGCCACTATGCGATGTGTGGCTCGCGAAGGGTTCCACAAGACCTCTATGGCCCAAATCATCGAGGAATCGGGCCTCTCGGCTGGTGCGGTCTATGTCTACTTCCGGAGCAAAAGGGACATCATCGCGGCCATCGCCGAACGCGCTATCAGCACCATCCAGCCGATGGTCGACAGTCCCCCGCAGCTTGCGGATCCCCCTTCCCCATCAGAGATCATCGAGATGATCACCACGGCCGTGGTCGAGCATGCTCAGAGCCTCGAGGTCGATGTCACCCGGGTCGCCGTGGCCATCTGGGGCGAGGCCCTCAGGGACGAATCCATCCGCGAGATAGCCGTTGAAGTCTTCGGTCGCATCCGCACAGTGTTGGCCGCTTCGATTCAAGCGCAGAAAGACCGTGGCACCCTGGCTCCCTCCACTGATGTGAACAACGCCGCAAAAACCCTGTTCTCACTGATGCCCGGCTTCATTCTTCAACGCCTGATCCTCAACGACGTCGCCCCCGCCTCCTACGCCGCCGGTGCAAGAGCTCTGGGTATCCCCTGACCTGCGCACCCCGGAATCCATCGACCCAACGAGATGCAGGGGATATAGCCATTAACGTAAAAGTCCAGCGCAAAGGAACAGTCCTTCGCGGAGAATTGCTGGGGCCGGCCAAAGCTCCGCTGGTGGTGTTCACCCATGGCGGATTCATGGACCGCCATATGTTCACCGACCAGCTGCACCCTGTGATTGACGCCGGCTACCGTGTCCTGACATGGGACATCCGAGGCCATGGAGAATCCCAACCACGTGGGGCAGGGCCTTGAAGGACGCCGCACCTCGATTCCCCAGCTGATCACCCGAGGCGAAGCCGATACCGGTGGAGCTGGCCGACTGACAGACATGACAGCCTCCCACTGTGTCTCGCGCGATCCATACGCCCAGTACGAACTCATCCCCCGAGCCGGGCACCAAGCGCATCAGGACCAGCCTGAGATTTTCAACGAACTACTATTGGACTTCCTCAGCCGCTGACAGCAACCCACAGACTCAACTGATCGCCTCGATTGCGGCCGAGGATGAAGCCCTCCGCAGTTAGTCAGACAAGACTTTAAGCATGCAGATTCTGGGCCAACTATCCAGGCCGAGTTCAGCTTCCTTACGTCGGATTGCTGCCAGGCCGGGAGTGATGTCCTCTGGTGTGAGCTCCACGAACCCCGGACGACGGTAGTACGGCGCATTCCATGGAACGTCCATGAACGTCTCCACGTATCCTCCACATCGGTTACGAAAGTTTGAGGTCAGTGGCGAAGGAACCCGCCATGGTCGGGTGCAGTGTTGGCAGTCGCGACGATCCGAGCGATAAGCGCACTCCCTAGTGCGAAGGACAAAGCTCCTTGGGTCAGGGCGAGAACCCGCAGTGCGACAGGATTGGCGAGGGTGAACGCAAGCAGGGTCCAGCCAACCGCCAAGAACGGGCCGGTCCAGGTGATCAGCCGACTCCAATACTTATCACAGAATCGTCCAGCCATAGTGACGCCAATGAAAGCGCCGATGCCGAAGATGGTCAGCAGTGCCGGTACAGCACGCCCAATTAGACCGGTTGAATCAGTGGCGATTACTCGCCACATAAGCAGCCATGCAAGCAGTCAGCGGTTTTCCTGCGCCAGTGCGACCACGGCGTCGAGTTTCTCAGGGTTGCGGATCATATCGATCCGGGTGACCAACCCGCACCGGACTTCGAGCCACGCCACTGTGTCGATGCGGCCTGCCTGGTGGCCGATGATCCCGGCCCTGCCGTTGATTGTTCCTATCTCCCAGCTCAGCGCGGCTACCTCGGGTGTGGCCAGCACTCCAGCGGCGAAGCGGATCACTTTCTCGATGCCAAGGATCGGATTCAGCGCGGCCTTAGCATGGCCACCAGCATCGGTGGTCAGCACCACATCGGGAGCCAGGGCAGAGACGAACTCTTCCAGCGGCAGCTTACCCCGGCTGACCCCAAGCAGCTTCTCTGTCATCTCCCTATGCGCCGCCGCATCCCCCGGATGCGGGCCAGATGCCTCCCTCACATGAGCGCGGGCGCGGCTCACCAGCTTCCGGACAGCGTCTTCAGACCGGTCGAGAGTCTCAGCCACCTCCCAATACGAAAGCTCAAACACCTCACGTAGCACAAAGGCCGCGCGCTCCAACGGGGAGAGCACGTCCAGGACCACCAGTAGAGCAAGCGAGACATCATCTGCGATCTCAGCGGCTCTACCAGGCTCAGACTCCTCATCAGTGGAGATCGGCTCCGGCAGCCACGGCCCCGGGTAGTCCTCGCGCCGGCGCTGCTGAGCACGCAGACTGTTCAGCGCAGTGCGTGTCACCACGCGCAACAGATACGACCGCGGCTCTCGAACTTTGGCGAGCTCCACGTTCTGCCAACGCAGCCAGGCTTCCTGTACCACATCCTCACTGTCCTGGACTGCACCCAGCACACGATACGCCGCTCCAAACAACGCGTTGCGGTGTCCAGCGAACACGGCAACGTGCTCGCTGGTGCTCTGCTGCTCTACGGGATCCGGTATGGACTCACTCATCGCTCCAGCCTTGGCTCACCTGGCCCCTGTATGTCACATTCTGCCTTGAACCCCTGTCCAGTCAGTCCCATACTGGAGTTGGTCCGAGAACGATAGTTCTCCAAACTCACCCAAGCGGTCAGCTCCACGATCTGCTCATCATCAAGATCCTCACGAAGACGGGCGACCATCTCATCGGTGACCGTTGGAGGAGTGTTAGTCGCGGCCACTGAATATTCGATCACTACCCGCTCCAAGGGAGTGTGGACATCGCTGGTCTTCCACAACGGCACCTGACGCAGCTTCTCCGGGTCCACACCCTGGTGATAATTCTCCCAATACCCGAAGTCCAAACACCAGGTGCACCCTATCTCCTGTGCCGATGCCATCACCGCCAGTGCTTGAAGGTCCTTGGGCAGCTTCTTCCACCGGGAAGCAGCCAGTTCAAGACCCAGAGTCGAGAACAGTACACCACGATGGTGCAGACCAACCCTGAGCGGATCAAGAACCCGCCCGTACACCCTCTGTGAGAACCACCCCACGAAAGATGCCAAGGGACCGGATCTATCTAAGGGAATCCGGGCCGAAGAGCTGATAGATGCGTTATTGATGGTGGACCTCATGAGGACCATCTCCTTCATCGTCGACTACGACAGCACATCACTGTCTGCGACGAAGACACCTCGCGAGCTCGTTCTGTGACATCGACTGCTGAATATGATCACTATCCGGGACTCGCCCCCACCTCGTAAGCTGACCTTGTGGAAGTTGCAGCCAAGGTCGGCCTGTCCGAAGTCTCAACGTCGACCTGGGAGAAAACACCGCTGCGACCGCATTATGCTGACGAATTCGTCCTGCAACTCAATACTCCAGTTAAGGAACGACCCGAAGACTGGGCGCGGGCAATCTTCGGAGACCGTCCCGATATGGGCCAATGGTTCATTTTTCAAGCACTACTGCACTACCCCTTGCAGATGCAGCCCTCTCCTCACACAGTGGTGGGCTGGCCAATAGCACAGCAGACCGAGAACTGGATTCGCCTTGAGAACCGTTCTGCATCCACCACCTGTCATCTGTTGATAAGCAGGGATGATGACAAGGTGTCACTGACCACTCTGATGCGGTACCACCGCCGGTTTGGGAAATGGACCTGGGAGCCACTCTCCTTTATCCACCGACGACTTGCACCTGATCTTCTGCGCAACGCGGCCAGAGCTCTCGATCCTGCGATAACTCAGCACACCCCCTGACCTCCGCACCATGTAATTACGCCAATAGCTGGCGTAGTCACGTATCGGCAACGAGTTCTACTTTGGCGCGTTTCTGGTGGAGGAGCTGCGTGCAGCCGTGATGATGCCTGCTAGGGCGGTACGAACCGCATCGAGTTCGGCAATGCGCTCAGCGATGTGGGCTTCTTCGCGCTCGAACTCGGCGACGAGGTCTTCACATGCTGGGACAAGGAAACTCCCGTCGTCGACCATGCATGGCAGTACCTCGCGAGCCATATCGGTGTTGATCCCAGCGGCCAGAAGGAATCTGATCCGGCGGACCTGCTCGACATCCTGGTCGCTGTACGAGCGGTACCCGTTAGGCAGCCGGGCTGGTTCGAGAAGCCCTTGTTCCTCGTAGTAGCGCAGGGTTCTGCTACTCACGCCCGCACGGCTACTTAGCTCACCAATCTTCATCGCACACCATCCAGGGCTTGACCTTCACGCCGGCGTCAACCTTTAGCGTAACAGCATGACTTCTCCATCAGTCCCGCAGCACACAACAGACTCCACTACGACAGTAACCGTCATCGGCCTCGGCCCGATGGGACGGGCACTTGCCAGCGCCCTCCTGGAGGCAGGCCACCGGGTGACGGTCTGGAACCGTACTCCCGGTAAGGCCAGCGACCTGATCACTGCTGGCGCCCGACTCGCCAGCTCGCCCGCCGAAGCACTGGAGGGGGCCGGAGTAGCGGTGTTCTGCCTGGTTGATGACGATGCTGTCACCTCCACCATCGATCAGGCGAGGGGCAGCGTCGATCTGGCGGGACTGGTCATGGTCAACCTCACCGCCGACAGCCCTGCTCGCACACGCGTCCTGGCCGGCCAACTCGGCGCACTCGGCATCATCCTCATCGATGGCGCGATCATGACCCCGGCTGCTGCGGTTGGGACCGAGGCGACCCGTATCCTCTACGCCGGGCCGCAACAGGCCTACAAGGATCACAGCGGTCTGTTATCGGCCTTCGGAGGCACCGCCTATTACCTTGGCGATGACATAGCAGCAGCCGCCACCTACGACGTCGCACTCCTATCCCTGTTCTGGATTTCGATCGCGGGTCTCGCTCAGGCACTTGCCCTCACTCGTGCCGAAGGACTCGACGTCGAAGATTTCACCCCTCACGCAGTCGCAATGGGTGGACTCGTCGTAGACCTGCTGCCCGGCCTGACCGCCGACTTCGCGGCAGAACGCTACTCCGGCTTCGACAGTGCCTCCATCCGCTCCCTGTCAGCAAGCCTGACGCATCTGCGGTCAGCGTGTGCCCACTCAGGAGTCAGCACCGACGTTCTTGACGCGATCAGTTCCGTGGTCAAAGACGCAGTACACGCCGGACACGGCGCAGATGCCCCAATCAGGCTCGCCGAGACCCTAATACCAGAACAATCGAAACCCTCGCCCTTATAGCCAGCAACAGTGCTTCCACGCCTTCCGGCCGAGTCATATCCGGAACTCTATGTGGGGGAGGGTATGGCCTGGGACTGACTCGCTGACGGGCGTCCAATCGTCCGGGCACCGTGCCTGGCTCTAGCAGGTGCTGCTCCAGTGCCACCTTCGGCGTGGAGTAGGTGTCCAGGCCCGGGTTCCACCGTAGGGTGATCCTCAGTCACAGGGACCGGGAGCTCAGGGTACCGGATTCATCACGATCCATCCGGATGTGTTCTGCGCCAAGCTTGACCAAGCCCGCTGCGTCCGTACAGCGTCCGCGGCTGACTAACCGGACAGTCCATCCTCCTACGAGGAGCCGCACTGCCATGGCGCGGCCAATCTGCCTGGTGCCGCCGATGACTACAGCAATGCGCGCCATCATCACACCCGGTTGACTTCGCGTCGGTTGAATCCGAGGAGGCCGATGGTGATGCCCACAACGCCGATGAGAGACAGCCACAGGATGGGTGCCCAGCTGATGTCGTCGACGGGGTACTGAGCTAGGTGACCAAAGATATTCAGGTCATACGCCCAGTCCGGCAGCTCGAGCAGGCCTCCGAATGCCGCCACTATCCCGCCGTATCCGACGATTACCCAACCGACTCCACCGGCAGCCTTGGGCAGCCAGCCGAACAGGGCCGCCACGATTCCAATGACTGCTAGCACCGTTGATCCTTGCAAGAAGGTGGCAAGGAACAGCTGGCCGAAGTACTCGCCACCACCCTCATCGAGTGAGGCCACAGCCCCGATGCCCATACCGAGTCCGGTCAGCCCCAGGATCAGCAGGACGCCGACTACCAGAACTGTCAGATGAGATCCGAACCAGTATGACCGTCCTACAGGGGCCGACAAGGCATACTCTGCTCGGCCTCGGCTTTCCTCGATCCGCAACTGAGTAATGCCGCTGACTGCAGCCGCTGCCACGAGCACAGCCATGAAGACTCCCATATAGGCCAGGTAGCCGAGCATCATGTCATCGCCGGCGAACAGCTGAGCGAAATCATCAGGAAGGTCATCGGCTGCGTCAATCATGGTCTGCGCGAAGCTGCCGAACAACAGCCCTGAGAGAATCAGTCCAATACCCCAGCCCCGCAGTCCTCCCAAGAGCCCGTGTGAAGCCAGGCCCAGTGGTGTGCCCAATGAGGGTTTGGCCTCTGCCCGGCCCAGCCGAGCGTGCAGCAGACTCGCCCCGACGTCCCGCTTGGTCGAAAGGAAATAGCCAAGCCAGATGAAGACGACCGTACAGCCGAAAGGCAGCAGCAGCGGCCACCAGCGGTCCTCCACATACGGAGCCGTCTGCTGAGTCCAAGCCAGCGGGGAGAACCAGGACAGAGCGTTTCCTCCCTGCTCCGCGGCGTCGCCGCCCATGCGAATCACATAGGCTAGGGCGAGCACCCCACCTGCCATAGCGGAGGCACCGCGCGAGGCCTCGCTGAGCTGAACCGTCACCGCCGTGATGGCAAGGAAGAAGAGTCCTACCGCCAAGGATCCCACAGCAACCAGCGCTGATCCCTCAGCGCTGTACTCAGCTGCCGCTCCGGCAAAGATGATCGCAGCAATGATGACGTTCGCCACTACACCCAGCGTCAGGGTTGCCGTGAGCCTGGCATGACGCCCGACTACATTCGCCCGAACCAGTTCCTCTCGATCAGTCTCTTCTTCGACTCGAGTATGCCGGACCACTGTAAAGATGCTGAACAGGGCAATCACCAGGTATGTCATCAGCACATAGGCAGCAGAGAACATCCGCTCAAAGCTGGGATCATCCATCCCAAAACCGGGACCGGTCATCATCCGTGTCACAGGGTCAGCGAATAATGTGGCCATGTCGTGAAGCTCTGCCTCATTATCGGCATAGGCCTTGGGAGCCTGCGCCATATAGGCTCCGAGAACACCGAGGCTAAGCACCCAAACCGTTGTGCGAATCCGGTCACGACGAAGCATGAAGCGCAGCAGTACCCAAGTTCCGGCCAGCGAAGATTGCTTGCCTGAAGCAGGGGACGGAGCGTGCCGCGCCTGAGTCACAGTTGTCGTCGTCATTCAGGACACCTTCTTCGTAGTCGAGGAGCTCACGCCACGACCGGAGAGATCGTCCCCGTAGTGGCGCATCAGCAGCTGCTCCAGGGTCGGCGGGTGGGCAACAATCGAACGGATACCAAGCCCCGCCAGAGAGTCCATGACCTCCCGAATATGGTCACCGTCGACCTCAAAGACCGTGCGCTCGCCCTCAGCATGGAAATCGTGGACAAAACTCAGCCCCTGGAGCTGCTGAGCAGACTTCTCGGTCTCGACCTCAATGGTGGTCCGGGTCATGTGCCGTAGTTCAGATAGAGTGCCGGATTCCACGATGTGTCCGGCACGGATTATGGAGATCCGGTCAGAGAGCGCCTCAACCTGGGCGAGAATGTGACTGGAGAGCAGCACAGATTTTCCCTGCGCTTTGGCCTCCTTGATCACCTCTTGGAAGACTACTTCCATGAGCGGGTCCAACCCGGCCGTCGGCTCGTCGAGCAGCAGCAGATCCACATCGGCAGCCAGTGCCGAGATCAGTGCAACTTTCTGCCGATTGCCCTTGGAGTACGTACGGGTCTTCTTCCGTGGGTCCAGGTCGAAGCGCTCAATGAGATCGTCCCGGCGCTTGGTGCTGAAGTTCGTCTCGCCCTCGTTCGCACGCAAGCGCAGGAACATGTCAATCACCTCACCGCCGGTGAGGTTCGGCCACAGTTCCACGTCGCCAGGCACATACGCCAGACGGCGATGCAGCGCCACAGCATCCTTCCAGGGGTCACGACCGAACAGCTGGATCACGCCGGAGTCGGGGCGCAGCAATCCAAGCAGCACGCGCATGGTGGTGGACTTCCCAGCACCATTAGGCCCCAAATAGCCGTGTACCTCCCCAGGTGCGATGTTCAGATTAAGATTGTCCAAGGCCCGAACCGGTCCAAACTCTTTGACCAAGTCCTGAGCGTAAATCACAGGAGCGTTCTCACTCATCATGATTCCTTTCGTTGAAAGTTGGTAAGTGCCGGGTTAGGCCGCGGCATCATGTTCTTCGTAACTGGGCATGGGAGCCTCTGGGTCGTTCAGAAATCCATAAGGATTGGAGTTGAAGATGCCCTCGGTGTAGATCTCCATGAGCGGAGCTACGTAGAGCATGAACTTCTCCGGTGAGTCATCAAGCAGGCTGACTCCGAGCAGGCGCTTCATCTGTCTGTGGAACACGACCGCCCCCAGCCCTTGCAGCAGCATCACTGCCACTCGGCGCCGCTCATCGACTGAAGGCTTCACCAGGCCGTTGCGCACTGCCTCTGTGGTGTAGGCGACAGCACCATCCACCAAGTCATCCATCAGGGCATTGATCTCGGGGCCCCCAACCATCAGCGATTGGATGATGTAGCGCAGGATCGGCCGACTCTCTTCCCCGTAGAGCAGCAAATGCTCCACCGTGAAGCTCTCACCCATCGCAACTGCTTCGGCCTTCATCTGATAAACACGGTCCGCCGCATACCGGTCACAGGCTCTACGCAGACCGTTCTTCGAATCGAAGTGATGAATGATCAGCGGCGCCGAGACACCGGCACGCGCTCCGATGGTCTTCAGACTCACACCTGAGAAGCCAAGCTCACCGTAGAGATAGATCGCTGAGTCGATGATCCTCTCACGCGCCGGAACCCCATTGTCACCCTGACGTCGAAAACCGCGATAGACATACCTTCCCATCACCACCACTCCTTTCTCTGGGGACTGACTACTTAACGAGGGTTCAGCGTTGCCCAAAAGGTAGTTATCGCGCTCAGAGCAGTGCAAAAAACTGAATATTGGCCGGAGTGTCATTCAACTGGAACGTGAAGATGGCCGGCGCAGCCGTTGGCTCGGCGCTCTCCGTATTCAACTGGTGTGGTTCATAGGGCACATGTAGCGTGCAGAACTGGCAGCCTATAAGCGCGGTGAGATTGAAGCTATTACTGATGAAGAGCTGGGGCGGCGTCTGGGCCTCGACGACTGAGGGCTCGGGCAGGTGACTGAGGTGTCATGGTGGACCTAGATCATAGCGAGTTGACCATTATCGCTATGTACGTAGACCACCTTTCCAAGGTCTACGACTGAAGCCGGGTCAAGGGCGACGGTCATCTGTGCGGAAGCCGTAGACGGCTGCGACGAGCGAGGGCAGCCAAGCATGAGAAAACCCCTGGCCTTTGGGCTGTTTAGCCGTCTGACCAGGGGACTGTCTACTGTATCCAGGTGGTGCGCCCAAAGGGATTCGAACCCCTGACCTTCGGTTCCGTAGATTGATCTGACCGTTTCGCTGACCTGCCCGTTTCATGATCGCTCCAGGTCAGCGCCGTTGTGGACGTTTGGGGTGATGGCTGGTTATTGGTGGCTTATGATCCTCGTGTCTACACAGTGTCTACAGAATGGACTGCTTCAGCCATCCTGGCATCCCACGACACTGACCTCGAACCAGCCATAGATGCCGCGGAACGCACGAGTTCAGTGTTATCGAAACGACGGGCTGGAAAGGTAAGAAGCACCTGCGTAGTGGAAACCACGGAGAGTGGCACACCTTCCTGGGCTCTGTCGCTTTCGTGAACTCACCAGACAGGATGAACTACAGCTAGCAATCTCCAGCCTTTACCTGTCTCCAGACGAATGAACCTGGCGCGTATTTTCATCCAGGCCCATCTGCCCGAGGTGCCCAATCCATGCCGAAGCTCAGTCTGCTTGGCTAAAGACCATGTGGATTCGTTGGACCGTAGTAATAAATGAGGCTACCGCTAAGAGAATCATTACGATTAAGAGCACGGCATCCGGCAAGCCGAGACCCACGAGTCCAGCGCTGACGAGGGCCGCTACTAAGCGTTCGGGGCGTTCGGCAATACCAGTGTTGGCATCATACCCCTCAGACTCTGCCCGCGCTCGGATATAGGAGACCAACAGCCCCAGGACAAGGCAGAGCACAGCCGCTGCGCCGATGCCGTAGTTCTCGCCTGCGCCGAAGTAGTAAAGCAGCAGCCCGAGAAAGATGGCACTGTCCTGGATTCGGTCACACACAGAGTCAAGAAAGCCGCCGTAGACACTGAGCTTCTTCCCAAGGCGGGCCATTAGTCCGTCCAACAGGTCACTGAATACGAACGCTGTGATCACCACGGTTCCCCAGAAAAGCTCACTCAGGGGATAGAGAACTAGGGCACCGGAGCAGACCCCGACTGTCCCTATCACGGTGACCGCGTTCGGGGTGAGGCCAAGCCTCAGCAGGAACTTGGCGATCGGCGTCAGCAGGGCAGAGAAGAACGCCCGGGTGTGCCTAAGCATCGGTTTCGCCTAGTCTCGCGCTTAGTCTACGACGGTGTCCTGTGATCACTGCTAGAACAGCCAGCACGATCGTGCCGCCAACCACGGCGTCGAGGAAGAAGTGGTTGCCGGTGATCACGATGCTGAGAAGCATCAGTACCGGAAGCGCAACGCCGATACAGCGCGCCCAACACGCGGGGGCTTCACGCACCAGGGCGATTCCCATCAGCAGGTCCCACCCGAAGTGGAAACTGGGCATCGCTGCGTACTGGTTAGTGAACGAGGGCGGCTGCAGCACCCTATACGCCTCAGAATGCATCGACACTGTATCGAGGAATCCCAGGTCCAGCAGTCGGGGTGGGGCCATCGGGAAGGTAGCCACAATAAGCATCCCGACCAGTCCTGAGATCAGCAGCGTGTTGCGGTAAATGAGGAAGGCTTCACGTCGCCTCCAGGCCAGCCAGCCCAGAACCGCAGCGATGACCGGCCAGTGGCCCCAGATGTAGACCCAGTTCATCACCTCCAACACTCCGGGGATGCTCAGCGCCCAGTCCTGAAATTCAAGCTCCACATAGATGCCCGACCACTTCTGCACATCGATGAGCAGTTCGGCGTTGCGCGTGGCAGTCTCGACGTCGCCCTCAGTCATGTTCCGTACACCAAAGTAGACTGCGACGGCAATCAGCACCAGCGGCACTTGTCGCAGGAGGAACCGGAGTCCTTCTCTGCGTCCTATCTCCTGCGAGGGGTCCAATGCGACCGGCTCCGGAACTGAGACACTACTCAACGCGGGTTCCCGAAATCATGGATGAAGGCTTCGACCAGCTCATGGGCGACGTCGTCGTGGTATTGCTGGGGTGGGGATTTCATGAAGTAGGCCGAGGCTGCCAGTAGGGGGCCGCCGATCCCGCGGTCCAGGCCGATCTTGGCTGCCCGGATGGCGTCAATGATCACCCCGGCGGAGTTCGGGGAGTCCCAGACCTCTAGCTTCAACTCAATGGAGAGTGGAGCATCACCGAAGTTCCGGCCCTCCAGGCGGATATAAGCCCATTTACGGTCATCGAGCCAGGGCACATAATCACTAGGACCGATATGCACATCCCGGTCAGCGAGCTTCGCAGTGGTATTAGAGGTCA
>NZ_VWNF01000017.1 GCF_008711175.1 Nesterenkonia ebinurensis
TGATGGTGAACACCGGGTCAGCCTAGATGAAGTCATCACCACTATGCGCCAGACCGGCAAAGACATGTCCCATAAATACAAAGAAACCGCCCTAGGCGGCCTAGCCGTCAACGTCATCGAATGCTAATCCGCGGATTACCCACACAACTCGTATCGGAGGAACTGTTCATGAGTGCTATCCCGGAGAATCTGAAGTACACCGAAGAACACGAATGGATCGCTGAGAGGGCAGAGCCAAGTGTGGTGCGTATCGGCATCACTGACTACGCACAGGACTCCTTGGGTGAAGTGGTTTACGTGGAGTTTCCTGAGGTAGGTCAAGAGGTCAATGCCGGGGATGCCGTTGGGGAGATCGAGTCAACCAAGTCCGTGGCTGATATCTACACCACGTTATCTGGCGAGGTGGTACGTCTTAATGATGGTCTCGAGGATTCTCCCGAGACAATCAACGCTGACCCCTACGGGGCTGGTTGGCTCTTCGAACTCAAGGCGTCGGATCAGGACTCCGTGGAGCTCCTTACCGCTGAGGAGTACGTGTCTTTCACTGACTAATAGACACCTGCCCTGCATCATCCATATCCATCACCACGAAGGAGTGCCCTTATGTCCATGACCCCCGCCCAGCAGGATGTTAATTCCGCCCCGCTTTCTGTGGTGGATCTGGTGTGATCTAACCAGGAGAATGAGATCATGCCAGCACGTTCCCGCTATGACCCCAAGACCCAGGCCCGAGGGGTGCGGATGTATGCCGACCGGCTCGAAGAGGCTGATGGGGTCTCAAAGGCTCAGGCCCGCCGTGAGGTCGGCGAGGTACTGGGCATCAATCGAGCCACGTTGAAGAACTGGATCGTCCGTGACCTCGAAGCACCAGGGCACTCACCAGCCGAAGTCAAAGAACGCGACGCCGAGCTCACGGAGCTGAAGGCCGAGAATGCCCGGTTGAAGCGGGCGCATGAGATTCTGCGGACCTCTTCGGCTTTTTTCGCCGCAGCGGAGCTCGACCGCAAACTGGGACGATAATCGCCTATATCCGCCAATACCGGCACCGGTTCGGGGTCGAGCCGATCTGTCAGGTGCTCTGCGAGCACGGCACTCAGATCGCCCCGTCCACTTTCTACACACATCAGTCCCGCGGCTTTAGCCTCACTGACCGTGAACTCGCTGATGCCTACGACGCCAACACTTTGCACACTCTCTGGGCGAAGAACAGGCGTCTATGGTCGTCGGAAGCTGTGGAAAGCTGCACGTCGCGCTGGACTGGATTGGGGCCGGGACCGGGTTCAGCGGCTGATGCGCATCGCAGGGATCTCCGGTGTGCGCAGGGCCCGGCGGCGCACCATCACCACTACCGCGGACCCGAAGGCGGCTTGGCATCCTGATCACATCCAGCGGCTCTGGCGCTACCCGTGGCGGCCGGATCAGTGGTGGGTGGCTGACTACACCTAATGGGGGTGTCGAGGGTCCGGTTTCCTCGATCTGTGACTGGTGGGGTCCACTGAGATTTCACTGTCCCGGCTGGGCGAGATGATGGGTGTGAGCCGCTGGCAGGTGTCCGCGTATCTTGATCACGCCGGCCTGTGAGAGGCCTCAACATAGACGCTGGCTCCGCCAATTGCAGGGAACCCGACGGCTTGTGAGATGCTGCACCGCTGAGTGCTCTCCATTAGGTTGCTGCTCGTTCCTCCGGGCTCGTCCAGGCCAGACGAGAGGAAGTTCCATGGAAATCTATTGCGGAGTCGATTGGGCCGAAGCCCGCCACGACGTGACAGTCATCGACCAGACAGGTAGGGTCCTGGCGCAGCAGCGAATCAGTGCCGATGCCGCTGGCTTGAGGGTCCTGCTGGAGTTGCTGGCTGAGCAGGTAGGCGAGGTACAGTCCGTGCCGGTGGTGATTGAGACGGATAAGAATCTCATCGTCGTCGGCTTACAGGCAGCTGGTGTGAGGGTCCACGCGATCAACCCTCGTGCTTGTGTCCGTTACCGGGAGCGGCACTCTCAGTCGGGCGTCAAGTCCGATCCTGGCGACGCGCTTGTCCTGGCAAACATTCTGCGCACCGATGGCCACCTGCACCGGCCTTTGCCTGAGCTCTCCGATAGCGCCCGTGCAATCAAGGTGCTGGCGCGCCAGCACCAGGAGGCTATTTGGGCGATGCACCAAACCACGTCCCGGCTACGCTCGGTGTTGCTTGAGTTTTATCCGCAGGCCCTTGACGCGTTCCCGAATTTGCAACACCGTGCGGCGCTGACCTTCCTGGAAGCTGTTCCCTCACCGAGGCGCGCATGTCGACTGACGCTGTCACAGACGGTCTCGCTGTTACGCGCCAGTGGCCGCGGTAATCGTGCGGGTCTGGCTGAGAGGATCCGGGTGACCCTCCGGGGGCCAGGGATCGAGCAGCCCGAACCAGTTGAAGAGGCCTTGGCACTTACGGCTCAGACACTGGTCGGACTTCTGCACCAGATGCATAAAGGCATCGCTCGACTTGAAGAAGCACTCGACACTGCGTTCGCGGCTCATCCTGCGGCGAAGACGATGCAGAAGGTCCTGGGACTCGGTCCAGTGACCGGGGCGCGGATACTTGCCGAGATCGGTGATGATCCGGACCGTTTCGCTTCGGCCGCGAGCCTGCGAGCCTACGTCGGTACCGCCCCGGTCACCCGGGCTTCAGGACGCTCACGCTACGTCAAGGCGCGACGAGTGCGGAACAAGCGACTCGCTGACGCGTGCCACTGGTGGGTCTTTTCAAGCCTTACCCGCTCAGCGGGAGCCAGAGCCCACTACGACCGGCGCAGAGCCGCCGGTGACCATCACAACGCCGCCCTGCGTCATCTTGCCAACAAACTCCTCGGCCGCCTGTGGTGGTGCTTGCAGCACAACATTGATTGGGACCAGAGCGCCGCATGGCCCTCACCTCAGCCTACCTCGGTGGACCTAGCAGCTTGACGCCTCACTGGCGTGGGATGTCTACGTGAGAACCACCGTGGGGTTCTGTTACGTCAGCTTCATCACCGATGTGTACTCGCGGATGATCCTGGGCTGGAGGGTCTCGACATCGCAGTCGACCCCGCTGGTGGCCTCCGCGCTGGAACAGGCGCTGTTCACCCGCCGCCGGACACGGTTCGAGTTCACCGCCCAGGGGCTCCTTCACCACAGCGACGCAGGTAGCCAGGCCGTATTCAACTGGTGGTCGCAACACCTACCTGATGGAGGTGTTCGATGGGAGTCAAAGAGAAGTAAGAGAAGGGTCCAGGCTTACAGAGGTCAGATCATCTCCCCGGGGCGACAGACTGTGGCGTGGCGAGAAGATCGGGTTCGGTTCTGGGAAGCTATCGCAGCTGGCGCGAAGACTCGAGAGGCCGGAGAAACGGCAGGCGTTTCAGAGCCGGTAGCTCACCGCTGGTTCCCGCATGCTGGAGGAGCGAATCCGCAATTGGCTCCGACTGTCTCGGGGCGGTACATCTCCTCCTCAGAACGAGAGGACATTGCCCTTTGGCGAGCCCAAGAGGTCAGGGTCCGCGAGATCTCTCGGCGGCTGAGCCGGAGCCCTTCGACGATCTCACGGGAACTGCGGCGCAACGCCTCCACCAGGACCTATCAGCTTGAGTACAAGACCTCGACGGCTCAATGGCATGCCGAGCGACGTGTACGGCGACCGAAGGTCGCGAAGATGGTCGCCAATGAGCGGCTGCGTCGGTATGTTCAGGACAAGCTCAGTGGTGAGATCGTCACCACAGACGGTGAGATCGTCGGACTTGCCGGGCCGGTCTGGGACGGGAAGAACAAACCGCACCGGGGTGATCGTGAGGGGGTGACGGCCTGGAGCCCTCAGCAGATCGCTAAGCGGCTGCCTCTGGAGTTCCCAGACGATGTCACGATGAGGATCTCTCACGAAGCCATCTACCAGGCACTCTACGTCGAATCCCGCGCAGGCCTGGACCGTAAGCAGTCATGGCATCTGCGCAGTGGCCGTACCAAGCGGATGCCCCGAGCACGAACACGCCAGCAAGCATGGGCCACGTCACCGCAGACACCGAGCTCGATAAACGCCCCAAGGAGGTCGATGACCGCAAGATCGCAGGCCACTGGGAAGGCGATCTGATCATCGAGCTGAAGCGTTCCGCGGTAGCGACCCTCATCGAGCGCACCACCCGTTACGCGATGCTCGTTCACCTGTCCCGGCAGGTCGGCTACGGGATCATCGCGCCCAAGAAGAACGGGCTCGCGCTGGCAGGCTATGGAGCGCTGACGATGAAGGATGTCCTGGTCAACGCCATGAGCTCAGTACCAGCATCACTGCGCCGTTCGTTGACCTGGGACCGAGGCAAAGAGCTCTCAGCTCATGCTCTCTTCACCGAGGAAACCAAGATCCTCGTCTACTTCGCCGATGCGAAAAACCCATGGCAGCGCGGCAGTAACGGGCACCGGTTGAATACGGCCAATTTCGTTCCAAGAAGTTCCTCCGCGCCCTCGCTCACCACGTGCTTCTCGGGTCGATGGGCAGGGTCGGTGCTGCCGGGGACAACTCGCTGATGGAGTCAACCGTAGGCCTGTACAAGACCGAGGTCATCGACCACCAAAGGCCCTCATGGAACAGTTGGCGACAGGTCGAGACCGCCACCGCCGAGTGGGTCCACTGGTACAACCACCAGCGGCTGCACTCCAGCATCGAAGACCTTCCATCAGAGGAGTTCGAGCTGATCTACTACGATCAAACCCGAGGACTCAGCGAACCCGCTGCGGCCTAAACCAGCCCTCCATCACTTCCAGGCCGATTCAAGGGGCTTCCAGCAGGTACGCTACACAGGAGCGCGTCCAGGCTCATAAAGTTGATCACTCCCCCCAAATGTTCTCGTTGAAGCTATTCATTGTTTTAAGGGGCACTACTGATGAACTGGACCGAGGCTGGCCAACAAAACACAACCGGGTCTCGGATGTTAGTAGGAGCTGGGAGCGCTGTCTCAAGTTAAGACGTATCGGTTGGAGAACGACGAGTACAGGGAGCTAACCGCCGTGCGTTACTGATGTTCTACGAGGTCCCCGCACGGGTCCAGTGCCTCTTTACGACGTCGTAGGCATTCTTAACCTACGAGTAACAGAACATATACAAAAAGGAAATCACCGGCATGATTGTATTGCAAATGAGAACTTCAGCAGGAAAGTAGAGCCAGGAGGGGCACAGTGGGAAGACCTCGCGTAGCTGTAGTGGGCGTAGGAACTATGGGATCGCAAGCCCTCTGGCAACTAGCTACCCGTGGCTGTGACGTCACAGGCTATGAGCAGTACAACTTAGCGCACACTCAAGGAGCAGCTGGGGGCGAGACGCGACTCTTCAGAACGATTCAAGTCGAAGACTCGGGGTACGTGCCAATTGCTAAACGAGCAGATGAGATATATCGCCAACTTGAAAAAGAGTCAGGCAAGAGAATACGAGACTTAACGGGTGCGCTCATCATGGGCTCGTCGTCGAGCGGCGATATGAAGAGTGCGATTGACGCTAGCAATGCGAATCCCGACGGAACAGAATTATTTTCTCGGAAAGAATCAAAAAAGAAATTTCCGGAATATGAACTCGATAAAGATGATATATCTATATTGGATAAGGGTGGCGGAATAATATACTCAGAAAATGCCATACGGCAGGCAACGGGCCTTGCGGTAAGTTCCGGGGCGAAGCTAAGAGAAGGAACGGTGGTACAGGCTTTAGAAGAAACGTCGCGTGGGGTCAAGGTGGTCAGTACTGAAGGTATTGAACAATATGACAGCGTCGTTGTAACCACAGGTGCGTGGATGGCTCAGATCGTGCCGGAAGTTCAGGACTGGATACGTCCCCGGCGTCTGGTGTCGATGTGGTTTTCTCCAAAGAAAGAAAGAAAGCTGTCAAGCATGCTTCCCTATCTTAGAGTTAGACCTACCTACTCGTACGGGTTGCCAAGCCCCGATGGGAAGAGCATGAAGCTGGGCCTGGAGACGAGTGAAGTTGATGAGGTGAAATTCCCTCAAGGGAATGAATACATCGTTCCGGATTCGATCTATGAGGAGTTTAGTCGTTTGATCGAGTCATACCACCCGGCTCTCAGCCACGGACCCAAGAAGGTGCAAAGCTACTATGAATCATATACTCCAACTGAATATGAATATATAGGACCTCATCCTGAATCAAATAAAATACTAATAGCTTCTGGATTTTCCGGTCATGGTTTTAAGTTTTCGCCAGCAATTGGCGAAATTATATCCGACTTAATAGTAAAGGGAGAAACAGAACATAATATAGAGTTTATAACTAAAATACAAAGTTAACTCGCACTAGCGCAAGGACTAGAAAAAATTATGAAAAAAATTAAGATTTCCTACAGCTCGGTCGCGCTGTGCGCGTTGGCCCTGGTTGCATGCGGATCTGATATTGGTGGGCAAGGACTTGACCAGACGGGTAATGGGAATGGGGAGGAGTTTCCATCAGCGTCCATTGACTTTATTGTTCCATTCCCCCCGGGCGGAGGCGGGGATTTTACAGTCCGTTCATTCCAGCAGGAACTGCAGGATGAGTTGGACATAAGCATTGCAGTTGAGAATCTCGGCGGCGGGGGCGGTGAAGTTGGAACTACCCAACTCGTGAACCGTGAGGGCGATGGATACTCTGTGGGGTTGATCAGCAACTCTGCAGTAACGATCTTTCCGAACATGCGAGAGACAGCTTATGATTATGAGGATTTGCAACCTGTGGCGCTCGCTTCGACAACACGCTACGTGTTGCAAGTTCAAGACGATAGCGAATGGAATTCCGCAGAAGAGTTCCTCGAGTACGCGGAGTCGAACCCAGGCGACATTACCTACTCTACTTTTGGAGCAGGGTCAATTCCACACCTTGCGATGGAAATGCTGGAACTCGATACTGGACTTGAGTTTGAGGCAGTGACCTATGAGGGTACGGGGCCGGCCCTAACAGCACTCATGAGTGGGGAAGTCGACGCTGCTATTACTCCTGCCGTTGACCCAGAGGAGGGTCGTGTGCGCTCACTATTCAGCTTCAGTGGAGAGCGAGGAGAGACTCCTGAAGAGATTCCGCTCTTGCAAGAATTAGGCATAGACGTGGGCTTGGACAATCTGAACGTTGTCATGGCCCCGTCAAGTGTTGAAGATGATAGGATCGCGATCCTTGAGGAAGGACTTGAAAGTGTTCTTGGTCAAGAATCCGTCATCGAGGCATTCGCCGAGTCCGAAGTTGAGCTTTCTTTCGTGGCGAGGGACGAGATACGGGCGATCCTGGATGAGGAGTACGAGATGATGGCGGAGCTACTCGACGAACTTGGGTTATCTGAAGGTGACGATTCGGATTGATCGATCATCACACTAGCGATTACAAGTGCTGCTGTGCCAGGGGCTAAGGGTGATTTATGAGAAGAGAAGAGGATTCTGTCGGAGAGAAGAAGGGTGAGTCTAATGCTACCCCGTCGATAGGTAACAGACTTGCGTCTCTGACAGTACTGACGGGATTGTTTGCTCTGGGAGTTCTGTACCTCTTCTCTACGTATCAGTTAGAGAATGAAGGGGCATTTGGCCCTGGAACTTTTCCAACGCTCCTTGGATACTTGTTGGTTACTTGCAGCATCCTGGCTGGTGTCGAGGTCGTTATACGAGCTCGTGGAAAACATGATCTGGGGCAAATCGGAAAAGTTCTTGGAGCAGTCGGCCTCAGTATTGCGTTCGTGATCTTATGGGGTCTGTACTCGCCGCTCTTCTATCTCTACGGTTGGGCCTACCTCCTGCTAATGATGGTCTGGTTAGACAGAGATCGCCGCAGAGCTAGCGCCCTCGCGCTCAAAGTTGTGGTTTCTGTTCTTTTTATTTTGTTTGTATACCTATTCTTTGATGTTGGCCTCGGTGTGAGATTTTAAATTATTTATGTTTCTTATGTGATTAAATGATAAGGTGAGCATGGATTTAAGTAATATCGATTTTTCTGTTATGTTCAGCATCGAGGCCTTGCTTGCCGTCCTCGTCGGGACGCTCATTGGACTTATAGTCGGGGCCCTGCCTGGACTTGGTGCAGTCGTTGCTCTCGTGCTCATGCTGCCCTTTACCTTTGTGATGGACCCTCTTGTAGCTGTGTTGCTCCTACTGGCTACTTATCAGGCGTCCGAATATGGTGGCTCGATTTCCTCCATCCTTCTTGGAATCCCGGGAACAGCTTCAGCCGTAGCTACTCGAGATGATGGGTACGGTATGGCGAAAGCAGGAGCGCCTGGGAAGGCACTAGGTATATCTCTGGTCGCGTCTACTATTGGTGGCATTGTTGGTGGGTTAGTGCTGCTCTTCATCTCGGCTCCTGTCACGACAGTCGCATTGCAGTTCACAAGCACGGAGTTCTTTCTTATTGCTGTACTTGGACTCGTTGCTGTCTCCATCGTGACGGCGAAGAATGTGATCCGTACAGCTATGTCTGTCCTACTGGGCCTTATGGTCAGCACCATCGGACTAGACATGTTTACAGGACAAGCGCGCTATACAGGGGGAATGCCGGAATTGGTTTCGGGTGTTTCACTTGTCGTTGTCATGATCGGCGTGTTCGCGGTATCTGAGGTCTTACTGATGATCCGGGAAGGGGCTGGTCGTTCAAAACCGGATCTCTCAACAGGAACTTCTGCGAGACTACCAAGGCAAGACTTCGGACGCTTAGTGCGTCCAGTATCGATCGGTTCCGGTATTGGTTCCGTGGTTGGGATATGGCCAGGGATGGGCGCCGGTGTGGCGTCTTTCTTCTCCTATAGTGTCGCGAAGAGAACATCTAAACGCCCTTCCGAATTTGGCAGCGGCAGCCTCGAGGGTATTGCAGCGCCAGAGTCATCGAATAACGCTGTGGTTGGAACATCCATGGTTCCACTCTTAACACTTGGCATCCCTGGATCGGCCGCTACGGCTGTCGTGCTGGGCGCGTTTGTGTTGCAGGGGATACAGCCGGGGCCTTTCCTCTTCGACCGTGAGCCCCAACTCGTTTATGGAATACTGTTCGGATTCCTCCTAACGACGGTGGCACTTTTTCTGGTAGGCATCTCCTTGACTCCACTCTTCGCTAGAGTTCTTATGGTTCCACAATATATTTTAGTTCCTTGTATCCTATTATTATCTATTCTAGGCGTGTATGCTTCGTCTGCAATAATGGTCGAAGTATGGCTTGCACTTGGTTTGGGAATTATTGCATTTTTGCTTCGACAGTTTGATTATTCATCTGCCGCATTCTTGCTTTCTTTTATCTTGGGTCCATTAATTGAGGAGAACCTGCGTCGCACTCTTGTCGTGTCTGGAGGAGACCTCTCGATCTTTATTACGAGACCATGGTCAGCATTCTTCGTTGCCCTTATGGTCCTGATGGTCGTGCTCGTGGGGATTGACATCCTCAACCGGCGGAAGAGGCGGAGCGTCCCCACTGGTAGTGAAATGCAGGCCCCGTTGATACATGACAATGAGAAGGAAAGGAGAGAAACATGAGCAGCGAGAAGTGGGTGCCAAGGACAATGCGTCCCGAGTTGACTGGGTCAAAATACATGGTCTCGAGTGGACATTACTTGGCATCAGCCGCTGCAGCCCGAATTCTTGAGAGGGGTGGGAATGCTACGGATGCTGGGGTGGCCGCTGGACTGTGCCTCAACGTTGTCCAGCCTGACTTGACAAATCTAGGTGGGGTGGCTCCCATTTGTGTCTTCCAAGCGGGCACACGCTTGGTCTCTACCATTAGCGGCTTGGGGACTTGGCCAGAGAGTGTCAATGTTGAGTTCTTTCGACGTGAGCATGGTGGACGTATTCCCGCGGGGATACATCGCACCGTCGTTCCCGCAGCGATCGGGGCTTGGCTCGTCGCTCTTGAAGAGTTCGGTTCACTTTCCTTCGCTGAGGTAGTTGAGCCGGCAATTGAGCTTGCGACTTATGGATTTGCGGTTAGTGCAGTGATGAGTGACTCTCTGTGTGTCCCTGAAGACCTTGTCAACGTTCGATCTTGGCCTGGGAACGCGAGCCTTTTCCTCGATGCTGACGGGAACCCTCCCGAGGAGGGCTCTCTTTTCGAGCAACCAGATCTTGGTAGATTGTTGGAGCGATTGGTTGATGCAGAGCGGAACTCTAACAGTCGTGTGTCCGGAATCCGGGCTGTGTACGATGAATTCTATCGGGGTGCCATTGCAGAAGAGATTGTGGACTTTGTGGTGCGTTCAGGGGGATGGCTTTCATTCGGGGACATGGCTAATTTTCGTCCCGCTGTAGAGCCGGCGATTTCAACGTCCTACCGCGGCTATCAGGTCTATTCATGTGGAGCTTGGTGTCAGGGGCCAGTGGTGCTGGAGACTCTGAACATTCTCGAAGGGTTCGATATCGCTGCCCTGAACCCAAGAGGGGTAGAGTATTACCATCTCGTGATCGAGGCTCTGAAGTTGGCCTTTTCCGACCGGGAAGCGTATTTTGGTGACCCAGACTTTGTTACTGTTCCGCTTGATGGTCTTTTATCTAAGGAGTACGCGCATAACCGAAGGTCTGAGATAAGCGAATCTCGTGCCATACCTTTTATGCCCCTGGCCGGGAACCCGTGGAAATTCTCGGCTGAATCGCTCTATAAAGAAGCTGGCGCTGCGGCTGCATCTCTCTCCGCACAGACAGGGAGAGTTGAGCCCGATACCAGCTATGTATGCGTTGTGGACTCGGATGGCAACGCATTTTCCGCCACGCCGAGTGACCCCGCTACGATTTCGCCCGTTGTTGAGGGTCTCGGGATTTGTGTCTCTGGGCGCGGTATGCAGTCATGGACTGATCCTCGTCATCCGTCCTCTATTGAGCCTGGTAAACGGCCAAGGCTTACACCTAGCCCTGGCTTGGTTGTTAGCTCAGGGGAGTTCGTTATGCCATATGGCACTCCGGGATTAGATGTGCAACCCCAGGCAATGGTGCAGTTTCTCCTTGGTGTTTTGGACTTTGAATTTGATATTCAGGAGTCTATTGAGAGTCCGCGGGCGGCGAGTTACAGTTTTCCACTTAGTAGCGACCCCCACCCATATGAACCTGGCAAGCTTCGAATAGAGAGCCGAGTTGGCAATGAGGTTGTGGAGGGTCTGCGTTCGTTGGGACACGATGTTGAGCCGTGGCCGGAGTGGACTGGTGTTGCTGGCTCTGTGAGCGCGGTCTTGAGAAACCAAGTTACTGGACGAGTGAGGGGTGGAGCGGATCCCCGTCGAGTCGCGTATGCGACAGGGTGGTAAAGAAGCCTAGTCGTCGCTAAGTAATTGTAAGGGAGTGCAGAGGAGGAGTTCGATCTTGGGCAACAGAAGCGTTCCGACGCGTCCGACGCTCGAAGGGCATTTTGGAATGGCAGCGTCGACTCATTGGCTGGCGTCAGCTGCAGCACAGGCAGTTCTGGAACGTGGAGGCAACGCATTCGATGCTGGTGTAGCGGGCGGGTTCGTTCTTCAGGTTGTAGAACCGCATCTGAACGGTCCAGCTGGCGATATGACAGGCATTATTTTTGTCTCCAGCGGCAGCGCCGAAACGAAAGTTCTCATGGGGCAGGGCACGGCTCCGAGATTAGCGTCTGTTGAGTATTTTCAATCATTGAGGCTAACGCGAGTTCCGGGTGCTGACGACTTAGCTGCTGTTCCGGGTGCGACAGACGCCTGGCTAGTCCTCTTACGTGACTATGGAATCTGGCATTTAAGGGATATCCTTCAATACGCTATAGATTATGCTAGGAATGTGTTTAATCTTTTGTCAAAGATTAATTCAATAATCCACAGCGTACGAGAGTTGTTTTTGCGTAATTGGCCAACTTCTGCTGACTTGTGGTTGGTTGAAGGAGCTGCTCCCAAGGCAGGAGAAGTCATCAGTAACGTCGCGTTTACGGAAGTACTGGAGCATCTGATTTTTGTCGGGAAGAATGGCACCTCGCGCGTAGACGAAATTGAGTCAGCGCGGTTGGAGTGGAAATCTGGGTCTGTAGCTAAAAGAATCGTTGACTTTGGTTCTACTCCCCATATGCATCCGGATGGAAACAAATACTCAGCGGTAATCGGTGAAGATGACCTTGCGGAATTCTCGGCTGGCTTTGAAGAGCCGTGCGTCTCATCGTTCCGTGGTTACACGATTGCGAAAACTGGACCCTGGGGGCAAGGCCCCGCTCTTTTGCAGGCCTTAAAGATCCTCGAGGGCTACGATGATGCTGAACTTGACCCAAGCAAGGCAGGGGGAGTTCATCTTGTATTGGAGGCGTTTAAGCTCGCATTTGCGGACTGTGACACTTACTACGGCAATGGTGATTGCAGGCTGGAGTATTTGCTCTCTGAAAAGTACGAGCAGGAGCGACGCGGCCTCATAGGTGAACAAGCGTCTTTGGAGTTTAGGCCCGGGAACGTTCCGGGCGCCAGGAAAGTCCTTCCTGAGCTGAGGGAAGCGGATGAGGACTCCGGAGGTTCGGCGATTACAGGAGAACTGACCGTGTCAAGTCACGGCGATGCAAGGGGAGATACGTGTCACATAGATGTTGTGGATCGTTGGGGAAACATGATTTCTGCGACACCATCTGGAGGCTGGTTGCAGTCCTCACCAGCAATTCCCGGATTAGGGTTTGGGGTTGGGACACGACTGCAAATGACATGGTTGGACCGACACCATTCTTCTGCCCTAACTCCTGGTGAGCGTCCAAGAACTACATTGACGCCCACAATGGTGTTGAAGGACGGGGAGCCGATTATGGCGCTTGGATCGCCAGGTGGCGATCAGCAGGATCAATGGCAACTGCTCTTCCTCCTTCGTGTTCTTGTTGGGGGCCAGGATCTACAGGATGCGATTGATGCACCTGCTTTCCATACGACTTCGATGCCGAGTTCTTTCTGGCCGCGTACGTGGGCACCTGGCGGCGCAGTGGTGGAGGACCGGGTTGGAGAGGATTTCATCCAGGAGCTAGCGTCTCGAGGACACCTGATCTCTCGAGCGGGGGATTGGTCGCTTGGTTGCCTGTCGTGTGTCACGCGAGACCCTGCTAGTGGTGTGGATGCGTGCAGCGGCGAATCCAAGAGGTTCCCAGGGGTATGCAGTTGGACGATGATGAGCGAGATGGGAGAGTTGGCTGATCGTGAATAGTTCTAGAATGGGACACTCATCATGGTTGCGGCGCATCAGGGGATGGGAATATGTCTGATTCAATGGCCTCTGCAGTCACCAAAAAGATACGTGCGGATATCATCCGGGGAGTGCTTAAGCCTGGACAGCGCCTTCGTGAAGCGTTTCTTGCCGAACGATATGAAGTTTCGAGGATTCCCATCCGTGAATCTCTCCGTTCACTTTCTACTGAGGGTTTGGTTGACATCAGGCCTTACGCTGGGGCTGCTGTAGCCGAGATCCCAGAGGACGATGCTGAGGATCTGTTTGACATCCGTATAGAATTAGAGGGGGCTACTGCGCGCCGTGCTGCAATTCGGGCGCAGGAGCAAGTGAAACGAGGAGCACCGGATGGCACATGGTGGACGGTTCGAAGAGAAATTGGGGAGATACTCAGCGAAGGTGAATCTGCGATCTCAGCGAACCAGCTTGACCGTCTTATTGATCTCAACATGCGGTTTCATCAATCGATCGCTCGACTGAGCGACAGCCCCTCGTTGTTGGCTCTAATCGAACAAATATCTGGTAGAATAGAGTTATTATATGCGATGAACGTTATTGATCGTGGTCGTGAATCTTGGTTTGAGCACCATGACGTAATTGCTAAGATAGATGCAGGAGACGAGAAGGCTGCCCGCGCATTAATGCGCCGTCACGTTGAGCGGTCTAAGGATTGCTACTTCGAAGCTCTTTCGCCATCGGTATATGCTGAAGAGTCACCTAGCTCCGCATAGGTGCAAGAGTAAGTTGATGCAAGATGTGCTTAGTGGTTTCAGAATCCAGGCGTTCTGCTCTGTGTTGGATCAATATTGGCAGCATTCTCGGGGACCAAGGTGGGTTGTTGAAAGATTCATTGGGTCATTTTGTTTACTATGTAGCTAACCCCTGTTAGTTGTACTGCTAGTATCTCGATCAAATCTTCATCTTATTGCGTCTGTATATTTCCAATATCAATTCTGAAAATGTTGGATACCAGTACCCCTGTGCGTTATAGGTAGCACAGATCCAGTTGCAGCGGTCCTTGATGTGCACTATTTAGTTCTGCAAAAATTTCTATGATGCTCAGATATTAATTATCATTAAATGTTGTGATATTAAGGTATATATTCAGTATACAGTGAGAATGATTGGAGAGCCTATGATCTCTATAATACTTATATTGATAGAGACTGTATTGTGGAAGTATCGTCTTTTCAGTTCTCTAAAAAATGCGCTTGAACTCTGTCGTACTCCTAGTTCTGAAGATAGTTTTCATGCCTATTGTTGCTTGGAGTATCGCGCATTTTTGTAGCGGGACTGGATGGCCGTGACCTTCTCGGGGTCGTTGCCATGGTTGCGTTGCCTCCGGCTCAAAATGTCTATCTGTTCGCCAGTCATTACGGGCTTCCCGTAAGTATTCCGAAGGATGTGATACTTTTCGTCCTAATTGTATCTTTCTTTACTGTTGCGTTGGCTACTGTAAGTATCGAGTGAGTTGATCTTTATTTGCTGAAATGAATGCAGAATCTGCTCTTATGACGTCGTCGTGATTGATTCGGGATCGATGGGTGGTGCTGCGGCTCGGGAGCTTGCTGAGCGGGGTGGGCCTGGAGACCTATTAGCCCGGCCACGACCAGGGTTCAGCTCACGGCGGCACCCGGATCATCCGACAGTCCTGCTTTGAGGATGCGGCCTATGCGCCGTTGCTGTTCTCCACATATGAGGTGTTTCATCGTCACGAGGAGGACTCCAGCCGCAACCTGATGCGGCTCTGCGGGGATCTACATCGGCGATCCGGAGTCGAAGACCTTCGCCGGGTCCAGGGCTGCCACGCAGCAATGGGACCTGGAGCATGAGGTGCTCACCGCCGCCGAGATCCACGGCCAATTCCCCACCTTAGAGCGTGCGCCGGTAGGTCATGGTTGGCGGGCTGGGCGGGTGTCCCATCGGTGGGTTGTCCAGGCGGTTCGGGTAAGGCATCGGATGATGATAGCGGCATTGGCCAAGGCGATCAGCGCGTTGATA
>NZ_VWNF01000018.1 GCF_008711175.1 Nesterenkonia ebinurensis
GATCCCTAGCAGGGCACCCCGGATAGGTGGCCGAGCGTGTCTTGAGTCACGACCGGAATGAAGCGACCAACTCCCATCCTCGCCAGCCAGTCCCAGACCAGCTACCTCAAGACTCACAGCGTGTCTGAGAAATATGTGAGGGGTGGGCTGGGAGCCTGGAGGCATGACTCGGTTCCAGGTTCTCTCTGATGCTCAATGGGAGCTGATCGACGATCAGCTGCCAAAACCCACCGGCCTCAAGGGTCGCCCGTTTGCTGATGCTCGCACCGTGGTCGAAGGCATCATCTACAGGTATCGATGCGGCATCGCCTGGCGGGACCTGCCCGAGGTCTTCGGCCCGTGGCAGACGGTATGGACCTGGCACCGCCGCCTCTCTGCTGACGGAACCTGGGAGAAGATCCTGGCGAAACTGACCGCCGCCGCTGATGCTGAAGGACTCATCGACTGGAAGGTCTCAGTGGACTCCACCGCCGCTCGTGCCCACCAGCACGCCACCACCATCACCCGCGACACAGGGGGCTTCATCGAATTGCACGAATCCTGGTCACGAGCCCCCTGATCACGCCGTAGGCCGCTCCCGCGGCGGCCTGACCTCCAAGGTGTACCAGCTGGTCGAGGGCCACGGACTGCCCTTGGTCACGATCGTCTCACCCGGCCAGGCCAACGACGCTCCGGTGCTGATTCCGCTGGTGGAACAGATCAGAGTCCCGCGCATCGGGCCAGGACGAGCACGCACACGCCCCGAGGAACTGCTGGGCGATAAGGCCTACTCATCGAAGGCTATCCGGAAGTACCTGCGTAACCGGGCGATCACCGCGACCATCGCTGAGCCTGATGACCAGAAGCGCCACCGGGCCAACCGAGGACAGCGCAGCGGCAGGCCCCCGAAATTCGATGCCCAGAGCTACAAGGGCCGCAACATCGTCGAACGCGGCTTCTGCCACCTGAAGCAATGGCGAGGTATCGCCACCCGCTACGACAACCTCGCCACCATCTTCCGAGCCGCGGCCCTACATGCACGGCGTCATCGCCTGGACCAAGCATTTATCAGACATGCTCTAGCTTGGAGGCAGCTTCGTAACATTCCGAGCCCAGTTCCGAGAACGAGTTCAGACCGCTTCCGAGAACAACCCGCCCCGTCGAAGTCCTGCCCATGCCGGACACTGGGCGGCATGATTTCACTTCGATGCGATTTTTGCTGGAGCAACAGTGTGGATGCCCCCAGGTGCAGTTGTGTCGAGATTCGCTACTCGCGGTGGTGAGGATCCGCGGCTACCTTTGGGTGAGTATGAGCCTGACTTCGCGGGGCTGGGAGCACTTTGAGTAGAACAAGCTGTACCAGCACGTGCTGGTGGACATGGAGGGGATTGCTGCGGTGGCGTTTGGAATCTTCGTTGACAGCATGGAGCGGCACTCTCCGTTGATTCCTTGGAGTGGCACGATTTCAAGGCGCTGCAGTCCCTCTCTGGTCAGCTCTGGCAGAATCGAAGAATGCGCTGGAATCCCTTGGTCCCCGAGATGCTGGTTCGTGACTTCTCCGTGAGTATGGGTTTCTATGTGCAGGGGGTTGGATTCTCGATCGTGTTCACCCGAGATTCGCCGCGATTCGCTTACCTTGACTTAGCGGGAGCCCAGCTCATGATTGAAGAGGATCATGACCGGGCTTGGGTTGTGGGGTCCCTCCTTGCCCCTCGTGGTCGTGGGCTGAACGTTCAGATCGAAGTGCCCAATGTGTATGCAGTACGAGAACGCCTTACCTCTCAGGGGTTCGAGCCGTTCCGAGATATACACCAGAGTTGGTATGACACCGCAGAGGGCCGGGAAGGACAGTACGAGTATCTTGTCCAAGACCCTGATGGTTATCTGATACGCCTGGTGGAAATCATCTGATCTTGCCGTCCACGTCGCCCAGAAAACTGTTGATGGCCTCGTTGAATGTTGCTGGCTGTTCAAGGTTTGGGTAGTGGGCCGTGTTCTCGACGCTTACTAGGTGCCCCTCTGGCACAGAGGTGGTCAGCTCGCGGACCATTCGCAGGTGGTCGGCGGCATCGAGGCTGCCCGCGATGCCAAGAACGGGAAGGTCAAGGCTAGAGAGCCTCTGCCAGGTCTCGGTGACCGGAACAGCAGGAGTCGGAAGGACGGGGCCTTCCGGCCCCATGATGTGGGTGAAGAGAGTTTCGGGAGAAGCCAATCACTTAAGGCTCACGGTGTGCTGCCCCGTCGGTTGCTGAAGGCTAGGTCTGCGCCGTCTTCACCCTGGTCATGCAGGTCCGAGTCTCGGTGGATACCGAGCTTGAGTGCAACGTTCCGAGAGGGGTGGTGAATCGGCCTGGGTTTGCCGGAGGGCATGATCTAACAAGGAGAATGTGATCATGCCGGCACCGAGGAAATATGACCCTGAGACCCAGGAGCGAGCGGTTCGGATGTATACCGACCGGATGGCCGAAGGTGATGTCTCCCAGCTCAAGGCCCGCACCGAGGTCGGAGAGCTTCTGGGGATCAATCCTGCGACGTTGCGCAACTGGATCCGCCGCGAGCTGGGCGAAGCCGGGACCCGGCCGGCCAGCGCCGATGGGGAGTCGTTGGAGGCTCAAAACGCTAAATTGCGGGCTGAGAACGCTCGTCTGCAACGTGCCAATGAGATCCTCAAGACCGCTTCGGCGTTTTTCGCCTCGGCGGAGCTCGACCGCAAACTCGGGTCTTGATCGACTACATCGCTAGTCACCAGGACCGGTTCGGGGTCGAGCCGATCATCACCGTGCTGAGTCAACACGGCATCCAGATCGCCCCGTCCACCTACTACGCCTATGCAGCCCGTGGCTTCGGGCCCACCGAGGCCGAACTGGCTGACGCCTATGAAGCCAACGCATTGTTCGACCGGTGGGCCAAGAACCGTCGGCTCTACGGGCGCCGCAAACTGTGGAAGACCGCCAAGCGTGCCGGGATCGACATCGGCCGCGATCGATGCGAACGGTTAATGAGACTGGCCGGGATCGACGGGGTGCGGCGCGGCAAACGCCGAGTGCGGACCACCAAGTCCGACCGTTCCGCACCCCGTCACCCCGACCACGTCAACCGCCGCTGGGGCTTGCCCAGGCGCCCCGATCAGTGGTGGGTGGCGGATTTCTCCTACGTCTGGACGACTGCGGGGTTCTGCTATGTCTCGTTCATCACCGACGTGTACTCACGCAGGATCCTGGGCTGGAGAGTCTCGACGTCGAAGGCGACACCGCTAGTGCTCAGCGCCTTGGAGCAGGCACTGTTCACCCGCAGGCGGGCGAATGTGGAGTTCACCTCCACCGGCTTGCTGCACCACTCCGATGCGGGCAGTCAAGGCGGATTCAATTGGTCGTCGCAACACCTCTCAATCGTGGAGGTGTTCAACGATGGTTACGGTGGATTGGAGCAAAAAGACCAGCGATGTGCCCGAAAGCACGCGTCGGCAGTGGCGTGCGGATCGGGCCCTGCGCCCGGCGATGCGTTCGCCCGGGCGGCCTGATCCATCGCGGGTAGTGCAGCGGCAGTTCTGGGGTCTGATCGCGACGGGCATCACCTCAGCCGAAGCAGCGCTGAAGGTGGGCGTGTCCGTCCCGGTCGGGACCCGCTGGTTTCGCCACGCTGGCGGGATGCCACCGATCTCACTGGCCGCGCCCACCGGCCGCTATCTGTCCTTCGAGGAGCGCGAGGAGATCGCGCTCCTGCGCGCGAAGCAGGTCAGCGTGCGCGAGATCGGTCGCAGGATCGGACGCGACCCCGGGACGATCTCTCGCGAGCAACGCCGCAACGCGCAGCGGGAAGCAGGAGTATCGGGCGTTGGTGGCGCAGTGGAAAGCACAGCAGGCGGCGAAGCGCCCGAAGCTGGCGAAGCTCGCGACCAACGACAGGCTGCGTGACTACGTCCAAGAACGTCTCGAGGGGTCGGTGACCCGCGCTGATGGCGCCGTCGTTGCTGGGCCGGTGACGACGGACTGGAAAGGTCGTAACAAGCCGCACCGGGCCGATCGCCGGTGGGCGACGGCGTGGAGTCCGGAGCAGATCTCGCACCGTCTGAAGGTCGACTTCCCGGATAATGAGTCCATGCGCATCAGCCATAAGGCGATCTACCAGTCGATGTTCATCCAGGGGCGTGGTGCTCTCAAGCGTGAGCTCGTCACCTGCCTGCGAACAGGCCGCGCACTCCGCCAGCCGAGGGCTCGAGCGCAGAACCGGCCGCAAGGGCATGTCACCGCAGATGTCGTGTTCTCCCAGCGCCCCGCGGAGGCTGAACCGTACTGGGTGTTGTTCCGTCCTACCCGTTCAAGGAGGATTGAACTATGACCACCCATCAGAAGCCTTACCCTGCTGAGTTTCAGGACCGGGCGCTGCGGATGATGGAAGACCACCGCCGCATCGAGAGTTCATCAATCTGGGGTGCTGCCCAGGCTGTCGGTGAGAAGCTTGGAGTCTCTGCCCACACGCTGAATAACTGGTTCAAACAGGCTCGTCGTGATGCCGGTGAGGCGTCCGGGCTGAGCACCGATGAGATCGAAGAGCTACGCCGGCTGCGCAGAGAAAACAAAGAACTCAAGAGGGCCAATGAGATTCTGAAATCTGCCTCGGCGTTTTTCGCCAAGGAGCTCGACCGCCCCACGACGAGATGATCCGCTACATCGATACGCACAGGGATCGTTTCTTAGGTCGAGCCCATCTGCCGGGTGCTTCACCAGACAGAGTGTGGGTTCATCACCTCCCGCGGCTACCGGGCAGCCAAAGCACGCGTCCGTAGTGCTCGGGCGTTGAAGGATGATCTGCTCATCCCCGAGATTCAGCGGATCTATGCCCAGAATTACAGTGTCTACGGGGTGCGGAAGATGTGGCATGCCCTACGCCGTGAAGGCTGGGAGATCGGCCGTGATCAGGTGTATCGGTTGATGCGCAAAGCCGGGATCACAGGAGCTGTACGGGGAAGGAAACCACGCACCACGGTGCCGGCCCCGGTGCCGGATCATCGCCCTGACCTCGTGGAACGTCACGTCAAAGCCCCCGCACCAGGGGTGCTGTGGGTAGCCGACATCACCTATGTCAGAACATCGGCAGGGTTCGTCTACACCGCTTTCGTCATCGATGCCTACTCCCGCAGGATCGTGGGCTGGGCGACCCGGGCCTCGATGACCACCGAGGCCCTGTCGTTAGAAGCTTTGGAGCACGCCTTGGCCACCGCCAGACGGCAGAAAGAGACCGATTTGATCCATCATTCGGACCGCGGAGGTCAATATGTCGCTGTGGCCTACACCGAGAAACTCGCCGATCACGGTATCCGGCCCTCTGTTGGCAGCGTGGGCGATTCCTACGACAACTCCCTGGCCGAGACCGTCAACGGGTTGTACAAGACCGAGCTGATCTACTCCCAGGCCTCATGGCGATCCCTGACCGAAGTCGAGTTCGCCACGATGAACTGGGTCCACTGGTGGAACACCACCAGGCTGCATGAACATCTGGGCCACCAGACACCCGCCGAAGTTGAAGCGGCATACTATGAACACCAGCGGGACGAGACTCCCACACCCATACAGCGGAACTAAACCCAGTACGGTTCACCCTGGAGTCTCTGTACAAGACCCTGGCGTAGTAGCCTCCGCCGCTGTCCTCCTTGACGTTGACGGCGCCGTGGGTTCCTGGTCTCAGTGGTTGGCGGGGCACGATCTCTCCTTGCAGCTCTCGAAGTTCGCCCTACGGGCTGGGGTGAGAGTGTCCGGCGGAGAGACCTTCTGAGGTCACCGGTTCCCGATGAAAGGTGGGAATAAAGTGGGACGAGGCCCTTCTGCCTGCCCTGTCCCCCTTATCCGGGCAGCCCTGCATCCCTGTCATGACAAGGATGTAGGACCCCCGAAACGGGTGACGCCTGCGGAAGCAGTGAGGAGGGCCTCTGCACGCGTCAGCGCTTCCCATCGCGCAGTTCTTATTAGAACACGTCTTCTAACAAAGTGCAACGCTCAGTGCTCACCCTGATGGCGGCGGCTCAGGTGCAGCCCGGTCAGTGAGCCCTTTGCGCTTAGGAGATCCGCCGGTGTGCCGGAGAAGACCACCTCTCCGCCGTCGTGCCCCGCCCCGGGACCGACGTCGATGATCCAGTCAGCCCGGGAGATCACATCCAGGTTGTGCTCAATGACGATCACCGTCCGCCCGGAGTCAACGATCTTCTCCAGCATGCCGATCAGCCGTTCGGTATCGGCCATATGCAGGGCCGCGCTGGGCTCGTCCAGGACGATCACCTCGGCATCGGAGCCGATCTCAATGGCCAGCTTGATGCGCTGGCGCTCACCGCCGGAGAGGGTGCTCAGCGGCTGGCCCAAGGTCAGGTAGCCCAGGCCTACGTCGGAGAGCCGGGTGAGGATCTTCTGGGCTGCGGGCAGTCGAGCCGATCCGGCGCCGTCGTTTGCGCTGCCGCTGAAGAACTCCAGGGCCTCCTCCACCGGCATGGCCAGCACCTCGGCGATGTTCCTCCCGCCCAGGGTGTACTCCAGCACCGAGGCCTGGAACCGGCGGCCCTCACACTCTTCACACACGGTGGAGACTCCCGAGACGATCCCCAGGTCCTGGTAGATCACTCCGGCCCCGCCGCAGTTGGGACAGGCGCCCTCCGAGTTGGCGCTGAACAGAGCGGGCTTCACACCGTTGGCCTTGGCGAAGGCTTTGCGGACCGGCTCCAGCAGACCGGTGTAGGTGGCCGGGTTGGAGCGCCGCGAGCCGCGGATCGGCGCCTGGTCCACAGCCACCAGGCCCTCCCGTCCAGCCAGTGATCCGTGGATCAGGGAGCTCTTGCCGGATCCGGCCACCCCGGTGACGGCGACCAGCACACCAGTGGGCACGTCCAGGTCCACATTCTTCAGGTTATGGGTGGCCGCACCCCGGATCTCCAGGGGGCCGGCGGGCTCTCGCGGGGTCTGCTTCAGCGGCTGCCGGGATTCCAGGTGCTCGCCGGTCAGGGTGCCCGAGGCGCGCAGTCCGCTGAAGTCCCCGGTGTAGACCACCTGGCCGCCGTGGCTGCCGGCCCCCGGGCCCATGTCGACGATATGGTCGGCCACCGCCATGACCTCGGGGTTGTGCTCCACCACCAGCACGGTGTTCCCCTTATCGCGCAGCTTGAGCAGCAGCTCGTTCATCCGGTCCACATCGTGCGGATGCAGGCCCACGGTCGGCTCGTCGAAGACATAGGTCACATCGGTCAGTGAGGAGCCCAAGTGGCGGATCATTTTGACCCGCTGCGCCTCGCCCCCGGAGAGTGTGCCGGAGGAGCGCTCCAGGGAGAGGTAGCCCAGGCCGATACGCACAAAATTCTGCAGGGTCTCCGCGATGGCGGACAACAGCGGATCGGCGCCTTTGAGCTCCTCGTCGGAGGTGTCCAGCCCGGCGCTCCACTCCAGCAGATCGCTGATCTGCATAGCGCAGAGCTCGGCGATGTTCTTCCCGGCCACCCTAGAGGACAGGGTGAGCTGGGAGAGCCGTGTTCCGCCGCAGTCGGGACAGTCGGTGAAGGTCACGGCCCGGTCCACGAAGACCCGGATATGCGGCTGCATCGCATCGCGGTCCTTGGACAGGAAGGACTTCTGCACCGAGGGGACCAATCCCTGGAAGGTCATGTTGACCCCGCCGATCTTCACTTTGCCCGGCTCCCGGTGGAAGAGATCCTGCCGTTCCTGCTCGGTGTAGTCCCTGACCGGCTTATCCGGGTCGAAGAACCCGGACTCGCTGTAGAACCGCACCGACCAGCCGCCCACTTTGTAGCCGGGAACCGTGATCGCACCCTCGTTCAGCGATTTGGACTCATCCACCAGCTGGTTCAGATCGATGTCGTTGATCTGACCGCGCCCCTCGCAGCGGATGCACATGCCTCCGGTGACGCTGAAGCCCGCGGGCTCCCGGGTTCCGTCAGCCTTAGTCAGCGTCCCGGCCCCGGAGGCCGAGGCCACATTGAAGGAGTAGGCCTGCGGTGAGCCGATCTGCGGCTGTGCAAAGCGGCTGAAGAGGATCCGCAGCATCGCGTTGACATCAGTCACCGTGCCGACCGTGGAGCGTGGATTCGGGGTCATCCGCTCCTGGTCAATGATGATTGCGGCGGTCAGGCCGGTCAGCACCTCCACCTCGGGGCGGGCCATAGCGGGCATGAAACCCTGGATGAACGCATCGTAGGTCTCGTTGATCAGCCGCCGGGACTCTGCTGCCACGGTGCCGAAGACCAGGGAGGATTTGCCCGAACCAGAGACTCCGGTGAAGACAGTGAGCCTGCGCTTGGGAATATTGACATCGACGCCGCGCAGATTGTTCTCAGCCGCGCCGCGCACGGTGATGAACTCATGGGCTGCGCTGGAGGAGGCAGGGGCGCTGGATGTGGTGCTGCTGGTAGTCACCCGAATATCGTACAACGTACGCCATTCAGGTGGCGTGGACCGTGAGCATCTCCTCCCAGCGGGTGGTGTAGCGCGGGCTCATCATCTCCCGGCGCATCTCCCACTCGGCGGGCATCCGGAGTCCGCCGCGGCCCAGGCCGATGGAGTCCGTCCCGACCTTATTCCGCACCTGGTGCAGCAGCGGCCCCAGGCTGTGTTCCTGCTGCGGATCGCTCAGCACATCCAGGGTGGGCTGGACGCCGGCGGGGGAGAGGTCGGTCAGTGTGATCCCCGCCTTGGTGTAGCGGGTGCCCGCCGTGATCTTCGGCAGCAGCGCCTTGGCCGCCCGCGAGAGGACCACCGGGTCATTGCTCGGAGCTGGCAGGGACAGCGTCACCGAGGGTGACTCGAATGCCTTGCTGCTGTGCCAGGAGGTCATCGCCCAGGCGGTCAGCGTCCGAGCCTCACTGGCGCGGGTGTTCAGCCGGGTGCAGGCACGCTGGGCATAGCTGGTCAGCACCTGTTCCATGACCTCACAGGTGGTCACCGGCGAGGAGAAGGACCGGCTGAACACCAAGGAATCGTGAAACTCCCGCGCATCCTCCAGCTCTATGCAGGACTGACCGCGCAGCTCCAACAGGCTGCGCATCACCGGGACCCCGAGTCGCCGGCGGATCATCGGCGGATCAGCGTCCCGCAACTGCCCAGCAGTGTCTATCCCCATTGCGGCCAGCTTATTGGCCGTGCGGGACCCGATGCCCCAGATCTGCTGCACCGGGAGTCGGGCGAGCACCTGCTCACGGTAGTCCCCGGCGAGCCCTTCCCACACACAGACCCCGTTCATCTCTGCCAGCTTCTTGGCAGCAAGGTTTGCCAGCTTGGCCAGCGTCTTAGTTTGCCCGAGACCGATCCCCACCGGGAGCCCCAGGCGTTCGGCGATTTCCTGTCGCAGGCCCTGGGCCCAGGTGCTGGCCTGGCCGGGGGAGCTGCTGATGCTGGCGAAGGCCTCGTCGATGCTGTACTTCTCCACCTGGGCAGAGTGCTCCCCGATGATCTGTAGGAACCGGTGACTCATATCCCCGTAGAGCTCATAGTTGCTGGACCGGGCCAGAAGGCCCATCTGCCCGGCAGCAGGAGCCAGTTTGAACCATGGAGCCCCCACAGTGATGCCGAGCTGCTTGGCCTCCGGGCTCATCGCCACCGCGCAGCCGTCGTTATTCGACAGCACCACCACTGGCTTCCCAGCCAGAGTGGGATCGAAGGCGCGCTCACAGCTGGCGTAGAAGCTGTTGACATCGACCAGAGCGACCAGGTGCTGAGTCATCGCAGACTGTGCAGACACATATAGGCCACACCCCAGATGGTCAGCTCAGAGAGCTCTGGAACAGGGATATCCGGATAGTCCGGGTTGGCGGCCTCCAGCAGGACTCCAGAGCTGGTAAGCCGCAGCCGTTTGACCGTGAACTGCCCGTCCAATACAGCCACCACCACATCACCGTCCCGTGGTCGGGTGCCTTTGCGGATGAGCAGATGGTCACCGTTGCTGATCCCCGCCCCGGTCATCGAGTCTCCACTGACCCGGGCAATGAAGGTGGCCGGCGGGTCATGGATCAGATGTTCCTGGAGGTTGATGCTCTCATGCACAAAGTCCAGGGCAGGGGAGGGGAACCCGGCAGGCACCGCCTCAGGGGTGGCCGGCAGCTGCACCGGTGGCCCCGGCCACGCCACAGTGGTCAGCTCGGAAACTCTCACCCACCCAGTATGAATCGAACACAGTTACGAAAGCAAGAGGTGGGCAGGCGGCGTCGTGCTTTCCTGTTCTCAGTTCTGTGCGGGCAGCCGGACTGCTCCGGACTCTCCGCGCCGGACGGCCCAGTAGCCCAGGGCCAGCAGTCCGGTGATGAGCAGAATGAGAGTTCCGGTGCCGAAGTTCAGGCCGAAACCATGGATGGCCAGGAAGGTCGCAGAACCGGCGGCGACACAGTAGTACAAGGTGATCCATACGGTCTTGCGGATGATGTCGCCCTCCCGATTGAACAGGCCGACTGTGGCTGAGGCAGCAACGATGTTGTGGATAGCGATCGGGTTGCCGCCGGCGCCGCCAACAGCACCTGCGGCGACAACGGTCTCAGGGCTGGCCCCGATGGTGTTCGCCGTGGACCACTGGAACTGGGTGAAGGTCAGATTGGCCAGCGTGTTTGACCCGGCTACAAATGCCCCCAGCGCTCCGATGAACGGGGCGAAGAACGGCCAGGTGTCCCCAGCGATATTCGCCACACCCTGGGCGAGTACCACCGGCATGGACTCCAGGCCAGACTCATTGGCCCCGGACTGAATGAGCACACGGACCATCGGCACGGCGAAGAGCAGGGCCACCGCAGTGGCGGCGATCTGCTTGCCCGAGACCTTCCATGTGGTGGCGATCTGCTTACCGTTCATCCGGTAGATCAGGTAACCCACCGCTGAGGTGAGGATCAGGATGAACCCGGGGGAGTAGAAGAGGTCCACATCGGCGTTGATGCCCTCCACGCCCAGGATGTCGGTGAAGGCCAGCCGGGTGCGGCCCGGGGAGGTGAGGAACTCAGTGAGCGGATCGACCAACCGGGTTATCACCAGGATCGCGGCCAGCAGCACGTAGGGGGACCAGGCGCGCACCAGGGTCATCTTGGGCGCCTCGCTGGTCTCCTTGACCTCGCCGGGGGCGATGCGGCCCATCCAGCGCTCCTCCCAGGCAGCGCGCGGGCCGAAGTCGAAGGTCTCCTTAGGCATCAGGAAGCCCTTGGAAGAGGTGAGCATCACGATGGTCAGGCCGACCAGGCCGCCGATCAGCGAGGGGAACTCCGGGCCCAACAGGTAGGCCACGGTCACCGAGGGGATGGTCATGGCCAGCGAAGCGTAGATGGCGAAGGGCCAGACCTTCAGGCCCAGGGCGAAATTGCGTTTCTCGCCGAAGAGACCGGTGAGCAGGCAGACCAGGATCAGCGGGATCAGGATGCCCACCGCCATATGGATCAGCGCGGTCTGGAAGCCGATATGCGCTACATACTCTGAGTAGCTCATGCCCAGTTCCCCGATGCGTTCAGAGACACCCGGGGATGTCTCGCCCAGGCCATTGCCTACGCCTACCACCATCGGGGTGCCGACAGCGCCGAAGCTCACCGGGGTGGACTGAATGATCAGCCCCACAGTCACCGCAGCCATGGCGGGGAAGCCCATGGCCAGCAGCAGCGGAGCTACCACGGCCGCCGGAGTGCCGAAGCCGGAGGCGCCCTCAATGAAGCTGCCGAAGAGCCAGCCGATGATGATCGCCTGGATGCGCCGGTCGGGGGAGATGTGATTGAAGCCGGCTTTGATGCGGTCCATGGCCCCGGAGACGGTGACCGTGGAGAGCAGCAGGAGGGCTCCGAAGACAATGTAGAGCAGGGTTCCGGCCACAATCAGGCCCTCCAAGGAGGCTGCGGCCAGAGCTGTGGGCTGCATCTCCCAGGCTGCCCAGGCGATCACCAGGGCGGAGACATAGCTGAGCGGCATGGCGTATTTGGCCGGCCATCGGAAGCCGGCCAGCAGAATGCCGGCCACAAGGATCGGAGCAATGGCCAAAAGGCTCAGAACTGCCAAGTTATCCACGCTGATAACCACCTTTCGCGATGTGCGCTCCCCATCGAGCTCTTTAAAGAATGGTGATTCTTATCACAATTAATGAAGTGTGGCACATCACGTCGTCAGGTGACAGAGCGAGTCCGCCATGCGGACCGGAGATCAGCGGCTTATGCGGCCGAAGAGGGAGGCGATGGGTGCGATCAGTACTGCGCGGGTGGCTAGGGCTGCGGCGATGATCACTGCTAGGGAGAGGGTGAAGAGGAAGAACCCGGTCCAGTTGGTGGTC
>NZ_VWNF01000019.1 GCF_008711175.1 Nesterenkonia ebinurensis
GAGTTCGGGCAGAAGCCCGTCAACGTCGGCGACGTGATGATTCTCGGTGCGAACGTGCTGTGCGGCTCGGAGCCCGAGGGGCATATCACCGTCACCACTATCTACCTGGACACCGATTATGTGATCGACCAGGTGTTCTGGCAGCACGCCGGACTGTTGCAGGATCGGCTCGAAGCCCAGGAGCTTGCCGAAACGGTCTACTCCGAGCCGGCGCAGATTCTTCATCTCGGTGAGGACCGAGCGGGGATGCTGATGCCGTGGCTTGACGAACTGGTCGAGCGCAGCATCGACGGCGGCTTCGCCCAGAACTTCTACCGGATGCAGGCAGTGTGGTTCAGTATCGCCCACGTGATCGCACCGTTCGTCAAAGTCTCGCCGATGCGGATATCGGCGTCGCAGTGTGCGCACATCCGGCCCACGCTCCCGCGACACCGCCAGTTCGCCCCGCTACGCGCCGAAGCCCGCCGGGCCGCCGAACTGCTTCATCAAACACCGGCTGAGCATTGGACCCTCGACGGGCTGGCCGCGAGGGTGCATCTGTCGCCGTCGCAGCTCAGTCGCGTGTTCACCGATGCCTACGGCAAGACACCACTGGCGTACTTGACGATGCTGCGTGCAGAACACCTTGCTAAGTCGCTGCGAGAGACCGACCTTCCGATTGAGACCGCGATGCGACAGGTTGGCTGGCGCAGCCGCGGCCACGCCGCGCAGCAGTTCCGCAAGTACGTGGGCCTGACCCCTACCCGGTACCGGCAACTGACTCTCCGCGCGGGCTGAGCACCGCTCCCGATCTAAGCACTACGAGCGGGATATCGGGAGCATCCCGGCACCGAGCACCACAGGGCTGGAGATTGCCGGTAATCCGGTGTGCACGTCAGGCGCACCACGAGTTCTCCTGACGGCCAACCTATCGATCCTTTCGTTCGCTGACCGTCTCGACGCACCTGCTGGTTCTCCTGGCGCACCTCGTTGGTGCACCGCCGCCCTCTCCTGGGCGCGGTCTATGCCGAGAGGAGGCCAGAGCCAGATGGTGACGAGGCAGGAAGCGCGCGAGGCGAAGCTCGATGAGCTGCACGAGCGCCTGACCGGCGCGGTTGAACAGCTCGTCTCGGGTGAGGACTGGGCGCGGGCGCTCACGTTCGCGGCACGGTTCAGAGCCAGATCGTTCTCGAACACCCTGCTGATCTGGGAGCAACATCAGGGCGCCCACGAAGCCGGACTGGTGCCTGAGCCCTTCCCGTCGTATGTGGCCGGGTACCGGCAGTGGCAGGGCCTCGGGCGGCAGGTGCAGAAGGGCCAGCCGGGGTATCAGATTCTCGCACCGGTTACCGGTCGCTTCGCTTCCGCCACCCCGGCGGATGCGGAGTCCTGGCGGCGCCTCGGGAAGGGCGAGAAGCCTCGTGCCGGTGAGGTCGTGCGCACCAAGATGGTCGGCGTCCGGCCGGCCTATGTCTGGGACGCCTCCCAGACGCAGGGTGATCCGATCCCGGAACCACCCGCACCGAAGCTGCTCGAAGGCGAAGCACCGGCCGGGCTCTGGGAGGGCCTGACCGAGCAGATCGAAGACCGCGGCTTCCAGGTTCTCCGGGTGCCGCACGAAGGCCTGATCCACGGCGCCAACGGCCTCACGGACTACACCGCGAACACCATCGCCGTGCGGGAGAACATGGACCCCGCCGCTCAGGTCAAGACCCTCGCCCACGAACTCGGCCACGTCCTGCTCCACGGGCCAGACCAGGATGAGGCGCGTCAGCATCGCGGGATCGGTGAGGTCGAGGCCGAGTCGGTCGCTCTGATGATCGGCGCTGCCCACGGTATGGACACCAGCGGGTACACGATCCCCTACGTCTCGACGTGGGCCGCCAGGGTGGACGGCAAGGAACCGGTCGACGTTGTGAAGGCCACCGGGGAGCGGGTCCGCAAGACTGCCCTGACGATCCTGGATCAGCTCGACACCGCCCAGGTCGCCGACGGCACACCCCCAGGACTGGACCGCGAGACGCCCCAGCGCGACCAGCCGGTACCCGAACGCCCGGTATCGGCGCGGCGAGTGGCGCCGATACCGGAACCGACAGCACGCCCCGCCAGCGGCTCGGCGACGGCGGCGGTGCAGGGGCGGGGACTGTAATGGTCGCCCCGGATGCCCTGACGGGCGTGCTTTCACGGGTCTCTGACACGTGGCCGGTGCCATCGGCGGCGGCACGCGCGTTCGCCGCCGCTGGTGTGCCGGTGTTTCCCTGCGTGCCGGGCGGGAAGCGTCCGCTGACCGAGCATGGCTTCCACGACGCCACCACTAACCCTGACCAAGTACGGGCGTGGTGGCGCCAGCACCCGGCGGCGAACATCGGCGTGCCCACCGGTGCCGCCTCAGGGGTTGTGGTGGTGGATGTCGATGTCCACGGCCCCGTCAACGGCTTCGCCGCATTCGAGCGCGCCCACGCCGCCGGGCTACTGGACGGCTGGCAGCTCCTGGTGTCCACGCCCTCGGGCGGGATGCACGCCTACTACCCGGCCACGGCAGGCCTGTCGCAGCGGTCGTGGCAGGCCGCCCGCGCCGGGATCGACTTCCGCGGCGATGGCGGCTACATCATCGTCCCACCCTCCACCGTGACCAGTGACCCCGGCAATGCGAACTATCGGGTACGACGTATCACCACCGGCCACGCGGCGGAGCTGGATTCGGACCGGTTGCGAGACTTCCTCGACCCACGCCCCACCCCCAACCCGAGACCGCCCGGGCAGGTGCGCGACATCAGTGCTGAACGGCTGGCCGCCTGGGTCGCCGGACGAACCGAGGGTGAGCGCAACCGTGGCCTGTTCTGGGCCGCCTGCCGCCTGGCCGAGAACGGCACCCCACCGGCAGACACCTACACCGCCCTGGCGCCGGCGGCCGAACACGCAGGACTGACGCAGCGGGAGGTCTCGACGACGATCCGCTCCGCCTACCGCACAACACAACCAGGTCCGCACACCGCCGCCGATGGACCGGGTGAGGCACCCCGGCGAGAACTACAACAGACCGCAGGGCGGGTGCTGTCATGACCCCGACGAACACTCCGGTGGTGCGGCGTCGCGGCGGACGCCTCGCCGTCATCACCGCGGTAGCCGGGACGGTCCTGATCGCGCTCGGTGCGTTCTGGCTGAGCTTTACGGCGCTTGCTGATCTCGCTCTGCGTTCGGGGATCGAGGCGGGGCAGGCGTGGGCGTGGCCGCTGATCGTGGACGGCATCATCGTCGTCGCCACCGTCTCCGTCGTCGCCCTCGCCGGCCAACGGGGCGCTTGGTATCCGTGGATGCTCCTGGCCGCGGGCGCGATTGTTTCGGTCACCGCCAACGCCCTGCACGCGGTGGTGGCCGCAGACGCTGACGTTCCTGGTGTGCTGGCCGCCACTGTGGCCGCGGTGCCGCCGCTGGTGCTGCTGGCGATCACCCACCTGACCGTGATCCTCACCCGACCTCTCCCGGAGTCCGAAGAATCTCAACCACTCACCCGGAACCAGGGCGAGCCCAGCAGCGAGGATGAGCCCGATCCCGCGCCGCCGCCGATCGTGCCCCGTGAGATGGCACCTGTGGAGCCGGCCCTGACGACACCCGGCAAGGAACCGGTCGAGCGGGATCGGCGTGAAGTCGCTGCCGAACTGCGCGAGCAGGGGTGGTCGAACAAGCGCATCGCCCGCCACCTCAACGTGCACCCCTCCACGGTGGGTCGCTGGTTCACCCCCGCGCACCTTTCAGGCAACGAGACCGTCGAGGAGGCGAACAACCCATGACCACGAACACGGACCATGCTCGACACCACCGCGAGCAGCATCGGCAGCGACCTGCCGAGACGAAACCCGATCGGACGGCCTCGGAACCGCAGGAGAAGACGAGCACACCGGATGCGGTGCGCGTCGCGAAGGTCGCCCGCGGTGACAACGGCGAGAAGACGACTCAGCACGCAGGCCGGAGAGCGCGGGGCGTGGACTGGGTACGCCCCACCGACCTCATGGCCCGGCACAGCGCCGCGCTGGCGGGGCGGGGTATCGACTTCGAGGTCGAGCTGGCCCGCCGCACCCGCCGGCTCTCCGGCCAGGTGGCCCAGGCGGGCGGTCGTGGGATCAAGTCCGTCGGAACGACGCTGAGTGAGCGGGCGCGCCGGCTCCCGGATGTGTCGGAGTTCGGGCGCGGAAGCCGCTCCCGGTCGTGGGTGACCCGTTCAGGGATCGGGCTGGGGTGACCTGACCGATGCGCACCCCAGCACCACGCCGTCGTCACCGTCGCGGACGGCAGTTGGGGAACGCGTGTGCACCTGTCTGCCAGGAGGTGCCCCAACCATGAGCACAACAAGCAACACCGCCCGAGACATCCCTGACGGTGAGGGTGGTGAGGACTTCAGCACCAGCGAGGGCCTGCGGTCTCTGCTGCATCGGCTCCACGCCGCCGGGCCTGGAGCGTGGACCCACGACCCGGCCGCCGCGGAGCTGATGGCCTACGCGGCCCAGAAGTACGAGCCCCTCGCCCGCAAACACGACCTGGACCCGTGGGAGGCCGCGTCGGCGGCGTTCAAGGTGATGTGCACCCGCGCTGCCCGTGAGGCACGTGATCCGTGGGCGGTGATCACGCACGCGGTGCGGATCACCTGCATCTTCGAAGCACGCGCCCAAGGACTGCTGTGCTCGGTCCACCAAGCTCGCCGTCCGCACGTCTCGGCCTTCCACGACCCCGAACGGTTCTCTGACCGCGAGAACCCCCTGACGGACTATCACCCGGCGTTCCACGTCACCGACGACACCCCGGCCACCGATGATGAGGACACCGAGTCCCTGGCCTCGTCTCGGGCATGCACTTCAGCCAGCTCGGCGATGGAGGACGCGATCGCGCTGTTCACCCTGCTGGACTGGCCGCCGGCCACCGCACGCGCCGGGGTCGAGCATGTCTGCGGGGTGCTGACCAAGACCGGCACCCGGCAGACGGCCTATGAGACCTTGCGGCGAGACAAGCACGCCCGCGCCCTACTCGACATCCCCGGCCGATCCTGGTCGGCGTTGTTGAAGGCGCTGCTGGGCAACCCGCACCCCGCCTACGCCGCCACAGGCACGGGACGGGGTGTGATGTTGCGGCTGCTGATCGGCGAGTCCCTACCGGTGCTGCTGCGCGACGATGACCTGATCCTGACCATCTCACTCGCTGCTCCCGACGTTGGCGGTCGCAGCCACCGTGAGGGCGAAAAGTCATGAGTGCGCCGGCGGGGTACATCGAGCTGGAGCGCACCGTCGAATCCATCCACGTGGGGCGCCGTCATCGCACCGAGCTGGGCGACCTCGACGAACTCGCCGCCTCCATCGAGCGCGACGGGCTGTTGCAGCCCATCACGATCACCCCCGACGGGGTGCTGGTGTGCGGTGCGCGGCGGTTGGCGGCGATCAAGCAGCTCGGCTGGCGCAAGGTCAACGTCTGGGTCCGGAGCGGGATCTCCGACCGCCTCGGACACCTCCTGGCCGAGCAGGACGACAACGTGCTGCACAAACCCCTGACCCAGACCGAGGCCGCCGCCCTCTACCGCGAACTGAAGACACTGATGGCCGAAGACGCCGCAAGGCGCGAGCAGGCGACCCGTTTCAGCAGCGACTACCAGCCCGGAGCGGACGGGGGTGGAAATTTTCCACCCCCGTCCGCCGGACCACGCGGAAAGACGCGTGAACAGGCCGCCGCAATGATTCCCGGTGGCGCCTCCTACAAGACCCTCGACAAGATCGGCTACCTCCAACACATCGCCGATGACCCAGCACAGCCAGCCGAGCTACGCGAACAAGTCAGCGCGGAACTGGAGCGCATCGACGCCGGCGCCCCCGTGCATCCGATCTACGAAGCCATCCGCACCGCCGCCGAGACCGCACAGGAACATCGCGAGGCGGACCTGCATCAGCTCGCCACCGACGCCCTCGCCCGCGCCAAGCAGATGAAGACCAGCAAGCGCGCACCCCGGCCCAGGCCGGTGACCGATGACGACGGGAAGCCAAAGCGTTACCCGGTGAGGGCATTCGTTCTCACCTGGAGAGAACTCACGCACTGGTGGATGCACTACGACGTCGAACAGCTCGCGACCGAACTCACCGATGAGCAGATCGAGTCCTTCCTGACCACCGCTGAGGGCACCAGCCGGTTCGCCGAGGAACTGCGCGCCGCCCACGACCGCCAGGCCGGCGACGACCTCGTATCTGCGCGGGGACATCTGCGCGCCCTCTGACCACTCCACCCACCTGTGGTGGCGGTGGTGCACCTGGTGGGCATGAAGACTCCCGATCTATCTGAGCCCCGCACTCGTCGCCCGGTGATCGCCGCCCTGGCCGCCGCGCTCCTGATGCTGCTGTTGGCCGGTGTCGGCGTCTACGGCCTGATCACCGGACCACTCACCACCAGCGACACCGACCGCAACGACGAGAACGGACCCGGGCCGGTCATCACGGCACCCGGCGACCCTGTGCCCACCACGACACCGCAGCTATCGGTCGTGCGTGCCTCGGCCGATCCGGAGACCTTCGCCCGCAACGTCGCCACCGCGCTGTTCCAGTGGGACACCGGTAGTGGGTTCATGCCCCTGGACTACACCTCGGTGATCCTCGACGTCGGCGACCCCTCCGGGGCCGAGCAGGCCGGGCTGGCCTCCGATATCGCCACCTACCTCCCGACCCGAGACGCCTGGATCGAACTGCGCCAATACGCCACCACCCAACGCCTCACCATCGACAACATCTACGTGCCCGACGCCTGGGACACCGCGCTTGCGCAGGCGCAGTCGGGGCAGCTTGCCGAAGGCACTGTCGCGGTCACGATCGAGGGCACCCGCCACCGCGAAGGCCTGTGGAACGACGAACACGTCACCAGCGAACACGAGGTCGCCTTCACGGTGTTCGTCGTCTGTGCTCCGACCTACGACACCTGCCACCTACTCCGGTTGTCCCAGCTCGACAACCCCCTCCGATAAGGACACCGGAGGTGATCTGACAGTGAAGAAGGCGCTGATCGTTCTGCTTGCCGCGGCGGTCATGTTCGGCCCCGCCGTGGTATTCCTCGGCGTCGGGGTGCTGCTGAACCCCGCCGCCCGAGCCGATGCCACCGTCTGCGCACCCGGTGATGCGAACCTGCATGTCGATGAGATACCCGACTCGTTGACCGCGACCACCCGCAACGGCGAGACCATCGTGCTGACCCGCACCCAGCTAGAGCACGCCGCCACGATCATCACCACCGGCGCCGAGACCGAGGGCATCACCGACCGGGGCGTGATCATCGCGCTGATGGCCGCACTCACCGAGTCACACCTGCGCATGCTGTCCAACAGCTCTGCCTATCCGGAGTCGATCATCTATCCCAACGACGGCGACGGCTCCGACCACGACTCACTCGGCTTGTTCCAGATGCGCCCCTCGATGGGATGGGGATCGGTCTCTGAGTTGATGCGCGCCGAGTATCAAGCCCAAGCGTTCTACGGCGGACCCGACGGACCCAACTACCCCTCACCACGGGGCCTGCTGGATATCCCGGGATGGCAGGACATGGACCCCGGCGAAGCCGCCCAAGCCGTCGAAGTCTCCGCGTATCCGGACCGCTACCGCAACTACCAGCCCGTCGCCGAGACCATCCTGACCACCCTCACCCGCACAGCCAACACCGGCACCAGCGACACGACGGTGCCGGAGACCTCCCGAGTCGTCTTCCCGCTGCCCGAGGGCACCTGGGTCAAGACCTCCGACTGGGGCTGGCGCACCGACCCCTTCACCGGCGAACGGTCCTTCCATGCCGGGACGGACTGGGCCGCACCCGACGGCACAGCGCTGTTCGCGCTGGCCGACGGCCGCGTCCTCTCCGCGTCTTACACCGAGGCCCGCGGCGGAGTCATCGTCCTGGAACACAACGTCCGAGGACAGACGGTGACGAGCACGTACATACACATGTGGTCCCACGGCATCCACGTCACCGACGGCCAAGAAGTCCGCGCCGGGCAGCACATCGGCGACGTCGGCTCCTCCGGCCGCTCCACCGGCCCGCACCTGCATCTGGAGATCCGACCCGGCGGCCAGAACGCCGAGACCGTCGACGCCGAGCAATGGCTGCTCGACCAGGATGCTGAAGGCATCACCGGCGGTGACCAGACAATCCGGCCTGAGCCCGGGTGCACGCCAGACCCCGGTCAGGCTGGTGCTCCGGAGCCGTTCACAGGCGCCGATCCGGATGCGTTGGTCGATGATCCGACCTCCGATGGGCAGATCACCGCCCGCACCGCTCACATCCTCAACCAAGTCCAAACAGCGTTCCCCGACAGCTCATGGGTCTGCTACTCACCCCGCCCCGGACAGGCCTCCGACCACCCCCTCGGCAGAGCCTGTGACGGCACGTTCGGCAACGCCATCGGCGAAGCCGCCACCGGCCAAGCACTCGAACTCGGCTGGGCAGTCACGAACTGGCTCCAAGAACACGCCGAAACCCTCGGGATCGACTACCTGATCTGGCAGGGACAAATCTGGTCCACCGGTCGCGCCGATGAAGGATGGCGCGACTACGACGGCGGCGGCATGCACGACGCAGAGTCGATTACTGGCGGTCACTACGACCACACCCATCTTTCGGCGGTCGAGGGGCGGTGATGACCATGGGTGTGTTCCCCGATTTCGGTGGCCTCGACGGCATCGGTGAGCTGCGCGAAGTCATCGGCGCGCTGCTGACGTTCGTGCTCATCATCGCGGTGTTGATGCTGATCGTCTGCGCCATCGTCTGGGCGCTGGCGACCGCGAACGGCCACCACGGCGCAGCGACCAAAGCACGCATCGGCGCCTGGACCGCCCTCGGTGCCGTCGTCCTGGCCGGCGGTGGGGTGGCGTGGATGAACTGGCTGCTCGACCTCGGCCAACAACTCTGACCCCTCGCTGCCCTCACCGCGCTTCGTGTTCGCGGCACCTGGGGGGCGGTGGTGCACCTGATGGGCGAGAACCACCCTCGCCGAACACTAAAGGAGCACCCCGCCGTGAACACCCTGACCCTCGCCCTTGAAACTGCCACCGCCCTCGGGCCGGCGTTGCCGATGCAGATCGACATCAACCCCAACGACTCCGGCCTGCCCGGCATCAGCCAGTTGCGCACCATCGTCGGCGCGATCATGACCATCGGCCTCATCCTGTCCGTCCTCGCGTTGATCGTCTCGGCGATCGTGTGGGGCTTCGGCGCCAACTCCTCCAACCCGCACCTGGCGGGCAGGGGGAAGATCGGCGTCCTCGTGTCCTGCGGTGCCGCGATCATCTGCGGTGCCAGCGTGACGCTCATCAACTTCTTCTGGAACGTCGGCCAGCAGGTCTGACCCCACCCACCAACTTCGGCTCTGCGTGAAGGAGTGATCTGCGGTGGGTGTCTGCGATGTTCCCATCATCTCGTCCGTGTGCGACGTGGCCGGCGAAGCCGCCGCCACCCTCGTCTCAGCCCCCTTCGACTGGCTCGCCTCCGCGATGGGCGCCGCGGCCGGGTGGTTGTTCGAGGCCGTGTGGTCCGTATTCGACACGACCACTCTGGTGGATGTCACTAGGGATGAGTTCGTGGCGGTCTACAACATCCTGTTCGGCATCGCTGTGTTCGTGATGCTGCTGTTCTTCTGCTTGCAACTGATCACCGGGCTGATCCGCCGCGACCCCACCGCACTCAGTCGAGCTGCCCTCGGGCTCGCCAAGAGCGTGCTCGGGTCCTTCGTCGTGATCACGTTGACGGCGTTGTTGTTGGAGGTGGTCGATCAGCTGTGCATCGGGATTATCCAAGCCGCCGGGGAGACCACCGAGTCCATGGGCGACAAGATCACCCTCCTGGCCGCAGGCCTGACCGCCATCAACATCGCCGCCCCTGGGGTCGGGGCGATCATCACGATCTTCCTCGCCGGCCTGGCTATCGCGGCAGCCGCCATCGTCTGGCTGAGCCTCCTGGTCAGGAAAGCGCTGCTACTGGTCGCGATCGTGCTAGCCCCGCTGGCGTTCTCCGGGGCGTCGTGGGATGCGACACGGGGGTGGATCGGCAAGTGGGCGATGTTCGTCATCGCTTTGATCGTCTCCAAACTCGTCCTGGTCGTCATGTTCCTCGTCGCCATCACCCAGGTGTCCGCACCGATCGACGGTGACCTGTCCTCGGTGGCCGATCCGTTGGCGGGGATCGTGCTGATGGCGATGGCCGCCTTCGCCCCGTACATGACGTATAAGTTCCTGAACTTCGTCGGCCTGGACATGTACCACGCGATCGGCTCCGAACAAGACACCAAGAACGCCCTCAACCGCCCGGTCCCCACACCATCGAAGCCAGCCGGGGACGGGCCGAAGAAGGTCCTCGACGAAGGTGGTGGCGGTAGCTCCGGCGGCAGCGGTGGAGGCAACGGCGTCGGTGGTGGTGGGAAGAAACCGCCGGAGCCGAAAAAAGCCGCACCGCAAGCATCCAGCGGCACCGCCGGCAGCGCAGGGGCCGGCGGGGGTAAAGCCGCCGCCGGCGGGTCCGCCGGCGCAGGCACAGGGGCGAGTGCAAGCGGCGGAGCAGGAGCAAGTGCCGGCGCGGGCGCTGGTGCGGCGGCTGGTCCGGCTGCTGCGGCGGTGATCGG
>NZ_VWNF01000020.1 GCF_008711175.1 Nesterenkonia ebinurensis
ATGAAGCGCCTGGCTGTTTCAGGGCTGCGCCGCCTGCAGCGTCTGCCGCATCTGGTGCGTGGATTCTTCCATGACCCGAATCTGGCGTACATCCACACCGCCGCCTGAGTCGACTAACTAACACACATTAGTAACTCACCGCAGGCCCTTCTGTGAACAAGGCGTCTACGAACCCATCAGAGGTCGCGTCGATCTCTCCTTGGCTGAGTGGCCACAGCTCTATAGTCTCCACCCGACCGGGAAGAAGGTCGGGAACAGCACGCATACTCAGCAGCCGTGCAGATCCGGTGAGCAAGAATCGTCCCGGTCTAGAGTCCGAGTCCACCGTGGACTTGATCGCCAAGAACAGCTCCGGTACGCGCTGAGCCTCATCGATGATGAGCGTCTGTTCCGCAGTAACGAAGTCTCTGGGGTCATCCTGTGCGGCTTTCCGGGTATCGGCATCATCCAGGGTGCTGCCGATCTGCCGCACCAGGGCGCTCTTCCTGCTCTGCCGGGCACCCTTGACCAGCACAACCCGGGTATCCCCCAACGCCTCTAGAGGGTTGTTTGCGGAACTGAATTTGAGCCGCTGATCAGCGGCGATCCTCGCCTGAATTGAGGCATCCCATAAGCGATCCCACGGAAAGTCTGTAAAAATCCCACGCTCTCTCGGGCCTGTTGTTGTCACATTCCTCGTTGGTGCTCTTGCAGCTGGATTATTTGGTGTCTGGACGGCGGATTCGATGTCCGAGCCAGGGTGGATGATGGCCTCGAATCAAAAATCTGAGGCTTCCACACACTAGGTCTGTGACACCACGTCATCACAGAGGCTCGATCGGCGTGGTGGAGGTGACAGCGAGAGCCTCGGAGGGGCAGAGAAATGAGAGCAGGGATGGACTTTGAACTCATTGGTGAGACTGTTCAGGAGCTGACTGCCGAGTCCACGGGCCGGTGGTTGGTGACCTCCCAGGGGACCCAGCATATTTGGGACTTGGATGCGATGACCTATACCCGGATGCCGTCTTCTGCTTCGAAGTCGGGTGCGATGGAGTTTGATCATCGGCCGATGCGGCTCACCCGGGTGGTGTGGTGGCCCAAGGTCGGAGAGCGTCCTTACCTCTGGTACGACGACCCGGAGTACCCGGCGTTTTGGGAGCACTATCGGATTAGCTCGGTCATCAAGAGCATCGAGCGGCTGGCCGACAACGACGTTGAGGGTGGGCGATGCCTGCGGCTGTTGTTGACATGACGCAGCTGCCGGATGTGGAAAGCACTGTGCCCTGCGAGTGTTCCGGCGACTCCCACGCACCTGATGGGAGTCAGCGAGAGGCTCGATACCGGACATCGAATCCGTGTGGGCATCAGGTGGAGCTGCTCTGTGGACACTGCGTTTCGGATTTAATGCGTGTCATCGCAGAGGGTTGCCCGGACTGCGGCGGGGTCCTGCATTGCCTGGAGTGTGATGCTGAGATCGATGTCATCGTCGTGGTGCCGCTGTGAGCACACGCAGGCGGAGGCTCTCGACGGCGCAGTACCGGCTGAGGGAGCAGGCAGTGAAGTCTCATTTGAACGGGTTGGATCAGACCAGGTGGCCGACGATCGGCCTGCCAGTGGTGGAGATCCGATGAAGAAACATCGCGAAAGAGTCGAGAAACTTACCCCTGATCACACTGGCAGGTGGCTGATCACCACGATGGGTTCGACTTACGTGATTGATTTGGACGCCTGCACCATTGCTCGCTCCCCGCGCCAGGAGGGTGCGAGTCTGGACTGGGATTGTCAAGCTGAGCCCTATGTGGAGCTGTTGATCTGACCGGAGGTTGGAGAATCCTTCGCCATTGCATTCGCCAAGACAGTGGACCCGGAGCTGCAGGGGCGCACCGTGCGGGTGCGCACCACCTCGATGGTGCGCGGTTGAGCAACTCGGCCCGGGCCGTATGACAGCAGTGGAGGAGCAGGGATGAGTTCGCTGAGTATGAAAAACATCGTCACCGTCCGGTGATCGCCCTGGATGTCGACGGGGTCCTCAACGCCGGCGGATCCCCGGATGCCCTGGGTGAGGGGTGGAGGCTGCACCGTGTGGAGATCCCGGCCGAGCGGATCATGGATTCGCCGTTCACCGCCGCGGTGCCCGATCGTGGCATGGCTCTCACGGTGTGCCTGAATGCTTCTCTGCACGGACTGTGGATCACTCGGATGCGCCAGGTTGCCGATGTGGTCTGGGCCAGCACCTGGAAACATGCTGCCAACTACGCTCTGCCGCCGCTTTTCGGCATTGATCCGCTGCCGGTGGGCATCAGTGTGCTCTGTCAGAAACCGCACCTTGGCGATGCCAAGACGGGCAACACGATCGCCTGGAAGCGGGATGCTATGCACCGGTCGTTTCCTGACCGGATGTCGGTGTGGATCGACGACGGGATCTACCCGGCGGGTTGGGACCTGGCGAGAGAGGACTTCCTGCCCCGCATGGAGCTACCCGCTGACCCGCGCACCGACCCCACTGTGGTGCGCACTCTCCCGCCCTGGGCGGTAATACATGAGAACGTCAAGAACTGGTACCGGCAACGAGTATTGGAGGCCCTGGAAGCCATGGATATCAGCGTGGACTTCCAGGACGAGATACCCGACATCGATGAGTGGCGGCTCCCATGACTCTGACCGTCTGCGAACCTTTGGTCGATGAGCAGATCGCCCTGCCCTGCGACTATCCCAAATGGTGGCAGTGGCTCAACGCGGACCACTCCCACGCCGAAGACTGCGATAACGCTGCAGAGTTCGTAATCATCCACCACGACTGCCGGGAACCCAACATCAAGGGCAAGCACCACCGCGTTATCTTGGTATGCGCGAACACCTAGAGATGATGCTCACCTGGCGCAAAGAGGCATTCCAGAAGGCGTGGGATGGGGGCCGTTACGGACTGATGTGCCTTCACTGCGCTGGCGGGTACCACCAACCCCGATGCAGTGTTCAGCTGGCAGCGACTGGGGTGAGGTGACGGGCAAGGGGCAGCAGGTCGAAAGTCGATGTCACGACGCGGCGCACTGCTACGAAATAACTACGGCGGCGACGCCAGATGGGCCTAACAGGCTGTCCACGACTTGTGGGCAAGGCCCAGGCAGGCAACCACTAGGGAGGTGACTCATTCGAGAGCGAATACCAGACCTGCGATCAACCCAGCCTTGCCGATAATCTCTATCGCTCCTGCTGTGGGATCAGGATATCCACGCACTATAACGAACATGAAGGACCCGAAGCTAGCAACAGCAATAAACTCCAGCACGATCCACCCTGGGCTGGGACGTGAGTGTGTTTGAGTTGGTATTACTTCTTCTCTCATTTCAAAAAAGACCGTTATAGGTCGTGGTGTTCGGAAACTCTGATCGACCGTTTCTGGCTCAGAGCGTCAGTGGTATTTCGGCTAGGTGCTCATTATCGTCAACTGTCGCTGGAGAGCTGCCGTTCGAGTAGCTCACGCATCTTGGGTAGGGCCTCCACCTCGAAGCCCTGATCACGCAGCCCAATCCTGTGGACCAATCGCGCGTTTTTCTCCGCGCGCCCACTTCTAAATCGATTGACCTCGTCGACATTCAGCAATCCCAACCACTCAAGGGTCTTACGCGCCACCGAATAGCGATCACGGTGGATGCCGTAGTGACGAAGTCGGACATCACCTGGAATCGCCCAAAGGCCATCCTCGGGCCAACCTCCACTATGGCAGGCGGCCATCAGTAGAACAGCTATCTCCGAGTCTTCAAGGAGATGAATCCAGCCTTTCAACACGAAGCCAGACGGCATCTTGAAAATCTTTTCACGACGTCTCGGCACCGTGTACTCAACTTGTCCGCCGCCCACTTCAGGCCCCGCTTCATTGAGCAGAACAAAGCCCCCGAATCTATTGCGCTCTTTGGGCGCACCAGAGATGGAGACTAAGCCAGCACGCTCAAGCGTCATCAGGCATTCCCGAACAGTGCGTGCGCGTTTGTGCCGTGCGGAGATGAAGTTGCTGTGGTTATTGCTGTCAGTCGGCTGCACTGCGACCAGGTCTGCCCATCCGGCATTGTCAGTGTCACCGGCAATCGGGATTTCGAGCTCATGCAAGCGTGCCTTGTCGCCTGCTTTTCGTCGAAGCTGGACTAGCGAGAGCGCCGTAAGTTCGAATCGGAGCGCGGAACTTCGGCTTGCGGAGATTCTTGTCGCAGAAGGTCGCTGATGGCGGTGGGGAGCTTTGCGATCTGAGCTATCACCGGGAATGCCCGTTTTGAGGTAACTAAACGGAGTTCTTATCTGCAAACCGTGTTCTAGAAAGGGCCCGGCCTGCTTGTAAGCGATGAGAGTCCTGGTGAGTTTGTCTAGGTATTGATCATAACCAGCCCTTTCCAGACGATGTAGTCGCTTTTCAAGCTGTTGCTTCTCCTTATTCGTGAGCGGTCGGGAGGGAGTCCGGTGCGATTCAGCCACAAGTATTTCACTTCTTTCGTTGTTTTATTCTGAACGTCTTATCCGGCCAGTTTCCTGTTGTACCTTGATGTATTCAGCAGTTTCTGGCCGGTTAAAGCGTAACAGTAGTTCGTTCGCTTACTCAACCGCTGCATGTCTTACTGGAGGAGCAGCGAGCCCACCAGGGTATCGCGAACCGGAAAGGAGGAAGAAACATGACTAGAGCCAAGCGAGATCCGTCGGCTGAAAGTCAACGGCAATGGCCCGAGTGCCTGGGCTGGATCCCAACCGCGCTCCACGGCATTCGGACCATCGCCGTCATTGTGCACGTCGTGCACAATCTGTAGTCTGCGGTGTTCTCCCCGGGCGACCGGGGAGAACACCCACAATATTAACCAATAGTAGCTGGTGCGCCGACGGCGGGGCAGGGTCCCGACCCTTCGAGACCTTTCCCGCGCGCCGTTAGTTTAGACGTTCGCCACAACATATTAGCTCAACAGCCTTAGCTGATGCCCCCGGTAGCTGGCTGAAATGCTGGAAAGATAATCGGAGCCCCTCTGGCTTGACCGTCAGCATTGATCAGGATCCTGGTAGAGCTTCGGCGTCGCACCTGAATTAGCATCGTGGACATCACGTGGTTGCTGAATGCGCCCCTGTCAATTACGACTATATCCTGCAATTTCTCAATCTCTGAGTGGTTCTTGAAGACGCAGGCTGACATAACGGTGAACTTGTACTGGAGGATGGCGTCCCCAGTCCTGATGATGGAGAATTATACCTCAGGCGAGGATTGGAAGTGACAACATCGGCAGCGAGTGTGCTGAGGACTTCATCTCTGGTGGGCATGGCGCCAGTTTAAGCGCGACGCCGACGCCGCGCTGCTTCCAGGCTCACTACTTCTGCACGGCCAGAATCCGCCAAGCGATCTGGGCCGAGGCCGCACCACCGCCGAATCCAAACAGGGCTCGTACCAACTACCTCAGAACACTGGTGGATGGGGTGGTGTCCGAAGACGTGACGCATCGCCTGCTCAATCAACATGGGACGCTCGTCGGGGACATCCACCGGTTCATCCTTGCGCCATCCGGCAGATGACCATTGAATATATAGGCTCTTGCTCCGTGAGGGGCTGATGACTTCTAGGTCCTTAGCTCTACGGATTATTGCACTTGCTGAGATGCCGTAGTCAGCCTTAATCGGCAAAAAACCATGCAGAGGTAGGCTTTCAGTGATGCGTTCATGGACCACTGTGTCAGGCAGCAGGAACGCGCCAGCGAAACGAAAGGCTCTAGTCTCCTCAGGACTTCTGCTGCTGGTAATCGGTGTTGGAAGATTTCGGTCAGCGATGTGGTGATAGGCCTCATGAAGTAATGTGAGCCGCTTGACTGCTCCCGGAGAGTTTTTTGTGAGGGCCACCAAGGGGTGTTGCATCAGCGGAGAAGGTCGTGTGATCCCTGAATGGTCACCGTCTGCCTGGCCCTCGTCGAGCTGGTCAATGACCCCGAAGCCAAGTCGTTCCAGGGCGCGGGTCGCGTTGGGCACGGGGTCACTTGGGCCAAGTCCAATGGCTTCGCGGAGAAGTTTGGCGATTTGCTCAGGGTCGTGACCAAAGTCGGCCGGGTCTGGCAACTTAGCTTGGGGGTACCCAGACTCCTGTGAAACGAATCTGAAGAATCTCGAAGCTTCGTTGTAGAGCTCACCGTATCGATCATCATCCCTGTGCTTTGCACGTGAGTTTTTTCTGAATGTCGCAGGCCCGGTGTCCAGTGGCGTGTTAACGACGGTGAAGAAGCTCAGGGGGAGTTCAAACGACTCTGCCGCCCTGTGGGCGACTGGCGCGGGCACAGGGCGCAGTCCTCGCTCGATCTGAGAGAGGAATGACTGCCCGACATCGAGTCGCTCGGCTAGGCCATGCTGCGTGAGAGTAAAAATCCGTCGCAGGGCGGTGAATCGTTGCCCGTTGATGGATTGTTCATGCTTCATTCTCGTCCTTGTCGATGTGTATGTTGAAGAAGTCCACTGGGTCATCCGAGCCTGCGAACGAACGATACTCGAAGATCCCGCCGCCAGGCTCGATGCCGATCTCGAAATTGCACCTGACCGCATCTCCATAGTGTCCGGGCTCTGTCGTGTGGACGACACGGAGCTGAAAGGACTCCAAATCGCCTTCAGTCTCGAAATCCCAGCATAGTAGGAGATTCGCGACATCAATGAACTTCCCATTCTCCCTTGAATCCCCAAGGCCGGGCAGCACTGGGTGCGGCATCCAGTACTTACGGCGAGTCGGGTTTCTGCCTGCGACGGGGACCCCTCCAGGATACGACCGGCGGCGCTCTTTCAGGACACGGAGTCTGGCGCTGAGTTCTGGTTGGTAGAGGTAGGTCTCGCCCATCCGACGCGAGTTCCCTGTGACAGTCCATCCCAAGGGCAGCTGAGTGTTTTCCAGGTTTTCTCGCAAATGAGCTCTGGCAACCAGAGGGCGCAAATATGGATGTTTTGAGTGCGGGATCGAAGCCAGAGCCGGGTTGGTCTTAGCGATGGCGGCCGCCATCGACTCATGCAAGTGCGGCCCCAATGCTTTGATGTGGCTGACCAACGTTGCTTCTGTACTCATATTTCAAGCCTTCCGCGTCGAGTTGCTAATAATATTAGCACGCAAGTAAGAGCTGGATCCCTTTCAATGACCTCACAAGACTCGCTACGTTGGTTTCAAGCAGTGAAGGACGGGAGCTACGGTGTTACGGAAGTTGGACCGGTCGATATCTCTTCTTGCCGGGACAGAGTCCGCTTTGTCGGAGATGTTCATCCCAATCCAATCTCCACCTCGGGAAGACCTTTTCGAAGATCTGCGATGAGTTCTAGCAGGCTATCGAGGAACTCTGCACGGATGTCTATCAGCTGCTCGTCGGCGATTTCTTCAGGTGAAAGCTCAAACTCAGCATCATCCTCACGCCCGAACCGATGTCCAGGCCATTCGCTCAGTCACTCTTCACCCCCTTGTTATTTCCGGTCGCGTAGTCATGAATGGTCGTCCAGGAACAGTCCTGCCGGCGTGCCGTCCTCGTCGAGCGGGACTTGCAGCTAACCGAGCTTGACTCGCATCCAAAGGGCCTTTTTGAGTCGTAACGACTCGTTGACGGCTGGCTCCCAGCCAGTTCGTCCAACGCGCTGACGTAGACGGCCGCAACGTCTGCAGGCCCGTTTAAACGCCTCAGAGACACCCTGGCCGTCGAAGGCTTCAACGCGGTGTCCCATGTCATCCTCATTGGCGGGGTTCCCGTGGACATGCCTAGGCCGTGTTGATCAAGTCTTATCTGGTCCAGATCAGTGTGGCGGCGAGGCTGAGGTTCGTAGACTGAACTCATGTCAATGTGCGAGGACTGCCATGCGATGGGGAGATTCGGAAGCTGTGAAGACCTCTTCCATGTGCTGCTCGCTC
>NZ_VWNF01000032.1 GCF_008711175.1 Nesterenkonia ebinurensis
GAGCGAGCAGCACATGGAAGAGGTCTTCACAGCTTCCGAATCTCCCCATCGCATGGCAGTCCTCGCACATTGACATGAGTTCAGTCTACGAACCTCAGCCTCGCCGCCACACTGATCTGGACCAGATCAGACTTGATCAACACGGCCTAGTACACCAACGGCGCCGATCCTGCCGAGGTCCACTACCGGGAGAAGCAGCGCCGCGAAGCTCTTGAGGCAGAAGGGTGGCGCCTGGGGCGCTGGGGCAAGGCCGAACTGAGGAACCCCCGGAAACTGATCAAACGGCTCAGCAGAGCCGGCCTCCGGCCCGTCGAGACGACGCCTGGTGCATAGTGAATCTGCCCGCAGCAACGTCGACCTCGTACACAGCATCGTTCGGGTGGGTCAGCTCTCGGGCCGCTTGGTCGTCAAGGCCGAGCAAGACCTTCAACACCATTCTGTTGATCATCTCGTGGGCAACATCACAGGTCGCTCGAAGTCGCTAGCCTTGGCCGCATGAAGAGCCGACGCGGCGCGCTCTGCCGCCCCTGCATAGCTTTCTCCTCCGGGAAACTGCCAGTGATACCAATTCTGCGACCGCTTGTGGAGCGCCCCGGGGTATAACACCTCAAGCTCCCCACGGGTCAGACCGCTCATCTCCCCCGAGATATAGTTCTGCGAGATCCTCACAGACCGCGACCGGCACACCCAGGGCTTCAGAGATTATTGCTGCGGTTGCTCTGGCCCGTCCCATGGGGCTGACGAGGATCCCATCGACTGAGAAGTCTCGGAGCAGCTCTGCCACAGCTCGAGCCTGGCTTCTGCCCAGTTCTGTGAGCGGCGAATCTAAGCGGCCTTGCTGGCGACCTTCGCGATTCCACTCCGTCTGCCCATCCCGAGCGAGGAGGATGCGCTTGTTCACCATGGGATCAGGGTATCTGCTCAGAGCCGGCCTAAGACCGGCGCTCAGACTACTCTGCCCACGATTTCATGGGGTTATCGGGAAATCATGCCCTTATAGGTCCGTGAAAATCCAATACCCTCATGAAAAATGAGGAGAGTCAGGACATGGCGATGCCGATGAGCTTGGTCTCCAGGAACTCATCAATGCCGGTATCCCCTCCTTCACGGCCCAACCCGGACTCTTTGATCCCGCCAAAGGGGGCGGCCGGGTTGGAGACCGCACCCTGGTTCAGCCCAACCATGCCGGACTCCACGGACTCAGCCACTCGCAGAGCGCGCGTGAGGTCATGGGTGAACACGTAGTTGACCAGCCCGTACTCGGTGTCATTGACCCAGTCGATGACCTCATCCTCGGTGTCGAAAGGAGTCAGCGGTGCGACCGGTCCAAAGATCTCCTCACGCCACATCCGGGCACTGGGCGGCACCTCCTTGAGCACTGTGGGCTGGTAGAAGAACCCACTGCCAGTACCGGTGTTGCCACCGATCACCACCTGGGCGCCTGCGCCTACGGCGTCGTCGACCAGCTCTTTGACCTTAGCCTGCTGTTTGGCATCAACCATGGGTCCCACCTGGACCCCGTCCTCTACGCCGCGGCCGAGCTTCAGCTCACCCATGCGGGCGGCCAGCTTCTCAGCGAAGGAGTCGATGACGCTGCGGTGCACGAAGATCCGGTTGGCGGCCGTGCAGGCTTCACCAGAGTTGCGCATTTTGGCCAGCATGGCACCCTCGACCGCCTGGTCCAGGTCGGCGTCGTCGAAAACCACGAATCCGGCGTTGCCGCCGAGTTCCATGGAGGTGCGCAGCACCTTCTCGGCGCACTGCTCCAGCAGCTTCTTGCCCACCGCGGTGGACCCGGTGAAGGAGAGCTTGCGGGCGATCCCGGAGCGGATCAGTGGCTCCATCACCGTCCCCGCAGTGGAGGTCACCACAATGTTGACCACCCCGGCCGGCACGCCGGCGTCCTCCATGAGCTGGGCCAAGGCCAGCATGGACAGTGGGGTCAGCTCGGCTGGCTTGAGCACGCTGGTGCAGCCGGCAGCGATCGCCGGGCCCAGCTTGCGGGTGCCCATGGCCAGCGGGAAGTTCCACGGAGTGATCAGAAGTGAGGGCCCCACCGGTTCCTTGCGCACAATGAACCGCGCATTGCCCGCAGGGGCGGTCTGGTAGTTGCCGTTGATCCGGGTGGTCTCCTCGGCAAAGTGCCGGAAGAACTCTGCGGCGTAGTTGACCTCCCCGTAGGCATCCGCCAGGGGTTTGCCCATCTCCAAAGTCATCAGCAGGGCCAGGTCATCCTTGCGCTGGTGCATCAGCTCGAAGGCCCGCATAAGCATATCGGCTCGTTGACGCGGGGGGACTGCGGCAAACTCCTTCTGCGCCGCCTCAGCGGCCCGCAGCGCATCCCAGCCGTCTTCCTCCGAGGCATCAGCCACCCGGCAGAGCAGCTGGCCGGTGGAGGGGTCAAGCACCTCAAGGGTCTCTCCGCTGCGAGCATCGCGCCACTGCCCGTTGATGTAGAGCCGCTTCGGTGCGGCCTCGACAACGGCGGTCTCTCGGTCTTGGGTAACTGAAGTCATATGTGTAGCCTAGATCAGGATGCAGATTGTCAACAATCCGAACAGGAGTTTCTCGTGGCCCAGCTCTCCCCCCAGCTGAAGCAGGCGACCCCAGTGGTCGCCACCCATGGTGAAGGCGTGTACCTCTACGACGACGCCGGCACCCAGTACCTGGACTTCACCGCTGGAATCGGGGTGACCAGCACCGGGCACTGCCACCCCAAGGTGGTCGCAGCCGCCCAGGAGCAGGTCGGCAGCCTCATCCACGGCCAATACACCACCATCATGCATAAGCCGCTGCAGCAGCTCACCGCCAAGCTGGGCCAGGTATTGCCAACCGAGCTGGACTCGGTGTTCTTCGCCAACTCCGGCTCCGAGGCTGCTGAGGCCACGCTGCGCCTGGTCAGGCAGGCCACCGGCCGGCCGAATATCGTGGTCTTCCAGGGCGGCTTCCACGGCCGGACCGTGGCGGCGGCCTCGCTGACCACCTCCGGTACCAAGTTCCGTGCCGGATTCTCCCCGCTGATGGGCGGCGTCGTCGTCTCCCCCTTCCCCAACCCCTCGCATTACCGGGCTTACGGCTGGGATGTTGACCAGGCCACTGACTTCGCTCTGCGCGAGCTGGACCTGGTCTTGCAGACCCAGTCCAACCCCGCTGACACTGCCGCGTTCCTGGTGGAGCCGGTGCTGGGCGAAGGGGGCTATATCCCCGGCAATGAGCGGTTCTTCGCCGGACTGCGGGAGCGAGCCGAGCAGCACGGCATCCTGCTGGTGGTGGACGAAGTGCAGACCGGGTTCGGGCGCACCGGAAAGTTCTGGGGCCAGGAGCACTTCGGGCTGAAACCGGATGTGCAGATGTTCGCCAAAGGGATTGCCTCCGGCTTCCCGATCTCCGGGATCGCGGCCTCCCAAGAGGTCATGGCCAAGGCCTGGCCGGGCTCCCAGGGTGGCACCTACGGGGCCAATGCAGTAGCCTGCGCAGCCGCGTTGGCCACTATTGATGTCATCGAGGATGAGGGGCTGGTGGCCAACTCCGCCGCCCGCGGTGAGCAGCTGAAGACCGGGCTGCAGAAGATCGGCCAGAAGCATAACCAGGTGGTTGACGTCCACGGCCTGGGTTTGATGGTCAGTGTGGAGTTCGCCGATTCCGCGGGGAATCCGGACGGCGCTGCTGCCGCCGCGGCGCACAAGAAGGCTGCTGAGAATGGCCTGCTGCTGCTGACCAACGGCATGTACGGGCAGAATGTGCGCTTCATCCCCGCCCTTGTGGTCACCGAGGCCCAGGTCGACGATGCCCTGGCTCTCTGGGAGAAAACCCTGGACGACATGCTGGGCTAGACTTCGCCCTCCGAAACCTCAGGGGGTTGGATCCAGCGGCGATAGATGCGCTCGGCAGCCCAGAGGAACAGCGGGGCGGACCAGATCACGGTGAACAGCCGCACCATATGGGCACCGATGACCACCGCGCCGTCGTACCCCAGGGCCACTGCGGCAGCCACCATCTCTGCCACGCCGCCGGGCATCAGCGAGAAAGCAGACTCGGCCGGCTCCAGCAGTCCTAGCAGCGCAAAGATCCAGGCGAAGGCCAGCCCGGCGCCGAGCACCACCACTACGGCCAGCGTGCCCGGTGCCACAATGCGGATGAAGTGCCGGAAGATATCAGGCCCGATCGTCGCTCCGATCGCTGTGCCGATCATCAGCTGGGCGAGCAGGGCGACGACGCCGGGGACCTCCACTGCCAGCCCGAAGCTCAGGTTCACCACCGCAGCGCCCACCAGCCCGCCGGTCAGTGGCCAGAGCGGCAGCCTGGCCCAGCGGAAGAGCAGGGCTGCTGCGGCTGAACCTGCCATCACCGCAGCAATCATCGGGATCTCTGTCATGTGAGCACCGCCAGCAGGATCGGCAGCACAATGAGCACCAGAGTGAACAGACGCACCGCGTGCACGGTGAGCACTATGGTGACCTCGGCACCGCGGTCCATGGCCATGGACATCACCTCGCCCAGCCCACCGGGGATCACCGCGAAGGCTGCGGTGACCGGATCCACCCCGTAGCGGGACATCAGCAGAGCCACCAGGCCCAGGTTGAGCACTCCGATCAGCAGATAGACGCCGACTACCGGCAGCGCAATCGCTGCGGTGGAGATCAGCGAGTCCACCGTCAGCAGCACCCCGGTGACGAATCCCATGGTGACCAAGCCGGCCTGGCGCAGCTGAAGCGGCACTTCGGCCGGTCTGATTCGTGAGGTCCACCGTTGATTGACCAGCGCTGAGCCGATCACCGCACCCAGGAGCATCCCGGCAGGAATCCCGAGGACCTCAAAGAGTGCGCCGAATGCCGCTGCCCCGGTGAAGAGTCGGAGTAGCCCTAACAGATTGCGTGGCCGGCGGCGGGGCGAGCTCTCTGAGTCCACATCCCACCCTTCGACGGTTGCCTAATGCAACTAGTCTAACCCTCGGCTTAAGCCGATCGAGCCGAGAGAAGCCTAGAGCTTGCTCTTTGCCTTCCGAAACCCGACCGAGTCGAGTCGGATGCGGCGTTTGCGGTGTAATTGCCGAGGCGACTGAGAGTTGCCCGCCCTAGTGGGCAGGCGATTGAAGACGCAGCAAATCTCACAAAGTGAGAACTACCAGATCCGCTGGGTCAGCTTGGGGTACTTGGGAGAGAGATCGTCGCCGGAGGATTTGCGGGTCACTCGGCGTTTGACCCAGGGATAGAGGTAGTCCTTGGTCCAGGTGACCTCGCTGATCACCTTCTCAGGCAGTGAGGTCACCGGCGGCTCTTCCAGCTCAGGCTCCTCGATGTCGTCCTTTTCGCCCAGGACCTTCAGGACTTCTTTGGCCATCAGGATGTGGCCTTCGATGCTCAGGTGCATCCGGTCCGGATCCCAGAGTCGCCAGTCCTGGAACTGCTTCATATGCCAGAAGTCCACCAGGTCCAGCTGAAGATCATCGACCATCTTGCGCACATGTTCGTTGTAGATCGCAGTCCGGCCGCGAGTGACCCGGAACATCGGTGCTTTGCCGGAGTCGAATCCGGTGAAGACCACTACCCGTGCACCAGTGTCCACCAGTTTCTCCAGGGTCCATCGGTAGCGCTCCATGATCCCGTCGAGGTTGACCACTGGGCGCAGGATGTCATTGCCTCCGGCGTAGATGGTGACCAGGGTGGGGTTCAGGGCCAGGGCGGCGTCGAGCTGCTCGTCGAGCACCTGCTGGAGCTTCTTGCCTCGGATGGCCAGGTTGGCATACCCCCAGGAGCCTTCGTTCTCGATCAGCTGGGCGGCCACCCGGTCTGCCCAGCCGCGCACCCCGTTGGGGCTGGAGGGGTCGATGTCCCCCACTCCCTCGGTGAAGGAGTCCCCCAGGGCGACGAATCGCTTCTCGAAGGGACCGTCCAGCTCGTCATGTGCTGCCATATTTCCAGCCTACATGTCATCCCCCTGGGCGAGCCGTGAGCACTCCACTAGCGCTGTAGCGGATTGGTGCCGGGCGGCTGCTCCTCGGGGGCGATGGGGCCGGGGGCGGTGCCTTCGCCGAAGGGCGATCCGCCCAGGGAGTCGCGGCCGTGCTCAGAGAGCCAGGACTCCAGCTCCGGGCCCTGCGGCACAATCTGGGTCGGATTGATGTCCTCGTGCACCACGTAGTAGTGGGCTTTGATCTGGTCGAAGTCCACGGTGTCGCCGAAGCCCGGGGTCTGGAACAGGTCCCGGGCGTAGCCCCACAGGTTGGGGAACTCGGCGAGCTTCTGCCGATTGCACTTGAAATGCCCGTGGTAGACCGGGTCAAACCGCACCAAGGTGGTGAACAGCCGCACATCAGCCTCGGTGATGTGATCGCCCATCATGTACCGCTGTCCGGCCAGGCGTTCCTCCACCCAGTCGAGTGCGGCGAACAGGCGCGAGTACGCCTCGTCGTAGGCCCGCTGTGATCCGGCGAACCCGGCCCGGTAGACCCCGTTGTTGATCTCGGTGAAGATCCGCTTGATCACCGGCAGCATGTCATCAATGAGGTCGGCCGGAATCAGGTCGGGAGCACCCTGCCGGTGGTGGGCCTTCCACTGGGTGGAGAAGTCGAAGGTCAGCTGCGGGTAGTTGTTCGTCACCACACCGCCCGAGGGGACATCCACCAGCGCGGGCACGGTGATCCCGCGCGGGTAGTCGGGGAACCGGGCGAAGTAGTTCTCCTGCAGCCGCTGGGTGCCCAGCACCGGGTCACGCCCGTGCTCGGTGAGGTCGAAGGTCCAGGAGCGCGCATCGTGCACTGGTCCTGGGGTGGCCAGTGAAATCACCTCCTCCAGCCCCAGCAGCCGCCGGATGATGATGGACCGGTGCGCCCAGGGGCAGGCCCGGGCCGCCACCAGCCGGTATCGTCCCGGCTCCACCGGCCAGGCTTCCGCACCCTCAGTCAGGCCCATGATGCGCGGATCCCCGATGTTGGAGGACTCCTCCACCGGGGCAGCTTTCACCGCTGCCATATCGACCACCACACGGTCTTCGATGTAGTTAGTGTCCCGGGTGAAGTCCTCCCCAGTGACATAGGCACCTTTGGTGGAGTGCTCAGTGTCTGCGGCCTGCTTCAACTCGCTCATGATCAGCTCTTTCCGGGGATCGGGACCGTCTCACCACCACCCTACGCGGACCCGCCCGGCGTAAGCTAGACGTCATGCAGACGAGGACCCCGCTGCCCGCCGCCGTGCAGCAGATCACCTGTGACAATCCCTCCCCGATGACGCTGGAGGGCACCAACACCTACCTGATCGGTGACTCCGGTGCCGCAGGCGTCGTGGTCATTGATCCTGGGCCTGATGGGCATCCCAAGCACGTGCGGGCCATCCTGGAGGCAGCCGGGAGCCGCAGAATCACCGAAATCCTGGTGACCCACCGGCACAGTGACCACCTGGGAGCGGCCACACAGCTCGCAGCCCAGACCGGCGCCCCGGTACGCGGCTTCGACCCTGAAGTCTGCCTGCCCGGGGACAGAGGTGCGACCATTCCGCTGGCTGAAGGCGAGGAGATCACCGCAGGTGGAACCAGCATCACCGTGCTGCACACCCCAGGTCACACCTCAGATTCAGTGTGTTTCTGGATGTCGGAGGCCGGGGCGGTGCTCACCGGGGACACGATGCTGGGCCGGGGAACCACAATGCTGGACTACCCCGACGGCACGCTCACCGACTATCTGGCCACCCTGGAGAGATTGGCAGAGTACGACGCCGCGGTGCTGCTGCCTGCCCATGGCCCGCTTCATCCGCAGCTGGGCCCGGTGGCGGAGCACTACATCCGGCACCGACTCCAACGGCTGGAGCAGGTGCGGGACCTGCTGGCTGAGCACGGCCCGATGGGTGCCGAGCAGTTGGGACGGCATCTCTACGGTGAGCACAGCGAGCTGGACCCCCGGGTCATCAGCAAGATCGCCGGCGCGCAGCTGGACTACCTTCGAGAACTTTAGATGCGAAGGCCGGCGCGCTCAGAACGGGCGCTGAACGTAGGGCTGTTCTGTCCAGCGGATCTCCTGGACCTGGATTCCCTGAGCATTCAGCTCGTCCACCAGTGCTGAGGCGGCTTTGCCCAGCCGTTCGAAGGCATCGGGGCTGGTCTGCCCCACCGGTCCCCCGGCGTAGAAGGTCACCTGCAGCAGGGCACGACCGAAACTGTCGGTGACACTGCTGTGCACCACCGCCAGCTGCCCATCGGTGACCCCGGTCATGGGCGTGCCGTCCATGTCCTGGCGGAAATAGTCCATAAATCCGGTGAGCTCCTCCAGCGCCTGCTCCACCGCTTCAGTGTCCGAGGTGTAGATCCGGGCCTCCAGGGGCGCCCACTGCTCAGGGCGCAACCGGGGCCCGCCGAAGAGCTCAGGGCCCCATTCCCCGCGTCTGCTCCAACGCATCCGCACACCTCCTGTCTGCTGGCACACCAGGCTGAACCTGGGCTGGACATTTTCCTCTGATCTGTGGGTGATCGGGTTCTACGATATCTGTCATGGGAACTCATACTGCAGTCATCACCGGTTCTACCGCAGGCATCGGTGCCGCGTTCGCCCGGCAACTGGCCTCCCAGGGCTATGACCTGGTGCTGGCCGCCCGCACCCAGGAGCGCCTGGAGGCACAGTCGGAGGCCCTTGAGGCCCAGTACGGGATCCGCGCAGAGACCATTGTGGCGGATCTGGCCACTGATGACGGGGTGGGTGCGGTCCAGGAGCGGCTGACCGATCCGGTTCATCCGATGCATCTGCTGGTGAACAACGCCGGACACGGGCTGGCCGGCAGCTTCCTGGACAATGACCTGGACGATGAGCGGGATCTGCTGCGCCTGCACGTGCAGACTCCTATGGAGCTGACCCATACTGCGGCCCGGGGGATGGCTGCCCAACGGGCCGGACGGATCATCAATGTGGCCTCAGTTGCTGGATTCACCCCCACCGGCACCTATTCGGCCGCCAAGGCCTGGGTGGTGAACTTCTCCAAGGCCATGCACGCCCAGCTGAAGCCTGAAGGGATTACGGTCACCGCACTGTGCCCGGGCCTGGTGCGCACGGAGTTTCATGAGCGCTCCGGGATCAGGATCACCGGGGCTAAGAAGTGGATGTGGCTGGACCCGGAGGATGTGGTGCGTCAGGGGTTGACTGCCAATGCGCAGGGTTCGGCGGTCTGCGTACCCAGCGCCCAGTACCGTGCACTGACTGCCTCGCTGCGGTTCATCCCGGACCCGGTGGTGCAGTGGGCGGCCGATAAGCGGATGGGCATCCCCGGCACCGGCGAGGAAGAGAATGACGACAGCGCGTCCAGCTCACACTAGGACATCAATGATGAGGCGGGGGCCGTTAGGGTGTTCCCAGACCGAGACCCGGTACTCGCGTTCGGCATCCAGGCCGATGTAGTAGTTGGCTGAGCCGTGATGGGCCAGGGTGGTGGCCACATCGGTGAATACCGTACCCTGCGGATCGCTCCATTCCCGGAGCTCGAGCTGGCCCTCTTCCTCACCGGCGTTGCCGGGGACCAGTCCTTCCACGCCCACGTAGAGGATCACCTCGGCGTCCATCTCCACGGGGAATCCTGAACCAGGCTCCACGGCCTCGGCCACATACTCGGCGGTCCAGCCCGGAGCGCCCTCACCCACATGGTCGAACACAATGCGGTGGTAGCCCTCATGGATGCCTACCCGCACCTCACCCAGCAGTAGGTTGGAGTCTTCCGGTACTGAGGTGAGCAGTTCGGGGAAGCCTCGGGAGCGCTGGGGCTCAGCAGAGAACTCGGTGACATCCAGAACATCGTTGCTGCTCTGCGAAGCCGCGGCTTCATCCTCCGCTGACTGCTCGTCGGGAGCCGCATCGCCGGCCTCAGCTTCAGAGCCGGGATCGCCGCTCTCCCCCTGCTGTTCACCGTCAAAGGTCTCAGGCTGGTCAGCCTCAGCGTCCTCAGCCCCGGGCTGTTGGGGCACAGGCTCATCAGTGGGTTCGTCCAGCGGTGGCCGCTCGACGGTGGCTGCATCCTCATGGTCACCACTGGGCTCCTCGGGCAGGTCGTCGCAGCCGGCCAGCAGCAGAGCGGCCACACCCAGGGCAGCAGGCAGCCCAATGGCTCTTCGTCGGCTGCTGAAGGCACGACTCACCGGCGCTCACCTCACTGATTACACTGATTACTGGGGTTCCTGGCACTCCGCCTACCTACGGTAATAGGTTATTCGACGCTTTGACAGCTGAGTTGAGGGTTATGCTCACTTCGCAACCCAAGCGTTGCCCAGTTGTTATCAGCTTTCACCCTCTTGGCGGTGCTTGCGCTCCCGATATGCCTCCTCACCAGGACCGGAGAACTCCCGGTTACGCTGCACTGCAGTGATTGAACCGGTGAACAATCCCTCATCCACTGGGATCTCCGTCTTCGGACTATCACCCTCACCCTCCTCAATCGCCTCCGCGGGGGTAGCGGCACTGGGTGAGGGGGCGGCGTCTGAGCTCCCGATGTTCGGGTCCCGCGCAGGTTCGTCAGAATCTGTGTGGGCCAGGTCGGGGACGTTCTCTGTCACCTCCCCAATCTGACCGGTAGCCACTGACTCGGGCTTGCCGCCCAAGGCCTCCTCATTGGTGATGAGCATGCGCTGGGTCATCACCGCATAGGGGTGCTCGGTACGCAGGAAGTTCACCAGGTCCTCGCGGATCAGGCAGCGCAAGTCCCACAGCTCCCCTGAGTTGCGCGCTGAGACCACCACCCGGGCTTTGACGTGCCCATCCACCGCATCGGTGACCTGCAGGTTTGAGGTGGCTCCGTCCCAGAGGTCAGTGCCGGCCAGCAGCCGCTTGAGCCGGCCGCGCAGGGCATCCATCGGCACCCGCCAGTCCACGTCCAGCTCCACTGCGCCCAGCAGTTCGGTGCCCACTCGGGTCCAGTTCTCAAAAGGCGTGGAGACAAAGTACGCACTGGGGTAGATGAAGCGACGGCCGTCCCAGGACTTCAGTACCACAGTGGAGAGGGTGATTTCCTCCACGGTGCCGAAGTTCTCCTCGATGACCACCACATCGCCCACCCGGATCGAATCGGTGAAGGCCAGCTGGATACCGGCGAAGAGATTAGCCAGGGTGCTCTGCATCGCCAGGCCGGCCACCACCGAGACCACACCAGCTGAAGCCAGCAGTCCGGCGCCCAGTCCACGCACGTTCTCGTTGAGCAGCAGCACCGCAGCCACTGCCAGGGTGATGATGATCTCTGCCAGGATCCGGCCGATCAGGTCCACCTGGGTCTGCACCCGGCGGCCGCGCCGGTCCTCCACGCTGGGCTGGTCATCACCGATGTACTTGGCCAGGATCACCGCTTCAACAATCTTGACTGCGCGCAGCGCCCACCAGGCCACCGAGACGATCACCGCGATCATCAGCGCCACATACACCGGCCCATCCCACCACTGCTCTGCCACCGCATAGCGGACGCTCAGCGCCGAGCCGGCGAACAGCAGGATGCAGAAGAACTGGGTGCGAGTACGGTTGATGGCGCGCTTGACCGTGGGCGCCCGCCGGAAGAACTGCTTGAGCACTGCGGAGATCACCAGGGTGGCCGCCAAAGCCACCAGCGCGGAGATGCCCACACCCACCAGGATGCCCATCAGCGGCCCGGCCTGGGAGACCAGCTCCTCGAACTCATCGGGCACATGCTCTTCCATACCGGTGGTGAGGTCTTCTGCAGGATTGTCGGTGGCGTTGCCAGCGAGCTTTCTCAGGACTTGTGCGGGGAAGGTGATCATGGCCGAAATTGTGGCATGCCCAGCTGAGGGGGAACAATGGGTCCATGCTCACTCTCACCGATCTGCGCGGCCGCGATATTGACATCGCAGCCTTCCTACCCCGGGCTGACCAGGACATTTCCGCCACCCTGGAGACTGTGGCTCCTATTCTGGAGCAGGTGCGCACCGGTGGTAAATCCGCCCTGCTGGAACTCTGTGAGAAGTACGACGCCGTCCGACCGGACTCTCTGCGGGTACCTTCCCGGGTACTGGAACAGGCTCTGCAGCAGCTGGACCCACAGGTCAGGGAGGCCCTGGACACTCTGATTCTGCGTGCCCGTGAGGTGCACACTGCCCAGCTTCCGGCTGCCTCGGTGGTCTCCCCGGGCCCGGATGCAAAAATCACCAACCGGTGGGTGCCAGTGCAGCGGGTGGGTCTCTACGTCCCCGGCGGCCAGGCGGTCTACCCCTCTTCAGTGGTGATGAACGTGATCCCTGCCCAGGTAGCTGGTGTGATGCAGCTGGCCATCGCCTCACCCCCTCAGAAGGAGCACGGAGGGTGGCCCCACCCCACCATTCTGGCGGCCGCCCAGCTGCTGGGGGTCGAAGAGGTCTACGCCGTGGGCGGGGCTCAGGCGGTGGGTATGTTCGCCTATGGTGTCCGGGACGAGACGGGCGTCGTCGTACCTCCGGTCTCCCTGATCACCGGGCCAGGCAATATCTATGTGGCCACCGCAAAACGCGCGGTGCAAGGGGTGGTGGGCATTGATGCTGAGGCCGGGCCCACTGAGATCATGGTGCTGGCCGATGCCACCGCTCCGGCGAATCTCATCGCCGCAGATCTGGTCAGCCAGGCTGAGCATGATGAACTGGCCGCTGCCGTGCTGGTGACCGACTCTGCCGAGCTGGCCGAACGGGTCATCTCCCAGGTGGAGGAGCAGGCCGCGGCCACCAGGCACCTGGACCGGGTCAAGCAGTCTCTGGCCGGCCGACAGTCAGCCGCCCTGGTGGTGGACTCCATGGAGGCAGCTGTGAATGTGGCCAACGAATACGGCGCTGAGCACCTGGAGATCATGACCGCTGACGATGCTGCCTACGCTGAGCGGATCCACAACGCCGGGGCCGTGTTCCTAGGGCACTACACCCCGGTCTCGCTGGGCGACTACTGTGCCGGTTCCAACCATGTGCTGCCCACAGGGGGCGCCTCCCGATACTCTTCTGGGCTGAATGTGACCAGCTTCCTGCGCTCCCAACAGGTCATCCGCTATGGCCGGGACGGGCTTTCCCAGGTGGCCGGACATGTGCAGGCCCTGGCCCTGGCCGAGGACCTGCCCGCCCACGGTGAGGCCGTCACCGCCCGGTTCAGCTGATCGTTTGCCTCAGGTGGGGACGCCAAAGCTGGTGTTGACCCAGCCGGTGAGGCCGTCGTACTCCGTCTGGGCCCAGCTGCCACGGCGCTCGCCAGTCTCCAGGACCGTGCCGCGCGGAATCTGAGCCAGCCGGTCGGCGCTGGAGCTGGGCTCTTCGCGCAACGGCACCGAGTAGCTGGTCTGCCACTGGTCGGCAGCGGCCGTGCCGGGACCTGCAGGACCGGAGCCGGACCGGCTGCTGCCATGCACCTCGTAATAGCTGTCACCCCAGCCGCCGGGGTTTCCGGAAAGTCCCAGCCGCTGGGAGCAAGCCGGCCAAGCACCCCAGCCCTGGCGCTGCCAGAGCTGGTAGGCACGCTCAATCTGCTCCTGCTTGGACGCCTGGTGGGGCAGCCCGGAACCACCCACCCAGCGCCACGAGGACTCGGAGAACTGCAGGCCGCCGTAGTAGCCGTTGCCGGTGTTGATCGACCAGTTTCCAGAGGATTCGCACTGTGCCAGCCGGTCCCAGACCTGGCTGTAGGGACCCTGAGCGCTCTGCCGGTGCTGACCGCTGGTGGGACCGGTGCTTCCGTTGCTGCTACCGGAGGAGCCCGAAGAGGAGGAACCGGAGCTTGCCGAACCTGAGGAGGACGAACCAGAAGACGATGAGCCCGAAGAAGATGAGCCCGGTGCGCTGGTATCTCCGCTGAGGAAGCTGGAGTCCACCCAAAGGGTGCGTCCGCTGCGTTCGAAGCTCACCCAGGGGCCGCTGCGGCCGGTGATTTCCACCCGGGTTCCGGGCGCCAGTACCGCCACCACACCGTGGCTGGTGCCAGGGCCGCTGCGGGCGTTGAGATGCACACCGTTGACCCGCGGGGCGCTGCTGGAGGAGCTCGAGTTGCTGGAGGAAGACCCACCGGAGCTTGACGAACCACCCGAACTGGATGAACCAGATGAGCTAGACCCAGAAGAAGAACCGGAGCCGGAGGACCCCGAAGAACTAGACCCGGACGAGGAACCACCAGAAGAGGAACCCGAGGATGAGCCCCCGGAACTGGATGAGCCAGATGAACTGGAACCCGAGGAAGAGCTCGAGCCCGAAGAGCTCGATCCGGACGAGGAGGAACCACCAGCCAGAATCCGGTTCACCTCAGCCTGCACCGCAGCCGGATCATGACCAGCAGCACGCAGCCGCTGCACACGATCAGCACCATTGCCGAACCGACCATCAATCACCTGACGCGCCACCGCAGACACCGAAGAACTCGACGACGAACCAGACGAGGACCCACCTGAAGAGGACCCACCGGAGCTTGACGAACCACCCGAACTGGATGAACCAGATGAGCTAGACCCAGAAGAAGAACCGGAGCCGGAGGACCCCGAAGAACTAGACCCGGACGAGGAACCACCAGAAGAGGAACCCGAGGATGAGCCAGATGAACTGGAACCCGAGGAAGAGCTCGATCCGGACGAGGAGGAACCACCAGCCAGAATCCGGTTCACCTCAGCCTGCACCGCAGCCGGATCATGACCAGCAGCACGCAGCCGCTGCACACGATCAGCACCATTGCCGAACCGACCATCAATCACCTGACGCGCCACCGCAGACACCGAAGAACTCGACGACGAACCAGACGAGGACCCACCTGAAGAGGACCCACCGGAGCTTGACGAACCAGACGAGCTGGATGAACCGCCCGAGGACGAACCAGATGAGCTAGACCCAGAAGAAGATCCGGAGGACCCCGAGGAAGAGCCCCCGGACGAGGAACCACCAGAAGAGGAACCCGAGGATGAGCTCAGGTATCCGCCGTGGGCCCAGCCGCGCTGGCCGTTGGGACGCTCCACCTGGACCCAGGAGCCGCTGGTGGAGATCACCGTGACCTGCTCCCCTGTGGGCATCCAGCTGACCACACTGTGGTTGGTACCGGCACCCGAGCGCAGGTTCAGCGGCTCAGTGACCCGGCGAGTCTCCCCGGAGGACGAAGAGCTTCCCGAACCGGAGGAGCCTGAGTTGGACGAGCCCGACCCCGAAGAGCCAGAATCTGATGAGCCGGACCCGGAAGAGCCGGAGTCCGAAGGAGCGCCTCCGCTGCCGTCCGGGCACTCGCTGGGGAAGTGCTCCCGGGCCGCGGCCGCCCGCATATCTACGCCACGCTCGGTGAGGAAGGTGTGCGGATCCAGGGCGGTGCCGGTGTGCCAGGCACCCTGCCAGATCTCCAGGTGCAGGTGCGGAGTGGTGCTCGCCCCGGAGTTGCCCACCAGTCCGATGGTCTGTCCGGCAGAGACCGTATCGCCCACCTGCACATGGGAGGTGCCGTCCCACACATGCAGATACCGGGAATGGTAGGTCTGCCCGCCGATGTTGTGCCGGACCATCACATGTCCGGCACGGGAGGATGTGCCGTCCTGGGTGCTGACCACCGTCCCAGCCGCGATTGAGCGGAACGGAGTGCCCTCCGGTGCCACCAGGTCCTGCCCCAGATGGTGGGAGGAGGCTCCCGGGTTGGGGCTGCAGCGCGGGCCGTAGCCGGTGCTGAAGGTATAGCTGGAGGTCAACGGCTGAACAAACTGCCCGGAGCTGTTGGAGGTCACCAAAGTGGTGGAGTTGGACAACGACGCCGCCAGCCCGGCAGCACTGCCCTGAAGCGGTTCAGGAGCCGGCAGAATAGGCGCGGCATCCGCAGTGGCGGCAGTGGTGAACGGCAGGGTCAGGCCAGCAGCAAAGGCGCCGACGGCAGCCGCAGGGAGTTTCTTCGGCACAGGTCAATCCTCACTAGTCGAACGGTACGACTCCTTGGCACACCGCCGGTGCGTGGCGATGCGTGTTAGGACTGTCCGGGGCCGCCCCTTAAGTGGGGAAGCAAGCGATGGGAATCAGAGCGAATTCCCCGGTCAGCTCACATTCAGGGTAACGAGCTGGTCACGATGAAGGGCAGATCAATGTTCAACCACACCTTGAACCTGTGACCAAACTGTGAAGTTTGGGCCCCTGGTAAAAACTCATAGGAAACTTCCAGGGTCTATAGGGTGTTCCGTTCAGAAAGGTGCGTACCTTAGATAGTGCCTCTTCAAGGTGCGAGTGATTCATAGGCCCCGGGCCCGACATATTTAGCGTCCCCCCTCACGCAGTCGGACCCGGGGTCTTCTCGTTGCTTATACCAGAGGCCTTCGGGGAACTCCACACTTAGAGTCGCTGCATCGCTCGCTGTGCTTGCAGCTCGAGGACCGTGCTTGCGGCGCGAGTGGGGATTCACTCTCAGGCCGGTGTTGCTTTGCGGATCATCAAGTAGTTGATGACGCCTTGGGCCAGTACCACGAGCACCAGACAGGCCGAGAGACTCAGCGCGGACTGCTCCACCAACCACTGCCACACCTGCGGCCAGGCGTTCTGCTGGGTGATCAGCATGACAGTTGCCAGAATCACCACTGCTGCTGCGATGATCACCAGCCACAGCCGCAGCAGACCTACCCGCTTGTACAGAATCACCGCGCCGAAGCCCAGCTGCATCACGGTGAGGCAGGCTAGGGTCGTGAACACTCCGGCCATCGCTATTCCGCCTGGACCTTCTGTCAGGTAGGGCAGATAGAAGGTGTAGCCCTCGATGCCGAAGCCATTGGTCGCCCGCTCCAGGACGGCACCCAGGAGAAAGGCCAAGCCGAAGGCCACCGAGACTGCCCCGAAGGCCAGCACCGCACCAATGGTGAAGACCCGGCGGCTGTAGCTCAGCGCCATCGAGAACGGGAAGGTGTGCGAACCGGCATAGGCCGCCATAAAGGCCAGGCCCCACAGGGATGCCTGTGAAGCTCCTGTGTAGAAGGGCTCCTCGGTGGGCACTCGGTCCTCAGCCAGGTAGTCGATCCAGAATCCGATACCCACCGCGATTGCCCAGGCCAGGAGGAAGATCATCAGCGGCACCCATACCAGGGCGCTGCCGTTGATGAACTGCAGCCGGAAGGCTGCCGGCACCCGGGCGAAGCTCGACTGCTGCTGAACTGTGTGTGGCTTCTCTGCTGTTGCGGCACTCATGACTGCACCTCCATGTCTGTGGCGTAGACGGCGTCGTTGTGATTTCTTTTGGTGGTCAGCCGAACGATCAGCTGCTGCAGGGAGACCGGCTGCAGCTCCAGGTCAAGCTCGCGAACCAGCTGTTGCTCGGCCTCGGTGAGCGCACCCAGCACCGTGGTCCGGGCGATCCGGCCCATAGTCTCGTGATGCAGCACCTCGCGGCCTGTGATCAGCTCGGCCATCGCGTCTGCTCGGCCTACCAGGGTCACGGCACGGTCGCGCAGCTGCTCCACCGGCTCATCCAGCAGAATGCGTCCGCCGTCGATGACCACTACGTTCTCGATCAGATGGGCTATCTCATCGATCAGGTGGCTGGAGAGCACAAAGGTCCGCGGATGCTCTGAATAGTCCTCCAGCAGCCGGTCGTAGAACAGCTGTCGGGCCACCGCGTCCAGCCCCATGTAGGGTTCATCAAAGAATGTCACCTCGGCCCGGGAAGCCAGGCCGATGATCACCGCCACCGCGGATTTCTGGCCGCGGGACATCTTCTTGATCTTGGTCTTCTCCGGAACGCGGAAATCGGCGATCAGCCGGTTCGCGAAATCCCAGTTCCAGTTGGCGAAGGCATCTGCGGCAGCCTTGAAGGCGTGCTTGGCCAGGGCGTCGTCGGGATACTTCTGGTCCTCGCGGACAAAGCAGATCTTGGGCAGCACCTGTTCGTTCTCATGCGGCGTCTGGCCGAAGACCTTCACCTCGCCCTCTGATGGCCAGGCCTGAGCGGTCATGATCGACATCAGGGTGGTCTTCCCTGCGCCGTTGCGGCCCAGCAGGCCGTGGATGACATCCTTCTCGAAGGCAACGGTGACATCATCCAGCGCTGTGGTGGACCCATAGCGCCGGGTCAGTCCCCGTACCTGTATCGCTGTGCCGGCGGTGTTCCCACTCATCGGCAGACTCCTCTCACTCGTGGTCGGTTGACTGCTGCGCCCGTTCGCGCAGCAGCTCTATGACGGTCTCCACCTGCAGCCCAATATGACGGGCCTCGGCAAGCATCGGTGTGAGGTAGTGGTCGGCGAAGCGCTGGCGGCGCTCTGCGCGCAGCCGTTCGGCAGCCCTCTCGGCGACGAACATGCCCAGTCCGCGCCGTTTGATGAGGATGCCGCGGTCCACCAGAAGGTTGATTCCCTTGGCTGCGGTGGCCGGGTTGATCCGGTGGAAGGCTGCGAGCTCATTGGTGGAAGGTGCGCGTTCGCCCTCCTGGAGCGAACCGTCCAGCACAGATGACTCGATCTCCTCGGCAATCTGCACGAACAGCGGGCGGCCCTCGTCCACAAGCTCACCTCCTTCTGCGGTTTCAGCGACCATCTCAGCTTACCAACTCCACTACCTCAGTGGTTCATTACTCTACTAATGAACCATATAACAGCGACGCCGTCAACTCCTGCTCTCTGCCGCACTCCGCTACCCCGTCGCCCGCCACCTCTCCGCACACCCACAGCTACCTCAACCGCGCACCGCGCCCCCAAGCCGAGTACCGCCGCCCCCAGCAGCCTCAACCGCGCGCCGCCACCACCAGCCGCGCTTCCCTCTCAACCGGCCCGAGTGCATGATTTGTGCAGCAGTTTGGGCTCAGAAAGACCAGAAGTACTGCACAAATCATGCACTCGAAGAGTGGGTGGGGAATAGAGCGTGGGTAAAGAGTGAGCAGGGAATCGCGGGGCCATAGGATAGAGCTATGAGCGGCGAGACGAACATTGAGTGCTGGCTGACAGATATGGACGGGGTGCTGGTGCGTGAGCACGAGGCACTGCCCGGCGCGGCGGAGCTGCTGGAGCAGTGGCGGCGCAAGGACCTGCCCTATCTGGTACTGACCAATAACTCGATCTTCACTGCGCGCGATCTCTCTGCCCGACTGCGCAATTCAGGACTGGTGGTCCCAGAGGACCGGATCTGGACCTCCGCGCTGGCCACCGCCACCTTCCTGGCCCAGCAGGTGGACACCGAACACAGCGGCGGCAGCGCCTACGTAGTCGGCGAGGCAGGGCTGACCACCGCACTGCACGAGGCCGGGTTCATCATGACCGAGACTGGCCCCGACTACGTGGTAGTGGGCGAGACCCGCAACTACAGCTTCGAAGCGATCACCAAGGCTGTGCGGCTGATCAACAACGGCGCACGGTTCATCGTCACCAACCCGGATGCCACCGGCCCCAGCCCTGAGGGCGTGCTGCCGGCCACCGGGGCGATCGCCGCACTGATCTCCAAGGCCACCGGCTCCGACCCCTATGTGGTGGGCAAGCCGAACCCCATGATGTTCCGCTCAGCCCTGAACCATCTGGGTGCCCACTCGATGCAGACCGCAATGATCGGTGACCGGATGGACACCGACATCGTGGCCGGCATGGAGGCCGGAATGCACACCATCCTGGTGATGTCCGGGGTCTCCAGCCAGACAAGCATCTCCCAGTACCCGTTCAGGCCCAACCGGATCATCGACGGCGTCTATGAGTTAGTCGACGACTTCGTCGCCGATTAGGAGGTTCCGCCGGTAGGTGCTGCCATTGTGAGCATGTGCGAGGGTACGTACTGGGCAAATCCGGCGGAGTGGAGCACATGCCGGAGGCATATGTGACCGAGCCAGGCGCAGAACCAGGGCGTATCAGCGTGCAGCGCACGAGAGCGAGCCGGGATCTGCGACCTCAGGGGACGTGGGAAGCAAGCGAACCAGACCTAGCCTAGTAGCGAATCTCTAAGGCCTGTCTGATCAACCGGCACCGTAGCGAGTGGGAGCCATGGCATCAGGAACCCATGCCAACACGCCAGCATTTGTGCGGGCCACTTCAGCATGCTGCACGGTGTGGCTGGCAAGCTGAGCGAAGAAGGAAATGCTACCGCAAGCGCCGCATTCCGCTCAGCTCAATCGAGCGCATGAGCCCTTTCGGCAAGCAGTTCGGCGAGGTGGATGGCGGGGATCTCGGCGAGGTCGTCCAGCTGGACCCGGCAGCTCATGCCGTCGGCCAGCACCACTTTCCTGGCGCCGTCATACTCTGCTGAGTCCATCCGCTCTTTTTGGGCGCGTACCGCGGGCAGCAGATAGGTCTCAGCCACGGCGACCGAAACCTCGTAGTGGCCTTTCTCCACACCGAAGTTCCCGGCCAGGCCGCAGCAGCCTGCCACCTTGGTGACGGTGGCCCCAGCCATCTGAAGCAGCGCCTGGTCCACATCCCAGCCGATCACCGAGGACTGGTGACAGTGCGGTTGGGCCACCACATCGACTCCGGTGAGATCAGGCAGCTGGATCCGGCCCTCATCCACCAGCCGGTTGACCAGCTCCGCGAAGCTCAGCACCCCATCGGCCACTGTCTTGGCCTCTTCCCTGGCGGAGAGCTCCACTGCATCAGAGCGCAGGGTGGCCAGACAGCTGGGCTCCAGGCCGATCACCGGTACTCCGGAAGCCACCACCGGCTCCAGTGCGGTGATGGCTTGGTCAATCCGTGCCTTAGCAGCGTCCAGCTGACCGGTGGTGATCCAGGGCAGTCCGCAGCAGCCCTGTTTGCCGATGATCTGCACCTCCAGCCCCTGGCTACGCAGGAACTCAATGGCAGCCAGTCCCGACTGGGGGAAGAAGTGGTTGGTGAAGGAGTCCGCCCATACCCACACATCAGGATCAGATGACTGCCCAGCATGCTCGCCCTTGCTGCCTGGTGACATCCTGGCGGCCCGGCGCAGAGTTTTCGCGGCGAACTTCGGCACACTGCGGCGCTGGTCGATACCAGCTGCCCATTTGGCCAGCGCAGCCACCGGGGGCAGCTTCATAGTGAGGTTGGCCAGCGGTGCCACGGGGGCAGCGAGTCTTGCCCACAAGGGCAGTCGGCCCAGAATGTAGTGACTGCGGGGGCGGAGCTTCCTCTTCGGCTGGCCCTGCTCGTTACGATCATAGGTCTGGTGCAGAGCCTCTGCCTTATAGGTGGCCATATCCACCCCGGCCGGGCAGTCGGAGGCGCAGCCTTTACAGGCCAGACAGAAGTCCAGGGCCTCATGGACTGCGGGGTCGGTCAGCCCCTTGACCAGGGTGCCGTCCATGGCCTCCTGCAGGATCCGGCCGCGCCCGCGGGTGGAGTCCTTCTCATCCTTGGTGGCCAAATAACTGGGGCACATCACGCCGTTGGTGGCCGGCGCTACGCAGCGACCCACCCCGGAGCAGCGGTGCACCGCGGCCCCGAAGTCACCCTTGTCATGGGGCAGCAGCATCCCAGGCCAGGGCAGCTCCTGCTTGGGCTGGGTGGGTTTGATGTTCTCAGTGTGGGGCACCGGGCCGGAGTCGTCGGGTGCGGTGATGATGCCGGGATTGAGCAGGTTCTGCGGGTCGCAGACAGCCTTCGCCTGGGCAAATAAGGCGATTGAGGCCTCGTCGTACATAGTGGGCAGAAGCTGCGAACGCACCCTGCCGTCGCCGTGCTCTCCTGAGAGCGAACCCCCGTAGTGGGCCAGGCGTTCGGCGCAGGCTGCCATGAACTCGGCGAATACTCCGGTGCTGGAGGCATCACCGTGCCGGAAAGGGAAATCGATGCGGCAGTGGATGCAGCCATCGCCGAAGTGCCCGTAGGGGTAGCCCTGCAGGCCGTAGTCTTTCATGAGGGACTCGAACTCGCGCATCCAGGCACCCAGATGCTCCGGGGGCACTGCGGCATCCTCCCAACCGGAATGGGCGGGAGTGGGCAGACTGATCCCGGCCAGGCCGGCGCCGTCCTCGCGGATCTTCCACAGCGCGGCGGCCTCGCCCGCATCCTCGATCATCCGGTCTCCCACTGCCGAAGCTGCGGCCTTAACCGCTGCCAGGGTGTCCAGGGCGGCCTCGCCGGCGGTCTCCACGAACAGCCAGGATTCTCCCTTGGGCAGGGTGGGCACGCGTTTACCGGCACCGCGGACCAGGGCTGCCAGGCGGGAGTCCATGCCCTCGCAGGCGATCAACCGGCCGGCACCGGCGGTGAGGATGTCCGGCACAGCGTCGGCGGCCTCTGCCACGGTAGGGAAGCCCAGCACCATCAGGCGGCGGCCGGGCTCATCCTGAACCAGGTTGACGGTGGCCTGAAGCACCGTGCCAAGAGTGCCCTCGGTACCGGCGATGAACTTCTCGATCTGCCCACGGTTCTCCGGGAGCAGATGTTCCAGGCTGTAGCCGGAGATCTGGCGCCCGAACTGTCCGAAGTTGGTGCGGATATGAGCCAGATTCTGGTTGGCCAGCTCCAGCAGCTTAGTCGCGGTGGGGCCGGTGGCTTTTCCGGAGCGGGCGTCAAAGTGCCCGACTTCCCCATTGCCGAAGAGAATGCTGGCAGCCTCAATGTTGTCTGAGGTGCGCCCGTAGCCCAGCGCCCGGGAGCCGCAGGCGTTGTTGCCGATCATTCCGCCGATGGTGCACCGGGAGTGAGTGGAGGGATCGGGGCCGAAGCGCAGTCCGTGCGGGGCAGCAGCCCGCTGCAGATCGGCGTGAATGACTCCGGGATCCACCGTGGCAGTGCGGGTCTCGGGGTTGATTTCAATGATCCGTTTGAGGTCCCGGGTATCGAGCACGATTCCCTCGCCCACCGCGTTTCCGGCGATCGAGGTGCCGGCCCCACGCATGGTCAGCGGTACACCAAGCTCCCGGGAGACCTGATGAGCAGCATGGACCTCGTCAATGTGCTGCGGCCGGGTCACCACCTGGGGCACCACCCGGTAGAGGCTGGCATCAGCAGAGTACATGCCGCGGGCCAGTGCCGAGTCATCCACTCGAGAGACCCCGGCGGCGCGCAGCGCGACAGCAATATCTCCGGCCTCACCTGCGGCAGTGGTGCGCTCATCAGCGGTGATGGTCACGCTCAGCAGCCTCCCATATTGTCAACAATCTGCCTGTTCACCACTCCTGCACTTTACCGGTCCGGCTGGCTTCCGGCGCAACTGAGGGACGACGACGCCGCACTCTACCCCTCAGGGAAGACTGCGCCCAATGCATCCAGCACCCCGCGGGACTTGGCTATGACTTCCTGCCATTCCGCCTCGGGGTTCGAGTCAGCGGTGATCGCTCCGCCGAGTCCCAGGTGGAACTCCCACAGATCACCGGTGAGGCGCGAAGCTCGCGACGCGCCGACTTCAGGCGTGAAGGCCGGCGCAAGCCGGCCGAGAGCTGAGCGCGGAGAGAACCGCGACATGTGGGAGCCGTTCAAACAGATGGGCGTCTGTGCAGGCCATGTCGTGGCGTACGCGCCAGCGGTGACCCGATTGAGCTCAGTGGAAGCATGAGCCTGCTCAGCGTCCCCCGAGCCGGTTGAGGGTTGTACGCCCTCAGGCGCACCACCGACACAGACCACGGTGCGGATCAGGACAGAGAGGTCACAGGCCCCGGTGGTGGAGAACCATCCTGCCACGCCGGAGTAGGCCCCGCGCGGACCGGTCTCCAGACTGCGCAGGATCTCCATAGTGGAGATCTTGGGCGCTCCTGTCATCGACCCGGGAGGAAACGCATCGTTGAGCGCCCGGGCAGGCGAGGCCCCGGGGGCCAGCTGAGCGCTGATAGTGGAGACCATCTGATGCACCGTGGGGTAGCTCTCCACTGCACAGAGACGCTCGGTGTGCAGAGTTCCGGGTACCGCGTGGATGGAGAGGTCGTTGCGCACCAGGTCGGCGATCATCACGTTCTCCGCCCGGTCTTTGGGATGGCTGCGCAGATCGGCGAGCTGGGCGGCGTCGTCGTCTGGGGTGGTCCCGCGGGGCCTGGTGCCCTTAATCGGTTCCGAGCGGATCACACCGGTAGTACTGATCGAGGCGAAGCGTTCCGGGGACGTGGAGAGAATGGCGCAGGCGGGGGCTGTACCGCGCTGAGGGAATCCGATGAACTGGGTGAAGGGCGCCCGGTTGCGCGCCCGCAGCTGCAGGTAGGCCTCCCAGGGGCAGCCGATGAGCCGCCCGGTGATCGCAGTGGTGAGGCAGACCTCATAGGTATTGCCCTGGTAGATCTCCTGCTGGGCCTGGCTGATCTTCGCGAGGTAGTCGAGCCTGGAATCACGGACAGTGAGCTGCTCGAGCCGAGGAGTTGGCCCAGTGACGGCGCCGGAGATGCTCCTCGGTGCAGAGCTCAGTTCCTGGATGCTGGCACCGACCAGTTCCACCCAGGGGACGACGCCGGGCTGAGGGTCTCCAGCCACCCACTGGATCTCTGCCGCGCCGGCCTGGTGGTCTACCACCACGGCATGGGTGGCTCGAAGAAGCTGAGCCTGACCCTCGTAGCCGATCCAGCCCACCCAGCCGAGCTGGAAAGGCGCTGCGGAGGCAGCGCGGTGGCCATCTGGTGCATCGAGGCGGGGCCAGCGCTGGCCAAGCCAGTCGAAGGCATCACTGGGCAGCGCCACAGTCTCGGCGAATCGGCCCAGTGAGAAGGCCAGGATGCTGTATCTGCTGCGCGCCGGCGCTGGGGTTCGGGCGTGGTCGCTGCTGTCCAGAAAGGCCATCGGCACCGGACCCAGCTGACGCCGGAGCACACCGAACAGCTCAGCAGCCCTATCCTCCTGCGCCGGGAAAGGCACGGTGGTGCGATCAACAGCCTCGGGCATAAGCACCATCCTATGGCGCGGTACTAGCATGGACCCCATGGCAGGGGACGAGCACCGGCGGGGACGACCGCGCAGCGAAGAAGCGCACCAGGCAGTGCTGGATGCGGTGGCCACGCTGCTGAACGACCAGGGGCACACCTATGAGGAGCTGACCGTTGAGCGGATCGCCGGCGAGGCAGGGGTGGGCAAGCAGACCATCTACCGCTGGTGGAGGAACAAGGCAGCGGTAGTGCTGGAGGCGCTGCTGACCGGCCGGCTGAACCTTGCCTCCGAGCCTGTCCCCAACACCGGGGACCTCCGGGCGGATCTGATGACCTGGCTGGACTGCGAGCTGGAGCAGGCCAATATGGACGACACCTTGGCGATGGCCCGCAGCCTGATGGGCGCCCTGGTCACCGGCGGCGAGGAGACCCGGCAGCTGTTCGCCGAGCGCTCGGTCTGGGACGACATGAACCTCACCCAGCGCATCAGGGAAGAGGCTGAGGCTGGAGGCCTGGACCCAAGAACGGACCCGGCAGCTGTGGCCTCAGCGATCATGGATCCCTTCATCATCCAGCTGCTCACCGCAGGTCACCCCAGCCGCACATGGATGGAGGCGCAGATCCAGATTGTGCTGCACGGGGCGCTTCCACGCTGATACACGACTCAGCTGCTGTGATTTTCATCTCAAAGATCTCTGAACAAATTACGAGACGCTACGTTCCATATATGATGGCTTGTGACGCTCTGACCATCTGAGACTTGAGGACCGCCGCTCTATGGCTACTGTGCTTTACCGGCTCGGCATGCTCGCCGCCCGCCGCGCCAAAACCGTGATCGCCACCTGGTTCGCGATGCTGCTGGCTGCAGTGGCAGCCTTCGCCGGGTTCAGCGGGCAGCTCACCGACCAGATCACCGTGCCCAACCTAGAGACCACCGCGGTGGCCGACCGGCTGGCCGAGGAACTGCCCGATGCTGGTGGCGGAACCGGCACCGCCGTGCTGCGCACTGAGAGCGGAGAGCCGTTCACCGATGAGCAGCAGGAGCAGATTGCTGATCTCATCGCCGATGTGGAGGCTCACGAGATCGTCGATGAGGTCACCGACCCCTTCGAGGCTGAGGCACAGATGGCCGAGGGGCGCGAGGAGCTCGCAGACGCACGCACCCAGCTCGATGAGCTCCCGGAGGACTTCGACCTGACTGAAGCCCAGGCAGAGCTGGCCGAAGGCTGGGAGCAGCTCGAAGCCGGCCAGGCTGAGCTGGCAGCCGCCCGGGAGCAGCTCGACGCCGGCTGGGCTGAACTTGAGGCCGGTCTTGAAGCCCAAGACATGAGCGTAGATGAGTTGGACTCCACCCGGGAAGCGATCGAGGAGGGGCTGGCCGCACTAGACGCTGCTGATGCTGAGATAGACGCCCAGGTGGACGAGGCCTTAGCCGGGGGTTACTGGCCCAGCGTAGAGGCCGAGCTCAACGCCGCCCGCGCCGATGTGGTCGCCCAACGGGAGCAGCTGCAGGGCGCCCTGGCAGGCATTGAGCAGGCAGCGGAGGGCGTGGCTGAGCTGCAGGCCGGCGAGGATGAGTACGCCGCGGGCCAGGCTGAGCTGGAGGAGGCCGAGGCCGAGCTGAACGAAGCCGAACAGGGCCTGGCCCAGATGGAAGAGGCTCTTGACGGGGACGAGGACCCCCGGGCAGCGATCGAACGCGGCGAGCGTATGCTGGAACTCACCGAGGGTGCCGGGATGATCAGCTCAGAGGGTGACGTGGCGATCATGATGATCACCTTCCACGAACCGCTGGAGCAGGTGGACATGGACGCCTTGGCCTCGGTCTCCGAGGAGCTGGTCGAAGCGGGTATCGACGGGGTGGAGGTGCTGCCCAGCGGCGAGATCAGCTTCGAGCTGCCTCACCTGTTCTCCATCGCCGAGGTGATCGGCCTGATGGTGGCCGCCATCGTGCTGCTGGTGATGCTGGGCACCTTCATCGGCGCAGGCCTGCCGCTGCTCAACGCCCTGATCGGGGTGGGTGTCGGGGTGGCCGGGGCCATGGCGTTCTCCGGGGTGGTGGAGATGATGAGCATGACCCCCATCCTGGGTCTGATGCTCGGACTCGCCGTGGGCATCGACTATTCGCTGTTCATCATCAATCGACACCGCCGTCAGCTCAAGGACGGCATGCCGCTGCTGGAGTCCATTGCTTTGGCCAACGGAACCGCGGGCAACGCCGTGGTCTTCGCCGGGGCAACCGTGGTCATTGCGCTGCTGGCCCTGAACGTCTCCGGACTGCCGTTCCTGGCCCTGATGGGCACAGTGGCAGCAGCCTGTGTGACCATCGCGGTGCTGATGGCCACCACCATGACCCCGGCTCTGCTCAAACTGGTGGGGTGGCGGATCCTGCGCCGCAAAGAGCGCCGCTACATTGGATTCGAAGAGGCCAAGCCCCGCCAGATCACCTCGCCGATGGGTCATCTCAAGGCGCTGGGCCTTGCCGCAGTCTCACTGGCCGGACTTGCCGTCCTTGCCATCCCCACCTTCGACCTGCGCTTAGGCCTGCCCGATGGCAGTTCGGAGTCCGAGGATTCCACCGCCTATCAGGCCTATGTGGAGACCGAGGAGGCTTTCGGCCAGGGCATGAACGGACCGCTGGTGGTGCTGGCCGACTTCCCGGAGGCTTTCGACGCCGAGGATGAGGCCACCGACTACCAGCTGGACATTGCAGAGACCCTTGCCGCCCACGAGTACATCGACGTGGTGGTTCCGATCACACTGTCCCAGGACTACTCGATGGCCGCCTACCAGGTGATCCCCACCGAAGGTCCCTCCGCCGAGTCCACCGAAGAGCTGGTCCATGAGTTCCGCGACGGCAATCCGCTGGCTGACACCGAGATGGCTGACATCGAACTCTCGGTAGCCGGAATGACAGCCGCCCAGATCGACATGTCAGACGTGATCGCCGATGCCATGCCGCTCTACCTGGGCCTGGTGGTGGGCCTGTCCCTGGTGCTGATGATCATGGTCTTCCGCTCGATCCTGCTGCCGGTGATCGCCACCCTCGGGTTCGTCGGATCATTGGCTGGGGCCATCGGCGTGGTGGTCGCTGTCTTCCAGTGGGGATGGCTGGACGAGATCTTCGGTATCAGCCGTCCTGGCCCCATCATGACCTTCCTGCCCATCCTGATGGTGGGCATCCTCTTCGGCCTGGCCATGGACTATCAGCTGTTCACCGCTTCCGGAATGCGCGAGGCCTACGCCCACGGCTCAGCACCCCGGCTGGCCGTCCGCCAGGGCCTGCACGCCGGCCGGGCAGTGGTCACCGCCGCCGCACTGATCATGTCCAGCGTATTCGCCGGATTCATCTTCACCCCCGACCCCATGGTGGCCTCGATCGGTCTGGGTCTGGCAGTGGGCGTTCTGCTGGATGCCTTCGTAGTGCGCCTGATGCTGGTCCCTGCAGTGCTGCACCTGTGCGGCCCGGCCGCCTGGTGGCTGCCGAAGTGGCTGGATAAGATCCTGCCCGATGTGGACGTCGAAGGCGCCAAGCTGGAACGAAAAGCCGCTAAAGCCCATGAGGGGGCAGGCATATAACGACGGCGCCAGTCACCCACTGTGCCCTAGGGTGTGGGTTCATCAGAGGCGCCTAGGCCTCGTCGTTCTCTGCTGAGTCCAGGTGCTGGGCAAGCTTGGCGAGCTGAGCTTCAGCCAGGGTGCTGAAAGTGTCATCAGTCAGGCCTACCGCGGCCAGCATCACCAGGTTGTGGCCGAAGTCCACGGTCATGGAGTGGCGCACCGCGGAGCCTGCATTGAGCGGCTCGTTCTGGCTGTGCACCACCATGGTGATGCCGTCCACATCCAGACCGAAGTCCTCGCTGAGCTCCAGACGGCTGATCTCCACTGACTCATCGCCGGCCTCCAGCTGGGTGCCGCCGCACTGCTCCTGGATGCGGTCCCAGATCTCTGCGGTGTCTACCTGGTCATGGAAGCTGAGCACCCAGGCGTAAACCTGCGGGGAGTACTCATCCTCGTCCTGGGACAGCTGGTAAGCATGAGCCAGCCCGCTGAGCGGCTGCTGACCCACCAGGTCCACATTGATCCGGTCCATACTGGTCGCGCACGGGGTGTCCCCGAAGGTCTCCTGGTACTGGGTGTACTCCACCGCAATGTAGTCCTGGAAATAGGAGACTCCGGTATGGGTGGAGTGGCCTTCCGGGAGCTGCGGCAGGTCGCTGGCGCTGAGCAGGATCTCCAGCTTCTCCTCGTCCTCAAGGACTTCCGGGGAGCCTGGGGCAGTAGTCACAGTGGCGGCGACATCGGTCTCGTCGGTGCCCTCAGCCGGCTGCTCAGTGGGCTCTGCCTGCTCGGTGCCCTCAGCGGAAATCTGTGTCTCAGGCGCCGATTCGGTCCCGTCAGCGGTCTCGGCATCACCACATGAGGTGAGCAGGCTCAGGCCCGCAACAGCGCACACGGCGGCCGTTGCGCGTGGGGCAGCGAGGCTCCAGAACCCGGGGGTGGCGCTATGAGACACGTAGGCCAGGGTAGTTGAAAATTGTAATGATTGGGAGAAGAGCGTGACTTACTGCAGCGCAGAGGTGAGCCGGAACACATTATCCAGGTATTTGGTGCCCAGCGGTCGGGCTGCCCACTGCTGCTGATCCAGCTCCTCGGAGATGCTCAGGTAATCCTGGAAAATCTCGCGGAGTTCGGCCACCTTGGCATCATCGACGATCATCAGCGTGACCTCCAGATTCAGCGAGAATGAGCGCATGTCCATATTGGATGAGCCGAGCACGGCCACATCGTGGTCCACGATCATGAACTTGGCGTGCAGCACATCCGGCTCGGGGTAGCGGAAGATCCGCACCCCGGCCTCCAGCAGTGCCTGGTAGTAGGACTGTTGGGCGTGCTGGATGGTGAACTGGTCGGCCTTCTTGGTGACCAGCAGGGTGACCTCAACATCCCGGTGGGCGGCGTTGGTCACTGCGTAGAGCAGGGAGTCGTCCGGGACCAGATAGGGGGTGACGATAATGAGCCGGTCCACGGCTTGGTAAATGAGGTCATTGAACAGCCGCAGGTTGTTCTCGTCGGGGAAGCCCGGACCGGAGGGCACCACCTGTGCCAGGGAGCCGCCGCGAGCGGACTCATCGGCCTCCAGGTCCACCAGCAGCTTGGCGCCGAGATTCTCCCCGGTCTCGGCGTACCAGTCGGAGGCGAAGACGATATCCAGGCCGGTGACCACCGGGCCGGTGAGCTTGGCGTTGAGCTCCACCCATTGCCGGTTGAGCTTGACCGCTGAGCGGCGCTGGTAGTGCGGTTCGATGAGGTTCGCGGAGCCGGTGAACGCCACCTGAGAGTCCACCACGATGATCTTGCGGTGGTTGCGCAGGTCCAGCCGGGAGAACCGACGCCGGAAGGGGCGGATGGGCAGCACCCGGCGCCATTCGAAGTTCGGCCACTGCTGGCTGGCTGCACTCAGCCGGCGCTTCAGCCGGCGGTAGCCGCGCACCCGCATCGTGCCCAAGTGGTCGTAGAGGAAGCGCACGGTGATCCCGCGGGCAGCGGCGCGCTCCAGGGCGTCCAGCACCGGGCCGGCATACTCGGGGTCCTCGCCCACGATGTAGGAGATGACGTGCACGTACTCCTGGGCGGCATCGACCTCTGCGGCCACCCGGATGAAGAAGTCCTTGTAGCCGGGGATCAGGGTGACGTGGTTGCCCTCCTGGATGGGGAAGGCACCCAGTTTGCGGTTCAGGGCGGCGGTGGCACCGAGCTGCTCATCGTAGTCGCGCAGCTGGTCGGAGAGGTCCATGTGGCTGGTGGCCTCCAGCAGGGCCTTATTGATCCGCCGCTGCCGCTCCTGGCGGCGTGCTGAGAGTTTATTGGTACCGATGAGCAGGAACAGCGGCAGGGCCACCAGGGGGATGAAGAAGATGGCCAGCAGCCAGGCCATGGCGGTGTTGGGCCTGCGGTTGCCCGGAATGATGCCGATCACCGCAACCCGGATGCCCACCTCAATGGTGACCACGATGATGACGATCCAGAATGGCAGGGCCTCGATGCCCAGCCCGCTCAGCGGCCAGAGCATGTCATCCCAGTCTTCACCATCATCTCAACAATCATACGGGCGCGCTCAAAGCGCAGCGCGGCGTTCACTATCCCACGCTTCACTACGTGAACCGCGGCTCCCCGGCTCTCTCGGCTGCGAGCACGGCGGCGCCGACCGATTTGGTAGTACTCTGATGCACATGGCTGAGCGTTTTGACGAGGATTCCCTGCGCGCTGTCGGCGTCCGGATCGATGCCGAGCATCCGGAGGGAATCATTTTTGACCCCCATCAGCCGCAGCTGCGGGTTACCGATCTGGCTGCGGTGCGCGGGGACGGCATCTTCGAGACCATGCTGGTCAAGGAGGGGCATGTGCGGAAGTTCTCCGCCCATCTGGAGCGGCTGCAGCGCTCATCCAAGATCACCGGTATCGGTATCCCACCGGCGGAGTCCTGGCGTGCGGCAGTGGCGCGAGGGCTTGATGAGTTCCGCACCCGCAGCGGACTTCCCGAGGAGCTCTCAGTACGCCTGACTGCCTCCCGCGGGGTGGATGGCGAGCCGGCCAGTGAGGACGTGAACTTCTCCGGGACCTACTGGGCGCTGCTGACCCCGGTTCCGCAGTCCGTGCAGGCCTCTCGCGGCAACCCGATCAGCGTGGCGCTGCTGGACCGCGGATACGACGCCACAGCGGCCGAACGCGCCCCCTGGCTGCTGCTGGGCGCCAAGACGCTCAGCTATGCGGTGAATATGGCGGCACTGCGCTGGGCGTCCGAACACGGGCACGACGACGTCATCTTCACTTCCTCCGACGGCCAGGTTCTGGAGGGCCCGATCTCCACGGTGCTGATCGGCAGCCGCGGCGAGGACGGGCGGGTGCATCTGCACACTCCCAGCCCGGAGGTGGGCATCCTGCCGGGCACCACCCAGGCCACCATCTACCGGGCGGCCGAGGCCGCCGGCTGGACCACTTCCTCCGGGCCGGTCACCGTGGAGGAGCTCAGAGGCGCCCAGTTCCTCTGGCTCACCGGATCAGTCAAGCTGGTCTCACCCATCACCCGGGTAGACGAGCAGGAGTTCACCGCTGACCCGGAGATCACCGACCAACTGCTGCAGTTCCTCACCCAGGAAGGCTGAAACCTGCTAACGTTGAATCGCACAACTGAATATTGAACTGTCCGACAGGGGAGCGTCCAATCACCAGGCGCTGAGAGTGGGCTGAAGGCCCAGACCCTAGAACCTGCCCAGGCTAGAACCTGCGAAGGAAGTCGCTATGAATACTTCTGCATCTGTCCCTGCCTCCTCACCCTTCCGCCAGCGCTGGACGGTCAGCGATATTGTGGTCGCCTCCACGCTGGCCGTGGCCTCCGGTGTGATCTTCTGGGGCTGGAACCTCAGCTACCATGCGGTGAGCACCCTGTTCACCGCCTATCCCCCGGCCGCTTCTCTGGTGGCCGGCATGTGGCTGTTCCCAGCGGTGCTGGGTGCGGTGATCATCCGCAAGCCCGGGGCAGCGATCTACTGCGAAATGGTCGCCGCCGCGGTCTCCGCCCTGCTGGGCTCCCAGTGGGGTCTGGGCGTGCTGCTCTCCGGCTTGGTCCAGGGGCTGGGCGCCGAGCTGATCATCCTGGCCTTCCTCTATCGCCGCTTCACCGTGGATGTGGCTGTTCTCGCCGGAGCTGCCGCAGGCCTGGCCGGGGGCATCAACGAGAACTTCATCGCCGCCTACTACCAGTACGACACGGTGGGCACTGCCGTGCATATCGGCGGATTCGCTCTCTCCGGTGCGATCATCGCCGGCCTGCTGCCCTGGCTGGCCACCCGGGGTCTGGCCGCCACCGGGGTGCTCGGCCCACTGAAGTCACGCCGAGCGCATAAGGAGTCAGCACTCAGCGGCCGGGTCCGCGAAACCAGCGCCACCTGATTCCGCCCCGGGATGAGTACGACGACGCCACCCACCCCCTCCATACCCCAGAGTCCGGCAGAGGGCCGCACCGCCCCCGCCGGGGTCCGGGTCACCGCTGCTGGGTTCACCTATCAGCACGCCGACCGGGAGCGCCCCGCCCTGGCAGATCTCGACCTGGAGATCGAACCGGGTGAGAAGGTGCTGCTGGCCGGGGCCTCCGGGGCGGGCAAGTCCACCCTGCTGCACGCGATGGCCGGGGTGCTGCATGAAGATGGTGACCGATTGAGTCGAGAGGAGACTGCTGCCAGCAGCGGATCTTCTGCGGCGGTTGAGGGAACGAGCGGCCGAAAGGCCGCGAACGCTGAGGCCCTGAACCAGCTGCTGCTGGACGGGGTCTCCCCCGCGGAGGCCCGCGGCCGGGCCGGCCTGATGCAGCAGGACCCGGAGTCCCAGGTGGTGCTGGCCCGTATCGGCGATGATGTGGCCTTCTCCTGTGAGAACCTGGCCGTACCCCGGGATGAGATTCCTGGCCGGGTTTCGGCCGCACTGGCCGCAGTGGGTCTGGACTACCTGCCGCTGGATCATCCCACTGCTGAGCTCTCCGGGGGGCAGAAGCAGCGCCTGGCCCTGGCCGGGATCCTGGCCATGCAACCGGGCCTGCTGCTGCTTGATGAGCCCACCGCTAATCTGGATCCGGAGGGCACCGTACAGGTCCGCGACTCGGTTGTCGCTGCGGCCCAGGCCACCGATGCCACCCTGGTGGTGGTGGAGCATCGACTGACCACCTGGGTGGACCATGTAGATACTCTGGTGGTTCTTGAGCCCGGCGGCGGGGTCCGGCACCGGGTGCCCGCGCAGCGCATTCACGACGACACCGCCCTCCGTGAGGAGCTCGATGCCTCAGGATTGTGGCTCCCCCACCGCGAGGCAGGAGCGAGGCGAACTGCCGAGCCCTCAAGCTCGCGCCCCACCAGGAAGCAAGGTTCTCCGCTCCTGACAGCCAGTGAGCTGGCGGTGCATCGCAAGTCCCCCAGGAAGTCCTGGCGCAAAGGCCCACCGGTGCAGCCGGTGCTCTCCGGGGTGGATATCAGCCTGGCGCCCGGTGCTGCGCTGGGCATCACCGGGCGCAACGGGGCTGGGAAGTCCACGTTGATGCTGACCCTGGCTGGGCTGCTGGCCCCGCACGGCGGGGAACTCATTGCTGGTCCCGCGCTGAAGGGTGACCGAGGCGCCGAGCTGCCGGACTCGCCCTACCAGTGGCGCTCCGCAGACCTGACCTCCCGCATCGGTACGGTGTTTCAGGAGCCGGAGCACCAGTTCGTGCGCAATACGGTGGCCGATGAGCTGCGGCTCTCCGCGGAGCAGGCTAAGATCCCCGGCACCCGGGATTCGCTGTTCACCGAGGATGAGGTGGCCCAGCGGGTTGACCGTCTGCTGGGCCGGCTACGGCTCACCCACCTGGCGCAGGCCAATCCTTTCACCCTCTCCGGCGGGGAGAAGCGCCGGCTCTCGGTGGGCACCGCATTGGCCGCCGGACCCGAGGTGCTGATGCTGGATGAGCCGACCTTCGGGCAGGATGCGCATACCTTCGCCGAGCTGGTCAGCCTGCTGCGCGAGCATCTTGAGGCTGGCGGCACGGTTCTGGCGGTCACCCATGATGCCGACTTTCTGCACGCGCTGGACGCCGAATGCTACGACCTCTCCCCTGATCCCTCGCCACCCATCTCCTCCGACTCCAGCGCCCCTACCAACCCAGATGTCAGGGGCTTATCGGAAAATCAGGCACTTATAAGTACCGGACAATCCGATAACACCCTGATAAAACGTGAGGACAGCACACCTCTGCTCTCCGCTATCCGGGATACCTCCTGGCTGGGGCGCCGCGGACCGCTGGGCAAGCTGATCGCCCTGCTGTTCATCACCTTGGCACTGATCGCCACCATTGACCCGGTCTCTGCCGCCGTGGTGGCGGTGGCCTGCTTCGCGCTGCTGCCGGTGGCCAATATCCGGCTGGTGACGTTCCTGAAGCGGATTTGGATCTTCGCCGCGGCCTCCCTGATGGCGGTCTGGGGTGCGGCGATCGCTGCCGAGGAGTCCGGTCGAGTGTTGGTAGACCTGGGAGTGACCACCATCTCCACCGGTTCTCTGGAGATGGGTCTGTCCTTGGGGGCGCGTGCTTTTGCGATCGTGCTGCCCAGTGTACTGATCTTCTCCACCACCGATCCCACTGACCTGGCCGACTCCCTGGCCCAGCAGCTCAGGCTGCCTGCCCGGTTTGTGCTCGGCGCCCTGGCCGCGATGCGTCTGCTGGGGCTGATGGCTGAGCACTGGACCACTCTGGGACATGCCCGCCGGGCCCGCGGGCTGGGCAGTCAGTTCCTCTCCCAGGCCTTCGGACTGCTGGTGCAGGCCATCCGGATGGCCACCCGGTTGGCAGTGACCATGGAGTCCCGCGGCTTCGGAGCAGGTGAGCGCAGCTGGGCGCGCCGGGCCAGCTTCACCCGGGCCGACGGCGTCGTCGTCCTAGCCGGGTTCCTCATCGCCGCCGCAGCGACAGCCCTTGCCGTAGCTGCCGGGACCTGGAACCTAGTTTGGGCCTAAGCTCAAATCTGTCCGAGCATTAGCGAGCACCGGCAGCACTTTGCGGGCCTCGGCTACGGCGTCTACATCGATATCCACCACCAGCAGCTCTGGGGCATCCCCAGCCTCGGCGAGGATCTGGCCGGTGGGTGAGACGATCAGTGAGTGCCCCACCCCGGTGGGAGCATTCTCCGGGGCCTGCACCCCGGCAGCTTCCGGGAGCCCCTGCCCGCAGGCAATCACATACTGGGTTGAGTCCAGGGCACGGGCCACCGCCAAAGCCCGCCACTGCGCTACCTTGCCCGGACCAGACTGCCAGGAAGCCGGGACCAGGGTGAGGTGGGCGCCGTGGCCGGCATGGGCCTGGAACAGCTGCGGGAACCTGATGTCATAGCAGGTGGCCAGGCCAATGCGCACACCCTGGGTGTCGAAGCGCACCACCCTCTCGCCTGGCTCCACAGTGCGGGACTCCTGGAAGCCGAAGGCATCGTAGAGGTGCAGTTTGTCGTAAGAAACGTAGACGGAGGGGCCAGTGGCCAGCAGGGTGTTGCGAACCCTCGGCTGCCCGCCTTCCTCAGCCGGAGCGCCGGGGGTGAATGCGCCCACCACCACCACAACCCCGTGCCGCTGGGCGATCAGGTGCACCTCCTCGGCCCAGTCCCAGACAGTCTCAGCGGCAGGACCCAGGGGGTAGCCGAATGCCCGCTGGGTGGCCTCAGGGAAGACCACCAGGTCAGCGCCTGCCTCGGCTGCTTTGGCGGTCCACTGCTCCACCAGCTTGAGGTTGGCCTGCGGGTCTTCCCCTGTCACGATCTGTGCGGCAGCAATACGCATGGTTCAACTCTATGCGCTCTAGGTTCCGTTTAGCAGTCTCAGATAGTGTGGGACGAGGACGCCGAGCTCAATACTAAGGAGTTGCACCGATGGACAAGCTGATTGAAAAGGGACTGACCGTGGCGATCTCTCTGGGTGCCGGGTTCGCGGCCTCCAAGGTTTTTGACTTCGCCTGGGAGAAGATTACCGGCGAGGAGCCGCCCAAGAACGACGAGGTGGATGCGGTAGACATCAAGCGCGCCCTGGTCTTCGGGGTGACCTCCGCTGCGGTGAGCGCAGCAGTCCAAGTGCTCTCCCAGCGCGGCGCCAAGGCCGGGGTGCGGAAGATGCGCTCCTCCTACGGCAAGAAGTCCGAGGTGTGAGCCACAGTGCTGGTCCCGGCGGAGCGCGCATGTCGCGCTCGCCTACCGGCCCGCTTGCGCAGGCCTTCACGCCTAAAAGTCAGGCCGCCTTCTTGCCGTCGCGGCCCATCAAATAGGCCAGGCTGACTCCGGAGAGCACCGCAGCCCCGAAGGCGAAAGCCGCAGCCACCACGGGCTCACCGGTCAGCGCGATGATGCCGGCCACAGCAGCCAAGAGTGTGATGGCGCCGAAAGAAATTTTGAGGATCATACCTCTACCTTAGTCTTCCCTGCCCTCACCTGCACGCATTAAGGGATGGGAACGGGGGTGACGCCCAGGGGCCCCAGGTCGGCTGCTCCGCCGTCTTCGGCGGTGAGCACCCAGATGCCGTCGCGGTGACGGCACACGCTGTGCTCCCACTGGCTGGATCGGGCGCCGTCGGTGGTGACCACTGTCCATTCATCCTCCAGCAGGTCGGTCTCGATGCTGCCGCGCACCAGCATCGGCTCGATCGCCAGGGCCATACCGGGCTTGACCTTCGCGCCCTTCATCCCGGTGGCGTAGTTGAACACATCCGGGGCCATATGCATGGCCGAGCCGATGCCGTGGCCGACATACTCCTCCAGGATGCCCAGCGGAGCCCCAGGCTGGGAGGTCACATAGTCCTCGATCGCCTCGCCGATCTCCCCAACATGCTTGGCGGTGGCGAAGGCTGCGATGCCGCGCCATAGCGCTGCCCGGGTGATGTCGGAGAGTCGTTCGTCCTCCGGGTCCGCTGTGCCCTGCTCACTGCTGCCCAGAACCACGGTGCGGGCGGAGTCGGAGTGCCAACCCTCGATGATGCAGCCGCCGTCGATCTTGAGCACATCGCCCTGCTCCAGCACACGGTCACCGGGGATGCCGTGCACCACTTCCTCATTGACCGAGGCGCAGATATAGCCGGGGAATCCGTGGTAGTTCAGGAAGTTCGGCTTGGCCCCACGGGCGGTGATGTACTCGGCGAAGACCTCGTTGAGCTCACCGGTGGTGACTCCGGGGCCTGCAGCCGAGACCGCGGCGTCGAGCGCTCCGGAAAGGATGTCCCCGGCGGTGTCCATAGCCGCAAGCTGATCATCGGACTTCAGCTCGATGCGTCCGCGGGAGAACACAGCCTCAGGCCTGGATGGCTGCCATGATGCGGGCGTTGACGTCCTCCACCGAGCCCAGGCCGTCCACCTGCTTGGCCAGTCCGCGGGTCTTGTACTCGTCGATCATGGGGCGGGTCTCGGACTCGAAGAGCTCAAGGCGGCGGCGGATGACGTTCTCATCAGCGTCGTCATCCCGGCCCTCGATCTCGGCACGCTTCTTCAGCCGCTGGGTGAGCTCCTCAGTGTCTGCGGTGAGCTCCAGGACCAGGTCCAGATCCACGCCGAGCCGGGAGAGCATCTCATCCAGGGTGGCGGCCTGGGTGCGGTTGCGCGGGTAGCCGTCCAGCAGGAAGCCGCCGGCGGCGTCGTCCCAGCTGAGCCGGTCCTCCACCAGGCGGTTGGTCAGCGAGTCCGGCACCAGGTCTCCGGCGTCTACATACTTCTTGGCCTCTTTGCCAAGTTCGGTCTCACCCTTGATGTTGGCCCGGAAGATGTCACCGGTGGCGATGGCCACAATCCCCAGCTTCTCGGAGATCAGCTTGGCCTGGGTTCCTTTGCCGGAGCCTTGCGGTCCGACGATCAGCATACGCGTCATCGCAGCAGCCCTTCGTAGTTGTGTTGTTCCATCTGTGCACTGATCTGCTTCACCGTGGTGAGACCAACGCCGACCATGATGAGGATCGAGGTTCCGCCGAACGGGAAGTTCTGGTCCGCACCGATGAGCACGAAGGCGATCAGCGGGATCATCGCCACGAAGCCCAGGTAGAGCGAGCCGGGGAAGGTGATCCGACTGATCACATAGGCCAGGTAGCTCTCGGTGGGCTTGCCGGCGCGGATACCGGGGATGAACCCGCCGTACTTCCGCATATTCTCAGCAACCTCGTTGGGGTTGAACGTGATCGAGACGTAGAAGTAGGTGAACCCGACGGTCATCAGGAAGAAGGTGGCCATGTAGACCGGGTGGGCGCCATCGAAGTACTGGTTGAGGAAGACGAAGATCAGTGACGGGTCCTCGCCGGGGGCGGGCTGGTTGAACTGCATGGCCACTGAGGGCAGCATCAGCACTGAGGAGGAGAAGATCACCGGGATCACCCCGGCCATGTTCACCTTGATCGGAATGTAGGTGCTGGTTCCGCCCACCGTGCGCCGGCCGATCTGCTTCTTGGCGTACTGGACCGGCACGCGGCGCTGGGACTGCTCCACGAAGACGATGGCGGCGATCAGGCACAGACCGATGACCACCACGGCGGCGAACACCCGCCAGTCCTGCTCCACCCAGATCTGGCGCATGGAGCCGGGGAAGCCGGCGGCGATGGCCACGAAGATCAGGATGGACATGCCGTTGCCCACCCCGCGCTCAGTGATCTGCTCGCCGAGCCACATGATCATCGCCACACCGGTGACCATCACCAGGATCATCAGCAGGATCACGGCCAGGGAGTCATCGGGGATGATCTCCCCGGGTTCGCAGCCCAGCAGGGCGCCGGAGCGGGCCATGGTGACCAGCACTGTGGCGTTCAGAGTGGCCAGTGCCAGGGTGAGGTACCGGGTGTACTGGGTGAGTTTGGCCTGGCCCTGGGCGCCTTCGCGCTGCAGGGCCTCGAAGCGCGGAATGACCACGCGCAGCAGCTGCACGATGATCGCTGCAGTGATATAGGGCATGATGCCTAGGGCGAAGACCGAGACCTGGAGCATCGCCCCGCCGGAGAACATGTTCACGAAGGCGTAGAGTCCGCCTTCGGTGTTGCCCAGTTCCAGACAGCGCTGAACACCGTTGTAGTCCACCCCTGGGGCAGGGATGAATGCGCCGATCCGGTAGATCGTGATGATCCCTAGCGTGAACAGGATCTTGGCGCGCAGATCAGGTGATGCGAACACCCTGGCAATTGCGCTGAACAAACGTCCTCCTCATTGGGCGCGGCATATCTGCTGTGCCGTGCACACAGTCAGTCATCCTAACCCGCCCCCAGGGCTGGATAACAATTCGGTCAATATAGTGCTTCAGCCCCCGCCCTGAAGAGCGGGGGCTGAGAGACATAGCTGGTGCTGAAGCTCACTCTGCGGAGGGAGCAGGCTTCAGCGGCAGCTTCTCCACGGAGCCGCCTGCTGCTTTGATCTTCTCCTCGGCTGAGGCGCTGAAGGCATGGGCCTTCACGGTGAGGGTCACGGAGATCTCTCCGGAGCCGAGCACCTTGACCGGCCTGCCCTTGCGAGCCACGCCCTTGTTGATCAGCTCCTCAGCGGTGACCTCGCCGCCTTCGGGGAAGAGCTCTCCCAGCTTGGTCAGGTTGACCGGGGAGTACTCCACACGGAAGGGGCTTTTGAAACCGCGCAGCTTCGGAAGGCGCATATGCAGCGGAAGCTGACCACCCTCGAAGCCGGGGCGCACCTGGTTGCGGGCCTTGGTGCCCTTGGTGCCGCGGCCGGCGGTCTTGCCCTTGGAGCCTTCACCGCGGCCCACCCGGGTGCGGGACTTCTTGGAGCCTGGTGCGGGCTTAAGGTTGTGCAGCTTCAGGACCGAGGATTCGGCGTCAGTGTTCTGTGCCATCACTTGGCCTCCTCAACATTGATGAGATGCTTCACGGTGTTGAGCATCCCCACGGTGGCGGCGTCAGCGTCACGGACCACAGTGTGGCCGATCCGCTTCAGGCCCAGTGACCGCACGGTCTCGCGGTGGTTGGGCTTGGCGCCGATAGTGGACTTGGTCTGCGTGATCTCCAGTTTGGTGTCACTCACCTGAAAGTTCTTTGCAGTGTTGTACTGGACGGTCTGTGCCATCATGCACCTGCCTTTGCTGCGTTCTTCCTGGCCTCTTTGTCAGCTGCCAGAGTCTTCAGCATCGGAGCCGGAGCCACCTCATCCAGTGACTTGCCGCGGCGGGCTGCCACGGCCTCAGGCTCTTCGAGCTGCTTGAGGGCGTCGATGGTGCCGTGGACGATGTTGATGGCGTTCACCGAGCCCATGGACTTGGTCAGCACGTCGTGGATGCCTGCGCATTCCAGGACGGCACGGACCGGACCGCCGGCGATCACACCGGTACCGGGGGAGGCAGGGCGCAGCAGCACTACACCGGCTGCGTCCTCGCCCTTGACCAGGTGCGGGATGGTGGATCCGACGCGGGGGACGCGGAAGAAGTTCTTCTTGGCTTCCTCCACACCCTTCTGGATGGCTGCGGGGACCTCTTTGGCCTTGCCGTAGCCGACACCCACGGTGCCGTCGCCGTCGCCGACGACCACCAGTGCGGTGAAGCTGAACCGGCGCCCGCCCTTGACGACCTTGGAGACGCGGTTGATGGTCACCACGCGCTCAAGGAACTTGTCCTTGTCCTCGTCGCGGCCACCGCGGCCGCCGCGCTCACCACGGCCCCGGCCGCGTCCGCGGCCCTCGCCGCGGCCGCCGCGCTCACGGCGGGAGTCGTTGTTCTGCTCGCCGGAGGCCTGGCCCTGCTCGGGGGTCTCAGCGGTGTTCTGGTTGGACTCAGTCACAGAGAGGTCCTTCTCATTGGTTGCGTTCTCACTCACAGCTTCAGCCCACTTTCCCGGGCGCCGTCAGCGACGGCGGCCACGCGGCCGTGGTACTTATTGCCGCCGCGGTCGAAGACCACAGCCTCGATGCCGGCTGCCTTGGCGCGCTCGGCGATCAGCTCGCCGACTTTCTTGGCCTTGGCGGTCTTGTCACCGTCGAAGCTGCGCAGGTCGGCCTCCATGGTGGTGGCGGAGACCACGGTCTTGCCCTCGAGGTCGTTGACGACCTGGGCCACCATGTGGCGGGATGAGCGGTTGACCACCAAGCGGGGACGCTCAGCGGTGCCGTTGACCTTCTTGCGCAGGCGCAGGTGGCGCCGGCCGCGGGCAGCGGACTTGGACTTGCCCTTGATACCGATAGCCATGGATTACTTACCTGCCTTTCCGGCCTTGCGGCGAATCTGCTCGCCTTCGTAGCGCACGCCCTTGCCCTTGTACGGGTCAGGTTTGCGCAGCTTGCGGATGTTTGCAGCGACCTCGCCGACCTGCTGCTTGTCGATGCCGGAGATGGCCACTTTATTGGCTCCCTCCACGGCGAAGGTGATGCCCTCGGGGGCCTCCACCGGGACCGGGTGGGAGTAGCCGAGGGCGAACTCAAGGTCCTTGCCCTTGGCCTGGACGCGGTAGCCGGTGCCGATGATCTCCAGCTTCTTGGTGAAGCCTTCGGTGACTCCGACGATCATGTTGTTGATCAGGCTGCGGGTCAGGCCGTGCAGGGAGCGGGATTCGCGTTCGTCATTGGCCCGCTGGACGGTGAGGGTGCCGTCCTCGAGTTCGACGGTGATGCCCTCAGCCAGGGTGCGGGACAGTTCGCCCTTGGCACCCTTGACGGTGATGTCGCGGCCTTCGACGTTGACGTCGACGCCGGAGGGGATGCTGATCGGAAGACGACCGATGCGTGACATAGTGCTCAGACTCCTTCCGGGTTACCAGACGTAGGCGAGGACTTCTCCGCCTACACCCTTCTTGCCAGCCTGCCGGTCAGTGAGCAGACCGGAGGAGGTGGACAGGATGGCGATGCCCAGGCCGCCCAGCACGTGCGGGAGGTTGTTGGACTTCGCGTAGACCCGGAGACCGGGCTTGGAGATGCGCTTCAGGCCGGCGATGGACCGCTCGCGGTTCGGGCCGAACTTCAGGTCGATGACCAGGGTCTTGCCGACCTCGGCCTCTTCCTCGCGCCAGTCGGTGATGTAGCCCTCTGCCTTGAGGATGTCGGCGATCCGGACCTTCAGCTTGGAGCTGGGCATGGAGACCTGGTCGTGGAATGCCGAATTGGCGTTGCGCAGACGGGTCAGCATGTCTGCGACTGGGTCAGTCATTGTCATAGGGGCTTATGCCCTTCCTCGTGGCGGTTTCCGCGCTCCGCAGCTGAGCTGGAGGTGCACGGACCTCACACGTAGTGCTTACTGGTTGTTGGTCTTGAACGGGAAGCCCAGTGCGCGCAGCAGCGCCCGGCCCTCGTCGTCGGTGGTTGCGGTGGTCACCACAGTGATGTCCATACCGCGGGGACGGTCGATCTTGTCCTGATCGATCTCGTGGAACACGCTCTGCTCGGTCAGGCCGAAGGTGTAGTTGCCGTTGCCGTCGAACTGCCTATCGCTCAGGCCGCGGAAATCGCGGATACGGGGCAGTGCGAAAGTCACCAGACGGTCCAGGAACTCCCACATCCGGTCACCGCGCAGCGTGGCGTGAGTGCCGATGGCCTGGCCCTCACGCAGCTTGAACTGCGCGATGGACTTCTTGGCGTGGGTGATCTTGGGCTTCTGGCCGGTGATGTTGGTGAGATCCTCCACGGCACCCTGGATGAGCTTGGAGTCCCGGGCTGCCTCGCCCACGCCCATGTTCACCACGATCTTGACCAGACCGGGAATCTGCATGACGTTGGCGTAGCCGAACTCGTTCTGCAGTGCCTCGCGGATCTCTTCGCGGTACTTGGTCTTCAGGCGGGGGGTGATCTTCTCAGTCACGGTCTCGGTCATGACAGCTCCTTCCCGGAGGCCTTGGCGTAGCGGACCTTCTTGGTTTCGCCGTCGACCTCTTCGAAGCGGTAGCCCACACGGGTCGGCTTCTGGGTCTCGGGGTCGACCACGGCCACGTTGGAGATGTGGATGGGGGCCTCGGACTCTACGATGCCGCCCTCGGTCTGGCCGAACTGACCGGCACGCAGGTGACGCTTGACGCGGTTGACGCCCTCAACGACCACACGGTCCTTCTTGGTGATGACTTCAAGCACCTTGCCCTGCTTGCCCTTGTCCTTGCCGGTGAGCACCTGGACGAGGTCGTCCTTCTTGATCTTGGCCATGGTTACAGCACCTCCGGGGCGAGGGAGACGATCTTCATGAACCGCTTATCGCGCAGCTCACGGCCCACGGGCCCGAAGATACGGGTACCGCGCGGCTCAGGGGTGTCACCTTTGAGGATGACGGCAGCGTTCTCGTCAAAGTTGATGTAGGACCCGTCGTTGCGGCGGGACTTCTTCCGTGTCCGGACGACGACGGCCTTGACCACTTCGCCCTTCTTCACGTTGCCGCCGGGGATGGCGTCCTTGACAGTGGCGACGAAGGTGTCACCGATGCCTGCATAGCGGCGTCCGGATCCGCCGAGCACCCGGATGACAAGGATCTCCTTGGCACCGGTGTTATCGGCGATCTTCAGCCGCGATTCCTGCTGAATCACGTGTTTCTCCTATTCGTCCGACTGGTTCTCAGCTTTGCCGGCCGAGCCTGGTGGAACTAGCAAATGTGAATGACTCCCCCGCCGCTTACCCACACACCACGGCTCAGCTGAGCAACCTATTTGGTGGGTGGCCGAGGCGGCCTTGGAGGATGTGCGCTGTCCGCGGCGGTCCAGAAACCAACGCACACGGGCGCACAGCTACTCAAGTTTACATGACAAAGGCCCGGAAATCCAAAAGGAACGTGGAAATCCGGGCCTCCGCCGCAGCCTAGTGATATGAGATCACTGGGCCTTTTCGATGATGCGCACCAGGCGCCACCGCTTGGTGGCCGAGAGCGGGCGGGTCTCGGAGATCAGTACGGTGTCTCCGATGCCGGCCTCGCCGTTCTCGTCGTGCGCCTTGAACTTCGAGTGCCGCTTCATCACCTTCCCGTACAGGGAGTGCTTCTTGCGGTCCTCGACCTCCACCACGATCGTCTTCTCCATCTTGTCGGAGACGACGACGCCGCGCAGGTTCTTGCGGTAGTTGCGCTCAGCGGAGGTGTGGTCCTTCTTCCGCTGGACGGTTTCGGTGTTCTCGCTCATGCGGACTCCTCCTCAGTTTCTTCGGCCTGCGCAGGCGCGCCCGCCGACTCCCGGATGCCGAGCTCACGCTCGCGCAGCACGGTGTAGATGCGGGCGATATCGCGCTTGACGGCCTTCAGACGAGCGGAGTTCTCCAGCTGGCCGGTGGCGGACTGGAAACGCAGGTTGAACAGCTCTTCCTTGGCCTCGCGCAGTTTGCTGCCCAGCTCGGCATCGTCGAGCTCTGCCAGCTTCTCTACGGTCAGGTCCTTGGATCCGACTGCCATGGTCACTCACCACTCTCTCGGCTGATCACGCGTGCCTTGACAGGCAGCTTGTGGATTGCCAGACGCAGGGCCTCCTTGGCGACCTCTTCGCTGACACCGGACAGCTCGAACAGCACGCGTCCGGGCTTGACGTTGGCGACCCACCACTCGGGGGAGCCCTTACCGGAGCCCATACGGACCTCGGCGGGCTTCTTGGTCAGCGGGTGGTCAGGGTAGATGTTGATCCACACCTTTCCACCACGCTTGATGTGACGGGTCATGGCGATACGTGCCGACTCGATCTGCCGGTTGGTCACGTATGCCGGGCCCAGCGCCTGGATGCCGTATTCGCCGAAGGCCAGCTCAGTGCCGCCCTTGGCCATACCGCCGCGCTTGGGCTTATGCGGTTTGCGGAATTTTACTCGCTTAGGCATCAGCATCAGTTCTGCCCTCCTTCAGAGGCAGATGCTGCAGCAGCCTCTTCACGGCCCCGGCCGGCACCACGACGACGCCGCTCACCGCCGCCGCGTCCGCCACGGTCGCCTCCGCGGCCGCGTCCGGACGGTGCGGCAGCCTGCTGGGCTGCCAGCTCCTTGGCGGTCAGGTCGCCCTTGTAGATCCAGACCTTCACGCCGATCCGGCCGAAGGTGGTCTTGGCCTCGTGCTTGCCGAAGTCGATGTTGGCGCGCAGGGTGTGCAGCGGCACACGACCTTCGCGGTAGAACTCGGAGCGGGACATCTCAGCGCCGCCCAGACGTCCGGCGCACTGGATACGGATACCCTTGGCGCCGGCGCGCATGGCGGAGGAGATGGCCTTCTTCATGGCGCGGCGGAAGGCCACGCGGGCGGCGAGCTGCTCGGCCACACCCTGGGCGACCAGCTGAGCGTCGGTCTCGGGGTTCTTGACCTCGAGGATGTTCAGCTGGATCTGCTTGCCGGTGAGCTTCTCGAGCTCGCTGCGGATGCGGTCTGCCTCAGCACCGCGGCGGCCGATCACAATTCCCGGGCGGGCGGTGTGGATATCCACCCGGACCCGGTCACGGGTGCGTTCGATCTCGACCTTGGAGATGCCGGCGCGCTCTACGCTCTTCTCCAGCAGCTCTCGGATCTGAACATCTTCCTTGACGAAGTCCTTGTACCGCTGACCAGGCTTGCTGGAGTCGGCGTACCAGTGGGAAATGTGGTCAGTGGTGATGCCCAGACGGAAACCATTGGGGTTGATCTTCTGTCCCACTACTGATCTCCACCTTTCTCTTCTGTGCCGACCACGATGGTCACGTGGCTGGTGCGCTTGTTGATGCGGAATGCGCGTCCCTGTGCACGGGGGCGGAACCGCTTCATGGTGGGGCCTTCGTCGACTCGTGCCTCGGTGATGACGTAATCGTCCTCGTTGAAGGCGACTCCGGCCTTGTCGGCGTGCTGGCGGGCGTTGGCCATGGCCGATGCCACAACCTTGTACACCGGCTCCGAGGCGCCCTGGGGGGCGAACTGGAGGATGGCCAGTGCCTCATTGGCCTGCTTGCCGCGGACAAGGTCGACGACGCGCCGGGCCTTCATAGGCGTCACGCGCACATAGCGCGCAATTGCCTTGGCTTCCATTGCTTTCCTTCTCTCGTCTTGTCTAGAAGTTCAAACGGTCACTGACCCTGGGCGGGTCAGCGGCGCTTGCCCTTCCTGTCGTCTTTCACGTGTCCGCGGAAGGTCCGGGTCGGTGCGAATTCGCCGAGCTTGTGCCCGACCATCGACTCGGTGATGAACACGGGGATGTGCTTGCGCCCGTCGTGCACGGCGATGGTGTGGCCGAGCATGTCCGGGATGATCATTGAACGCCGGGACCAGGTCTTGATCACGTTCTTGGTGCCCTTTTCGTTCTCAGCGGCGACCTTCAGGTACAGGTGCTGATCAACGAAGGGGCCCTTCTTCAGGCTGCGTGGCATGTTTCCAGGCTCCTATCGCTTGTTCTTAGTACGACGACGCCGCACGATGAGCTTGTCGGATTCCTTGTTGGGACGCCGGGTGCGGCCCTCAGGCTTGCCGTTGGGGTTGACCGGGTGACGGCCGCCGGAGGTCTTGCCCTCGCCACCGCCGTGCGGGTGGTCAACGGGGTTCATGACCACACCGCGCACGGTCGGCCGTACGCCCTTCCAGCGCTTGCGGCCGGCCTTGCCCCAGTTGATGTTGGACTGCTCAGCATTGCCGACCTGGCCAACGGTGGCCCGGCAGCGCACGTCGACGTTGCGGACCTCGCCGGAGGGCAGGCGCAGCTGGGCGTATTTGCCCTCGCGGGCCACCAGCTGGATGGAGGCTCCTGCGGAGCGGCCCAGCTTGGCGCCGCCGCCGGGGCGCAGCTCCACTGCGTGGATCACGGTACCCAGCGGGATGTTGCGCAGCGGCAGGTTGTTGCCGGGCTTGATGTCGGCGTTGGGGCCGGACTCCACGGCTGCGCCCTGGACCAGCTTTGCCGGTGCCAGGATGTAACGCTTGGTGCCGTCTGCGTAGTGCAGCAGGGCGATCCGGGCGGTGCGGTTGGGGTCGTACTCGATGTGGGCGACCTTGGCGGGCACGCCGTCCTTATCGGCCCGGCGGAAGTCGATCAGCCGGTACTGGCGCTTATGCCCGCCTCCCTTGTGGCGGGTGGTGATCTTGCCCGAGCTGTTGCGGCCGCCGGTCTTGGTCAGCGGCTTCAGCAGGGACTTCTCCGGGGTGTCCCGGGTGATCTCTGCGAAGTCAGCCACCGAGGAGCCGCGCTGGCCCGGGGTGGTCGGCTTGAGTTGACGAATAGCCATGTTTTTACTCTTCCTCGATCAAGTGGTTCCGGCTGCCCTATGCAGCGGATCCTCCGAAGATGTCGATTGCGTAACCCGCTTTGAGGGTCACGATGGCCCGCTTGGTGTCGTTGCGCCTGCCCCAGCCGTAGCGGGTGCGGCGGCGCTTGCCCTCGCGGTTGGCGGTGTTGACCCGGTCGACCTTGACGCTGAAGATCTGCTCCACAGCGTTCTTGATCTCGGGCTTGGTGGCACCGGTGGCGACGAGGAAGGTGTACTTGCCCTCGTCGATGTTGTTGTAGGACTTCTCAGAGATCACCGGCGCGATGATGACATCGCGTGGGTTCTTCTCGGTCAGCACGCTCACTTGGCCTCCTCCTTCTCAGCCTGATTGCCGGCCCGTGCCAGGAACGCCTCGTAGCCGGCCCGGGTGAACACGACGTCGTCGGAGACGAGCACATCGTAGGTGTTCAGCTGGTCGGCGTAGAGGACGTGCACTGCGGGCAGGTTGCGCACCGACAGGGCGGCGGCGTCCTCAGCGCGGTCCAGCACGATCAGCCAGTTGCGGTCCTGTCCGCCGATGGAGGCCAGGGCCTGCTTGGCTGCCTTGGTGGACGGGGTCTCGCCGGTGACCAGCTGGTCGATCACGTGGATCCGTCCGTTGCGGGCCCGGTCAGAGAGGGCGCCGCGCAGGGCGGCGGCCTTCATCTTCTTGGGGGTGCGCTGGGCGTAGCTGCGCGGCTGCGGGCCATGCACCACACCGCCGCCGATCATATGCGGGGCGATCATGGAGCCCTGGCGGGCGCGGCCGGTGCCCTTCTGCCGGAAGGGCTTCGCCGTGGTGCCGGAGCGCTCGGCGCGGGTCTTGGTCTTGTGGGTTCCCTGGCGGGCGGCGGCCTGCTGGGCTACCACGACCTGGTGGATCAGGGCGTTGTTCGTCTCTGCGTCGAAGATCTCAGCGGGGAGATCCACAGATACCTTGGAGCTCATCGGTTCATGCTCCCTTCACAGCGGTGCGGACGAGGATGACTCCACCCTTGGGGCCGGGAACTGCGCCCTTGACGAGCAGCAGGTTCTTCTCGGCGTCCACTGTGTGGAGGGTCAGGTTGTGCGTGGTGTGGCGGACGTTGCCCATCCGGCCGGCCATGCGCAGTCCCTTGAACACGCGGCCCGGGGTGGCTGCGCCACCGATGGAGCCGGGCTTGCGGTGGTTCTTGTGCTGACCGTGGGATGCGCCCACACCGGCGAAGCCGTGACGCTTCATCACACCGGCGAAGCCCTTGCCCTTGGTCTTGCCCACGACGTCGATCTTCTGGCCGGGCTCAAAGGTCTCCACCGAGAGGTCCTGGCCCAGCTCGTACTCGCCGGCATCGGCGGTGCGGACCTCGACCACGTGGCGGCGGGGGGTGACCCCGGCCTTCTCAAAGTGACCGGCCAGGGGCTTGGTGACCTTGCGCGGGTCGATGGCGCCGAAGCCGATCTGCACGGCGTTGTAACCGTCAGTCTCTTCGGTACGGATCTGGGTGACCACGTTGGAGTCGGCCTGGATGACGGTCACGGGTACGAGGTTGTTGTTCTCGTCCCAGACCTGGGTCATGCCGAGCTTCGTGCCCAGCAGTCCCTTGACGTTGGAGTCTGTGCGGGAAATGTTGGTCATAGTTCTCTCAGCACCCCCTTCTAGAGCTTGATCTCGATGTTGACGTCGGCAGGCAGGTCGAGACGCATCAGGGAGTCCACAGCCTTGGGTGTGGGGTCCACGATGTCGATCAGGCGCTTGTGGGTGCGCATCTCGAAGTGCTCGCGAGAGTCCTTGTACTTATGCGGTGAACGAATCACGGTGTAGACGTTCTTCTCAGTGGGCAGCGGCACGGGGCCTACCACTGTGGCGCCTGCACGGGTGACCGTGTCGACGATCTTCCGGGCGGAGGTGTCGATGACCTCGTGGTCGTACGACTTCAGCCGGATGCGGATTTTCTGTCCCGCCATGGCGTTGAGCCTCTTTCTGACTAGGCAATACGTCCTGGTTTCAGTCAGGCCTGTTCTGTGAAGGACGCAGGGGTCCTCAGAAAGAGTCGTCAAACACCTTCTGCAGTTATGGCCTGACCGAACAGCGTGAGCCCGAGCTGGCTCGGGGTGTTCGCGCTGCTGGCGTCCGGTCCACGCGGTCGGGCGTGTCGCTTATATGCTTATGCGCACAGCGACACCCGCAGTGATCCGGGGTAGTTCTTGGGGTTTTCTGCTCATAGGGCGCAGTGCTCCCTGAGCAACTTATCTATCTTGTCACGACTTGCTCTGCTCTTGCAAATCGGCTCCAGATGACGACGACGCCGTGCCAGTCCCGGCGGCGGGCACAGGTCCCGTTCGCCTCTGATCCGCGTTGCCGCGGACTTCACACCTAAAGGGCATTTGTCGAGCCCGCGGCGTCGTTGGCCGCCTGCTTGCGCTGGACGAGGACCAGTCGCCAGATGGCCGCGCCGATGATCAGTGCCCCGAGCACGGTGAGGAACAGGAACATGATCCCGCGCAGCGCCCAGAGTACGGAGACCACGATGACCGCGGCACCCCAGTAGACACCCAGTTTCACCCCGCGCAGCAGCCCGGTCACCAGTAGCAGGCTCGCCCCGCCCAGGGCGATGAACTGCACTGCGGCGGCATCGCTGACCAGCGCGAGGCCTGAGAGCACAACGGTGAGGATGCCGGCGGTCAGCCAGTGGCCATGCTGCCAGCTGGTGAGTTCCTCCTCATCGGTGCGCGGCTGCAGCCAGGCCTCAGCGGCCAGCACCGCGGTCAGCACCAGCAGCAGGGTGACCGAAAGAGCTGTGGCAGTGGGGGTGACAGCCATCGTGTAGGCGAAGAGTCCGGAGCCCGGCAGGATGACCGGTCCCAGCAGTGCGGCGGCGGGCCGGACTCTCCTGATGCGCCAGAGCGCTGCTGCCAGCACCAGGTGCATGGCCGGTACGCTCCAGGCCAGGGGCGCGGCGGCATGCTGCTGGGCGGTGATGACCGGCACCACCGAGGCCAGTGCTGCGGTCGCCCCGGAAGTGAGCAGCAGGCTACGGCGGGCGCGGCCGGCAGGCCAGATCCTGCGAGCCGCCAGTACCACCGCCGCCAGCAGGGCGAAGACCCCGGTCCCGGTGAGATAGCCCAGCACTGCCGGGTGGCCGCCGGGGGTCCCCCACAGCTGGACATCGCTGAGCAGCTGGGCCGCGGTCACCGCTAGGAAAACTGCACCTCCGACAGCCAGGAATCCGGGCGCAGTGAACGGCGCCTCGGGCAGCCGCACGCCCCAGATCAGTGCGCCGATACCGACCGTGAGAGCTGCTGCGGCTACTGTGGCCTGGACCCACCAGACAGTGCTGTTGGCCAGGGCGGCAACCAGCAGCACGGTGACTCCTGCCGCATAGCCTCGGGCCGGGTACAGGTCGCGGGTCGGCAACGGCTGGCCTGCCGGGGCCTGCAAGGCGGCACCGCGTAGGAAGATCACGCTGGCCGCCGCCCACGGAACTGCGGTGAACCACCAAAGGTCCCCGGCGATTCCGGCCAGCAGCATCACCAGGTTGATCAAGCTCAGCCACAGCGCATTGGCGGCTAGGTGCAGCGGAATCCACCGGTGGGCGGGGCCTGGGCTCAGCCTGCGGGTGCTGAACAGCTCGGCAGCGAACACCAGCACAGCCAGGGCGAGTGCCCAGCCGGCGGAGGTCACATGCAGCGCATCCAGCAGCAGCGGCTGACCAGCCTGCACGACTGCCGGCCAGTTCACCGCCATCAGGCAGAGGGCAACCGCCGCGGCGAACACCCCCAGTCGCACCGCGGTAGGGAAAGGCAGCGCGGCTGCCCGGTGCAGCAGCAGATGGAGGCAGAGCACACCAAGGGCTGCCAGTCCTGCCTGAGCAGCAGGCTCCCCCGCGGAGGCCGCTGAACCCGGCAGGCTCAGCACGTGCGCGAAGACGAAGAAGAACACCAGCACCGCCGCGGTGAGCAGCCCGGACTGCTCCCGGGAGCTCTCCGTGGTCCTGATGACCGCCAGTGCGGCGGTGATGCAGACGATGACGGTGAGTCCTGCAGCCAGCTGCCCCGCCAGGGGGTAGTCCACCTGGGCAGTGACGATCAGGTCGATGAGCATCTGCAGCAGCAGGTAGCTGCCTACTGCTCCTGTGGCCAGACCTGTTGGCAGGGCCTCCGGCAGCTGACGGGCAGGCCCGAAAGCGGTAGCGGCTAGCAGCAGCAGTCCGGCGGCGACTGCGGCATCGGCCCACCAGGCGCCGGTGCCCACCAGCAGCACGATCAGGCCAAGGGCTGCTGCCAGTGCCCCGTAGACCCTGGGCTGGGCCCTGCGAGCGGGCAGCGGGTGCGCCTGCCGGTCGGTGCGGTGCAGTGCCGCTGCCCCGGCAAAGGCGGCCACCGCCCAGGCCGGTGCGGTGAACCACCAGAGCAGTGCGGCGTCGTCCTGGAGCACCGGCGCCGACCAGAAGACAGCGAGGTTGACCAGACCAGCCCACAGCCCGTGCACGGCCAGGTGCGTACCGGGCCAGAGCTCAGGTGCTCTCAGCACTGCGGTCGGCTGGGCAGGCAGAGCGCGGCCGAGCCGACCGGTGGCCAGAGCTGCGGCGGAGAGCAGCTCTGCTCCTGCGAAGCTGAGCAGGATCAGCTGGGCGTAGGTGGGGGCCGGGTCAGCGGCCCCGGGAGCCAGTGCCCAGGCGGCTGACCAGTCGATGCTCAGTGCAGCGATGGCCGCCCCGGCCAAGAAGCTGAGTCCCCGGACAATGAAGAAGGCATCCTCTGGGTTGTCGTCCTGCACATGGCGGAGCAGCAGCACGGCGGTGGTATAGACCACTGCAGTGGCGGCGATGGCATAGAACGGCTGGGCGATGCCGGTCAGCCCGAAAGCGATGGTCCCTGCGGTGAATCCCACCGTGCTCAACAGCCAGTAGACGCCGCCCTCATCGTTGACCCGGCACTTGCTCCGGCGCAGGCTCAGCACTGTCACTGTAGCGGCGGCACCGGCGGCGATGCCCATCAGCGCAAGCCGGGCACCGAGCATCTGATCATCGGCCAGCCGCCCTATCAGCCAGCCGGTGACACCCAGAGCAGCCACTGCCTGCCCACGGTGGATCAGGGCTCGCATCGGCTGTGCGGAGAGGGTTATCTCCAGTCCGGACCACAGGACCATCCAGCCTAGCGCGAACCAAGGGTGCTGGGACAGGGCGATCAGCGCTGCGGCGGCCAGCACTGCCCTGATACCGCCGTAGAGCAGCTGCTTGTCCTCGCCTGTGCCCTTGCCACTCAGCCTGAACAATGCAAAGAGCACCAATGACAGCACGATCAGGGCAGCGAGGCTCAGCCAGAGCCAGTCCGCTGAACCGAGCGGTGTGCCCGGCAGCAGCAGAAGCGCTTGGACGCCCAGCGCTGCGGCCAGCGCAAGGCCAAGATGAGCCCCCAAATCTGCACGCCGCAGCTGCTCCCAGTTCAGTCCCGCCGGGAGTTTCTGCCCGCGGAGCAGTCCGGAGGCCTGCGGGAACAGTGCCACCAGCACTGCCCACCCCCCGAACCATGCACCCAGCACGGCAAGCACCTCGACAAGCTCGGCCCGGAAGTACACCAGTGTGCTCAGGACTGCGGCGGTGGCGGCTGCGCGAGCGGCGAAGCCCAGAACCGGACGGTGCACCGCACTGAGCGGACGCACCGCGCTGATCGCGTAGTACAACGCCGTCGCGGTAAACAGCACGGTGTAGTCCAGGCTTCGCATCTGCCCGGCCAGCAGCACTGCGGCGATGACCAGCCCGGGGACCACCACCCAGTGCAGCTGTCCGAAGGGTGCGCGCAGCACCTCCGGCACCCGCTTGCCCAGCAGGATGACGGCGAGCTGCACACATGTGGAGAGCACCATGATGCCCACCAGAGTCCAGACCAGCGGGGCCTGCAGGCTTGCCGTGGAGCCGAATATGGAGGAATAGAGGAACGGGATGACCAGATAGCCCAGCACCCTGCTGTCCAGGTGCACCGAGGCGAAGCCGTAGATCACCAGACCGATTGCCGAGACCACCGCCCAGGTGATCAGCCCGTTGCCGATGAACGCCTCGTTGACCGGAATGGCTGCCACCGCCAGCAGTGCCAACGAGGTGCCGAAGATTGCGTAGCCGGCAGGTTTGAGGATTGCGACCTTGGTGGCCAGGTACAGGCCCGTGCCGGCAAACAGCAGATAGGCCATCAACAGCGACGTCGCCGTCAGCACCGGGTTCTGCACGGCGGCGACAAAAGCCAGGGCAGCTGTGGTGAGCACCAATCCGCCCACATACAGCGAGATATTGATGGAGCGGTGCTCATCGGCCGGAGTGCGCGGGCGGCGCGGCTTCTTCGGCGGTGGCTGCGGTGCGGGCCGGTAGGGCTGCGGAGCGGGTCGCTGAGGCTTCGCAGACTTCGCCGGAGGTTCTGCCGACACTGCAGCAGCGGTAGGCTCCGACTCCCATGGGGAGGTCTGCTTGGCGGGCTGCTGGTCGGCTGGCAGCCAGAGTGGGACCTCGGCGTTCTTTGCCGGCTCTTCAGTCCTCGATTGCTGCGGCTGCGGTCGGGCGGCGGGATGCATTTTGCTCGGATCCAGCCCCCTCCTCTGGGTGCCGGGTCGGGCCTGCTCGCTCCGGCTCGCCCAGTCAGGCACCGGCTGCTCTTGGCGTTCCTTCTTACGGCCCTGATGGTGGCCGATCGCGTAGCCGATCAGGAAAGGCGGGCCGAACAGCACGGCGCCGAGGAGCAGCAGCAGAAAGATCCACTCCACTGGCGCACTCCCCCACTGATCACCGTTCGGTCAGGACAGTAGTATCCTTTCACGCTGAATGTTACCCCTAGCTTGAGCATACAGAAGGCCCCCGACACCGCAGTGGTGCCGGGGGCCTTCTGATGAAGCTGAAGCGGATCAGGCGAGGATCTTGGTGACCTTGCCGGAGCCCACGGTGCGGCCACCCTCACGGATGGCGAAGCCGAGGCCCTCCTCCATAGCGATCGGCTGGATGAGCTCGACGGTCATCTCGGTGTTGTCACCGGGCATCACCATCTCGGTGCCCTCGGGCAGCTCGATCACACCGGTCACGTCAGTAGTACGGAAGTAGAACTGCGGACGGTAGTTGGTGTAGAAGGGGTTGTGGCGTCCGCCCTCGTCCTTGGACAGGATGTAGACGTTGGCCTCGAACTTGGTGTGCGGGGTGATGGAGCCGGGGGCTGCCACCACCTGACCGCGCTCCACATCGTCACGCTTCAGGCCGCGCAGCAGCAGACCGCAGTTCTCGCCGGCCCATGCCTCGTCGAGCTGCTTGTGGAACATCTCGATACCGGTGACGGTGGTCTTCTGCTTCTCGCGGATGCCGAGGATCTCGACCTCGGAGTTGATGGCCAGGGTGCCGCGCTCGGCGCGACCGGTGACCACGGTGCCGCGGCCGGTGATGGTGAAGACGTCCTCGATGGGCATCAGGAACGGCTTGTCCTTGTCACGCTCGGGCTCGGGGATGAACTCGTCAACGGCCTCCATGAGGTCCTCGACGGTCTTGACCCACTCGGCGTCCCCTTCAAGGGCCTTCAGGCCGGATGTGCGGATCACGGGGGCGTCGTCGCCGTCGAACTCCTGGTCGGAGAGCAGCTCGCGGACCTCCATCTCGACCAGGTCGAGAAGCTCCTCGTCGTCCACCATGTCAGCCTTGTTCAGGGCGACCAGCAGCTTCGGCACGCCGACCTGGCGAGCCAGCAGCACGTGCTCACGGGTCTGAGCCATCGGGCCGTCGGTGGCGGCGACCACGAGGATCGCACCGTCCATCTGGGCAGCACCGGTGATCATGTTCTTCACGTAGTCGGCGTGACCGGGGGCGTCAACGTGTGCGTAGTGACGCTTCTCGGTCTGGTACTCCACGTGGGAGACATTGATGGTGATGCCGCGCTCGCGCTCCTCAGGCGCATTGTCGATGTTGGCGAAGTCCTTGGCCTCGTTGAGGTCAGGGTACTTATCAGCCAGCACCTTGGAGATCGCGGCAGTCAGCGTGGTCTTGCCGTGGTCGACGTGACCGATGGTGCCGATGTTGAGGTGCGGCTTAGTCCGCTCGAACTTTGCCTTGGCCACAGGTTCCTCCTATAGAACGTGGTTGTGAGTAAGACTTACTTCAGGCACAGGGGTGTCCCAGGCTGAAACTCTCGCAAGTCTACTAATTACGGGGGTTATGGGGAAATTGGTTGGTTGGTGCCTGGGGCTACTCGCCGCGGGCCTTTTCGATGATCTCGTCGGAGACGGCCTTCGGCACCTCAGCGTAGGAGTCGAAGGACATGGTGAACACTGCCCGGCCCTGGGTGCGGGAGCGCAGCTCGCCGATGTAGCCGAACATTTCGCTCAGCGGCACCGCGGCCTTGACCACTTTGACGCCGGAGGCGTCTTCCATGGACTGGATCTGACCGCGGCGGGAGTTCAGGTCTCCGATCACGTCACCCATGTACTCCTCAGGAGTGCGGACCTCAACGGCCATCATGGGTTCCAGGATCACCGGGTTGGCACGCTTGATGCCTTCCTTGAACACCTGGGAGCCGGCCAGCTTGAAGGCCATCTCGGAGGAGTCGACGTCGTGGTAGGCACCGTCTCGGAGGGTGGCCTTGACACCGACCATGGGGTAGCCGGCGAGTACGCCGAGCTGCATAGCGTCCTGGATGCCTGAGTCCACCGAGGGGATGTACTCACGGGGGATACGGCCGCCGGTGACGGCGTTCTCGAACTCGTAGAGCTCCTCCCCATCGGTCTCCAGCGGTTCGAAGTCCACAATCACCTTGGCGAACTGGCCGGAGCCACCGGTCTGCTTCTTATGGGTGTATTCGACCTTCTCGACCTTCTTCTTGATGGTCTCGCGGTAGGCCACCTGAGGCTTGCCGACGTTGGCCTCCACCTTGAACTCACGCTTCATGCGGTCCACGAAGACGTCCAGGTGGAGCTCGCCCATACCGCCGATGACGGTCTGGCCGGTCTCCTCGTCCAGGGACACGGTGAAGGTCGGGTCCTCAGCAACCAGCTTCTGGATGGCAGTGGAGAGCTTCTCCTGGTCACCCTTGGACTTGGGCTCGATGGCCACGTTGATCACCGGCTCCGGGAAGCTCATGGACTCCAGGACGATCGGGTGATCGGGGTTGCAGAGGGTGTCACCGGTGGTGGTGTCCTTCAGGCCGATCACCGCGTAGATGTGGCCGGCCTGGATCTCCTCCACCGGGTTCTCCTTGTTGGCGTGCATCTGGAAGAGCTTTCCGATGCGCTCCTTCTTACCCTTGGTGGAGTTGACCACCTGGGCGCCTGAGGCCAGTTTGCCGGAGTACACGCGGATGAAGGTCAGCGTGCCGAAGAACGGGTGGGAGGCGATCTTGAATGCCAGTGCGGAGAAGGGCTCGTCCTTGGAGGGCTTACGGGTGAGGATCTCCTCCTCATCACCAGGCTTGTGGCCTTCCATGGACTCCACATCTGCCGGGGAGGGCAGGTAGTCCACCACGGCGTCGAGCATGGGCTGGACTCCGCGGTTCTTGAATGCGGAGCCGCAGAAGACCGGGTAGGCCTCACCCTCCACAGTCAGCTTGCGGATGCCTTCCTTGAGCTCCTCGGGGGTGAGCTCCTCACCCTCGAGGTACTTCTCCATGAGTTCCTCATCAGCCTCGGCGACCGATTCGATGAGCTCGTTGCGGTACTCCTCGGCACGTTCCTTGAGATCGGCGGGGATCTCCTGGATCTCATACTCGGCACCCATGGTCACATCACCCTTGGCATCGCCTGGCCAGACCAGTGCGCGCATGTAGAGCAGGTCGATGACGCCGACGAAATCGTTCTCAGCACCGATCGGCAGCTGCATCACCATCGGCTTGGCGCCCAGTCGGGACTTGATAGTGTCCACGGTGAAGTAGAAGTCAGCACCGAGCTTGTCCATCTTGTTGACGAAGCAGATGCGCGGCACGTTGTACTTGTCTGCCTGGCGCCACACGGTCTCGGACTGGGGCTCCACGCCTTCCTTGCCGTCGAAGACTGCCACTGCGCCGTCGAGCACGCGCAGTGAGCGTTCCACCTCAACGGTGAAGTCCACGTGGCCGGGGGTATCGATGATGTTGATCTGGTTGTTCTCCCAGAAGCAGGTCACCGCGGCGGAGGTGATGGTGATGCCGCGCTCCTTCTCCTGCTCCATCCAGTCCGTGGTCGACGCACCGTCGTGGGTCTCACCGATCTTGTGGTTGATGCCTGTGTAGAACAGGATGCGCTCGGTGGTGGTGGTCTTGCCGGCATCGATGTGGGCCATGATGCCGATGTTGCGGACCTTCTTCAGGTCAGTGAGCACCTCTTGTTGTGCCACGGTAGTTATCCCCTATTCCTTATTACCAGCGGTAGTGGGCGAAGGCCTTGTTGGCTTCGGCCATCTTGTGAGTGTCCTCGCGGCGCTTGACTGCAGCACCGAGGCCGTTGGAGGCGTCGAGGATCTCGTTCATCAGGCGGTCGGTCATGGTCTTCTCGCGGCGATCCTTGGCGTAGCCGACCAGCCAGCGCAGGGCGAGGGCGGTGGCGCGGCCGGGCTTGACCTCCACGGGCACCTGGTAGGTGGCGCCGCCGACACGGCGGGAGCGGACCTCCAGTGCGGGGCGGACGTTGTCCATGGCGGTCTTGAGGATTTCCACGGAGTTCTCGCCGGTCTTCTTGGCCACCCCGTCGAGAGCGCCGTAGACGATGCGCTCAGCGGTGGACTTCTTGCCGTCGACGAGCACCTTGTTGATCAGCTGGGTGACCAGCGGGGAGCCGTGGACGGGGTCCTGGACGAGTGGGCGCTTAGCAGCGGGTCCCTTACGTGGCATTACTTCTTCTCCTTCTTGGCGCCGTAGCGGCTGCGGGCCTGGCCGCGGCCCTTGACGCCCTGGGTGTCGAGGGCGCCGCGAACAATCTTGTAGCGGACACCGGGGAGGTCCTTCACACGGCCGCCGCGCACCAGCACGATGGAGTGCTCCTGCAGGTTGTGTCCCTCACCGGGGATGTATGCGGTAACCTCCACGCCGCCGCCCAGGCGGACGCGGGCCACCTTGCGCAGTGCGGAGTTCGGCTTCTTGGGCGTGGTGGTGTACACGCGGGTGCACACCCCGCGGCGCATCGGGGACCCCTGCAGGGCAGGAGTGGCGTTCTTGGCGGCCTTGGGGCTGCGCCCCTTGCGCACCAGCTGCTGAATAGTAGGCACTATGCAATCTCCATTGTTGTCAGGTCTTGTGGCCGTGACCGGCCGGGCACGTCTCTGCGCTGGGGAAGTTCCGCCACAGTTTCAGGTTTGGGGGCCGCGCTGATCGCAGCGGCACCTAAGCATGAAAATATGTGGCATTTGTTGCGCACCTTCCCCGCAACCCGGACCGAGTCCTACTGCCACACAGAAACAATCAAGTCAACAATACCAGCTGCCGCGGATTGATGCGAATGCACGCTCATCCGCGCTCATGCGGGGGTTGCTCATCGGAGGCATTTTCCGGACCTGCAGGCTGCTTGCTGTAGTCGGCGGCGCCGGGCTCCGGATCCTCCTGAACCGCAGGCTGCTCGGAGGCTGCCGGGCGCGGGTTCGCTGCCCGCTTCTTCCGGTGTCGGTGCAGCAGCAGAAGAACGACGACGCCGGGGACCGCCAGTACGGCCAGCCAGGGCACCAGGGCGCCTGCCACCACCAGGAACCCGTTGATGAAGCCCACCAGGGCGTTCCAGCCGGACTGCAAACCACCCATGAACCCGTCGCGGTCCACCTCAGTGATCGGTTCGGTGGTGAAGCTGATATGCACAGTGGAGAGCGAGATCTGGTCCTCCAGGGCATTCAGCTCTGCCTGCAGGGACTCCAGGGAGGCCTGGCGCTCGCTGAGCGTAGTCTCAATCTGCAGCAGCTCCTCAGCAGAATCGGCCTCGGACATGATCTCGATCAGTCGGTCCACTGAGGTCTCCAGGGCATTGATCCGGGCGTTGAGGTCCCGGTAGGTGCTGGTGACGTCCTGGGCGGACTCGGTGAGATCGGTAACCTCCCCGTAGTCATTGAGCTGTTCGATGAGCTCATCCAGATTGTCCTGGGGCAGGCGGAGGGTCACGCTGGCGTATACAGGCTCGCCGTCATCGTCAGTGGACTCCTCCCGGGCCTCTACGTAGCCGCCGTAGCCGGTGGCCAGGCCCACCACCTGGCGTACAGCCTCGCGGGTGTCGTCGACCTCCACCACTGCAGAGGCAGTGGTGATGACCTGACGCTCTGCAGCGCTGGTCCCACCTTCGAGGACTCCCCCGCTCGCATCCTGGTCTTGGGCCTCCTCCGGCGCCGCCTCGGCAGCATCATCGGCGACTTCCATGTCATGGTCAGCCACCGCCCCGTCGTCCGAATCAAGGGCGGAGCCGCAGGCGCTGAGCAGAAACAGCGCCAGAAGCAGTGCGGTGAAGCTCTTCAGTATCCGTTCCATGCCCACGAGTTTACGATTGCAAATTACCGGTGTGCAAGGTCTCGGCCAGATCGTAACGGCACTGTGACTGGCGGACATGCGAACGGCCCGGGTGCCCTGCCTAGTCTGGCAGTGGGCACCCGGGCCGTTCGGCGGCGTCGTGACAGTGCTATCCCCGCCGGTCTGCCCAGACCGCCGCTTCGCGGCGATCCGGGGCCCGGGCAGGGTCGTCTGTTGAATCTTCGGTGCTCAGATTAGATTGTCACCGAAAATCCACGTCGGTGTTGTAGTCCTCCAGCGGGATAGCGTGGAACTCGCTGTCCCCGTCGGCACCTGCGTAGTCGAAGCTGGAGCCGTAGAGGCTCGGGCCGGTGAACAGGTTGGCCTTGGCGTCCTCGGTGGGCTCCACCACGGTCTGGGTGTAGCGGTCCAGGCCGGTGCCGGCCGGGATGAGCTTACCGATGATCACGTTCTCCTTCAGGCCCAGCAGCGGATCCGACTTACCCTCCATAGCCGCCTGGGTGAGCACCCGGGTGGTCTCCTGGAAGGAAGCAGCCGAGAGCCAGGAGTCGGTGGCCAGTGAGGCCTTGGTGATGCCCATGAGCTCGTCGCGTCCGGAGGCCGGGCGCTTGCTCTGCTCAAAGGCTGCCTTATTGGCCTGCTGAAAGCGGAACCGATCAGCCAGCTCGCCGGGCAGCAGATTGGTCTCGCCGGACTCGATCACGGTGATCCGGCGCAGCATCTGCCGGACGATGACCTCCACGTGCTTGTCGTGGATGCCCACGCCCTGGGACTGGTACACCTCCTGCACCTCGGCCACCAGGAACTTCTGGGCAGCTCGGGGGCCGAGCACTCGCAGCACCTGCTTGGGGTCCACGTGACCGCGGACCAGCTGGGTGCCGACCTCCACATGGGTAGAACCGGAGTTGTCCTCGCCGAGGTCGATCAGCAGACGGGCACGGCGCAGGATCGGGTAGACCTGCTCCTCGGAGCCGTCGTCCGGAACCAGCACCAGGCGAGCCTGCTTCTCGTCCTCCTCGTAACGGACCCGTCCGGTGGACTCGGCGATCGGGGCCACACCCTTAGGCGTGCGGGCCTCGAAGAGCTCCTGGATACGGGGCAGACCCTGGGTGATGTCATCAGCCGAGGCCACACCACCGGAGTGGAAGGTACGCATGGTCAGCTGGGTGCCGGGCTCACCGATGGACTGGGCGGCGATAATACCCACAGCCTCCCCGACGTCGACTCGGTGGCCAGCTGCCATGGAGCGCCCATAGCAGGCCGCACAGGTGCCGACCGGGGACTCACAGGTCAGCACGGAGCGGACCTTGATGGTCTTGACCCCGGCGTCGAACAGCTTATCGATGAGCACATCGCCCACCTCCGTGCCGGCCTCGGCCAGCACCTCGCCGTTATCGTCGGCCACAGCCTCAGCCAGGGTGCGGGAGTAGGCGGAGGTCTCCACCATCTTGTGCAGCTCCACCTCCAGGCCCTCCAGCTCGTCGGAGACATACTTCCGGCCGGACTTGACCAGCACGCCGTCGGGGCGCAGGTCGTCATCGTGGGCGTAGTACTTGGGCTGGGCGATCGGCACGGTGAGTCCGCGGGTGGTGCCGCAGTCCTCGTCGCGGACGATCACATCCTGTGAGACGTCCACCAGGCGACGGGTCAGGTAACCCGAGTTGGCGGTCTTCAGCGCCGTGTCGGCCAGACCCTTGCGGGCGCCATGGGTGGCGATGAAGTACTCCAGCACGGTCAGGCCCTCGCGGTAGGAGGACTTGATGGGCCGCGGGATGATGTCACCCTTGGGGTTGGTCACCAGGCCACGGATACCGGCGATCTGGCGGATCTGGTTCCAGTTGCCTCGGGCTCCGGAGGTCACCGTGCGGTTGATGTTGTTGAGGGAGTCCATTCCCTCCATCATCGCCTTCTCGATCTCGGAGGTGGCCTTGCCCCAGATCTCCTGCAGCTCCTGGGTGCGGTTCTCCTTGCCGATGAAGCCGAGGCCGTACTCCTCCTCCACCTTAGCGACCTGGGCCTCGTACTTCTCCATGATGGAGGCCTTGTCGAAGTTGGATGTGATATCGGAGATGGCTACGGTCACACCGGAGCGGGTGGACCAGTAGAAGCCGGCGTCCTTAAGGTTGTCCAGGGTCTGGGCGACCTGCACGGTGGAGTACCGCTCGGAGATGTCGTTGATCAGCGAGCCCAGGGCCTTCTTATCTGCGGCCTTGTTCTGCCAGGGGTAGTCCTCGGGCAGCAGCTCGTTGAACAGCACCTTGCCCAGGGTGGTCTCGATCAGCGCAGGCTGACCTTCCTCCCAGCCCTCAGGTGCAGCGACCTCTTTGGAGGGCACGAAGCCGGTGACCTGAATCCTCACCGGAGCGTTGAGGTGCAGCTCCTTGAGGTCGAAGGCCATCTGGGCCTCACCCAGTGAGGAGAAGACCCGGCCGGTGCCGGTCTCGTCCTCACGCACGGTGGTCAGGTGGTGCAGGCCGATGATCATGTCCTGTGCGGGCAGGGCCACCGGGCGACCGTCGGAGGGCTTGAGGATGTTGTTGGATGAGAGCATCAGGATGCGCGCCTCGGCCTGAGCCTCCGGTCCCAGCGGCAGGTGCACTGCCATCTGGTCCCCGTCGAAGTCGGCGTTGAACGCAGCACAGACCAGCGGGTGCAGCTGCAGGGCCTTGCCCTCCACCAGCTGCGGCTCGAAGGCCTGGATGCCCAAGCGGTGCAGGGTGGGTGCACGGTTGAGCAGCACCGGGTGCTCGGTGATGACTTCCTCGAGCACGTCCCAGACTGCGGAGCGCTGGCGCTCCACCATCCGCTTGGCGGATTTGATGTTCTGAGCGTGGTTGAGGTCCACCAGCCGCTTCATCACAAACGGCTTGAACAGCTCCAGGGCCATCTGCTTGGGCAGGCCGCACTCGTGCAGCTTCAGCTGCGGGCCCACCACGATGACCGAGCGGCCGGAGTAGTCCACGCGCTTGCCGAGCAGGTTCTGGCGGAACCGGCCCTGCTTGCCCTTGAGCATGTCGGAGAGCGACTTCAGCGGACGGTTGCCCGGTCCGGTGACCGGGCGGCCGCGGCGGCCGTTGTCGAACAGGGAGTCCACCGACTCCTGCAGCATGCGCTTCTCATTGTTGATGATGATCTCGGGGGCACCGAGGTCCAGCAGCCGCTTGAGCCGGTTGTTGCGGTTGATCACCCGGCGGTAGAGATCGTTGAGGTCACTGGTGGCGAACCGGCCGCCGTCCAGCTGGACCATCGGGCGGATCTCCGGCGGGATCACCGGAACTGCCTCCAGCACCATGCCGGTGGGAGAGTTGCCGTTGACCAGGAAGGCGTTGAGCACCTTCAGCCGCTTCAGGGCGCGGGTCTTGCGCTGGCCCTTGCCGGTGGCGATGGTCTCGCGCAGCTTCTCAGCCTCGGCGGCCATGTCAAAGGTCTGCAGGCGCTTCTGGATGGCCTCAGCACCCATGTAGCCCTCGAAGTACTGGCCGTACTTGGCGCGCATCTCGCGGAAGAGGGTCTCATCGCCCTCCAGATGGCCCACGGTGATGTTCTTGAACCGGTCCCAGACGTTCTGGATCTGCTCAATCTCGGCGTCGGCGCGCTTGCGCACCTGGCCCATCTGCTTCTCTTTGGTCTCGCGGAACTTCTTCTTCTCGGCGGCCTTCGCACCCTCGGACTCCAGCTCGGCCAGACCGTCCTCGAGCTCCTTGGCGATCGCGGCGATATCAGCGTCGCGCTGGGAGGTCAGGTGGTTGATCTCCTGGTCCACCTCGGCCTGCAGGTTGGGCTGGTCCTCGTGGCGGCGGTCCTCATCCACGGAGGTGATCATGTACGCGGCGAAGTAGATGACCTTCTCCAGGTCCTTCGGCGCCAGGTCCAGCAGGTAGCCCAGGCGGGAGGGCACTCCCTTGAAGTACCAGATGTGGGTGACCGGGGCAGCCAGCTCGATGTGGCCCATCCGTTCGCGGCGGACCTTGGAGCGGGTGACCTCCACACCGCAGCGCTCACAGGTGATGCCCTTGAAGCGCACCCGCTTGTACTTGCCGCAGTAGCACTCCCAGTCACGGGAAGGTCCGAAGATCTTCTCGCAGAACAGGCCGTCCTTCTCCGGCTTCAGGGTGCGGTAGTTGATGGTCTCGGGCTTCTTCACCTCGCCCTTGGACCAGGCCAGGATGTCGTCGGTGGTGGCCAGCCCGATGCGCATGGTGTCGAATGAGGATTCAGTGGACATAGTCCGGTATCTCTCTTTTCTTCTCTAAAAATTCGTCAAGCGTATGTGAGTCGGAAGCAGTCTGAGGCGGGTCAGACTTCTTCGACCGAGCTGGGCTCAGCCCGGGAGAGATCGATGCCGAGTTCCTCAGCGGCGGTGAAGCCGGAGTCCTCGGAATCGGCGTCGCGCATGTGGAAGGCGTCACCGTGCTCGTTGAGCACCTCGACGTTCAGGCACAGCGACTGCATCTCCTTGATGAGCACCTTGAAGGACTCCGGAACACCGGGCTCCGGGATGTCCTCGCCCTTGACGATGGCCTCGTAGACCTTCACGCGGCCGTGGATGTCATCGGATTTGATGGTCAGCAGCTCCTGCAGGGTGTAGGCGGAGCCGTAGGCCTCCAGGGCCCAGACCTCCATCTCACCGAAGCGCTGGCCGCCGAACTGCGCCTTACCGCCCAGCGGCTGCTGGGTGATCATGGAGTACGGTCCGGTGGAGCGGGCGTGGATCTTGTCGTCCACCAGGTGGTGGAGCTTCAGGATGTACATGTAGCCCACGGAGACCGGGTCCGGGAAGGGCTCGCCGGAGCGGCCGTCGAACAGCTGGGCCTTGCCGTCGGAGCCGACCAGCTGCTCGCCGTCACGGGAAGGGGTGGTGGCCTCCAGGATGCCGGTGAGCTCCTCGGGCTCCGCGCCGTCGAACACCGGGGTGGCCACCTTGGTGGGTCCGATCTCCTTGGGCAGGTTGGGCAGATTCTTGAGCCACTCGGGATTGCCCTCGATCTTCCAGCCGTTGGCTGCCGCCCAGCCCAGGTGCAGCTCCATGACCTGGCCGATGTTCATACGGCCGGGCACGCCCATGGGGTTCAGTACGACGTCGACCGGGGTTCCGTCGGGCAGGAAGGGCATGTCCTCGACCGGCAGGATCTTGGAGATGACACCCTTGTTGCCGTGGCGGCCGGCCAGCTTGTCACCGTCGGTGATCTTACGCTTCTGGGCCACGTAGACCCGGACCACCTGGTTCACGCCTGGGGGCAGCTCGTGGTCGTCGTCCTCGGCGTCGAGGATGCGCACACCGATCACGGTGCCGGCCTCGCCGTGAGGCACCTTCAGGGAGGTGTCGCGGACCTCGCGGGACTTCTCGCCGAAGATGGCGCGCAGCAGCCGCTCCTCCGGGGTCAGCTCGGTCTCACCCTTAGGCGTGACGCGGCCGACCAGGATATCGCCGGACTCCACTTCAGCGCCCACGTGGATGATGCCGCGCTCGTCGAGCTGGGCGAGCATCTCCTCGGAGACGTTGGGGATGTCCCGGGTGATCTCCTCTGCACCGAGCTTGGTGTCGCGGGCATCGACCTCGTGCTCCTCAATGTGGATGGAGGTGAGCACATCGTCTGCCACCAGACGCTGGGACAGGATGATCGCGTCCTCGAAGTTGTGACCCTCCCAGGACATGAAGGCCACCAGCAGGTTCTTGCCCAGGGCCAGCTCGCCGAGCTCGGTGGAAGGCCCGTCGGCGATGATCGACTGGCGCTCCACCCGGTCGCCCTCGGCCACCCGGACCACCTGGTTATAGGCGTTGCCCTGGTTGGAGCGCTGGAACTTCATGATCGGGTAGTTGGTGTAGGAGCCGTCGTCGTTCTGGACGATGACCAGGTCGGCGGCCACCTTGGTGACCACACCGGCCTTGGTGGCGACCACGGAGTCGCCGGCGTCGATCGCAGCGTACTTCTCCATGCCGGTGCCCACCAGCGGGGACTCGGACTCCAGCAGCGGCACAGCCTGGCGCTGCATATTGGCACCCATCAGGGCGCGGTTGGCGTCGTCGTGCTCCAGGAACGGGATCAGGGCGGTGGCCACTGACACCATCTGGCGCGGGGAGACGTCCATGTAGTGGATATCGGCCGGGGAGACCAGTATGGGCTCACCCTGCTCGCCGGAGGAGGCGTCACCGCGGCAGAGCACCACGTCTTCTGTGAAGGAGCCGTCCTGGTTCAGCGGCGCGTTGGCCTGGGCGATATTGGCCACCAGCTCGTCATCGGCGGTGAGGTACTCGATCTGCTCGGTGACCTTGCCGCCCTTGACCACCCGGTAGGGGGTCTCGATGAAGCCGAAGTTGTTGATCCGCCCGTAGGTGGCCAGCGAGCCGATCAGGCCGATGTTGGGACCTTCCGGAGTCTCGATGGGGCACATGCGGCCGTAGTGGCTGGGGTGCACGTCGCGGACTTCCATGCCGGCGCGGTCGCGGGAGAGGCCGCCCGGGCCCAGTGCGGACAGGCGCCGCTTGTGGGTCAGCCCGGCCAGCGGGTTGTTCTGGTCCATGAACTGGGACAGCTGGGAGGTTCCGAAGAACTCCTTGATGGAGGCCACCACGGGCCGGATGTTGATCAGGGTCTGCGGGGTGATGGCCTCCACGTCCTGAGTGGTCATCCGCTCACGGACCACGCGCTCCATGCGGGACAGACCGGTGCGCACCTGGTTCTCGATGAGCTCGCCCACCGCGCGGATGCGGCGGTTGCCGAAGTGGTCGATGTCATCAACGGTGACCGGCAGCTCGATCTCTTTGCCGTCACGGTTGCCCTTGATGGTCTTCTGACCGGCGTGCAGGGCACACAGGTAGTGGATCATCGCGGTGATGTCCTCTTCGGTGAGCACCGAGTCGGTGAACTCCTTGTCCACGCCCAGCTTGCGGTTGAGCTTGTAGCGGCCCACCTTGGCCAGGTCGTAGCGCTTTGAGCTGAAGTAGAGGGACTCCAGCAGGGAGCGGCCGGCCTCGACTGTGGGCGGCTCACCCGGGCGCAGCTTGCGGTAGATGTCCAGCAGCGCCTCTTCCTGGGTCTCGAAGGTGTCCTTCTCGAGAGTGGCGCGGATGGAGTCGTAGCCGCCGAACTCCTCCAGGATCCGGGACTCGGGCCAGCCGATGGCCTTCAGCAGCGCGGTCACCGGCTGCTTACGCTTGCGGTCCAGGCGCACGCCGACCTGGTCGCGCTTGTCGATCTCGAGTTCGAACCAGGCACCGCGGGAGGGGATCACCTTGGCGGTGAAGATCTCCTTATCGGTGGTCTTGTCCTGGGCGGACTCGAAGTAGGCGCCCGGTGAGCGGACCAGCTGGGAGACCACTACACGCTCGGTGCCGTTGATGATAAAGGTGCCGCGGGAGGTCATCAGCGGGAAGTCGCCCATGAACACGGTCTGCTGCTTGATCTCACCGGTGTTGTGGTTCATGAACTCGGCTTTGACGTACAGCGGGGCCGAGTAGGTGATGTCGTGGTCCTTGCACTCCTCCACGGTGTACTTGGGGTCCGCGAACTCCGGGTCGGAGAAGCTCAGGCTCATCGTCTCCTGGAAGTCCTCGATGGGGGACATCTCCTCGAAGATGTCAGCCAGCCCGGAGGTATCGGAGACGCCCTTGATGCCCTTCTCCTTGGCCTCGGCCACACGGGCGGCCCAGGCCTCATTGCCCACCAGACGGTCAAATGACTCAATCTGCAGAGCCAGCAGCTCCGGGACATCGAGGGGTTCGTGGATCTTTGCGAATGAGAGACGGCCGGCGTATTCGGGAGTGCGGGCCGATGCAGCGGTATTTGGTGAGGTGCTCGAGGCGACCAAGAGGGATCCTTCCACAGACCTGTATTCGTTATGCGTACCGGATCGCTTCCACGCAACATACGTGCGCCACCGCTATATGAAGGCACGAAGAAAGTGGGGAAACGCGAAGTTTTAGGATACACAGAGAATCCAGGCGCGCGCAAGTGCGCACCACAAAGAGCCCCAGACCGGGGTGATGCCGTACACAATACCTCACGACGAGGCCGAGCCGCCTCCGCGAGGCCCGAGCGTGTCAAGTGCCTGCTGCACAGGTGAGGACCTGCGGGCCGCGGCAACGCGGGATCAGCATCGCGACGCCGCCCGACCCACCAGCAACCTGCCCGGCCGTTGTTTCACAAAGTGCCGAAAATAGGGGGCGGAATGAAACATCTGCCGGGTAATTCCGTCCGCGGCAAGGGTCAGGAAGCAGATACCTGGACCACCCGGATGCGCACCCAGCGGGTGTGGGCCAGAGCGGCGGCGGCCGCCAGCAGGGCAGCCGCCAACAGGATGAACGCGGCACCGGGGATCAGCACCCCGCTCACCACCCGAGCCAGCATCCAGGCCACCACAGTCACCGCGAAGACGGCGGCGGCCCTGCCGGCCCAGCGGATCCACAGCTGGGTCGGCACAGGTGCAGCCACCGGCAGCACCGCGGCGGCTGCGCAGCCGGTATGCAGGATCAGCAGAAACGCCGCGGCAGGCAGTGTCCAGAAGGAGCGGGCGTCGTCGTTGACTGATACCCAGGCGATCACTGCGTAGGCGAGCATGCTCAGGGGCACCAGGTCTCGCGGCCAGAGAGCTGCGGCAAGACTTCCGGCGGCAGGGACCAGGGCGGTCCAGAAGTCGGTGATGCCGCGTTCGGAGACCAGGGCGAGCAAGGCGGTGAAGCTCAGTCCGGACAGCGCGATGAGTCCCCGCAGCAGCAGCTGGGCGGCCGAGCCATGACGGATGAGTTGACGCATCAGCGCGCCCCTGCCCTGCCGCGTCTGCTGAGCATCCGCAGCACGGTGTCCATAGTGCCGGGTCCGCGCCAGTCCACCACAGCCACTCCGGCCTGGACGGCCCGGCGGATTTCGCGCTCGCGCTCCAGCATCCGCAGTCGCCAGGCCAGCTGATCGTAGGCATCGGCCTCCTTCAGCTGAGGGTCGGTTCCGCTGAGCACGTCCACGGCCAGCACGGTCATCCCGCTGCGGGCCAGGGCGGCGGCCCGGGTGAGGATGGCCTCGGAGACCAGTGCAGAGACGATCACCACCAAGGTGCCGGCGCGCAGGCCCAGGCGGATCTTCTCCGGTTCGATCCTCCGCTCCGGGGCCGGGACGGCTGCGGCCAGCACATCGAGCAGCCGGCGGTAGTGCTTGGGCCCGGTGCCGGGGTTCAGCCGCTGGGGCATAGCACCGGAGATGACCTGAAGGCTGACCCGGTCACCCTGGTGGGTGAAGTGCTCCCCAATTGCGGCCGCGGCCCGGACCGAACTGTCCAAGGTTGAGGAGATTCCGCCCGTGCCCTCGGAGCTGCCCAGATCGTTCTGGGCGTCCAGGATCAGAGCAACATGGGTGTCCTGATCCGCGTAGGAGGAGGTGACATGCAGTTCGCCGGTGCGCAGCGAGCGGGGCCAGTGGATGTTCTTCAGCCTGTCACCCCACTGGAAGTGCCGGATGCTGGCGAACTCACTGCCCTGCCCTGGGCGGGTCGAACGGTGGTGGCCCACCAGTCCGCGGGGGTGCGGGGCAGGGGCGGAAGTGTCGAAGTGCTCGGCGGCCGGCAGCACCTTCTGCTGTCTTCCGGTCAGCGGCACCGGGCCCCAGCAGTGCGCTCCCCACGGGCCCACCGCGCCCACCAGGGTGGTGCCGTAGCTGCGGTTGCCCCAGCGCAGCGGATCCGCTCCCACTGTGAGCTGCGCATCGCTGCCCTCCACTATGTGCACCTGGGAGCCGTGATGCGGGCGGCGCTGCATCCAGGCAGTGGGCGCCAGGCTGGCCACGGCCAGATCTGCGCCCTGCAGGCCGTGGCCTTGCACGATGACCTCGTTGTGCTCACCCTCAGCAGTGCGCTGCCGAGCCAGCCGGGCAGTGGCCCAGGGTTTCCCGGCAGGCCGGGCCAGCACCGCCCAGGCGGCTGCGAGCGCCAGGGGCGCCACCAGGATGAGCGCATCAGGCCGTGCGGCCACCAACGCGATGAATATGCCCAGGGTGGCGATCAGTACGGCCCGCAGGTGAGCGTGAGTGAGCAGCCAGCGACCACTGCTGGCTGTGCTGGGCCCTTCCGGATCCGACTCCACCGTCCCGCTCATCCCTGGGCGTCTCCGGCAACAGCGTCTGCGGCCCGTGCGGCGGGCACCGGCACCTCACTGAGCACCTTCTGGGTGATCTGGGCCGGCCGGGTGTCGGACATCCACAGCTCCGGCTTGAGCACAATGCGGTGGTCCAGCACCGGGTGGGCTACGGCTTTGACGTCCTCCGGGATGATGTAGTCCCGGCCGCTGATCACCGCATAGGCCCGGGCTACCAGGATCAGGGCGAGGGAGCCGCGCGGGGAGGCGCCAACCTGGACCCCTGGGGCCCGGCGGGTGGCTGCGGCCAGCCGCACGCAGTAGGCGGAGATGTCATCCTCCACCGGAATCGCCTCCACCGCCTGCTGCATCGCCAGCAGCCCGGCGGCGTCAGTGGCCGGCTCCAGGGTGAGCTCTTCGCGCTGACGTGCCAGGCGGCGTCGTAGTATCTCCTGCTCATCCCCTGCCTCCGGGTAGCCGAAGCTCAGCCGGAGCAGGAACCGGTCCAGCTGAGCCTCGGGCAGCGGATAGGTGCCCTCATACTCCACCGGGTTGGAGGTGGCCAGCACGTGGAAGGGGCGGTCCAGGGTGAAGGTTCGGCCCTCCACGGTGACCTGCTTCTCAGCCATCGCCTCCAGCAGTGCCGACTGGGTCTTGGGCGGGGTGCGGTTGATCTCATCGGCCAGCATCAGGCCGGTGAACAGTGGGCCTCTGCGGAATTGGAACTGCCCGGAGGACTGATCGTAGACATAGGCGCCGGTAAGATCGGCCGGCAGCAGGTCGGGGGTGAACTGTGCGCGGGCGAAGTCCAGGCCCAGCGCCTGGGCGAAGGAGCGGGCGGTCAGGGTCTTGCCCAGGCCCGGCAGGTCCTCCAACAGCACATGACCGCCGGCCAGGATCGCGGCCAGGGTAAGGGTGAGCGGCTCGCGCTTGCCCACCACGGCAGTCTCCACCTGGTCGAGAACCTTCTGGGCCAGCTGTTGGGTTGTTTCAGTCACAATTCCTCGATTCTGCGTTGGTCCCGGCGGCGCCTCCCTGACGTGGCCCGCTCAAACGCCAGAGTGCCTGCACGGGTCCCCAACATCAGGGGCCCTTGCCGCGCGCACCTCTCGGCCGGCAAGACTTTGCCGGCCTTCACACCTAAAATGTGGCGAGCTCTTTCCACTACAGGTTCTCTATCCTTTGGATCACATCGGAGAGCGTTCGGGCGGTGGCCCGGTGGGGTGGGCCGGCCGCCAGATAGTCGGCCAGCTGCGGTCCCAGTGCGGCGCGCAGAGCTTCTGGGTCCTCAGTGTCCACCCCGTGGGCAGCCGCTCGCTCTGTGGCGAGCAGAGTCAGCGACCGGTGCAGCTCGGCACGGAAGTAGGCGTCGTCGGTTCCGTGCAGCATCCTGCGGATCCGGCGCAGCCTTGGATCGGCAGCCCCGAACACCGGATCAGGCTCCACCGGATCTGGGCTGAACCAGTGCACCTGGGTGGTGAGCTCATCAAAGTTCAGCACCGTGGCGGTCACCGTGAAGGCTGCCAGCACCAGGACCAGGCAGACGGCCAGTCCCAGCTGCCAGGGATGGGGCAGCAGGTCACCAGCCGAGAGGGCGATGAACAGTACGACGCCGCAGACCAGGGCGGCTGTCCCCACGGTCACTACACGCTTCACGGCACCTCCTGCTGGTTGCGGCGGTCCTGGATGGCTGAGTGCACCTTCTCCAGGCAGGCGGCAGCGCGCTGCCGGTGATCTTCGGTGAGCTCCTGGCGGGAGAAGCGTGCTGCGCGGTAGAGCTCGGCCAGCTCGGTGATGGTGGCAGCGTCGACCTCCCAGTGAGCCAGTACCCGTTCGGTGAACTCCTGGGCGGTCTCGGAGCCGGTGCGGTGCAGCCCGGCGCCCTCAGCGGCATCCTCCAGAGCTACCCAGCAGGCCACCACCGCGTTGGGCGGGGAGCCTTCAACGAGCGCGCGCCCCCGGGCCTTGCTGGTGGTTTCTGCCGCATACTTGAGGTCTTCGATGACCTCCACCGGGTCGGCGCGGTGACTGCCGCGCTCCCGGAGCCACGTCAGCAGCACATAGCTGCCGAAGATCAGCAGGCCGAGAACGCTGAGCAGGGCGATGACTGCAAAGACCGGCTCCAGCCAGCTGAGATCCAGGGTGGCGCTGTCACCGAGCTGTTCTTCAAGGTCCGGGGCCTCCTCCGGGAGCTCCTGATCGAAGTCGCACCAGGCGGGAATCTCCTCGGCTGACTCCGGGTCGCTGGGACAGGGCAGCCCCTGGGGTTCGTCTGCGGAGCCGTCCCCGTCGCGGTCTAAGAACGGCAGGGGGCCGCTGTAGCGCGGGATCGGGGCCGCGGAGGCCACCACCAGCAGGAACAGACCCAGCACGCTGAGCACAGCTGCCGCCCGGGCCTTGGTGGTGTCCATCGCCACAAACGTACCGGATATACCCTTATTTGCAGTGGAACGGATTCTTGAACGGACGGGGAGCTGGTGCGCCCAGCGACCCTGGCGGGTGCTGGGCGGCTGGCTGATCATCGCAGTGCTGGCCTTGGGCGGTGCCCTGCTGATGGGTCGCGGGCCCTCCGGCTCCTACAGCGCCCCCGGTGCGCAGTTCCAGACCGTAGGCGAGCAGGTGGAGGCCCAGATTCCGGAGGCCGGCGGCGGGAACTCGCGGGTGCTGGTCACCACCGATGACGGCACTGCGTTCTCTGATGCCCAGCGCGCTCAGCTGGAGCGCCTCACTGAGCGCCTGGGCGAGTTGGAGCAGGTCAGCGGGGCCGCTGATCCCTTTGCCATGGGCCAGCAGATTGTGGAGGGCTACCGGGACCTCAATGAAGGCTGGCAGGAGGTGGAGGCCCAGCTCAACGACTATCAGGAGCAGACCGGGCTGAACCGGGAGGAGCTGCTGGCCGAAGTGCAGTCCGGCACTCTGGATGAGCAGCACACTTCGGGCCAGAGGTTCACCAGCGCTGATGTGCGTGAGGCGGTGGAGGCTCTGGACACCCTGCGGATGGGTGAGCGCTTCGTGCGACTGCTGGAGGATGCCAATACGGTCACTGCGGACAGTTCTGCGGGGCTTCTCACCCTGCAGCTGAACGACCAGGCGCTGAATATGTCTGCCGACGAACGCGCCGAGATCATCAGCACTGTGGAGGAGCATCTGCCGGCCGGAGTCAGTGCCGAGTTCGGTCTGGAGCTGGTCCAGGACTTCACCGACCTGCTAGGAGTCACCGAGATCCTGGGCCTGCTCTTCGCCGCCCTGGTGCTGGCACTGATGCTGCGCTCGGTGCTGGCCGCAGGTCTCCCGCTGATGGTGGCCGGGTTGGGGGTCGGCGTCGGGGTCACTCTGGCCTACGGACTGACTCTGGTGCTGGATATGACCTCCACCGATCTGATGCTGGCGCTGATGCTGGGCCTGGCCATGGGTGTGGACTATATGCTGCTGTGGCTCTACCGATACCGGGGACTGCGCCGCAATGGCGGACTGGAGGTCCACCAGGCGATCGCCGTTACCTCCGGCACCGCTGGTCGCACGGTGTTCTTCGCTGCAGTGACCAATATGGTCGCTCTGCTGGCCCTGGGCCTGACCGGACTGCCGTTTATGGCCACGATGGGCGCGGTGAGCGCGCTGACCATCGGCACCCTGACCCTTGCGGTACTCACGGTCACCCCGGCGGCGGTGGGGCTGGTGGGCGGCAGGATCGCCCGCCCTCGTCCACTGCCGACACATGACCCCGCCGTGCCTGAGCAGCAGCCGAGGACGCCGCGGATCAGTTTTGTGGTGCGGCACCCGGTGGTCTGCCTCGTGGCAACCACACTGCTGCTGGTGATCATCGCGCTGCCGGCTGCCGGGTTGCGGCTGACCTTGCCCACCGGGGCCGAGGAGGCTGAGTCCTCCACCGCCTACCAACACTTCGACGGGATGCGGGAGCATTTCGGAGCGGGCGAGAACGGCCGGATTCTCGTACTGGTGGAGCTGGATGAGCAGCTCAATGAGAACCAGCAGTTCATTGAGGTGATGGATATGGCTCGGGTCTACGCCCAGGACCGGCGGATCTCCCAAGCGATGCCACTGGGCGCCAGCGAGGACGGCCGCTGGCGGCTTATCCACCTGGTGCCCTCGGTGGGCCCGGAGGATCCTGAGGCTGCTCAGCTGGCTGAGGACCTGATATCCGGCCGGGAGACTCTGGCAGCCGACCGGGGGCTGGACTCACTGGGCTACACCGGCCGAGTGGTCGCTGATGTGGAGCTCTCTGACCTGCTGCTGCGGGTGCTTCCGCTCTACCTGGGGGCGGTGGTGCTGGTCTGCCTGGCGGTGGTCACCACAATATTCCGGTCACTGTGGATCCCGCTGCTGACAGTGGCCGGCTACCTGCTGAGCCTGGCAGCCACGGTGGGCGTCGTCGTCGCTGTGGTGCAGTGGGGCTATGGGGCTTCGCTGCTGGGGATTGCCGAGCCCGGTGTCACTGTGGCCTTCTTGCCGGTGCTGCTCTCCGGGCTGCTGTTCGGTCTGGCCATTGACTATCAGCTGTTCATCACCTCCGGGATGCAGGATGCCCGGCGGGAGGGGATTCCGGGTTGGGCGGTGGTCAATGAGGGGCTGCGCCGGTCCCGGCCGGTGGTGCTGGCCTGCGGGCTGATCATGGTCTCGGTGTTCGTGGGCTTCGTCTCCGCTGAGCTGTCCCCGGTGCGGCAGATGAGCTTTGCCTTCGCGGTGGGAGTGGCGTTGGAGGCCTTTGTGGTGCGCAGCGTGATGGTGCCTGCTGCGCTGCAGCTGCTGGGCGAGCGAGCCTGGCGGTTCCGGCGGCCGCAGTCGGTGGGCGGGAGTCTTGGGCATAATGGAGCGGTGCGCAGCTGAACGACTGCGTGACAACGTCATCGAAACGAGGAACGGAATATGTCTCAGCCTCCGCAGGACGGCAATCAACACCCGAATCAGCCCTACGGGGGCGACCCGCAGGGCGGGCCACCACCAGGTCAGGTACCGCAGCCTCCGGCACAGAGCCAGCAGTCCGGTCAGGGCGGGCCTCACCCCCAGCAGCCGCAATACGGAGGCCAGCCTCAGCAGCCGGGGTGGCAGCAGCACCCGCAGGGCGGGCAGTATCCCCAGCAGCCCGGCCAGTATCCGCAGCAGGGCTATCCCGGGCCAGGGGGCGGCCAACCGCCCGGAGGCTATCCGCCGCAGCAGGGACCCTACTACCCGGAGCAGAATCCGCAGGGCGGCAGGAAGAGATCAGCGCTGCCCTGGGTAATCGCCGCAGCTGCGGTGGTGGTGATCGGCGGCGGTATCGTCGCACTGCTGTGGTTCCTGCTGGGCGATGATGAGACCCAGGAGACGCTGGAGGCCGACCAGGCCAGCCACCTGCTGCTCTCCTCGGAGGATCTCAGCGAGATCGGCCTGAGCTTCCCGCTGGTGGAGAGCGAGTCCTTCGACCGCACCGATATCGGCGGCGAATGGGACCAGGCCTGGTCTGAGATCGACGACGATCTGGACACCTTTATGCAGGAATGGCAGTCCACCTCCGCCGAGGTGCGCCAGACCCTGGATGAGTTCGAGATCGACTACAACGAGGCCTGCTTCGAAGCCGTGGACCGGCTGGCCACCAACAGCGACGTCTACGATGACCTCGCTCAGGAGCCCTACTCCGGCTCTGCCCTGGTAGCTGGGGATGAGTTCGAGGCTGAGGCTGTGGTGGTGACCATCCTCAGCTATGAGGAGGGCCAGCAGATGGAGCGCCACGTGGACACCTTGCTGGACGGCTGCGCCGGCGATGAGATCCGCTATGTGCAGGACGGTTTCGGGGTCAGCCAGGAGATTGCGCAGGTGGACTACCAGGGGTTCACCGGTTTCCGCCAGACTCAGGCTGTGGAGTTCAACCTCAATGAGGTCTCCCTTCCTGACACCCTGCCGGAGAACCTGCCGGATGAGCTGCCACTGGATGACCCACAGGCTCAGGCCGAGTACCAGCAGTGGCTGCAGGAGTACCAGCAGGCTCGCGCCGAGTACCAGCAGATCCGCCCTGAGCTGGAGGCCGAGCTGCGCCGTGAGCTGGACATGATCTGCGCCGACCTGGAGTTCGAGACCGGACTAGGCTGCCAGGACCAGGCCAGCAGCGACTACTGGTTCGCCACCATGGACCACGGCAACAACATCGTCACCGTGATCATGACCACCACCCAGGGCGGGGACTTCGGCGGCAGCCTCACCGAGGACGACTTCTACGCAGTGCTCGACGCCCAGCTGGAGAATCTCTCCAGCGGCCTCGACGACTGAACGAATCTTCCTGGCAGAAGGGGCCGGTGCTGGGGCTCCCCGGCGCCGGCCCCTTCTGTGTACGGGTGAGGCGCGAGCGAACGATGCGCCGACTTGACGGTGCGGAGACAGGCAAGGCTTTGCCGGCCGGGATGGGAACCGTGACGTCAGGGCCCCGTGCCAATGCTCTGCATTGGTGCAGGTCACCTCATGGCGCGCCCGACCCGGGTTCCGCACTGGAACGATCCAGTGAAATCGCCGCACTATTTCCCCGGATGTCACCTCAGGGTTCACCATCAGGTCATCCGGTGTTCTTAGCCTCGTCGCATGGAACGGTCCAGACCGCGTGTCTGGCACCGTGCCCGTTACCCCAGACCCCTTGGAGAGGCACAGCCATGCGATACGCGGCACGAACCACCACCGGGATTGCCCTCGCGGCCCTGGTCCTGACCGCCTGCGGAGGCGGGAACCCTGACAACAGCACATCAGAGGGGTCAGACAACGTCAGCGGCGCAGCAGCCGCCGGCTCCTTGGACACCGGGATGGCCACCGGCGCCCCCTCCCTTGCCGGTGAACGCACCGCCCCCACCGGTGAGGCCCCCGACCTGGCGGAGCTCGTGGAAGCAGGGGATCTCCCGCCGGTTGACCAGCGAGTCCCCGAAGCGGCCGTGACCATCATCGGCAAGGACGGAGTCGGCCAGTACGGCGGCGAGCTGCAGATGGCCATGAACGGCAACGACGACGACTCTCTGATCCGCCGCTACGCTGCCTATGAGCCGATGGCCCGGTGGGACGGCGACTGGTCCTCCGAGCTGACCCCAGGGGTGGCCCGTGACTGGGTGGTCTCCGAGGACGCCACCACCTACACCTTCCACCTGGAGGAGGGCATCCGCTGGTCAGACGGGGAGCCCTTCACCGCCGATGACATCGTCTTCGGATACGAAGATGTCCTGATGAACGATGAGCTGACCCCTGGGCCCACCGAATACCTCATGGATCCGGAGGGCAATTGGCCGACCATCACCACCGATGGTGACTACACCATCACCCTTGAGTTCGAGGTCCCGCACGGCCTCTTCCTCTACCAGTTGGCCCGTGCTGAGGAGGACGGCAAGTTCCACCGGTTTCCACGGCACTACCTGGAGCAGTTCCACATCGACTACAACGACGACGCCGAGGCCCTGGCCGCCGAGGAGGGCTACGAGGACTGGGCGGACATGTTCACCTCCAAGGGCTGGGTGACCCTGGGCACCGGCTTCGACTCCCGGTGGATGAACCCTGAGCTCCCGCAGATCAATCCCTACATCATCGAGACCCCTGCCTATGAGGGCACCCGGGTCACCGCCGTGCGGAACCCCTACTACTGGAAGGTGGATGAGCAGGGCAACCAACTGCCCTATATCGACCGTCTGGTCTTCGATGTGTTCGACTCCGCTGAGGTGATCGCCTTCCGTGCGGCCGCCGGGAATATCTCCTACCAGGACCGGCACTTCGACCACGACTTCCGGCCCCTACTGGCCGAGTCCATGGAGGACAACGACTTCTCCCTGATCGATGTGACCTCCACCGATATGAACACTCTGCTGTTCAACTTCAACCACATCCACCCGGATGAGCAGATGCGGGAGGTATTCACCGATCTCAACTTCAAAGCAGGGCTGAGTCACGCCATGAACCGCGAGGAGATCATCGAGCTGGTCTACTTCGGCCAGGGTGAGCCCTCGCAGGCTTCCCCGCGCGAGGGCTCACCCTACTACCACGAGGAGCTGGCCACCCAATACCTGGAGTTCGACCTCGATCAGGCCAACGACTACCTGGACCAGGTGCTGCCTGAGACCGATGAGAACGGCAACCGGCTCGGACCAGATGGTCAGCCGTTCACCTTCGACGTCGATGTGGCCACCGACCGCTCGGTGGAGCACGCCAGGGTGCTCGAGCTGGTCCAGGCTCATTGGGCCGAGGTCGGCATCACCATGGAGATCCAGTCCATGGACCGCGACCTGCGCAATGAGCGCCGCGACGCCGGAGAGTTCGACGTCTACGTCCGCGACGGCTCTGCGGGGCTGCAGGACGCCATCCTGCGCCCGCACTGGTACATGCCCTTCGGTGACTCCGGCGCCTACGCTTGGTCCTGGGGCTCCTACTACCTGGACGGTGAGGATGCCGGTGAAGCCCCACCTGAGGAGTCCCCGGCCTGGCGCCAGTGGGAGCTCTACGGCGAAATCCTGGTCACCGCAGATCCGGATGAGCAGGCTCGCCTGATGGAGAAGCTGCTGGATGTCTCCGCCGAAGCCTTCTGGACCATCGGTCTCTCCACCAGTCCCAACCGCGCCGGAGTGGTGCACAACGACCTGCGCAATGCCCCGCATGAGCTCTACGAAGCCTCCGCCTACCAGAATCCGGGACCCTCCTACCCCGCCGTGTGGTGGTGGGAGAACCCGGATGAGGCGGTGGCCGACGATGAGGACGAGGCCCAGGACTATATCGACGAGTACGAAGGTGAAGACCTCCCGAGCGATCAGTGAGGACAGGCGTAGGAGGGGCCTGCCTCCAGGTCCCTCCTACCTGTTTTGGGCGTGAAGGCCGAGGCAACTCGACCGCGACGCGAGCACGACCTGCGCGTGCTGCTGGGACCAACAGAGTGAGGGACACATGCTGCAGTTCATGATCCGCCGCATCGGCTGGTCGCTGCTGACCGTTTGGCTGATCTCCCTGGTCTGCTTCTTCATCATCCAGGCCCCTCCGGGGGACTTCGTCTCCGTGCTGATGGCCAACGCGGAGGCAGACGGCCGGCGCCTGACCGCCCAGCAGGTCGATGTGCTGCGAGAGCGGTACAACCTGGACCAGCCCTGGTACGCCCAGTACTGGGCCTGGATCTGGGGCATCCTCACCGAGTTCGACTTCGGCTACTCCTTCAGATGGAACCGGCCTGCTACCGATGTGATCATGGAGCACCTGCCCTTCACCCTGCTGCTGGCCGGCGGTTCAATGTTTCTCACCTGGATCATCGCCTTCGGCATCGGTATCTACACCGCGGTGAAGCGCTACTCCATCGGTGACTACTTCTGGACCTTCGTCGGATTCATCGGTCTCTCCGTGCCGAATTTCGTGCTTGCCCTGGTCTTCATGTATGTGGCCTTCCGCTACTTCGACATGAGCGTAGGCGGGCTGTTCTCCCCGGAGTATGTAGAGGCTGACTGGTCAGCGGCCCGAGTGCTGGACCTGCTGCAGAACCTGGCGGTGCCTGCGCTGATCATCGCCACCGCAGGCACCGCCGGGCTGATCCGGATCACCCGGGCCAATCTCTCCGACGAGCTTGCCCAGCCCTATGTGATGGCCGCCCGGGCCCGCGGCCAGCGCGAGAACGTACTGCTGATGCGGTACCCGGTGCGGGCCGCGATGAATCCCTTCATCTCCACCATCGGATACGCGATCCCCTCGGTAATCTCTGGGGAGGTCATCGTCTCCTCGGTCCTCTCCCTACCCACCACCGGACCGGTCCTGCTGGGGGCGCTGCGTAACCAGGACATGTACTTGGCCGGCAGCTTTCTGCTCATCCTCGGGGTGCTGACCGTGATCGGCACCGTGATCTCGGATCTGGTGCTCGCCTGGGCAGACCCCCGGGTCCGGCGCCAGCATTCAGGAGCCGCACAATGACCACACTCGAAGGGCCTATCCCCGAAGACTCCTTCAACCGTGACGCCGACAATGCCGAGGGCAGTCAGGGTGAGCAGGCGGCGGCGTCCTCGAAGAAGGACGTGGGCACTCGCTCCTCCCGTTCTCTGGTCTGGCGGCGGTTCAAACGGCATAAGTTGGCGGTGGTCTCCCTATGGATCATCGTCGGCGTGTACCTCATCGCGATCTTCGCCGATGTCATCGCTCCGCGGCCGGCGGGGGACTACAACCCTGACTACCCCTATGTTGCACCGCAGTCGATCACCCTCACCGATCCTGGGGACGGCCGGGGTTTCGGCCTCTATGTGCACGGCTACACCCAGGAGATCGACCCGGTCTCCTGGAACCGCTACTACACCCAGGACCCCGATGAGCTGCACAAGCTCGGGTTTTTCGTCTCCTCCGGGCATGACTATCGGTTCCTGGGCCTGTTCACCACAGACCGCAAGCTCTTCGCTCCCCAGGAGGCCGATGCGCCGTTCTTCCTGATGGGCGCCGACGCCAATGGGCGAGATATCTTCTCCCGGGTCGTCTACGGCACCCAGGTCTCGATGTCCATCGGTCTGATCGGGGTGGCGCTGAGCCTGGTCATCGGCATCACCCTGGGGGCCGTGGCGGGGTTCTTCCGCGGGCCCATCGATGCCTTCATCCAGCGCATCACCGAACTGTTCATGTCGCTGCCCTCGATCCCGCTGTGGATGGCCCTGGCCGCGGCGATCCCCAGGGAGTGGGGACCGCTGACCATCTACTTCGCGATCACCGTGCTGCTCTCCCTGATCGGCTGGACCTCACTCTCCCGCGAGGTGCGAGGTCGTGTGCTCTCCCTGCGCAGCGAGGACTATGTGGTGGCCGCCCGGTTGGACGGGGTCAGTCGGTTCCGGGTGATCCGCCGGCATATCCTGCCTAGTCTGACCAGCCACATCATTGCCTCGGTGACCTTGGCGGTGCCGGCGATGATTCTGGCCGAGACATCCCTGAGCTTCCTGGGCCTGGGATTGCAGCCGCCGATCGTTTCCTGGGGTGTGCTGCTGCAGGAGGCGCAGAACATCCGCAGCGTGATCACCGCTCCCTGGCTGCTGATCGTTCCTTCCGCCGCGGTGGTCATCGCCACCCTGGCGCTGAACTTCCTGGGCGACGGGCTGCGCGACGCCGCCGACCCCTATGGAGGCGCACGATGAGACAGCCGCAGGATGCCACCCAGCCGCATGATGCAGCGGGAAGCGAGCCAACGGAGGTGATGACCGAGACATTGATGACGACGCCGTCCTCTCATCTTTCTGCCCCTGCTCCGCTGCTGGAGATCAGCGGGCTGACTGTGGAGTTCCCCACCGAGGAGCGGCTGGTCACCGCAGTGGCCGCGGCAGACCTGACCATCCGGGAGAACCAGGTGCACTGTCTGGTGGGAGAATCCGGCTCCGGGAAGTCGCAGACCGCACGTGCCGCTCTGGGGCTGCTGGACCCGCCGGGAAGGGTGGCCGGCGGGCAGATGCTCTTCCACCAGTCTGACGGCCAGGTGCTGGACCTGGCTGACCTCAAGCCCCGTGGCCGGCGGATGCGGCATATCCGCGGCGGGGAGATCGGGATGATCTTCCAGGAGCCGGCGCGCAGTCTCTCCCCCCTGCACACTGTGGGATTCCAGATCGCCGAGGCCATGCGCCTGCACCGGGGACTGACCAAGAAGGAGTCCTGGGAGGCGGCGGTGGAGGCGCTGCGCGCAGTGCGCATCCCCCGCTCAGAGCTGCGCGCCAAGTCCTATCCCTTTGAGCTCTCCGGAGGCATGCGGCAGCGGGCGATGATCGCCATCGCTCTGGCCGGTCAGCCGCGTCTGCTGATCGCCGATGAGCCCACCACCGCCCTGGATGTCACCACCCAGGCTCAGATCCTGGACCTGCTGCGGGAGATCCAGGCCGAGCGCGATATGGCGATCCTGTTCATCACCCATGACCTGGGCGTGGTGGCCGAGATGGCCGATGAGGTCTCGGTGATGCGCCGCGGCGAGGTGGTGGAGCACCGCGAGGTCCATGATCTCTTCGCCGCCGCGGAGCACTCCTATACGCAGATGCTGCTGAAGGCCACCCCCAAGCTCCGGGTGCCCACGGAGCGTCCTGGATCCCCACCCCTTGCCCCTTTCCGTTCGGTGGGCACCAACGCCCACAGTTCTACTGGTTTCGGAGCCATAACGTCGGCCTCCGTGGCCACCGTCAGGGGCAGCGCGACGACGACAGCCGCGGCAGATGCGGCCAAGCCGCTGGTGGAGGTGCGGAACCTGACCCGCTCCTTCATCCTGAAGTCCGGTGCGCTAGGACTGCAGCGCAACCAGCTGCGCGCGGTGGACGGGGTGGACCTGGACATCTACGCCGGGGAGACCCTCGGCCTGGTGGGTGAGTCCGGCTGCGGGAAGTCCACGCTGGCCAAATGCCTGCTGCGGGTGGAGAAGCCCACCGGCGGCACCGTCCTCCAGCGGCTGACCACACATGTCACGGGGGATGTGGCGGCGGTGCCGGAGCGCCAGCTGCGCGAGTACCGCCGCCAGATGCGGATGGTGTTCCAGGACCCCTTCGCCTCGCTGAACCCTCGGATGACGGTGCGGGACATCCTGCTGGAGCCGGTCCGCGGGGACGGGCCGATCTCTGACAACTGGTTGGTGGAGCTGCTGGAGCTGGTGGGCCTGGAGTCCGAGCACCTCGAGCGCTACCCCCACGCCTTCTCCGGGGGCCAGCGCCAGCGGATCGGGATCGCCCGGGCCATCGCCACCGACCCGCAGGTGCTGGTGGCAGATGAGGCGGTCTCCGCCCTGGACGTCTCGGTGCGCGCCCAGGTGCTGGACCTGATGGCCAGGCTGCAGGCCGAGCGGGGACTGAGCTACCTGTTCATCTCCCATGACATGTCCACCGTGGAGCACCTCAGCGACCGGGTGGCGGTGATGTACCTGGGCAAGCTGGTGGAGACCGCCCCCACCGCGGAACTGTTCACCCGGCCCATGCACCCCTATACCGAGACCCTGCTCTCCGCGGTGCCTATCGCGGACCCGGTGAGGCAGCGCGGGCGTGCGCGCATCGAGATCTCCGGGGAGCTTCCGGACCCCACGGAGAAGCCCTCCGGCTGCCCCTTCCGCAGCCGCTGCCGGTTCGCCCAGGAGATCTGCGCCACCGAGACTCCCCCGCTGCGAGGGACCGGTGAGGGCCGCCAGACCGCCTGCCACTTCGCCGAGCAGCTTCAACTGACCGGGATTCTCCGGTAGGTTCTCAGTCCCGCGGCGTCGTGGTGGACTCCCTGACCACCAGTTTGGGAGCGATGGTGATGTGCCTATCTTCAGCCCGGCCGGCGATCCGCTCGCTGAGCATCTCCAGGGCCAGCTCCCCCATCCGGGCCCGCGGCTGGTCCACGCTGGTCAGCTGTGGGCGGAGCATCCGGCAGACACTGGAGTTGTCATAGCCCACGATGCTCAGCTGCCCCGGCAGTCGGAGCCCGGCGTCCAGACAGGCTCCCACCAGGTCGGCGGCCACCCGGTCGTTCTGAGTGAACACCGCGGTGGGAGCGCCCTTCTCCTGCTGGATCTGGAACACCAGGTACTTGATGGCGGCTTCAAGCTGCTCCGGGCCCTCCACCTGCGGGTCCACATCCGGCAGCATCCGACGCATCATTTCGCTGAAGGCCGCCCGCCGGTGCATGGCCGCCGGTCTGGACGAGCCGGTCAGGTGGGCCATCCGGGCGTGCCCCAGCCCGATCAGGTGCTGCACCGCCTGCTTGGCACCCTCCTCATCCCGGTTGGCCACCGTGTCCACCCCGGGCACCCGGTACGGCAGCCGTCCGACCACCACCAGTGGGACCCGCTTGCCCACCTTCTCCAGATAGTGCGGAGGCACCCAGGAGGAGACGATCACCACGCCCTCAACCCCCAGAGCCAGCAGTGAGTCCAGTTCAGCCTGCAGACGTTTGGCATCTCGGCGCCCGTGTCCGATCACCAGGCGCAGGTTATTCTGCACCGCGGCGTCCTCCACCCCTGCGGTGACGTCGCGGTGGTAGCTGTTGCCCAGGTCCTGCAGCAGAATCCCAATCAGTCCGGTGCGGCCCTGCACCAGGGAGCGGGCCCACACATTAGATCGGTAGCCCAGCTCCTGGGCCACCTGCAGAATGTGCTCCCGGGTGGCCTCGGAAACTCCGCGCTGGTTACGGATGGCCAGACTGACTGCTGATTTGGAGACCCCGGCTGCCTCGGCGACGTCGTGAATGGTGGGTTTGCGCCCGGCGCGTCGGCGCTGAGCCGCGGAGGTCGTAAGGCTGGCCATGAGGGTCAGATTAGGCGGCGGAAGTAGCGAAATCGTGCCCAACTGTTGCGTTCCAGCAGATTGTTGTGGAACGTTCCACGACTGTTTACCCACCGTCCGCTCACGTGTCACCGCGCGTTCGTACTTTCAGCCTCGTTGTGCTTCTGAACCGTTCCAGCTGAAAGGCTCCCATGACCGACACTGCTCTGCCCCGCCCACTGGAACGCCGCCCCAAGGCTCTGCTGCTGGACTTCGGCGGGGTGATCATCCTGACCGCCAAGCGTCCCGAGGGCCGGGCCGAATTCGCCCGGTTGCTCCAGCAGCGCCTGGCCGCCGCGGGGATTGAGGTTCCTGCCGCCCAACTGGAGGAGGCTCTGGGCGCTGGGTCCACTGCGCTGAAGCACTGGAAGCATGCCGCCTCCCGCCGCCGGAGCCCGCGTGAGCTGACGGTGGCGGAGATTCTGGAGTTCTACTTCGCCGAGCTGCCGGAGACGGCTCGTGCGGTGCTCAGCGGTGACGGCGCAGATCTGCTGGACACCATGGCCACCGCGCTCACCGAGCACAATCTGCGCCCTGGAGCCGCAGAACTCATCGCTTACGCCCAGCAGCAGGGCATAGCACTGGGCGTGGTGTCCAATGCGCATTCCGGGCGCAGTCACCGCCGCATCCTTTCCCAGCTGGGACTCGATGAAGCTTTCGGCGTGCAGATCTACTCCGATGAGGCGGGCATCCGCAAACCTCATCCGGATATGCTCCGCCGCGCCGCGACGGCACTCGGCGCTGAGCTGACCGACTGCTGGTACGTGGGTGACACCCTGGACCGCGACCTGGTCGCCGGGCGCCGTGCCGGGGTGGGCGCAGTGGTGCTCACCCGCTCCCAGCACACCGATGAACCGCCCTTCCCGGTGCCGGACATCCCGGAGGCTGTGGTGGAGGATCCTGCTGAGCTGCTTGAGCTGCTGAGGTCGGCAGCAGAGAACGACGACGCCGCCCGGCCCTCCCCTGCCGCGAACGGAACCCCGCTGTCGGCGCCCAGTACCAGCCCGGCGTGGCCGTCCTCCACCCTGCCGCAGGTGCAGAACCAGGTGATTCTGCTGGACCACGGCGGGGTGGTCTCCCATTCGGCGAAGCCGCAGGCCCCCTTCGCGACTGCCGCCGATGCCCTGGAAGCCGTGCTGCGCCAGGCCGGCGCACCGGTGCAGCCCGGCCGCGGGCTGGAAATTGTGCGAGCGGCCCATGAGCGGTACAAGCTGCACAAGGGCTCCCAGGATGAGGAGGCCAGCTACCGGGAGATCACCGCCCGCCAGTACTGGGGTGAGTTCACCGATGGGCTGGTTTCCGAGCAGCAGCATCAGGCGCTGCTGGCTGAGGCCGAGCAGCTGCAGATGGCCCTGTACCAGTCCAAGTCGGTGAAGACCGAACGGGAGGGGATCCGGGAACTGCTGGAGTTCTGCTCAGAGACCGGGCGCCGCGTCATCGTAGTCTCCAACACCATCTGCGGTCCCGGGGTGCGCAGCATCATCCGCGGCTACAGGCTGGGGGAGCACATCGCCGGCTGGGTGTGCTCCAACGAGTTCGGGCTGAAGAAGCCTCATCCGGCGATCTTCCAATACGCACTTCAGATGGCCGGAGCTGCCCCGGAACATGCGGTGATGGTCGGCGATAAGCCCTTCAACGACGCCTTCGGCGCTCAGGGGGTGGGAATCAGCCGGCGGATCATCACCCGCGGCGGCTCCGGGGACGATGGCGAGATCGCCCGCGGCCTGAACACCGGTTGGATCACCGATGTGGTGGACCACCCCGGCCAGATCCCCGCCCTGCTCCGCTGAGACTGCCCCGGCGCCTGCTCAGAGCTGGTCCGGCGGCTTTCCTCAGACGATCCTTCTCTGCTCCGCCCAGCGGGTGAGTTCGTGGCGGGAGCTCAGCTGCAGTTTGCGCAGCACCTTGGACACATGGGTCTCCACAGTTTTGATCGAGATGAACAGCTCGGAGGCTATCTCCCGGTAGGTGTAGCCGCGGGCGATCAGCCGCATCACCTCCACCTCTCTGGCCGAGAGCCGATCCAGCTCCTCGTCACGGACATCCTCCACCAGCCCGGAGGTGCCGAAGGCGTCCAGAACGAAACCTGCCAGACGTGGTGAGAAGACGGCGTCGCCGGCTGCCACAGCATCGATGGCGCTGATCAGCTCCTGGGTGCTGATGGTCTTGGTGACATAGCCCCTGGCTCCGGCACGGATCACTGAGACGACATCGGTGGCCTCGTCCGAGACGCTGATCGCCAAGAAACGCACCTCTTCCAGCAGGTCGCGACAGAGCTTGACCACCTCAGCCCCGCCGCCGCCGGTGCCGCCGGGTAAGTGCACATCCAACAGCACTACCTCGGGTCTGGTGTGGCGGATCATCTGTGCGGCCTCGTCCACGGTGGGCGCCTCACCGACCACCTCCACGGCATCGCCCAGCTCGGCCTTGAGCCCGGACCGGAAGATGCCGTGGTCGTCAACAATCACCACGTGACGCCGCCTGCTGGTCTCAGTGATCATCATGCACCTCTCTGCCGTTGGGGGTGGGCTGGGCCTGCATCGGGGTGGACGATTGGGTCGAGCGAGATGAAGAAGCGCCTTCATCGCCGGGACGATTGTGGGAAGCCGCATGAGCATCATGGGGCAGGAACAGCTGGACCTCGGTGCCGCGCTCGGTGGATCTGATTCGGGCGCTCCCACCAGCTCGGTCCATCCGGCCGATGATGGACTCCCGCACCCCCATCCGGTCCTCGGCGATACCCTCCAGGTCGAAGCCCTGCCCGCGGTCGCGGACGAACACAGCATCCTCGCCGTGGGTGGATTCGATGTACACCGAGGCCGGTCCAGCATGTCTGATCGCGTTGAGGATGGCCTCCCGGGTAGCCGCTACCAGTGGTTGGTGGTAGTTCCGCCGGGATTCACCCACGGTCACTACCTCCACCGGCACTGAGTGCAGTTCCTCCAGCTCGGCGGCCACTGCCATAACCTGGTCCTTCAGACTGCCGGTGGCCTGGGCGTTCTGCCGGTAGAGCCAAGCCCGTAGCTGACGTTCCTGCCCGCGGGCCAGACTCTCCACTGCCGCAGGGTCAGCCTTCTGCTTTTGGATCATGGCCAGGGTCTGCAGCACTGAGTCGTGCAGGTGGGCGGCGATATCGGCGCGCTCGGCCTCGGCTGCGGCCCGTTCCCGGTCCACCTGGGCGGTGCGATAGAGCTTGATGAACCATGGGGCCAGCACCAGGGCGAGCCCGGCCAGCAGCATGGCCCCGACGATCAGCCCAGTGATCAGCTCCCCGGCGCCCACCAGGCCGCCGGCGATCACCAGTACGGCGACCATCACCAGTCCGGCGCCGAAGCTGACCTGCCAGAGCGCCGCGCTGCGCTGGGCGGGGTCTGAGCTGTCGGCATGTGTGCGGTCGATCTGAGTCCAGGCCAGGATCACTCCGCCCAGGATCACAGCCGGGGCCACCACTGTGCGCCAGTCCATGGTGAAGCCCAGCAGCTGGGCCAGGAACATGCCGCTGACTGCCAGTAACGCACAGCCCAGCAGCACCTCAGGGGAGGAGGTCAGGGCGTCGAGTCCGCGCTGCAGCGCAGCCCGCCAGCCGCTGCCGGAACCCGCAGCTGGCGGCGGGGAGGTCTCCTGCACTGCCGGGCCGCTGAGCCCCCGCCGGGCCGCGCCTGGGGTGGGCTCCTCTTCAGTGGGCACAAAGATCCACAGCCAGCAGTAGAGCAGCAGTCCCACACCTGCGGCCAGGGCCAGCCCGATGAAGAGCACTCTCACCAGGGGAACCGAGATCCCCAGATGCCGGGAGAGCCCCAGGCATACCCCGGCCACTGGGGTGTCCGAGGCGCGGCGCAGTGGCGGCCGCTGGGGCACCTGGCTGCTCGGCGTCGTCGTGGGTTCCACCGTTCCATAGTGTCACGGCAACCGTCTGCTGGGGCAGGGCCGCAGAGGGTTTAGGGGTATGGATCAGGGTCGGATCAGGGCGGTCCCGCATAGCGGCGGATGTGTTCCGGACGGGAGACTTAAGCCATGAACACTTCACAGCACGGCCGCCGCGAGGCTGGCCATCAGATCTTCGACTGGGTCCGCACCCTCGGGCTGCACCGTCCCCAGGGCGCCTGGGCCGGGGGCGTGTTCGCCGCAGTAGCCGGCAAGCTGGGCTGGGACACCGCACTGGTGCGCGGCCTGGGCGTGATCGCCTTCTTCATCTTCTTCTCCCCGATGGCTCTGTTCTACGGGCTGGCTTGGATGTTCCTGCCGGACGCCCAGGGACGCATTCACGCTCAGCAGGCGCTGCGCGGCTCCTACCCCTCCGGGTTCTGGGGAGCGGCGATTCTGGGCGGGATCGGGGCGATCAACGTGTTCACCCCCAATATTGTGGGGCCCTTCGCGATCCTGCTGAACCTGGTGATCATCGGACTGGTGGCCTGGCTGCTGTGGGCGATCTTCCGCAGCTACCAGAAGGGCACCGACCAGCACGGCAGCCGGGGCAGCTCCCCAAAAGCGCCACCCTCTGAACCGCGTAGCGGGGCCGGGTCAGAGGGGCAGCAGCCAGGTGCAGATGGCCAGCACGCCGATGCCAGCCGCCGGGAAGACGGAAAACCTGCCTGGTATCCCAAGGAGGGGCCTGAGCAGGCTCAGCAGGGTGCTGCGCCCTATACCAGTCCCTATCCCACAGCAGGCGGGTACGGGCAGGCCCACGCCCCTGCGACAGGGGTGAAGGCCGCCCCCAAGACCAAACCGCAGGAGGATCCCCGGATCCGTGAGGAGAAGCGCCGCCGCCGGCTGGTCAGCTTCGGTCTGCTGCTGCTGGCGATCCCGCTGATCGCTGCCGGCATGTGGTTCGCCACCACTATCGGTCTGGCTGCCACCAATGCGGTGGTGCTGGGCCTGGCCGCGGTGGTGATCCTGCTGGCACTGATGCACCTGGTCTCGGCGGTGCGCGGCAAGAAGGGCCGTGGCGGGCTGCTGGGCATCTTCACCGCCTTAATGCTTGTGGTGTTCCTGGTGGGGCCGTCAAATCTGCAGGACAGCTCGAACCATGTCTTCGGCAACTACACCACCCAGGCGGGCACAGCGAATACCGCCTTCGCCAACACTACGATGGATCTGCGCTACCTGGCCGATGAGTTCACCGAGGCCGACGCCGTGGACTTCTCCGACGACGCCGAGTCGGCCGAGTTCCTGGCCATCCGAGACTTCCACACGGTGGTGGAGATCAACAACGCCTTCGCCAACACCACTGTGATCCTGCCCGACGACGTCTTCTGGGAGATAGACCCGGGGAACTTCTTAGGCAATGTCGAGATCCGCACCCAGGAGGTGTGGGAGTCCGACAGCGGGATCGGTGCCACCACCCGGGATCACGGGCCGGAGGTGGCCGTCGGCACTGTGCAGCTGAGCGTGGCCAATGCGTTCGGCAATGTGGTGGTCTACGACGAGACCACCTATGAGCAGGAGGAGCTGGGTATCTTCGAGGAGGAGCAGACCAATGAGTAAGAAGAACCATGACGACGCCGCCACAGAGCGGGTGCCCCGCAGTCACCAGCCCACCACTCCCCTGCCGCCTGAGCCGGAGGATGTGGATGCGCTGCTCGCTGAGTCGCTGAAGGCGCAGTCGGAGGCTGACTTCACCTGGAAGGAGCCGGAGCGCAAGCCCCGATGGTGGGAGCGCGCTGAGGCTCAGGCCCCGGAGCCCGGAGCAGTGAGTCCCGCTTTCACCGGTGAGGTGGCGGCAGTCTCGGCCGCCGGTGACCGACAGGGCATCCGGCTGGGATCGATGGTCTTCGCCCTGGTGGCCCTGGTGCTGGCGGGCTGGGTGGTGGCTTCAGTGGCTTTCGGGCTGAGCATGGACCCGCTGATGGTGGGACTGGTGATCTGCTCGCTGGCCGGCATCGCGCTGATCGCCGCGGGCCTGCGCCCCAAACCCGGCACCCGCATCTGAGGGTGCTGATCCCGCCGACGGGAGACCCCCTTCGGTTCTTAGCCGCGTTACGCGGGCTTCCCTCTCACACAAAGGGACCCCGGAGAAAGACTCCGGGGTCCCTTTGTGTGAGAGACGAGGCTCTTACTTCAGGGTGACGGTGGCGCCTGCGCCCTCCAGGGCCTCCTTGGCCTTCTCGGCAGCTTCCTTGTCCACGCCCTCGAGCACGGCCTTGGGTGCACCGTCGACCAGCTCCTTGGCCTCCTTCAGGCCGAGGGAGGTCAGACCGCGCACCTCCTTGATGACGCCGATCTTCTTGTCGCCGGCGGCTTCCAGGACCACGTCGAACTCGGTCTGCTCCTCAGCGGCGTCGTCGCCGTCGCCTGCTGCAGGGGCAGCGCCTGCCACTGCCACGGGGGCGGCGGCGGTGACGTCGAAGGTCTCCTCGAACAGCTTCACGAACTCGGAGAGCTCGATCAGGCTCATCTCCTTGAACTGCTCAAGCAGTTCGTCATTGCTCAGCTTAGCCATGGGGTTGGCTCCTTACTTCTGTTTCTTGATGCTTTTGCGGATCTTGCGTTTGTGTTGCTCTGACAGGTGTCAGGCAGCTTCTTCCTGCTTTGTGCGCAGGGCTTCCACGGTCCGTACGATCTTGGAGATCGGGGCCTGGAAGGTGCCGGCTGCCTTGGACTGGGCGCCGATGAAGGCGCCAGCCAGCTTGCCGAGCAGAACCTCACGGGATTCAAGATCCGCGAGCTTCTTGACCTCATCCTCGTTCAGGGGCTTGCCATCCATGTAGCCGCCCTTGACGATGAGCTGAGGGTTGTCCTTGGCGAAGTCACGCAGCGCCTTGGCTACGTCCACGGGGTCTCCGTGGACGAAGGCGATCGCAGAGGGGCCTTCCATCTTGCCGTCGAAGGCCTCGATGCCGACTTCCTTGGCTGCGATCTCGGTGAGCGTGTTCTTCACCACGGCGTAGTTTGCGTTCTCCCGCACGGACCGGCGCAGAGTCTGCAGCTGGCCCACGGAGAGGCCGCGGTACTCCGTGAGCACAGCAGCGCTGGACTCGTTGAAGAGCTCCTTGAGCTCTGCAACGGCTGCTGCCTTCTCAGGATTCGCCATGGCACTCCTTCCGATTACTGTGCCGGTCAGAGTCACGGGTGCCTGGCGCATAAAAAATGCCCCGCTGCGCAGGGCAGACAGGGCTTCACAGAACTGAGGACAAGCCGGGTTCGCCGGTTGGTTTCAGTTGCGGGTTGGCTCTTATCTCACCTGCGCAGGACGACCCGTGAGGGTTCTTTACAGTTCTGCCGTTGTCCGAAGTTCTTTCGGTGACCGAAGCTCCAGCGCCAACTGGATCTTCACGGCGTGAACGACCGGCGGTCTTTGGTCAATTGGCTACTCTACACGCGCCGCGGCGGCCGAACCAAATCGAATCGATCGACTCACCTTTCCCGGACATCCTGAAACGAGTCACCAGGATCGAGCAGGAGCACAACAGGCAGGTGGCCTGAGTGTTTCGCCTCAAGCACCCAAGGCCGTTGGCCACTCTGAGTGTATTTGTCGCCATCGGCATGCTGGTCTTCATCTGGACAGCATGTGACGACGAGAACCTACCCTTCCTCAGCTTCTTCACCGTGACTCTCATAGGCATAGAAGCGGCAGCCCACTGGGCTGCATTCCACGAGAAGGCGGTGTGCAGAACATCGAAGGAGCTGAGGAATCCCGACCTGACGATACCCGGCACAGACGGCAGAAGGCCCGGCTTCATGTGGGAGCCGGGCCTTACTGCTGCGCCTTAGGTTGGAAACTCAACCCGCCGGCATCGTCATCTGCGGATCAGAGCACCACTTTGGTCACGTTGGGATCCACAGGGATGCCGGGGCCGAAGGTGGTGGATACGGTGGCCTTTTGGATGTATCGGCCCTTGGAAGCCGAAGGCTTCAGGCGCAGGATCTCCTCCAGTGCGGCGGCGTAGTTCTCAGCCAGCTGCTTGGGCTCGAAGCTGGTCTTACCGATGATGAAGTGAAGATTGGAGTGCTTGTCCACGCGGAAGTCGATCTTTCCGCCCTTGATCTCACTCACAGCCTTAGCCACATCCGGGGTCACAGTACCGGTCTTGGGGTTGGGCATCAGGTTGCGGGGACCTAGCACCTTACCGAGCCGGCCGACCTTGCCCATCATGTCCGGTGAGGCCACAGCGGCGTCGAAGTCCGTCCAGCCCTCAACGACCTTGGCGATCAGTTCGTCGCCGCCCACGTGGTCAGCTCCGGCCTCCTCGGCCTTGGTCACATTGTCGCCCTGGGCGAAGACCACCACGCGGGCGGTCTTACCGGTGCCGTGGGGCAGGTTCACGGTGCCGCGGACCATCTGGTCGGCCTTGCGGGGGTCCACCGAGAGCCGGAAGGCGACCTCTACGGTGGCATCTGACTTGGACGGGTTGGTCTCCTTGGCCAGAGCCACTGCCTCAGCCGGGGAGTAGACGTTGTCCTCGCCGATCTTCTCAGCTGCGGCCTTATATGCTTTGCTGCGCTTTGCCATCTGCGTTTTCTCCTTAGCAGTTGTGGTACGCGGGCCGCGCTCGGCCCCTCCCACTGTCCGGATCATCCGGACTCTTCTGTTCTTTTGGTGTTGAGTGCGTGATTTGTGCACCAGTTTCAGGGGATTTGCCCCTCAGATACTGCACAGATCATGCACTGAGCGATCTTCTGATCAGGCCTCGACGGTGATGCCCATGGAGCGGGCGGTGCCGGCCACGATCTTGGCAGCAGCCTCGATGTCGTTGGCGTTGAGGTCCTCCATCTTGGTCTGAGCGATCTCTTCGATCTGGGCCTTGGTGAGCTTGCCGACCTTATCGGTGTGCGGCACGCCGGAGCCCTTCTTGACCCCAGCGGCCTTCTTGATCAGCTCGGCAGCCGGCGGGGTCTTGGTGATGAAGGTGAAGGAGCGGTCCTCGTAGACCGTGATCTCCACAGGGACCACATTGCCACGCTGGTTCTCAGTCGCAGCGTTGTAGGCCTTGCAGAACTCCATGATGTTGACACCGTGCTGACCGAGCGCAGGGCCGATGGGCGGGGCGGGGTTGGCCGCACCTGCCTGGATCTGCAGCTTGATCAGACCGGTGACCTTTTTCTTGGGGGCCATAATCTGTCCTTACAGTTCTTGCGGGTTTCCTTGCCGCTCAGGAGCGAGGGGCAAGGGGTGGGCGGACCTGGCCGGGCCGCCCGGAGCGACGTCGGTAGGTTCAAAGCAGAAACCACGACGCCGCAAGCTTCAGTTATCTGGCCACAGCAGGGTAAGTGCTGCGGCACCTCCAGTCAGTAGCGTGATCGCTAGTAAATCTTTTCAACCTGGTTGAAGTTCAGGGTGACCGGGGTTTCGCGCTCGAAGATCGAGACCAGCACCACCAGGGTGCGGGAGTCGGCGTTGATCTCCGAGATGGTAGCCGGCAGGGTGGCGAAGGGGCCGTCGGTAACCGTGACAGACTCGCCGACCTCGAAGTCCACCTTGACCTGCTCGGCCCGTGATGCGGCGGGGGCATCCTCGCCCTCGAGCACCTCGACCTTCTTCTCACCGGGCTTGCCCAAGCGGTGCTCGGCGAGCATGTTGAAGACCTCATCGGTGCTCAACGGCTGCGGATCGTGTGCGTTGCCCACGAACCCGGTGACGCCTGGGGTATGGCGCACCACGCCCCAGGACTCATCGGTGAGTTCCATGCGCACCAGCACGTAGCCGGGGATACGGACCCGGTTGACCACTTTGCGCTGGGTGTTCTTGATCTCCACGACCTCTTCCATAGGGACCTCGATCTCGTAGATCTCGTCCTCCAGGTCCTGGGTCTGGATGCGGGTTTCCAGGTTGGACTTCACCGACTTTTCGTACCCGGCGTAGGTGTGGATCACGTACCAGTCACCGAGGTCGCGGCGCAGCTTGGACTTCAGCTCCTCGGCGCGCTCCTCGTAGGACTTCTCCTCGGGGGCCTCGGCCTCCGCGGGTGCGTCCTGCGTCAGTTCCTGATCAGACACGTTTCTCCTAAGTCGATGTGGTGCGTAAGCCGGCGAGCCGGCGTCGTTGTCCTGTAGTTGTGCTAGCCGCCCGTGCCGCCGCCGAAGACCACCTGGGCGAGGTTGTCCAGCACCCAGTCCAGTCCGGTGACGATTCCGATGACGATCAGCACGAACACCAGAACCACCAGGGTGTAGTTCAGCAGCTCCCGCCGGGTGGGGACAATGACCTTGCGCAGTTCGTCGAAGACCTGCTTGAGGAACAGCCATGTCCTGCTGAAGGGATTCTTCGGGCCCGAGCCGCCGGAGGAAGGACCACCGGCGTCGGTCACTGGTGTCTGGGACACGAAGACTCCATCTGTTTACGGGTTAGGGGCCGCTCCCTGAACCAGTTCCGGCACGGGGAGGTCGCAGGGCAGACAGGACTTGAACCTGCAACCTACGGTTTTGGAGACCGTTGCGCTACCAATTGCGCCACTGCCCTATGGCCACGCTCAGCGCAAGTGCTAAGGGCACGGCCAGTAGAGGTGTTCTGGACACCGACAGACCAGTCTACGCCGGCGCGCATAAGAACGCCAAACGGTAGGCTGGTGCCATGGTGCTACCTCAAGCTCGAGTCTCCGCCCGGATCAGCTCAATCGCCGAGTCGGCCACGATGAAGGTCGATGCCAAGGCCAAAGCCCTGAAAGCAGCCGGGGAGGATGTGATCGGCTTCGGCGCCGGGGAGCCGGACTTCCCCACCCCGGAGCATATTGTCGAGGCCGCAGTGACCGCGGCCAAGGATCCCAAGAACCATAAGTACACCCCTGCGGCCGGTCTGCCTGAGCTGCGCGAAGCCATCGCGGAGAAGACTTCCCGGGACTCCGGGTATGCCGTGGAGGCTCACCAGGTGCTTGTGACCAACGGCGGCAAGCAGGCGGTCTACGCCTCGCTAGCCACGCTGGTGAATCCCGGCGACGAAGTGATCGTGCCCTCCCCGTTCTGGACCACTTATCCGGAGGCGATCAAACTGGCCGGCGGCTCCACTGTGGAAGTCTTCGCCGGCCCGGAGCAGGGCTACAAGGTCACCGTGGACCAGCTGGAGGCCGCGGTGACCGAACGGACCAAGGCGCTGCTGTTCGTCAGCCCCTCCAACCCCACCGGTGCGGTCTACTCCCCGGAAGAGACCGCTGCGATCGGGCACTGGGCTGCGGAGCGGGGACTGTGGGTGATCACCGATGAGATCTACGAGAAGCTCACCTACGACGGTGTGCCCTTCACCTCCATCGCCTCAGTCCCAGAGCTGGCCGACCAAGTGGTGATCCTCTCCGGAGTGGCCAAAACCTTCGCGATGACCGGCTGGCGGGTGGGTTGGATGGTGGGCCCCGCCGATGTGGTCAAAGCGGCTACCACCCTGCAGACCCATCTGACCTCCAATGTGGCCAATGTGTCCCAGCGGGCGGCACTGGCCGCGGTCACCGGGCCGGTGGAGCCGATTGAGGCGATGCATAAGGCTTTCGACAGGCGGCGCAAGCTCATTGTGGAGAAGCTCAACAATGTAGCCGGGTTCCATACTCCGGTGCCGCAGGGTGCGTTCTACGCCTACGTGGATGCCCGCAGGGCTCTGAACAAGGAGTACGACGGCGCCACACCCACCACATCTGCGGAGTTGGCTGAGCTGATCTTGGAGAAGGCGAAGGTCGCCGTGGTGCCCGGCGAGGCATTCGGCCCCTCCGGATACCTACGGCTCTCCTACGCCCTGAGCGATGAAGACCTGGTGGAGGGTATCTCCCGGATTGAGAAATTACTGGGCAGCAAGTAGCGCTGAGGCACAAATGACGCCGCCGGCGTCATCGTAGACTGAGAAAACAACCCTCCTGCCGAGGACGCCAGGGGCTGACCACCCATCGCCGTCGCAAGAAGGAAGTGACCTGAGAATGCGCATCGGACTGCTGACCTCCGGTGGCGACTGCCCCGGCCTCAACGCTGTGATCCGCTCCACGGTATTGCATGGCATCAAGTCCTACGGCGATGAATTCGTCGGTTTCAAGGCCGGTTGGAGGGGCGTCATCGAGGCGGACTATGTGGAACTCACCCGCCATGACGTCCGTGGTCTCTCCCGCAAGGGCGGGACCATTCTCGGGACTTCCCGCACCCACCCCTACAACCACCCCGGTGGAGGCCCGGAGAATATGGCCAAACAGCTCAAGCGCCATGACATCGACGCGGTCATCGCCATCGGCGGTGAAGGCACTCTGGCCGGGGCCAAGCGGCTGGCCGACGAGGGGATCCCTGTGGTCGGGGTGCCCAAGACCATCGACAATGACCTCAAGGCCACCGACTACACCTTCGGCTTCGACACTGCGATCTCCATCGCCACCGATGCCATGGACCGACTGCGCACCACCGGCGAGTCCCACCACCGGTGCATGGTCTCAGAGGTGATGGGCCGGCATGTGGGGTGGATCGCGCTGCACTCCGGGATGGCAGCCGGAGCTCACGCAATCCTTATCCCCGAGCAGACAGTGGATGTGGACCAAGTCTGCGAGTGGGTGGAGCAGGTGCACTCCCGCGGCCGTTCACCGCTGGTGGTGGTCGCCGAGGGATTCATCCCCGAAGGCTCAGAAGCAGCCCTGGCCGGCAAGGGCCAGGAGGCCGACGGGCGGCCAAGGCTGGGCGGGATCGGCGAGTTCATCACCGCTCAGATTGAGGAACGCACCGGTATTGAGACTCGCAACACCACCTTGGGGCACATCCAGCGCGGAGGAAACCCCACCGGATACGACCGGGTGCTGGGCACCCGGTTCGGCATGAAGGCCCTCGACCTGGTCCACGAGAAAGCCTGGGGCCATATGGCCTCACTACGCGGCACAGAGATCGTCAAGGTGGATCTTGCTGAGGCCCTGGACGGACTCAAGGAGGTTCCCGCGGAACGGTACGAGGAAGCCAAAGTCCTTTTCGGAAGGTAGTGGGTCAGCAGGGTCTCTTAAGGGAACCCAGATCTTGTCGCGTTGCTATCAGGAGGTTTCGCCGCATCAGCGTAGCCCTCCCGTTGCGCAGCGAAGATACTGCCGGAAAGAGTCCTATCAGCCATCAATGACGTGACCATGCCCTGTCTCTGCCCGTCACGTTCGCTCTGTCCCAGGTCCTGGTTGCGGACATTCGCACCTCTCCGGCGGCTGTGCTAGGAACCGGGACAGAAGCTGCAGAAGGAGGGGCCGTTCTGAGGCGACGTCGAACCGCGCGGAGGCGGTGACCCGGCTGGCGAATCCTTCACAGAGCAGCAGGATCCACTCGGTGATCCTCTCTACACTGAGATCGTCACGGATCTGACCGTCTCGCTGGGCTCGTTCCACCCAGGACGTCAGGTTCTCGCGGACAACACTCTCCTCATCCTGCAATACGGTGGTGATCTCTTCGTGCGCACCCAGGCCGCTGATCGCGGTGATGAACCCCGCGGCCCGCGGATCGCTGAGATCGTCCAGAGCGTGCCGCACGTAGTCGAACAGCACGCCCGCCGCGTCGGAGCGACCCTCTTGCTCAGCGAAGAACGCGGTGGTCTCCGCGGCGCCTTCGCGCAGGATGGCGACCGCGAGGGAGTCCTTGGTGGGGAAGTAATGGAAGAAGGTCCCAGAGCCGATGCCCGCCTCACCGCAGATGGCGGCCGTCGTCGCCCGGTGATAGCCCAGCCGGGCGAAGACGGTCAGTCCCGCATCGATGATGTGCAGCCTCCGAGCGCGGTGGCGTTGTGGGTCTATCGGGCGTGCCATGCTTATGAGTATAGTTAATAGAGTATATGCTCTGATAATTTTGTTCGCATGCTCCCACTCCACCGCCGCGTCGTCCCGCTTCTGGGCAAGGTCGGCATCTCTGTGACGATCGTCGCGGCGGCGCTCATCATGATCGTCGTGCCCGTTCGAATGGTTCCGCACTGAGCCCGTGCCACCAGCGTCCGGGCCGCAGTGACAGCGATTTTCCTATAGTAACCGTTAAAAGTCTTTAGTAGGGTTATTTTTGATCGCCCCTCAGTGAGTCGAGAGGAGTACCCGTGAAGCACGAAGCCAAGACGAGACACCGGGACCGGGAACTGAACGGTCTACGGGTGCATTACCGGGAGGCAGGCGCGCCCTCGACGACGGCGGTCGTGCTGCTGCACGGCGCCCCCAGCTCGTCCTACTCCTTCCGTGAGGTGCTCCCGATCCTGGGTGCGCATGCCTATGTGGTTGCTCCGGACGTCCCGGGGTTCGGGTTCTCCGACGCGCCGCCAGTCGAGGAGTACGACTACACCTATGAGGGCCTGTCTCACGTGATCGAGGCGCTGCTTGATGACCTAGGTGTGGAGAGGTATGTGTTGTTCGTGACGGACTACGGCACGCCAGTGGGCTACTTCTTGGCCACTCGTCACCCTGAGCGGGTACTGGGCCTGGTGGTGCAGAACGGCAACGCGCACGAGGCAGGCTTGGGCCAGGGGTGGGACTCGGCTCGCCGGTTCTGGGCCGAACCGACCGAGGAGAACAGGTCGGCTCTGCCGGACTGGTTGACCTTCAAGGGCACGAAGGATACTTATCTGGGCGGCTTGCCCGAGGAGATCGCGGAGCTGCATCCACCGGAGTCGTGGCATCTGGACTGGAATCACCTGTCACGGCCGGGCCACACCGAGGTGTACTTCCAGTTCTTCTACGACTACCGCAATCACGTGGCACGCTTCGACGAGATCGCCGAATACCACGCCACGCATCAGCCGCCCTGCATGGTGCTGTGGGGGCGACACGACCCGGCCTTCGACATCGCCGAAGTGCTTGCTTATCACCAGGCGTTGAGCACGTTCGAAGCGCACATCTTCGACGGCGGGCACTTCCTATTGGAGACCCACACCGCGGAGGTCGCCGAGCTACTCGTCAGGTTCACTCGCGACATCTTCTACCGTGCAGGGGTCGCTGCATGACCGTGGCGACTCTGAGGGTCGAGGCCTGCCCCATCGAGCCACCCGAGAGGCGCAAGGCCGGGGTGGCACCGCGATGATCGCCACCACCGAATGGGTCGAAGATCACTTCATCGCCGGGAACCTCGCACTCGACTTCGCCAACACCGTCTACCGCCGCTGGCCCGAGCCGGGCCCAGACCTGTTCACCGACACCGAGACACTCAACATCTGGCTCACCCACACCCGCCTGCTCCCCGACGGTGAATCCAGCGTCACCGAAGCGGCTTTAGAGGAAGCCCGCGCACTGAGAGCGCTGCTATGGACAGTCTTTGACGTCCCCAAGGACGGGCACACCACCATCCCCGCAGAAGCTCTCGCAGGCCTGCTCGACACAGCCCGCCGCTCGATTGCGAACCTTGCCGTTCATCCTGACGGGTCGACGACTTCGAACGACGCGCGGGGTGCTCTCGCGATCGTGGCGCTGAGCGGCATCACGCTTGCTCTCAACCCGCCACCGCAGGGCGTGCGCGCCTGTGACCGGTGCGGCTGGTTCTTCATCGACTCTTCCCGGGGCCGCAGGCGCCGGTGGTGCAGCATGAAGACCTGCGGTAATCAGGCCAAAGCTGCCCGCTACCGCACCACCCACCCATGATGAGCACGCATTCACCTACATGGGGCGAGTTCAAGGCATCATAATGCCGAAGATGCGCCGCTTTAGGTGTGGTTGCCATCTCTCGTACCTCAGCGAGAATGGAAAAGACGCCTCGATGTGTGACAAGCATTCACACCGCGGCCTGTGTTAATACCCCGGAGCGCTCGCTGAGGGGCAGATGACCCTTAGTGCCCGCGGGGATGTTCAGCTGCTCATACGGAGACGTGGAGTTCGAGTAGGTCTTCTCCTCCTCCGGGCACTGGTAGTTGACCGTGGGTGACGCCATCGACGTCGGTGGCCACCAGCACGTCGATCTTGGAGTGCCGTAATGCGCGCAAGCGCCTGCTCGCATGCCCCTGGGCCAGGGCGCCTGCGGCACCTGAATACCCCAGCCGCTAGATACGCGGGCTGGATGCTAGGGCGAAATGAGCGTGAATGTGCTGCTCAACTCCTCGCCTGTGGGGTGCACCGTGAGCGATGCACCGTCAGCGTCGACACCGAGATGCCCCGCCTCATTGCTCACGGCCACCTGGTCGGGGCGGTCGAGCGTCGTCACACTGAACACTTGACTCGCGTCACCGGAATCACAGGTGGCAAGCGAAGGGTCACCGCCGGCCGGCACCGTCAGGCACATCGGCTCGCCGTCGGTGAGCGCGACGGTGGTGAGCTGGAAGTCGTCTCCGCCGGCCTCCACAGGACCGATGATCCACTGCGCTGGCACCTCGTTGGTTGCGGGATCGGAAACCAACGCCACCCCACCCTCGACGGTGGGTGCGAGATAGGTGTCGGCGATCGACTGGATCTCCACCTCCTGGCTGCCGTCGATCAACGTGGCGTCCGCGGCATCCTCGGTGGGCTCGGGCGACGGGGAAGCCGTCTCCTCCTGGGTCGGCTCTGATGTGGGTGCTGTCGTTTCCGACGTCGGTGATGACGACGGAGATGTGGGGTTGTCGCCCTCCGCCTCTGGCGAACATCCCGCAAGAGTCAGAGCAATGCCGCATAGGGAGATGGTCAGCAGGGCTCGGGGAGTTGTGCGCATCAGGTCAGTACATCACACCGTCACGGAACGGGATTCGATGACTCAGCCAGGGCAGGGGAACAGCTAGCGAAGGCGACCCCGAATGCGGAGCTTGTGGAACTCGACCGGATGGGTCATCAACCCGACCAGAATCACCAAGCTTGGCACACCAGCAGTCCATTGCCTGTTCACAGGGCTAGATGCTGACAGGCCGGCCGGGTAGCCGAAGGGAAGCATGCCCAGCACCGTGTGGGATGCAGGCATCCATCGTTCCGTGGCTGAACGTGTCTTGGCGTAGTCCAGACCGCCGAGAAAGACAGTTCCGAATCCGTTCTCTGCAGCCCACAGGTAGATGTTCTGGCTCACCAGCCCTGCCTCGAACCAGCAGAAGCGTTCACCCCGACCAGTCTCCTGAACCTCGAAGGCACGGTCTGCGGCGGTGAGATCGGCCGAAAGTATCAGTATGAGCGGGCACCCTTTCAGCCAGGCCGCGTCGAGCGTGCCTACCGTTAACCCAGCGTGGTGATCACCCTGTTCAAATACAGCCAGGGAATGCTCCGCAGGTAGATATCGATAGGTTCCAGGGCTGAGCCCGTCCAAGGTGATCAGCCGAGTCTTGGTCACTCGGAGATGAGAGCAGGTGCAGAAGAGTAGATCCATCACTTGCGCGCTTTGCCCAAGCTGTCGCTACCCCTGCTCGCCTGCTTGTACATAGAACAGAGGCAGCGGGCCAAGCACTCACATCAGAGTCATCCGACCGGCATACTGTTGTCTCGAATCCTTCGCCGCGTGGAAAGGTTCAGGGGCGTGGTAGCACGCCCAGCAGCGCCGAAACCAAAGAGATCCGCAGGGCGTCTTGTAAGTCCAGGTGGAACACGCCGAGTGCAGGTTCCTCTGCGTAGGCGGCAAGAAGACTGGGTGGCGGTGGCACGTATGTCGATAGGGCACCGGCCGAGATCAGGCTCATCAAGCAGAATATCTGCGCGTCCTCGCCGAGCTCGGGCATATGCTCACGCATGAGTTCGGCCATGGTCTCCAAGTGCGCCAACGAAGAACGTTTGTGCTGCTTGACCGCCTCGACGGAGACGTTGTGCTCGAGGACGCCGCCCTGTGCGGCGAAGAGGTCGCAGAAGACTGGTCGGCCCGCCAGTGACCGGCTGAGGATCTCGGCCAGTCGACCCGCCCGCACCTCCACGCTCGCTTGGGCCTCGATGCCCGCGGCCAACTCTTCGGCCAACTCGGTAAGCCAGTCCTGCAGGAAGAGGTCCAGCAGCTCGAGCAGCACAGCCTCGCGCGACTCGAAGTACCGCAGCACGTTCGACTTGGCCAGACCCACCCGCCTGCTGAGCTCGTTGAGGCTGACCTCAGCCACAGGCATCTCGTCGAGCATCTCCACCGCGGTGTCCAGGATCGCCCTGCGGCGGATCTCGCGCTGCTCTTCGCTTCGCGCACGCTGAAAGGTCACACCCCCAGTCTAGCTTAGAGACCCCCGGTCCCTTGACATAAGACCGGCAGTCTCTTAATGTGAAGACGTAATAGACCGACGGTATCTTAGGAGAACAGCATGAGCGACAACTGGACAGAACAACACATCCCCGACCAGACAGGTCGGGTGGCGATCGTGACCGGCGCCAACACCGGTCTGGGCTTCGAAACCGCCCGCGCACTCGCCGCACGCGGTGCCCGGGTGGTCTTGGCGGTCCGTGACGTCGAGAAGGGCGAGCATGCAGCTGCCCGCATCGGCGGCGAGGTTTCCGTCCAGGCCCTCGACCTGACATCCCTGGACTCAGTCCGCTCTGCGGCCGCCGAGCTGCGCGCAACGCACCCACGCATCGATCTGCTGATCAACAACGCGGGCGTCATGTACCCACCGAGGAAGACCACCGCCGAGGGCTTCGAGCTGCAGTTCGGCACCAACCACCTCGGCCACTTCGTCCTGACCGGCCTGCTACTGGACCGCCTGCTGCCCGTCCTCGGTTCCCGTGTCGTGACGGTCAGCAGCACCGGTCACCGCATCCAGGCCGCCATCCACTTCGACGACCTGCACTGGGAACGCTCGTACAGCCGTGTGGGCGCCTATGGGCAGTCCAAGCTCGCCAATCTCATGTTCACCTATGAGCTGCAGCGCCGCCTTTCGCCGCTTGACACCACCATCTCCGTGGCCGCCCATCCCGGCGTGTCTAATACCGAGCTCATGCGCAACTCGCCCGGCGTATTCCGTGTGCCCGTCAACTGGCTCGCACCCCTGCTCACCCAGAAGCCTGAGATGGGCGCCCTACCCACCCTCCGAGCGGCCACCGACCCCGCGGTCACCGGCGGTCAGTACTACGGCCCAGGTGGTCGTGGCGAGGTGCGCGGCCACCCGAAACTGGTCACCTCCAGCCCCGATTCCCACGACCAAGCCGCCCAGCAACACCTCTGGACCGTCTCCGAAGAACTCACCGGAGTGACATTCCCAGCGATGACCCCACAACAGACGGACTCCTGAGCGACAGTTCTAAGAGAGCGGTGCTAGAGAAATCGCGATAGTTACGACCGGCTGGCCACAGGCATCTGAAGTCAGCGGTATACAGGACCGAGATGATGATACGTTACGGTGCGTTCGAGCCTCCTACGACTCCGAAAGCACTCGGAGCTCGCTCAACGCTGGAGCAAGCAGCTCTGCTCAGGCGGTGTTGCCAGCGCGTTGGTTGGCAGTTGCGATAATGCTGTCGAGGTGGCTCTTAGCACGGGATAGTTCGCTGATTCGTGCCTCCAGGCGCTCCCTGTCTTCGGCGAGCATCTGCCGCTGTTCTTCGTTGGTCGTCCCGGTGCCCATACAGGGCAATAAGTCAGCAATGCGGCGGCTGTTCAGGCCAGCGGAGTACATCTGTTGGAAGAACAGCACCCTCTCAACTGTGTCGGCTGAATACTCACGTTGGCCGCCAGGGGTACGGTCGCTTGTGAGTAGTCCCTGTTCCTCGTAGTACCTGATCGCCCGCACACTCACCCCCGTTTGCCGGGCAAGTTCACCGATTCTCATCCGCTCCACCTCGTGTCCCTTCTCAAGGCTCTTCCATATTCCTGAACGTTGGTGCACGCCCGTCATCGAAGCCTTGCACCTGACGTCAACGTCAGGTTATACCCTGATCGAGGTTTAGGGCGACACCTGACCATCCAACTCCTGGATACCGCGACCGGTAAGTCGTGCAGGAGGGCTCATCACGGCTCCTAACCCTATGGAGCGAAGGTCGCCTTGACGTGACATCAGGAAATGCCCCTCTAAGGAGAACTACATGCAAGCAGCTCGTTACCACCAATACGGCGGACCGGAGGTCCTCCAGATTGAAGAAGCCCCGATACCGCCGGTCCCAGCGAATGGAATCCGAATCAAGACTCGAGCGGCGAGCGTGAACCCCGTAGATACCATTTTGCGCGCTGGCCGCGCCCAGGAACTGATTCCCCTCGAACTTCCTGCCATTCCTGGACGTGATGCGGCCGGCATCGTAGAGGAAGTGGGGGAAGATGTGACAGGAATCCAAATCGGTGAATCCGTATTCGGGCTAGGCGGCGTCAGCGACACTACCGCCGAATATTCCGTACTCACAGCCTGGGCCAATATACCGTCGACATGGAGCTTCGAACAGGCCGCTGCTGCCGGGCTTGCCTCAAATACTGCGGTCCGGGGTTTGGGCTCTTTCGACAGTCTCGATGGGAAGACCATGCTCATCGACGGAGCCGCAGGTTCAGTAGGGAGTGCAGCGGCCACCATCGCCATTAGCCGAGGAGCGAAGGTGATCGGCACCGCCAACCCAACAAACCACGATTTTCTCGCGTCAATAGGTGTAATCCCCACTTCATATGGTCCAGGACTTGCAGAACGTGTTGGTGAGATTGTGAAGACAGGCATCGACTTCGCACTGGACACAGCCGGTATGGGCTCCCTCACCGAACTGGTGAAAATCACAGGTGCACCAGAATGCGTCACCACTGTCGCCGACCAGACGGGACATGCAATCGGTGTTCGAGTGGTCAATGCACAAAACGATTCTTTGACCCTGGAGGTTGCAGCAGCGCTTGGAGAGACAGGGGTTTACCTGCCACGAGTCGCACAGTCGTTCCCTTTGCAGATGATCGCGGAAGCACATATCCTCGCCCAGGCCGGAGGAACCCAGGGGAAAGTAGTCGTCACCATCTGAACCTGGATGGGGGGTACTCTCCGGCGTTCGGCTGGTCGCCACGAGGTGCGATCATCACTTACGAGCGGAAGCCTCAATGACGTCTAAGATCACCAAGGCAGTCGGGAGAAAGCAACCGATATCCACAGCGGACGACCGCCGCCTGAACCCGTCGTAGTGTCGATCATGGTTGGAGACCAACCATTGAGGCGCTGTCGCTCCACATGGCGTCTCGTGCCTCGTCGTCGCGGGCGAGTTCTGAGGGTTCAAGCCAGGTGAGTTCATCGTGTCTGACGGCTGCGTAGTAGTGTCCGGCGGGTGGGTGGACCTTCCCAAGCGCGATCGCAGCCAGGTTGCCGCCGGCTGCTTCCCTGCTGTTGAAGCGGCGTATTAAACGGCGCAACAAGGAGCCGAAGGTTTGCCACATGATTCGACCTATCGTGGGTGCGTTGCGCAGTAGCCCGGTTCCGGGCGTGGGGCCGGGATCGTATGCCAGGACGGTCAGGTTCTTCGCTGCTGCCTCCGGCTGGATCGCGAGTGCGCGAACGGTCAGAATGTTGCAGAGCTTCGATGAGGAATAGGCTCTTCCAGCTGCCGTGCGCGGCTTCGCGTCATGCTCTGGGTCCCGCTCGGGATGTGCGAGCAGTTCGGCGTTCGCATGCCGTGGGGGTGGAACCATCGCTCCCTCCGCTGGGTCATGGGTGCCGCTGGTGGTCAGTACGACCAAGGCATTGGCTGCGAGTCGCGGCAGCAGCAGTCTGGCGAGGAGATAGTGAGCGAGGTGGTTGACGGCAAAGGCCGTCTCGAAGCCGTCGGAGGTGCGCCCTTCGACATCGGGTGGGTTGACGCCTGCATTGAGGATCAGGGCATCGATCTCATCCGAGCCGAGTCTGTCGCTCAGGGCGCTGGCGAAGGACCGTACGCTCGCCAGGCTGGTCAGGTCCAGCGGGACGGCCTCCGCTCCGGCAGGTGCGGAGCCGCGCGCGCCAAGCAGAAGGCGCGTGTCGGCGGTGGCGAGGAATTCACGCGCGGTCAGCTCGCCGAATCCCGATGTTCCTCCGGTCATCACGATCGTTCTCATCAAATGGGCCCTCCTGGTCGGACTAAGTCGAGCATCGACTCCGTTTACTATAGTGAGTTATCACTCGACTTAGCAAGCTCATCGGTCTGTTCGCGGTAGCCTAAGTGACGACGACAGCCGGCTCGGCGCTGCCGCGCGACCGACCGATGTGAAGGATGTGAGTCTCCGATGACGACGGGAGCGCAGGCGGACACCGCTTCCCCGCGGACAGCACAGCGTGCCGACGCGCGCCGCAATCGGGAACGCGTCCTGGACGCCGCTGACGCCGTTTTCTCACAAATCGGCCCAACCGCTTCCACGGAGGAGGTCGCCCGAAGGGCAGGCGTGTCGATCGGGACAGTGTTTCGGCACTTCCCCACAAAGGAGGCTCTGATCGAAGCCGTCGTGCTCGGGCGTCTCGAGCAGTTGACTGCCGAAGCCAGAGAGCTCGGCGATGCCGGGGATGCCGACACGGCCTTCATGGCCTTCTTCCACCGCTGGATCGAGCTCTCTGCGACGAAGCACCAGTTCGCCAGGGCGCTCGCCCACTCCGGAACCGATGTGCAGGAGGTCAGAAGCGCGCATCCCGACGTCGTCCAAGAGCTGCACGATGCCATAGCCGTGCTGCTGGCCCGTGCTCAGCACGCCGGTAGCATCCGCCGGGACCTCACAGTTTCGGACCTCGTTGCGCTCATGGTCGGGGCCTCCCGCGCGCACGAGCACATTGGCCCCAACTCGGAGCAGCGCGCACACCTCCTATCGGTGACCATCGACGGCCTGCGACCACGGTGAAGGCTGATGGCGAATCGTAGAAGCTGGCGGGGCGTGATTCCGCGAGGCGTAGAGCGGTGCGTCTCGGCGACGGCGTGACCAGTCGCTGCAACGGTTCCTCGTGCCAGAGATGACGCTGGTCGGTTGATTTCTGCGTTTCAACGCGGGGAACGCTGTCGTGATGCCCCGGATCCCGGCGGCCGCGCCGAAGCTCTTCGCTGGTGCTTTTCAGGGGCGGGATCGGGGACCTTGCACAGGGTCTACCACATAGTGCAGGTCGATACCCGCCAGCGGACTGTTGCCGCCGATAAGCTCGGCGACGTGCACGCCTATGTCACGGGCCGGTATCCACCCAGGGTCGTCGATGCCCGCGAGCTGCCGGGATCGGGTGCGGATGACACCGAGGATGACCTCGTAGACGCGCGGACCTGCATCCTGAAGTTCCGCGGCGAGAGTGCGGGTCAGAGACTTCCCGGCTGCGGCGCTCAGGGCGACGCCGGCGTTGCCCGGGAAAGGGATTTCGGCGCTCATCCCGTTGAGTTGGATCAGGACCCCGCCAGGGGCCACGTGCGGTATGAACGCCCGGTAGAGCCGGAACACTGCGGTGATGTTGGCAGCCAGCAGTTGGTCCCATTCATCATCGGACAGTGACAGCACAGGCTTCTGTCCCTGGTCTCCCCAGGACGCGACCGCAACGATCACCCCGTCGAAAACACCGTACTTGGCGGCTAGCCGGGTGGCGGTTTCATCGAGGTCTGGCGCCAGAGCGTCGAGTACCTCCGTGTTGAGCGTGGGAGCTCCGCTGCGTGTGGCAAGGCCTTCAAGATTGGCACTCGACCGGCCGGCCGCGACCACTGTGGCTCCGAAATGCAACAGCGATTGGACCACTCCTTCTCCGACGCCACCGGCCCCGCCGATGACCGCAATGGAGCGACCCGTGAGATCCGTATCTGATTGCGCCCATTGCGGGTGATTCGCTGCTGTCATGGTTGGGGGTCTCCTAGATCTTGCTCAATGTCATGGTCTTTGGGCGATGTCGAAGTTCTGGGTGAACACATGATGGGGATCCCATCGGTCTTTGAGCTTGCGCAGCCTCTGCAGAGTGGGCGCAGGGAAGGCTTCGTGAACGCTCTCGGGGGTGTGTTGGGTCTCGAAGCTCAGGTACATCCCGTCCATCAGTGCGTGGACCGGCTCCCATGCTGCGTCGAAGACCTCACGTGGTCCGGTACTGACTGCGGTGATGGAGAAGTTCTGATGCCGGTGCGCGTAGGCGGTGGCCGCGGGCGCGCGATCGTTGATCGCACCACCGACCGAACGAATATGCACCATGTCCGTTCCACCAGAGGCCAGCATCTCTGCTACCCGAACTGCCATGTCCGTGTCGATGTGGGTGACCAGGCCGGTACGGGTCCGCGCGGTCTGCTGGCCTGTGTGTGGCGCACCTGTGGTCATCGGCACCGTGGCATATGAGGTCCGTTGAGATGTGCCCCCGGCAACCCCCGGTAAGCCGGTGAAGGGCTCCAGGGCACGAGAAGCTGCCTCGATGCTGTCACCGGCGAAGACGACGGTGGCCTGCGCGAAGCTCTGGCCCAGGTAGAGGAACGCGGTGATCTCGCGAACTGCGTCTTCGAGGACCTGACCCCATCGCTGGAGCAGGTCCGGCAGGTGACCTGGCGCGAAGGCCAGGTTGGTGTGGACCACAGCGGGGACCGCGGCGGCTTCGAACTCAAAGGAGGTCACGATCCCGAAGTTCGCCCCGGCTCCCCGGACGGCCCAGAACAATTCCGGATTCTCGGTTTCCGAGACACGATGGTACCGACCGTCTGCTGTCACGATCTCTGCTGAGACCAGATGATCGATGGTCAACCCGTGCCGACGACCCAAGAGGCCTATTCCGCCGGTGGTGGAGAGCCCACCGACACCGACGTCGCCGGAATCCCCCGAACTGATCGCCAGCTCCAGCGGAGCAAGCTGCCGGGCAACGTGCCCCCAGCGTGCACCGGGGCCCAGACGCACACGCCGCCGCCCGAGGTATTCGACAGAGTTCAGCTGCCCCAGATCGATCACGGTGCCTCCGTGATTGGTGGCGATGCTGCTGATGCCATGGCCTCCGCTGCGCACTGCGAAGGGGCCGGGGGCATCAAGCGCGAAGGCCAGCGCTTCCGGCACCTCCGCAGGGGTACGAACACGAGCCACAGCCGCGGGCGCGCCCCGCGCGGAGTACACGTGCTGGACCTGGCGATAGCGTGGCTCCCCGGGGCGAATGATGTCCACAGCCGTCATCGCTCCCGGTCCCCGCGAGGATTTGCTGCCTCGGTGTAGGTCTCGGGGCGAGCGGTGAGCCGGTCCAGCTCATGCTCAGTCAACGCCCTCACCGGCAGCGGGGTGGCGGACTCGCGTGAAGGCTGCAGCGCATCGAGGAATAGGTGCAGCGTTCGCCGATAGAGGTCCGGGTGCTCGGCCCCGCCGAACGCGACCGTCGCCTGCACCGCAGCGGCAAGGACCTGGATATCGGTCAGGTCGAAGTCTTCGCGCAACTGCCCTGCGGTCTTCGCTCGATCCAGGAGACCCCGCAGATACGGCCCCACGCCAGCATCCATCCGTTGCAGCAACCGCACCAACTCGCACCCCGGTGCTGAGCGCGACCAACCCAGCGCCTCACCGAAGCCACCGAGCACGAACTCGCGGAAGCCTCGGTCGCCGGCCATCGCATCAGAGGACTGGTGCAGGAACCACACCAAGCCTTCCCAGGCGTCCTCATGCCCGGCGGCGCGCGCGGCAAGCCTCACCGCTTCATCGACACGTGACTCGTACACAGCAGCGATGACTTCATCCTTGTTGGCGAAGCGCCGATACAGCGTCGCAACACTCACCCCAGCTTCTCCGGCGATGCTGGATTGCGGCACGTCGAGGCCCCGGGTGGCGAACAAGGCCGCGGCGGCGACCATGCAACGGTCCAGGTTCTCCGCGGCGTCGCGACGCATACGTGGTTGAGCTGATGACACGACCCCATCCTCCCTAAGCGGAACTCATGTTCCGGAAAGTAAGCGTAACATGCGCTACGCTTGCTCAGCGGCCTTCGCTCTCACTCTTCTGCAGCTACTGACCATAGGGGTTCATCTGAGACGGCATGAAACTCAGCTGGCTTTGAAGTTGGCAGCTGATTAGTGGGTCAGTTCCAGGCTGACTTCAACATCGAACTTCAAAGCTGGGGGCTGGTCGTTGCTGATGCCTCGATAGTGGACAACCCCTGTGGGAGTTCGACCCCGATCCCAGGCTTCATTGATCGCTTGTTCTTCCTCACCGGTGAATGGCGCACCGGCCATGACACGTTTGTGGAACTTCTTGGCTTTCTCAGGTGTAGTTTCGAATTCGATACGGATGACGGGCACCTAGGACTCCTGCAGGGGGTTGGCGTCTAAACCTGGAGGCTGCTGAGTGCACATGATGACTCGCTTCATCTAGTCGATATGGGTCAATCCTAGAGAGCGGAGCCAGAACGCCAAACAGCCACGATCACTTGATCGATTCGTGGATGCACAAAGAATTAACCAGACGCGGTGTAACTGTCATCTCGCGCGCCTCGGCGTCCAATGGAAAGTGCACTCCATACTTGTGCTCTGATTCTAACGACCCCAGCGTCGCCGCCAACACCTCCGGCCCTTCGAGGACCCGCGGCGTGGTTTCCGTGCGCGGTTCAGCTTTCCACTCCGGCAAGCTGGGCGGTTCGGTGCCAGAACTGGTTAACGAGGGCGTCGTCGCCCACTTGCTTGTTGGTCTGCCGCTGCGTAGCGGGCTTCTGCTGTGCATAGAAACGTCCAGGCTCCCAGTCGACACCGGGGACGCCTGTGAGGAAGAACGCCAAGTTCGCTCCGCCCTTCTCCGGTGAGATCAGCGCCAGCCGCGACAGCGGGGTTCGGTACAGCAGCCGGGTGAGGAAGTCGTTGTTCTCTGCGCCGAAACCGGTGCGGACGTTGCCGGGATCGAAGGCGACGGCATTGATCCCCTGGGAGTGGTAGCGGGCATGCAGACCCCGGGCGAATAAGATGTTCGCCAACTTCGCATCGCCATAGGCACGCATCGGTGCGTAGATCTTCTCATGATTGAGGTCATCGACATCGACCTTCCCCACGATCTTCGCCGACGCACTCGAGGTGTTGACCACCACGCCATCGCCTGCCTGCAGCAGGTCAAGGAGCAGGTGCGTGAGCAAGAAAGGTGCGAGAAGGTTGACCTGGAACGTCTTCTCATTGCCGTCCTCGGTCACCGTGCGCTCCCCGAAGACCCCGCCAGCGTTGTTGGCCAGCACATCGACTCGATCCGTGCTCTGCCGGATGTCCGCGGCCAGCTGGCACACGTCGCCCAGCTTGGTGAAGTCCGCGAGCAAATGGTCGGCTCCGACCTCGCGCGCCATAGCTACCGTCTTCTCAGCGGAGCGCCCGACCAGGATGAGCCGGTCCTCCGGCTTGGCGCGTGCGGCCTGTCGCGCCGCCTCGGCCCCGATCCCGTCAGACCCACCCGTGATCACGATCGTCCGTCTCACCATCTCTCCACCCGTCCTTTCTCCATGTTGTCACGGTGATGTTGAATGTGACACTGTAGTGCTATCTCTGTCTCATCAGGGTAGCATGGTGGTATGGATGCACAAGAAATGTCGTTGCGTGAACGGACTCGTCGCGCCGTGCGGACAGAGATCGTCGATGCGGCCATGAGCCTGTTCTTGAGCCAGGGGTTTGAGACGACAACGGTCGAGGAGATCGCCCAGGCCGCAGGAATATCCCGACGCAGCTACTTCCGCTACTTCGCCAGCAAGGAAGAAGCATTCGCCGAAGCGCTTGCCTCCATCGGCCAGACGATTGCCAAGACGCTCACTGGGCACTCGGCGGAGGAACCGCCTTGGACCGCCCTTCGCCGCTCTTTCGACCCGCTGCTCGAACAGGCCACCACGGACCCCAACGCCAAAGCTCTCGGCCGACTCATGCTCGAACGCCCCGCTCTACAGCAGGGTAAAGACGCCGCTTGGCAAACCAAGATCGCCACAGCCCTGATGCCCCGCCTGCCTGTCAGCGATGCCACCAATGCCTCTCTTCGTGCCCAGTCCCTCACCGCTGCAGCAATCGCCTGCCTCCACACCGCACAGGAACAATGGCTCAGCGCCGACGAGCACAGAGCACTCAGCACACTGCTCGACATCACCATGGATGCCGTCCATCCACTCACATAAGCGGCGCCGACGCGGCCGTGATGACGCGCGGCCTCGAAGTGTCCCGCCGGGTCTACGGTCACCCGACGCCTCCTGCTCAGCCGCCCACCCGGGACCGATCCGGCACTCCCACTGAACCCTCACATGTGATGGGACCATGTCCACCGATGTCAGACCAATAACTGCCACAACGCCGTGCTGTCTCTTCATTCACACAGGCTCCACGCGTTGAACCATGGAAATCCGGAGGGGACAAGGCTTCGGGGCGCGGTTGCCATCTCTCGCGCCTCGTCGCCAAATGGAAAGTACACCCCAAGATGCACCGTCGAGTTTAGCGCCCCTCAGGAGACGGCGGAGGAGACCTTGGCAGTCGGGCGATCGGCCTGAACGGTGAGTGTCCGAGACGCCGCATAGTCTCATCAGAACGACCTTCACCGCACACCTGAGGTTACCGAGACGATGATCCGCAGGCAGTTCCCGCAATGAGATCACGAGCCTGTGCAGTGGCTGGAGTCTGCCGGAACCGTCAACGTGATCGTACGCATCGGAGACAGCCTGGCGGCCCGGTTTCGCCGCCAGGCCGCGGACCCCAAGGACGTCGCACGCGACTTCCGGCGAGAGGCCGATGCTCTCGACGAGCTCGCTTCTGCGGTCTCAGTCCCTGTGCCCACAGTGGTCGCAGCAGGTGAACCCACACCTGAGTATCCGCTACCCTGGTCCGTTCACACCTGGCTCCCCGGAGAGATCAACAACCCCAACCAGCGTGGCCGGCTCTCAACGGTTCTGTGCTGACTTGGTCACGATGATCAAGGAACTGCGCCAGGCCAATACACAAGGTCGCCTGTTCTTCGGCACTCAGTGCGGTGGAGAACTGACAGTTCATAGCACACTCACACGAATCCGGTCTGACAATGAGCTTTTTGAGATGAATAGTGGTGAATCTCTGTAGAAGGTTCGGGGACCACCGCTCCGCCATATCCGGAAGGACGCTCTCGATACCGGGGAGTTCCAGGCGATACCGGACCTGGGAACCTCAGGAACTGGCGGGGCGTGTCTCCGCAAGGCGTAACGCGGTGCGCTGTGGCAGTGCCGCGATCAACCGCTTGATCCAGCGGTTGCCTGCTCCTGAGATGACACTGGCCGGTGGATTCTTGCGCTGCAGTGTATCCAGCGCGGTCGTGACGACCTGATCTGGGGTTTGGAACCTTACCCCGCTCTCGGTGGTCCCGGATATGCTGTAGAACTCCGTCGCCGTCGGCCCCGGGGACAGGGCCATGACGGTAAGACCGCTCGTCTGCGCCTCGTAGGCCAGCGCCTCGGTGAAACGCACGACAAACGACTTCGACGCCGCGTACACAGCCATGCCCGGCACCGGCATGTAGGCGGTGAGACTGGCTACGTTGATCAGCGCTCCTTGACCGGACTCGAGGAGTTGCGGAAGGAACGCATGCGAGATCTCGACGGTGGCATCGATATTGACCCGCAGTTGCCGCCGGATCTGATCCTCGGTGGAGTCCCCGAACGCCCGGGTCACCCCTATCCCGGCACAGTTGACGACGGTGCCGACCCGCACTCCGGTCTCAGCGAGTTGTTCTGCGAGTCGGTATCCACCACGGTCCATGGACAGGTCGAACGGAATGACGTGTACCTGCCGCCCGGTCTCGGAGCCGATGTCATCGGCGAGCGCTTCGAGCTCTTCGACCCGGCGTGCCACCGCGACGATATCGGCCCCACGACTCGCCAGACGCTTGGCGAACTCCGCGCCGATGCCGGAACTGGCCCCGGTGACCAGGGCAGTCGTTCCCTCGTATCGCATTCAGTGACCTTCCTCCTCCAGATCCGCGCCAAGACGCGGGTCACACGCTCTCAATGTGAGAGGTTCACACATTAGAGTAGACGATCAATGTGAGAGACTGCAACATAGGAGGTGTCCCATGATGTCCGAACGCGGTTATCACCACGGCGACCTGCGCAACGCACTGCTGGTGGCGACGACCGAGCTGGTGCGCGAGCACGGTGCCCGTGGGTTCAGCGTCTCCGAGGCCGCCCGGCGCGTCGGGGTCTCCTCCTCCGCCCCCTACCGGCATTTCCCAGATCGAGACGCCATGCTCGCCGCAGCGGCCTTGACGGGCTTCAGAGAGCTGGAAGAACGATTCGCGAGCCTTCCCGCGCTGAAGGCGTTCACCGACACGGCGGCGCAGATCGCCACCGAGTACCTGCGCTTCGCGCGTGAGGACCCCGCCCGGTTCGAGGTGATGTTCGCCCACGGAATCGACAAGACCAAGCACCAGGACCTGCTCCGGCAAACATTCCGGGTCCAGGAACGATTCGAGGCCACCCTGAGTCGGTGCCTGCGGTCGGCAGAAACTACCCCACGCGCCGCCGAGCTCTGGTCATTGGCACACGGCGTCGCCGCCCTCGCCACCGGGGGAAACGTGCAGCATATACTCCCTGAAGCGCGGATCAGCGCACTCGCGGATTCCACAGCAAGAGCCTGGGCTCGCGGCGTGCAATGACCGGGCGGCAGCTACCTCATTCGACGGGCGTAGTTGTCATCTCGGGAGCCTCGTTATTCAACAAAATTCCCCGTAGGGGGCCTTCCGCGAAGAAAATCTCCTTGGGGGCGGCCGACGGACTGGCCGGCGTCCGGGCGGACGATGAGCTCCTGGGCTGCGGCATACAGACCGGACTCAGCGTCCCGGACCACCAGCTGGGCCTGCGGGTCCACCTTGCGTTTGACCAGAGCCAGGGCGATGGGACCGGCCTCGTGATGGCGGGCCACCGAGGTCACCACACCCACAGGACGCTCCTTGAGCAGCGCCTCCGGATCCGTGCCCTCCTTCGGCGCCAGCACATCGGAGCCTGGTTCAGGCAGGGTGTGCTCAGAGCCGTCCAGGTGCAGGAACACCAGCCGACGCGGCGGATGTCCCAGGTTGTGCACCCGGGCGACGGTCTCCTGCCCCTTATAGCAGCCCTTCGTGAGGTGGACTGCAGTGCGGATCAGGTCAAGTTCGTGCGGGATCGCCTTGGCATCCACCTCGGTGGCCAGCCGCGGCCGCCAGGCGGCGAGGCGCAGCGCCTCAGCAGCCTGCACCCCGGCCAGAGTCCAGCCCTGGGCCTCCAAATCGACGAGAGCGGCGTCGTACCTCTCCCGCTCCAGAATGGTCAGGTGCCAGTTCCACTCCTGCCCTGGATGCTCAGCATCGGGGATCGCGGCATAGGATTCGCCGCCCGGTGCCACAGCGGGCCAGGGGTCGCTCCAGCGGGCGGGAGCGGCTGCGGGAAGATCCTCAGGCAGCGGAGCGGTGCTGCCGAGCACGGCGTACTGATCTGTGCGGTCGGTGATCTCCACCCGCAGCATGAACTTCATGGATTCCAGCCATTGGACCAGTGCGGGCCCGTGGGAAGGCTCGGTGATCAGCCAGGCAGTTTCGCCGTCGTCGGAGATGGCTGGGGCGTGCTCGATGCGCCCGGAGATGTCCAGCAGCAGCAGCTCGGAGGAGTCCCCTGGCTTGAGGTCGGCGACCTGCTGGGAGGAGAGCGTGCTCAGCCAGGAGAGCCGATCCGGGCCGGTGACTGTGACCACTGCGCGGTGGGAGAGATCGGTGACGGCGGTGCCGGCTGCAAGGGCGCGCTGCTCCTTGACCGGATTCCCGTAGTGCGCAGACACACCAGCATCCGGGCCCGCGGCTTCCACCGCGCCGGTGCGGTGGAGCAGGGGAGAGGTATACCTCACTGTGCTCAGCGCTGGCCCTTGAACAGGCGAGAGAGCACCACGAGGCTGATCCAACCGATGATCAGCACCGACATAACCAGCAGGCCAATGAAGAACACCTCAAGTGCAAGAATCTGTGCATCGCTCATGACACCATCCTATCCGACCTAAGCGAATAATAGTCTCTCGGTGAAGTAGACGATCGCACCCATGGCAGCCACCGGTGCTGCACCCACCGCAAGCCGGGAGAGCAGCTGCTCGGGGGCGCCCTGCAGGAAGAGGAAGCGTCGGAAGCTGGCCAGCAGCACCCCGGCGGTCAGACCCACCACCCCGGCGAAGAGCAGCGTCAGTTCACCCCACACCAATGCAGTGATGACAGCGGCGGCAGCAGCGGCGACCACGATCAGCGGCAGCACGAATACGTCGCGGGCGGGGATGCAGGCCGCTGCGGTGCCGGCCAGCAGGGCGAAGGAGGCCAGCGCCACCACTGAGAGCTCACCGCCGGGCCCGGTGACTCCGAGCACGCCCCAGTCCTCATAGGGAAAGAGGCCGCGCACCCGCAGCGCTGCCAGCCCCGCACCGCTCTCCGCCTCTGCGAGGCCCGCCGGGTAGCGCAGCCCAGCAACCCAACCGGCCGACGTCGTGGTGATCACCACTCCTGCACAGGCGCCGAGAGTCGATTCCAGGCGGTGCGGGCGTCCGGCTCCCCTCATCACCTGGATCATAAAGACCACCATCACGCCGAAAGCCAGTGCCACTGAGGACCAGAAGAACAGGGACTCCACCTGAGAGGCCAGGGCCGCCCCTACTGCCGCCACCACTCCGGCAGCCATGATGACTGCGGAAAGGGACTTGCGAGCGGTCACTCCCATCAGCTGCGGCCAGCCCACTGCCACCACCGCGCAGAGCGCGCAGACCACCCCAGTGAGCGCAGCAACTCCGAGCCAGGAAGCGGCGGCGAGCGCGGCGGCTCCGAGCAGTGCAGCCAGCGCGACGGGCAAGTAATTCACAGGTTCCATCCTGCCAGAGCCCAGAACATGGATATACTCATCGCGTTCGCTCAATTGTTTTTCGCATTGCGGAGTATTGGTGAGGTGTGATGTATCTCACTGGATTTTCTCGCATGTCGTGATCGCATAGAGTGCAGACTTGTTGACCAACCAGGCAACACTTAGGGAGGACTCACGGATGGCTCAGGTGCTTCTGCTCTCTGACGCCCCGGAAGACACCCTGCCGTCTCTGGAGCTGCTGAACCACCGGATCCGCAGTTTTCCGGCGGAGGCGGCCTCCATTGTGCGCGCTCCCAATGTGGACATCACCCTGATCGATGCCCGGACTAATCTGGCCCATGCCCGTTCGCTCTGCCAACTGGTGAAGTCCTCCATGCTTTCGCCGGTGATCGTGGTGGTCACCGAGACCGGGCTGCCCACCCTCAACGAGACCTGGCATGCTGACGATTTTGTACTCACCGAGGCCTCCCCCGGTGAGGTGGACGCCCGGATCCGGATGGCCTCCGTAGAGGCCGAGGATGAAGCGCCGGCCGGCGAGATCCGGGCCGGAGCCATTGTGATTGATGAGACCACCTATATGGCCACCATCCACGGCAAGCTGCTCAACCTCACCTATAAGGAGTTCGAGCTGCTCAAACACCTGGCCCTGCACCCCGGCCAGGTCTTCACCCGTGACCGGCTGCTCCATGATGTGTGGGGCTACGACTACTTCGGCGGCACCCGCACCGTGGACGTGCACATCCGGCGGCTGCGCTCCAAGCTGGGCCCTGAGCATGAATCACTGATCGGCACGGTGCGCAATGTAGGCTACCGGCTGCTGGTGGACGGCTCCGACCACCAAGAAGCCGACGACGCCGCCTGAGTCGGAGGGAGACCGGACCCAGGCGATCATCCTGAGGCAGAATAGTGTGCCGAAATGTGCAGAACTCCGCCCAAAACGGCGTCTGTTCCGACCTTTTCGACACATTATTTTGCGGGACCGGGCTGCAGACTACGCTGACATCATGGGTTTTGATGTGGAGCTGGTCCAGGCCGCACCGACTGCTGAGCAGCTTCGGGCTCTGCGGGAACTCGCCTCAGCGGCGCAGCGGGCCGACGGCGCGCCACCCTTCGGCGACCAAACCTGGGTAGAGCTCACCAGCGATAAGGACGACGCCGTGGCCCTGGCCTGCACCTGGGTGCAGGATGACGACGCCGCGGCGGGCACCCTGGCGGGGGCGGGCGTGGTCGTACTGGGCCATGCTGATAAGTCCGGTGAGGATTCCGCACCCAATGTGCTGGAGCTGGCAGTGCACCCGGACTTCCGACAGCGCGGGATCGGCACACAGCTGGCCGCAGCACTGAATGACTCGGTGCTTGCTCAACAGCCCGGTACCGCCCACCGCGCCTGGGCCCACGGCGGGCATCCGGGTGCACCCAGGCTGGCAGCGCGGTGTGCATGGACACCGGTGCGTGAGCTCTGGCAGATGCGGCTGAGCAATGAGACGGAGCTCCCAGAGACTGTGCTGCCTGAGGGGGTTCAGCTGCGCAGCTTTCAGCCGGGGCGCAACGAGCAGGACTGGCTGCAGGTCAATGCCGCGGCTTTCGCAGACCATCCCGAGCAGGGCAGGATGACCCTGGAGGATCTGCAGGCCCGGATGGCCGAGGACTGGTTCTCCGCCGAGGGGTTCCTCATGGCCTGGGACTCTGCCGGGGATTCCGAACAGCTGCTGGGATTCCACTGGACCAAGATGCACAGCCATGATGACGGTGAGCGGCTCGGCGAGGTCTATGTGGTGGGGGTGGCCCCCGCTGCCCAGGGCCGGAAGCTGGGCAAGGCACTGACTATTGCGGGAATCGAGCATCTGCGCAGCCAGAGCGTGGCGACAGTGCTTCTCTATGTCGATGCGGAGAACACTGCTGCTGTGAGGCTGTATGAGGACCTGGGCTTCACCGTGACCCACACCGATGTGCAATACGCCCCCATCGAGGAGACCCGATTGAGTCGAGAGGAAACCTGAGCTTGCTCAGAATTTCCCGAGGCGATAGCGGGTCGCCGGCCCTGCGGGTCACCTTCGGCAGAAGCGGCCTGATACATTTTTTGGCGTGACCACTCCTGAGGAGATGACTGAGGTTCCGCGCCGCCGCAGCCCTACGCTGGCTGATGACGGCACCGATGCCCAAACTCTGGCCGCGGGCGCCCTGGTCTGGCGGCTGCACAAGGGGGCATTACAAGTGCTGCTGATCCACCGCCCCCGTTACGACGACTGGTCCTTCCCCAAGGGGAAGCTGGACCCGGATGAGACCCTGCCGGAGTGCGCGGTCCGCGAAGTGGCCGAGGAGATCGGGCTCAAAGTGCGCCTGGGCGTACCGCTACCGATCACCCGGTACACCGTCATCAAGAACACCAAATCAGGTCCTGCTGAGCAGACCAAGGAGGTCTGGTACTGGGCGGCCCAGAACCTGGACGGCAGGCCGCGCCCAGACGGGGAGGAAACTGACGACGTGGTCTGGGCAGAGCCTGCCCAGGCCCGCCAGATGCTCACCAACCCTGGGGATACCGAACCGCTGGATGAGCTGGAGCGGCTGCACGAACAGCATTCGCTGCGCACCGTGCCCTTCGTGGTGCTGCGCCATGCCAAGGCCAAGCCCCGCTCCTCCTGGTCCAAGGCCGAGTCTGAGCGACCTCTGGCGGCCACCGGTAAGCGGCAGGCCAAAGCGGTGGAACGACTGCTGACCGCATGGCGGCCCCGGCAAATCCACTCCAGCCCGTGGAAGCGCTGCGCTGAGACCATCGCTCCCTATGTGAAGAAGCACCGGCACCGGATCAAGTACCGCAAGCCGCTCACCGAGAAGCGCGCCAAACAGGACCCGGGCAAGGCCGCCTCCAGGGTGCGCAAATCACTGGAATGGTGCCAACCCTCATTGATCTGTACACACCGGCCGGTGCTGCCGATTGTGCTGGGCGAGCTCAGCAGGTGGGCCGTGTCCCCGGAGGTGACCGGGGCGCTGCCTCAGGAGGACCCCTATCTGAGGCCCGGCGGCGTCGTGGTGGCCCAGCAGGCCGTGGACCGCGGTGGCCGCATCGTCTCGATAGAGGTCTACGACTCAATAGATGATTGAGCACCTCTCAGTGCTCGTCCCAGCGACGCGCACAGCCGCTACGCCTTTGCTCGGGTCACTGTCGTCACGTTTGCCGTTCCGCTGAGGCGGGACTCCACTCCTTGAAGTCCCTGCAGCGCTTCGTTCGCAGCTCAGCGGAAGCACCCAACCCAAGTGACATACATTACTCCCACCGACTACCCTTGGTGTATGGGCAAGCAGGCTGCGGCAGAGCAGAAGAACATCCACCCCAGTGCAGAGCTGGTGATCGACACCGACCGGTGCCGGGCTGAGCTGTGGGATGAGATCAACGGCCAGCGCACGTTCATCGGCTTTGTGGGCTATGCGGAGGAGACCATCGGCGGACAGCCGGTATGGCTGCTGATGCACACCATCGTCAACGAACGCTTTGGCCGTCAGGGCTATGCCCGCGCCCTGGTGACTCTGCTGCTGGACAAGCTGGCCGCAGAGGGTAAGAAGTTCACCTCCGAGTGCACCTACATTGATCACTATCTGACCCGCTATCCGGAGTACCGCAAGCACCAGGCGCTGCTGGCGTAGACAGCGCCAGTCCGGGCGGCAGGCCACGCTGAGGCGGCCCTGATCAGACGCTGCACGTTCGCTCGGGTCCCAGATGTCCGGTTCCCCTGGCTCCGCTTGCCCGGAGCTTCACGCCTCAAGGGCCCGCCTTCGCTGCGCTCGGCTCGGGAATCGATAGACTGACGCCGTGACATCTATCCTTACCCCCTATGAGGACCTGCTGGCTGATGTGCTCGAGACCGGGGCTGTCAAAGATGACCGCACCGGCACCGGCACACGCAGCGTGTTCGGCCGGCAGATCCGCTACGACCTCACCGAGTCCTTCCCGCTGATCACCACCAAACGGGTGCACTTCAAATCCGTGGCCCTGGAGCTGCTGTGGTTCTTGCGCGGGGACTCTAATGTGCGCTGGCTGCAGGAGCGCGGGGTGCGGATCTGGAACGAGTGGGCCGATGAGAACGGCGATCTTGGGCCGGTCTACGGAGTGCAGTGGCGGTCCTGGCCCACCCCCGAGGGCGGGTTCATCGACCAGATCACCCAGCTGGTTGATCAGCTCCGCGCCAATCCTGACTCCCGCCGGCACCTGGTCACCGCCTGGAATCCCGGGCAGGTCGCCGAGATGGCCCTGCCGCCCTGCCATATCCTCTTCCAGTTCTATGTGGCCGAGGGAAAACTGTCCTGCCAGCTCTACCAGCGCTCGGCGGATATGTTCCTGGGTGTGCCGTTCAACATCGCCAGCTATTCGCTGCTGACCGTGATGCTGGCCCAGCAGGCCGGACTGGAGCCTGGCGAGTTCATCTGGACCGGCGGGGACTGCCACATCTATGACAATCACGTTGAACAGGTGCGTGAACAGCTCTCCCGTGAAGCCCGGCCGTACCCGCAGCTGCGCCTGGCCCGTCACCCGGAGTCCCTTTTCGACTTCGAGTACGAGGACTTCGAGGTGCTCAACTACGATCCGCATCCCACCATCAAGGCCCAAGTTGCCGTCTGAGATAGGCATGATCTGGGCGGAGGCCGCCGGCGGGGTGATCGGCGCCAGCGGGACGATGCCCTGGCATGTGCCCGAGGACCAGGCGCACTTCAAAGCTGTGACCTCCGGGAGCCCGGTGATCATGGGGCGGAAGACCTGGGAATCGCTGCCGGAGCGCTTCCGCCCCCTGCCCGGGCGGACCAATATCGTCATTACCCGCGACGCCGCCACCCAGGGTGAGCTGGAAAGCTCAGGTGCCGTGCCGGCGTCGTCGCTGGAAGTGGCCGTTGAGCTGGCACAGGAGAGGGCTGAGGGTGCGGACCGGGTCTGGATCATGGGCGGCGGTGCCGTCTACGCCGAGGCAGTGCAGAAGGGGCTGGCCCAGCTGGCCGAGGTCACCCGATTCGACCTGGAGGTGTCCGGAGACACCCACGCCCCTGTGCTGGACAGCGAGCGCTGGGAGCTGGTCACCGCTGACCCGCAGCAGGACTGGCACCGCTCAGAATCAGGGGTCGGCTACCGGTTCGAGACCTACCGCCGCACTCGCTAGGCTAGTGGGCATGACTTCTGCACCCGCTGATTCTGCTGCCTTGTCCTCCACCGCCGCTCAGACGCTCTCGGTCGGGCTGGTCGGCTGGCGCGGCATGGTGGGCTCTGTGCTCATGCAGCGCTTTGTGGATGAGGGCGACTTCGCCCACTTCAACCCGGTGTTCTTCTCCACCTCGGCGGCTGGGAAGCCCGCGCCTGAGTTCACCGGGGCCGCCCCGGAAACCGCGGAGCTGCAGGACGCCTATGACGTGACCACGCTTGCCAAACTGCCCGTGATCGTCACCATGCAGGGTGGGGACTACACCCAGGAGATCTACCCCAAGCTGCGAGAGTCCGGTTGGAAGGGCATCTGGATCGACGCCGCCTCCACCCTGCGCATGGCAGAGAGTTCCATCATCGTGCTGGACCCCATCAACCGGGATGTGATCAGCGCCGGCCTGGCGGCCGGGGTCAGGGAGTTCGTGGGCGGCAACTGCACAGTGTCCTGCATGCTGATGGGGCTGGGCGGGCTGTTCAAGAATGACCTGGTGGAGTGGGGAACCGCGATGACCTACCAGGCGGCCTCTGGCGGGGGAGCTAAGCACATGCGGGAGCTGCTGAACCAGTTTGGGCACCTGCACGGCGGGGTGGCCGAGGAGCTGGCAGATCCGGCCAGCGCGATCCTGGAGATCGACCGCAAGGTGCTGGCCGCTCAGCGCGGTGAGCTGGATGCCTCCCAGTTCGGGGTGCCGCTGGCCGGTTCGCTGATCCCGTGGATCGATGCGGATCTGGGCAACGGGATGTCCAAGGAGGAGCGCAAGGGCTCCGATGAGACCAATAAGATTCTGGGCCGCGGAGATTCGCTGGCCCCAGGTGTGCAACGCCGCGGCGATGCCATCCCGTTCGAGTCGCTGTGTGTGCGGATCGGTGCGCTGCGCTCGCACTCCCAGGCGCTGACCCTGAAGCTGCGCGAGGACCTGCCGGTGACCGAGATCGAACAGATCATCGCCGAGGGATCGGACTGGGCCAAGGTGGTGCCGAATGAGAAGGAGGCCACTATGGAACAGCTGACTCCGGTGGCCGCCACCGGTGAGCTGACCATCCCGGTGGGCCGGATCCGCAAGCTGGAGATGGGTCCGGAGTACATTTCCGCCTTCACCATTGGCGACCAGCTGCTCTGGGGCGCTGCTGAGCCGCTGCGCCGAATGCTGCTGATCACCCTCGGCAAGCTGTAGAGCCGGGTAAACGGCGGACTACACTGAACCCATGAGCGCGCCGCTGCAGATTGTTGCTCTGCTGTTCCCCAACGTCACCCAGCTGGACCTGACCGGGCCCGCACAGGTCTTCACCCGCTTCCCGGAGGCGGAACTGCACTTCGCCTGGGAGTCCCTGGACCCGGTGCCCACCGACTCAGGCTTTTCGATCCTGCCCACAGTGACCTTGGGCGAGACCCCGCAGGCTGATGTGCTCTTTGTGCCGGGCGGTCAGGGTGCTTTTGACCTGTTTGAGCACGAGGCCGCCCTGAACTTCATTGCCCGCCAGGCCGCAGGCGCCAGGTACGTCACCAGTGTGTGCACCGGGTCCTTCGCTCTAGGTGCTGCGGGGCTGCTGCGTGGTAAGCGGGCGACCAGTCACTGGGCGTCGCTGCAGATGCTGGAGGCCTTCGGTGCGGTGCCGGTCAGTGAGCGGGTGGTGCAGGACGGGAAGATCATCACCGGAGCTGGGGTGACCAGCGGCATTGACTTCGCCCTGACCCTGGCGGCCGAGCTCTGCAGCCCCGAGGTCGCCAAGGAGATCCAGCTGTTCATCGAATACGATCCGGCACCCCCGTTCGACGCCGGCTCTCCCAGCAGGCCCGATGCTGATCAGCAGGCTGCCCGGGACCGCATCGCCGCCATCACCGAGCTGCGCAGCCCCCTGGTCCAGCGCGCCGCGGCCAGGATACCCTCCATACTTCTGCCATGAGCATTCTTTCGGGCAGCTTGTGAGCCCTCCAATGAACCTTCCGAAAGGCACCTGCTAGACGGCTCAACCTTCTCGATTGGGGCAGAACATCATCAGCAGGTTTGGCTCTCAGTTCCCAGACAGACAGGCCCCTTCCACAGACTCCATCAGTCAACAACACTCAAAGCTCCGGTGCACACTGCCGAACTGCCCACTGCGAGCTCAAGGAAATATGCCTGGGGCGTCACCTCAGTTATCAGCGGTGTTGGCGCCGTTTCTGCTGGTGATCGGGCTGTTCACCAAGGTCGAACGCGTCACGGTGGCGGCACCGGTGGTCTTTCTGCTGCTGGGAGCGGGATCAGTGCTGTGGGTGCTGAGGTGCGGGGCGCGGCGTCGTGCTCTGCTGCGGGAAACTATTGCGGAGTATGCCCGTCGGGCCGGCGCATAGCGTAGTTGACGAAGGCCGTGACCAGGGGACGGAAAGTAGCCTCGATCTGGTCAGCCTTTTCAGTGAACTCCGCAACCACGTCGTCGGGTTCTCTGCCAGCCCGGGCCACGAGACCCTTGGTGTTCTCCGCCCAGCTGCGGATGGTCTGCTCATTCGGCTCCGGGTGGAACTGCACAGACCATGAGCTCTCCCCCAGGCGGAAAGCCTGCACCGGAGCGTCGGTGCCGTCAACCAGGTGCACCGCTCCTTCAGGCAGTGACCGGATCTGCTCCTGGTGCCAGACCACGGCGTCGAACTGGTCCGGCAGTGCGGAGAAGACAGGATCCGCTGCCGCTTCAACCCTGCGGTTCATCTGCATCACGCCAATTTGGGGAATCTGACGGCGGAAGACTTCCGTACCATGGGCCACAGCGCACAGCTGGGCACCCAGGCAGATGTTCAGGGTGGGGATGCCGTCCTGCACGGCGTGGCGCTGCAGGTTCCGGACCGCCGGCAGCCAGGGCCAATGCTGGTCCTCCTGCGGCCCTGCGGAGCCGCCGAGAACAATCAGCCCGTCGTACTCCCGGACATGATCGGCAACCGAGTCACCTCGATCCGGTCGCCGTATGGTCAGCTGCGCGCCGGCCTCGGCCAGCCAGTCGCCGAGCCGGTCGATCCCCACGTTTTGCTCATGCTGAATCACCAGAATCTCTGTCACAGCACCAATCTACTCCGGCACCTCTTGGTCCAGCCTCATCACCCTAGCGGGTGTTCACCTGGGGTGGTTAGGGTTAAGCGTGGACCCAGCGGAAACCTACAGAGGAGAGCCCGATGATCTTTATCGTTGTGAAGTTCCAGGTCAAGCCCGAGCTGGCCGACCAGTGGCCTGAGATCACCCAGGAATTCACTGAGGCCACCCGCGCTGAGCCCAAGAACAAGTGGTTCGACTGGTCGCGCAGCGTGGCGGACCCCAACGAGTACGTGCTGGTGGAGGCCTTTGAGGACGACGGCGCCGAGCCGCATGTGAACTCCGAGCACTTCAAGAAGGCCACCAGTGCAGACGGCCCCATGGCCCAGGCCCTGGTCGCCACCCCCAAGATCATCTCCCGGCAGATCGAGGGCGATGACTGGGAGGAGATGGGCGAGCTGAAGATCAGCTGACTCAGGCCACGCTCCGCCACCTGGCCGTGACGCATCACCACCACCTCAGTACAGACCTGGCGTACCCCCTCCGCCGCAGCCTGCACCCGTTGGGTGGGCTTCCTCTCCTCGGCAGTTACCGGTGCGGCCACCAGGTTGCCCTCCTGGGGCAGCGGGCAGGTGGCCAGATCGGTAGAGGCGCAGGGCGGGTTGGCGGCGTGGTTCAAGCTGTGCGCGTCATGTGACTCATTCCACTGAAGCGTTACACTCAGTCCATGAACGGAACGGAGGAGCTGATCCGCATCGGGGTGCGGATGCAGCCACGCGGAGTACTGATCTATGTCGGCGCCTGGATGGTGATCAGCCTGATCAGTGGTTTGGCGCTGACCTACCGGGACCTCTCCCTGCTGCCGCTGGGCGTGAACATCCTGATCAGCCTGGCGGTATTCGGACTGCTGCTCGGCACAATACTGTGGGTGAACATTGGCCATTACGCCTTCTACAATCCCCGGCGCAACAGTCTGGCCAAGGGCCGCACCGAGCTGGGTCCGCGTGATGTCCAACGCATCCGAGTCAAGAACAATGTGGCAGCAGCCGGGTACTACCTACTGCTTCAGCTCTCGGGGCCTTCCGGCAAGCTCACCCTCAAGCTGGCAGGAACCGGCCGCGAGCAGACCACTCCGGAAGCAGCTCGCGCACTCCAGCAGTTCCTCACCCAGGTGGTGCAGGCCCATGGGATGGACAGCCTGCCACGCGGCACTCTGCAGGCCGAGCAGCAGATGGCAATGGCTCTGAACAACGCCACCAACAACTGGCAGATCATCTCCCCTGTGGTGGCTGAGAAGTTCATCCGTACCGCACTGCTGGAGAGCCCAACCGGCGACGACACCTCCTCACCCCCACCGCCCCAGGACGTTGCTGCCGGTCCCACCCCTGCTGCCCCCACAGGGGCTGCGGACCATACCGCGGCCGAGCTGGACCGGCAGTACCTGAAGGCCGAGGACGCCGCCCTTGACCACCTGGAGCAGGTGCGCACCCCGGCCTGGCATCACATGATACCTCTGGCAATCGCTGTGCTCGGGTTGCTGGCCGGCGGGGTATGCCTTCTAACAGCTGCCATCACTGAGTCCAATGCCTGGGGGCTCAGCGGGATGGGCCTGCTTGTCCTGGGCGCGACCGGCCTTTGGTTCTGGGCGCTGGCCCGCGAGCTGCAGCGGCGCAAACTGCGCCGCGTGGCGGTGGAATGGTTCCAGTCCCAGAGCACCGAGGTCCAGGCCCAGGGGATCCCGCCGGCTTTGCAGCTGCTGTGGACCCAGGATCGTGGCCACCCCTGGATGGGCGTGATCTTCACCGGCTATCCGCTCGGCGGGCTCGGGATGCTGATCGGTATCCTCATGCTGATCTGGGAGGATGATCCGCTGCTGCAGGGCACTGCCTGGATCCTGATCACGGGCTGCTCAGTCTTGGTGGCCGCTGCCATCTTCGCCACCTACCGCTACGTCACCCGGTTCTCCCGGGCTGCCGCCGAACTGGCCCCCTACACCAGGATCTGAACCATGGCTTCCCATGATGTGCACGCTGAGCAGCGAGCCAGCCCGTAGGGACTAGCCTGAGCACCTGTTTCAGCGCCGTGCCCACAGGATGCCGGCCCCGCGTCCTATGCGGACTCATTCTGCAGCCCGGCTTGGCGGTACAGTTCAGAGCTATGGGACACCTGATCTCGCCTGAGCAGCTGCACGAACTCATCGCTTCCGGAAGTCCGGGGCTGCGCATTCTGGATGTGCGCTGGCGCCTGGACAGACCCAACGGCCGTCCTGAGCACCTGGCGGGTCACCTCCCGGGTGCCGTCTATGTGGATCTCGACACGGAGCTGGCTGAGCACGGCCGTCCTGCCGCTGAGGGCCGCCACCCGCTGCCTGCGCTGGAAACTCTGCAGACTGCGGCCCGCCGCTGGGGGCTCAACGACGGCGACACCGTGGTGGTCTATGACGATATGAAGAACACGTCCTCGGCCCGGGCCTGGTGGCTGCTGCGGCATGCAGGCCTCCGTGATGTCCGGGTGCTCGACGGTTCGCTGCGCGGGTGGGCCCGTGCCGGTTACCCGCTCGAGACCGGCGACGTCGTTCCCGAACCGGGCACTGTCACTCTGCAGTACGGTGCCCTGGGGCATGTAGATATCGACGACGCCGCCAGCTTCCCCCATCGCGGAACCCTGTTGGATGTGCGGATACCGGAACGCTACCGGGGCGAGGTGGAGCCCATGGACCCGCGGCCGGGCCATATTCCCGGCGCGCTCAATGCGCCCACCGCTGAAAATGTGGATCAGGATGGGCGGTTCCTCTTACCGGAGGCACTGCGTGAGAGGTTTCTGGCGCTGGGGGTGGATCCGCAGAAGCCGGTGGCCAGCTACTGCGGATCTGGGATCAACGGCTGTCACTCCGTCCTCGCCTTGGAGCTTGCCGGGTTTGAGGCGGTGCTGTATCCGGGGTCGTTCAGTGAATGGTCAAACAACTACGACCGCCCAGTGGCCACAGGCAATACTTCCGGTCAAGCCCCCTAGCTGCGTGGGATCAGGCCTTCGCGGCCGCCGGAGACCCAGGTGGGGCTGAAGCTGCGGTCCCCGTGCACCTGATCAGCCAATTCATCCAGGGCGCTGATGGTCTCAGCAGGCAGTTCCGCCTGCACCCCGGTGAGCAGCTCGTCCAGGTTCTGTGCGTACCGGGTGCCGGGGATGACAGAGAGCTCCACGCCAAAGGCTGAAGCTTTTGCGTACAGCCAGGCAAGGGCCAGGCCTGCGGTGGGCAGCTCGGCTGCTGCTGCCAGTTCCCGGGCGCGGCGGGCGAGGTCGTGATTGTGCTCCAGGTTCTCCGGGAAGAACCATGGAAACTTGCGCCGGGTGTCCTTCTCCGCCAGAACTTCAGCGCCGAACCGGTCGGTGAGCAGCCCGCGTGCCACGGGGGAATAGGCCACGAATCCGATGCCCAGTTCTGCGCAGGCGGAAATCACGTAGGGTTCCACGTCCCGGGCAAAGATGCTCCACTCGGACTGCACTGCGGTGATCGGGTGTACCGCATGAGCTCGGCGGATCTCCTCCGCGGTGTGCTCGGAGAGGCCGATGGTGCGCACCTTGCCCTGTTCAACCAGCTCGGCCAACGCTCCTACAGACTCTTCCACCGGTATCTCGGGGTCGGGCCGGTGCAGGTAGTAGAGGTCCACGTAGTCGGTGCCGAGCCGGCCCAGGGAGAGGTCGATCTGCTCCCGGATGTGCTCGGGCCGCCCATTGGCGCCGCGCTTGCCGGCCTCGCCCTTGGGCTCGATGCCGCATTTGGTGGCCACAGTGAACTCATGGCGCTGCCCGGCGAGGAACTTGCCCAAAATGGTTTCGCTGACTCCGAGGCCGTAGATGTTCGCGGTGTCGATGAAGGTCACCCCGCGGTCATAGGTCTCATGCAGCAGTTCGAGGGAATCCTGTTCGTCAATGGGTCCGTAGGCTCCCGCGATGGACATTGCCCCGTAGCCGAAGGCGGTGGTGGTCAGGGCAGAGTCTGCCGAACCGAGTTCAACTGTGCGCAGTGTCATGAGGCTATTCTGCCGCAACCGCTCAGTGCTCAAAGACTGCAGCCGATGAGCACCGGCTCTGGATGCAGGACGATGCCGAAGGTTTCGCGGACTTTGTCCCGTGCCGCCCGGGCCACGGTGAGCAGGTCCTCGGTGCTGGCCCCGCCTCGGTTGGTCACCGCCAGGGTGTGCTTGGTGGACAGTGAGGCTCGGCCTGCGGTGAGCTCGGCGCCGAAGCCTCTGCCGCAGCCGGCGTGATCGATCAGCCAGGCCGCGGAGAGCTTGATCAACGGCTGCCCCTGATCGTTCTGACCGGCGGGGAACCTGGGCGCTTCCTCCGGCAGAGCAGGGGACGACGACGCCCCTCCCGGGTCTGGAATGGTCGGAGCCAGCACAATCGGATTGGTGAAGAAGCTGCCGGTGGACCAGGTGTCATGGTCAGCTGTGTCCAGCACCATGCCTTTGCCCGCGCGCAGGGCCAGGACTTTCTGCCGGACCTCGGCCAGGGGGGCCCGACGGTTCTCTTCCTGTGCTGCGGGGTCCAGTCCCAGGGAGTAGGCCAGCTCGGCGTAGCGGACCGGAGCGGACAGCGCCGCACCTGCCCGGTGAGTGAGCCGGAAGCGTACCGCGAGCACCACATAGCGCGGGGAGCCGGCCACTGTGCTGCGTTTGAGCAGCGAGTCCCGGTAGCCGAAGGCCAGGTCCTGATTGCTCAGCACCAGGATGTCTCCAGCGGCGCGGTCCCAGACCCGGACCTCCACAATGGTCTGGGCGACCTCTGCACCGTAAGCGCCCACGTTCTGCACCGGGACCGCTCCAGCGGCGCCTGGGATTCCGGAGAGCGCTTCGAGCCCGGTGAGCCCGCGCTGGACGGTCCAGGCCACCACTGCGTCCCAACTGTGCCCGGCCGCCACAGTCACATCCACGTAGTGGTGGTCTTGAGGTGTGAAGGCCGGCGCCGGCGTGGTCCGCACAGATTCCGCAGAGTCTGTCCAGGCCCCAGGGATCAGGACTCCGCTCCCGCCGGCGGGATTAACCGGCTCTGCGGTGATTCCGGTGAAGGCTAGGTGCAGCACTGTGCCGCCGAAGCCGGCGTCGGAGACCACCAGGTTGGAACCCCCGCCAAGCACCAGCAGAGAGTCCAGCCCGGCGGCCCGCCCCTGATCATCGGGCAGAGGGTGGGCCTGCAGCACCTCGAGGGCTTCAGCCTCGCTGCGGGCGGTAATCCACTCCTCTGCCGGGCCGCCGACCCTGGCGGTGGTGTGGTCGGCGAAAGTCTGCGCTGTGCTCACCGTCCAAGCCTAACCGTGACCAGGGCCTACCGCCTGAGCACCTTTCTGGCGCCCAGGTTGCCCAGGATCTGCAGCAGATGGACCATGACGATCACCGCTGCCACCGCCAGCCAGGTCACCTCTGGGCGGAAGCGCTGGTAGCCCTCTACGATGGCGAAGTTGCCCAGACCCCCGCCGCCGACGATGCCGGCCAGTGCCGACATATCAATCATGGCGATGATCACAAAGGTGAAACCGAGGATCAGCGGGCCGAAGGCCTCAGGCAGGATCACCGTGAAGATGATCCTCAGCCGGGAGGCACCCATGGCGCGCGCAGCTTCGACCACACCGGGATCGATGGTCACCAGGTTCTGTTCCACGATCCGGGCGATGCCGAAGCTGGAGGCCCACACCATGGCATGGATCACTGCGGTGTTGCCGATACCGGTGCCCAACAGCTGGATGGTCACCGGCTGCAGTGCTGCGATGAGGATGATGAACGGGATGGGCCGGATGGTGTTGACCAAAAAGTTCACCGTCCAGAACACCGCAGCGTTGGCCAGCAGGCCCCCGGCGCGGGTGGTGTAGAGCAGCAGTCCCAGGGTCAGTCCGATCCAGGCGGAGATGGCGAAGGCCACCATCACCATGTGGATGGTCTCCCACAGCGCGTCGATGAGCTCTGGGCCGTAGTAGTCCCAGTCGAGGTTCCTGTAGGTGTCGATCACTTCTGGGCCTCCTGTCCTTCCCGAACCTCCTGCACCGGCCCGGCCGCTTTGAGGCTGTCCACGAACTGCTGCACGGCTTGGGACTCACCCTCCAGGGCCAGGGTCAGCAGCCCGAAGCTGGCGTTCTTGGTGGTGTTCATCCCGCCGTGGACTATCTCGAAGGTGACCCCATGCTCGGCGGCACTGCCCAACACTGCCCCAACGGTGGCGGAGTCCTTCAGCGAGACTGTGACCAGTCTTCCGCTGGTGTGCTGTCGGATGCGGCTCAGATCCTCTGCTGTGGGCCGGTCTTTCAGGGCTGAGCCCACAAAGGTGATCTCCCCGTGGTCACGGGGGTTGGAGAAGATGTCGTAGACATGCCCCTCTTCAACGATCTTCCCCTTGTCCATCACGGCCACCCGGTCTGCGATGGAGCGGATAACCTCCATCTCATGGGTGATGGCCACGATGGTGATGCCGAGTTCCTCATTGGCTCGGCGCAGCAGGCGAAGCACCTCTCCTGTGGTGGAAGGGTCCAGTGCGGAAGTGGACTCATCAGCCAGCAGGATGTCCGGCTTGGCGGCCAGGGCCCGGGCGATGCCCACCCGCTGCTTCTGTCCCCCTGAGAGCTGCTCGGGATAGGCCTTGGCCTTATCTGCCAGTCCCACGAACTCCAGCAGTTCCTGGACCCGCAGCTCTCGTTCGGCTTTGCTCCAACCGGCGACTTTCAGCGGATAGGCCACGTTGCCGGCCACATTGCGTGACTGGAAGAGGTTGAACTGCTGGAAGACCATGCCGATGCGGGACCGGACATGGCGCAGCTTGGACTCGGAGAGCCGGGAGATCTCCCGTCCCAGCACGGTGATGGTGCCGGAGGTGGGTCGTTCCAGACCGTTGATGAGCCGAATCAGGGTGGACTTTCCGGCCCCCGAGAAGCCGATGACACCGTAGACCTCTCCTGGGGCCACGGAGAAGGAGACGTCGTCAACAGCAGTGACAGATGATGACTTACCGGTGGTGAAGGTCCGCGTCACATTGCGGAACTCGATGAGCGGAGCTCCACCGGCGCGAACATCAGCGGTGTTTTCTGCGCTCACTGGTGTAGTCAGTCCTCGTCGCCGTCGCGGAGGGCGTCCTCGTAGTCGGCCAAGGCCTCCTGGAGCTCTTCAGCAGTGACATCGCCTACTGGAACCGAAGTGTCGTTGGACCGCTCAGCCATGATCTCCAGGACCCGGTCGTCATGGTAGAGAGCTGCGATCTCCTGCAGCGCCTCGTTGTCCACATCGGCCTCACGGACTACGAAGGCGTTGATGTAAGGGAAGGCTGAGGGATCCGAGGGGTCATCGGCGTAGATGCCGTCGTTCAGTGGGTCGAGCTCGGCATCCTGGGCAAAGTTGTTGTTGATGATGGAGCCTTCCACCGACTGCAGGGCGTTGACCGTCTGGGCGGCGTCCACCGGCTGCAGCTGCACGGTGGAAGCTTCCTCGTCCACGTGGCGAGGCTCAGGCTGGGCGATCTCCTCAGCCAGCACCACCAGATCGGCGGCCACCAGCACGTTGATGGCCCGCCCCTGGTTCACCGGGTCGTTGGGGATGGCCACGGTGTCGCCGTCCTGGAACTCGCTGACGTCCTCGTACTCGTTGGAGTACAGGGTCAGCGGCACGATCTCGGTGGGAGCGATCGGCAGCAGGTTGTCCCCGGAGGCCACGTTGTGCTCAGCGAGGAAGGCGATGTGCTGGAACCAGTTGGCATCCAGGTCACCGGCGGCAAGGGCCGGATTCGGCTCCGGGTAGGAGGTGAAGTTGACCAGTTCAATCTCGTAGCCGAGTTCCTCCTCGGCAATGCGAGCCAGCTCGCGGTGTGCCTCGTGCTCGTTGGCCACCCCGATGGTGAAGGAGGCCTGGTCCTCCGGGATGGCTTCGCCGGTGTCTCCGTTGCCGCAGGCGCTGAGACCCAGTGCCAGCAGGGCAGTGAGCGCGGTGTATTTCGCGGTGCGTGTGGACATGGGGTGTTTCTCCTTGATATAGGCATAGGTGCCGGCAGGCATGGGTGGCCCGGGCACAGTTCAAAAGAGGGCAGAGCATGATGGCCCGCCCTGCGGCGGCTCTGGTGCTCAGCCCGGGTGGGGGCTGAGCAGGAGATTCAGCGCGAACACATTCGGCGCATAGTGGAAGAGGTTCCTCTCAGTAATGCTCTTGCCCACCCCGGGCAGTGGCGCCTGGTGGCGCCAGAAGCGGGCCGCATCGGGATCCGAACCACCCGTGAACATGGGGTTGGTGTGCGGCCCGGGGAGGATCGTGACGGCCACAGCTCGTGATGCAGGGCCTATCCTAGCGCCCAGCAGTGCAGAACTGTGTGAGCAACTGTCACAGAGTGTCACATTATGTTCATTGCCACACTGGGTTCTTCGGCCTCATGCATATCTACACCAAGTTTTCGCATATACACCGGGATATAAGATGGTGTATTCACGAAAACCCCGTGTAGTTGTGACAGTGAACTGCGGTGACGCGCTGAGCCAGCGGGCCCGCTCTACTCCCCCAGCGGGTTGAGCACCCTGCGTAGGAAGTCCTGGGTGCGCGGGGCGGTGGGGGCGCCGATCACCTGCTCGGCAGCACCTTCTTCCACCACCTTGCCCTGGTCCATGAAGACCACTCGGTCAGCCACCTCGCGGGCGAAGCCCATCTCGTGGGTCACCACGATCATGGTCATCCCGGCCTGGGCGAGGTCACGCATAATGGCCAGCACATCACCCACCGTCTCAGGGTCCAGCGCTGAGGTGGGCTCGTCAAAGAGCATCAGGGAGGGCTTCATGGTCAGTGCCCGGGCAATGGCCACCCGCTGCTGCTGTCCGCCGGAGAGCTGGGCCGGGCGCCGGTCGGCCAGATCCTCCAACCCCACCAGCTGAAGCTGATGCAGCGCCTCGGTCTCTGCCTCGGCGCGATCTTGATTGAGCACCCGGCGCGGGGTGATGGTGCAGTTCTCCAGCACACTCAGGTGTGGGAACAGGTTGAACTGCTGGAACACCATGCCAATCTTGCGGCGCATCGCATCCAAGTTCACATCTGGGTGGGTGACCTCGAACTCGCCCACCCGGATACGCCCGGAGTTCGGGTCCTCTAACCGGTTCACACAGCGCAGCAGAGTGGACTTTCCAGAGCCGGAGGCTCCGATCAGGCAGACCACCTCGCCAGGGTCCACGGTGACGCTGATGCCCTTGAGCACTTCGTTGTCGCCGTAGGACTTGCGCAGGTTCTCAATGACGACCCCCGCCGGGATCGCAGCAGTATCAGCGCTCATTTCACCCCTGCCGTGACCGGCGACTCAGTCGCCTTCTTCTTCGGCCGGCGCCGTGAGGACTTGCCGGGACTGCGCTCCTCCATACGCCGGGCCAACATCGACAGCGGCACGGTGATCAGCAGATAGCAGACCCCGGCCACCACCAGCGGAGTCATCCCGGCCCCGTACTGCAGGATGCCGTCGCGGCCGATCTTGGTCAGCTCCGCGGCGGATCCGGCCATACCCACCACAAAGATCAGTGAGGAGTCCTTGGTCAGCAGGATCGCCTCATTGGTCAGCGGCGGCAGCACAATCCGGAAGGCCTGCGGGATCTGGATGGTCACCATAGCCCGCCAGGCCGGCATGCCCAAGGCCCGGGCGGCCTCCATCTGGCCCTTCGGCACAGCTTGGAGACCGGCCCGGATGGTCTCGGCGATATAGGCAGAGCCCACAATCGCCAGCGCAGTCGAGGCGGTCTGCAGCGTGGACAGGTTCAGGTTGAACGCCAGCGAGGCACCGAACCCTAAGGCGATGAACACCAGGATCGCCGGAATCCCGCGGAAGAATTCGATGTAGACCGCCGCGACCCACCGGTAGACCGGGAAGCTGGCGATCCTCATCAGGGCCAGCAGCGTGCCGCCGATCAGTCCGAACAGGAACCCGAAGAAGGTGTAGCGGATGGTGTTCCACAGCCCCACAGTGATCACCTCGGGGAACATCCCCGAGATGTTCTCCAGGTCGAAGAAGCTGCTCTGGACCGCTCCCCAGTCAATGATGGCGATCAGGACCGCCACCACGGCTATGAAGATCCCGGCCTGCAGCCCCAGGGATAGCCGGGCCCGGTCACGGTTGGAGAGCGCCATCAGCGGTTCACCTTCTCTGCCTCAGACTTCAGGTGCGGGGCTCAGTCCTCGTCCTCGGCGTCGTCGTTCTCATCACCGGCATCCTCATCAGGGTCATCACCCTCATCGGGGGTCTCGGAGTGGAACCAGGCCTCGCGGATCTCCTCCAGGGTGCCTTCGGAGTCCAGGGCTGCGAGCACCTCGTTGACCGCGTCGATGAGCTCCTGGTTGTCCAGGTGGGCGGCGATTCCCAGTTGCTCGCCGGTGTCGATCTCTTCGACGAACTCATAGGCGTCGTCGTCACCAGCCTGGTAACCGATGATCGAGATATTGCCGATCAGGGCATCCACCTGGCCGGCCTCCACGCCCTGCAGCAGCAGTCCGGAGTCTTCATACTCAGTGACATCCAGGCCGAGCTCCTCGACAGCATAGGCGTGTCCGGTGGTGCCGTTCTGCACACCCACCGGAACTCCGTCGAGGTCCTCAGTCGAGGCGATGCCGGAGTCGGCGGTGGCCAGCAGGCCCAGGTTGTCGTCCAGATAAGGGTCGCTGAAGAGCATGTTTCCGGCACGCTCCTCGGTGATGGACATACCGGAAATCACCAGGTCGCAGTCGTTGGATTCCAGAGCGATGCCAGACTCCAGGCCCTCCCAGGAGGATTCGATGATCTCCAGGTCAAGATCCAGTGCACCTGCGATGGCAGCAGCGATGTCGATGTCGTAGCCGACCACATTGCCGTCGGTGTCGTAGTACTCGAACGGTGGGTAGGGCACATCGGTGCAGACCTGCAGGACACCTTCTTCAAGGGTCTCCACCTCGGCGTCGATCTCCACCTCGGCCTCTACCTCAGTCTCAGGCTCCGGCTCGTCGTTGTCGTCATCGTCGCCGCAGGCGGTCAGCACCAACGCGGCAGCGGAAGCTAGCGCCAGTGGCTTAAGCCAGGGCTTCTCGGTCAGCTCAGTCATGCTCGGCATAGTTCTCTCCCGGGTTTCATGGTGCGTGCCGGCCACTGGCGCGGACGGCTCAGATGTGAATTCATGTCTGGTGATTATAGGCAGGCTGAATGTTTCAGGTAGATATCCGCCCTACGAGAGGGCGACGACGGCTTGGCACTTAGTGAGCACTTTGGACCGCTCATCACCGTCCACCAGTTCCACGGTGAGGTCGATCCGAGCGGTGCGGTTCTCTTCGTCCAGTTTGCCGACCTTTCCGGTGATCTCAAGTGTGGCGGTGGGAGCTTCGGGCGAGCCGTGGGCGGCATCGGGCACCGGCACCGGTTTGCTGAACCGGGTCTGGTAGTCGGTGACTTTGGCCGGGTCTCCAGCCCAGTGAGTGACCAGCCCCACGGCGGCACCCATGGTGAGCATACCGTGGGCGATCACGCCTTCGAGTCCGACTTCCTGAGCAAAGCGCTGGTTCCAGTGGATGGGGTTGTGGTCCCCGCTGGCGGCGGCGTAGCGGATCAGGTCAGCGCGGGAGAGCTCAATGGTACGGGTCCCGATCACTTGGCCCTTGTGGAGCTGGTCCCAGCGGCGGGGGGACCCCGCTTGCCTCTCGGCTGGCTGCAGCGGCGCCGGCCTTCGCACCTGAAGATCATCGTTCATCAGCCTTCCTCCTCATCGTCGCCGCGGACCAGGAGGGTCGAGGTGACCGTGGCGCGCGGGGCGGCGTCGTGCTTTGTAGTGATCTCAGTGATGGTGGTGACCATGGCACCGGCTCCCATTACCCGGATGCGGTCCAGGGTGGTGGCCGCGGTCAGGGTCTCACCTGCGGTGATCGGGGCGTGGTGGGTGAAGCGTTCCTCGGCGTGGACCACGCGGGAGAAGTCGATGCCGGCCTCAGGATCGGTGACGGCGGCGGCCTCGGCGCGCTGGGCGATCACCACGGCGAAAGTGGGCGGGGCGATCAGGTCATGGTGGCCCAGCTGGGCTGCGGCCTCTTCGCTGTGGTGGGCGCGATGCTCGGCCTTCACCGCTGTGGCGAACTCGCGGATCTCCTCCCGGCCCACCTGGTACTCGATAGGCGGGTAGCTGTGGCCCTCCCTGGCGGTGTTGATGCTCATCGTCCTTGGTTCTTTCTGTCGCGGAGGATCTGGGCAGCCTGGCGGCGGCGCAGCCCGATGCCGGTGAGATGGCTGAGGATTCCGGCACCGATCAGGCCGAGACCGGTGTTTCTGAGCACGGTGGAGTCTGTGAGGCTTGCTGCGATGACCGCGATGATGCCCAGGAAGGTGACTGCCATGCCGAGGATCAGCGCCGCCCGGTAGGCACGGGTTCCGGAGGTCCACGGGTCGAAGCTCGGCTGCTGATTCATAGCCTGTTCATCCTACCGGCCGCAACATTGCGGCGGCTGCGCTCCTTACGTTTGCCTACACTGGGCAGAGGGGAAGCAGTCTCCATCGTTTTACCCGTTGTTTGTTTCACAAACCTGCGATTTCACGTCGGAGATGAAACAACTGCCGGGTAAATTGCCGAACAGGGGAAGAGGCCATGCTCTTTGACGCGGTGCACTGCGCACTACTCGCGGCCACCTCAGTGCTGAGCGTGCTGGTGGTGTGGGCCACGCGCCGGGCCCGCGGCACCAATGCCCTGGACAAGTGGCTGCGATGCTCGGGCTGGGTGCTGCTGATCTGCTCAGTGCTCTACACCGTCTGGCTGCTGCTGCCAGGGAACTGGCATGTGGCCGATTCGCTGCCGCTGCACTATTCGGATGTGCTGCGGTTCATCACTGCCGTAGCGCTGATCTGGCGGCTGAAGTGGGCGGTGATGGTCTCCTACTTCTGGGGTCTGACACTGAACCCACAGGCGATGATCACCCCGCACCCGACCATGCTGGTCGCGGAACCGGTGCAGTTCACCTTCTACTGGGGACTGCATATCGCAGTGTGGCTTGCCCCGCTGGCCCTGATCTGGGGGGCGGGGCACCGGCCGGACTGGAAGGGCTTCTGCCTGGCGTATCTGTGCGCATTCCTGTGGGCGATCTTCGTGATGCCGATCAACGCGCAGCTGGGCACCAACTACGGCTTCGTCAACCGTCCGCCGGACGGCGCCTCACTGATGGACTTCCTGGGCCCGTGGCCGGTGTATCTGGTGTGGATCGGGCTGATGATGGCCGCGCTCTGGGCTGCTATGACCTGGCCCTGGACCCGGCGTCGTTCTCGAAACTCTCAGGTCAGCAGCCGGAGAGTTTCGGGCTCCACGGTGACCTCAACCTGACATTCGCTGTCCGCCCCGGCCAGCAGTTCGTCACCATCGGCATAGACCGGCACTTGGGGAGGAACAGTGACGACGACGCCGCGGTGCTGTTCTGTCCGCAGCGGCTTGAGCACCCGATGCAGCCTGATCATCAGCAGCGGGAACAGGGCCACCAGACCTGGGCGGGAGAGCGGCTGCACCCAGGAAAGGTCAAGTCTCCCGTCAGCGGGCTGGGCACCGGGCGCCAGTGGGATTCCACCGCCGATGAAGGGACCATTCTGCAGGCACACCAGTGCTGAGGGCTGCAGTTGAGCAGGCTGTCCGTCCACCGCGATGTGGAAGTCTTTGGCCTGGAAACTGGGGATCACCTGCGTCAGTGCCACCAGGTATCGCATGGGGCCCGGCACCTTCTTGAGCTGATTAGCGCGCTGGTTCACCCGAGCGTCGAAGCCGATGTTCACCGCGTTGGCGGCCCAGCAGTGCTGTGAGGTGCCGTTGTGCTGAGTGATACGAACCCTGAGCGCATCAACCGCCTTGGTGGTCAGTTCCGGTTCGCTGAGCTGATGAAGCAGTCGCAACAAGTTCCTCATCGTGGGATGTCGAGGCACCCCGGCGCCGCGGGCGAAGTCGTTTCCGGTGCCGGTGGGCACCAGGCCCATGGGAATCTGCCGGCCGGCGACCAGCTGCACCCCTGTATGGACCATGCCGTCGCCGCCGAGAACGAGCACCGCGTCCACACCTGTTTTGACGGCTGTCTCTGCCTGCTCCAGCTGCTCCAGGTGATCGGCTGGGTTCGGCACGATCAGCTCCAGACCCTCACTGGCGAACTCAGCCAGGTGCTTTTGGATGCGTGCAGCTCGCCGTCCCTGTCCTGCCGTGGGGTTCAGCAGAACCAAGACTCTCCGGCTCTCACCCGATGAACCCCCGCCCAGACTCTGCGCTGCTCCCATGCTCCATACTCTCTCAGACGCTGCCGGCCTCACGGAGCGGTGAGGAGATCCCGGAGCTTCGTCCGCTCGCCCTCCTCCCACTAGATGCCGACCTGATCGGCAGTGAGTTCCGCCTGGCGATCTGCTGTGAGCCCGTGCTGAGCAGTGCTGGCGACGGTCTTGACCGGCTCGGGGTAATCATCGGCCACGCTCCCGGGAGGGGAGCCCGGCACTACCAAGCAGAAAGGGGAAGTCTTCCTTACCGACTACGCCTGATGCGCTTGTACTCATCTGCCGCTTTTCGCGTGCTTCTCCATTTGAGTTATCGGGTAGCGGTGGCGGGGCTCGATCCGGCGACCTCACGATTAGCGGATCAATTCATCGTGATTCGTTCGACCGTGCGGATGAGGTCGGTCAGCCCAGGCTCTTCAATGGGGAAGTGGCCGCATTCGCGGAGCATGACCAGCTCTGCCGGAGCGGCAACCCGGCGGAGCCAGTTGACACTGACCTCCACTGGGGTCCAAGCATCCATTGCCGGATGAACCAAAGTCACTGGGATGTGCATCTGCTCAGGCGGGGTATGGCGGTAGGTCATGTATGAGGCGAGAAACCCCAGGGGAACCCGCGCTCCTCCGCCCCGAGGGTCAGCGGCGCACATTGTGGAGAGCTCTGCGTTGCGGCTCATCTTCGACAGCGCTGCCACCCATGTCATGGGAATGCGGCGGCCGGCCGCCTGCGCAGGAAGCAGGTGCGTGAGTGGTCCGCCAAGCACGCCCAAGGGACCGAAGCGCGTCATGACGGAGCGAGTTCGGACATCTCGAGGGTCGAGTAGGCAGGTCGCCACGACTGCCGAAGCGCGACTGGTGCGGGCGGCGACCTCATAGGCCAGCATTCCGCCGATGCTGGCGCCGAGGAGCACCAGGGACCGACCGTCCTCCTCTGCGGCGAGAAAGTCACACAGCAGGTCTACCCAGTCGCTGTAACGCACAGCAGATGGGTCTGCTGAAACAGTGCCTCCGTAGAGGGGCATATCCACTGCCGCCAGCTCGGCCCGCTCCGGGGAGATCAGAGATGAGATAGGCCACAGAGCCGCCGAGTGCCCGCCAGCCCCGTGAATCAGGATCACCCGAGCCGGGGCCTCCGGGTTTCGCCGCCGCAGGACGTGGACGCGGTGGGTCCCCCATTCCCAGAAACTGCTCTCCGGTGCCGACACCTGGCCCTGACAGTCGCCCGGCAGGAACCGCGCATAGTCTTCAACACCCGGTGAGTCCACTCTTCCAGGCTACAGACACAGCAGAGGGAGCAGAACCCTAAGGATCGGCAGCTGACCCTGAATCCGCAAGCTGGTACTTCTCAGAGAATTGCAACCCTTTCAAAGGGCTGTTCAGCGCGGCACCCGAGCCGGGACCTGGTCCAGGAACCAGAGCTGGGTGAGATGACCCCGAGGGCCTGGAGAACTTCACGCATCTGAGCAAGATTGCGTTCCAAAGGCAGTCTGTCACCAATCGGCTGCTAACGTGAGTACATGCCTGAATCGTCAGTCCAGACGGTGCTAGACGCTTTGCTCACTGCGACGAACACACACGACTTCGACAACGTTGCTGAACTCTTGTCCGAGGACGTCATTTACTATTTTGGGGACGCCACCCTCGTGGGACGCGAAGCCGTCCGGCACTACTTCGAGCGCACCTGGGACACCATCCGTGATGAGCGGTACTGGGCTGAGGATATCCACTGGCCGGTTAACAGTGCCGACGCCGCGGTCGCTGTGTACCGATATCAGTGGCGCGGGACCATCGAAGGGCGACAGGCAGAAGGATCCGGCCGTGCAACCAACGCCTTCGTGCGCACCGCGGAGGGAGTCTGGCTGCTCGCACACGAACACCTCAGCGCCGCTGCCTGACCTCCTCGCCCGGAGCCTACTGTGGGGTACCGCCGGGTTTTTTGTGTGATGCTGTTGGCAGCGGTGGCAGGGCTCTTCCTCCGTGCCTGCAGGGCGCGGATTCCCATCGGCAAGGTGATTAGCACACCATTGACCTAGCTTGGTAACCTCCCAGGAACGGCATCCCGGCCTCTGATCAAGTGAATGTGGCCTTTCGAACAGTCAGCCAGGAACAGGGGGCTTGAGTGGATGCGAGCGTTGCTTCTTCGGCCTGGAAGCCTCAGCAGGTCCATCCGGGGCCCGAAGAACAAGGTTCGTTGAGGAGGAGCCCCCATGCCCGGATTGGTTGATCCACGGTTGTCAGGTTGGCAGGAACGGGCCAGCCGACGCACGGATGAGGCAGTCCGTGCCATGTCGCAGGTGCCCGGCGTCATCGCGGTGATCGTCGGGGGAAGCATGGGCCGTGATGAGCACTGGCCGCTGTCCGACATCGATCTGATGGTGGTCAGCGCGGAGCATCCGGTGGCAGAGGTCGCGGCGAGGGTGGATATGTGCGCCTACCAGATGAGCGAGATGTGGGGTACATCTGGCATTTACACTGCGGTTGACGCCGGGAAGATCACTTTCGACCTGGCCGAGGCCGAGTCAGTGTCGACGGGATCCCCGACCGACTCCGCCACCGCGTTGTCTGATCCCCGCGTGTTTCACGGCATCGACAAGATGTTCGGCGGCTACGCGGCCTACGACCCCCACGGGGTTGGACATGCGCTGCTCGACTGGAGCGCACGGCACCGTTTCACAGAACCCGTCGTCGCGGGACGGACTTCGCATTGGCTGAGCTCGGCCCATGCTGCTGCGGAGAGTTCAGAGCGCCTCGCTTCGTCAGATCCGACCGCCGCCTGGAATCTGATCCGCCGAGCAGGCACTGCGCTAGCCGAAGCAGCACTGGAGAAGCGAAGGCTACGCACCGGCTCGCTGGGACGATTCTGGACCCGTTTCGAGCACCTCCTGGAGGAACACGATGCTTCGCCACTTGCCGAGGGGCTCACATCGGCATGTCACGCCAGAGCGGATCAGGAGCTTTCAGAGCGCATGCCGGAGTGGCTGACCTCTCGGATAGAGCTGTCTCTGGCTGCCCGTGTCCTCGTCGGAGAATCGGTCACTGCCGAACAGAATGCCCGTGATGTTGTCCTCGCGTACACGGGTCTGTACCGGACGCGATTCCCGCGAGCAACGGACGAGTGGCTGCGTCCGTGGTCATCGGCCCGCGTTGACCTCGCTAGCGCCAGACTGCGAGAGCTTTGCCATGAAGTGCGGGCCGGATGAGGCCGCGCTAGCTATTCACCGCCGAAAGTCGCAGGCCACGCCAACTCCGGCTCCGACCAGCGCAAACTCGCTACTGCACCGGAATTCAGCCGGATGGAACGGGATTCAGCAGTCATGACTGCCCTTCAGCTGGCCTCACGGATGCCTCCGCCTGGGCGGTAGATTCGGAGCTCTGCGGCTCTGGCTTTGTCCAGTTGGCTCCTCCTCGCCATAGCAGTCCCGCCACGGTGGTGGCCGCGCAGAATGCCACCACCGCTGTGGTCAGGGTGAAGATGCCCTCGTCACTGACCTCGATGTCCACGTACTGCGAAGACAGGAAGAGCTGCATCATCACCTGAAACGCTAGGTGAAATCCGATCGCAGCCCACAGCGAACCCGATATCAGGCGGACACAGCCGACGACGACGGCCATGCCGAAGAACAGCACAGAGCGCTCCAGGAATACTCCCCAGCCATTGCTGATGACCCACAGGGCGGTGCCGAAGGCAGAGAAAAGGAGCGCTTGGATCACCACGGCAACCCACGGGGCGACCGCGGCAGTGAGATTCCGGTAGATGTAGCCGCGGAAAATGAGCTCCTCAGGGAAAGCCTCATAGACAAAAACCAGCAGGATCAGCAGGAGGATCACACCAATGAGTTCAGCGATTGAGGAGTCGATGCGGATCTCCACCCAGCCAAACATGAGCGCAACTGTCAACCCGAGTCCCGCTGGGATCAGCCAGGTCAGTGCGCCGTACAGGAAATCACGCCACGCCCGCTTCTCCGCGTGCAATCCCAGGGCGGATACCGGGCGACGGTCCAGATAACGATTGATCACCAGCACCATGGGCACAGCAAGCGAAAAAACACCGACCGCATTGGCGATGTGCTGCAGCAGAGACATCTCGGCACCCCATAGAACGGTGGTCAGCCGGGTGACACCCAGCCAGATAAGAAGTGTGCCTGTTGTGATGAGCACTAGCCGCAATGCCAGAGAACCAACACGATGGTCAGCCTGTGATTCGTCATGCGCAGGAGAGTTGTCCATGAGGTTAATGTTAGAGAGCCAAATGGGTCGGTGAACCTGCCAAAAGTCACCATCTGCGGCGAAAGTCATACCGAAACCCACCGACGGCCTCCCCTTCAACGACGTCATGGAGGTCATGGGCCACTCCTCCCTACAGGTCACCACCCGCTTCGTCGCACCAGGAAAAGAGTCCGCGCGGGGTGCTGTTGCAGGCTTCTCTCGGAGCTGGGCGTCACCACTGCGGTGGAACACCTTTGCCGCTCCGCTGCGGCAGATCCCGCTGAAGCGTGGGGCTGATGCGGTGGTCCATTCGAGATGTGATCATGGGCGCGGCAGTCACCTCGGATCCGGACCTGCACGCCGCACTGCACGATCACCGGAACCTGCACGGGACCATCCCTGGGCCGATGGAGGTATTCCTGGTGCTGAGCAGTGCTGTCAGTACTCCGGCATCCGGGAGGTGAGCAGCCGGCCGAGGCCCTGCTGAATCCGTGAGCTGCGGATAGACTTCAGCTGCTTGCCCGATCGCTTGGCCAATGGCTTCTGTACAGCGTATACCGCGTAGATTCCTTCGCGTGCCGGAATTCGCACCCGGACGGCGGCCGGATCGAAGCCGGCTTCGCGGACGAGACTGAGGGTCTGTCGGACGGTGCGCTGCTGCAGAGCGGGCCAGACGGCGCTGAAGAAGTCCTGCTGGGGACGCTCGGCGAGCATATTACCCAATAGGATGACACCGCCCGGCCGAACCACCTCCGCGGCGGCTGCGAGGACTCCGCTGGCCAACCGGTATCCGAAGCGAGTGGCCGGCAAATGCTCGAAGATGCCCAGCAGGTCGACCACATCGATGCTCTCCGGCGCTAAGTACTGGATCGGAGGCGTTTTGAGCAGATTCTTCCGGTGGATGGTGATCCGGTCTGACATACCTCGGGCTTTCCCCAACGAAACCACAGAGGCCAGCGCCAGAGGATCGTGGTCGACGAACGTCAGCTGCTCGACAGCTGTGCCGCGGAGGGTGGACTGCGCCAGAGTAAGCAGCGGCTCAGCCGCTGCGCAGGCCAAACTGACAATACTGAGGCTGCTCCGGGGAATTCGCTCTAGATGCTCCCCGAGCAGGGTGACAGCGACGTCGGCACGGGTGCGGATGGCATGGGAGTCCAGAACGCCGGCTAGGTAGTCATAGGACGTGAGGCCGTACTCGTCCTGGCCGTCCACCACAGAGGGGGCCGCGATGAAGGCTTCGTACCGGCTCAGGATGCGCGCGGCACTGGACATGCCCCGCTCCCGAATCAGCAGCTGACGTGCCGATGTGGAGTTGTGCTCGAAAAGCGGCTCGCCGTACACCTTGCGGTCGATGCCCTCAGCTGGCCGGTCGATGTCTCCGATCTGGTGCAGGGTGTGCAGCGCCACCGCGCGCTTGGACACACCCCACCAGGCGTTTCCGGCCGGATGGACCTCGGGATTGAACAGCCAGCTGGTGAAGTCTGGGCGCACGGTCTCGCGGACCAGGACCTGGTCCACCAGTTCCTGGGTCGCCTGGGGCAGGCGCAGCCGCGGAGCGGGATCGGCATAGTGGACATCGATGCCTTCCCGCTGCAACGAGTCGACTTCGCGCCGGACGGACTCGGCAACTCGGCCTGAGGCAGGTTCGGTATGGGTCCGGGTGTCTGCGGCATCGGCTTCGGAGGTCATACCTCCACGCTAATGGCCCGGGGATGCCCCCGAAGGCTGTCCCGGCCACGAAAAAGGGTGGTTCCGTTTCGGCTGGTGATGCTGGCAGACTCAACGCGTCCGGCGGGGAACAGCCGGCCGGTGAACTGCCCCTCGGGCGTGTCAGACAGAGCATCACTCATCCAGCGGACGATCTCGCGTAGGATTCCCTCGTCCAGCACAGCCTCGCCACTGTCGTCTAGCAGGCAGACGTCCACTCCGCGGCGTCTGGCCTCCATCGCAGTGTCGATCAGCGGCTGCTGCGCCAACCGACGTCCCCGCTGCTGGTCTCGCAGCAGGCCCTCCAATGCCCGGGCTTCTGCGCGCTCCTGGGATGACAGCGGTGTCAGCTCGGTGATGCGCCGCAGCATGCAGCCCACGGTAGTACTCAGCATATGAACCCGTTCACTGAGCTCCGAGCGCGTGGCCTCGTTCCAGGCTGTCTCCCGCAGCAGTGCGAGCTCTTTCTGCTGGATCTCACCGGTGTGTTGATGGGCTCGGCGGAGAGCGAAGGCAAACGCTGAGCCAACGGCCAGCACGCACAGCGAACGTACCACAGAGATGACGACGTCCACGGCGTCGTCATTCTGCAGATAAGCCCCGGTCAGCGCCACCGCGGACACGAGCAGTCCACTGGTCACCGCGAGCCCGAGCCTCTCACGCAGAGCTAAGGCCACCAGGACGAATCCAAGCGCTGTCACGTACCAGGTGTCACCGAGATGGTCCACGTCCCGCGAGGCTGGCAGCAGGGTGATCGCTGAGGTTGCGACGGCGGCCAGACCAGCTGTCACGGCGCGAGGCAGACTCAGTCGGCCGTTGTCGTCCCAGCCGATGGCAGCGGCGCAGCACAGCAGTCCGGCCATGGCTAGGGCAGCGACGGAGAGCTCCCCACCGCGTGCGGTGACCACGGCGGCCAACCCGGCCTGAGCCAAGAGGAACAATGCTGCCAGCATGGCCAGCCCGCGCATCGGCGGCTCGTAGGCGTTTACCACTGGTTGGGCAGGCTCAGACTGCTCCGCGGCGCTCCGTCGTACGGCGAGCGTGACCTGTGTGCCCGCACCCGGGGCGGACCTCACCTGGGCGGATCCGCCGGGAAGGGCTCGCAGCCGGCCGAGGATAGACTGTCTGATACCCAGGGCGCTGGGCGGAACCTGGTGGGGGTCAAACCCTGGACCGTCGTCGGTCAGCCGGATCACTAGTTCATCGGGTCTCAGGCGCACTCGGACCCGGCGAGCCGTCTGAGAGCCTGCGTGAGAAACGCTGTTGACCATGGCCTGCCGCAGCGCGCCGCTCACCGCTTCCGTCACGTCTGGATCCAGCGCCTGACTCCCGGTGCTCTCGATGTCCAAGGTGGCTTCGGCGTCCTCCCGCTGGACGATCTCCTGCACCAGGGCCAGAAACTCTCGCGGCGATGTGGGCCGCCCCCTGGCCTGCCGGCTCAACACTTCCACCTGTTGAAGCGCATACTCAGCCTGGTCCCGGAGCGCCGGGCCGAGATCGATGTCTTGGGCAGCCAGATTGAGGGTGGACAGTACGTCGTCATGGACCATGGCCTCGGTCCGTTCCCGCGCCATCCGTCGAGCATGTGCTGCGGTTCTGCGCTGTTCGGCGGCATAGGCTTCTGCCGCTGAACGGTCCAGGCCTTGGGCGACAGCTAGGATGAGGCTACCGATGAGGATCACTGCGACAGCGGCGGCGAAGGCGTGCAGGTCGCTCACTAGGCCGGTCCAGAAGTCTCCCTCCACCAGAAAGCGCAGAACCTGCACCAGAGCTGTCGCGGTCAGCAGCGTCAGCCAAGCAGCGTTTCGCCCCGCGACGACGAGGGCGATCCCTACGGGGACTGCTGTCACCGTCAGAAGCCACGGCAGGTCGCCGTCACGTATACCGCCGAAGGCCCCCATGAGCCATGACACGACACCGGCGGTCAGGGCGATGGACGCCGTGCACGCTGCAATCAGCCGCCGAGCGCGGGTCTCCGCCCGCGGTCCGGTCAGCGCGGCTGTCATGTCCGCGGCACCGGGAGCGGGAGCAACCCGTCCTGCAGTCCACGCTGATACAGTTCGACCTTGGTGTTGGCGGGTCGATTCAGCTGCTGGTAGACCTGTCGAATGCGGCGGATATGGTCATCCACAGTGTTCTCACTGATATGCAGCTTGGTGGCGACCTGCTTGGCACCGAGTCCCGATGCGTACAGCGCCAGCACTTCCCGTTCACGCTCGGTGAGGTGGATCCGGGTGGCCGGCGGGCCAGTATCCAACGCTGCCGCCCATTCTGTGGTGGCCACGTTTCCTCCGGCTGCCGCCCGTGCGATCGCCTCCACCACGTCAGCAACACCCAACGACTTGCGCAGGATGCCTAAGACGCCGCACTGGGACACCTCGCGGACCAAATAGGGGTTCTCCCCGGAGGTCAGCACCAGAACCTCCATGCCGTGCCGACGCAGCTCATCCACATTTGCCTGGGGCGTGGAGCCGTCCCGCAGGAAGAGGTCAAGCACCACCAGATCGGCGGCTTGCGCGGATCGCAGCAAGTCCTTCACGCAGACATAGTGACCGACGAAGTCCAGCCTCGGGTGGGCATCTATGACCGGCCCCAAGGCAAGGGCCACCAGTTCATGATCATCGACGATAGCCGCCCGAGTCGCTGGATCCCTCATCAATTGCTCTCCTGACGCGTCCACCCCGCCGCTCTTAAAGGGGTTGCACACGTCCAGCCTATACCGGTCTGGGGATCAGGATATGGTGGGCATTTCCACCGGTTGACCGGGGACCGAGAACCTCAACGCTCAGTCCTCGAGAAAGATCTTCTTTTGAGTCGTTCCCCACCGGGATCCCAACCTGTTCGAGGAATCGGACGAACTCCAGTGACCCCACAACGTCGTTTACCTCAGTGAGGGTTTCAAGAACACTGGTGTTGACTGCCTCATCAACGGATGCGAACCCACCCGCGCCCACGACCTCATCCAGCGCGCTCATGGCCTCATCGCTGAGCATCACTGTGACCTGTCGCATGAGCCTTCCTCCCTAAAACGGAAGCACTTGCAGTGTACGACCCCGGATCCGTACATGCACAGGCAAGCTTTGAGCCTTCTAAGACCCTGCCCGTTTCCTCGCGGCGGTAAGGGTCTGGTCCAGAAGGACAGCTATGGTCATCGGTCCCACCCCTCCAGGCACCGGAGTGATCAAACGTGCGCGGTTGCTCGCTGGGACAAACTCCACGTCCCCCTGGTTGCCTTTGTTGTAACCGGCATCAACGACCACCGCGCCAGGCTTGATCCACTCACCTCGGATAAACTCGGGGCGACCAACAGCGGCGATGAGAACATCTGCATCAGCCACTATCTCAGCAAGATGCACGGTTCGTGAATGACAGAACGTCACTGTGGCGTCCCTGGCTAGAAGCATCATACCGGCGGGACGACCCAGGATCGGGCTACGTCCGACAACGACGGCGCGAGCGCCGGCCAAATCAACCTCGTACGCGTCGAGGAGTCTCATGATTCCACCTGGCGTAGCCGATTCGAACCCGAGTTCTGCAAATGCCATCTGGGCAAATGACGTTCGTGTCACACCGTCCACATCCTTATTCGGGTCGATGGCTTCGAATGCTGCGCGTTCGTCGATATGCGATGGAACTGGGTGCTGAAGAAGGATGCCGTCCACAGATGAATCTCTGGATAAGGCTTCAATCTCTGCCACTAGCTGGCCTGTCGTTGTTTCCTGCGGGAGGTTGATGCACCGGGATTCGATGCCCACGTTGCGCGACCGATTCACCTTCATTCGCACATAGACATGTGAAGAAGGGTCATTCCCCACCAGAACCGTAGCCAGGCAGGGTCGATAGCCGGTAGCCTTGACCACCTCGGTGACACCGTCGGCAACTCGACCGAGAATCTCTGCTGCAAGGGCATTTCCATCCATAAGCGCTGCTGTCATGGGTCCTCCTTTGTGTGCATGAAAGAACACCCAGGCGGACGATGCCCTCGACTCCACCCCCGGTAGTTTCCTACCCTCGCCAGTCGTGTAGACCCAGTCTACGACTGGTACATCCGCCGCCTGGCGCAGCAAACCCCCCGAACCAATACGACCCAGGGGTCCGTCACTGCCAGCTTCTTTGGTAGCGGTATGGGGCCGACAATCAGAGGGATCCGACCGTGCTACTAACGCCTTCGCCCGCACCAGGGACGAAGGCTGGCTGCTCGCACACAAACACCTCAGACGCGGCACAGGGCGAGATCCTGCGCCGATGGTTCGAGGAGCGTGTCTTGCCGACTTTCGCCGACCGCGTGCTGGCCTTCGATGTACCGGCCGCACGTATCCTCGCCACCTTCCGGGTTCCCGAGCATGCGCCGTTGGACGATACCCTCATCGCGGCCATCGCGCAGGCCGCTGAAATGACCATTGCGACGCGTAACACCGAACACTTCGAGCCACTCGGCGTCCATTGCTGCAACCCATGGGACCTGGCCACGTAGACGAGGACACATTTCGGCATCCACCAAACCTGGTGATGGGCCGGCCAGAACAAGGCTCGCCCCGTACTCTGTTTGGCATGGACACCACCAATCGTTGGATCTCCGTCACCCGTGAGGACGGAGAGCGAGTCGGGTACCTCGAACCGCTCTCCGAGGACTACAGCAGCGTTCAGCCCCGCACAGTACTCGGTCACAAACTCGGCGACCCATGCGAATACATCGAAGGTGAAGACTTATTGATCGAGCACGGCATTTCCGAACTCGCCGAGAAGTGGACACTCGACAATGGCACTAACGCTCAGGTCGAGAACCTGACCATTGTGGAACTCTCACCCCACGGCATCATTCTGGCTGATTACTACAGCTCCAAAGCCGTTGCAGCTGGCGAACGGCTTTCCGTCACTGTCCAGTGGCCAGACCTCAACCACCGCCTCACTGTGGCGTAATCTGCCAATGATCTGTTCACCCAAAGACGGCGAGACGAGGTGAAAGTCTCAATGTACTCTTTCAGCCAGTCCACGTAGTTGCTTGCGACCTCGGCTGACGCTACGGACTCCAGGTACCGCTCGATCTCGGCCAGATCCTCGATCGCACCTGGCAGGTAGAGCACCTCGGCAGCAGTCATGCCACTTGGCGATGCAACTCCACTCGTCGGCGAGCCAACTCGGCCTGCGCTTCCTCCGCGTTCAAGGCAACCGACGGATTTCGGCGGTACTCCTCTACGCGGGAGGACACCACAGTACGTAGGTATTCTTCGTACTGAAGCGTTTTCTCAGCAACAGCGTTGATACCCACCCGGAGTGCCTGGTGCTCGTCAGCGAAGAGCCCATAGTCGAGCGCACGCTGCAAGATAGCCTCGTCCTCTGCTTCCAGCTGCACGACATGGTCCTGAGCCATAGGTACCTCCTATCTGCAAGTTCACCGCCTACACCCAATGAGACCTCAAGACCCAAGCACGAATTATGAGCTCGATGCTCTCCCAGCTGAGTCCTCGGAGTAGGGGGGCAACTTCAATAGGCACGCACCGATGCTTCCATTCCTGTCATGTGAAGGTGAGGGCGTTCAAGAACCCAGGTCGTTGAATCACCTGCAGCCACGTTGCTGTGACGCTCATCGGATAGCGTTGCGGAGCCGAATCCCGCTGAATCCGAGCGTGCTGGACACGACAGCCTCCCAGAAACCCGAGAGTGTCGGCAGGCACCGTAGTTGGATCCCAGCCTGTGCGTGGAGATCGACCAAGTTGCCGACGGGGTCGGGCGGCCCCAGTGGAGTCACAGGTACCCGCGAGACGTGGGCGTGCGGGACGGGCTCACCGAATTCCACGAAATCGCTCGCATCGAACCGGTACGCGAAAAGCTGCGTATCCAGCATTCGGGTCAGCCAGCGATGCTCGATCGCGTGGACCCGTTCCCCACCGCCAGGACCCAGGATGTGAATTCGATCAGCCTCAGAAGTCTCCACTGTCACCCATGCCATAGCACGCGGGCAGTGACGCGGAAACCAATAGTCGGGCGCTCTCGCCGCGTCCACTGCCCACACGAGTGCCTCGGTCTGTTGCGCGGTAGCAGCGACGTGGGGCGTGAAGACCTTGATGCCGGGGTTCTCACTGAAGTGGAGCACCTCACCCGATTCGGGACGCACTATGCCTCAGCCCTCGACTCTGTTCGATCGACACTCGCCGAGCCGTGACATGCCCACAAACAGGCTCAGCGCAAAATGGCCTAGTGTCACGTACCGCATGGGGACGACTCTATACGGAGGGAACACGTTCCACCGCGAGATGCAGAAGATCCCCAGACCAAACACTCTGGGGGTCTTTCCTCATATTCAGATATCTGGTAACGGCGCCGAGCGCTCGATCCCGCGACCTCACGATTATGAGTCCTGGGGAATCTACTCCCCCAGGAGCGCCAAAGGGACGACGGCGATACCGTCTCGGGTGCGGTACGCTTCCTTGCCGGAGTAGAGCACCATCAGGTCAACCACTCGATCCGGCATCTGCTCACGCAGCCACTTCAGGTGTTTCAGGTGTTTCTCATCGACATGAGCGGAAAGCTTCACCTCAATGCCGAGGACTGCGCCGTCGAAGCTTTCAACAATGAGGTCAATTTCCTGTCGACCGCCCTTGGTCCGGAGATGGCCAATTTTCGCCCAGGCAGCACCTGCGGCCGCCCGCACCGACAAGGTGGCCAGGCTCTCGAATAAAGGCCCCGCCATAGACGCCCCCCGTGAGTCGCCCAAACTCGAAGCGGAGAGCCCCAGGAGGTGGGCAGCGATCCCTGGATCAGCCAGCTGATGCTTCTCAGAGAACTGCAGCCACTTGAAAGGGTTGTTTAGTGTGGGCAACCAGGCCGGAATCGGGTCGAGGATCCAAAGCTGAGTGAGATGGTCGCGGTAGGAGATGGTGGTGGTTTTCGCCGGTTGGTGGCCATCACCGCTGGTGGTGGCGTCCAGGATGGTGGAGTACGTGGCAGTCGTGGAGGAGGCCGCTGCGTAGGCTGCCATCCATCGCCGAAGGGTCTCCGGTCGCCGCACGGAGAATCCCTTTTCGGGCAGATCTTGATCGATGATGCGCTGAATATATATCCCCACAGCTCTCGATGCCTGGCGCTCCGAGAGTCTTTGCAGATCGGGGAACCCGCTCTGCACGATCGCGCGGTAATAGTCCGAAGCAGTCAGGGGCGAGGCACCGGTGATTTTCCCTGCCTTCCCCTCGAGCAGAGCACCCAAGCTCACCTCAGTCTCGATCTTCCCCCGCTCATACAGAGCCATAGGGCGCATACGCACAGAGTCAATGCGCCCCGCGCCCGAATGCGTCCCCCGTCCGGTGCGAGGAGTCGCGCTCCCAGTGAGGAGGAAACGCCCAGGTGGTGCGCCGTCGTCTACACGACGACGCACCGAATCCCAGATCGGCTGATAGTGCTGCCACTCATCAATGAGCAAAGTTCCTTCAGGAGCGTCCCCGAACTGTGGATCGGCCAGCAGGGAAGCGCGTTCAGCCTCATCATCGAGCCGCCATGCCTTGACAGCGCGGCGTCGCGCGGTCTCAGTCTTGCCCACACCTTTGGGGCCGTCGAGCGCAATCGCAGATTGGAACTGCATCAGCTCGTCCAGCTGTGTGTCTACCGTACGCCGAAGATACTCTTCCACCAACCAGCACTGCTTTCTACGCTACCTTTAGAACACCATCTACGCTACCTTATGAACATCCCCTACGCTACTTCTGGAACACCTATTGCCTGCTGGAGGCCAGGTGGCTTTCCCGGTCAACTCCACTCGTTCAGTCCACCGATGGAGGCCCTTTCATGCTCAGTGAGGTCGGAGTACTCCAGAATTTCCTGCAGTACCACGGACTTTCCTGCGAGATATGCGTCCATGTCGATGCCGGGAACTCTGGAAAGTTCGAACTTCACCGCACCGTATCTGTCACGCAGATCGGAGCGACGGCGCAGCACATCTCGCATAGCCAAATGGTTCCGCAGGTGTAAGGATCCTTCGACACAAACGTACACATGGCGTCTTGGCTGATCATCAGGAGCCTTCAACGCCTCTCGGTCCGTCATACCGAAATCACCTTCGTGGGTATAGCCGCAAGCAGTCAGTGCTAAGAGGGCAGCCTGCACGTCACTCGGCCGGACCGCAACGTCGATATCCAGGATCGGCTTGGCGGCCAGCCCGGGCACGGCAGTTGAACCGGCGTGCCCGATCAAAACCATAGGCACCTCTGCCAGCGCGCGGGCCAAATCGTTGGCCACAGCCGCGAACTGTTTAGGCCAATCCTCGGAATAGGGCACAACGTCGATAGACACACAAGCATGATTACACAGGCCTGCCGCAAAGACATCGGCGTACGAAACTCCGGTGCATCTCCTGCCTGAAGCAGGTTGAGCACCCGGGGTCATGTGTTGAATTTTCTTGGTAGCGGTGCCGGGGCTCGATCCCGGAACCTCACGATTATCAGTCGTCGACACGACCTAGATTCAGCACAGCGACGTCTCGCTTTTCCGCACGTTGTTGCAGCGTGTGGATGACGAGCTCATCGTCGGTCAGAATAATCCGTGCCGCCAGTTGGTGGTGGGGATGGGTTTCATCAAGAGCTGCGATGAGTACAGCAGCATCCAAAACAATCAATGTGGCCACTCTTCGCGAAGCTGCGAGATGTGATCAGAGTCGTAGCGGCCTGTGAAGCGGCCGAGGAGCTTTCTCCTCGCCTGCAGACGAGGGCTCTCTTCTTCCAAATGATCAGCTCCCACAGAGACCAACCGGGCCAAAAGCTCCGCACGGGATTGATCAGGCCAAGCCGAGGCTGCCCGGTCAAGCGCACGCTTCACCTCAGGAGTCTCATCCAGAACGATCTACTCTGTCATGCCCTTCATTGTATGTCGCGCTTCACCGCAGAGACATGACAATGCGCACCAATGCGCGCCTTTGCTGAAAGTGATCGAGTACTTGAACTGAATACACGCCAGCTGGGGTACTGGGTACCCAAGTGGTGGGCGGAAGAAGGCGGACGCGCCGTGACCTTTGACAGTGATGCTCATGAGCCACAGTTCCTCGCGACCGGATTTCCAGAGGCAACGCTTATGGCAGAATCATGCGGTTTCCGCCCAGGCACAACACCTAAGGATCTTTGGACCCGGTAATACCGATAGCGGGAAAGTGTCCAAAGCCCAGGGCCGCTGATGCGATCCGGGGCTTTGCGTTTTAGTTCTGTAGCGGTGGCGGGGCGCGATCCCGCGACTCCGCGAGGGGTGGCCTCTGGAAGCTGGTCGAGTTCCATGATCTGATCCTTGATGTCCTCTTTCAAGGCAGCAGGCACGTCTGCGGGGTGTCCTTCGACACCCAACTCCCTATCCAGACTCTTGTTGATGGCATCATTGATATCCGCATAGATACCAACTTGCACACGGGTCTCTAGCACTTCGGCTTGCTCCGCCGGAAGTGTCACGGGCAGACGTGAGCAGAACACGCCGGGAGAACTGGCGGAAAACAGCGGGCTGTTACAGTGACTGCATGCCAGAAAGCACGGTCGCTCCTGAGAATGTGACCTACCGCGTCCTGGGCGAAATCAACCCGCCAGCACTGGTCATTCCCGGAGGACCTCTGCTTGACCCGGAGTACCTAAATGATCTCGGTGGATTGGCATCACAACGCGCTTTAGCTGTTCCCAGACTGCCTCACCTCAGAGTCGAAGAACTTCTACCAACTCTGGCAACCCTCCTGGACACTCTTGACCTAACTCAGGCGGATATCCTCGCCCACTCCGCCGGCGCTACCGCCGCCTTCTGCGCCCTGGCCAAGTGGCCCCACAAAATTCACCGACTCACACTAGTGACTCCAGCAGTCAGCGCCGCAGGCGTTGCGCCTGATCCGGATGGTGTGGCCGAACTATTGGCGCGTCGCCGTCAGGAACCGGGATTCGCAGAGGCCCTTGATGCCCAGGAACAAGACTGGCTCTCACCAGCTGCCCAACGAGTGAGCTTCGGCCTCTGGGGACCTGAGCAGCAAAGATTGGCCCAGGCGTCAGTGCACCAACGTCAGGAACGGATGCAGGTCTACTATGGCGAGCCACGGCCAGATCACGCAGTACTGCAGGCCGCGGCCCGATCCTTCGGCGGGCCGGTGACGATCCTGCACGGAGAGTTGGATGTGCATCCGACCCGCCACCAGGCTGAGGAGCTCGCAGCGCTCTTCCCTCGCGGGGAGGTCGTCACCCTTCCCGGAGCCGGCCACTACCCATGGCTGGATGCCCCCGACGATTTTGTTAACGCAGTACTGAAGAGTTTTCGACGGTAGGCGGCCCAGGGCAAGGAAAGGCTGAGAACGTCAGACGGCATGATGCAGAAAGACCCCCGAGCTTGGTGGCCCAGGAGTCTTCTCGGTTCTGTGGCGGTGCCGGGGCTCGATCCCGCGATCTCGCGATTAGCGGATGAGTGCGAAGTCAGAGACACGCTTCATGCCGTGCTGTTGCACGCGGGGGGGGCAGAGACTTGGGCCTGTCCGGGTTACTGGGGCGCGAATCATATTCGCGTTCAATAAGACACCGACCCGGCTACTCAATCCTCCAGCTCCGCAGTGAGTTTATCCGCGTAGAGTTCCACAGCGTCATTCATTCTGGCCTGATGGAGCGCACTTCAGCCTCGGTGATCCGGTGATGACTGCTGCGCTTTTCCGCGGTGATCTCGCCGCTTGCGATCTTCCTGGCAACGGTGGCGAGTGAGATGCCCAGTTGTCGTCAGTAGAGGATGGCAGGTTCGTAGCGCCACCACGCTCAAGGTTCGCCTTGACTCTGTTCGTTGTCGGGATCGGCAGCGTCTCGGGCGTTGAAGGTGCGGAGCTTGCGGTTGCGCAGTGCGATCCAGGTGATGCCGAGAAGCCCGAGGGCGCTGCCGCCGACCAGTGCAGCGGGTGCTCCAACGACCGCAGCGACGACGCCTGCTCGCGCATTGCCGAGGTTCGGTCCAGCGGCTCCGATCACATGATCAACTGCACTGACGCGACCTCGGTAGGAGTCGGGAACGGCGATCTGGACCAAGGAGCCGCGTGCGATCACGCTGACCGTGTCGGCCGCACCCGCTACCACGAGGACCGCCAGTAGCAGCCAGATCTCTGTCGCCAGGCCGAATCCGGCCAGCGCCAGGCACCACACGGTGGCCGCACCGGACTGGACCAGTCCCAGCCGGCCGGAGTTCGTGACCGCGCCAGAGCACAGGCTCGCCACGATGCCTCCCGCGGCCAGCGCCGAGGACATCAGCCCCAGGGTCTCTGGGCTGCCGCCGAGTCGCAGATCGTTGATCATCGGGAAGAGCGCGATGGGGAAAGCCAGAAGCGAGGCGAACAGGTCAGTGCCAAAAGCCCCACGCACCGCACCCGGCCGGACCACATAACGCAGACCCTGCCAGGTCATGGCCAAGCCGCGGTGCGTCCCACTCCCGGCCGGCGGCACTGGGGGCAATCGCCAGGCGGCATACAGTGCGAGCAGCTTAGTGGCGACGACGGCGGCGTAGCAGGCCGTCAGCCCCGCGGCACCGATGAGCACCCCGCCGAGCGCAGGGCCGAGGAGCATAGCCCCCTGGAAGCTGAGGTGGGTCAGTGCGATCCCGGCTGGGAGCAGGTCGCGCTGCAGCAAACGCGCAGGCAGACTGCGACCCGAAGCCGCGCCCAAACCGCCGCACAAGCTGTTGAGGCCCACCAGAGCAAGCACGAGCCCCACGCTCTCTACGCCGGTGGCGGCCTGAGCAGTGATTCCAGCGGCGGTGAGCACTTGGCCCAGGGTGGTGGTGCAGATGACGATTCGGCGATCGCGGCTGTCGGCTAGCGCGCCACCGGCCAGGCCTCCGACGATCATGCTGATTCCGCTGACGAGGCCCACAGCTCCGGTCCAGAGGGGGCTGCCGGTCTGCTCCCACACCTGGAAGAGGACCGCCAGTGTAAGGAACTGCGCGCCGAAGCTGGAAGCCGAACTGCCTGCCCACAGTCTTCGAAAGGCAGTCTCCGCGCGTAATGGACGGAGGTCGACCAGTCCGCGCCGGATCACGGCTTCGGATTGAGGTCATCATCGAGCTTGAGGTGCTCGGCGATGCGATCACGGAAGCGCCGTTCAGCCAGCCGGCTGCACATTGCGGCCACATACTCCGCCAGGTGCACCGGCAGCTCGGCGTCAAGGGCCTCAATCGCATCCTCAGTAGCCCGCCACTCCGCCCTGAGAAAGGGCACGAGATCCCAGCCCGTCTCGGTGAGTTGCACTACGCGGGTGCGCGCGTCGCTGCCGGGGATGGTCTCGACCAGCCCCTCGCCACGCATGGCGGTCACCGTCTGGCTCACAGCGGAATGGGTTCGACCCAGACTCATCGCCAGCTCGCGGATAGTCATCGGGCCGCTATGGGCCAGTCGGAGGAGAGGAAAAGTGAAACGCGGACGCACGCCGTCGATCCCATGAGCGCGGTAAAGCTCGGCGATCTCGGCATCGAGTTCTTCTTGCAGAGCATGCAGGTCGCGCCAGTAACCACGCAGGGTCGGATCAGTTGTCATAGCTGTTAATATAACAGCACTTATACAGTTACTTATTGCCCTTATTGCTACAGGCACCCTCTGAGTCGCGTCAGCTGGACCCACAAGCGGGCACCTGAAACTTTTTTGACACCACCACATCGATCCTGAAAAAAATCATTAAAATCTTTCAGGTTACCCTGCCCACGGGCTACGAGGTGATCGACCAGAAGATGGCCGAATGGGAAAATTACGTCAACTCTCCTTCTGAAGCGGACCCCTTGATCCGCATGAGCTTAGGCCACTACCAATTTGAAGCCATCCATCCCTTCGATGACGGTAACGGCAGAACCGGCAGGATCCTCAACATCCTCCAGCTGATCAACGATGGAGTCCTGAGCAGCCCAGTACTCTACTTATCCCGGTACATCATTGCCCACAAAAACGAGTACTACCGCCTATTGCGCCGTGTAACCAGCAACGAGGACTTCACATCCTGGGTGGAGTTTATGCTGAACGCGGTGCTGACCACAGCCCAGCCGACGCTTCGACTAATCGACCAGATTCAACAGATTGAGCATGAACATAAAGTTACAGTCAGCAGAGTTCTGCCCAGCGGTGGAACCGTAACTTTCATAGAAACACTGATGCTTCAGCCGTATACCCGCATCACAACAGTCGATAGAAACTGCAGCGCGTCACGCCCTACTGCACGCAAATGGCTGAATTCCATCGCTCAGGAGGGGTTCCTCACAAGGGTTGAGATCGGGTGGGATGTCCTCTACGCCAGCAACCAATATATGCGGACCCTCACAGAGGCCTGAGACATATCAGGCCTCTGCTCACCGCTCCCAACTGGAGCAAGCTAAGCATACAAGGCGCATATCGAGTTATATGATAGCGGTGCCGGGGCCTGATCCCGGGACCTCACGATTATGAGACGTCTGCTTCACCGCTGGCGAGCATCACGGGCCGGACACTCACCCCGCATGGGCGAGTTCAGCTACTACAACCACCTGGGCGACGTCATCGAGTTCGCCGACGCCCAAGAGTTCAACACGGCCGTGCGGGACTATGCCGACCTCGCCTCCCGCCATGCTTGTGAGAACCCCCTCGACGTGCCCGGCAGCGTCCACACCGTCCGATGCAACGAACGGAACAAACGGCCAGCCAACAAGTGCCGTGGCTGCTCCGAGCTCTACCGTGGTGATTAGGCGGCGATTGCTCGTTCTGGGGTCTTCGATGCACCTACGGAGCATTACGTGTTCTTCCTGCTGACGCTGACGGCTCCGTCGTTTGGCCGGGTGCATCGGGGGCCAAATACGGCCAAGGGTCAGACTTCGGTGAATCGGCGGTGTGACTGCGGGATGTGGCACACCGTGGAGGAAGCGAATCTGCGCATTATCATCAGAACATGAGTGGTTCTTCATCGGGGCATGCGCCGGTACTGGAGTACCGGTCGTCCGCCCAGCTGCCGCCTGGAATCGCCGACCTCATGGGCTACCGCGAGGAGGGCGTCGAGCCGGGAGTCCATGTAGGGGTTCCTTCCCCGTACCTGACACTCATCTTCACCACTGATGACGGGTTGGAGGTGGGCGATGATCCTGGACTGGATTCAACGACACATGCCGGTGTGCTGCTCGGAGGGCTGCACACCCGTCCAGCCTATATCCGTCAGAAGGAGCAACAATCGGGATTCCACCTCTCGGTGCATCCGCTGGCAGCACGCGCCCTGTTCGGCGCTCCGACGGCGGAGCTGAACAGGGTGGCCATCGACGGCGCCGCGGTGCTGGGCCCGGGGGCAGAGCGGCTGCGTCAGCAACTCGGCGAGACTGCCGATTGGGGTGCGGCGTTCCAGGCGGTCCACCGCTATCTGCGCAGCAGACCGGACTCTGCCACCGGGGAGTCACCACGTCCCGAGGTGGTGGAGGGGTGGCGCTGGATGAGCCGACGTCGCGGTTCCGGCACTGTTGCCGAACTCGCTCACCATGTGGGATTGGGCCGTCGTCAGCTTGGCGAGCTGTTCCGCCGTGAGGTGGGAATGGGGCCCAAATCGGTCAACCGCCTGCTGCGCTTTCAGTACGCCAAAGGCCAGGTCACCCGCCGGGCAGGGATCAACGGGGAACCACTGGCTGAGGTGGCCTACACCTGCGGATACGCCGATCAGTCTCATATGGTCAGGGACTTCCAGCAGTACATCGGTCTCAGCCCTTCGCAATGGCTGTGTCAGGATCGCCCATTTATCCAAGCCACCGCACCACAGATCGGCGCAGACTGAGACCATGAGCACTTCATCAAACACTCAGAGCACACCCCTCGCCTCCCGGACCGATGCCGCCGCACCGGTGGTCTGGCCGACCTTCCATTGCCGGGACACCGCCGCACTGATCGATTTCCTGGTTCAGGTACTGGGATTCGAGCGCACCACAGTGCATACCGACGGTGATGCCGTGGTGCACGCCGAACTCCGCTGGCCCGAGGGCGGCGGAATCATGCTCGGCCCAGCACGGGACACCGGGCCCTGGCAGCGTGAGCCCGGAAGCGGCGGCACCTATATCGTCACCGACCATGTCGACGCGATTCATGCCCGCTGCACAGCTGCCGGTGCCCGGATCGTGCTTGAGCTGACCGACACCGATTACGGAAGCCACACCTTCGCCGTGGCAGACCCGGAGGGGAATCTCTGGTCCTTCGGCACCTACGCAGGGTGAACACGCATAGGCGACGACGCATCGTCGTCCGCTCCCCACCGCGCGGTGAGTGCTGTTGTTCCTTGCCGATACGCCTGATTTCGGGGCCTCTTCCCGCAGGAACAACAGCACTCGGTCGGGTTTGGGCTCTTGGTGCGCCCGGGCAGCCCCAATTGCGCCAATCCCCGCTTGACATTATGGTCGGTATTAACCGACCATATGGCTATGACCGACCATAATGAGCTGCGCGACTCCTCCCTCGACTACCCCTTGGCCGACTCGCTGGAGATCACCGAGCCTGACCAGTACAAGGCGCTCTTCGAGCCCACCCGGCAGGAGATCGTCTCGCTGCTGCTGGAGCGTGCGGCGACCACCGCGGAACTGGCAGAGACGCTGGGCAAGCCCAAGGGCACCATCGGCCACCACCTGAAGACCCTGGAGAGGACCGGTCTGGTCACCGTGGTGCGCACCAAGCAGGTGCGGGCGCTGACCGCCAAGTACTACGGCCGCACCGCCCGGGTCTTCTACTACCAGCGGACCAACGACGCCGCCACCGAACCTGGTCGCACGGCTCAGCTGATCGCCGATGAGACCTCCCAGGTAGCCGCAGACACCGAACTGCCGGCATCACTGGCCCTGCGGCACGCCCGCATCCCGGAGGACCGCGCCGAGGAATGGATCCAGCGGCTCCACGCTCTTATCGCGGAGTTCAGCGCACAGACCCGTGGCGGAGCGACCACCTATGCCTTCGTGGCAGGGATCTATCCCACCTCGCGCCAGCCACTCGCCTCCGAGGAGCACCCACGAGAGAGCGGCACGAAGTGAACGACGACGCCCGCTCGCCCCGCGAGCCCCTGGGATCGAATTTCCGCCGGCTGCTGCCTGCCGCCTTCTCCGCGAACCTCGCCGACGGGCTGGCCTCGGTCGCCGTGCCATGGATCGCTACCGCGCTGACCCGGGATCCGCTGCTGATCGCCTTGGTGGTGCTGGCCACCCGGCTGCCCTGGCTGCTGTTCTCACTGCCCGCCGGGGTGATCGCCGACCGGGTGGACCGCCGCAAGCTCATCGTCTGGATGGATATGCTGCGTGCGGCGGCAATCGGCGGGTTTGCCGTCGTCGTGCTGTTCTATCAGCAGCTCTTCCCTGACCCGGAAGCGGTGGAGGCCGGGCTGGCCGAACCTCCTGCTGGCGCAGGCTGGTTCCTGGCCGCGCTGTACATCGCAGCCCTCACCGTCGGCTCTGCCGAGGTGCTTCGTGACAATGCCGCCCAAACTCTGCTGCCCTCCTTGGTGAAGAAATCCCAGCTCAAACGGGCCAATGGCCGGCTCTGGGGTGCCGAGATCACCGCAGACAGCTTCATCGGCCCGCCGCTGGCAGGTGTTCTTCTGGGTCTGGCCCTCGTGGTGCCTTTCGGGGCGACAGCCCTGCTCTTCCTGGTGTCCGGACTGCTGATGATGAGCATCCGGGGAAGCTTCTCTGTCCGCACCGCGACCGATCCGCAGGCAGCGCCTGCCACTACCTGGCGGGCCGATCTGGCTGAAGGGCTGCGCTGGCTGTGGGGGCACCGGCTGCTGCGCTCACTGGCCATCAGCCTGGGGGTGATGAACGGAGCGATGACTGCCGCATTCGCCAGCCAGGTGCTCTTCGCCCAGGAGATCCTCGGGCTGGACGCGACAGGCTTCGGGGTACTGCTCACCGGTGCTGCCGCGGGTGCGCTGCTGGGTTCTTTCACCTCCGAGCACATCACCGCCCGGACTGGGGACGGTGCTACACTGCGCATGGTGCTGGTCCTCAACGCACTGTGCCTGGCCGGCATCGGGCTCAGCAGTCATGCCGCACCGGTCTGGGCGCTCCTGACGCTTTTCGGACTGCTCGTGGTGACCTGGAACGTGGTGACCGTCTCGCTGCGCCAGCGCATCATTCCTGATCATCTGCTGGGCCGGGTGAACTCGGTCTACCGGTTCTTCGGCTGGGGGATGATGTCGATCGGCGCTGTGGCCGGCGGCGTCGTCGTCACTGTCGGGGAGCCGCTGATAGGACGCGAATGGGCGCTGAGGTCACCGCTGCTGATGGCTGGGCTCTGCTGTCTGCTGCTGATCCCCTATCTGTGGCACCGCGCCAGCTCGGCCGTGATCAATGCCGCCCGGGCAGGAGCCGAGGGCACCGCGTCAACGTAAGCTCAGAAGCGTGGGCGCCTACACAGTGGATCCGCTGAGCGAACTGATAAGGCAGTCGATGTCAGGGTCGTGAACTGCGCGTGTGCGAAAACGCCCCGTGAAGAGCACTGCCATGAGCGAGAATCTCATGACAATGGCCCATCGCGTCGCGCGGCGAGAGTAAGATGCAGGCATGATGGGGGCCAGCAGACTGGGACACACAGCGCGACTCCCGACAAATGCACTACGCCGAATACGCTCTGCATTCGGCTCCTTGGCGTCTCGTCGGCAGACAAGAACCATCTGGCCCCTACCCCGGCACATCGGGGTGGTCATGGATGGCAATCGCCGCTGGGCACGCGCTGCAGGATTAAGCTCAAAGGAGGGCCACAGCGCAGGAGCCGAGCATCTCAAGCAACTACTTACCTGGTGCTCTAGGTGGGGCATCGAACATGTCTCGGTCTACGTACTATCGGCGGACAACATCCGCAAACGCTCCGGTCAGGAAGTAGAGAATCTCTTTGAACTCTTAACAAATACGTTGCCCAAGGTGGTCACCGACAATAACGAGTGGTCTCTTCATGTCGCCGGCGACATGAACCTGCTTCCCAAAGCAGCATGCGAGGCGCTGAATCAAGCCGTGGACCAGACGAAAGACCGCACAGGACACCTCACGATGGCCGTTGGGTACGACGGGCGAGGTGCCATTGTCGAGGCCATTCGCACTACGATGCTAAACGGCGACAGCATCAATGTGGACACGATCACTCAAGCGTGCACAGGTGGCCCGGTGAAGAACATAGACCTCGTCATCCGAACCGGCTCTCAGACGCGACTCTCGGGCTTCTTCCCCTGGCAAACGACCCACGCAGAGTTATACCTGAGCTCCAAGATGTGGCCCGCGTTCACTGTGGGCGACTTCGAAGACGCACTTCACTACTACGGCTCGAAACTCTCACGGCACTGAGATCTGGATAAGAATGGAGCCGCTCGGCGTCCACTGCTGTACCCCCATGGGATCTCACCACGTAGACGAGGGCACATGCGGGAGGTCCGACGGCGTGATACGCATTCTGGTAGCGGTGCCGGGGCTCGATCCCGCGACCTCACGATTAGCGGATCACCGCAGTTGGGCTTCCTGCAGGCGATTCACACCCGGGTACTGCGCTGAGAGTATCAGTCGTAGATTCCCGCCGAGCGGTGGTCTATGTCCAGAGCAACGATGACCAGTTCCCCGTGGTTAAGGCGGATGAGTACTCACCAATCTTTGAACACCTGAAGTCGGAAGTGTCCTGCCAACGGGACGGTGAGCGGTTTCAGCCCATGGGTGGGATCATCGAGGGCAGCAACTCGGTCGAGCTGCTTGCGTACTTCGCGGGCGACCTGCTTGTCGAGTTTGCGCAGATTCTTCTGTGCACGAGACAAGTAGACGACTCGCCACGACGAAGATTGGATCTTCCCGTATCAGTCCTCGTCCAGCCCAAGCTCGGCATAGAGCTCTTCGGCGGGAACCGCCCGCACATCACCACGGAGGTAGGCATCGTACTCAGCATTGACCTCAGCCACGTAGAGTTCTTCGTTGATGTGCGCCGCAGCGACTTTGCGCACAGCTTCCGCTTTGGTCATGTTCGTCAGCTCAGCAAACTTGTCGAACAGCGCGTCGGTCTCAGGGTCGAAGTCGAGAACCTTAGACATGGACACTCCTCTCTGCGCAAATCAGCATCCCATGACCCCATACCATTCAGCGAGCCTCACCCCTGATCTGCTGCATGGCTGGATGCAGATTCTCAAATGTGTGGGTCCGCGAAATCTGGCGCAACAGTTTTACTGGAACACGTTCGATAGGACTCTGCAACGGGACGTTGGAAGACTATCTGGTAGGCAGAGCTTTCCGCGGAGGGCGCTAACGACAGGTCAAATTGACGACACATCTGTATAGTACGCAAACCTGCCATACTCGCCAGGTCATCGATCTCGCCCGGTTCGTACAGTCGCCAATCAAAATCTCCGACTACCGATCCCTCTGGCTCTGTGATCGATACGCCCAAACGTGAGCCTGTTCGCCGAGCCGTCGTTGTCAATTCTGTCCCGGCAGGCGTGTTCCGAGTGGAGATACGTGGACCCTCCGTCTCAGCAGGCCAATAGCCGGGACAGTAGATATCCAAGATTGCGATACCGCCAGGTGACAGCGCACGCCGGAATGAGCTAAGCACCTCAGCATTGACCTCGTCGCTGAAGAATCCAAAGCTCTGCCAGAGGCAGATGACCGCGTCAAAGGAGATCCCGAGCGAATCAATCATCCGCATATCGTGGGCGCGGAATTGAGGTGACCCGCCAATGGTAGAAGGTGGCAATATCTCGCGATTCGTATCAATCCCGAGAACGTCGAATCCCTGATGAGCAAGACCAAACGCATGTCGACCGGCCCCGCACGCGACGTCAAGCACAGAACGTGCACCACTCTCGCGTAGCACCGAAGCGAGGAATTCCACTTGGCGTTCTGTGTGTTCCGAAGGCGGCGGAAATGCGTTGTACCACACGGCCGTGTAAATATTCGTGTCCATGCTCTCAGCCGTCGATGATCCGGTGCAGCCTACGAGGCAGCAGGTCGACTAATGGGTACCTCATCATTGTCGCACAGGCTCCACCAAAGGATGAGGAAACCCCGGGTGTATCTGCTCTGAAGCACCCCTACAACCGGGGCTCGCACATGTGAAATTGTTGGTAGCGGTGGCGGGGCTCGATCCCGCGACCTCACGATTAGCGGAGGAGGCGAGAGGGGCTGGCCGCCGTCGTTCCGCGCCAGCTGGGCATGGTCGGATCCGAGCCGGGAGCCTCCAGACTACGAGCCGTTCCCACCACCAAATCTCAGTGCCGAGACGCCTCGTTTTTCAGCTCGCTGTTGCAGGATCCAGTCGAACGTTACCAGCCCCGCGTTCTGCGATTCTGCAGCAAAAAGCACACAGCTATCAGGCATCTTCAGGCCAGTGGATTCCCGGACTTTGGCCAAGGCCACTGCCTCGTCTGACTCTTTCGGAAGCTCTTCAAGGTCAGCGTCCTGACATGGCGCAATCTCTACGTGGGCGACCGTCAATGGCGAACACCTTTGGCTTTTCTCATTAGCTGGGATATTCCTCATGGGCTGACCAGTGAGAAGGCAGATCCTCGGCTGGCCAGACTGGAACTTGTGAGCTCATGCAAAGGAGAGGAGAGCCGCCTATCAACTGCTCGGCGCCTCGCTCGCCCAGGAAACTGATCACCTCGCTGGATTCGATGTGTTATGGGTGGAGGATTCCACTCCTGATGGGCAGGAAGGGCTGCTCTGGATTTGCCTGGAAGGGGGAGCTCCTGCTGAGCACCTCTTAAAGGAAAAAGAGAGATACCTCCGGTGGAGGTTGTAGAGGGCCGTATCCCCCAAGGGTCAAAGGGCCTCATCTACCCCTTGCAACGTTCTCAGACGGACGCCGAGCGGAGCGGGTTTGCCGGAGAATTGTCTTCCACGAGCGAAAACCCACTGGGGACGCCGCAAAGCCTCCAAATCAGCAAGCGGATCACCGTCCACTACAAGAACATCCGCGCGCAGTCCGGGGCGGAGCCGACCAGCAGGTATTCCCAGCACATCTGCAGCGACATCGGTAGCCGCTCCCAGCACCTGCTCAGGAGACCATCCGGCGGCTTCGGCAATAAGCTCCAGCTCCTCCACAATTTCGCCGCTGGTGTCGGTGCCGGTCACAAGCGGCACCCCATGCTCAGCGGAAATACGGACGCTCTGCTGTAAGGGGGTGATCACTTCGTCAAGAATCTGCTGTCCCAGAGCATGGCGACCGATCACTTTCAGATTGAATCCGATGGCGACGAGGCCAGATACAGTAGGAACGTGAGCAGCACCTGTCTCGATCATGAGGGTAGCGGTCTCCTCATCCATGAAGGCTCCGTGCTCGACTGTATCGATTCCAGCCTGCAGCGTGTTCTTGATGGACTCGGTGGAGTAGGCATGTGCCGCAGCAGGTCTGCCGAACTGGTGGGCAGTGGTGATGCCTGCGGCGAGTTCCTCCACAGTGAGCTCAGGGATTCCTGGATCTTCGTCAGGGTATGTACCTAACCCACCTGATGCCATGAATTTCAAGACGTGTGCACCCTTATGGATAGCTTTGCGGACTGCTTTGGTGATCTCAACAGGCCCATCAACCTCCTGAGCCCCCCAATTAGTGGCATGACCTCCGGAAATGGCGATGGGATCTCCACCAGTCAACAGCTGCGGCCCTGGGATAACACCCTCCTCCACCGCCTGATGCGCTTCGAGAGCAGTAACTCCAGGAAGACCGAAATCACGAACAGTGGTGACCCCGGAACAAACATGGTCATAAAGATTGCGGGCAGTATGCAACGCAAGATATTCAGTTGACTTAGCCATGAGTCGATCAGACTGGTCTTTGTACCGCATTCCTGGCTCATTGAGTCGCAGTCGTTTACGCGCGACATGGTCGTGCATGTTGATAAGGCCAGGAAGAACAGTCATTCCGGAAGCATCAATGACCTCGTCGACGCCCCGTAAAGGGATCATTGAAGCTTCGCCGAGCGAATGAACCACATTGTCTTCGAGGATCAAAGTGCCCTCAGATATGATCCGGCCATGGTCCTGGGTGATAAGGGTAGCGCCCGTAATCGCAGTCTTCATAGGTTTCCTTAGGTCGAGGTGGTAGGGGATTTCTCGTAGAGGCGGTCGATATCCTGCAAAGCAGCTTCGACTACCTCAGCGGCGGAGAGGAAGATGGGATGTTCTGAATCGCTGATGGGTCCAGCAACTGTATTCCAATAGACCCCTTCTGTAGGAATTCCAAAAGCGAAAAGTCCAATATTTTCTTTTCCCTTTTTGTCTTTTACTCGCCCTTCGGGAACAGACACAGATAACCCATGCAAGTTGACCGCATCTTTGATGTGAAGAGAGGCAGTTTCTTCTGAGATCAGCTGACGCAGTAAAGGGCTTGCGCTTTTATCTACTGCCAAAGCAGGGGAACGAGCTTCTACCAGTGATTTCACAACGATGCTGTTCTCCGTGCTCCTTACTTCAAATCCCTCAGGGTGTGGGAGAGCTTCTGCAGGTCCGGCGAAACGGATATATCCCCTTTGCGCAAGTTTCAGAACCTGCTCAATACGCAGCATCGGGGGACCTGTTGCGATGAAGGATGAAAAATTGGTGAAGGTCCGCTGCAAGAATTTCTCATAGGATTCTCCCTGGAGATGCAGGCCAGGAATTATGGCTCTGATGCGATTGCGTATAGGTGCCAGATACTCTGCTGCTCGTTGTCGTGGATCAAGAGTGACGCCGGCTTTTACGGAAGCATGTTCAATGACCACCTGGTCTTCGAGGAACTGTGTAATTCGCGCATGATGAGTCTTCCCAGAACAGGTTCTCTGCAAAGAACACGCATTGCTCCATTGGAAGAAATCATATTCTGCTAATTCAATAGTTCGCTCGGCAACATCCTCAGGGACGTCTTTATTTCGTCTCAGTTCATTACTTACGTCGAAAACACCCTGGCGAAGCACAGCGCTAATGACAGGCCACAACTCTACTTCGAAACGGCTCTTCTCTGAGTTCTCAACGAGTTTCAACGCAGACTGCAGTTCAGCGTTGTCAGGATGACGGGGTGTGAAGACACGAGACCGACCCAGAAAAGGTAGACCCCGTCGAGAACCGGCGAGGATGGACGGCTCCGAGCCTCCGGGATGATACTCACTCTCTTGCCATGTTCCTCCTCGTGCCTCAGTAAGGAGAGCAATGATGTCGAAGAAGCCCAGGCCCAGCCCTTCGACATAAACACAGTCTGACTGGGGAATTCGGTGTAGATCCTCTGCGGTGTGCAATCCAGCCGGGACGTACTGAGAGGATGGGGAATTCAGAATCTCAATATGCCGCTTTCGTTCTGCCTGTGCAGGAGTCGCCGTTGAAGGGGTGTGCCCCGTGGCGAGAACTACGGCAGCAGCTCGAATGTGGCGCGGAACCGTTTCGTCATCCTGGTGAATATCGGCCAGCCAGAAGTCACCGTCACGGTGGAGAGCCGAAATCTCACGCGGACACTCATCCAGCCAAAGATGGGGTTTCACTGTTTCTCGGAGTCTTGCATACGCCGATTGCAGATACTCTCCGAATTTGGCTCGGGAGGCATAACCATCGTTACACCGCAGCAAGGCCCCTTTACCTTTGGACTCCATCCAGTCCGAGAGAGTGGGACCAGAGGTGTACACAGAGCAGTCGAGGCGCGGCTCCCGGTGTTGATACACCGTCGTCGCAGCAGCAGTTCCGTTCATCAACAACGTGGGAGACTGATCCGGCTTCCAGACTGCTCCTGTACCGATCACATGAGAATCACACACCAGTACTTTCAAAGGCGTCTGCGCTCCACCTCTGTTGCAATAGGTCTCAGCTAGCTGTTGAAGAAGAATCAGTCCTCGAGGTCCGCTGCCAATAAGAAGGAGATCGTAGTAAGGGCTTCGATTTTCTGAACCTGCGCTCATGCTCGGACCACTGCTCGCAGGCTGAAGATCTTATTGATCAGCAGCATGATGAGGGCAGACATCAGGACTAGAAGGACCGAAAGGGCTGCGATGACAGGATCAGCACTCATCTCGATGTAGTTGAGCAGCACTACGGGAAGGGTGGGGTTTTCCCGTCCTGTGATGAAAAGAGAGATGACGCTTTCATCAAAGGAGATCAGGAACCCGAGAACGAGAGCTGAGACTACGCCGGGACGTATGAGGGGGAGAGTTACACGGCGAAACACCGTGAAGGGGGAGGCGCCGAGAACGCGTGCAGCAGCTTCGCTTGAGCTGTCATAGGTTTGGAGGCTTGCTGTGGTTGTTCTAAACGCATACGGCATCGTAATGACAGTGTGTGCCACGACAATCACAGTGATGGTGTCGAGTAACTGAAGACGGGCGAATACCAGCATCATTGCTAACCCCAAAATGATATTTGGCATCAGGAGGGGGGACATGATGAATGTGGAGAGCAGTCCTACCCATCGGTTATCCGTGGAACGTGCTCCCAGCGCTGCGAACGTTCCGGCTGTTGTAGCGAGTAAAGCCACTCCCATACCGGCGCTGAGACTTACCACGAAAGCATCAATAAAGTCCGAGTTCTCAAAGACTCCAATGTAGTTATCCCAGGTGAACCCTTGTGGTGGAAAAGCCAGGTAGTTTGACGTATCAAAGGAAACAATAAGAATGACCCCCATGGGAGACCACAGGAAAAGCAACACTAAGATCGACATAGGCCATAGAGTCCACTGCGACAGCTTGCTCATTGAGTCACCCCCCGGCGGCTGAAGCGTCGGCGTGCCGCCACTGAGAGCGCGGTGAATAGGCCAAACATTGCGAGGAGCAAAAGGGCAAGTGTGGCAGCAAGCGGCCAGTTCAAAGTGATGGTGGCGTGACTGTAGATCTGAGTGGCCAGCACGAAGACCCTTCCGCCGCCCATGACCTGCGGTGTGACATAGGCGCTGATACTGATGACAAAGACGAGGAACAGCGACAGGAGGACACCGGGCATGCTGAGCGGCAGAGTGACCCTAAAAAAGGCAATGACAGGATTCGCGCCCAGGGTGCGGGCTGCTGCAACGAGTCCGGGAGATATTCTGCCGAAACCACTGCTCATAGCTAGAACTGCATAAGGTAAGAAAATCTCTGTAAGGGCGATGACTATCCCGCTCATGCTTCCGATGAAGGCAATGGTGTGATCGACGCCAAAATAGCTCAGAGCAGTATTGACTACTCCCCGGGGGCCTAAGATGACCACCCATCCAAAAGTCTGAGCCACAGAGGACATGAGCATTGGCGAAACCGAAAGAATCAGGAGAATATTACGAATTCTGGGGTTGCTCAGAGTAATCAAAAGAGCCACAGGATAGGCCAATATCGTAGTAGCTACTGCTACACATAAGGCCAGTACCGCTGTATTGCGAATAACTCCCCAATAGAAAGGGTCTGAAACTGCTTGTGTGAGATTTTCTACGGTATACGGACCGTCTGTGATGCCGATCGTGCTGGGCTCTCTGAACGCCATTTGGGCAACCGAAAGCAGAGGCAGGAGGAAAGCGAAGGCGAGGAGAATCGCGGCAGGCACCATCAGCCATGCCGGTTTCCGTAACAGCTGAAGATTCACGATGAGATTACCCATGCGTCGTCAGGCTTTGCTTCCAGCCTCACCCATTCTTCTGATACAGGGGCAGAGGAAGATGCGCTGGTCAGACTCTCGATACGCAAGGTTCTTCCCGCAAGGTTCAGAGTTGTCTGAACGGTTGTGCCGGTGAAGACGCTGGAAATTACTTGTGCAGCTCCACGTTCTTTTTGATCAGCCGGATGCAACGTCATCCGATGGGGGTGTATGGCGACCGTGGCAGGTTCGCCAACAGCAGGAACGCCAGAGGTGGTGTCATACCGCCCCCCTAATTCACCTAGACCGGGGATATTGACAAATGCAGTCCTGTCGGTTGCTCTTGCGATTTCCCCGTCAAGGACATTTGCTTGTCCGATGAAAGAAGCGACGAAACGAGTTGAGGGGCGGTTGAAGATATCCTCCGGAGTGCCGACCTGCTCAACCTGACCCGCGTTCATCACTGCGATACGGTCAGAGACTGCAAGAGCCTCCTGCTGATCATGGGTGACGAAGAGGGCCGTGGTGCCGGTTCTTTTCTGCAGACTCCGAATCTCATCCCGTAAAGAAGCCCGCAATGTGGCATCCAAATTGGACAGCGGCTCATCAAGCAGAAGAATGCTCGGTTCTATGACAAGTGCCCGCGCCAGGGCCACGCGTTGCTGCTGTCCTCCGGAGAGCGCAGTTGTCGGACGCTCGATGTAACCCTCTAGGCCTACCCGCTCCAAAGCAAGCCTGATGTGACTCACCCTTTCGCCTTTAGGAAATCGCTTCATCTCCAGACCGAAGGATACATTTTGCCCTACGGTCAAATGGGGAAAGAGCGCGTAGTTCTGAAAGACCATTCCCATATTTCGTTTATGCACGGGGGTGGCGGTGACATCACGCTCGTCGACCTTGATCCGTCCGGAAGTTGGAGAGAGCAAACCAGCGACCATCCGAAGTGTGGTGGTTTTCCCACACCCAGAAGGTCCCAATAGGGTCAACATCTGGCCTGCTTCGGCCGAGAGGCTGATGGTATCCACAGCGGGTGAATCAGCCTTCTTATATCGGAAGACTAAATCTTCGATGGAAAGCGAGGATGCTTCGGACGGCCGCTGGTTTACTGTCACTGGGCGATAACCTCACGCTCAATGCGTTCGATCCATTCGCTGGTTACACCGGCGATGTAATCCCAGTCAGGAATAGTTCCGCCGGTCAGGATTCCGCCATCTGGGGAGGCACTTATGGTTAGCTCCTCATCACTCATGTCAACTTCTGAGCTCACGGGGCCGTAGTATCCTTCGCGGGCCAGAGCAGCCTGCGCCTCGGGGCCGATGGCGTAATTGAGGAAGTCCAGAGCTGCTTCCTCTTCGGGAGCAGCTTCTACCAGGTTAATAGTGGGGGTGAGTGCCACACCTCCGTCCTCGGGCACAACAACACCCAAGCTGGGGTTCTCCTCGGCGAAATCAATCGCTCTGGCGTACCATCCGATGCCCAACTCGGCAGAGCCCGAGGCTACAGCGGTATAGACGTCAGGGTTGGGGCTGAAGGACTGAACCTGGTCCGCCGCTTCGCTGAGGAATTCGATTTCCTCATCAATGCTTTCGGTGTAGTCGTTACCCTCCTGTTCAGCGAGTCCGACAATGAGGCTCAACCCCATCGCGTTAGCGATGTTCAGTACCACCTCATTCTCGTAACGGCTGTCTCCCACATCACCCCAAGAAGTAGGGGGTTCGATACCGGACTCGGTGTTGTACAGCAGGGTAAGAGAATCTACATAAATAAGGGGACCGTATCCCTCCGCATTTGCTCCGTCCTCAATGAGGTTATCGATGTTTGGCACTTGTTCGGAGTCGATCTGCTGGAATAAGCCCTGCTCGTTGGCTCCGCCTTGTGTTGCCTTATCGATGATGGCGAGGTCATAAGCCTGGTTGCCTGTGGAGGCGGCAATCTGCCCTACACTGTCGGCGGAATTGCTCTGCTCCTCATAATGGATGGTGACGTCGGGATTTTCTTCCACATACGGCTCAATCACCAATTCTTCAAACTGCTGAGCGAATAGGCCGGGGAAGCCGACGACAGTGATCTCTACCTCGTCGTTTGTGCCTTCACCGTTAGCTTCCTCATCCCCATTGCCGCAGGATACGAGCCCAAGGGCCAGGATGGCCGTGGCTGTGGGAGCCAAATACTTCTGTCTGGTCGTCTTCATGAGACGTCTCCTCAATCAGGTGCGATTTAGAAGCTGCTGGGTCGCAACCTCCCGGTGCTCCATGACAATACCCAGCACAGAAACTGTGAGTGGCGGTCTCTACGGGTGCATCTATACGGGAAACCTACGTTCGAAAAGAACGAGAGAGGATTGCGCGTGAAACTGGAGAGTGCCCGCTGAGCCTTGCAGAGGAGGGCGACTGATTCTGCGGCTTATTTAGCGAATGTTAATAAAACGTAAAATATTAAATCTGAAGACACAATTTTTCACACTTCGTCACACAGTGCGTGATGAGGCGTCAGGTGTGGGACGGAAAGGGAGGTGCGGAAGCCGGTCTTCCTAGCATGCCCGCAGAGTCGTTTTGAAGGCTTCGCGCTCCGCAGTGTGAAATACCTACCTCCGTCTCTGCCCTATGCTGAACAAAAGTTCTCCGAGATCAAGTCTCTGGTGTTCCTCGGACAGTCAAACAGTTGTATCAGGAGAGGAGAGGCTATGGGTCGTCCCTATGCTCTACGCCATATCTATGCCTTGGCCCGGTCAGCCATCAATGATGGCCATTTTCCTCCTGGCTCAGGGATCCCTTTTTCCGAGGAGGAAGCTGTTGCCTTCTTTGGCGGCAGCCGCACTGAAACCCGTGAGGCTTTGAACAGGCTCACGGAAGAGGGAATCCTCAACAGAGCTCCACGGCGGGGTACACGAACCAACTTCAAGCCGGTTGGATGGTCTCTTGCAGGGGGACTGATCCATCCCCATGGGCACGGGATAGCGATAGAGAAGCTCGGAGAGGCTCACAGGATTGAAGCTTCTCCTGCACTTCAGGCTTCGTTCCAACAAGAGCTTCCTGAGCTGAACACAAAAGATGAAATCTTCTATATTGATCGAACTCGCGTGTGTCTCCGAACTTCGTACTGGGTTGGAGACTGCTCGCCCAGACCAGTCATATTTCCAGGATCAGATGTTTCGCTCAGAGAAAGCTTTGAAGAGTCTTATCATGTGAAATACCAAGGAATGCGGTCCTCCATCACTGGAGTAAGCGCCGACCGCCGTCAGGCAAAAGTTCTTGAAGTTGAACCGGGAGATCCTCTTTTGTGGAGACAGACGATCCTTCTAGAGGAAGGTGGAAATATTCGAGAGATAAGTCATTCATTCTATGTATCAGTTCGTGTATTTTTTGCATTACAGGATAGAGCAGCAGCTGGATCTGTTAGGCAGTTTGGTGCGATCTATTGAGAGTTTCTTCGCCCCACCACTGAAGCCTCTGCCACGCAGGATCAGTGCAAATCTTGTGCTCCTCTGATCGGATGGTGAGTACTTGGTTGTCTTGGAGCTCAGAGACCATGGGCCATGTGAACTCGCCTTGGTCGGTCGTTGAGCAGGGCGTTCCTTCCGCGATGAAGCTGCTGACTGCAGAATGTACAAACTCAGCAGACCATGGGCTGAGAGGCTTGTGATGGGGTTTGAGCTTCATCTGTGGCTGATGGCCAGGCGGGGTGCGCCAGGCGGCACCCTGTATTGCTCCATGGGGGGTGAGGCCGCCAAAAGTGAGGCTTTCCTCTCCGAGTACGAATCGATAGACAGGTGCGTGATCCGACTGTGCCGCGGCATCGCGGATGCTGTCCAGAGTGAAGCGCAGATCGGCATTGACGGCTGCGAGGAGCCCTTTGGGGCTGACCCCAGGCATCATCTTTTGATAGGCATGGAGTGTTTCAGCTCCTGACGTTCCAAGGGGTCTCACCATGCCTTCGTAGGCCGTCCCCGCCTCGGCCAGGGTCAGGTCATCGGGGAAATGTGAAACATGATGAACGGTCTCTCCTGTAGTCGTCGCTACCATGACAGGAATGCTTCTCCGAGCACCGGTGGCTAAGATTTCAGCAACGTCACGCACTACCGAGACGTCGTCAATAGTGTGTTCATAGGGAAGGCCCAAGATGCTGGCTTGCCCAAACCGGCTAGGCATTTGGGTGTAACACTCATCGATGAGCTGCTGTTGCACGGCGAGGAGTGCATCGTCATCTAATTGATCAAGCTCAGCTCTGTTGTGAATACCGAGGGCTTCAAAAGTAATGTGCTTCACATCTTCTGCAGTGGAGTGCACATGTCTGGCGGAACCGGCCCCACTACCAAGGATGACCTGGTGGAATAGACCCTTTGCAAGGGGAGAAGCTAATAGTTCCGCGCAGGCAAAACCACCTGCAGAGTGTCCTCCAATGGTGACCCGTGAAGCATCTCCACCGAAGTAATGGATATTGCGCTGCACCCAGCGCAAAGCTGCGATTTGGTCAAGCAGTCCTCTATTGGGAGAGGTGGAGTCTCCGGCGCTCATATACCCGTAGAGCCCTAAACGATAGTTAACGGTGACTTCGACTATCCCGTCTGAGGCGAAAGCTTCGGTCGATAAGGCGGGCTCTGCATTTGAGCCTGCAAAGAGCCCTCCACCGTGAAACCACACTAATACCGGCTTACCAGGCTCTACATCCGTTATGCGAATATTCAGATTCAAACATTCGGCTCCCTGTGGCCTTTCCGTCACTACTCTCCGGCCGATATGACCACCTGTAGAAACTTGGAAAGCTGCTGGTCCAGCCTGACTGCAATCTTTGACGCCGTCCCATTCTTCGACGGGCCCCGGTGGGTCAAAGCGTGCACTTCCCCGTAATGACCCGGCGTAAGGGACCCCCATAAACGACAGCAGGCCTGACTCAGTGTACTTGCCCGACAGGACGCCGTCTTCCGTCCTGACGATGGGAGCTCCATCCTTGGTCTGTGTCATCGGAATCATCTCGCTCTGTATATGTCGCTTTTGTTGCAGCCGGAAAGTTGAACACTACGAAGTCTACGATCTGAGAATTATGCGGGATACGGATACTTTTGGTTTTTGATGAGATAACGGCTCAAGACCCTGTGCATTAAGTAATACGCGAGAAACTCACTTTGGCTTCTGCTGCGGGGACGGCGAATCTTTGATATGAGTCACCATGGCAAACAGTGATGAACACCCAGGTTCCTCTATGCTCATGGGAAAACTCCTCCCATCAAGGAACATTGAACAACATGAAAGATGTTATCGACATGCTGATCGGAATGACAGGAAACGTCGGCGAGGGAGGTCCTCGTTCCTCCCGTCCCCAAGCTAAACACAACGCGCAACGCAGTTTTGAGGTGCTGTTAGAGGCGGATCCTGAGGATACTTTTCCGACAGCTCACCGATATGCGGTTGCTCTCTACACAGCTGCTCTGCAGGGATGCAGCTCTACAGCGAGTGACTTCTATGCAGAATTGCTGGCAGAGGAAACTGAGGATGACACCACGGAGAAAATCTTAGAGCTAGCGAGAGCGTCTCAGACACCCGGCCCGTATGGAACTTTCAAGGAACCGGACCTCATCCAGGACTCTGACCCCGGGCCCACAGTACATTACTGTATCTCCGGTGTTCAGGGGATACCGCCGAAACTTGCAGCTGCTCTGGAGTTCTCCCATTTGCTAAGCCTCCATCCCCGAGACGCTAGTCCTCAGGCATTGCTGCGCTTAGAAGAGGCGGGATGGAACGCCGACGAGATCGTCACTCTCAGTCAGCTTGTATCTTTCCTCTCTTTTCAAATCCGAGTTGTCGAAGGTCTTTCGGCTGTCCATGAGGGAGGCATGAGGGAAGCATCATGAGATACAAATCTGCTCAGATTCTTGAGTATGAGAATGAGATCACCCGACCGGCAAGGTTCACACAAGAAACATTGGGCTGGGTGCCGTGGTTGGCCCCTATCCCTGAAGAAGAGCTGACTCAGGGACAGCGGGAAGCGCTTATTGATGATTTCCGTATCAAACGTCCATATTTCCGGCTGCTCGTGCGTAACGCCGCTGCTTTGGAGGCCAGAACCCTCACGGATAAAGACATCTTTCAAAACGAAGAAGGTGGGCTCCCTCTAGAAGATAGGGAACTGGCTGCGACTGCTGCTTCCAGACTGAACGGGTGTGTATATTGCGCTTCTGTTCATAGCCGCAAAGCGTCTCACTATTCAGGTCGTAAGGCAGAGATTCAACAGCTTCTGGACGAGGGTGCCGATGCTGACCTCGATCCGCGCTGGTCGGCGATCAGTCATGCCGCCCAGTTGCTGACACGGAGCCCCTTAGAGTTCGGTCCTGATCAGGTGTCAGAGTTGTATCGAGTCGGTTTAGACGAGAGTGAGATTGTAGATCTTGTATACAGCGCTTCGTTTTTCAATTGGGCGAATCGGTTGATGCTTGCATTAGGTGAACCAGAGGTTCTGTCGAGAAGGAGGCGTTCGTGAATTCCGTCAGCAGAGAGAGCACGCCGATTCCAGCAGGAACATTGAGCCGTCAGCGGCTGTCTGAACATCAGTTGCAGCATCAGCGGGAGTGGGTCCATTGGGCAATAAGGCAGCTGCGGGCTGAGGCTACACGCACGGCTGATACTCATGTGGAGAAACTCCTCCATCAGCGGATCCCTGAGGGGGTTGATCTCTACGTCAAGGATGAATCGGCCCATTCCACCGGAAGCCTCAAGCATCGCCTGGCCCGGTCGTTGGTGCTGCTTGGTCTCTGCAACGGCGACATTACTGAGGGCACACCGCTCATCGAGGCCAGCTCCGGCTCCACCGCGGTGAGCGAAGCTTATTTCGCTCATATGCTGCAACTGTCCTTCTACGCGGTGATGCCAGCCACGACCGTGGAGTCCAAACAGCGGCTCATTGAGCGTTATGAGGGCCAATGCGTCCTGGTGGAAGACGGCAGCACCATTTACCAAATAGCTGAGGAACTGGCCCAGCAGACCGGCGGGTACTACATGAATCAGTTCCGGGATGCAGAGCGTGCCACTGATTGGCGAGGCAACAACAACATCGCTGAAAGCCTCTTCAATCAGTTGTCCTTAGAGGCGCACCCGACTCCCGAATGGGTGGTGGTGGGCGCCGGCACAGGAGGAACCAGCACGACAATCGGTCGGTATATCCGATATCGACAGTTGGACACTCGGTTGTGTGTGGCTGATGTGGAGCACTCCGCCTTCTTCCATGCATGGGATGAGACTCCTGCCGAAGGGGTGGCGGCCTCCCGGATTGAGGGAATCGGCAGGCCGCGAGTGGAGCCTTCCTTCACTCCGAACCTGATCGACCGGATGGTGAGAATACCGGATGCTGCGTCGATTGCTGCGATGAGATGGGGAGCCGATCGTTTAGGCCGTCTGGTGGGCGGCTCGACAGGCACGAACCTATGGGCGGCGCTGATGCTCGCTGATGAGATGGCGGCGGCCGGGCAGCGCGGCTCTATCGTGACACTGCTGTGTGATCAGGGGGAGCGGTACAGGGACACCTACTACAACGATGACTGGTTAGAGAACCAGAGCCTCGATCTGGCTCCGTATGAGAATTTCCTTAGCCTGGATTATTCTGCGTAGTTGGATTTACCTGAAGTCGAAATCATTTGAGTTCAGGGGTCGACGACCCAGTGTGGACCATAGATGACGGATAACCAGCCACGAAAGGCTGTGCAAGCACACTAGTGCCTGCTAAATCAATACCTCGCAATCCCGTGGTGGGCCAACATGCACGCGGTCGAGCGCAAAAGCGGACTAACCTTTAGTGGATGCAAATAGCCTAGGCGTGATTGGGCAGTGGAGACTGGGTAGGTCCTGCCGTTCTGCACAGAGACTTCGGCTAGTAGCGCTACCTGTCGAGAAGCCCGGCTGCTCCCGGCGGGTATCCGCTGAGCGAATCAGCCGGAACGACCCCCGCTCCGATGAAGGCAGCCCCAAAGCCCAATGAACACCGCACCAGCAGTGGAGCCGGCAGCACCAGCAAAGCGCGTTAACAGTGCCACAGCGAATGCCAGACTCAGCGCACCACCGGCCACGAAATTGATGATCTGAATCCATCCCAAATCCCCCTTGCACCAGAGCGCTGGTGGGATTGCGCAACACATCGAACCCAGGAAACGTCAATGATTGAATCCACATCAGGCCCACGATGAACGGCCACGCCACCAGCCCAGAGGTTCGAAGTGAGACTGCCAGGGAGCCGGTCGAAGACTTGACTGTTATGGGTGAAGTCTCACCCACGATTGCGGACTGCCCTGCGCAACGCTGAACACTGAGGTAGTACATCCTCTACAACAGTGGAGAGATAAACCCCGGGTACATCTGCTGTCTGAAGCGGATGCACCCAAGGTTCGTGTGTTGAATTCTCGGTAGCGGTGGCGGGGCTCGATCCCGCGACCTCACGATTAGTGGATGCTCACAGATGGGCTTATCGCGGGCTTTCGAACCCTCAATTCACAAACTCGTATTACCGGCTGTGCCGTGATCGCTTGTACTCATCGAATGCTTTCCGCGTACTTCTCCATTCGCCATCAGATCCGTGGACAGCATCAAGACGCCCTCGGCGAGCAGCGTGTCACAGAGCGACCACTGTATAGGTCCTTGTCGGCTAGAGCGCGCAATGGAACCAGGCGTGCAGGACCAGCGACATTCGGGACGATTAAACGATTGAGATTGTCGTACATCGCTCTTGCAAGCAGCTCGCCCAACGGACCATAGTCTCCATCATCAGCACGCTGCATAGCCTTCAAATAGGCCGGGCGTTGACGTTTCAGAATTATCACCGGCGGATACCCCCAGCCTCACCAGGATGAGGTTCAGAAGAAGACGCCCTGCATGCCCATTGCCATCAAGGAACGGGTGCACCTTCTCGAACCGGTTATGCACTTCTGCCAAGCGCTCGGGCCATGGGACTGGCACCTGCCGACTCCGGAGTTCCTCAACCTGAGCATTGACGAAACTGATCCACTCTTCGACGGCTGCCGGGATCAGCGGCCAAGACGGCGGCGTCATCCCACCCTCGAAAAGCCGAATGTCGTGCTCACGGAACTTGCCCGGCGATTCGGCTGCCGTAGCCTCTGGGTGGGGAGCAACTTCCCACACGGGAGTCATCGCACGGTGATGAACCTGACGGACCTCATAGACGCTGATCAGCCCTTCAATGCTACAGTCATCAGGTTCAAGAGCCTGCCGACAGACCCACCGAGCGGCAGCACCGTAACCCTGAACCTCCATGTACTCACGCAGGCTTTAAGTCATGCTTCTCATAGAAACGCTGGACCCGCACGTTCTCCTCGAAGACCCACAGCCTCGCGCCTCGGTCCTGAATGCCGAAGTGCAGCAACTGGTGCGCCAGTCCCGTACCATGCCAAGCCTGCCTCACATACAGGGGTTTAGCTGAAGACCAGGAGTCTCATCCGTACTTGACCAGCTGGCCACACCGACAATGTCAACCCCATCCAGTGCCAGCACTGCCTTCCTTGCACCCGAGGAAAGCCTGTCGCGCCAACGAACTTTTCGCTCCTCCGTCGTGGCGCCCTGATACAGATGCTCTCCTCCGGCAGCAAACCTTCGTATGCTTTCCTCCATGCAGCGGTCTGGAATGCTGCAATCACCTGAGCATCGTCAGGCAACGCAGACCTGATCAGCACACGATCTATGAACGCATGTGCATGCGTTCCCACATGAGCCTGCTCCCCAGGTGCCGCTCGAGGGAAATACGCTACCTCTCGAACGCCCCCTACGCTATCTCTGGAACAGGTTCTCGCCACTGGATCGGGAGCATGTCCGAGGGTCGGCCTATATTCGAAGCATGGCCAGAAAAACCGTGCGGTACACCTACCGGATTCGAGTTTCGAAGCGGGTCGATAATGCCTTGGTCCGCGAGTATGGTCTCTGCCGTGCGGTGTGGAATCACCTGGTCGCCGAATCCCGGAACAGGCACCAGCAACGCAGAGCTTTCGAGCACGCCGACCTGACCACGCTCTATATGGACCAGAAAGGCATACTCCGCGATTATTTCGAGTTCGGGTACAACGAAGCTTCACGTTTGCTGACCATGCTGCGACACACGCTGGTAGATGAGTCGGGCCGGCAGTGGTTGGCCGAAGGGTCGGCAGTTACCCAACAGCAGATGGTCCGGAACTTCGCTTCCGCAAGGAGAAGAGCTCTGATGGAGCAGAAGAACCAAATCCCGACCTCCCGACGTCATGGGCTTCCGAAGTTCAAGTCTCAGAATACCTCGCTGCCGAGCCTGAATTACTCCAAGGACGGGTTCAAACTAGTCGAGATCGATGGGCGCACCCGATTGAAGCTGGCCGGCGGCACCCTCGTCTCAGTGGTCTGGTCCCGCCGGCTTCCCAGCGTGCCCAAGAGCGTCAGGGTTTACAAAGATTCCCTCGGCCACTGGTATGCCAGCTTCGTCGTTATCTTAGAACTGGTCCCCATGCCTGGACCGCCGCATGCTGCTATTGGTATCGACTGGGGTGTGGCCACGACTGCCACCACAGTCCACGTCGATACCGTCACTGGTAAGAGGGACTTCAGCGACAGCTATGACCTGTCCCATCCGCAGTTCGGTAAAGCTGCCGCTGCTGAACTGGCCGCCGCGCAAAAACGGATGGCTCGCCGCCGACGCCCCAAGGACCAGCCAAGGACTAAAGGATACGCTCGTGCCCAGCGCGAGGCAGCGAAGGTTTACAAACGCGTGGCAAACCAGCGCAGGGACACGGGCCACAAGTGGGCCAGACGAGTAGTGGCCGCCCACTCCAAAATCGCAGTGGAAGACTTTCGGCCAAAGTTCCTGGCCAAGACAACCATGGTGAAAAAGTCCGCCGATGCTGGAATCGCCCTGCTCAAAAACATTCTGATATGGCAGGCCACCATTGCTGGTATTGATCTCCGCCTTGTAGACCCTAGGTATACCACCACCGATTGCGCGGACTGTGATGCGAGAACCAAGCATCATCTACCCCTGGGACAGCGCACTTACACCTGCGAATCTTGCGGGGTAAGCAGATCCAGGGATAAGAACTCTGCGGCCGTCATGGTCGCCAGGGCTGGTTTCATCCCTGCTGGTGCTGAGGACGTCAGACCACAGAAGGCCGCTGTGCCTTCTCGGCAGTCCGAGCCAGGAATCCCCCGTCTCGTGCGGGAGAGGACTCAAGAGTCGTGCGCTCTCACCTCAACACACGAGATGAGCCGATGAGAAGCCGGTAGCTGTGGGCGGGCTTGAACCGCCGACCTCGCCATTATGAGTGGCGCGCTCTGACCAACTGAGCTACACAGCCACGGACGATTGCTCGTCCGGAATGAGAAGCGCCCGGACGCAGAATTTTTCCCTACCTAATTATCAGTGGGAGATGCTGCGCCGCGGGCCCTCATTCGGAGCCCCAACCGGGAATCGATCCCGGGACCTCAGTCTTACCAAGACTGCGCTCTACCTCTGAGCTATTGGGGCAACGGCAGTAAAGCCTATCACCCGTTCTGCAACGGGCTCAAATCAGGTTCTGCCGCGTGCTGATGCGGATCGAGCCTCCGCTCAGCTGTCCTTCCAGCGGGGCTTGCGGTCCTTCTTCTTGAAGGGGCGATCGGAACCGAATCCACCGCGCTTCTTGTCCCGGAAACCGCCCTCGCGCTTACTCCGGCCACCACCGTCACCGTGCGGACCGGAGTCCTTCTCGATCCGCAGTGCGCGCCCACCGACTCGGGCGGTGCTGAGTGCATCCAACTGCTGCGGAGACAGCGACTCGGGAAGCTCCACCAGGGAGAAGGTGGGGTAGATGTTGATGCTGCCCACCTGGTTGCCGCGCAGATTGGCCTCCCCGGTGATCGCTCCGACAATATGCCCCGGGTTGACCCCGTCCTTCTTGCCTACGGCGATCTTATAGATGGCGTTGCCGGGGTCTGCCGAGGGCGGGCCGGACTTGTTGCCGCGCGGACCACGGTCGCCGCGATCTCCGCGAGGCCCGCGATCATCCCGGTCGAAGCTCTGCGCAGCGGCGCGAGCCAGCTCATCATCACCCTGCTCATCAAGCAGCAGCGGTCGGCCGTCATGAACCATCGCCACCAGTGCAGCGGCCACATCCTCAGCCGGGGTGTTGTGCTCAGCCACATAACTGGTCACCAGATCCCGGTACTCCTCCAAATCCTCGCTGGAGAGCGTCTGAGTGATCCGTTCGGAGAACCGCTCCAGGCGGGAGGCATTCACATCAGCCACCGTGGGCAGGTTCATCTGCTCCACCGGCTGACGGGTAGCCTTCTCAATGGAACGCAGCATCCGCTTCTCCCTAGGGGTGACGAACAGGATCGCCTCACCGGAGCGGCCAGCGCGACCAGTGCGGCCGATCCGGTGCACATAAGACTCAGTGTCCAGCGGGATGTCGTAGTTGAACACATGGCTGATCCGCTCCACATCCAGCCCACGTGCGGCCACATCGGTGGCCACCAGCACATCAATCCGGCCGGCCTTGAGCCCCTCCACAGTTTTCTCACGCAGGTTCTGCGGAATATCACCGTTGATGGCCTGGGCCCGGAAGCCGCGGGCGCTCAGCTTATTAGCGACCTCCTCAGTGGCCGAGCGGGTGCGCACGAACACGATCGCGGCATCATGCGGCTCAGTCTCCAGAATCCGCACCAACGCCTCAGGTTTGGCATGGTGCTTGATGAACACGAACCGTTGCCGGATATTCGCACTGGTGGTGGTCTTGGCCTTGACCGAAACCTCCACCGGGTCAGAGAGGTAGTCCTCACTGATCCGCCGGATGGCCTTCGGCATAGTGGCCGAGAAGAGTGCGACCTGTTTGTCGTCCGGAGTCTGGGCGAGGATTTTGTCCACCTCTTCGGCGAAGCCCATGCGCAGCATCTCGTCAGCCTCGTCCAGGATCAGATGTTTGATCTCACTGAGGTCCAGGGAACCCTTGGACATATGGTCGATAACTCGGCCCGGAGTTCCGACGATCACATTGGCACCGCGGCGCAGCCCGGCAAGCTGCGGACCGTAGGGTGCCCCACCGTAGATGGGAAGCACAGAGATGCCCTCCAACTGGGCGGCGTAGGAGGAGAAAGCCTCAGCCACCTGGATGGCCAACTCACGGGTGGGTGCCAGCACCAGAGTATTGGGCACCGAGCCCAGATTCCCGGCGTCGTAGTCTGCTGCCATATGAGTCAGGGCAGGCAGCGCGAAGGCGGCTGTCTTGCCAGTGCCGGTCTGAGCAAGGCCGACGACGTCGCGGCCAGCCACCAGGTGCGGAACGGTCTCTGCCTGGATGGGCGAGGGGGTTTCATAGCCCATCTTCTCGATGGTGCTCAGCACCCGGGCATCGAGGCTGAGATCGGCGAAGGCAGGGCTTGCGCTCTCGGCGGGGTCAGTAGCGTGTGTTTCGGTCACAGTGATTCCTTCTTATGTGAAGCGGTGGAGCCCCGTGAATGAGCAGCGTGCAGGATTCGTCAACCACTGTGCTCGAGCCTCCGACTCAAATGAGCCGGGGCGCATGGGCACAGCAGGACTCCTCAGGTGGTATCACGCTGGAGACGTTCACGGGGATAGACCGCTGTACGGTTCCGGAATCGACCCGTGACCACGAGGTCCGCAGGGACCTCTTCGACGCTCGACTGGACCTACCGACAGCACCCCATAACAGGGTCTGACGAGCCAGGAGTCTGCACAGATAAACGGGATTATCCGGAGAGTGCTGCACCAGTCTACGGCATGACACCCGAATTCACTGAATCGGGGTTAAACGGCTGAGGCCGGCACCCGTGAAGGGTACCGTCCCCAGCAGTGAGTCGGTCAGCTCCGGAGATCCCACCAGTAGGCCATGCCTCGTTCGCTCGCTTCCCGCGAGCCACCATGCCGCGGATCCCCGGCTCGCCCCCTTTGACCGCCACCTATTCGGCAGAACCTCTTATTCAGCTCTGCGGAGGATGAGGGGGCTGCCCCGGCTGCGGAGGCGGGGGCGGAGTGCCGCCCTGCTGTCCGTGCTGAGGGGGCTGCGGCGGCGGTCCCGGCTCTGCCGAGGGAGCAGACGGCGGCGGCTGCTGGGGCTGCTGCGGATATCCCGGCTGTTGGTAGTGGACAGGCTGTGGCTGGTAGCCACCCGGCTGGCCCTGCTGGGGATAACCCTGCTGGGGCTGCTGCGGGTAGCCGCCCTGTTGCTGGGGCTGCTGAGCGCCGGCGGACTGGAACTGCTTGGCCGAGGCGTTCTTGGTGCCGCTGAGCAGGCCTTTCAGCGCTGGCGGGAAGGCATTGACCACAAACGGTGCCATAAACCGGCTGAGCACCTCTACCACCACACCGCCTAACATGAACACCGAGAAAGTCCACCAGGAGGGGCCGAAAGAGACATCACCGGCGGGTACGAACGGGATAAAGCCGCCGAAGTTGATCTCCATGCTGATCCGGCCGAAGAGCGAGGCGATGATGCCGGCTGCAGCAAAGGCCAGCGGCAGGGTAAGCCAGGACAGCGGGTTCCCCAAGGCACGGTTGTCGCGGGCTAGAGCCCAGCTGAAGGAGGCCAGCACCAGGGCGATCACGGTCAGCAGCACCAGAAGCAGGATGACCCACCAGGGGAAGAGGTTATCGGTCCACAGGTTCAGGGTCTCCCGGTAGGTGGTGTTCCCTTCGGTGGCTGCCACCGTGACACCGCCTATGTGGGAGAGCGTCACACTGCCGAAGGCCACCATCGGCACACCTAGCCAGAGCAGCAGCACGATGAGGAACAGGCCTTCCTCCACCCCACCCCAGATGATGGTGGTGATCAGCACAGGCACTGCGATGGTCAGGAAGTGGATGACCACTGCGCGTGGGGCCTGCCGTGCGGAGGGCAGCACCTTGTTCATCGCGGTGGTGACCTTGCCGGAAGCATCAGCTGGTGAGACCACCAGCAGGGCAACCACCAGGTAGACCAGCAGGGAACCGAAGAACAGAGCCACACCAGTGGCACCAAGTGCTGCGCCGTCCTGCCGGAAGGTCAGGGCGAAGGTCAGCAGCAGGGTGATCAGGGACAGCCCCAGGGAGAGTCCCGCAACCACCAGCAGCTTAGCGCCCCAGCCCAGGGAGACCGGGTGGTTCGCCGGGTCCTTCTTCTGCTTCACCGAGGCCCAGCGACGTCCGATCCATACAGCCACACCGATGGCCACGCCCACCACGAAGAGGTTGGGGGCCCACAGGGCGAAGAAGGCGTCTCCACCCTCTGAAGCGCGCAGGGTGCCGAAGAGCCACATGGCGGTAAACTGGAAGGGCAGGGTGATGAAAGCCCAGACGGTGGTGGCATCCCCAGTTCCGGTAAGATCCCCGAAGTCGCCGCCGTCGCTGACTGCGCCAGCGATCAGGGTGAGGATCACCATCAGAAGGGCAAAGACGAAGAGCACACCATAGGTGATGCCCTGAGCGATGAGCACGGTGAGGATATGAGGCAGCCGCACAGCCTTCAGGAACTCAGGGACGGAGACCTCCGGGGAACCGTCCTGCCCCTGGTTCGGGTAGCCCTGCTGCGGCGGGTAGCCAGGCTGCTGATAACCCTGCTGCGGGTACTGCTGCCCCGGCTGGCCTTGTGCCGGATAGCCGACGGGCTGCTGCTGATACTGGCCCGGCTGCTGATGGGCGGGTGGCTCTGCAGAGAACTCGGGACCTGGAGCTGAAGGCTGGGACGGAGCAGCGTACTGAGGCTGCTCCGGTTGTTCCGGTTGTTGTGGCGCAGGCGACTCCTGACGCGGTACCGGCGGTACCGGCGGCTGCTGCCCTCCCTCCGGCGGTGGAGGTGGGGCGGCGTCGCCCCGGTCAGGCTGCTGCGGCTCTTCGTTGTTCCCCGTGTTCTCGCTCACGGACCGGTCCTCCCGTTCGTTGTCACGCTGCACGTGTCAGGAGCGTAGTCACACACCCGACAGTCAAGCTCTACCCTACGCAATGGTCTGCAGGTCAGACGAACCGCTGCCTGAGGTCTTACCCATCAATGTTCTGCTGCTCCGCAGAGAGGGTGGTGGAGGGTCCGTGGCCGGTGTTGACTATGGTCTCAGCCGGCAGGGCGAAGAGCGTGGTACGGATCGACTCCACGATGGTGTCATAGCTGCTGTAGGACCGGCCGGTGGCACCTGGTCCGCCCTGGAACAGGGTGTCGCCGGAGAACAGCACGGGGGCCTCCCCGAGATCCTCGGAATAGAAACAGGTAGAACCGGGCGAGTGCCCCGGGGTATGCAGTGCCCGCAGCACAGCCCCAGCCACTTCGAAAGTGTCGCCGTGGGCAATCTCGGCGTCAGGGGCGAGGGCGTCATGCACCTGGTCCCAGAGCACACGGTCCTCGGGATTCAGATGGATCTGCCCGCCGATGCGCCCCTTGACCTCGAGCACCTGACGGATGTGGTCGTCATGGCCGTGGGTGAGCAGGATGGCGACCACACGGCGGCCGCCCACCGCCTTGGCTACCTTCTCCGCACTGTGAGCGGGGTCGATGACGATCACCTCAGTGTCATCGCCGATGATCCAGACGTTGTTGTCCACCTCCCAGGTGCCGCCGTCCAGGGAGAAGGTTCCGGAGGTCTCCAGGTGTTCGATACGTGCTGTCATTAGGGGTGCTCCTTGGATTGGTGTCTGAGGGGTCCGGTGGGGCGGGTTCAGGCACTGAGCTCCACCACTGAGCGCAGCACATCGCCACGGTTCATGGTGTCAAACGCCTCCTGGACCTTGTCCAGCGTGGTTCGCTCAGTGACAAAGGCGTCCAGGTTCAGTCTGCCCTGCTGGTAGAGGTCCACCAGCATCGGGAAGTCCCGGGAGGGCAGGCAGTCGCCGTACCAGGAGGACTTCAGCGCCCCGCCGCGGCCGAACACATCAATCAGGGGAAGCTCCAGGGTGAACTTGGGGTCCGGCACCCCGACCAGCACTACCCGGCCGGCCAGGTCGCGGGCATAGAAGGCCTGCTTATAGGTTTCGGGGCGGGCGACGGCGTCGATCACCACATCTGCCCCGAACCCGCCGGTCAGCTCCTGGATCGCCTCCACCGGGTCATTCTCCGTGGAGTTCACCGTGTGGGTGGCGCCGAGCTCGGCGGCCTTCTCCAGTTTCCGGGCGTCAATGTCTACGGCGATCACAGTGGTGGCCCCGGCGAGCTTGGCCCCAGCGATGGCGGCAGTACCCACTCCGCCGCAGCCGATGACCGCCACAGATTCTCCGCGCTTGACCTCACCGGTGTTGAGGGCGGCGCCGATGCCTGCCATGATTCCGCACCCCAGCAGGCCTACTGCGGCGTTGGCAGAGTCTGGCACATCATCGATCACGGTGCACTGCCCGGAGTGGACCAGGGTCTTCTGCGCGAAGGCGCCGATGCCCAAGGCTGCCTCGAGCTCGGTGCCGTCGGTCAAGGTCATCTTCTGAGCGGCGTTATGGGTGTTGAAGCAGTACTTCAGCTCGCCCTTCTGGCAGGCCCGGCACTCCCCGCAGACTGCCCGCCAGTTCAGGATGACCTTATCGCCGACCTTGACGTTGGTGACGCCCTGGCCGAGCTCGGCAACCCGGCCAGTGGCCTCATGGCCGAGCAGGTAGGGGAAATTGTCGCCGACCTCGCCCTGCTGGAAGTGCTGGTCAGTCTGGCAGACCCCGCAGGTGAGCACATCGACCACCACTTCGCCTGGGCCGGGGTCGGGAACGATGATCTCGGTGATGGTGGCTGGCGCGTTCTTCTCGGTGACGACCACCGCGTTGACGGTATGCGGCATGGCAGGTGCTCCTTACGTTTGTGCTGATACACGGGTTCAGACGCGTTCAGGGCTCTTATGAGGGGCGAAACGGACGAAGACTGCTTTGAACCCGGGGGTGTTGGACTCCCTGGCCACCAGGTCGCGGTGCACCAGAGCATTGGCCTCCGGGTAATAGGCGGCCACACAGCCGCGCACAGTGGGGTAGGCCACCAGGCGAAACCGCTCAGCAGTGCGTTCCTCCCCTCGGAAGACGGAGACGACGTCGACCAGGTCCCGGTCTGCAAAGCCCGCCTCGGCCAGGTCATCAGCGTGGATGAGGATCACCCGACGCCCTCCGGAGATGCCGCGGTAGCGGTCGTCGAGCCCGTAGAAGGTGGTGTTGTACTGATCGTGAGAGCGCATGGTCTGCAGCACCAGATGGCCCTCCGGGGGTTTGAGGTACTCCAGATCCCGCACAGTGAAGGCTGCCCTACCGTCCCCGGTGGCGAAGGCCCGGTGGTCCCGTGGCGGATTGGGCAGCACGAACCCGTGCTTGTCACGCACCCGCTGGTTGAAATTCTCGGTACCGGGGATTACCCGGGAGGCGTGGTCGCGGATCACGTCATACTCCTCGGCCATCGCCCGCCAGTCCACCAGATGCTCTGTGCCGAAGATCGCCTGGGCCATCCGGGCGATGAGCACCGGTTCGGCCAGCAGGTGGTCGGAGATCGGTTCCAGCCGGCCCTGGGTGCGGCTGATCACCGACATGGAATTCTCAACGGAGAGGAACTGGGCACCGCCGGGGTGCTTATCGTCCTTATCGGAGCGGCCCAGGGTGGGCAGGATCAGCGAGGTTCCCCCGTGCACCACATGGGAGCGGTTGGGCTTGGTGGAGATGTGCACGGTCAGCCCGGTCTTCTTCAGCCCCTTCTCCATCAGCGCAGTGTCTGAGTTGGCCATCGCCAGATTGCCGCCCAGGGAGACGAAGACGTCCACCTCGCCCTCGGCCATGGCGTACATGGCCCGGGTGGAGTCGTAGCCGTGCTCCCGCGGGGAGGTGATGCCGAACTCGGCGTCGAGCCTGGTCAGGAACTCATCCTTGGGCTTCTCCCAGATCCCGAAAGTGCGATCGCCCTGCACATTGGAGTGCCCGCGCACCGGACAGGCGCCAGCCCCGGGTTTGCCGAAGTTGCCCTGTAGCAGCAGGAGGTTGACGATTTCCTTGATGGTGTCCACCGAATGCGGCTGCTGGGTGATGCCCAGCGCCCAGCAAAAGATGGTGGCTCGGGATTGGGCCAGCAGCTCGGCAGCGTGCTCAATCTGTGCCCGGGTGAGTCCGGTGGCCTCTTCGATGACTTCCCAGTCCATGGTGGCGCGGGCGTCCTCGTACTCCTTGAACCCACTGGTGGAGGAGGCGATGAACTCCCTATCCAGTACGGTGCCGGGATTGGCTTTCTCCTTGGCCAGCAGCAGGTGGCCAAGGGCTTGGAAGAGCGCCTGGTCGCCGCCGACCTTGATCTGCAGGTACTCATCAGTGATCCGTTCCCCGCCGCCGGCCAGGCCCTTGAGGGTCTGCGGGTCCTTGAACTTCAGCAGGCCGGCCTCGGGCAGCGGGTTGACCGCGATGACCCTCCCGCCGTTCCTGCGGCATTCGGCCAGCGAGCTGAGCATCCGGGGGTGGTTGGTGCCGGGGTTCTGGCCGACCACGAAAATCAGCTCTGCAGCCTCCAGGTCCTCCAGCGAGACGGTGCCCTTGCCGATACCAATGGTGGGGGTCAGGGCGGTGCCGGAGGACTCGTGGCACATATTGGAGCAGTCCGGCAGGTTGTTGGTGCCCAGAGAGCGGGCCAGCAGCTGATACATGAACGCGGTCTCGTTGGCGGTGCGCCCGGAGGTGTAGAACACGCAGCGCTCCGGCGTGGTGGCCCGGACGTGTTCGCCGATGAGTTCGAAGGCCTCCGCCCAGCTGATCGGGGTGTAGTGCCCTTCACCCTCACGGATGACCATGGGGTGGGTGATCCGGCCGGACTGACCCAGCCAGTACTCGGTCTTCTGCTCGAGTTCGCTGATCGGGTGCCGGGCCCACCATTCGGGGGTGACGATGCGCTGGGTGGCCTCCTCGGCCAGGGCTTTGACCCCGTTCTCGCAGAACTCGAGGCGTTTGCGGTCCCCGGTGGTGGATTCCGGCCAGGCGCAGCCGGGGCAGTCCACCCCTCCGGGCTGGTTGACCCGGGACATCGAGCGCAGGGTGCGCGAAATCCCGGCCTGGCGCAGCCCCCGGTCAACGGAGACCTGCACGGCTTTCAGTCCGGCCGCATGCTCCTTGGGACCACGGACCTCCAGGGAGTCCTCGTCGATATCGCTGAACCGGGCTTCTCTGCCGCGCACATCAGGCATTCTTCAAGTGTTTCACATCACACAGTGCTAGTCCCGCGGTCACGCACATGTCGCGGCCGCTCTGGCTCGGCTTGCGCCGAGCTTGGCACCATAAAGTCGGCTCTGCGCTTCGCTAGAGCCTGACCCGCTGGCGATGTGTATAGATATTGAGGCTGTTGCCCCGGGAGAAGCCAGCCAGGGTGAGCCCGGCGGACTCGGCGAGCTCCACAGCCAAGGACGACGGCGCCCCCACTGCGCTGAGCAGTTCAATCCCGGCCAGTGCCGCCTTCTGCACCAGTTCAAACGAGGCCCGCCCGGAGACCTGCAGGGCGCTGCCGGACAGCGGGAGTCTGCCGTCAAGCAGAGCCCGGCCCACCACTTTGTCCACGGCGTTGTGCCGCCCGACATCCTCACGCAGGATCAGCAACTGGCCTTGGCCGGCGAACAGTCCGGCAGCGTGCACCCCACCGGTGGTCTCGAAGATCTCCTGGTTGGCCCGTAGGGTGTCGGGAAGCTGAAGGAGGGTTTCCGCGCTGAGGCTCAGCTGCGGTTCCGGGGGTTGTTCCGGCAGTGCTTTGTGCACCGCCTCGATGCTGGTGGTTCCACAGATCCCACAGGCTGAGGAGGTCACGGTACGCCGGCGTGCGCTGAGGGCGGCCTGCACCAGGGCGGGGTCCAGGTCCAGGTCGATCACGTTATAGGTCTGACGGCCCAGTTCATCGGTGCCGGAGCAGTAGCGGATACTGCGCAGCTGCTCAGCGGTGCTGACCAGACCTTCAGAGACCAGCAGCCCGGCGGCCAGCTCGAAGTCGTGCCCGGGGGTGCGCATGGTCACGGTGAGGGTCTCCCCGCCGACGCGCAGCTCCAGCGGCTCCTCTGCGGCCAGTACATCGTTGCGCGGCCGGCTGGTCACTCCAGCATCGGTGCGCTGCAGCCGGGTGACCCGGCGCCTGTTGGTCAGCCGTCCCATGGCAGCACCTCCTGGGTGGGGATCGGCAGGCAAGTGACCTCCTGGCCTGCAGAGACACCTTCTGTGGGTACGACGGCGAGCGCTTGAGCATGTGCCAGCCCGCGCATCATATGCGGGCGGTGGTGGGCGCTGGGATGCACGCCGCCTGGGGTGGTCACTGGGAGTAGCCGAGTGCCGCGGCGGGCCGGCTCCAAAGGCTGGGCGGCAGGCAGGCTCAGCTGTCTGCGGGTGAGCGGGTCTGGGGCGCCAGCCAGCGCGTCGATGAGCACTTGGCCCACCGCGATCAGTGCGGCATAGCCGGCCAGTGGATTTCCGGGTAAGGCCAGTACCAGGGTGCCCTGCGGCAGCCTGGCGAGGGTCATCGGGTGGCCGGGGCGCATGTCCACCGCCGGGATCAAGATTTCAGCATCTGCTTCGGCGAGCGCCGGCCTGACCGGATCGGCCGCCGAATGCTCGGTGCCGCCCACGGTGAGCACGATGCTGGCCTCGGCTGCTGCGAAGGCAGCAGTAAGGGCTGCGGCGTCGTCCTGGTTTCTGGAGACAGTCCCGGGTGCCGCGCCCATGGCGGTGAGCAGGGCAGGCAGGGCTATGGTGAAGCTGTCGCGGACTTGGCCAGGGCCGGGCAGCCCGGTACTGATCACCTCGGTGCCGGTGGCGATGATCTGCACGGTGGGGGTGGGGCGCACCCGCACAGCGTCGTATCCGGCGATCGCGGCGGTGGCAGCCCGCAGCGGGGTGAGGCGCTGGGCTGCGGCCAGCAGCTCCCCACCTTGGGAGGCCTCCGCCCCGCAGGGGCGGATATTGCGGCCAGGAGTCAGGTCTGGGGTGTCCGGGGCAGCTCGGAGCCGATGGGTGGCATCGCTGTAGTCTGCGTGTTCGCTGCGCAGCACGGAGTCAGCGCCCGGTGGGATCGGGGTGCCGGTGACCACGCCGATCGCCTGGCCGGACTTCAGCGTAGGGAGCAGGTCAGCAGGGCTGGTGGCGCCTCCGGGGAGAATCTCCCAGCCCTGCTCAGGCTGGGGGCCGGACACCGCCCAACCGTCCATCGCCGAGGTGTCGGTGTGCGGGATAGACTGCCGGGCGGTTACGGCCTCGGCCAGGATGCCGCCGACGGCCTCGGCCAGCGGCGGCTCCCAGGGCCTCAGCGCCGGCTGAGCCGCAGCAATGCGGCGTGCTTCGTCCAGAGGGATCATGCCGGAACGTTCATTCTTCTGCCGAGTCAGCCATACCCTGGGCCGCGTCTCGGGCAGCCAGCAGCCGGCGGGCGACACCGGTGGCGGCATGCTGTGCGGTGCTGAAGTCGGCCTGGCCGGTAGCTTCGGCAAGCCCGGCCGCATAACCGATCAGGAAGGTGGTCATTGGGGCGGCGGGCCGGACCACGCTGTGTGCGGCCTCCCCGGCGATGCCCAGGATCGCATCGGTGTCCACCGGGGTGTCCTCGATCTCCAAAGCTCGGGCCAGCTCGGCCGCCCAGTCCTGCACAGCCTGGATTCGGTGCTGATCACTCATAGTGACCAGGGTCTCACAGTCTCAGAGATCCACGCCGAGCTCACCGGCGTCCTCAGGCAGGTCCACGTCCCGTCCCAGTCCGTCCGGGAGCACCGGGTGCACGCTCCGGGCCCGCCCCAGCAGCCAGCGCAGCGACTGACCGCTCTCCTCCCCCGGGGCCAGTTCCGATACTCTGCGCCGCAGCCAGCTTCCGGAGACCGCAGAGCCCAGCATTTGGAATCGTCCCGCACGGTCACGCGGGACTACCGCCTGTTCCTCCGCCGCGCTGAGCAGGGACAACCAGCCGGCCAGCCAGTCCAGCAGCGGGCCGGGGTCCACGGTATCCACTGCGAGCAGCAGCAGCGCGTCCTGCTGTTCCGCAGCCTCCGGCACACTGACTCCGGCACTGGGATCGGGAAGAGCGCGCACCCCGGCGCAGACTGCCGCTGCCGGACCGGACAGCGGCGGGGTCTCCCGGGTGAGCAGGAAGCCTTCGGGCAGGTGCCGGCGCAGGTGCTCACCACCAACGACGACGCCCCCCACCTGACGCTGCGCCAAGGCGGCGGTCCAGTGCTCCAGTAAGGTGCGACCGTGTCGAACCAGCAGGGCCTTATCCGCCCCGCCGAGCCGGGTACCGGCTCCACCGGCCAGCAGCACCGCCTGCATCAGTGCCTCCGGCTCACAGTCCGGCCAGTGCCCGCTCCAGATCCTCTACCAGGTCGGTCACATCCTCGATGCCCACCGAGAGCCGCAGCAGATTCTCCGGCACTGCCAGCTCTGTGCCGCGCACCGAAGCGTGGGTCATCTCGTGGGGGTAGTTCATCAGCGACTCCACCCCTCCCAGGGATTCGGCCAAGATGAAGAAACGGGTGGCCTCAGCCACCTTGCGGGCCGCGGGCTCCCCGCCGACCAGCTGAATGGAGACCATACCGCCGAAGTTCCGCATCTGGGCTGTGGCCAGCTCGTGCTGAGGATGGGAGGCCAGGCCGGGGTAGAGCACCCGCTCAATAGCCGGGTGACCCTCGAAGTGCTCCGCAATGGCAGCCGCGTTGGCGCAGTGCCGGTCCATCCGCACCCCCAGGGTCTTCAGGCCACGGGTGGTGAGATAGGCGTCCAAGGGCCCGGAGACAGCACCGACGGCGAACTGTTGGAAGGCGACTTTCTCGGCCAGGTCGGCAGCGGCGTCATCGGAGCCCAGCACCACTGCACCGCCGACTACGTCGGAGTGGCCGCCGATGTACTTGGTGGTGGAGTGGACCACCACATCGGCACCGAGCGACAGCGGCTGCTGCAGGTAGGGGGTGGCGAAGGTGTTGTCCACCACCAGCAATGCCTTGTTGGCGTGGGCGATCTCGGCCAAAGCTGTGATGTCGGTGACGGCCATCAGTGGGTTGGAGGGGGTCTCCACCCAGAGGAGGGCGGCGTCGTCGTTCTCTAGTTCGGCCGCGACCCGGGCGTGGTCGCTGAGGTCCAGGGGCGTGTTGGCAACCCCCCAGGCGGAGTGGATCTTGTCGAAGAGCCGGAAGCTGCCGCCGTAGGCGTCATTGCCCATCACGATCCGCTGTCCAGGGCGCAGCAGGGCGCGGATGATGGCATCCTCGGCGGCAAGTCCGGAGCCGAAGCTGAACGCGTGGTTGCCGCCCTCCAGCGCGGCCAGCTGCACCTGCAGGGCAGTGCGGGTGGGGTTGCCGGCCCGGCCGTAGTCGTAGCCGTTGCGCAGATTGCCGATGCCGTCCGGAGCGTAGGTGGTGGAGAAATGCACCGGCGGCACCACCGCACCGAAGACCTGGTCCACTTCCTGTCCGGTATGGATCGCGTGGGTGGAGAATCCAGGCTGTTCACTCATCGATGGTTCCTTCGTCATTAGCAGGGCCCGAGAGATGGGCGAGCAGGTCGTTGCGGGTGAGCACCCCGACGATATCGCCGCGGTCGGCCACCAGCAGAGTGGGGTTGGCCCGCAGTTTTGCCAGGATCTGGGGCACAGTTTCGGTGATGCCCACCAGAGGCAGGTCGTCGCGCAGGTGCTCGGCCACCGGGTCGTTGGGGTCGGCCTGGCCCTCGATCACGTCCTCGGAGAGGTGCTCCACGTCCACAATCCCGTAGACTTCGCCGATCCTGGCGATGCCGCCTGGCCGGTCGATCACCGGCACAATATCCACCCCGTAGCGGTTCATCACGCTGACCGCCTCACGCAGGGTGGTGTCCCGGCTGATCGAGATGACCTCCGGCAGGGCGTCGGAGAACAGGTCGCGTTTTGCGGCCAGCAGGTGGGCCGCCGTCGTCGTATTCGGGTCTGTGCTGCCGGTGCCGGGGGCCAGCGGTGTGCTCTCGGCGCCGATCACCCCGGAGGCCACGGCCTGGCTGATCTCCTCAGCGGTCTTCACACTGAGCTCAGTGCCGGTGGAGGTGGAGACCACCTCGCCGAAGCCGTGGTCGATCATCCACTGGTCGTTGAAGATCTTGGCCAGGTAGCCGCGGCCGGAGTCGGGCAGCACGGCAACCACCACATCCTCGGGACCCAGATCTTTGGCGACTTTCAGCGCGGCGAAGACGGCCAGCCCGGAGGAGCCGCCCACCAGCAGTCCCTCCTCGGTGGCCAGCCGGCGGCACATGGCGAAGGACTCCGCATCGGTGACCGCATGCTTCTCGTCCGGGATGGAGGGGTCATAGTTGGGGACCCAGACGTCCTCGCCCACGCCCTCCACAAAATAGGGCCTGCCCTCGCCGCCGGAGTAGACCGAGCCGTCCGGGTCGGCGACCACTACGCGGACCGGGCCCGAGTCGCGGTTGGCGGAGATCTCTTTCAGGTAGCGCCCGGTGCCGGTGACCGTGCCGCCGGTGCCGGCGCCGACCACCAGGTGAGTGATCTTCCCGTCCGTGTCGGACCAGATCTCCGGGCCGGTGGTCTCGTAGTGGGAGTTGGGTGCAGCCGGGTTGGAGAACTGGTCAGGCTTATAGCCGCCCTCGATCACTGAAGCCAGCTGATCAGAGATCCCGTAGTAGCTCAGCGGGGAGTCGGCAGCTGCCCCTGCAGGGCCGACGACGACGTCGGCCCCGTAGGCGCGCAGGACATCCCGTTTCTCCTGGGCCACCTTGGGCACGGTGACGAATACCGACCGGTAGCCCTTCTGCTGGGCTACCAGGGCAAGGCCGACCCCGGTGTTGCCGGAGGTAGGTTCGACCACCACGCCGCCGGGCTTCAGAGTACCGGCGGCCTCGGCGTCCTCGATCATCTTGCGGGCGATGCGGTCCTTGATGGAGCCGCCGGGGTTGAGGTACTCGAGCTTGACGAGCACTGTGGCCTGGATTCCCTCGGTCACATGGTTCAGGCGCACCAAAGGGGTGCCGCCGATCAGCTCGACGACAGACTGGGCATATTTCATGGCCCCCAGGCTACAGGCGCCCGGTCCCAGACCCCAGCCCTCCCGACTTCTGGCGCAATATACAGTACGGGCCTACAGTTACGGTCCCCCTCACCCTCCGTATTCGGTTCCGGCGGCTGAATTCCTTCACCCCGCTCTCTGCGCAAGCGCAGCACTGCTCAATCGCCTGCCCGCATAGCGGGCAACCCTCAGTCGCCCCGGGCATTGCGCCGCAAGCGCCGGATCTCACTCGGCTCAGTCGGGTCTCAGAACACTTTGAGCAAGCTCCGGTCTTCTCTCGACTCAGTCGCCTTGCCGGCGAATACTGCACAGGCTCCGCGAGTACAGTGGGCAGATGTGACGTATCTGGGCGAGCGGGTGGTGGACCTCGGGTCGCCCTATGATCTGGCCGGCACGCTGGGGGTGCTGCAGCGCGGGCACGGCGATCCGGCAATCCGCTTGGCTGAGCAGCGCGCCTGGATGTGCCAGAGGATGTACGACGCCGTCGGGACTGAGTTGGGTGCTGTCACCTACCGGTTTGACCAGGTCAGCGCCTCGGAGGTTCGGGTACAGATAGCAGCCGATTCGGCCGAGGCTCTTGAGTCTGCACTGGACCGCTCCCCGACCATACTTGGCTCTGAGGACGACTGGACGGAGCTGGAGCTTCTGCTGGACGCCTTGGGCGACCGGATCTCCACCACTCTGGCGCAGGTGCGACGCCGCCACCCTGGGGTGCGTCTGCCCGCCACCGGGGCACTGTTCGACCAGCTGGTCACCGTGACCCTGGAGCAGAAGGTCACTCATGAGCAGGCGCGGTACAGCTGGCGGAACCTGCTGCGGAAGTACGGTGACCGGCCTCCGGGATGGGTCAGCTGCGAGCAAAGCGACGCAGCAACTTCAGGCGCGAAGGCCGCGGCAATGCGGCCGAGAGCCGTGCCTGACGGCGGCCGCGACGTCGGGGACTCGTACAAACAGTCTGCCGTTTGTGCAGACCACGTGGGGGTGTGCGCGCCGGTGGGACCGGCGCTGAGACTGCCGCTGAGCCCAACCCAGCTCAAAGCTGTGCCGAGCTGGGAGTGGCACCGGCTCTGGGTGCAGCCGTCGCTGTCGAAGACTGTGTTGCGGCTGGCCGAGCGGGCGCACAGCATCCACCGTCTGGGCGCCGCGACCACGGTGGACGCTTTTGAGGTGGGCGAACTGGCCGAACAGCTGATCGCGATCCCCGGCATCGGGCAGTGGACTGTGGCCGAGGCACTGCAGCGTTCGCACGGGGCAGCGGATCTTCCAGCCGTGGGCGACTACCACCTGGCGCACTTTGTGGGCGAGGCGCTGACGGGTCAGCGCACCGATGACGCCGGGATGCTTCGTCTGCTGGAACCCTTCGCCCCGCACCGGCAGCGGATCATCCGTCTGTTGCTGCTCTCCGGGTTCCGGATGAGCCGGCTCGGCCCACGGCTTACACCGGAGGATCACCGCGAACGGTGATCAGCTAAGCCCCCGGCTGCCCGATTGGGCTGAATGCAGCCCGCAGCATGCGAGACGTCCGAAACGATTGAGGGCATCTCCGCCTAGCGGAGGCACCACCGGCACCCGGGAAAAGGGGGCGGCTCAGGACTCAGCGCTCTGCTGCTCGTCGATCTGCTTGTGGACCTCGTCCATGTCCAGGTCCTTCACTGCGGTGACCACCTGGGTGAGCTGCTCGGCGTTGAGTGCGCCGGGCTGGGAGAACACCAGGACCTTCTCGCGGAAGACCATCAGAGTGGGGATGGAGCTGATCTTGGCCGCGGCGGCCAGCTCGCGCTCTGCCTCGGTGTCCACCTTGGCGAAGGTGACCTCGGGGTGTTCCTCGGAGACCTGCTCATACACCGGGGCGAATTGTTTGCAGGGACCGCACCAGTCGGCCCAGAAGTCGATGAAGAGAATATCGGAGTCCTCCAGCGTCTGCTGGAAGGCATCAGTGGTCAGTTCTGTAGTAGCCATGGGCGCCACGATACGGGAGCGCTAGGCCGTTGTGGAGCCTTGGCGGGCATTAAGCGAGAGGCGAATCCGGGGAATAGTCCGCCCTCGATCCACAACTACACTGAGTTTTCACACCTGCATCAGCTTATAACCCGGTGTACTCATGAAAAGTCGGTGTAGTTGACCAGGAACGCCTGTGGCCCTGGTGCAATAGCTGAGCCCGACCAGGACTGCCAGCCGAAGAAAAACTGAACGATGTCCGCTTACCCGAAAGAAGTGTCAGGACAATCGCGGAACGATGTCCTGACACTTCACAGCAGTGGCGGGTGAGGGATTCGAACCCACGTAGGCAGTGCCAGCTGATTTACAGTCAGCCCCCTTTGGCCGCTCGGGTAACCCGCCTGGTTCTTAGCATCCGCGCAGAACGCACCGGACAACTTTACCGCAAGCTCGCGGCAAAACTCGAATCCGCCCAGAGCGTAGGATGGAGCGCAGATTCACTACCCGACCCGGAGGCTGCCGCGATGTCTGAGCTCGACGCCGAGGAGCTGGCTGCCCGGCTCAGCAATCGGACCCCGGCAGGCATCGCCACCCAGATCGGTGAGCTGATCGAGCAGAAGGTGCTGCCGGTGGATTCCCGGCTGCCCACAGTCCGCGATCTGGCCCAAGAGCTCGGCGTCAGCGTGGGCACCATCGCCCAGGCCTGGAGCCATCTGCGCGAGCAGGACCTGGTGGAGACACGACGCCGCGGCGGCACCCGGGTGCTGCCCAAGGCCCGGCGTCGGGCGGAGGACTTCTCCGGCCCCGGAGCGCCGCTGAAGAAGCTGGGCTTTCTGACCATCGGCCTGTTCGACCCCGCTGACCCCGGTCCGGGACACGAGTCCACGCTGAAGATCATCGAGCTGGGTGAGCAGCTGGGCTTCGACTCCGCCTGGCTGCGCCACCGGCATCTGCAGTTCGGCATCTCCTCGCCGGTGGCGGTGATGGCAGCCGCCTCCCAGCGCACCAGCCGGATTGAGCTGGGCACCGCGGTGACCCCGTTGGGCTGGGAGAACCCGCTGCGGCTGGCCGAGGATCTGGCCACGGTGGATGTGCTCTCCGGCGGGCGGATCAACCCGGGTGTGAGCGTCGGCGAGCCCATGCACTATGACACTGTGCGGGATGCTCTGTACCCAGACGCGGCTGAGGTGGAGGATTTCAGCAAGGTCCGGGTACAACGGCTGGCGGACTTCATCGCCGGTGAGCCGGTCCGGGAGTTCTCCGGCAAACAGGGTGTGGTGGAGGAGTTCTCCCGCCGCGTGGAGCCGCACTCCCCCGGACTGCGGGAACGGCTCTGGTACGGGGCAGGCAGTATCTCCTCTGCCCAGTGGGCAGGCCGAGCAGGGCTGAACCTGCTGTCCTCCTCGGTGCTCTTCCCAGCCGGCGACACCGAAGACTCACCTGATTTCGCTTCGGTTCAGGCCGCTCAGATCCAGGCCTTCCGTACCGCCCACCCGGCCGGTGAGAGCGCCCGAGCCTCGCAGGGCCTGGTGGTCATCCCCACTGATACCGCCTCCCGGGAGCAGGAGGCCAAATACCGCGCCTACGCCCAGGAGCGGCTGCCACGCACCCGCCAGCCGCAGCAGCTGGGGCCAAAGCGTGCGATGTTCGCCCCAGATCTGGTGGGCAGCTCCGATGAGATCGCCGATGCCCTGCTGGCCCACGCCGGCTATCTGGAGGTGGACGAGGTGGCTTTCGCTCTGCCGTTCAGCTTTGACTACGAGGACTATGTGCAGATCCTCACCGACATCGCCACCCGCCTAGCTCCCGCATTGGGTTGGCGGCCAAAAAGCTGAGCAGCATCGGGTGAGACACAAACATCAGCAATGTGCTGCCGACTTCAGGCGTGAAAGCCGGCGTCTCCCTGACGAGGCCCACACGGGTCCCCGACGTCAGGGGCCCTTGCAGCCGGCCGAGAGAGGCCACCTCACGGCGCGGGCGGCCACGGGACAGACTCAGCGCATGTTGACGAACTGCAGATCGGCGTCCTCAAAGTCCTTGAGCATGGCGATCACGGCCTGCAGGTCATCCCGGGACTTGGAGCTGACCCGCAGCTCATCGCCCTGGATCTGAGCTTTGACCGACTTTGGCCCCTCATCACGGATCTGCTTGGAGATCTTCTTGGCCGTGGCCTGATCGATCCCCTCCTTGATTCGCCCCTCGATCCGGTAAGTCTTGCCGAACTGCTTAGGTTCGGAGGCCTCATAGGACTTCAGCGAGATCCCACGCTTGATCAGCTTGGACTCCAGCACATCATTGGCGGCCTTGGCTCGCTCCTCGGCGTTGGCGGAGATGAGGATGATTTCCCCGTTCTGCTCCACCGAGGCCTCGGTGCCGCGGAAGTCGTAGCGCTGGGCAATCTCCTTGGCAGCCTGGTTCAGCGCATTGGAGACCTCCTGCGGGTCCACCTTGGAGACAATGTCGAACGTCGATTCCTTGGCCATGACAGGCTCCTTCAGTAGTCGGTCAGGTCTATCACCAGCTTACGTCCGATTGAGGCCAGTGGCGTCGTAGGCCGGTGTGGAGTCCTCCGAGGCGACTGATGAGCGCGAGCGAAGGGACGACGTCGCCCCCACCCTTAACATTCTGAACATAAGTCTCACTGCACTCCGGATTGTGTAAGATCATTTCAGCAGCGCGCATGCGAAGCCTCGCGCCAGGCCCCCGGGAGCATCCGGCTCGGCCGGCACCGCTGCGAACCGAGAACACGCACCGTGTGCTGTGCCGAGTGGTTCGCAGCCTCCTGAGAAGACGAGGCAGCTGAAGCCGTCGGCACAGCGATACCTGAAAGAAAGGACGCAGCCGCATGCCTGCAGTCTCCCAAGATCCCGCCCAGCAGATCCTCACCTCCCATGCCGGCTCCCTGCCTCGCACCCCCGAGCTCATCGAAGCCAATGCGGCCCGGGAGTTCGAGGAGGACGGGTTCACCCTCAAGCGCACCGAGGAGTTCGAGCGCCTGCTCGCAGACGCCGTCAAGGATCTGGTTGCCCGTCAGAAGGCACAGGGCATCACCGTTCCCGGTGACGGCGAGTTCGGTAAGGCGATGAGCTCACCGGTGGACTACGGCGCCTGGTGGTCCTATATCTTCCAGCGTGTGGAGGGTCTGGAGCTCACCGGTGAGGACATGTTCAACTGGCCGCACTACGAGTCCAGGCCCGGCGACGTCAAGCTCACCAATATGCTCAACCGGCGCGACTGGGTGAAGTTCAGCGAGGCCTACTCCGATCCCAGCTCCGGGATATCCACCGGTAAGACCGCCACTGACTTCCCTGCGATCACCGGTCCGCTGAAGTACAAGGGCCGGGAGCAGATCCAGCAGGATGTGCAGAACTTCCGGGCAGCGCTCGATGCGGCCGGGTATGAGACCGGGTTCATCACCTCCCTGGCGCCGGGCTGCGCCGGGCGGATCGCGGACAGCTATTACTCCAGCGAGGAAGAGCGGATCTACGCCTGGGCCGATGCGCTGCGCGAGGAGTACAAAGCGATCATCGACGCCGGTCTCATCGTGCAGCTCGATGATCCCTCGATCGCGGAGAACTGGGACCAGATCAGCCCGGAGCCTTCGGTGGAGGACTACCGGAAGTTCACCCAGCTGCGTATCGAAGCGGCCAACTACGCGCTGCGCGATCTGCCGGAGGAGCAGATCCGCTTCCACCTGTGCTGGGGCTCCTGGCATGGCCCGCACACCACCGACATCGAGTTCAAGCACATTGTGGACCTGATGCTGCAGGTCAATGCCAAGTACTACTCCTTCGAGGCGGCCAATGTGCGCCACGAGCACGAGTACACCGTGTGGGAGGATGTGAAGCTGCCCGAAGGCAAGGTGATTGTGCCCGGCATTGTCTCCCACGCCACCAACGTGGTGGAGCACCCTGAGTTGGTCGCCCAGCGGATCACCCGGTTCGCTGAGCGTGTGGGTAAGGAGAACGTCATCGCGGCCACTGACTGCGGCTTGGGCGGGCGCATCCACCGCCAGATCGCCGATGCCAAGCTCGTGGCTCTGGGCGAGGGCGCCGAACTCGCCACCGCCCGGCTCTGGTGAGGAACTGCAGCAGAATACCCGGCAGTTGTTTCATATTTCGCCGTTTTCAGGCGTTCTTTGAAACAACTGCCGGGTAAACGCGTAGGTGCCAGTCAGAGAACTCCAGGGCGTCCTCATTCCCAGTCCAGTGGGTCGGTCTGGAGATTGTAGTCGGACTCGACGAGGCCCGCCGCGGGGATTAGAGGGGGACTAGAGCAGGAAGATAAGTGCCAGCGGCAGGGCGATGAAAATACCCAGCACCCAGGCGAAGGCGGCCAGTTTGCGCTCTGCGGCCAGTCCGGAGAGCCATTCCGCACCCTTGAGCGGAATCTCCCGGATGCCGGGGATCCCGTAGATCACTGCGGTGCCGAGCAGATTGAAGAACAGGTGCACCAGGGCTGCGGTCAGCGCGATGGTGCCCAGGGCGCCGTCGAAGGCGAAGGCAGCCACCAGCGCGGTGATGGTGGTGCCGATGTTCGCGCCCAGGGTGAAGGGGTAGATCTGGCGCAGGCGCAGCGCACCGGAACCAGCCAGCGGGACCATCAGGGCGGTGGTGGTGGAGGAGGACTGGACCATCACGGTCACCAGCGCTCCGGAACCGATGGAGGTGACCGGTCCGCGGCCGATCGCAGTGTTGAGCACCCGCTGAGCCCGGCCCACCAGCAGGGCCTTGAGCTTACGGCCGATCAGGTTGATCACCGTCAGGATCAGGACGATCGCCACAGCAATCATCGCCACTCCTGCCCAGGCCCCGGGCAGCCAGCTGAGGCTGAAAGTGACCAGGTCGGCCAGCGGCGTCGTCGCCCCCTTCACCACAGTGCCAACACCACCGAAGATGACCGCGAGGAACCCAGCTTCAGCTCCGGAGAGGACCTCGGCGGCTGCAGTGGCCAGCCGCTCCAGCAGGCCGAAGGCAATCTCCAGGGGCAGGAAGATCAGTACGGCCAGCAGGTTGAAGAAGTCATGCACGGTGGCCGCGGCGAAACCACGCCGGAACTGGGCTTTGTCACGCACCATGCCCAGGCTGACCAGAGTGTTGGTCAGGGTGGTGCCGATATTGGCACCCAGGATGATCGGCACTGCGATACTCAGAGGCAGTCCGCCGGCCACCAGACCCACGGTGACTGAGGTGGTGGTGGAGGAGGACTGGGTCAGCGCGGTGGCCACAATGCCGATCATCAGACCGACCACGGGGTTGGCGGCGAATTCGAAGAGCTCAGCGGCCTGGTCTCCGGCCGCCAGCGAAAAACCCGCACCGATCACATTGACCGCAGTAATCAGCACATAGACGCTGGCTGCTACGATCAGCCAGTTGAGAATCGCGCTCGCGCGCGGGGTGAGCCGAGAGCCCCTGAGGTCTGGGACCCAAGCAGATTCCCGGGAATCTGAGTGGGCCACGTCAGGGAGGTGCAGTCCGCGGGGCAGATGGGGTGGGGTGGCCGCTTGGGGCTGGAGGCGGGTTTCGTGCTTCTCCGGTGCCGGCAGTACGGCCATCAGCTCTCCGTTCGCAGGTGCGAGGGCGGGTCCTCAAACAATGACTGGAGCGATCCAGTTGCTCTGTCTTCTGAACAATGACAGTTCAAAGTGAACTTCAGGTAAACAGACGAGGAACTATGCTCAAAAAGTCCAGCAGGTGAGGAAAGTCTCATGTAACCGAGTCTGCCCAAAGCGCCCTGATCTTCTCGCCGGAGCGGGGAAGAGCATGCCCGTAGAATGGCGTTGTTCTTAGTGAAACCGCTAGGTCATCGCACAAAGGAGCACCAATGCATCATCACAACGGGCGACTGCGCACCCTGGGCCTGCTGGCGTTCATGTTCGCCCTGGTGCTGCTGATCGGTGCGCTGGTGTCCTGGACCTCCGGGGAGCCGGTGTTCCTGTTCATCTTCGCCGGGATCGGCGTGCTCAGCGTGGCCTACTCCTACTGGAACTCGGACAAGATCGCTATCCGCGCTATGAAGGCCTACCCGGTCAGCCGAGAGCAGGCGCCGGCCCTCTATCAGATGGTGGAGGAGCTGGCCGCCCGGGCCCAGCAGCCGGTGCCGCGCATCTTCATCTCACCGCAACCCACTCCGAACGCCTTCGCCACCGGGCGCAACCCGCAGAAGGGCGTAGTCTGCTTCACCGAGGGCATCCTGAACCTGCTCACCCCGCGAGAGCTGCGCGCGGTGACCGGCCATGAGCTGATGCACATCTACAACCGGGACATCCTGATCTCCTCGGTGGCGGCTGCGGTGGCAGGCTTCCTCACCACCATTGCGCAGTTCTTCATCCTCTTCGGCGGCGGGCGCGGACGCGGCGGCGGGGGCGGTAATCCGCTGGCACTGGTGGGCGCGCTGCTGGCCATGATTCTGATGCCGCTGGCGGCCGGGCTCATCCAGTCGGCGATCAGCCGGACCAGGGAGTACGACGCCGACGCCGACGGGGCAGAGCTTGCCCAGGATCCCTTGGCACTGGCCTCGGCTCTGGACAAGCTGCAGAACGGCATCTCACGGATTCCGCTGCAGGAAGACCCCAAGCACGACGCGCACGCCCATATGATGATCGCCAATCCGTTCGGGCCGCGAGCACGCCAGATGTTCTCCACCCATCCACCGATGGAGGATCGGATTCAGCGCCTCAAGCAGATGGCCGGTCAGCGCTAAGCGCGGGAAATCCGGATCATGTCCTCGCGGGGAACGACCTTGACACGCTCGCGCTGCACAGAGCTGGACTCAGTGGCCTGCTGACCGAGGCTGAGCTCGTGCTCGTCAAGCTTCAGCCAGCCCTCCCAGGTGGTGTACTCCACGCCACGGGAATCCAGCAGTTCAGTCACTGCATCCTCCTCCGGGTGCTGCGCTTGGGGGAGTCTGTCGGCGTCGCTGATCAGGCAGTCGATGGTCTCCATGGCATCGCCCTTGGTGTGGCCGATCAGCCCCACCGGACCGCGTTTGATCCATCCGGTGGCATAGGTGCCGGGGATGTGCTGGCCCGCATCGTCGAGCACCCGGCCGGCCTCGTTGCGGATCACTCCGCGCTTCTGGTCGAAGGGAATGCCCTCGAGCTCGGAGCCGAAGTAGCCCACTGCCCGGTAGACCGCCTGGACCTCGTAGTCGAGGTGTTCCCCAGTGCCGGTGACGTTGCCGGTGCCGTCCAGCTCCATCCGCTCGAAACGGATGCCAGCGACCTTTCCGGTGCCGGTGCCGTCGCTGTTCTTGCCCTCCAGTATCTCCACCGGCTGGTGCAGGAAGTGCAGGTGCAGCCGGCGGGAGGCGGCAGGCTGACCCGACTCTTCACGCTCCTGAAGCTCGATGAGCCAGTTGCCCAGGGTGTTGACCATGGTCTTGATCTGGTTATTGGACTTGATGGCTTCATCGGAGGCCTCGTCGAAGTCGAAGTCCTCCTCATAGAGCACAATATCCACGTCCCGAGAGTGGCTGACCTCGCGCAGCTCAAGGGGGGTGAATTTCACCTGGGCGGGGCCGCGGCGGCCGAAGACGTGCACATCGGTGACCGGGGAGGTCTTCAGTCCCTGATAGACGTTCTCTGGGATCTCAGTGCTCAGCAGGTCCTCAGCGTGCTTGGAGAGCACCCGGGCCACGTCCAGAGCCACATTGCCGTTGCCGATCACCGCGATCTGCTCAGCCTCCAGCGGCCATTCGCGCGGGTAGTCGGGGTGGCCGTCGTACCAGGACACGAAGTCTGCCGCGCCGTAGGATCCCTCCAGGTCCACCCCGGGGATGTCCAGATCGGCATCCTTGATGGCACCTGTGGCGTAGATGACGGCGTCGTAATGTGCCTTCAGGTCCTCCATACTCAGGTCGGTGCCGATGTTCACGTTGCCCAGCAAGCGGATATCGCCACGGTCCAGCACCTTGTGCAGTGCCTTGATGATGCCTTTGATCCGCGGGTGGTCGGGGGCTACGCCGTAGCGGATCAGGCCGAAGGGCGCGGGGTAACGGTCGAACAGGTCGATGCTGAAGCGCAGGTCGTGCTTCTTCTGGGCCTTGGCCAGGATATCCGAGGCGTAGACCCCGGCGGGGCCAGCCCCGATGACGGCGACGCGGATGGGCCGGGAGTGGAATGTCTCAGACACTGTGCGGCGGGTTTCCTTTCGATGTGCGCGCTTTGATCTGCCTCGCTTGGGCGCGCGAATTTACCTCAGGACAGTATGCCTTATTCAAGAACGCGCTGGACCCAGCACCTTCTTCCCGCAGGATAGGCTGAAATCATGGCGGAGATGTTCCTGGAGAAGTTCAAGGCCCTGGTTCCCAAGTACCTGGACGACCAGTGGACGCCCCAGGAAGGGTACACCCGGGATGAGCTGGCGGAGCTGCTGGCTGACTCCGAGCTTCCTGACCGCACGCGGCTGCCACTGGTGCTGGAGGAGCTGTACCTGGCGCTGGGCCGCTGCGAGGAGATTCTGGAGGCCTACCACTTCATCTTCGACCCGGACGAGCTGGTCATCGAAGAGGGCTACCTGCTGTTCCTGGAAGATGAGGAGGAGCGCTGGGTCTGGGGCGTGCAGACCGCTGATCTCAAAGTGCCGGACCCGATCATCCACCGGCAAGAGAGGGGTCTAGGAAGCTCGGAGGACGCGAAGCGTTCTTCGAGAAAGAGCCCGAACGACAATGACAAGCACCAGTGGACCCCGGAGGGCGCCACGGTCAGCGAGTTCCTGTTCGACCTCCTCGAGTTCTCATTTGACGAGGAAAGCTGAGCATGAGGAACCAGCATCCCAACTACTCCTCTGCCCTGACTCGGCCCTGGGATAACGACGCCGCCGACCCACTCTGGCAGTCCCATGCCTCAGAGGACTATGAGTGCCCGTTCTGCCAGTTCGCCGCCGGGGACACCTCCGACCCGGGCAACCGCTGCGAACTGAGTGATCTGGTCTACCAGGATGAGGATCTGCTGGTGTTCATTGCCTGTGACGGGTTCGGACCGCACCCCGGGCACGCGATGATCATTCCGACCGCCCACCGGGAGGCGCTCTACGACTTAGAGGATGAGCTGCTGGCCAAGATCAGCATCTTCTCCCGGCATGTGACCCTGGCCATCAAGCTAGCCTGGAACCCGGAGGGCACCAGCGTCCGGCAGCATAATGAGCCGGCCGGGAACCAGCATGTCTGGCACTACCACTTGCACGTGTTTCCGCGCTACAGCGATGATCTGCTCTACCGACAGATCCGCCACCCACTGGGCGTGGAGTACCGGGCGAAGCTGGCCCTGGAGCTCAAAGCCGCACTTGATCAAGTTCTGGAAGCTGCGTCATAGGATCGCGGCGATAGGACTCATCCGTCTCTGTTGACAACGGCGTCTGCGAAGCTCAACAGGGCCGACTTCACGGTGGATTCCGGCAGCGGTGCGATAGCGGTTTTGGCCTTCTTGGCCCAGCCCCGAGCCACCGCCCAGGAGTCCTCGGTCACCGGATGCTCCACCACAGCCTGCACGGCCTCAGTCAAGGCTGTGTCCTGGCTCAGATCCCTCTCCACCAGGGCAAGTGCAGTGGCAGCGTCATCATTTTTGTCGGCTTCCCGGCGCAGCAGCAGCACCGGAAGAGTGGGAACCCCCTCGCGCAGATCAGTGCCCGGTGCCTTTCCCGAGACTGAAGGATCAGCAGTGAGGTCAATCACGTCATCGGCAAGCTGGAAAGCAATCCCCACGGCCTCTCCGTACTCCTGCAGACTGCTGGTGGTCTCCGAGGCAGCCCCGCCGAACAGTCCGCCGAGCCGGGCTGCTGCAGCCACCAGGGACCCGGTCTTATCCGCGATGACCTGCAGGTAGTGCTCATAGGGATCTTCGCCTGACCGGGGGCCCACCGTCTCGTGGAGCTGGCCCATGACCAGCCGTTCGAAGGTCTCGGCCTGGACCTTGGACCCTTCGTCGCCGAGCTCGGTCATCAGCGCCGAAGCCCGGGCCAGGATCAGGTCACCGGTGAGGATGGCCACCGAGTTCCCCCAGACCTCATGGGCGCTGGGGGCGCCGCGGCGCAGCGGCGCAGAGTCCATCACATCGTCGTGGTACAGGGTAGCCAGATGGGTCATCTCCATCACCACGGCCGCCTGCAGCACCCGCGGATTGATCCCCCCGCCGAGCAGCGAAGTCAGAATGGTCAGCAGCGGCCGGATCCGCTTGCCGCCGGCCTCAGCAAGGTAACGGGCTGCGCTGTTGGCCAGCTCATCAGTACTGGAGAGCGCAGCCAGCAGCTGCTCCTCTACTGCATCGAGCGCCTCGAGCACCTCGGCCGAGAGCTGAGGGTCATCGGCGAGCACATCAAACCCGGCTGGAAGCAGCGCTGGTCCCGCGGCGCCGCTCGGGGCCCCTGACGCCTGGGACCGGTGCGGATCTTTGATACGTGCAGGCCGTTTCAGGGAGTCGCCCCCGCTCTCGGCAGGCAAAGCCTTGCCAGTCTTCGCGCCTAAAGAAGCATTCGAATCGGTCATCAGAGTCAAGCCTAGCCGCTCTGGCTGGGCTTGAACGCACGGTGGATGGCCACAATCCCGCCGCTGAGATTGCGATAGCGCACCTGGGACCAGCCTGCCTGCTCAATCAGTGCGGCCAGGTGGTCCTGATCCGGCCAAGCCCGGATGGATTCGGCCAGGTAGACGTAGGCCTCCGGGTTGGATGAGACTGCCCGGGCCACCGGCGGCAGGGCTCGCATCAAGTACTCGTTGTAGATGAGGTTGAAGGCCCTGTTCGTGGGGTCGGAGAACTCCATGACCGCTAGCCGACCACCTGGTTTGGTCACCCGCAGCATCTCCCCCAGCGCCACCGTGGTGTCCTCGATATTGCGCAGCCCGAAGCTGATGGTCACCGCGTCAAAGCTGTCATCGGCAAAGGGCAGGTTCATTCCGTCCCCAGCCACAAAGGTCAGTTCAGGGTGTTTACGCTTGCCCACCTGGAGCATACCGAGCGAGAAGTCGCAGGCCACCGCGGTGGCTCCGGCCTGCTGGAACGGCACGGTGGAGACCCCGGTGCCGGCGGCCAGATCCAGCACGTACTCACCGGGCTGCACATTCAGCGCCTCGGTGAGCTTCTTCCGCCAGCACCGGTCCTGGCCCAGGGAGATCACATCATTGGTGAGGTCGTAGCGCTCAGCCACCCTGTCAAACATCGAGGCCACGTCGTGGGGCTTCTTATCCAGGTCAGCGCGGGTTCCGGTATGGGGATTCACCCCAGCATTCTCGCATGAGCCCGGCTCTGCGCCCCCGGCAGTTCTTCCCGGAGGATGCGTCAAGACCCCGCCTGCTGAGATGGCCTCTGGGCCGCGTAGGATGGTCTGGCTATGACAACAGCCCCGCCCACACTGCATCTGACGGCGGTGGAAGTGGATCTTCCCGACGCAGTGACCGGTCTGCTTCCCGCTGTGGAGCCCACCGGGGTCTGGCTGCGTGAGGGCGAGGGCCTGCTGGGTCTGGGCACTGCTGCCAGTGCCCAGATGACCGGACCCCGCCGGTTCGCCGAGCTCGCCGCCTTCTGGGATTCCCTGACCATCGAGGTGGAGGCGGGGTCGAGCACCTCTGAACAGGTGGCTGGGGGCTTGGTCGGCTTTGTCTCGGTGAGCTTTGCCGCAGACTCCCGTTACGCCTCACATCTGGTGGTACCAGAGGTGCTCATTAAGCACGACGCCGCCCGCACCCTCCTGATCACCGCGACTGAACACCCATCAGACCTCGCTGAGATCCTGGTCCGCCATGGGCTGCGGCTTGAGAAGACCGCTGTGCTCCCCGGTCTGCACACCAGGGGCCCAGCACGGAGTTTGCCGCCGACTGCACTGCATCCGGGCGCCCAGTCTGAACGGCAGCATCTCAATGCAGTATCTGCCGGCCTCACCGCCATTGCTGACGGGACCGTGGAGAAGCTGGTGCTGGCCCGTGACGTGGTGGTCTCCGCTGAGCACCCGCTGCCGCTGAGCAGTGTGCTGTCCCGACTGTCCGGTAAGTACCCGCAGACCTGGACCTACCGGGTCGGTGATGTGCTGGGCGCGACCCCGGAGATGCTGGTGCGGATCCGGGGTGCGCAGGTGTCCTCTCGGGTGTTGGCCGGGACCATCAGCCGCAGTGCGGATGCTGCGGGGCTGGTCCGCGATGCCAAACAGCACCGTGAGCACGACCTCGCTGTACAGTCGCTGCTGGATGAGCTTGCCCCGCTCACTGAGTCATTAAAGTCTCCTGCTGACCCGGGTGTGCTGGAGCTGCCGAACGTCTACCACTTGGTCAGCGACATCTCCGGCACTCTGGCTGCCGATGAGACCGGCCAGCTGCCCAGCCCGCTGGCGGTGGCTGAGGCGGTACATCCCACCGCAGCGGTCTGCGGGACCCCGACCGCGGTGGCCGCCCAGCTGATTGCTCAGCTGGAGGGCATGGACCGGGGCCCCTACGCGGGGCCGGTGGGCTGGCTGGATGCCGCCGGCAATGCGGACTTTGGGATTGCCCTGCGCGGGGCCATGGTGGAGGATGATCGGACCCTGCGGCTCTGCGCCGGCGGGGGGATCGTGGAAGGATCGGAGCCGGAATCGGAACTGGCCGAGACCGAGATCAAACTCACCCCCATGCTCGGTGCTCTGGAAGTCAGCCGGTGACAGGCGCCGTTCACCCGATGGCCTCGGTGATCACGCGTAGGATATTGCCGCTGGTCAGCTTGGCTAGCTCCTGCTCGGACCAGCCTCGCTCAGCCAAGGCGCGGAGCAGCACGGGGTAGCTGTTGACCCGCTCCATTCCGGAGGGGCCGGCAGGAACACCGTCATAGTCCCCGCCCAGGCCAATGTGCTCGATGCCCGCCACCTGACGGGCATGCTCTACATGGGCAACCACATCCTCCACCGTGGCCTCATTGTTTGTGGTGAGAAAACTGGGCACAAAGCTGAGCATGAGCACCCCGCCATTGGCACTGAGCCGGCTCAGCACCCCGTCGGGAACATTGCGCGGGTGGTCGGTGACCGCACGACAGCAAGAATGGGAGAAGATGACCGGCCGGCAGCTGACGTCCAGTGCATCGTGCATGGTGCGCTCATGGACATGGGAGAGATCTGCCAGCATCCCGATCCGGTTCATCTCCGCCACAACTTCCCGACCAAACTCGGTCAGCCCATAGTCCACCGGCGCTCCGGTGGCCGAAGCTGCCCATGCAGTGTTGTCGTTATGAGTGAGCGTCATATACGTCACGCCCAAAGCGCGGAACATACGCAACACGGCCAGTGACCCGGCAATGCTGTGTCCGCCCTCAGCGCCCATGAGGGAGGCGATCCGATTCCCCTTCCAGGCGGTCTGGATATCGGTGGCAGTCTGTGCCAACTGCAATTCGGTGGGAAACTGACCCACCAGACGGTGCACACAGTCAATCTGCTCCAATACTTGGACCGCCGCCTGAGATTCGGGCTGGTGAGACGGCACATAGACCGACCAAAACTGACCTCCTACCCCGCCGGCACGCAACGATGGCAGATCTGTATGGATACTTGGGTTGCCACTATCCAAGCAGGCTTCGCCGATGTCATAGCCGTACTCATTGCCCAGCACCATAGGTAGATCGTTATGGCCATCGAGCACCGGAGCCTCGCTCAGCACTTTCTGGACCAGTTCTGCACTCCCTCTGCTCTTCCATTGAGAGTTCACTCAACCCTCCTTCATCCTTAGTGGGTTCTAGGCCAGCAGAGACGTCCGGTGTTACATTTTTATGGCCGACCGTTCAGGCCGAGGAGCCGAGACGGAACAACGCTTGCTGCCTCCACGGCCTGCGTTCTGCTCACTCCGGCAGACACTGCCACCTCCACCGCCCTGTCCATGGTGAGCGTGGAACCAGCGAGAGTCTGTGTTCCGGCCAGCAGCGGCACTGCGTTGCGGACCTCCACGGGGAGTCCGCCCAGGCGATATTCACCGTCGCCGAGTCCGGTGGCAGACATGGAATCACTGACCAGCACGATCCGGCCAGGAGCCGTGGAGAACATTGCCCTGATCATCACCGGGTGGACATGGACACCGTCAGCGATGAGCTCCAAGGCTACATGGTCTCGGGCCAGTGCGGCGCCTACTGGACCGGGATCCCGGTGACCCAGCCCGGGCATGGCGTTGAAGGCATGAGTCAGCAGTGCGGCCCCCAGATCGAAAGCTGCAGCTGCGGTCCCATAGTCAGCCTCGGTATGTCCCACCGCCACGGTGACGCCGGCTTCGGTGAAGCGCCGGATAGCCTCGGCCGCACCAGGACGCTCCGGAGCCAGAGTGACCTGCCGCAGAACTCCCTCGCCGGCTTCCAAGAGGGTATCCACCGCCTCGGGGGTAGGTGCGCAGAGCATACGGGGGTCATGTGCCCCGCAGCGGCTGGCCGTAAGAAAGGGTCCCTCAAGGTGGACGCCATGGACGGTGACTCCGCTGCTCCGTGTGATGTCCGGCAGCAGCCCACGGAGCTCCTGCAGCCTCTGCGCCAGCTGCTCGACAGGGGCGCTGACCAGGCTGAGCAGGGTGCCAGTAGTTCCGTGGGCCCGATGCACAGCCAGCGCCTGACTCAGCTGGGCCGTGGAAGCATCGTCATAGGCCCAGCCTGCCGCGCCATGGCTGTGCAGGTCGATATAACCGGGAGTCACAGCTGCTCAGCCAAGTCGTCGAGGATCTGGTGGCAGTTCCGACCGGTGGCCCGGACTTTGGCATCTACCGTCATAGTGCCCCAGCGGCCAAGTAGTTGCCGGCGTGCTTCAGCTGCGAGGCCGCGGCTGCATCGGCGATCACCGTGACCCCGGGGTGAAGCTGCAGGGCCGAGGCCGGTACGGTTGATGTCACCGGCCCCTCCAATGCTGCAGCGAGTGCATGGGCTTTGTCGAGGCCGTAGGCAGCCAGGACCAGACGCTCTGCTTCCAGTATGGTCCCGATGCCCTGGGTGATGCAGTAGCTGGGGACATCTTCGGCGGCAGCGAAGAACCGGGAATTATCCCGACGGGTCTGTTGGGTCAGCCGGGCAATCCGGCAACGCGAAGCCAAAGATGTCCCAGGTTCGTTGAATGCGATGTGCCCGTTACGGCCTATCCCAAGTACCTGCAGAGTAATGCCGCCGGCAGCGCGGATGGCCTGTTCGTATCTGCTCGGAGCCGCTGAGTCCTTCCCGTCGTCGCCGGGGACCCGCACCAGTTGGGGGTTCAAACCCAGGGGGCTGGTGATCTCGCGCTCCACCACCGCCTGGTAACTCTCCGGGTGGCCCTCGGGGATGTCCCAGTACTCGTCCAGGGCAAAGGCCGGTACTGTGCTGAGATCAAGAGACCGGCACCGGGCCGCCAGTGCTCTCCAGATACTCTGCGGAGTGGAGCCGGTGGCGACGCCGAGAACGAAGCGGGCACCCACTGAGGTCATGGTCGCCGCAATCCGGTCGGCGGCCAGTTCTCCTCCCTCTGCTTGGGATGAGACGACGAAGAGCTCGGTCATACAGCACCTGCCAGTGCGCTTCCCGGGATCGCGGCAAGCAGTTCCTTGGTGTAGTCGGACTCAGGTGCTGTAAACAGTTTCTGCGGGGTTCCTGATTCCACGATGCGTCCCTTCTGCATCACGTGCACCTGGTGAGAGATCATATTGACCACGGCAAGATCGTGACTGATGAAGAGGTAGCTCAGGCCCAGCTGCTCCTGCAGCCCCACCAGCAGTTCCAGGATCTGGTTCTGCACCAGTACGTCCAGGGCAGAGACTGCTTCATCAAGGACCACAAGCTCCGGTTTCAACGCCAAAGCACGGGCGATGGCCACACGCTGACGCTGTCCGCCGGAGAGCTCATGGGGCAGTCGATCCGCCACACTCCCCGGCAGCGCGACCTGCTCCAACAGCTCAGTGACGCGAGTACGGCGGCTGCTGTGACTGCCGATCCTATGCACCCGCAGCGGCTCTCCGATGGACTCGGCAACAGTGTAGCGCGGATCCAGCGATGCATAGGGGTTCTGGAAGACCGGCTGGATCTGGCGGCGGATGCCCATCATCTGGCGTGAGGTGACTGCGGAGATGTCCACTCCGCCGATCAGGATGCTGCCCTCGGTGATGTCCTCTAGTCCCAGCAGCATTTTGGCTGTGGTGGACTTGCCTGAACCGGATTCACCCACGATGGCCACCGTACGGCCCCGTGGGATCTGGAAACTGACCTCGCGGGCTGCCCAGAATTCACCGGTGGACCTGCCACGCAGCTTGTACCTGCGGCCCACATCTTTGAGCTCGGCGAGCGCCTTGGGCGCTACGGGCTCCGACGGTGTGGTTTTCCGGTTCACAATCGGTTCAGTGACCAGCGATGGGGCTGCGGAGACCAGCCTACGGGTGTATTCATGCTGCGGGCTCTGGAGGATGTTCTCAGCGGGTCCGGACTCCACCAGCTCGCCTTTGTACATCACCAGCACCCGGTCGGCACGTTCAGCGGCCAGGGCGAGGTCATGGGTGATCAGCAGCACCGCTGTGTTGGTCTCGGCAGTGAGTTCTCCGAGCCGGTCCAGGATTCTGCGCTGAACGGTGACGTCGAGGGCACTGGTGGGCTCATCGGCGATCAGCAGCTCAGGCTCACAGGCCAGTCCCATGGCGATGAGCACGCGCTGGCGCATACCACCGGAGAATTCATGCGGAAACTGGCTGTAGCGGTCCTCCGGCGAGGGGATGCCGACCATCTCAAGGAGCTCGATCACCCGCTCCCGAGCCTGGCCGCGACGCGCTTTGCCGTGGACCTCGAGCGCTTCGGCGATCTGCTGGCCCACTGTGTGCACCGGATTGAGATTAGACATCGGGTCCTGGGGCACAAGTCCGATGCCCGCCCCGCGGATCGGCCGCATCTCACGTTCAGGCAGGGTGGTCAGCTCCCGGCCCGAAAAGCTGATCATCCCGGATGAGATGCGGCCATTATCGGCCAGCAGCCGGTTGATACAGGCGGCCACGGTGGATTTTCCGGAGCCGGATTCCCCCACGACGGCCACCGTCTGCCCCGCCTCAAGGGTGAAGCTGACGTCTTTGACGGCATCGAACGGGCCGCTGGGGGTGGTGAATGTGACTCGAAGGTCCCGGACTGAGAGCAGCGGTTTGGTCACTGTGCATCTCCTGTCTCTGCTTGATGGAGGGTCTTATTGGCAGAGGCCATGGCCCGCCGCCACATCTGATCCACAGGCATCAGCCGATCCCGGTCAGGCGGCGGCTGACCGTGCAGACGGTTGGACAGCATCACCGAGATAACCTTCGGTGCCTCAGGAGTAGCCGGGGCTGCGGCAAGATAGGTGCCTGTGAATCCGGGGTGGGCGAGGAAGGTGCGTTGCTCACCGCGCCAAGGCAGCTGATACATCCGGGCACCGCGGCCCTGGGCGAAGCCAACCTCCCCGAAGTCCGGTGAATTCGGCGCGGCGGTGGCAAGCTGTGCGGACTGTTCTGCGCTGATTCCGGCATTCTCTGGAACCGCCAGAGCGGCGCCGAGGCGGAGCAGCCCGGCGGCGTCGCCGAACCAGCCGGCGTGCCCGGCGGCCTGGCCGGAGGCCGCGTCAAAGGCGTGGAAGGCGTTGCAGTCAGCGACCTCTCCGCGCAGCTGGTGTTCGCGCCACGGAAAGTCAGCGGCAGCAGTCTTGGTGCTGTCGTCCACAGGATAGGGCGTATTGCTGGCCACCATCTCCCGTTCGATCGCATCGCCCAAGGGTCCGGAGGTAACCGGGGTTCCGGCATGGGGCCGACCGGGGGTGATCGTCTCGATGCCGAGGGGCCCCAGGAGCAGCTCGCCCACTGCCTGGGAGAAAGACTGTGCAGTGACCTCTGCCGCAACTGCGCCGGCTACCTGCATCCCGAGGTCTGAATAGTGCCATTCGACACCGCGGGGGTAGCGGGCAGGCATTTCCAGGATCTGAGGGATCGGCGAGCTCTGCCGCCCCGGGCTGAGGTACATGGGCCACCATTCGCGGAAGCCGCTCTGGTGCCGAAGCAGGTCCTCCACGGTGACTTCACAGTGGGCACCTGCAACGGGGCCGAAGAACCGGGCCAGAGTGTCCTGGGGGGCCAGCTCGCCGAGGGTGAAGAGCCGCTGCAGAGTCAGGGTGGTGAGCAGCTTGCTGACCGAAGCCAGGTCATGTGCATGAGCTTGGGTCATCGCCTCGGCTGTCTCCAGGTCGGCGGTGCCACTTGTCCAGTAGTGTGTCTGCTCGCCTTCGGTGATGGCGAAGACCGCCCCGGGCGGAGAGTGCGCGTCTGCCGCCGCCGCCACGGTCGCTGCTGCGGGGTTGTCTGTCGTTGTCATCTCTGCAGGTTCTCGATTCTTCGGCCCTGGAGCGTTCTGACCAGCCGGATCTGAGGTTCACCGTAGGCGGGGTCGGTATAGCGTGCGCCGTCGGGTGTCCAGCCGTGCTTCTGGTAGAAGCTGCGAGAGGGCATGTTGTCTTCAAAGACCCACAGCGAGATCTCGGTGAGGCCCTGTTCGGCCAAGCTGGCAACTGCCGTGTCTAGAAGGAGCCGACCGTAGCCGCCGCCCTGAACCTGGGGACTGACGTAGAGCGAGCGGATGTGGCCGTGGCCGGTGTCCTCGGGCCCGAATTTCACGACGCCGACCACACTCTCCCCCTCCACCGCGACGAGCGCCTGCACCGCAGGGTTCGCTGCGGCCTCCTGAAGGCTCCTGCCCCACAGCTCACGGGCCTTTTCCCTGGTCATACGGGCCACGAGATGCTCAGGCAGGGTCTGCGCGTAGCTAGTGGTCCAGCAGGACAGAAAAACCTCGGCGATAGCGTCACAGTCGGTGGCGGTGGCGGCTCGCAGCCTCGCCCGGCGGAAAACCAGGGAGGCGGGAGCCTGGGTACGAGGCTCGGGCAGTCGCAGAGGCTCCGCCCCCGGAGTGAGTGTCCCCAGAATCCGGTCCTGCTTAGCCCCAGTAGCAGTGGGCAGGTTGGCGGGAAGTCCGTGGAGTGAGAGCCAGCCGATCAGCGCCATCAGCACTGCCTCCTTCTCGTCGGCGCCGACGCCGAGTTCCTCGGTGGTGCTCACCGTGGTCCCGGGCAGCAGGCGGCGCAGTCCCGCGAGGATCACCGGGTTGTGCACCCCTCCACCGGAAACGAAGAGTTCATCGACCCCCTCTGGCTTCAAAGCATCTGCAATGGTGCACACAGTCAGCTCGGTCAATGTGGCCACTAAGTCGGCCGGAGACGGCTCGGTCCCCGCCTTCCGGATGGCTTCCTGCACATAGGTCAGGTGGAAGAGCTCCTTGCCGGTGCTCTTGGGTGCTGACAGGGCGTAATAGGGCTCGGTAAGCAGATGCTCCAGCAACCTCTGATCGACGCTGCCTGATGCTGCGATCTTCCCGTCGCGGTCGAAGCCCTCGGCAGTCAGCCCCCTGGCAGTGACCACAGCGTCGATAAGGGCGTTGGCCGGCCCGATATCCCATGCCCGCAGTCCATTGTCCGAGGTGATGCTCACATTTGAGATGCCCCCGAGATTGAGGGCGGCGGCCCGGCCAGACCGCCCGGCCAGCAGTAGGGCGTCCAACGTGGAGGCCAAGGGAGCGCCCTGGCCTCCGGCAGTGATGTCACGGATGCGCACATCGGAGAGCACCGGTGTTCCCGTCCGCTCGGCGATCCAGGCCGGCTGGCCCAGCTGCAGGGTGCCAAGCACCTGCGCCTGCTCCCCGGTCCCCTCCACCCAGTGGTAGAGGGTCTGGCCGTGGGAGACGATGAGATCGGCGCCTTCTGCGGCCTGGCGAAACTGCTCGGCAGCTTCGGCGAAGGCCTGCCCGATGAGCGTGTCCAATCGGGTCACTTCAGCGAGGGTGACCGGAGCTGGGGGCAGCGCCGCAACAAGGTCAGAGCGCAATTGATCGGGATAAGGCATCGATCCATGGGCCCGCACCTGGGCCTGCAGTTGGCCCTCGTGTATCTCACTGAAGTCGACGACGGCCACATCAATGCCGTCGTGGGAGGTGCCGGAGATCATTCCGAGAATCCTCATCCAGCAGTCTCCAGAGCCTTCAGTGCATCGCGCAGCCGCCCGCCTGAGCGGTCCAGTGCCTGGCGGGCCTGGGCCGCTCCTAGACCAGTCTTGAGCATGACGACAGCGGCGGGCACGGAGTAGTCGGTGGCTTCCAGGGCTTGCTGCGCCTCATCCAGGGCGGAGCCGGTGATCTCCAGAACGATGTTCTGTGCCCGGCGCCGGAGCTTCTCATTGGAGGCTTGGACATCGACCATGAAGTTTCCGTAGGTCTTGCCCAGTCGGATCATGGAAATCGTGGAGAACATGTTGAGCACCAGCTTCTGCGCGGTGCCGGCTTTCAACCGGGTCGACCCCCGGACGATCTCCGGGCCCACGATGACCTCGATGCCGTGGTCTGCGGTGCTGCTCAGCGGGGTCTCAGGGTTGCAGGAGAGCCCGATGCCCAGTGCGCCGCGTTCCCGGGCTCGGCGCACCGCACCTATGACGAAGGGGGTCCGCCCGCTAGCGGCGACTCCCAGCACAGAGTCATTCCTGCCCACATCGGCCTCATCCATGGCGGCGGCGCCGGCGGCCTCGTCGTCTTCGGCACCTTCGGTGGCGTTGACGATCGCCTCAGGTCCACCCGCGATGATGCCCAGCACCTTCCCCCGGGTGGAGAACGTGGGCGGGATCTCCGAGGCGTCCAGGACTCCGATCCGGCCGGGGGTGCCGGCTCCGACATAGATCAGGCGTCCGCCGTGGGCCATGCGATCACTGGCGGCTTCAATGGCGGGAATGATCTGCCCCAACGTCTTGCGTACGGCCAGGGGAACCTCCTGGTCGGCCTGGTTCATCAGCCGGGCTATTTCGGCCACGCTGAGCGTGTCGATTTCCTGGTATCGGGGGTCGGCGGCCTCGGTGGGGAGGCCGTGAGAACTGTGCAATGTACTTATTTTCCCTTCCGGTTCGGGTCGAGGGCGTCGCGGAGCCCGTCGCCCAGGAGATTGAGGCCCACTATCAGCAGTACGAGGGTCAGGCCCGGGGCGAGCATGGTCCACGGCGCGGCCACCATGAGGCTCTGCGCGTCGTAGACCATGGACCCCAGGGAGGCGGCCGGCGGCGGGGTGCCGAAGCCCAGGAAGCTCAGTGAGGCCTCAGCCAGCACGGCCCAGGAGAAGGTCAAGGTCACCTGCACTATGAGGATTCCAGTGATATTGGGCAGGATATGCCGAGTCATGATGCTTGGAGCGCGCATCCCGGTGGCTCGAGCAGCGGCTACGTATTCCATTTCCCGCAGGGCCAACACTGGTCCGCGGGCCACCCGTACGAAGATCGGGGCAAACCCAACGGCGATGGCAACTGCCACAGTGAACCAGTTTCGGGCGAACACTGAGGCAAGTGTGAGAGCCAAGAGCAGAGACGGGAAAGCGAACAGCACGTTGGTGACCGCACTGATCGCGGTGTCACTGAGCCCACGCAGGTAACCCGCCACGATTCCGGCTACTGTGCCGATGACTCCTGAGATCACCACTGCTACCAGAGCAACACGTGCAGAGTTGGCCACTCCTGAGGCTACTCGTGAGAAGGTGTCGCGACCCAGTTGGTCGGTGCCGAACCAGTGCTCGACTGAGGGAGGCTGCAGACGGACTGTTGCATCCTGCGCAGAAGGCGAATGAGGCAGAAGACCTGCGGCGGAAACACCAGCCATCAGGATGAACAGTCCTACGATGAGCACTCCGGCCACTCCGCTGGGGCTGCGCAGCACCGCTCTGAGTGTCCGACTACCCACACGGGACTGTGCAGGCGGAGCTGCAGCCCCGGTCACAGTAGTTGCAGTTGTTGTACTCATTCGGCGCGCACCCTTGGATCAATTCGTTGGTAAAGCAGGTCAGTAGCTAGGTTGACCAGGACAAACAGCAGAGCAATGACCAGCACCGTGCTCTGCACCACGGCGTATTCCTGCTGGTTCATCGCCACCACTACCTGGCGTCCCAAGCCAGGCAGTGAGAAGATCTGCTCAACCACCACTGCACCGCCCAAGAGGAAACCGAACTGCATACCCGTTTGTGTGACCACCGGAACCAGGGAATTGCGCAGCACATGGGAGCGCCGCAACCGAGCCGGCGGCACGCCTTTGGCCTTGGCGGTACGGATGAAGTCAAGGCTACGAACCTCCAGCACTGCGGTGCGAGTGGTCCGCATGACCGGTGCAGCAATGGCAAAGCCCAGTACCAGGGCCGGCATGAACATCTGCTGCAAGTTCAGCCAGGGATCGTCCCACAGCCGGGCGTAACGCAGTCCGTTGGGGTTGAATCCCCAGGACTGAGCGGCCATTCCTAGCACAAAGGTCCCGAGCAAAAAGGTGGGGATGCCCAGCCCGGCCAGCGCCACACCCTGGCCGAACCAGTCTCGCAGCGCGTTGGTGCGCGAGGCAGCCAGCATGCCTAATGGAATGCCTACCAGCAAGGCCACCAGGATGGCGAGCACCGAAAGCTGCAGAGTCACCGGCAAGGACTGTGCGGTCATCTCCAGAACGCTCTGTTGAGTGCGCGAGGAGTACCCCAGATTGCCAGTGAGCACTGAGCCCAACCAGGTGAAGAACTGCACGATGAGCGGCTGGTCCAGTCCGTAATAGGCACGCAATGACTCGCGCTGTTCTTCGCTCAGGGCGGCTGCCTCAGTGCCGTAGATTGCGGTGATCTGATCCCCAGGGATGGCCCGCAGCATGATGAAGACCGCCACAGCACAACCGAAGAGGGTGAAGGCTGCCCCGGCGATGCGGCGCACGGTCGGGGCAGCCTGCAGACGTGTCAACATTGGTTCTTACTGCTCCAGGGAGGTGTCTCTGAGACTCTTCATGGAGCCGTTGGCCATGGGCGTGTAGCCTGTGACTCCTTCGGCCAGAGCCGTGTACTCATAAGGCGCGAAGAGCCATACCCACACAGCCTCTTCCTCCAGCTCAGCAGAGACTTGGTCATAGATCTCTCGACGAGAGTCCTCCTCGGTCTCCTCCAGCCCCTGGGCGAAAAGCTCATCGAGAGTTTCGGAACTGTACCCGGCCACTTGGTTGAGGTTTCCATCGGAAATGAAGTACCGCCCGTACATCACATCGGGATCAGGCTGGCCACCGTTGAGAGCCAGAGCAAGTTCGAAGTCTGCCTCCATCCAACGGTCCACGTAGGAGCCTGACTCCAGTGCCTCAATCTGCACGGTGATGCCGATCTGATCTAGCTGGGCCTGGATGTTCTCGGCCTGGGCCACTGCAGTGGAAGGATAGCCGTCACCCATCACGATCATGCTGAGCGTCAGGCCGTCTGCGTAGCCCGCGTCAGCCAGATGCTGCTGTGCACGGTCCAGGTCGGGCTCGGGGCAGGGGCGATTGTCGGGATCGCTCAGGTATGCCGGGGACGTGATGGGGCCGGTGACTTCCCCGGCTCCCATGGCAGCTGACTCCAACACCTCGTAGCGGTCGACTGTGCATGCGATCGCAAGCCGGACGTCTACGTCGTCAAGAGGTTCGGTGTATCCGTTGAACTGGAGCACCTGGTAGCTGAGTTGGGGAGTTTCGTGAATCTCGATGTCGCCCCCGATAGTGTCAACCAGCACCGGATCGTCGAAAGCAGCCAGATGTACGTTTCCAGCCTGCAAGGCGGATACGATGGCGTTCTCATCGGGTATCACCCGAAACTCTACGGAGTCCAGCGCCGGCTCACCATCCCAGTAGTCCGGGTTGGCAGCCAGGGTCAGTGCCTCATTGGCTTCATGGCTCTCCAAGGCGAAGGGGCCGGTGCCGTTGGGCTCGTTCGAAATAGTGTCAAGGTCAGCATCAGCGGGCAGGATCGCAGTGCTTCCCAAAGCAAGCTTTGAAGGCAGAGCGCCATCGGGCGAGCTCAGCGTCAACGTCACCTCGTGGGTGTCGGTGGCCTCAACAGAATCGACGGCCGCAAGGTAAGTGGCAGAGACTGCCGCGGTCTCCTCATCCATGATGGCCTCATAGGAGGCGACAACGTCATCCGCAGTCAGATCGCTACCGTCGTGAAAAGTCACGTCCTCACGCAATGTGAAGGTGACTGTCAACGCATCCTCACTGACCTCCCAGTCCTCAGCGAGTCCCGGCACTACATTGAGCTCCTCGTCCAGCTCAGTGAGAGTGCCGTAGATGTTCTGCAGCACCCGCACTGAGTGGAAATGGGTCGCAGTCCACGGGAGGAGGTTGTCCACGTCGGAGGAGGTGCCCACCACCAGGTTCTGGGGTGCGGCGTCGTCCCCGTTGGCTGCTGATCCATTGTCGCCATTGGAACAAGCGGTAAGGGCTAATGCACTGATACTGAGGATCACCCCCGCTCCCCGTAGAGGGCCAGATGACGCGCCTCTGCCGCCACGCGGTGTGCCAAAGATAGGGGTATTCATGCTGAGCTCCTTGTGATGCGAGTGGGTGGTAATCACATGGTAATTATTTACCTAGATGGTTTCAATAGAGAAAATAATTTTTTACATGGGTGTTACGTCGCCTCGCTCGTGCATTAGGGTGGGATCCATCATGGTGACCGAACACAATACAGGTGGAGCGTCTGCTCATGAGAGCGGGCGTCCGCAGTCACGTGCGATGCTCGTGAAAGTTCGGGGGCAGCTGCCCAGCCTCCGCCCAGCTGAGAGACGGATCGCTGAGGATCTGCTCTCCGACCCTGAAGGCTTTGCACGCTCGTCCATCAGTGAGACTGCAGTCCGAGCGGGGACCTCAACAACTACGGTAGTGCGCTTCTACAGACGCATCGGTTACCAGCGGTTCAAGGACCTTCGTCACGATCTCACACAGGAATCCGTCCGGGAACGGATGACAACCCATGAGTTCCCCGCTGAGGCCAGCGATATCGGCAGGAGGGACAGTCTGGCCCAGATAGTCGCCAAAGTTGCTCGTGATGAGACCCTGTCCATCAGTGATACCGCAACTATGCTGCAGACTGAAGAGCTCACCCGCGCTGTCCGGATCGCAGCACACGCTCAACGCATAGATATCTTCGGGGTCGGCGCCAGTTCTATTGTCAGCCGCGACTTACAGCGCAAGTTGGCTCGCATCGGTCGTACGGCAATCGACTGGCCGGAAGCACACTCAGCCTGGACTGCTGCAGCGGTGCTGAATGGAGACTCTGTAGCATTAGCAATCTCGCACTCCGGAGTCACCTCAGACACTGTCGAGTTTCTCCGGCTGGCGCGGCATTCCGGGGCCACCACAATCGCCATCACCAACGTTGAGGATTCAGTCTTGGCCCGCGAAGCTGATGTGGTGCTGTGCACCGCTGCTCGAGAAACCGCGTTCCGTTCTGGTGCACTCGGTAGTCGCATCGCACAGTTAATGGTGGTGGACTGCCTCTTCATCGGTGTAGCTCAGACACACTACGATGCTTCTCTCGAAGCACTGCGAACTACATACCAGGCAGTGCAGTCCAGGGCATCCCGGCCCTCCTGAACTCCTAAAGCTGTGCGGCGGCTTCGGCGATCCTGGCGTGCAGGTCGCGCAGCCGGGTCCGGTCGGTGCGGATCTCAATGATCCGTACGCCTAGCCGATCGTCAGGGTGGGAAAGCGCCCGGCCGAGTTCCTCCAGGTCCTCGGCGTAGATGTACTCGTGCTGGTAGGCATCGGCAACCGCCTCCATATCCACTGTCTGCGGGGTACCGAAAAGCCGCTCCACGGTCTGCGCATGATCCGGCCGGCGGCCGACCTCACCGTGCTCCAGCTGGTCGAAGATCGCACCACCGGCATCGTTGATCACCACCACATCCAGGTTGGGCGGCTGCTCGGTGGAGGGGATCAGCAAGGCATTGGTGTCATGGAGGAAGGTGAGGTCACCTACCAGGGCGGTGACCCGATGGCCGATCGCCAGCGCCATCCCGGCAGCGGCTGAAATGTTCCCGTCGATGCCGGCGATCCCGCGCAGCGCTTGAACCACCGGTGCAGCCGAGCTCCGGCTGCGGGTCAGTGCAGCGGCGAGGTCCACCTCCCGGATCACGGAAGAGGACCCCAGCAGCAGGGGTGCGCGGACTGTCTCGGCAACAAACTGGGCAGCACGTACTGAGCTGAGTGAGCCGGCGTCGTCGTCCTCCTCCCTGAGCACTGAGTCGATGATGCTCTGGGCCTTCAGCCCGGTCTCCTCCCAGGCCTGGGTCCAGTTCGGATCGGCCTTGCCGGCAAACTCGGCGAGCATGTCGGTGGTGGTGATGACCCTGCGCGGCAGGCGCTGGTCATGCCAGGGCTCAGCCCGCGGTGCGTACTGGACCACCTCGAGGTCCTGCCGGCTGATCAGCCACTGGACTGAACGGGTAAGGGTGGGTCTGCCGGCCACCACCACCCGTTCGACGCTGCGCACCAGGTCAGCGGCTGGTGAGCCTTCCGGGGACTGCAGCAGCAGCCGGTAGCCCTGAATGGGGCCGAGATCGGTCCAGCGGGCCCCGGAGGTGGGCTCAGCGAGCATCGGATGACCCAAGCTGCGGGCCAGCTCAACAGCCTCGGGGGGAGCCGCATGGCCCATCACGAACAATGTTCTCAGTGCTGGTCCCGGCCACGGGTGCCGGTCCCGCTCGCCTAAAGTCCCATCCTCTGTACCGAAACCTTGCTCACCCTCCGTTGCGCTGGAGAGAACATCTGCTGAACGGAGATGCTCGGCCGGGGTGATTCCTCCCATGCCCCCTCTCCGGTACAAACGCTCCCGTTCCTTCGGCGGAATCACACCACGCCGCGCCCACCGCTGAGCACCCGGCTGCCGTGCCAGGGAATCAGCAGCAGGTACTAGCGGGTCGGCGAATCCGATGTTCAGATGCACCGGCCCCGGGGCTGAACGCGCCGTTGCCGCAGTAGCAGCCCGCAGCAGCAAGGCGGTCTGGGTCTCGGCGGCGAGCATATCGTCCCGGGAGACCGGCTCCAGGCGCAGGCTGCCTTCAGCGACGGCCGACTGTTCCAGGTCCAGTTCATCGCGCACGCGGCCGCTGAACATGCCCTGCTGCCACACGGTCTGGTTGGCCCCGGTGCCATGCAGGGATTCGGGCCGGTCGGCAGTGATTGCCACCAGCGGCACCCCTGACATATCCGCCTCCATCACAGCAGGTAGCAGGTTCCCGGCGGCGGTCCCGGAGGTGGTCACTACTCCGGCGGGCTCCCCTGCGGCCAGGGCTATGCCGAGAGCAGTGAAGGCGGCGGAGCGTTCGTCGGTGCGGATGTGCAGGGTGATCGCACCCAGCTGCTCGGCCTCGGCCAGGGCGTAAGCCAGCGGCGCGGAGCGGGACCCCGGGCAGAGCACTACATGGCGCATCTGCAGGGTCAGGCCGCGGATGACCCGGCGGGCCAGGCGGAGGGATTCGGAGTCGTGGGAGTCGTCGAACTCTCGGAAGGGACCCCTCTCAGCTGCCATGGAGTACATGGTATGCCGCGCGCAGCCGGTCCAGCCACAAGGCTTCATGCTCCCCGGTCACGCGGTACCGGCTGATCAGCTGCGGATTCGGCTGCGGAGCGGAAACAACGACCACGCCACCTGGCGTCTCTGCCACCGGCACCTGTAGCTCGCCGCCAACAGGCACTAGCGGCTGATCCACCAGCTCACCGCCGAACATGGTCACTGTGCCCAACCCGCAGGCATAGGGCAGCTCCGGCAGCCGGGCAGCCAGGGCAAGCCCGGCGGTCAGCCCCACGGAGGTGTCCAGGGCTGAGGAGACCACGGCCGGCAGCCCGGCCTGCTGAACAATATCCAAGGCACGGTCCACACCGCCCAGTGGAGGCACTTTGACCACAATCAGGTCTGCGGCACCCAGCTGGGCTACTCGCAGCGGGTCCTCGGCCTTGCGCACTGCCTCATCAGCTGCGACCGGCACCGGAACGCCCACCTTATGCAGCTGCTTGCGCAGCTCGGCCAGCGGTTCGATCCCGGCCACCGGCTGCTCGGCGTACTCGAAGCGCTCCCCGGCGATCTCAACGATCCGCTGCAGGGCCTCCACCGCCTCAAATAAGCTCCAGGCACCGTTGGCGTCCACCCGGATCCCGGCTCCCGGCACGAGCCGGCAGACCTCGGCGACCCGGGCGGCGTCGTGCTCAATGCCCTGACCAGGCTCAGCAACTTTGATCTTCACCGCGGGAATCGAGTCCAGATCCCCGTAGCGGCTCAGTACGGTCTCAACCTGATCAGGGCTGACCGCCGGCATGGTGGCGTTGACCGGCACCACTGAGCGCAGCGGAGCGCCCAGCCCCTGCCAGGCGGCCTGTAAACCTGCGTCCAGCCAGTGCGCAGACTCCTCCGGACCGTACTCGGGGAAGGGGCCGAACTCCCCCCAGCCGGCAGGACCACGCAGCAGCAGCACCTGGCGGGCAGTCTGGCCGCGGAATCGGGTGCGCATGGGCAGCGAAACCACCACGGCAGTCTCGAGGACCTCTGCAAGCTCCGGGAGTGAGGGATTGGGCACAGCACCCAAGTCTATGTTCGGCGATTGAGAACAGAGCTGGGAGAATGGTCGGCATGTCTTCTGCTCTGCGTCCGCCTGCGGTGCGCACCGGCCTCTGGATCACCGGGGTGCTGGTGTGCAGTGTGCTGTTCCTGGTTGTCTACGAGTACTTTGTGCGTACCGAGTCCGGTCAGTTCCTGGACAATGTGATGCGCCTGACCGCAGACCACTTCAACCATCCGCTGCCGGAGCTGAACCCGAACAACCGGTGGATCGCGGTGATCATTGTGCTCCCGCCGGCGTTGATCTTCGCCATCATCGTGCTGGTCAAGCAGAAGTACCTTGCCGGGCTGATCGCGATAGGCACGGTGCTGGCAGCCAATATCTCTACCCAGGTGCTGAAGTACGGGATGCTGGACCGCCCTGATCTGGTGGACAACCCGACGTACTGGACCAATAACTCGCTGCCCAGCGGGCACACCACCATTGCCGCCTCGGTGGCGGTGGCGGTGTTCCTGGTGGCCAGTCCCAAAGCCAGGCCCGGGCTCGGCGTGTTGGCAGCCATCTGGGGCGGAGGCTGGGGCGCTTACCTGTTTATTGAGGCCTGGCACCGGCCTTCCGATATGATCGCGGCCTACCTGGTGGTGGCGGCCTGGGGCTTGGTGGGCGGCTGGCTGATCTTCCGCTCCGAGCCGCGGAACAACACAGTGATCGCCGATGCTGAGCCGGATGTGGCACCAGCTGCCGGGCTGTGCTGGTTCTTGGGGATTGTGCTGGGTATCGGGGCGGTGCTGTGCCTGATCTTCGCCGGGGGCTGGTCCGGGCTGGCTGCCAGCTTCGATGATCCCAGCCTGTGGACCTGGATCGCCGGAACCCTGCTGTCTCTGGGGCCGGCGTTCCTCACCGCAGCAGTGGGCATCAACTTCTTCGGCGCCGAGACCGGCCGGCGGATGCGCGGAGAAGATGTGCCGGCTCCCAAGGGCGCCCGCATTGTGTATCCGATCCCGCCGGAGCTGCGCGAGCTCTACGAACGCGTATGAGTCAGAAGCCGCGTGACCGATTGAGCCGAGTGAAGACCGGAGCTAGCTCCAGGTATTCCGGGGCGATCGAGGAAAGCGAGAGCCTTCGGCTCTCGCAGGCGGTGCACGAGGCCGCCGTCTCCTGGTATCACCGTGCTGCCCGAGACCTGCCCTGGCGCCGCCAGGACTGCTCTGCATGGGGTGTGCTGGTCTCCGAGACCATGCTGCAGCAGACTCCTGTGGCCCGGGTGCTGCCCCGTTGGGAGGAGTGGATGCGCCGCTGGCCCACCCCGCACGAGACCGCCAAGGCACCTGTGGCTGAAATCCTCACCGTCTGGGACCGGCTGGGCTACCCGCGGCGCGCGCTGCGGCTGCAGCAGACGGCGGCTGCGATTGTGGAACATCACGACGGCCAGGTGCCCAGCACCCGGGATGAGCTGCGCGCTTTGCCGGGTGTCGGTGAGTACACCGCTGCAGCAGTGGCCTGCTTCGCCTTTGGCGTCCCTGAGGTTGTGGTGGACACCAATATCCGCCGGGTGCATACCCGGGTGTTCTCCGGGCACGCCCTGCCAGGAAAGACCTACACCGCGCAGCAGCGCAGGCTCGCCCATGATGTGTTCCCGGATCCGGAGCACGACTGCGGACAGTTTGCCTGTGCCTGGAACATCGCTGTGATGGAGCTTGGTGCTCTGGTCTGCACGGCCCGGGCCCCGCAGTGCGGAGCCTGCCCGGTGGCTGAGCTCTGTACCTGGCGGCGGGCCGGATTCCCGCCGCCCACCGAGGAGCAGAAGCCTCGTGGGCAGGCCTGGGCAGGCACCGACCGACAGGTCCGCGGGGCGCTGATGGCGGCGCTGCGCTGTGGGCCTGCACAGCGCTCAGTGCTCATTGCTTCGCTACCCCTTCCGGCTGCGGACCTGGATCAACGGCACCGCTGCCTGGAGTCGCTGCTGACAGATGGCCTGGCTGAGCAGCGCGGAGACCAAGTCGCCCTGCCGGGGGTGCTGCGCTGATCCCGGCGACGGGCGCATCTCGCGCTCGTTCCCTGACGTGGCCCGCACCCTGGCTTCGCTGCTCAGCGCTGCGTGAGCGGGCAGACCTATGGAGTCTTAGACTTCTTAAATGACCTCCTCTGCCCGCAATCTCCGTCATCTGCTGGGCTCGGCCCGGCGGGCGACAGTAAACCGGGCGCGTACCGGGACGGTCCGGGCTCGGCGCTCGGTGCTGCCTGCCGCGCAGATGACTGCCGCCGGGGTCGGCGCCTATGTGATCTCTGAGCAGCTGCTGGGGCATGAGACCCCACTCTTCGCTGCAGTGGCTGCGCTGATCGCTATGGGTTTCACCAAGGAACTGCGGCTGCGCAAAGTGGTTGAGGTCGCGGTGGGCTGCACCCTAGGCGTCTTCCTGGCCGACATGCTGGTGCACGGCCTGGGAGCCGGGGTGCTCACTGCGGTCATCGCGGTGTTCCTGGCGGTGATGCTGGCCCGATTCTTAGACCCTGGGGCAATGTTCGCTATGCAGATGGGCCTGCAGGCCCTGCTGGTGGTGATGGTGCCGGTGCCTGCTGAGGCGGCCCTGGGGCCATTCACCCGCTCGGTGGATGCGGTGGTGGGCGGCGTCGTCGCCCTGGCCATCACCCTGATCACGCCAAAGGATCCGCGCGGTGAACCGGTCCGTGAGCTGAAGGCGGTGACACAGACGCTGACGGTCTCGCTGCGCGATGTCTCTGCTGCCCTGCGCAGCTCGGACTCTCGGCAGGCCTGGCATGCGCTGATCCGGGCCCGCGGCCTACAGACCCAGATCGATGAGTCCACCCGGGCATTGACTGCAGCCAAGGAGCTCACCCAGTTCTCACCCGCACACCGAAGGCACCGGCACTATGTGCGGAAGCTGGAGCGGGTGGCGGACAAGTTGGACCTGGCAGTGCGCAGCCTTCGGGTAACCGCCCGCCGCACGGTCAGCACTATTGACCACGCCGCCCTGAGCGATGCGGGCACGGAGAATCTAGCCACTGCAGTGCAGGGACTGGCGGATGCCTCAGTACAGCTCTCGCGTGCCGTCGGCGAGTCCGGGCCGGGCTTCGAGAAGTCCATGGATGCTGCCCGGGACGAGCTGGCAGCAGTGGCGATCACCCTGCATCCGAAGCGGCTGGAGATCAGTGATCTGGAGGGGGAGGCCCTGGTGCTGCTGATCCGCACGATGGTGGTGGATCTGCTTGAGGCCACCGGCAGCACCCACGACGACGCCGTGGCCTACCTCCCAGCCCTGTAGCGCTAGCGGTCCCCGAGGATGAGGTCCAGGGCCTCGGGGAGTGAGCTGACCTCTCTGATCCGTATGCCGTCAGGGGCGTCCTCAGCGGCTCCGCGAGGGACGATCGCATGGGTGAACCCGAGCCGTGCGGCTTCCTGGAGTCTGCGTTTGATCCCGGCGACGGGGCGTACCTCCCCGGCCAGGCCAACCTCCCCGAAGGCCAGGAACCTGTTCGGCAGCGGCTTCTCCAGGGCAGCGGAGGCCACCGCCATCGCCACCGCCAGGTCCGCTGCCGGCTCAGTGATCTTCACTCCGCCCACGGTGGCCACATAAGCCTCTGACTTCATCAGCACGGCAAGTTTGGCCCGCCGCTGAAGCACAGCCAGCAGCATCGAAACCCGGGGCGAATCCAGCCCTGAGACGGCACGGCGGGGCTGGGCGGCGGTTGACTCAGCCACCAGTGCCTGAACCTCTGCGGTCAGCGGGCGCCTGCCCTCCAGGGTGATGGTGATGCAGGCACCCGGCACTCGCTCGGTCACAGCCGAAACAAACAGTCCGCTGGGGTCAGCCAAGGACTCCAGACCGTTCTCGGTGAGGTCGAAGCAGCCGACGTCATCAGTGGGGCCGTAGCGGTTCTTCACCGCCCGCAGCAGGCGCAGCCGGGAGTGCCGGTCACCTTCGAACTGGCAGACCACGTCCACCAGGTGTTCCAGCATCCGCGGGCCTGCGATACCACCGTCCTTAGTCACATGACCTACCAGGATGGTGGTCATATTGCGCCGCTTGGCAGCCTCGATCATCGAGGCGGTGACCTCGCGGATCTGGGTGACCCCGCCTGCAGCACCGTCGATCTCTGCTGAGGAGAGAGTCTGGACCGAGTCCATGATGGTCAGCTGCGGGGAGACTTCTTCGATCTGTCCCAACGCCTGGGCGAGATCCGACTCCGCAGCCAGGTAGAGGCCCTCGGCCAGAGCATTGGTGCGCTCGGCCCGCTTCTTCACCTGGGCGGCGGACTCCTCCCCAGTCAGGTACAGCACGGGTGCCGATACGTTCTTGCGCGCCACTGCGCAGGCGGTCTGCAGCAGCAGGGTGGACTTGCCGACTCCCGGTTCACCGGCTATCAGGATCACTGCACCGGGGACCAGCCCCCCGCCGAGCACCCGGTCGAGTTCGCCGATTCCGGTGGGGCGGAACTCAGCTACTGAGGAGTCGACCTCAGCGATGGTCTGGGCTGGGGCAGTGAGGTTCCGTGAGGGCGTCGTACTGGCTTTGACCACACCCTTCTCCACTACAGTGCCCCATGCCTGGCACTGAAGGCAGCGGCCGACCCACTTGACGGTCTGCCAGCCGCATTCGGTGCATTCGAATCCGGCGGAGGTCTTCTTCTTGGCCATACGTGACACGTTATCCTCTGGCACGGAGATGGGCAGCGCCCCGTCAGTGGTGGCGGTGCATGGCAGCCAGCATGCTCAGCAGACTGATCAGCAGTGCTCCAGTCAGCAGTGCCATTCCAGCCGGGTAACCCAGTCCGGTATCTGCCAGCCACCCCACCGCGGCTGGGCCGCCGGCCCGGCCCAAGGCGATAGCCACAGCCTGGATGCCCATCAGGGCGCCGAAACTCGCCCCCGAGTACCAGTCGCTCATCACCACCGCCCGCAGCGGGATGAATGCTCCGAAGAGCAGGCCGAAGAGGATGAAGTGCCCGCTCATCTCCCAGAGCGCCGTCCCACGGACCGACAGCCAGACCGCTGGCATGATCAGCACGGTCGTCCACACCCACAGCTTGGCGGAATCGAATCTGTTGGCCAGCATCGGCAGCAGGAAACGCGCCGGCAGGCTGAGCAGCCCGACCGCCGCCGCCCACCATGCCACGGTCTCTGTGCTGAACCCGGCGGCTTCGAACCGGGCCACCCGGTGCACGTTATAGGACTCCAGCACAGCCATGGTCAGGGCCACTGAGACCGTCAGCGGGATGAAACCGGAGGGCAGACCACGGCGCGACAGGGCAGTTCCGTCGGCAACATGCGCCCCGCCACTACCCGCAGCAGCAACGACGCCGGGACCACCGGATTCTGCCTCAGGCGGCAGGGCCTCGCTGCTCAGCTCCGGCGCAGCAGGCCGCGGGGCCGCCCGCAGCGCCCAGGAGGCGGTGAGGCCGGAGACTCCCAGTACGAACACCCCGAGCAGAGCTGCTGTGACACGCCAGCCGAAAGCCTCCACCAGGTAGCTGGTGGAGGGGATGAAGATAGGTCCGGCCAGGCCAGTGATCAGCGTCATCGTTCCCGCTGCCCGATTGCGCTGGGACCGGCTGAACCACTGCTGGAGCGCGACGAAAGCCGGCTCGAACAGGACCATCGCACTGCCGGGGCCGATGAGCAGCCACCAGGCTGCGAGCACCTGCCAGGGCTCGGTGCTCAGCGAGAAACCCAGAAAGCCCAGCATCACCAGCACCCCGCCGGTGCCGATCAGGCCGCGCACACCGTGCCTGTCCGCATGGCGTCCGATGCGGATCGAGCACAGCGCACCGGCGAGTACGGAACCGGAGAAGGCCAGCGAAAGCTGGGATACGGTGAATTCGGCACCGGCAGCAGATGAGGTGATCAGCACCGAGGTGCCGTAGAGGATCGCCCCGAAGCCGGCCCCCACGCTGAGAGCCAGTGAGTAGACCAGACGGCGAAAGTGCTGTGATGGAACGGGATTCATGGATCCTCCTGCAGGGCATCGGCATAACGAACATGCCGACACTGCTCCTGGAGGTTTCTATCCCGTGAGATCAATGCTGCTGAGCATCTGCGGTCTGCAGCATATTGTGGCGCTCGAACCAGACCCAGCATTTGTATGCTGGCGGAACCCTAGCCACCGGTCCTGGTCGGTAGACCTCAGTATAGGGGTCTGGCTGCGACACTCCGCAAACCAACACCCACTGCCCAGCGCGGTGAGCGTAGTCGTTCCATGCTCATCCCGGCGTTTTCGGCCGTTTTCACACAGAAACAACTACGCTCACCGAACGACGGAGGGCCGGATCCGGGATGTTCTCCCAGAATCCGACCCTCAGCGTCGTCGTGCTTCTACGCCTCGATCTCGGCGGGCTCGGGGGCGGCCTCGAGCTCCTCGGCCGGCAGGGACCAGTCGAAGGTCAGCTCGCGGTCCACACCGGAGCCCTTCAGCCCGATGCTGATCTCCGCACCGTGCGGAATCTCGCCGTAGAGTATCCGCTCGGAGAGCTGATCCTCGATGAGGCTCTGGATAGTCCGGCGCAGCGGGCGGGCACCCATGGAGGGGTCGTAGCCCTTCTCGGCCAGGAACTCCTTTGCCGCAGTCGTGATCTCCAGGGTCATAGCCTGCTCGGCCAGCCGCTTGCGCAGCCGGTCTACGAACAGGTCCACGATCCGCACAATCTCGTGCTGCTCCAGCTGCGGGAACACAATGGTGTCGTCCACGCGGTTGAGGAACTCCGGCCGGAAGTGCTGGCGCAGCTCCTGGGAGACCTTGCCCTTCATCCGCTCGTAGCTGGTGGCGGTATTGGTGTCAGAGGTGAACCCGGTCATCACACCCTTGGAGATCTCCCTGGTGCCGAGGTTGGTGGTCATGATGATCACCGTGTTCTTAAAGTCCACCGCGCGGCCCTGGGAGTCGGTGAGCCGGCCGTCCTCCAGGATCTGCAGCAGGGAGTTGAACAGATCGGTGTGGGCCTTCTCCACCTCGTCGAAGAGCACCACAGAGAAGGGACGACGCCGCACCTTCTCGGTGAGCTGACCGCCCTCCTCGTAGCCCACATAGCCCGGGGGGGCACCGAAGAGCCGGGAGACGGTGTGCTTCTCGCTGAACTCGGACATATCCAGGGTGATCAGCGCGTCTTCGTCCCCGAAAAGGAACTCGGCCAGCGCCTTGGCCAGCTCAGTCTTACCCACACCGGTGGGTCCGGCGAAGATGAAGCTGCCGGAGGGCCGGTTGGGGTCCTTCAGACCGGCGCGGGTACGGCGGATGGCCCGGGAGAGGGACTTCACGGCCTCATCCTGGCCGATGATCCGCTTGTGGAGCTCATCCTCCATGCGCTTGAGCCGGTCGGACTCGGCCTCGGTGAGCTTGAACACCGGAATTCCGGTGGAGAAGGCGAGCACCTCGGCGATCAGATCGCCGTCAACCTCGGCGATCTCGTCCATGGAGCCGGACTTCCAGGCCTCTTCCTTCTGCTGGCGCTCCTCGGCGAGCCGCTGTTCCTTGTCCCGCAGGGAAGCGGCACCCTCAAAGTCCTGGGCGTCGATGGCGGCTTCCTTCTCCCGCCGGACATCCTCGATCTTGGCGTCGTACTCCTTGAGCTCCGGGGGCGCAGTCATCTTCTGGATGCGCAGCCGGGCGCCGGCCTCATCAATGAGGTCGATGGCCTTATCCGGCAGGAACCGGTCGTTGATGTAGCGGTTGGCCAGGGTGGCGGCCTGCTCCAGGGCCTCCTCGGTGATGGAGACCTTGTGGTGGGCCTCGTAGCGGTCACGCAGCCCGCGCAGGATCTGCACGGTGGTCTCCACGGAGGGCTCCTCCACCTGAATCGGCTGGAAGCGGCGCTCCAGGGCGGCGTCCTTCTCGATGTGCTTGCGGTATTCGTCCAGAGTGGTGGCACCGATGGTCTGCAGCTCACCCCGGGCCAGCATGGGCTTGAGGATATTGGCCGCGTCGATGGCACCCTCGGCAGCACCTGCGCCCACCAAAGTATGGATCTCGTCGATGAACAGAATGATGTCTCCGCGGGTGCGGATCTCCTTGAGCACCTTCTTCAGGCGCTCCTCGAAGTCACCGCGGTACCGGGAGCCGGCCACCAGAGAGCCGAGGTCCAGGGTGTAGAGCTGCTTATCGCGCAGGATCTCGGGCACATCGCCGTTGACGATGGCCTGGGCCAGGCCCTCCACCACGGCGGTCTTGCCCACCCCGGGCTCACCGATGAGCACCGGGTTGTTCTTGGTACGCCGGGAGAGCACCTGCATGACCCGCTCACGCTCGTAGTCGCGACCCACCACGGGGTCCAGCTGGGCTTCACGGGCGGCTGCGGTGAGGTTGCGGCCGAACTGGTCAAGCACCACCGAGCCGGAGGGAGCACCGGAGGATCCGCCCTGGCCCACACCGGCGCCGGCCTTCTCCTGCTGCTCGCCGCCGGAGTAGCCGGAGAGCAGCTGGATGACCTGCTGGCGGACCTTGTTGAGGTCGGCGTTGAGCTCCACCAGCACCTGGGCGGCTACGCCTTCGCCCTCACGGATCAACCCGAGCAGAATATGCTCGGTGCCGATGTAGTTGTGGCCCAGCTGCAGGGCCTCGCGCAGGGAGAGCTCTAAGACTTTCTTGGCACGCGGGGTGAAGGGGATGTGACCGGAGGGGGCGTTCTGACCAGGGCCGATCTTCTCCTGGACCTTGTCACGCACGCCCTGGAGGTTGATGTCCAGGGACTCCAGTGCCTTGGCGGCTACGCCTTCACCCTCGTGAATCAGGCCGAGCAGAATGTGCTCGGTGCCGATGTAGTTGTGGTTGAGGCGGCGCGCCTCTTCCTGGGCCAGCACCACCACGCGCCGTGCGCGGTCTGTGAATCTCTCAAACATAGCCAACTGACACTCCCTACAGCGTTGTCCTTGTGAGAGTTCAAGGCTACGTCGCCTTGGCGAGCATCCCTACCCTGTTCGCCACAGGGAAAAGCAGGACGAGGATGCGGGTGGCATTATTCCAGTATCAACGATCACCGCAGCCGCCTCCCCGATCCGCAACTGCGCACTCGCTGAACTCATCGCAGGTCCGAAGGTCAGGTGACCGGTATTGATCGGCACTTCTGAGGTATGGGCGAGATCATAGCGGCACACCACCAACACTGAGTGGCAGCGCACTTTCTCAAGACGCTGCAGGAAACAGCGGAGCCCCGGTGCCACCACATGGGCAGCATCGGGGCTCCGGGCGGGTCAGTCAGGCGACTCAGCGCTTCTTGGCGTTGCGGTAGGCGTCAACAATGTCGCGGTGCAGGCGGCCGCGCTTGGCCACACTGTACCCATTGGCCACAGCCCACTCGCGGATCTTCCTGGCCTCGCTCTGGGGCGAGGGAGGTGCCACCGGGGTAGCTTTGCGCACGTACTTCTTCAACGAGTCCCGCAGTTCTTTTGCATTCTCCGAGGAAAGGTCAATAGCGTAAAAACGGTTGTCGAGACCAAAGTTGACAGTCTCCTTTGCGGGGGAGCCATCAAGATCGTCCACCAGAATCTCCTGGATTTGCTTTGCCATGTTCAATGCACCTCACTGGGTTTATCTGCAGTCCCAAAGAATTTCACCAGTTACCGGTTCAACTTAGGACAGCATTTTGGTCAATTATGGTCAGAGTGTGCAACTCTGACAACACCTTGAGTCTTTCAAAGAAAAACAAGAAGAGTCAACTCGCTAATAATCAGGAAAAATCAAGGTTAGTGGACACTCTAAGCGCTCTAATAGGGCCTGCGAAGCGAGTTCCCATGAACTCGTTCAACCACGATGGGTGGTATTTTCCTCTGCCTGATCATTCAGCTCCTGGCGGATCTGCGCCTCCGTGGCCCGCTCATTACGGTCGGCACGGAAAATGGCGCGGATGGCCAGCCAGAACACCAGCCCCACTCCTACGGAGGGCGCCAATACTGAGAAATAGGTCCAAAATTCGTCCATGATTAAGATCAGCTTTCCGGCTTGAGCAGGGGGAACAGAACTGTTTCACGGATTCCAGCGCCGGTGAAGAGCATCACCAGCCGGTCAAGTCCCAAGCCGATTCCACCCATGGGCGGTGCGCCGTACTCCAGCGCGCGTAGGAAGTCCTCATCCACCTGCATGGCCTCCGGGTCACCGCCAGCTGCCTTGAGCGACTGCTCCGCCAGACGCTCACGCTGAATCACAGGATCCACCAGTTCGCTGAACGCAGTACCGGTCTCCACTCCTGCGATGATCAGGTCCCAGGCCTCGATCACTCCGGGCTTATCCCGGTGCGGCCGAGCCAGCGGCTGCGCGGCCGGCGGGTAGTCGCAGACAAAGGTGGGCTGCAGCAGGGTGGGCTCCACGATCTCGCCGAAGAGCTCGAGCACCAGCTTCTGAGCATCCCAGCCTGAGTCAATCTTCACCTCATGTTTCGCGGCGATCTCGCGCAGCACCTCCCGCTCAGTCTCCGGGCTGATCTCTTGGCCCACTGCCTCAGACAGCCCTGGGTACACCGGGAGCCAGACCCATTCCCCGTCCAGATTCACGGTGCCCTGCTCAGTCTGGATCTGCCGGCCAGCCCCCACCGCATCAGCGGCGGCCAAGATCATTTCCTGCATGCGGTCGGCCATCACATACATATCACCCCAGGCCTCGTAGGACTCCAGCATGGTGAACTCCGGGGAGTGGGTAGAGTCCACGCCCTCATTGCGGAAGACCTGCCCGATCTCGAAGATCCGGTCGATACCGCCCACCACGGCCCGCTTCAGGTACAGCTCGGTGGCAATCCGCAAGGTCATCGGTTGGTCAAAGGCATTGAGGTGGGTGTGGAACGGCCGTGCCTGGGCGCCGCCGTGGATCAGCTGCAGGATGGGGGTCTCCACCTCCACATAGTCGTGGGCGTGCAGGGTGTCACGAATCGCCCGGGTGATCGCGGCACGCTGGTAGACCATCTGGCGGGCCTCATCGCGCACAATCAGATCGGCGTAGCGCTGCCGGACCCGGGTCTCCTCATTGAGGTCGGCGTGCAGCACTGGCAGCGGGCGAATCGCCTTGGAGGCCACAGCGAACGAGGCCGCCATCACACTGAGCTCACCACGGCGGGAGGTGATCACCTCACCAGTGACCTGGATATGGTCACCGAGGTCCACCAGTGCCTTCCAGTCGGCCAGTTGCTCCTCGCCGACCTCTGCCAGGGAGATCATCACCTGCAGACGAGTGCCCGCACCTTCTGGTCCGCCCTCCTGGAGGGTGGCAAAGCAGAGCTTTCCGGTGTTGCGGATGAACATCACCCGGCCGGTGATTGAGACGGTCTCCCCGGTGGAGGCCCCGGCCTCCAGGTCTGGGAAGCGCTCCCGCACCTCAGCCAGGGAGGCAGAGCGCTCGACCTTCACCGGATAGGGCTCGATACCCTTCGCCAACAGCCGGGTGCGCTTGTCCATGCGCACCGCACGCTGGTCGTTGGTATCGATCTCGGCCGTCGCGGAACTCTGCTCAGTCACCCGGCCATTCTACGGTGTTCTACACACGGTAGTAGTCGGCAGATTCACCAAATAGTTACCCGTTGCTCCGGGGCGAGGTACATGCTGTCACCCTCTGCGGTGCCGAAGGCATGGTGGAAGGCGTCCACGTTCTTCACCGGCTGGGTGGCGCGGAACTCGGCCGGGGAGTGCGGGTCGATGCTCAACAGGGTCATCGCCCGCTCCGGACGGGTGACGTTCCGCCAACCCTGGGCCCAGGCGAAGAAGAACCGTTGATCACCAGAAAGACCGTCGATGGCGTCGTCGTCTGTGTCCGGACCGTCCACCTCGGTGATCGGCTTGTCCTGGTTCTTGGCCGCCAACCACAGCTTATAAGCCTTATGGGCGATGCCGATGCCGCCGAGATCGCCGATGTTTTCACCCAGGGTGAGCTCCCCGTTGACGGTGTGCTCATCGTCCAACACAGTGGGGCTGAGCACCTGGTACTGGTCCACCAGCTTGGCGGTGCGCTTCTCGAATGCGGCCCGGTCCTCATCGGTCCACCAGTTGGTCAGTGAGCCGTCGGCGCCGAACTTTGATCCCTGATCGTCAAAGGCGTGACCGATCTCATGGCCGATCACCGCGCCGATAGCCCCGAAGTTCTGGGCCATATCCCGTTCCACGGAGAAGAACGGCAGCTGCAGGATGGCGGCGGGGAACACGATCACCGACTCCAGCGGGGAGTAGTAGGCGTTGACCGTCTGCGGAGTCATATGCCACTCATCGGGGTCCGGACCCTCGTCGATCTTGGCTGTGTCCCGCTCCCAGGCGGCCACCGAGGCGGCAGAGACGTTGCCGACTACGTCATCTGCGGCAACGGTGACCTCAGAGTAGTCGATCCATTTGACCGGATAGCCGATCATCGGGCGCAGGGCCTCAAGCTTCTCCAGAGCCTTGGCCCGGGTCTGCTCGCCCATCCATTCCAGCTCGGAGATGGACCGGCGGTAGGCCTCCACCAGGGCAGCGATCAGCTCATCCATGGCCTGGCGGGCTTGCGGCGGGTAGTGCCGGGCCACGTAGATCTGAGCCACATCCTCACCCAGATGGGCATTGGTGAGGGCGACGCCGCGCTTCCACCGCTCCTTGAGCTTTGGAGTGCCGTTGAGAGTTTTGGAGTAGAACTCAAAGTGAACATCAACCAGCTCGGAGTGCAGCAGCGGGGCGAAGGCGGTGATGAGTTTGGCGGACAACCAGTGCTTCCAGGCTTGAAGCGGCTGCTCGATCAACGCAGACTGGAAGGCTGACAGCACTTCAGGCTGGGCGACCACGATCTCAGCGGCCTGGGAGTCGGTCAGCCCCCAGCCCTGGATCGCCTCAGCGACCAGCGGCATGGCCTCCTCCACCTCACCACGGGTCTTGAGGTTGTACTGCTTCTGGTAGTCGCGACAGGCAACCCGGTCCCAGTGGTGGGATGCCAAGGCGGTTTCCAATTCCAGAACTGAGGACGCCGCGTCGTTCGCACCTTCGGCGCTCATTCCCTCAATCGCCTCGGAAGACCCGGAACCGGTTCCGGTCTTCTCTCGGCTGGCTCGGTCACCATTGTCTGCGTATCCGGCGATAGCGAAGATGGTGGTGAGGTACTGCTGGTACTTCTGGCGGGTCTCAGCATGCTTGTCCTCGCGGTAGTAGGCCTCATCGGGCAGGCCCAGGCCGCCCTGGCCGATGAACCAGAGCATCCGGGTGGGATCACCCATGTCTCGCAGGGCCCCGGCGGAGAGCAGTCCGTCCACGTCCTCGCGCTGCCACTGGGCACTGAGTCGGACCAAATCTCCCGGGGTGCTCAGCGCCTCAATCTGCTCCAGCCGGTCTTGGATAGGTGCCAGCCTGAGCGCCTCTGCGAGGTCAGCATCCATGAACGCGGAGTAGAAGGTGCCGATGCGTTGTCGGATTGCACCGAAGTCTGGATCGAGGTCAGCACCTTGAGCGGTGGCGGCCTCAGCAGCCTCATCGAGGATGGCGCGCACATCAGCCTCAGCCTTGTCCCGCAGCTCCAGAAAGGATCCATAGGCATCCAGGTCCTCAGGGATTTCAGCGGTCTTCAACCATTCGCCGTTGACATGCTGGTTCAGGTCATCCTGGGGCCGGACGGAGGGATCAAGGTACGGGAAGTCAGTTGCAGTGCTCATGAATCCACCCTACCGGCACAGTCCTCCCACTGATCCAGGGTGGAGATTCGGCGGGGTATTCGGGGACAGCAGCACCGGCAGTGCGGCCAGCAGCGGGCCACCGGGGTCAGCACCATAGCCAGGATGCTGATGACTGCCTGAATTCGTCCCTGCTGGCTGGAGGCCTAGCGTCATCACCGTGCAGCCGGTTGAGTGCGGCGTTGAGCGCGGGGAAGCTGATCGCTGCGAGCATCAGAATGCCGAGCACCGCGTATTCGGGCGTCCCGACCACGTCTGGGGTGACGGCGACGATGAGCATGGTGAAGGCAATCAGGATCACACGGCCACTGGCCAGGCACTTGAGCAGCCAGGGCGTGATGAAGCGTGCCAGTGAGCAGAGCCGAACAGCCGATGGGCCGGATCATCGCCCAGCGCGGCCGCCAGGAATGTCCCGGCGGCCGCACCGAGGACTACCAGGATTTACGGCTCCGTGGAGCAGGGCCTGAGAGTTGAGGCTTATGAGCAGTTCTTGGGCGAACTGAATCGGGGGCATATCAGTCATAACACGACTTTCTGTGTGAAGAAGCGCTGAATGCGGCGGCGTGAGCTCACGCGGTGAACGGTCATGCTGCTGCGGACACTGCGAGGATGCAGTTCAGAACTGCCGAGGCATCTGAAGCAGCTGATGGACCGCTGCCTCGCGCCGGAGCTCAGCCTCCCGCAGGCGGAGTTCTCGCCGGTGGGAGTCGTCCACGGACACTGCCGCAGACTTTTCTTGGCGCGCGGAGGCTTCGGCCCATCTGGCCAAGGCGGTCGATGCCGCCAGTGCCAAGTGCTGGAATCGACGTCGCAGCAGCGGCACAGGGGATGGGATGAGAGGCCATCGAGCGGTTTTTGGGCGCACTGAATCAGGGGGTGTGCTACTCATTGATCTGCCTTCCTAGGCTAGGGGGTCGCTATGTGGTGAATCTGAACCTGATTCCGGCGATGTCAGACCTGACAGATGCCAGATCAGGCGCGGTGAACGGAAACGTCTCCGCTGATCGTGCGGGCACGCAGCTCGAGTCGGTGCTCAGCTTCGCCTGGCCCTTCGGCGTTCTCCAGGGCAGAGCTAAGCCGCCCGGAGACCGTGGAGCAGTCTTGGAGCACGGCGGTCCCGGCGGGAATGCCAACCTCGATGTCCCCGGAGGCTGCGGTGGCTTCGACGATCCCAGAAATGGCGCGCTGAACGCTGACATCGCCTGAGCCTGTCTTGCAGGTCAGGCGGCCGCTGAGCTGCCCGATCTCAATGTCACCGGAGCCTGCGAATGCTGAGGTGTCGGCCACGCGGCCCAGGCGGATCGCTCCTGACCCCGTTTTCAGCTCGGTACGCCCTTCAGCGGCACTGACCCGGATGCTCCCGGAGCCTGCCGTCAGACGGGCCTCCCCGACAGTGCTCACGCTGATCGCCCCGGAGCCGGCCGTGGCCTCCAGCTTCTCGGCACGATCCACCGTGATGGCCCCGGAGCCCGCCTTGGCTGAGATCTCGCGCGCCCGTTCCACAGCGATCCGGCCCGATCCGCAGGTTGCCGTGACCTGGTCCAGCAGGCCGGCGGCGGTCACGCTCCCCGATCCGGTCCTCGCCTTCATGCTCGAGCTCTCGGGCAGCTGAACGTCTATGGTATAGCGATGCGAGGTGAAGTTGCCGATCTGAATCGGACCGAACTTCAGGCCGCCGCCCTCGGTCTCAGGGACCTCGATGCGCAGGGTGCCCGCAGAGTATTCGACGATGACATCCTGAGGGTCGGCATTGATGTGGACGCCTTTGGCCAGGGTCACCTTGACGGTGATCTGGTCGTCCGGACTAGTGGCGATGTTCAGGCTGCTGGAGCGCAGCTGGGCATCTAAGTACTGCGGACCCGAGGCGTCAAAGGTGTGTAGGACAGTGTTTTCGCCAGTCGTGGTGGTGGCCATGGGCCGTTCCTCTCTTCTCAGTGTGCCCAGCCGGTCATTCGCCGGCCGGAGCGCTTGACAGGGGGGGACTGTGGCCCGGCCAGCGCCTGGTGCGCGGCTTGGACGAGCCAGGTGTTGGTGGATTTGCCCTCAGCGGCAGCAGCCTTCTCGATCTCTGCTTTCAGCGAGTCGGGCAGGCGCAGGGTGAGCCGGGCGGTGTTGCCCTCCTCGGCTGGACCTGGCGGCGTGGGCGGCGCCGGTGGCGGGGGTGGGTCCGCTGCCATCTCGGCAGGGACCTCTGTCTGCTCCACCACCACCACGGGTTCACCGCCGCGGATGTGCACTTCCACCATGGCGCCGTCGAGCTCAGCGGTGATCTCCTCGGTGAGGTCGGAGGCGAACCGGGTCAGCGCCAGACGGGCTTCGGGCTCCAGTGCCTCGCCGATCAGCTCGGCGGTGCGCTGGACCTCTTCGGGGGCCAGACGGGTGGCTTTCGCGAGCCCGTGCTGCAGGGCTGTGACGTATTCATCGAACTGCATGACATCACTATAGCGTCATATTGACGTCATGTGAAGTCATGATGACATCGCACTGCTGTCATCTGGTGTCAGGCGGGTGGGCGCAGCTCCATATTGTCGATCAGCCGGACAGGACCGACTTGCGCGGCGATCAGCGCCAAAGCCGCTGGGGCATCCCCGCGCACCGCCGCCATCATTCCATGGGACTTATGGGAGCTCGCAGCGGACGACGACGTCCCTAACACCTCATCTGCCCCCAGGGCGCCTTCAACGGGAACCAGCTCTTGGAGACTGAGTGGATCCACGACCACCAGGTAGTCCAGCTCCAAGCCCTCGGCCCGGTGGAGCTCATCCCGCAGCCCCGGCACATCCAAAGGCTCCCGCTTCTCGGTCCGGGCAGCCAGGGTGAACAGGACCCTGGAGAGGTGCAGGGCGGCGTCGTAATCTGCTGCATTCAGGCGCTGGTTGCGGCTGGAGAGCGCCAGCCCGTTCCCATCGCGGACCGTGGGCACCGTGCGGATGCCAACCGGAAGGTGCAAGTCAGCCACCATCCGGCGGATCACGGCCACCTGCTCAGCATCCTTGGCCCCGAACCAAGCCTCGAAGCGAGCCGGCGCCGGCGGAGCGATGATGGTGAACAGCTTGGTGACCACAGTAGCCACGCCGTCGAAGTGCCCGGGCCGGGAACGGCCCTCCCACCGGCGGCCCAGCTCCCCGGTGGTGACCCGCACCAGGGGGCCTTCCGGATAGTCGGGGTACATCTGCTCCAGCGGCGGGGAGAAGACCAGATCCACTCCGTGCTGGGCGAGGATCTCCAGGTCCGCCTCCAGCTGGCGGGGATAGTGCCGATAGTCCTTGGGGTCGTTGAACTGCAGAGGGTTGACGAACACGCTGGCGGCCAGAATGTCACCGCTGGTCCGGGCCGCCTCCAGCAGGGCGCCGTGCCCAGAGTGCAGGGCGCCCATCGTGGGCACCAGGCTGACCAGCGGTGACTGCTCCGCAGTATCTGAGACTGCCTGTCGGATCGCGGCCCGGAACTCCCGAGCAGTAGTAATAACGGTGGTCACCGGATCAGTCTACGGAGTCACCCGAACCGCTCTGCCGCAAGCTGTTCACCATGCCGAGAGCTATAACGTACGGCAGGGCAATCAGCTTGCGGCGTTCGGGGTAAGCGGTGGATCAATGCTCCTCGGAGAGCAGATCGAGCAGCTCGGCGGCCTTGACTTCGGACAGCACGCCCAGGCTCAGGGCCCGCTGCACGGCAGACTGGGCCATTGCCGAATAGGCAGCGCGCACATCGGCAGGAAGATCCGGATCCGCCAGGGTCTGCAGATGCTTGCTCACGGTACCGGCATCGCCGCGGGCCACCGGGCCGGTCAGTGCACCGACACCGGAGGCCAGCGCATTGTCCAGGGAGGCCTGCATCAGCGGGCCCAGCACTCGGGCGGGGTCGGCCACTCCGAGCTGCTCGAGCACCTCAGCCGACTGAGCAGCAAGGATGTTCAGATGATTGGCGGCATGGCTCAGCGCAGCGTGGTAGGCCCCGCGGTGCTCCTCAGCCACCACCACCGGCTCCCCGCCCATTTCCACTGCGAGCGCCTGAGCCACCGGCAGCACCTCATGTTCCGCCGTCACAGCAAAAGCGCAGGCACCCAGCCGCTGCAGGTCCAGACTCATCCCGGTGAAGGTCATAGCAGGGTGGACCGCCAGACCAATGGCGCCGACCTGCTCCGCCGGAGCCAGCACTGAAGTGCCGTAGCGCCCAGAGGTGTGCATCACCAGCTGCCCGGGCTGGAAGTGCCCAGCCTCAGCGGCACCGGCCACCAACTCGGCTAGGGCGTCGTCGGGCACCGCCAGCAGCACCAACTCCGCACGGCGGAGTATCTCCGGAATCTCAAGCACCGGCACGCCGGGCAGCAGATGCTCAGCCCGGTCCTGGGACTCCGCAGAGACTGCGTGCACGCCCACCACCTGGTGGCCTGCTCCGCGCAGAGCTGCGCCCAGCACGGCTCCGACTTTCCCTGCGGAGATCACCCCCACGCCGAGCCGGCCGTCCCGGGCAGTGGGCGGCAATTCGGCGGCATAGGGGTCGATCGGTCTGTTCACAGCCCAGCCCCTGGCCGGCCGCCGAACTGCTGCGCCCCTGCTGCAGGTGATGAGCCGTGGGCAGCTGAGGCGGCGGGGGCGGCGTCGTAATCTGCCTCTTCCAGCTTCTGCTTGGCCTCGGCCACATTCTTCTCGAACTCGTCCAGCTCCTCGGGCTGCATCCACTGGTTCCGGTCGGCCAGCCGACGGGCCACAGCAGCATAGCCGGCCTCCTGCTCAAACAGCCAGCTGATCTGCTCCAAGTCCTGGTTCTTGGCTCGGGCGGTGATGGGTCCGGCCGGAATATGGATGTGCAGAGTGGCGATCCGGATCATCCTGGCCAGCGGCCCCTGGTGCAGAGCGGCGGACTGGATGCGCTCATGCGGGACCATCGTCAGGGTCCGGGTCACCCGGCCGTCGCGGATCATCAGCGCGCTGGGGGTGACAAAGAATCCACGACGACGACGCACCATCGGATCGAATGCTCTGGCCCGCCTGGGCACCTCGGTGAATCCGCGCTCCGCGCCACGGCCGCGCAGCCCTTCGAAGAACACCTGCTCGGGGTTGTCCACCTGCAAGTCCGGGAACATCTCAGCGGTCAGCCGCATCACATCCTCAGCGCCGCCCACCGGCAGCAGTGTAGAGCGAGAGTCCAAGCCATAGCCGGCCACCGTCACGGTTACCGAGTACCAGCCGAAGGTCCGCCACAGCACTGGTTGGCGGATCTGGATGGCCTGCACGCGGCCGGGCGGAACGGTCTGGGTGTTGGTGGTGGTCAGCCCGTACTTCAGCCTCAGCCCGGCCTGGGTCATGGTCGCAGTGAAGTTCCAGCCGTTGGACAGCTGGTTCCAGAAGGCGAAGATCGCCCCGATGAGGATGGGGACGAAGAACGGCACGTTGATCTGGCCGAAGGCCTCTCCGATTGGTTCGTCCCGGACAAGCACAAAGAACGAGGCGATGCCCCCCAGGAGGGCGAACAGGCACAGCGCCAGGACGATGAACACCAGGGTACTGCCGCCCACCAGCACCGAGCCGATCAGTCGGGGCACCGGAACCCGCACGATCTGGCGGTCCTGGCCCCCAGGATGGTGTGTTGTTTCCCCTTGAATAGCCGCAGGCTCGGTGGTTTTCTGCGGATTTTGGCACACCGTGTCGCCAGGCGGGGCCTGGGAATCGCCGGAGTCGGGGGCAGCGAGGTCTGGGACTGCGGCGTCGTTCTCCTGTGACCTGGCCGGGGGCCGGCCGGCGGCGCGGTCCATGATCTCGGCGCGCAGCTGCTCGGCCTCGTGTTTGCGCAAAAACGCCAGAGTGGCTGCGGTGCCGTCACCCTCGGCCACCTCGAAGCGCAGCTCGGCCAGCTTGGCGATGCGGGCCAGCAGGGGTTGGCGCAGGTCTACCGCCTGCACCCGGTCGATCCGGGCCTGCCGATGCTGGCGGACGAAGATCCCGGACTTCACCATCACGTGCTCCTCGGTGACCTTGTACCGGGTGAACCACCAGGAGAGGGTGAAGCCCATGAAGATCAGCACCGCCAGACCGAGGAACAAAGCCCCGCCGATCAGGTAGGGGGTGGGGTTGGTCTGCAGGTTATCGACGAGCTCCCCGGACTGCCAGGCATTCCAGAGGTCAGAGAACATCTGCCAGTTGTAGGAGAAGAACGCCACCGGGATCGCCACCACGGTCACCCAGCCGCGCACCAGCGGGCTCAGCGGATGGACCTTGGTCCAGGTCTCATCGAACCAGCCTTCGGAGCTCTCCTGCTGAGGTTCCTGCCCCTCAGTGGTGGATCCGGGCTGCTCAGGGGGCGGGGCGTCGGCGTAGTGCTCTTCTGGGCGCTCTGTCATCAGAGTCCTGCCAGACGTGCCTGGCCGCGGACGGAGAGCTCATCGCGCAGCCGCGCACCCTCGGAACGGACCGCACCAGGGATAGTGGCGTCAGTGGCTGCCGAAGCAGTTTTCAGCTGCACGGTGCACAGCCCGAACTTGCGCATCAGCGGGCCGGCCTCGATGTCCACATATTGCAGCCGGCCATAGGGCACGGCCACCACCCGCTGGAAGAGGATGCCGCGGCGGATGAGCAGGTCGTCAGCGCGCTCGAAGTAGCCGATGGCGCGCACCCGCCGGGGCACCAGGACGATGTCGATGACCGCCCAGACCAGCAGCACCGCCAGGACGGGCCATTTCAGCCAGTCCGGGATGCCCCAGCCCAGCATCGCATCGGCTACCACGGGGGCGGCCACAATCGCAATGGTGATCAGCCAGCTGGTGATCGTGCTGATGTACCTGACCGTGATGTATTTATCGTCCACCCGGGTCCATTCAACCCCTGTCGGGTCGATGGCTTCAGAGTGCAGCATTGGGCTCCGTTCCTTCGTCGAATTCCGAATTCTCAAGGCCTGACCCCCGGTCGGGGGGTATCCGGCACAGGGTCTCTACCACGAACCCTATGATCACCCACAGCATTCCGCCGATCACCACCGTCAGGGCTGCGGTGACATTGGGGGTGCCAATTCCGGCTGCAGGTCCCAGGTCCAGCAGCACCCCGGCATGCCAGCCGGCGATCAGCGCCCCGGCGTAGGCACAAGCCTGGCCGGCAGCCACCACCCGCACCGCCTGCAACGGGTGAAGCCTGCGCCCGGACTGATCCGGGGAAGAACGACGACGCCGCCCCTCCTGATCCGCACCGCCCTCAAGTCGGCGCTGGTCCCACCAGACCACCAGACCCAGAGCCAGCACGATCAGTCCCACCGCCACCAGGGTAATCACCGATGACAGGGGTAGCACCGGAGAGCTGTAGCCGGCATTGCGCATCGCGAGCGTGGCCAGGTAGCCGGCCAGGGCGGCACCTGCGGCAATGATCAGCAGCCACAGCGGGCGCAGCTGGGTCACGAGTCCAGCCTCACCACATCCGAGTAGTCCTCAGCCTCCTCGGCAAGCTCGCGCACTGGGCGGCCGCCCAGCAGGGCCACCGGATCCATCCAGCTCCAGGGCAGCAGCACGAATGCCCGCTCAGCGGCCGAGGGGTGTGGGACCTGCAGACGCGGGGAGTCGATCGTGGCGCTGGCATAGGTCACGATGTCCACGTCCAGGGTCCGCGGCCCGTGCCGCTGCTCGCGCACCCGGTTGTGGTCCTCCTCGATCTGCTGGGCCAGGTCCAGCAGCCCGTGCGGGGAGAGCTGCGTCTCGATCTCCACCACTTGGTTGAGATAGTCGCGCTGATGGGCTGGTCCACCCATCGGTTTGGTGCGCGCCAGCGGCGAGGTGCTGACTATCACGACGCCGTCGGCGGCCTCCAGTACCTGGATGGCCGAGGCTAGCGTGCTCCGGGAATCACCGAGGTTGGAGCCCAGGGCCAACACACTGCGCACCGGGAAGGCTGCCTCCAGGTCCGGGTCGCGGTAGTGGGCCTTCGCCGCCTCCCCGTCCTCGCCGAGGTCAGCCAGGGACTTACGTTCGTAGTAGCCCAGCCCGGCGGTGGGAGTGGTGACTGTGGCTCCTTCTGGCGGGCTGGCTGCTGAATGGGCGGAGGCGGGGGTGGCGGCGTCGTTGTCCTCCACCAGTTCCCCCTCATACACCCCAGAGACTTGTTTGCGCGGCTCGCCCAAGGCGCGGCTGGCGCCGAGCTCATCACGGGTGCGGTGAATGATGACCGAGACGTCATCGAACTCATAGGGCATGGGTGCCTGGGGCTTGTGCACGGTGATGGTCACCGCCTGGATGCGGTCGTCCAGCCCCAGGATCCGCGCGGCACACTCGGCGGCGATCCGTTCGATCAGCCGGTAGGACTCGCCGGTGACCACCTGCTCGATGTCGAAGGCCACATCGGCGTAGGAGATGGTGTCCTCCAGATTGTCGGTGCGGCCGGCCGCAGCCAGGTCCACCTGCACCTCAGCGTCGATCACAAATGGCTGGGCGGTGCTGCGCTCATCGGGGAGCACACCATGGGTTCCTTCGAACCGCAGGCCGGTCAGCCGGATCAGATCGTAGCCCATGCTTTAAGGCTACAGTGCTTATGCGGTGGTCAGACCAGGCGCGTCACCGTGTGTGCTGAGGCGATGACCTCGGGGTCGTGGCTGGCCACCAGGACCGCGGCCCCGGAGCTGGCGGCGGTGTGCATTGCCTCAATCACCGTATTGGCGGTATTGCGGTCCAGGCTGGCGGTGGGCTCGTCCAGGGCCAGGGCGGTGGGTTCCAGCAACAGGCCACGCACGATTGCCAGCCGCTGTCGCTCACCGCCGGAGAGGCTGCGCGCTTTTTGCCGCGTGGCGGCTGCCAGGCCGAAGCGTTCCAACAGCTCATTGGCGCGCTGGGTGATCTCTGCAGTGATGCCTTCGGGCATGGCGGGGATGAGCACATTGTCCAGCACGGTGAGCTCCTCGATGACTGTGGCTCCTTGGTCCACATACCCCATGTGTTGACGCCGGGCTGCGGCCAGCTGCTTGTGGTTCAGACCCACGATGGCGGACTCGGCCCAGCGCACTTCGCCTGAGGTGGGGGTCTGGGTGGCGGTGGCCACCCGCAGCAGGGAGGTCTTGCCGGAGCCGGATCGGCCGGCCAGGCAGTGCACCGCGCCCTGCGGGATGGTGAGGCTGAAATCCTGAACGATGACCCGCTCATTGCCGTCAGCCTCGGTGTAACGAATGGTCACGCCCTCCAACTCCACCGCTGGTGGACCGGTGGGCACCGGTCGTTGGACTTCGGCGCCCAGGATGTCGGCGGAGTGTTTGCGGCGTTTGAGCAATCCCCTCATGGCTATCCACCTTACACAGTTCGCTCGGGGCGGGAATGGAATTTACGACCCCTGATTGAGCCGAGTGGAGAACGGCACGGGCGCCGGGTCTTCCGAGATTGAGGAGCGTGCGCGAAGCGAGACCGCCTGCAGCACCTTGAGCGTGTCGACGTTGGGTTGAGGAGCATGCACCCTGACCGCCCAGCAGCCGACCTGTGCGGCAAGCATACTCAGTGCCGCAGTGGCGGTCTCCCGCTGTTCGGCTGGCCGAGCGGTGCCGTGCGGATCTGCGAGCAGGGTGCCAAGGAAGCCCTTGCGGGAGGCCCCGAAGAGCACCCGCTGGCCCAGCGCTGTGAACTGGTCAAGGTTGCAGATCAGCTCCCAGTTCTGCTGATGTGTCTTGGCGAAGCCAATACCGGGGTCCAGGATGATCCTCTCCGGCACCACCCCGGCGTCCACGTAGAGCTGGCGGATCTGGAGCAGTTCGGCGATCACCTCTGCAGTGACATCGGTGTACTGGGTCTTGGACTGCATGGTCTGGGGGTCGTCCCGATTATGGGTGATGACCACATCACAGCCGTAGTCTGCGATGACCTGCGGCATATGCGGATCGGTGAGCAGCCCAGAGACATCATTGATGATCAGCTCCTGAGCACGTGAGCCCGCCAGCTCCAGCACAGCCCGGGCGGTCTGCGAATGCCGAGTGTCGATGGAGAGCTGAATCGGAAGCTCCAGCAGCTCTTTGAGCACAGGAATCACTCGGCGCTGCTCTTCGGCCGGGTCCACCGGCTCGGCACCCGGCCTGGTGGATTCCCCGCCGATGTCGATGAGCTGCGCACCGTGGGTAATCAACTGGTGGGCGTGCTGGACTGCGGCCGCGGCGTCGTCGTTGTACCGTCCACCGTCAGAGAAACTGTCCGGGGTGACGTTGAGGATCCCCATCACCAAAGTGCCGACCAATTCGCCCACCTCTTTCTCGAGTGCATGATTTGTGCACTATTTTCGTCCACATAAACGCCAAATTACTGCACAAATCACGCACTCAACGCTGGGGGAGGCTAAGGACAGGCGCAGCGGGCACCTGTCAGGAGTGCAGGATGAGGCTCATCGCCTCGGACCGGGTGGCCGCACTGCGCAGGGCACCGCGGACCGCGGAGGTCACGGTCTTAGCACCGGGCTTGGCGGCCCCGCGCATGGACATGCACAGGTGCTCGGCCTCAATCACCACGATCACGCCTTGGGGCTGCAGATGTTCCATGAGCGAATCAGCTATCTGGGTGGTCAGCTGCTCCTGGACCTGGGGTCGCTTGGCGTAGATATCCACCAGCCGAGCCAGCTTGGACAGCCCGGTGACCTTGCCCTCCTCCGCGGGGATGTATCCCACATGAGCGTTGCCGTAGAAAGGCACCAGGTGGTGCTCGCACATCGAGTAGAAGGGCACATCGCGGACCAGCACCAGCTCCTGGTGGCCGATGTCGAAGGTGGTGCCGAGCAGCTCGGCCGGATCCTGCCTCAGCCCGGCGAACGCCTCCGCATAGGCCTTGGCCACCCGGGTCGGGGTCTCGCGCAGCCCTTCCCGGGCGGGGTCCTCCCCCACTGCGAGCAGGATCTCCCGGATGGCTGCCTCAATCCTGGGAAGATCTACCATTGACCGTTTCGCCTTCAATCACGATCGGACGGTTCTCGGAAGACTCCCAGACGTCCCGCTTTGGCCGCTTCTTCACGTCCTTGAAGATCTCGGCGACCTCCTTGGCGTTCAGTGTCTCCACGCGCAGCAGTTCCTCGGCCAGCCGGTCGAGCACGTCCCGGTTCTCGGTGAGCGCCCAGTAGGCCTCGTCATGGGCCTCATCGATGATGCTGCGCACCTCGGAGTCTACGATCGCGGCGAGTTCCTCGGAGTAGTCCTTGCCGGTGGTCATCTCCTTGCCCAGGAAGGGGTTGGTGTCCCCGGAGCCGAGCTTGACCGAGCCGACCTTCGCACTCATGCCGTACTCGGTGACCATCTTCCGGGCGGTCTCGGTGGCTTTCTGGATATCGTTGGCCGCTCCAGTGGAAGGGTCCTGGAAGATGATCTCCTCGGCCACCCGGCCGCCCATGGCGTAGGCGATGGTGTCCAGCAGCTCGTTGCGTGTGGTGGAGTATTTGTCATCCTCCGGGATCACCATGGTGTAGCCCAGGGCGCGGCCGCGGGGCAGGATGGTGATCTTGGTGACCGGGGCGGAGTAATTCAGTGCTGCAGCCACCAGGGCGTGGCCGCCCTCGTGGTAGGCGGTGACCTTGCGCTCGTGGTCCTTCATCAGGCGGGTGCGCTTCTGCGGGCCGGCCATCACCCGGTCGATGGCCTCATCGATGGCACGGTCGTCGATGAGGTCGGCATTGGAACGGGCGGTCAGCAGTGCAGCCTCGTTGAGCACATTGGCCAGGTCCGCACCGGTGAACCCGGGAGTTTTGCGCGCTACCTGCTGCAAGTCCAGGTCATCCACCATCGGTTTGCCCTTGGAGTGGACCTTCAGGATCTGCCTGCGGCCGGCGAAGTCAGGGGCCTCCACCGGGATCTGCCGGTCGAACCGGCCGGGGCGCAGCAGTGCAGGGTCCAGCACATCGGGCCGGTTGGTAGCCGCGATGACGATGATATTGGCGTTGGCGTCGAAGCCGTCCATTTCCACCAGCAGCTGGTTCAGGGTCTGCTCACGCTCGTCGTTGCCGCCGCCCACGCCGGCGCCACGCTGGCGGCCCACGGCGTCAATCTCGTCCACAAAGAGGATGGCCGGGGAGTTCTCCTTAGCCTGTTTGAACAGGTCGCGGACCCGGGAGGCGCCCACGCCCACGAACATCTCCACGAAGTCGGAGCCGGAGATCGAGTAGAAGGAGCCACCAGCCTCACCGGCCACCGCTTTGGCCAGCAGGGTCTTACCGGTGCCGGGCGGCCCGTAGAGCAGCACACCCTTGGGGATCTTGGCACCCAGGCGCTGGAACTTCTCTGGCTCGGAGAGGAACTCCTTGATCTCGTGCAGCTCCTCGACGGCCTCCTCGGCTCCGGCCACATCCTCGAAAGTCACCTGTGGCATGTCCTTGTCGAACATCTTGGCCTTGGACTTGCCGAACTGCATCACCCGGTTTCCGCCACCGGACATCCGCAGGATCAGCCAGATGAAGATCGCGGCGATGATCAAGAACGGAATCATGAACCCGAGCATGGACAGCAGCCAGTTGGACTGCTCCGGCTCATCGGTATAACCGTCCAGGTCGGCACCAGCGATGGACTCAGCCACAGTCTCTGCCCGAGCCTGGGAGAAGTGGAAGTGGACGGCGTCGTCGTATGTTGTGCCGTCCAGCTCGAAGGACTCTGCCAGGGTGAGGTCCACCCGTGAGTCGCCGTCGTCGATCCTGGCCTCAGCGACCCGACCCTCGTCCAGCAGCTCCATTCCCACATTAGTGTCCACGCGCTGGCCGGCGCCGGAGGAGCTGAACAGCATCGGGACGACCACAAGCAGGACCAGCACTGCCAGGAGAATCCAGAACAGCGGCCCGGTGAAGATCTTCTTGAAGTTCATGCAGCTCCGTGACGCGCGGATGATGGGGTCAGCTGTACACGGTACTAGAGCACGACGCCGCCCGGTAAACCAAGATGCCCAAAGTTCGCCTCAGGCGGAGGATGGGCACCTGGTTTCCCGCCTGAAGGCGGTGATGAGCTTCAATTGCCTCGGCGCAGCTCGAGCAAGCTCGGCTGTGCGCTCAGCCCAATCACTGGTAGACGTGGGGGGCGAGGATGCCGATGCAGTCGAGGTTGCGGTACTTCTCGGCGAAGTCCAGGCCGTAGCCGACCACGAACTTGTTCGGGATGTCGAAGCCGACGTACTTCACCTCGATCTGGACCTTGGCGGCCTCGGGCTTGCGCAGCAGGGTGCAGATCTCCACGCTGGCCGGGCCGCGGGACTCCAGGTTGGCCTTCAGCCAGCTGAGGGTCAGGCCGGAGTCGATGATGTCCTCCACGATCAGCACATGTCGGTTCATCAGATCGGCGTCGAGATCCTTCAGAATCCGCACCACGCCGGAGGACTTGGTGCCGGAGCCGTAGGAGGACACGGCCATCCAGTCCATGGCGATATGCGAGGTCAGCGCCCGGGACAGATCGGCCATGACCATCACCGCGCCCTTGAGCACCCCCACAATGAGCACGTCCTTATCGGCGTAGTCGCGATCGATATCGGCGGCGAGCTCATCGATCCGAGCCTGGATCTCATCAGCGGTGTAGAGAACTTCTTCGAGGTCGTCTTTGACGTCCTGGGAATCCATCGGTTCCGCAGTGCTCCTTGGTCTCAGCCGCGCCCGCCGATCAGCGGACGGTTCTCACCCCGATGGCGGAACAACCACCAGTTTTCCATAATCTGAGGTGCCGCGCGCACCCCGGTGAACTGTGACATACCCTGCCAACTCCACGGGCCCGGCCGAACGGCTCCCGGTGACCAACTTCTCCACCGCCGAGAGCCGCTCGAAGCTGGGATTGGCTCCGCCGGCAGCTGCCACGGCCAGGGCCAGCACGCGACGCCGGATTGCCGGGGGCTGTGCCCGCAGAGGCTTGAGCTTCAGCCGCAGTGCGCCGGCAGGATCGGGGTCCTCCAGCAGGGTGGGGAAGACCTCTTTGGCCTGGTTCTCTAGGTAGTCCGCGTCGGCGGCCGCGATCTGTGCGGTGCGGATAAGAGACTCCCGGAACGATGTCGTCAGCTCCCGCTCCAGATACGGCAGCACCTGGGTACGGACTTTGGAGCGCAGGTACCGCGGGTCAGAGTTGGCCGGATCCTCCCACCAGTCCAGGTCATGATGGCGGCAGATCGCTTCGGTGTCGGCCCGGGTCAGGTGCAGCATCGGCCTGCGGAACGGCCCGCGTGCAGGTGGGATTCCGGCCAGGGAGCGGGTCCCGGAACCGCGGGCCAAACCCAGCAGCACCTGTTCGGCCTGGTCATCAGCGGTGTGGGCCAGCAGGATCCGGGTAGCGCCGAGCTCAGTCATCGCCTGTCGGAACGCCTGGTAGCGGCCGGTCCGAGCGGCTGCCTCCGGTCCCAGTGAAGACTCCGGGTCCACATCTGCGGAGTAGATCCGCACCGGGCCCAGCCCCAGAGACTTGAGCTGGCTGACTGTTCTGCCTGAGACCTCCACACTGTCCGGGTGAAGATGGTGATCAACGACGACGCCGCCCACTTTCGCATCTGCCAGCGGGCCGGTGGTGCGCCTGTGATGCCAGGCGGCCGCCGCAGCCAGCGCCAGCGAGTCCGCCCCGCCGGAGCAGGCCACCAGGGTGAGGCCTTGAGGGTTCAGTGCTTCTCCAACAGCTTTCCGAGCACGATGGAGCGACTGAGGTGCTTTAGCCACAGCGCTGTTCCCGGCCACGGAGGAACCCCGCTCGCCTCTCGGCAAGCTTTGGCTCGCCATCACGCCTGAAGAGCGCCTTCATGGGCGCATGCCCATCCGTTCGATCCACAGGTCAGGGTCGTGCAGCTCCTTCTCGGTGGGCAGATGCTCCGGGGTTTCCCAGATGGTGTTGAACCGCTGCATGCCGATACGCTCCACAAGATGGCCCACGAACTTCTGGCCGTCGCGGTACTGAGCAGCTTTGACGTCCAGCTGCAGGAGCCTGCGGACCAGCTTCTCCAGCGGGGAGCGGTCCTTGCCGCGGTCCTCGAACCGGCGGCGGATGGTGCGCACCGTGGGCACGATGGAGGCGTCCACTGCGTCCATCACCACATTGGCGTGGCCCTCCAGCAGGCTCATCACTGCGGTGATCTGGGACATGGTCTCGCGGTCCTCGGGAGACTGGATGGCCTCCAGGAGACGGTTGCGAGGTGAAGGCTGCTCTTCGGCGGCCTTCTTCTCCTTGAGTTCGGCACGCAGGTTCTTGACCGCCTCGGCCAAGCGCTGCGGCAGCGAGTCGGCCTGACTCATGGTGGAGGTAGAGAGCGCGGTGATCTTCTCCTTCAGATACTCGGCCAGCCAAGGGGCGGCGGCGAACTGCACCCGGTGAGTCTGCTCGTGCAGGCAGACCCAGAGCCGGAAGTCGGACCGCCGCACGTTGAGCTCCCGGGCCACGTTGACAACGTTGGGGGCCACCAGCAGCAGGCGGCCGTGGGGGGCGGCGGGTGAGGAGTGGAAGGGGTCGAATTGGCCCAGCACATTGGCCGAGAGGAAGGCCAGCACTCCGCCGAGCTCAGTCCCGGTGGCGGCGGAGCCGAAGACCTGAGCGGTGGACCCTTCCTTGAGCAGCTCGGGCTTCTTTTCCGCAGCGGCCTCCAGTGCCGGGGCCAACAGCTCCCGGAAGCTGGAGGTGTTGGCGGCCGACCAACCGGGCCGGTCCACCACCAGCACCGCTCGGTCGCTTTCCGCGCCGTCCTTCCGGCGCTCCGGCTGCCCTGCTGCCTCGACTTGGATGTCCTCACCCAGCCCTTTGGCGGCGTCCAGCCCGGTGATGTTGTAGACGTGGCCGACCGAATCAGCAGCGGCCTGGCGCAGATCAGCAACCTCCTGGGCAGCTTCGGCGCGCTTGAGCTTGGGTCCGGGCGGCACCAGCCGTCCGGCAGTGGTCCGGGCGACTTCCCAGTTGATGATCAGTTCAGCGGCCGGGGTCTGTGCTTCAGGGGCGGCAGTCATACACCAATCACACCACAGGGGAACACTCAGCGGGAGTCTGGGCGGTGCCGCAGCGAGATGATTGTTCCGGTCATGAGCGCGCCCAGGGCAGGCAGGTAGAACATGCCTATGCTGAACAGCGCGAGCACCACAAAGCCGCCCAGCAGTACCAGACTGAGCAGAGGGAGTATCGCGCGGGCGGTTCCACGGGCCAGCAGCGGCAACAAGGTGATCACCACCGGGACGGCAAGCAGGATAAGAACCCATGGGCCATGTTCGGCCAGCAGCGTGACCGATTCAGTCACCCCCGGCTGACCATCCGTCTCGGTGCTGATACTGCCGGCGGGGATCAGCAGCAGAGCCAACGACGCCGCCAGGGCCAGTCCCGCGGCCAGCATGAGGAAGAAGCGGGCATGCCGGGCCGCACTGGTGGATATCCTCGGCTCGGGCCTGGTCTGGGTCTGCGTCATCTCATACCGCCTTTCTTAGAGGTCACACCGATAAGTCGTAACACAGGCACTCCGCAGTCTGTCTGCTCGCTGCAGCAGAGATTATTCGGCGTAACCTCTCTCCGATAGCGTAAACCCCATGCTCCGAAGAAGAGAAGAGCCCAGCGAGCCGGCGCCGCAGCCGCTCGACGGTCCGTGGACTGAGGATCCCGAGTTCGTGAAGCTCTATGACGTGGAGAACCAGAGGCTGTGGGATGTCGACTTCTACCTGGAACTGGTCGAGGAACTGGGCGCGAAGCGGGTGCTGGATATCGGTTGCGGAACCGGTGTGATGGCGCTGCGCCTTGCCCAGCACAGGCTGCAGGTCACCGGCGTTGATCCCGCCGACGCCATGATCGATATCGCCGAGCGACGGGTTCGGGAGGCCGGAGTGAGCAGCCGCGTGGAACTGATCCGGGGCACGACAGCCGAGACCCCGGCGTCGTCCTTCGACTTTGCGTTAATGATGGGGCACGTGGCCCAGTACTTCCTGAGCCGGGCAGAGTGGGACCAGGTGCTGGCCGACACCTACCGGGCGCTGGCGCCTGGCGGCTGGCTGGCCTTCGAATCGCGCAACCCGCAGGGCATGGCCGCCGACGCCTGGGACGAGGAGTCCACCCGGACGACCCAGCCCCACCCGGACGGCGGCGAGTTCGCCTCCTGGCTTGAGGTGGTCGGGATCGCGCACGACGATGCCGACGGACCGCTGATCACTGCACGGGGGCACAATATCTTCCCCGACGGACGGCACATCACTGCTGACGAGCCGCTGCGCTACCGTCCGCTGCCGGTGCTGCATAAGTCTCTGGAGCAGGCTGGCTTCGTGGTCGAGGAGGTCTGGGGAGACTGGGACCGCTCGCCGGTGGAACCGGACTCTCCCGAACTGATCATCCTTGCCTGCAGACCCCGCTGACCCCCCTTTTGGTTCAGTACTGTGCTTCGATAGAGTAGCTAGTGACAGATGTCGCAGTGCGGAGGTGTTTCATATGAGTGCTGAGACTGAAAACAAACAGCAGCGTCAGCTGCTCTCCGAGGCGGCCAAGGAGCCTCCGCCCAAGCCTCCGCTGGGCCCGCCGCATGATGCCTGGGCCACCGTCCTGCTGACCCTCACAGCGGCATCATTCCTCTTTTTCGCCGGCTACACCCGAGCCGAATGGAACACAGTCGGCTGGACCGGGTTCATCCTCTCGGCAGTTGCTTCGATCGGAACGGTCCAGTACTTCATCCGTGCCTATGGGTTCAAGTCCCGCCGCTGGCAGGAGGACGTGCCGACCGGGGGCTTCTTCGCTTTCTTCATTGCCTTCGGCGCTACCACGATGTTCATCACCGAGGCGATCTACCGCCAGCTCGTCGAGGAGAGCCTCTTCGCTCTGGTGATCGGCTTCCTGGGCTTAGCCACCATGCTGGTCGTCCCGGTGCGCATGGCCTTGGGCCACGCACCCAAGCCGCCGACTGAGCGGATTGCCGAAGGCTGATCCTCGTGCTCCTGCACGAGGGGGTGCTGCCGTTTATCCGGGTGATCGGCCTCACCGAGGGACGCTCACGCTCCTGCATGAGAGGGTGCTGCCTGCTGATAAGTTGCTAGGGTTGGGACATGCCAGGTTGGGCTATCGTCGCCATTGTTGCCATCATTCTGTTCAGCATCGTCCAGATCACCAGCATGGTCACCGGAAAGCAGATCCCCAGCGGCGGAGCCAGTGACGACGTCGAGGAGCTCGAGAAGCGCATCCGGGAACTCGAAGCCGGGCAGGAACGACCCGAGATCGAGCAGGAGCCGCATATTCCCAGTAAGGCTGAGGAGAATATGCACGCCGAAGACCGCTGGCGCCTGGACATGCTCGAGGCTCGGCTCGAGGAGCTTGAGAAGCAGCGTAAGCGCATGAACGACGACTCAGATGAAGCGCCCTAAGTTGGACCGCCGGTAGACTCGTCTGCTGTGACTGGCACTGACACTTCTGCGCTTCCGGACAAGGTCTCCGACATCTTCGATCCGCGCCAATGGCGGAGGGTCGAGGGCTTTGACTTCACCGATATCACCTATCATCGCCGGGTTCAGCGGGATGCGCACAACACCGTAACCGCCGATCTGCCCGCGGTCCGGATCGCCTTCGACCGACCCGAGGTGCGCAACGCCTTCCGTCCGCACACCGTGGATGAGCTCTACCGGGCCCTGGACCACGCCCGGATGACACCGGATGTGGGAGCGGTGCTGCTCACCGGCAACGGGCCCTCGCCCAAGGACGGCGGGCACTCCTTCTGCTCCGGCGGTGACCAGCGCATCCGCGGCCGCGACGGCTACCGGTATGCCTCGGGAGATTCTTCCGAGACGGTAGACCCGGCCAAGGCCGGGCGGCTGCACATCCTGGAGGTCCAGCGGCTGATTCGCACCATGCCAAAAGTGGTGATCGCAGTGGTCAACGGCTGGGCGGCCGGGGGCGGACATTCCCTGCATGTGGTCTGCGATCTGAGCCTCGCCTCTCGCCAGCACGGCAGGTTCAAGCAGACCGACGCTACGGTGGGCTCCTTCGACGCCGGCTACGGCTCCGCCCTGCTGGCCCGGCAGGTGGGCCAGAAGAAAGCCCGCGAGATTTTCTTCCTGGCCCGCGAACACTCTGCAGAAGACATGTCGGCCGCTGGTGCAGTGAATGAGGCGGTGGACCATGAGCACCTCGAAGAGGTCGCCCTGGAGTACGCCACCGATGTCGCCGCCCAGTCCCCGCAGGCCATCCGGATGCTGAAGTTCGCCTTCAACGCCCCCGACGACGGTCTGGCCGGCCAGCAGGTCTTCGCCGGTGAGGCGACCCGCATGGGATACATGACTGATGAGGCGGTGGAGGGTCGCGACGCCTTCCTACAGAAGCGACCGCCGAATTGGGCCGGCTTTCCCTATTACTTCTAAAGGGCGGCGTCGTTCTCTGACTATGACTGATTCGTGGATATTTGAAGCGCTCTCGGCGCTCGACGCCGCCCGCCGAGGTGACTGCCCACCGCTGGAGTTCCTGTCCGGTGGGCGCGGCGACCCTCCGCGTTGGATCGAGCGCCCCGATGTCAAGACAGTGTGTCAGAATCCCCCGAATAACGCCCAGGACACAGACATTCAGCGAACTTCAGCACACTATCCCGGGGAGCCAGGCCCCGAACGAGTGGTCGCGGTGGTGCAGACCTCTGGGTCCACCGGGACACCGAAACAGGCTCTGCTGGGCTGGGAGGCGTTGGAGGCGTCGGCGCAGATGACTGCTGAGGCCCTCGGCGGACACGGCCAGTGGCTGCTGGCGCTGCAGCCCAGCTATGTGGCCGGTCTGGCGGTCCTCACCCGCAGCCTGGTAGCCGGAACTGAGCCGGTAGGTCTGCTGGAGGGGACCACCGACCCGCGGCACTTCGCTGAGGCGGCCGAGCTGCTGACCCACGAGCGCCGTTACGTCTCTTTGGTCCCCACCCAGCTGCAGCGACTGTTGGAGCATCAGGGCTCGGAGGTGCTTCAGGCGCTGCGCCGGTTCGACGCGATCCTGCTGGGCGGTGGGCCCACCAGCACCGAGCTGTTCGGCCGGGCCCGGCAGCTGGGGCTCAACGTGATCCGCACCTACGGGATGGCCGAGACCTGCGGCGGCTGCGTCTACGACGGCTATCCGCTGCCCGGGGTGGCTATCAGCATCGGCACTCACGGCCGGGTGCTGCTCTCCGGGCCGATGGTCGCCCTCGGCTACCACGACGCCGCCCTCACCGCTGAACGGTTCGAGACCGACCCGGCCACCGGCCACCGGCGGTTCCGCACCGATGACCTGGGACAGCTGAGCACCCAGCGCGCGGAGGATGTGGATACCATCGCGCAGGTCACCGGAGCAGGGCATGCGGCCCAGATTGTGCCTAAACTGACGGTCACCGGACGGGCCGATGATGTGATCATCACCGGCGGGGTGAAGGTCTCCGCCGAGCAGGTCCGCCGCGCCGTGGAGTCCCATCCCAGCGTCAGGGAAGCTTTCGTAGCCGGGATCGACGACGCCGAATGGGGCCAGAAAGTAGCCGCAGCCGTCGTCCTGGGGACCGCATCCCGGCAGGGCAACACATTTGAGGAGATCGACCGGCTTGTCCGAGACCGCCTGGGCGCCCCGGCTGTGCCCAAACACTATGAGCTATTGGGTGCCCTGCCGCTGCTGCCCAACAGCAAGCCCGATCGACAGGCTCTGCTGCGGCTGCTCACGTTCGGTGGTCACCTGTGACGACAAAAAGCGCCGAAAAGGGCTCAATATGTGGTCCTAAGGGACCACCGAATGAGCTCCGGCTCGGAAAGGGGAGCCGATGGCATCGCTGAGTGAATGGGTGGCCGGTACCCGGCCACGGACTCTGCCGATGGCGGTCTGCCCGGTACTGATCGGAATGGCTGCTGCCCTGGGCCACTCCTCGGGAAGCGGCGACTGGTACGCCTATGCTCCACTGGCTGATCTGACCTACAGCCCCGGCTCCAGCGGCGTAGTCCTGCCCCAGATCGGCGCTGCGATGCTGGCCCTAGTAGTCGCACTGGCTCTGCAGATCGGCGTCAACTACGCCAACGACTATTCCGACGGGGTACGCGGCACAGACGATGTTCGGGTGGGCCCGATGAGGCTGACCGCCTCAGGTGCCGCCCAGCCCCATCAGGTCAAACGGGCCGCGTTCATCAGCTTCGGCATCGCCTGTCTGGCCGGGCTGGGCATCGTGGTGATGATCCAAGCATGGTGGCTGCTGCCGGTAGGGGTGGTCTGTGTGCTGGCCGCCTGGTGGTACACCGGCGGGAAGAATCCCTACGGATACCTGGGACTGGGCGAAGTGATGGTATTCGTGTTCTTCGGCCTGGTAGCCACCCTTGGGACCGCCTTCGCCGTGGCTGCGGCCAGCGAGCTCCATGGCGGCGGCGGTCACTTTCCCCTACTTACCGCCAGCATCGGTGCCATCTCACACGGGCTGATCGCCTCAGCCCTGCTGATGGCCAATAATGTGCGGGACATCCCCACCGACCGGGAGGCAGGGAAGATGACCCTGGCTGTCCGTCTTGGTCAGACCCGCGCACGGTGGGGATACGCGATCATGATCGGGGTGGCCATGGCCATTCCGCTGGCTCTGACCCTGCAGGGCCCGCAGAGCCCGTGGTTCCTGCTGGTGCTGCTGTCCTGGCCGCTGTGCATCAGGCCCATCACCACTATGGTCCGGAGACCGCAGCTGACTCGCGGTCCGGCACTGATCCCCGTGCTCCAGCAGACCGGAACCCTGGGCCTGGCTTTCGCAGTCAGTTACTCAGCGGCCCTGCTGTTGAGCTGACTAGCGTATCTGATAAACCGACGCCGTAGCGAGCAGGTGCTGCACGATGTGTCTGGCAAGCTGAGCGAGGCAGGAAATGCCAGAGGCATTTTTGACCGAGTGAGGCGCAGTCCAGGTGCCCGTCCAGCACCGCGCAAGTTGAGAGAGCCGGGACCCGCTCCACCTAGTGGTGGTGCGGGAAGCGAACGAACGAGGTGAGAGGTTTGTCAGACACGCCTTAGTTCCCGCGGCGGGAACGGACTCCCCGACCTCATTGGTTCCGCGCGCACGGTCACAGGTGAGTGCGTTTGCTGGACCTCGGCCGGGCCAGGTCAGGGAACCCAGCTGGTTCTCTGGCGTGACCAGCTGCGCTGGCCATCACTACGACTCGCTCAGGCGGCGGTGGGATCTTCCGGCGGTTCAGCGTCCCGGCCGGCCGCGGCGTCGTCGTCGTTCTTCTGTTTGCGGCGCTGCTCGGCTGCCCGCTTCTTGCGCTCCTCTTCGGCGCGTTTGCGAGCCTCCTCCTCACGGCGCTCAGCACGACGGCGCTCAAACTCAATAGTGCGCAGGAACTCGGGATCATCATCTGGGGCAACCGGGCCCTTGCGCGGGCGCCCATCGCCACCATCGCCACCGCCGCGAGCCTTGCCGAAGCCCAGCCACAGCCCAGCACCCAGCAAAGGCAGCAGCAGGATGATGAAGAACCAGGCGATCTTCGGCAGCACCCGGACCTTGTGCTTAGGCGTGATGATGCAGTCCACCGCACAGTAGATCAGCAGACCGAGGGCAATGACGCCCAGACCCATGAAAACCCGAACCATGTCTCCAGGGTAGTGGACTTAGAGGGGATGGCGCCCACGGTTCCGCTCCGCGCTGAGCGGTCAGGACTCAACCCGCAGGCTCAGAGCACTGGCTCAACGCTCGTCACGGCGCAGCTCCTGCCGAATCGCCCGCTGCTGGGCGTCCACTTCCTCGTGGAAGGCCTCGGCCAGCTCATCCTCAGCGGCGTTGTCAGTAGTCTCAGCCGAGGAGCGACGACGCCGCCCGAACCACCCGGCCAGCTGCTCAGCAGCAGCCAGCCGCCAGGTGTTGAAGAACAGGTAGCCCACCGCCCCGGAGATGATGAACCCTACCGCCAGGGCCACCAGCATCCGCGGCAGCAGATCAAAGGGAACTGCGGTATAGGCGGCGAAGAATCCCAGGGCGAAGATCCCCAGGCGCAGCACGGTGTAGCGCAGGAATGCCATCAGAGAACCTCTACTCAGGCAGTCCTGCGTAGGAGTGCATGCCGGGGAACCAGATGTTGACCACCGTGTAGTTGATGATGATGCAGATGAAGCCGATGATGGACAGCCAGGCCGCCCGGTTTCCAGTCCAGCCTCGGGTGGCACGGGCGTGCAGATAGCCGGCGTAGACCACCCAGATCACAAAGGTCCAGACCTCTTTGGGGTCCCAGCCCCAGTAGCGGCCCCAGGATTCGTTGGCCCAGATGGCGCCGGTGATCAGCGGGCCTAAGGTCCAGAACACGAAGCCCACCGCGTTGATCCGGTAAACCCAGGACTCCAGAGAGAAGGCGCTGGGCACCAGCCGCATGAACTGGGCCTTGGCCAGTCCGCGTTCGAACCCGCCCTTGGGCGCGGTAGCCAGGGCATGTTCGCGGCGGGATTGGACCAGCTGCAGGATGTTCATCGCAAACGTCAGGGTGAACAGGGCCATGGCCAGCACCGCGAGGGTGACATGAATGGCGATCCAAGGGCTCTGCAGGGCCGGCTGCACGTGGCCGATAGGGGTGGGGAACCCGATGGTAGCGGCGACCATCATGGTCACCACCAGCCCGATCACAAAGATGCCAAGGAACCGCAGGTCGCGCCGGATGAGAACAGCTAGGTAGACCACTGCGACCACCAGGGCGGCGGCGGTGAGGAACTCAAACATATTCCCCATCGGCCAACGGGAGGCTGCGATCCCGCGGGAAACCACCGCGAAGGCGTGTGCTGCGGCAGCCACCGCGGTCAACGCTACGGCCACATTAGCCAGCGGCCGGCGAGTACCCACATAGGCCAGATCGTCATCGACCAGCTCCGAATCAGGAAGAGACGGCGCCCGATTGAGCCGAGAGGGGACCGGAGCTTGCTCCGAGTCTTCCGAGGCGATTGAGGGTTCGAGCGCCGAAGGCGCGAACGCCACAGGGGCCTCTGCGTCGACAGCACCGCCGCCTGCCCCCACCAGTTGGCGGGAGCGCTCTGCCTGCTGCTCGGCAGACAGTTCAGCCTCCACCCGTTTGATCGTTGCGGAGCTGCGGGCGGTGTCTACAGTGAACAGGATGAACGCCAAAGTGTAGATGGACGCGCTGATCAGCATAAACAGCTCGGAGTACTCCGCCAGTTCCACGTTGATCGGTGGCAGCTGCGCGCTTGTGGGGGCTGGGGAGAGCAATGGGCTCATCAGGGATTCTCCTCAGGGGGTCGGACCGGCCAGATCTTCTCAAACTGGGTGCGCAGGGCAATGTTCTCATCACGCAACCGGAAGTCCTCGCCGCGGGCCAGCAGCCCGTATTTCACCAGTGTACGCCCGTGCTCATTCTGCTCCACGGTCACCCAGGCGCGGCGGCGGCGTAGAAAGAGGCTGGCCATCAGCCCGGCGGTGGCGGTCAGCGCGAAGACCAGGATCCAGGTGGTGCCGGGGTTGTAGGTGATGTCCAGGGCGATATAGTCCTGTACTCCTTCGAACTCGATGGAGCCCAGGCCGTCGGGCAGCTCATGGGTTTCCCCCGGGGCCAGCACGATTCCGCCGTGCTCGGAGTCCCGTGAGTTCAGCTCGGTGAGGTTATCAGTGTCCAGCACGTAGACGTTCTGCGGGATGCCGTCGTCCAGGCCGAGATCCCCGTAGTAGGAGTTCAGGTGCAGTTCGGGATTATGCAGCTCCGGGTCCACGGAGACGGCCATACCGTCGCCGGTGTCATGGGCGGTGGGCAGGAACAGGCCCACGAAGCCCAGCTGCTCGGGGTGGGCGTCAGGCGCCTTGATCACCATCATCGAGGTGTAGACCGAATCGTCGGGGCGGGTGATCACCGGCCCGGAGAAGGCCACTTCCCCCTCCCCGTCGCGCACGGTGACCACCGGGGCGTAGCCGTTGCCGGGCAGGTAGACATTGGCCCCGCCCAGATTCAGCGGGCTGTTGACCTTCAGCTCGGTCTGCTCCAGCTCGGCATCCGGGCCCTCCTGGACGGTGACATGGGCGGTGAAGTCCAGGGCCTGCCCATAGTGCGGGTTCGGCTCACCGTCGATGAGCTGCCGGTCGAAGGCACGCTCAAAGCTGTCCAGCTGGACGGAGAAGGGCTCCAGATCGTCCTCGCTGAACCAGGTGCCGGGGTAGAAGTTGTCATAGGCGACCAGGGCGTTGACGAAGCCTTCGTCCTCGACAAGCACCTTCTGCCCGCGATAGCTGAACATCTCACCTGCCGCCACGAAGACCAGCACGCCCACCAGAGAGACGTGGAAGAGGATATTTCCGATCTCCTTGAGGTAACCCTTCTCAGCACCGACCGACCCGGTTCGCTCACCTCCCGAAGAATCCCCCGAACTTTCCGGGTCCCCGTTCGCTCCCTTACCGGGGCGGATCTCTGTCCTATAGCGACGACGCCGCAGCACTTTCTCGGCATCGGCGAGTGCAGTTGCCGGGTCGGGTCCCTCAGCCTCCAGCTCCAGCGCGCCGTATTCGGGCAGCCGTTCCAGCCGCTGCGGGGTGCGCGGGGGCGCCGAGGTTATCTGCTGGTAGTGCTTGCGGGACCGGGGGATGATGCAGCCGATCAGCGAGATGAACAGCAGCAGGTAGATCGCGGAGAACCACACCGAGGAGTAGACGTCGAAGAACTGGAAGAAGTCCAGGATCGGCCCCAGGGTGGGGCGCTCCTCGATATAGGTGGAGACAGCGAAGGCGTCCTGGACCCGCTGTGGGAAGACCGAGCCGGGCACCGCCGCAACGGCCAGCAGCAGCAGAAGCATCAGCGCGGTGCGCATGGAGGTCAGCTGGGTCCAGGCCCAGCGCAGCATCCCGGTCAAGCCCAGTGCAGGTGCAGTGACATCCTGTTTCCGGATCCCGGCTGAGCCGCTGCTGACCATGCCTTCGTTGAGCGCATCCTCACGTGCATTATCCCGGTGCGCCGAGGGCTGCACAGGAACGGGGGCGGCGTCGTTGTTTCTGCGGCTCATATGGGCATCACGATCTCGGATTGGAACCAGTCCTGCAGCGCCCACACCCAGGTGTTCCAGATACCAGTGACCATCAGCACCCCGATCAGGATGAGCATGGCACCGCCGGCGCGCATCACGGTGAGCTTGTGCCGCTTGAAGAAGTCCAGGGCCCGCATGCCGCGCTGCAGCCCGAGGCTGATCAGGATGAACGGCACCCCGAGTCCGAGGCAGTAGACGAATACCAGTAGGGCGCCGCGAGCGTGCTCGGCTCCGGAGGGATTGCCCAGCACCATGGCGAGCACTGCAGCCAGGGTGGGGCCCATGCAGGGCGCCCAGCCGATGCCGAAGGTGGCGCCCAGCAGCGGGGCACCCAGCAGACCGTCGGGCGGGCGGCGGTGGATTTTGGCCTCCTGCTGGAAGAAGCTGAAGGCGCCCATGAAGATCAGTCCCATCAGGATGACCACTCCGCCGAGTACCTGGGTGACCCAGCCGCCTTCGAAGCGCAGCCAGGCAGTGGCCTGGACGAACACCGCGCCGATGAGCAGGAACACCACGGAAAACCCGAGCACGAACAGGGTGGCGCCCAGCACCATGCGGGAGCGGGCGCGGTCGGCCAGCTCTGCCCCGGACAGCCCGGTCACGTAGCCGAGGTAGCCGGGCACCAGCGGAAGAACGCAGGGGGAAAGGAAGGAGACCAGTCCGGCCAGCAGGGCCACCGGTGCGGCCAGCAGCAGGGAGCCGTCGGCGGCAATCTCCGCGAAGGGGTTGTTCCCCATCAGGCCTCTTCGAGCGCGGTGCTGATCAGGGCGCGCAGCGTGCCCGGTTCCACGATGCCGCTGATGCTTGCCGAGACCCGACCTTGGCGGTCCAGCACCAGGGTGGTGGGCACCGCGGAGGGGTGCACATAGCCGGTCATGGACATCAGCACGGTGCCGCTGCGGTCTTCCATGGAGGGGTAGGTGATGCCGAAGGTGCGCTCGAAGGCCTCCGCAGTGGCCTGGGTGTCGCGGGTGTTGACCCCGTAGAACTGCACCCCGTCCGGCTCGAACTCCTCGTGGATGGCCTGCAGGTCGGGGGCCTCCACCCGGCAGGGGGCGCAGGCGGCGTACCAGAAGTTGATCACGGTGACCTCGCCCTGAAAGGTCTCCGGGGTGACCGACTCGCCCTGAAAGGTCTCAGACTCGAAAGCCACGGATTCGCCACGGCTGTCCGGGGCGAACTCTTGGACCGAACCGTCACCGGCGACGTAGTTGGTGCCGTCATTGGAGGCGCGCTGGGCCAGATCGTCATTGCCGCTGGAGCCGCAGCCGGTCAGTGCCAGGGCAGAGATCAGCGCCGCCGCAGCTGCTGTACGCAGCGGGCGCCCGATTGAGCCGAGCGGAGACCAGCGCTTGCGCTGCGGCTCCTGAGGAGATTCAGGAGCGCTAACGGAGCGAGGACGACGTCGGGGCGGGTGAGCAGAACGCATCACCGCACAATTCTACAGTTTTCTACGACCGGTAGAAAAGCTGCGTGGGATCAGCCGCCGATACCGGGGATGGAGTCGAACATGTTCTGTTCGTATTCGTCGTAGCAGGCCTGGGTGGAACGCTCGGTGACCGCGCTGCGCAGGCACTGGTCAAACTGTACGCTGGCCTCCCAGAATACGGCTTGGAAGCTGGCGGAGAAGAGAAAGAACCCGAAGCAGACGATGAAGATCACTGAGGCTACGGTGGTGCTCATCACCAGCTTCTTGCGGATCGCATGCACCAGCAGCACCACCGCACCCGCCAGGCCGGCCAAGGAAGCGGCGATGGTCACCAGGCGCCAGGGCAGGGGCATCTGCAGACCCGCATAGCCGATGATCAGTGCCAGGATCAGCCATCCGATGAACCGGGAGTAGAACCGCCGGGTCTCATCATCGAACTTGGGACGGTCCTTGCGATCCTTTGCGGTCTTGTCCGGGCGCGGCACCGGCGGGGTGGTGGGCTGGCCCGGGGGCGGAGTGGCACTCATGACGCCTACCAGCTTATAGGCTGATGCTTATGCGATTAGTGGTGCTGGTCTCCGGTTCGGGGACGAATCTTCAGGCGATCATCAATGCTGAGGCCGCCGGAGAGCTGGCCGGCGACGGCTGGAGCGTAGAGATCGCAGCGGTGGGCTCCAACGTACCGGACTGCGGCGGGATCCAGCGGGCACAGAAGGTGGGGATCCTGACCTTTGCGGTGCCGCTGGAACGCGGTGCGACGCCGAACCGGCGGGCCGCCTGGAACCTGCAGCTGGCTGCGGCGGCCCGCACGCATCGCCCTGACCTGCTGCTGATCTCTGGGTTCAACCGGATCCTCTCAGCGGAGTTCCTCACCGCGGTCGGTGTCCCGGTGATCAACCATCACCCCTCGCTGCTGCCCAGCTTCCCGGGAAATCATGGAGTGCGCGATGCTCTGGCCCACGGGGTCAAGGTCACCGGCTGCACGGTGCACCAGGTGGATCCGGGGGTGGATACCGGCCCGATCCTGGCCCAGGCGGCAGTGGAGGTCAGAGCCGACGACGACGTCAGCTCACTTCACGAGCGCATCAAGGTTCAGGAGCGCCGACTGCTGGTGGAGACGCTGGCTGGCATCGGCGCCGGGACCGTGGCACTCAGCGGGTAGGCGGCTGGGCGCCGGGGTGGCCGCCGCCGTAGTAGGCCGAGCGCCGGACTTCCTTCTCCCACCGGCGGTGCCGGATGTATTCCGATGAGGCTGGCAGCCACATCATCACCACAGCCGCTGCGCTGCAGGCGATGGTAGCGGCGATGATCCCGTAGCTGGCCCCGTTGTGGCCCAGCAGCAGGAACGCCGGGCTGAGCCCGCACCAGATAGTGGCGATGATCCGCCCGGGGTTTCCGGCCATGGACCCCACGAAGGCCAGGGTGATGTAGACCGCGAACAGGAATGCTGCCCAGCCCAGAGCGAAGAGTCCGATGCCGAACAGCAGGGTCTCCTCCAACTGCTGGGAGGTGAGATCTTGCAGCTCCGGGTCCTCGGCGGCCTGACGCTCCAGCTCGTCCTGGAAGGTCTCTGCAAAAGCGCCCCCGCCGAAAGCCTCATTGACGGTCTGCATGGGCAGGGTGGCCAATACATAGATGCCCCAGGTCAGTGAGGTCACTGCGGCACCCAGCAGCAGGATGAGCGCTGCCCAGAGCGTGCCCGGCCGCTTGGGCCGCTCCGGCAGGGCCTGGTGGCCCTGGGGGGGCGAACCGTCGACGGAGTCAGCCTCAGAGCGTTGCCCGTGACCTTCCTTCGGTGGTTCACCATAGGGGTTCGACGAGGCCGCGGTGCCGCCCGGCTGCCCCCAGGTGGGCTCTCCATAGGGGTTGTAGGGAGCACCGGAGTCTGAGGCGCCAGGATTCTCATCGGCTGTCTGCTCAGACTTAGGGGCGTAGGCGCCGTAGCGCGGCTGTGGGCGCTCCTGCTGGTTTTCAGGTGAGGAGGCGCCGTCGTACGGGGAAGAACTCATGACACCAACTGTACTGCGCTGTGTGGAGTCACCGCGTGCTGAATATCCGTCGTTCTGAAAACTTGTGCAGAAACTGCAAGACTTGTGCCCATGGCTGATACAGCGACAGCGACAGTTCATCTGGTCCGGCACGGCGAGGTCCACAACCCGCACAAGGTGCTCTACGGGCGGCTGGCCGGCTACGGGCTCTCCGAGCTGGGCCGGAAAATGGCCCAGGGCATCGCCGACTACTTCGGCGACCGGGCTGAGGCCGGCCGACCGGTGCATATACTGGCCGCTTCCCCGCTGCAGCGGGCTCAGGAGACCATCGCCCCGCTGGCCGAGCGGCTGGGCCTGCCGGTGATCACCGAAGACCGGGTGCTGGAGGCTGAAAACGCCTTTGAGGGGCTCTCCAACGTCAAACGGCATCTGCGTACCCCGAAGTACTGGCCACTGCTGGTCAATCCGTTCCGGCCCTCCTGGGGGGAACCGTATAAGCAGCAGGTGGAGCGCGTGCTGCAGGCGGTCAAAGACCTCTCCGACCAGGCACTGGCCGAATACGGCGCAGGTGCCGAGGTGGTGATCGTCTCCCACCAGCTGCCCATCTGGGTCACCCGGCTCTGGGCCGAGCAGCGCCCACTCTGGCATGATCCCCGGCAACGCGAATGCACCCTGACCTCGGTGACCTCGCTGCACATCGGGTCCGCCGGGGTGGAGTCGGTCAGCTACATCGAGCCGAATAAGGAGCTGAGCAAACAGGCGCTCGCCCTGCCTGGGGCATAGGCAGGGGTGCGCTCACTGTTGGGCGGCGGAGAAGGACTCTTCCTCGGCGTCGTCGTCCTCCTGAGTGCGACGACGTGGAGTTGCCTGCTTTGCCGCGGCGGTGAGTGAGTAGCCAAGCACGGTGCCCAGTGCCACCCAGCCGCCCAGCAGCATGGCGGTGATGCCGGCATGTGGGCCGATATCGTTCATTGCGCCCACACCGAGCGAGATATGGGAGAGCCACAGCGGGCCGATCATCAGGGCGGCAGCTACTGTCCCGGTGAGCACACCGAGCGTCACGGTGGAGACGGTTACTGAGACTGGCCTGAGCTTGAGCTTCAGCTGGCACCAGTCGTCAAAGTGGTTCTCGCCTTCGCGCATCAGCCACCAGCCAGCGATCACCCCGGCCAGTACCGGCAGCGCTAGAGCCAGCAGTGAGTACTCGTAGACCTGGTCCGGCAGAGCGGCGAGCACCGGCACAGCAGGGACCGCGACCAGCTCGGTCTCCAACGGAGAGACTGGGGAGCCAGTGCCCATGCTGAAGCCGGCACCGGTGGAATAGGCCAGAGCCCACAGCAGCAGGTTCGGGGCCAGGCCAAGGTGCAATAGAGTCAGACCGGCCCCACCGGTGATCCCGGCATCAAGCTCCTGGTAGGAGTTGGCCACATCCATCCAGCGCCAGCCGAGCCATCCGACCATCAGCACTGCTGAGAGTCCCACTGCGGCCACAGCCGCCACAGCCCCGCCGCGCAGCACAGCCCACAAGTAGGCGAAGGCCCACTTCAGCCGTTCGGAGAGTCCCTCGACCGCTGCCTCCAGGTCCACTCCGATCATCCGGGTGGCGCTGCGGGCCTCGGCATAGCATCCGGCCAAAGAGCCAATACCCACCAACAGACCGGGTGCCACTCCGGCCCACACTAGGGTCCCGGGGTCCCCGATCCCGTAGCGGGCCACACCGACTCCGGCCGCGGCGTATCCGAGAGTGAAGGCCAGCAGGCCCTGCCAGAGTTGGGTGGGGTAGGCGCCTTGAGCCAGCCGCCGCCCAGCCCGCCAGGCCAGCAGGAACGGCACCAGGGTGAAGCCCAGAGGCACTAGGTGGAACCAGTTTGAGTCGCCGTTCTCAGCAAAATTCAGCGGGGCGGCATGCACCACCAGCCACACCTGAGAGGCGAACTCAGCTGAAGACTGCGGGTCGAAGTCCCGCCAGTTCCGGGCAAGGGAAGAACCCAGAACCGGCACCGCCACCAGCAGCGCTGTGGCCAGTACTGCTTGCACCGCCTCGAACAGGCCGAAAAGCCACAGCGGTGGGGTGGGAAGTCTGCGCATCGGTTCCATGGTGCCATCCACATGGCTCTCGGCCAGGCAACGGCACAGAAGATATGGGACTCAGGTGCTGAGAGTGAGAGCCGAAACTGACTATTACCGTAATGCCTCACGGTCAAGTCCCCGGGAAATGATTACTTTCCATGTGGGAAAACCACAGATAGACTTTCCGTCATGGAAACTCATGGAACTCAGGCGCAGGAGTCCCTGGAAGCAGTGGCCAAGATGCGAGAGCACAATCAACGCCGACTTATCCGCCCGCGGCGCTACTGGGTGATGCTCAGCGGAATGATGGCACTCCTCAGTCTGCTTCCCTATATGGATGAGTGGCCCTTCTACCTCAGTGCTGCAGTGATCATCGCCGTAGCACTTGTGCTGGTCCTGGCTGCGTCCTGGAAGCAACCGAGCGCCTCCCGTAAGACACGGTTCAACTTCCGGGCCATCCCAGTGTTTCTAGTGCTGGTGCTGGGCATCGCGGTCTTGGTGATGGGCAGCCGCTACGCCTATACAGGCCTGGACTGGTGGTGGGCGCCGGCTCTCAGCGCGGTGCTGATCTTCGGGTTCGTGAACTGGGCCGGCCCCGTGATGGACAGAGCGTGGGTGCGCGGAGCATCATCAGTATGAACTCCGAGCAGCCACCTCTTCCGCCGCTGAATCCCGTGATCCATCCTGTGTCCCGGCTGCGCATCTGCGCACTTCTGGATCCGGTCACCGAGGAAGGGTTCGGTGAGCTCCGCGATCTGCTGGAGGTCTCAGACTCCGCATTGAGCAAACAGCTGGCGGCTTTGGCTGAGGCCGGGTATCTCGAACAGCGCCGGACCAAGCGCGGGGGCAGGAGCCGGGTGAGGGTGCGCCTGACGGATCAGGGCCGCCGAGCATACCGGACACATGTCACAGCACTCCAGGCATTGACCGCACTTGCTCCTGAGGCCCGAACCACAACACCGCACTGAGCACCCCTGTTGCGTGTCTGGGTGACACCGGGCACTGTGCGTGGCTGCTCACGCACCGCTGCGAGAAAGCAGATGAGCCTGCGCTGCCTGGTCCCGGCGGCTGGGAAACCCGCTCGGCTCTGGGCCGTGTGCGGTGGCCGCGGCCTTCGCGTCTAAAGACATAGAGGAGGGACGACGAGGCAGGGGGGGAGAGCCCTTCTCCGCCGCAGCCCAGTTGTGAGCGGAGCACCTCACCCAGGCTTTGCTCCAGCTCCAGCTCCAGCTCCAGCTCCAGCTCCGACCATCACATCCATAAACGTTCAGAAAGTGTTTACCCGACACGCACCTATTCGTGGGGGTCCGGATACTTGAATCGCCCACTGTAAGGGGCGTGAGGGTTGTAGTAGTTGCTGAGTCTTTCCTGCCGCATGTGAACGGAGTGACTAACTCCGTTCTGCAGGTGCTGTCCCATCTCCGCCGGCGCGGGGACCAGGTGACAGTCATCGCTCCCTCCGACTCTTTTCTCGACTCAAACCCCCTGGCTGAGCAGCTGCCCGACCAGCCCGAGCTGTGCAGCGGCTTCCCGGTGATCCGGGTGCCCTCGCTGCCGCTTCCCGATTACCCCAAAGTGCGAGTGGCCGCCGGGTTCGTGATGCGAATCCGGCACCTCTTTGAGCAGCTGCAGCCCGATGCGGTACACGTGGCCAGCCCCTTCGTACTGGGCTGGCGTGCCATCCAGGCCGCCGAGGCCCTGGGCCTGCCCACCGTCTCCATCTACCAGACCGAGGTCCCCACCTACGCGGCCCGCTATAGGCTGCCCTGGGCCGAGGAGCTGCTGTGGAACCACGTGCAGCGGATGCACAACACCTCTACCCTGACCCTGGTGCCCAGCTCCTTCTGCAAGACCCAGCTGCGCGAGCGCGGCATCCAGCGGCTGAAGACCTGGCGGCGCGGCGTGGACCTGGAGCGGTTCACCCCGGCGAAGCGCTCCGGGGAGCTGCGCGCGACGATCGCGCCCAATGGTGAGAAGCTGATCGGTTTTGTGGGCCGGCTGGCCGCTGAGAAGCAGATCGAGGACCTGGCCGTACTGGACTCAATGCCCGGCACCCAGCTGGTGATCATCGGCACCGGACCGGAGGAGAAGCCGCTGCGGAAGAAGCTGCCTAACGCGTACTTCGCCGGATTCCAGTCCGGGGAGGACCTGGGGACCCATGTGGCAAGCCTGGATGTGTTCGTCCACCCCGGTGAGGCCGAGACCTTCTGTCAGACCATCCAGGAGGCTTTTGCCGCTGCGGTGCCGGTAGTGGCGGTGGCCCGCGGCGGGCCTCTGGACCTGGTAGACCCGGGCCGCACTGGGTGGCTCTACTCTCCCGGCGACCTGGAGGGGATGCGTGCGGCAGTAGAGCATTTGATCACCGACGACGCCGCCCGAGCGGACTTCTCCACCCAAGCTCACCAGGAAGTCCAAGGCCGCACCTGGGAGGCGATCTGCAACCAGCTGATCGGCCACTACGCCCGAGCCATTGATGTCAACGCGCGGCTGCAGTCCCGCCGCGCCAAGCAGTTCATCTCCTCCGGCTGGTTAGGGACCCTGCTCCCCCCGTAGAAAGCCGCCACCGGGCCGCCGTACCCTCGAGTGCATGATTTGTGCAGTTGTTTCGGCTGATTCTGCCCCAAAACGTTGCTCAAATCATGCACTCAGCGGAAGCGGGTGGGCCGCGGAAGGTGGGACAAGCTCAGAGCAGGTCATACTCGGTGAGGGTCTGGGAGATGTCCTTCCCGTCGGGCCCGTAGATCCATGGAATCCGGTACTGACCCACCTCCTGGATGCCGGGAGGGTGCTCCCCCGTCTCGGTGACTTTCAGCAGTTCCTCGCCGTCGGGCTGCTCGGCACGACCACCGGCCAGCACCGCCTCCGAGTAGGTCAGCTCCCGGATGATCACGGCTTTGACTGAATCCGGGTGCTTTCGGGCAAAGTCGGCATAGATGCTGGGATCGTGCTGGCCGTCGTCGCCGATTAGGATCCATTTGATCTGCGGGAATTCCTCGGCCAGCCGGGCCAGCTGCTCCACCTTATGGCGCTGCCCGGAGCGGAACCAGCGGTCCTCGGTGGGCCCCCAGTCGGTCAGCAGCAGCGGGCCGAAGGGATAGAGGTTCCGGGTCAGGAACCGGGTCAGCGTCTGTGCCACATTCCAGGCTCCGGTGGACACGTAGATCACCGGAGAGCCGGGTGAGGCCTGGAGCAGTCGCTCCATCATCACTGCCATCCCGGGGGTGGGGGTGCGGGCGTGCTCATCGAGTACAAAAGAGTTCCACGCCGCCAGGAAGGGGCGCGGCAGCTTGGTGACCACCACGGTGTCGTCAATATCGCAGACGATCCCGTCAGTCACCTCGTCGCTGATGATCTGCACTTCGGCGGCGGTGGGCTCCGCACCCGGGGCCTCCAGGATAATCTCCTGCCATCCGGGCTCCAGCTCAGCTCCGGCGGGCAGTTCGATGACCGCATCGACAATGCCCCCGCGGTCGGCAGCGATATTGAACTGGTGGCCTGCCACCTGCGCGGTGACCTCGGCGAAGGGCACCGGAGCGGAGACGAAGTTGCGCCAGCCGCGCACCCCGTCAGCAATCACTTTGGCCACCCTCCGGCCGCCTTCGAACTGAGAGTCCGGGGCCATCACAATCCGGGAGAAGAGCCGCACCCAGCGTGGCGAGCCGTAACCGGCCAGGGAGAGCACGGTGACGTCCTGACCGCGTTTGCGCGCCAGGTTCAGCCGCAGCTGGTGCCAGCGATCCTCGATCTTCATGGCACGGTTGCGCGCGCGGTTGGAATAGTGCGTCCGCAGGGCGGCGAGATCTTGGGAGACCTCAGTGGACTGAGGCTGCTGGGTGCTCATCACTGCCCATCCTAATGAAGATGCCACGGGGCAGAAGACGACGACGCCGCGGCGTCGTGATCTGTGCTCACACCGTGGTGCGCAGCGGGACTTCCTTGATGAGCAGATTGCAGAGCACAGCGATGGTGGTGATGACCGCGGCGATCAGGAACAGGGTGCCGGTGGCCTCGGCGTAGATCGGGTTGGTGCCGTTGGTTGGTGTGACAGAGGCGGTGCCCACGGCGACGGCCATCACCGAACCGAGGATGGCAGTGCCGGCGGCCCCGCCGAGGATGCGGCAGAAGGCGATGAGACTTGATGCCTGGCCGACCCGGGTCACCGGCACAGTGTTTTGCACCACCAGCATCAGGTTCTGCATCTGGGCGCCGAAGCCCAGGCCGGTGACCGCCAGGGCGGCGATGATCAGCCAGACCGGGGTGTCCGGACCGAGGATGAAGGCCAGGGTGAACATCGAGGCGCTCATCACTAGCGAACCGGAGACAATATAGACTTTCCAGTAGCCGTATCGGGTGATCAGCCGCCCGGTGGTCAGCGCACCGAGCATATTGCCCAGCACCATGGGTACCAACATCAGCCCCGCCTCAGTGGGTGAGAATCCACGGCCGATCTGGAAATACTGGGCCAGGAACAGCATGCAGGAGAACAGTGCCGGAGCGATGGCCGCCGATGAGATCGCAGCCAGTACGGTGGTCCGGTCGCGCAGCATGCCCAGCTGCACGATGGGATTGGCCATCCGACGCTCCACCAGCACGAATACGGTGATAGTCACCGCCGCACCGGTAAACAGCAGCACCGAAGGCCAGGAGACCCAGGCAAAGAACTCAGGTGTCCCGGCGAAGGAGAGCCAGATCAACAGAGCGCTGCAGCCGGTGACCAGCAGCAGCAGTCCGGGGATGTCGATCTTGCCGGGGGAGGCTATCTGGGGGACGCGAAGCTTCCAGTGCACCACCACCAGGGCCAGCAGACACAGCGGGATGCCCACCCAGAAGCACCAGCGCCAGCCGAGGGTGTCCACGGTGAGTCCGCCGATCAGTGGCCCGGCGGCGGTGGCCACGGCCAGCACCGCCCCGATGTAGCCGGCGTACTTGCCGCGTTCGCGGGGCGCGACGATGGAGGCCATAATCGCCATGGCCAGGGAAATCAGCCCACCCATGCCGATGCCCTGGACCACCCGGGCAGCGATGAGGAAGTCCATAGTAGGGGCAAACCCCGCGGCCACGGAGGAGAGCAGGAAGATGCCGTTGGCCAGCTGGAAGAGCGTCTTCTTGGAGTACATGTCGGCGAGCTTGCCCCAGACCAGGGTGGAGGAAGCATTGGCCAGCAGCAGGCCGGTGAGCACCCATGCGTACTGGATCTGGGTGCCGCCGAGCTCGGAGACGATCACCGGCAGGGCAGTGATCACGATGTTCATCGAGAGCATCGCGGCGAAGAAGACCACCAGGATTCCGGTGATGGCCCAAGCCAGCTCCGCGCCGGTGGCTGAGGCCACCCGAGGGGACTCAGGCTGCGCAGTAGCTGCCGGAGCCGGGTTCAGGGAGGGCTCCGGCTCCGCGCTGGTGTCCTGAGAGCCCGAGGATTTTAGTTGCATTTGCGAACTAGTTTACGCCTCGGTCAGTAGAACCTCAACCTAAGCTCAGCCCACGGTGGCGCCCAGCAGGGAACCGAGTGCATAGGTGATGACTGCTGCGCCCAGGCCGATGGCCAGCTGGCGTAGTGCACGCTTCAGTGGTGAGGCGCCGGAGAGCAGGCCGACCACCGCGCCGGTACCCAGCAGCGCAATGCCCACCAGAGCTGTGGAGACTCCCACAGCCAGCCAGCCTGCCGCCCCGAACAGATAGGGCAGGATGGGGATGAGGGCGCCCACCGCAAAGAAACAGAAGCTGGAGCCGGCGGCAGTCCAGGCCGAGCCCACCACCTCGTGATCGTCCCAGGGGTCCTCAATAGCCTGGTCTGCACCGGCGTGCGAGCGGGAGGGATTGCAGTCGCACTCGAACACGCCCAGCCGCTCTAAGGCCCGGTGCTCGGCATCTTCTTCGCTCAGCCCGCGGGCCCGGTAGACCAGCACCAGCTCATTGTGGTCGAAGTCCAGATCCGGGGCTGCTTGGAGTGTGGCTTGGGTGGGCCGGGTGGCATCCAGCAGCTCCCGCTGGCTGCGCACTGAGATGAACTCCCCGGCCGCCATGGACAGGGCCCCTGCCAGCAGCCCGGCGATCCCGGTCATCAGCACCACGGTGGCCCCCACCCCGGTGCCACCCATGCCCATGATCAGAGCAAAGTTGGAGACCAGCCCGTCATTAGCTCCGAAAACTGCGGCGCGGAACCCGCCGGAGAGCTTCTCCCGGCCTCGGGCTGCCAGGGCGCGGACCACCTCCTCATGGATCTCCTCATCAGCGGCCATCCCGCGGGTGGCGTCCAGGTCCTCGTCATAGGGGGATTCGCCCTCTGCCCGCTGAGCTAGGGCAAGCACAAAGACTGAGCCGAAGACTCGGGCCATCCAACCCAGCAGCACCCGGTGCACCGACGGGGCAGGCAGCTTCTCAGCATGCGGGCCCAGCAGCTGGCGCCAATGCTCCTGGTGACGCTTCTCCGCCTCCGCCAGGCCCAGCAGGATCTGTCGCTCCTCCCCTGATTTCTTCCGGGCCAGCTGCTCGTAGAGCTTCGCCTCAGCAATCTCATCGGCCAGGTACTTCCGCCAGCGCCGGATCTGCTTGGCCGAGGGTTCACGGGCAGGCGCTGGGGAGGTGCTCACTCTTCCTATAGTGCCCTGTCGAGTGGGCCGGCGTCGTCGTACTCTCTGGTGTGACGAATCTTCAGCACGCCTAAGCGTTTGGGCTCTCCTCAGGTGTGCAGAGCGAACTGAGTGAAGATCCGCTGGGCAGTGGGGGCGACGACGCCGGGGCCAAGTCCCACATAACCGGTGGTCAGGTGCAGATCTTCCGTTTCGGTGCCGTCCCAACTGCGCTCCCCTCGAGAGCCCAGGGGGAGGAACCGTCCACCAGCGCGGCGCAGGATCAGCTGCCCGGCGGCGATGTCCCAAGGATTGGTACGCCGGTTAGCCGCGATATCGGCCCACCCCGCTGCCGCATAGCACAGTTCCAGAGCCCCGGAGACGATGCGCCGGACGGTGGCATAGGTAGTGACGAGTTGGCCGAAGGCGCGCAAGGCAGCATCACCGTGCGCAGCCACCGCACTCTCGCCGGGGAAATCGGTGAGCAGGTTCAGCTGGGGCTCGGCAACCCCTATCTTGGGGGTGGGTCTCAGTACAGACTCCGGGGCAGTGCTGGTCTGCAGGTAGGCGGCGGCGTCATCTGCGGAGAAGGTCAGTTCGTTGATCGGGTCATAGACCACCCCGGCGATGACCACATCATCGACCGCGGCACCCACCGAGATGGTGAACAGGTCGAAACCGTGGGCGAAGTTGGAGGTGCCGTCGATGGGGTCGATGATCCACTCCACCCGGCCGCTGCCCTGCTGGCCGCCCTCCTCCCCGGTGATCCGGGAGTCCGGAACCTCGGCGGTGAGCAACTCGATCAGGGTCTCCTCAGTCCGGCTATCCCAGATGGTGACCAGATCCGTGTTGGAGGTCTTCTCCTGGACCTCCATCTGGGAGCGGAAGGCGCCCTTCAGCGGCATCCCAGCGGCGTGGGCGGCGGTGAGGGCAACCTTCCGCAGTTCGGCGGGGGTCGGCAGTTCGGCGGCATCGGGCAGGGCTGGGTCTTCAGGAGAGTGACTCATGCCCTCTACCCTATTGCTGGAACGGTTGAGTACTCAGTGCAGCCAGGGAGCCTTGGCGGTGAGCTTCTGCCAAGGCCCGGCCAGGGAGAGCTTCTGGTGGGCGAGCACCAGTGGGAAGACCAGCACGATGACCGCCTGGATCAGGTTGTAGTTGACCACTGGGTTGGTGGCGATCGGGAAGGCTGCTGCCCACATCAGTATCAGCATCGCCATTGCTGCCAGAGAGGATATCCGCACTGCGATGCCGGCGATGAGCCCGATTCCCACCCCGAGCAGTCCCAGCATAAAGAGCACTTCGACAATCTTCAGGTCAGCAAGAGGCTCGAAGACGCCGTCCAGGGCGCGTTCGGCACTCAGGTAGCCGTAGGTGGGTGAAACGCCGTGAATCCATCCCTGACCGGCGGGAGTGTTGAAGGTCAGCCCGAAAGTCTTGTCCAGGAAAGCCCACAGGAACTCGAATCCGATGAGGATTCTCACCACTGCCAGCACATACCAGACCGCGCTGCGGGATCGGACAGTATCTGGGGTACGAACTGGTGCATCAGCCATAGCGGCTCTCCTGACCCCGGGGGCCTGCGACGTGAGAGGCGACGGTCAACGGCGGCCCCCGAATGTGGCTCCATCGCCGTCACGCTTAGTCTAGCAAGTTTTTCTACAAGTCGTAGAAAAAGTCAGTACAATGGGCATTACCAGGGGCAATGAGGTCCTTGATATGAGGTGGAGAGGATGATTTTCATGATGTTTGACCACCCGAATAATAACCCGATACTGGTGCTCACCGAGGACCAGTGCTGGAAGCTGCTAGAAGGAACCCAGCACGGAAGGCTGGTCGGCTCCGTAGGGGGCCGGATCGACATCTTTCCGGTGAATATCGTGGCCCAGGATCACAGCATCGTGTTCCGCACCGCTCCGGGCACCAAGCTTGCCCAGGTGGCAGTGAATGAAAATGTGCTGATCGAGGCCGACGGGATTCTCTCGGATCAGGCATGGTCAGTGGTGGTGCGTGGCACTGCGAAGCTGCTGGAGACTGCTGCGGAGATCGCCGAGGCTGAGACCCGGGGCCTGCAGCCCTGGGTTCCCGGCCCCAAGGAGCAGTTCGTACAAGTCACCCCTGCTGAGATCAGTGGCCGGCACTTCGCCTTCGGGCCTTACCGGGACCGCGAGCTCGGCGAGGGCTCAGAGGCTGGCGGCGACTGAACCGGGCCATGTACAGTGAAGCGCCGCCGTCCGATGAGGACGACGGCGCTTCCTCACATCAGGTCATGTGAGCTAAGCCGCTGGGGCTTATTTCCTGAAGACGCCCCTGATCTTGTCCACTAGACCACCGGACTTCTCCTTGGCAGTCTCAGCAGCATCGGCCACAGCCTCCTTGGCGGACTCCACCGGGGCTGGCTTCTCGCCTGCGGTGTAGATCTCGCGCAGCAGCTTGGCGGTCTCCGACGGTGTCTTGCCGACCTTCACGCCTGCGGCCTCCAGAGCCTCCTTCTTAGCCTCAGCCGTGCCGGAGGATCCGGAGACGATGGCGCCGGCGTGGCCCATAGTCTTGCCCTCTGGTGCGGTGAATCCGGCCACATAGCCGACCACCGGCTTGGTGACGTGCTCCTTGATGTATGCTGCGGCACGCTCCTCGGCGTCACCGCCGATCTCGCCGATCATCACGATCGCCTCGGTCTCCGGGTCAGCCTCGAAGGCCTCCAGGGCGTCGATGTGAGTAGTGCCGATCACCGGGTCACCGCCGATGCCGATGGAGGTGGAGAACCCGATGTCGCGCAGCTCGTACATCATCTGGTAGGTCAGAGTGCCGGACTTGGAGACCAGGCCGATCGGCCCCTTGCCGCTGATATTGGCCGGGGTGATACCGGCCAGGGCCTCACCGGGGGTGATGATTCCGGGACAGTTGGGACCGATGATCCGGGTGGTCGGCTGGCCGTTGGCCCCGGTCTTGGTCAGTGAGAGGTTGAAGAACTCGGCGGAGTCCTGCACCGGGATGCCTTCGGTGATGACCACCAGCAGGCCGATGCCCGCTTCGATGGCCTCCACGGCAGCGTCCTTGGCGAACTTGGGCGGCACGAAGACCACTGAGACATCTGCCCCGGTCTTCTCCATGGCCTCGGAGACTGAGCCGAAGACCGGCAGTTCGACATCGTTGCCGTCGAGATCCTTATGGGCCACGGTGGTGCCGGCCTTGCGGGCGTTGACCCCGCCCACAATGTTGGTGCCGGCCTTGAGCATCAGTGCGGTGTGCTTGGTTCCCTCGCCGCCGGTGATGCCTTGGACGATGACCTTGGAGTCCTTGTTCAGATAAATAGACATATGAAAGCCTCAGTCCTTACTTGTTAGCCAGCTCGGCGGCCTTATCGGCGCCGGAGTCCATCGTGTCAGCGGTGGTGACCAGCGGATGGTTGGCCTCTTCCAGGATCCGGCGGCCCTCCTCCACGTTGTTGCCGTCCAGGCGGACCACCAACGGCTTGGTCGCAGTGTCACCCAAGATCTCCAGAGCCTTGACGATGCCGTTGGCCACGGCGTCGCAGCTGGTGATGCCGCCGAAGACGTTGACGAACACGGACTTGACCTGGTCATCGCCTAAGATCACGTCCAAGCCGTTGGCCATGATCTCTGCGGAGGCACCGCCTCCGATGTCCAAGAAGTTGGCCGGCTTGACCCCATCGTGGTCCTCGCCTGCGTAAGCCACCACGTCCAGGGTGGACATGACCAGTCCGGCGCCATTGCCGATGATGCCCACCTGACCGTCGAGCTTGACGTAGTTGAGGTCGTTCTCCTTGGCCTTGGCCTCCAGCGGGTCCTCGGCGGACTCGTCCACCAGCTCAGCGTGGCCGGGCTGGCGGAAGTCTGCGTTCTCGTCCACGGTGACCTTGCCGTCCAGGGCGATGACCTCACCGCTGCCGGTCAGCACCAGCGGGTTGACCTCCACCAGGGTGGCGTCCTCCTTCGCGAAGGCGTCCCAGAGCTTCTGGAAGACCTCAGTCAGGGCCGGGACCTCCTCGGGGCTGAATCCGGCCTGGGTGGCAATCTCTGCCGCAGCGGCGTCGTCGATCCCGGTGTTGGGGTCGAAATTGAACTTGACCAGCTTCTCCGGGGAGTCCACGGCCAGCTGCTCGATCTCCACGCCGCCCTCTTTGGAGCACATGGCCAGGTAATTGCGGTTGGCCCGGTCCAACAGGATGGAGAAGTAGTACTCCTCGGCGATGTCTGCGCCCTGGGCGATCATCACCCGGTGCACGGTGTGCCCCTTGATGTCCATGCCCAGGATGGCGGAGGCGTGCTCATAGGCCTCATCAGGGGTTTTGGCAAGCTTGACGCCGCCGGCTTTGCCGCGGCCGCCGACCTTCACCTGAGCTTTGACGACCACAGTGCCGCCAATCTGCTCCGCTGCTGCCTTGGCTTCTTCGGGGGTGGTGGCCACGATTCCGGCGAGCACGGGTACTCCGTGTGCCTCGAACAGATCGCGCGCCTGGTATTCATACAGGTCCACGGGTGGTGTCCTTCTGCGTCGAAGTCAACTTCTTTTGCGGTCAAAGTTCAGCTGAGGGCACGGCGAAGCGGCCTAGCTGACCTTCTCAACTGGAGCATATCGCAGGAGAAGTCGCTTCTCGGACCCGGCGAAACTGACCTTGGCCACGGTTTTGTCCCCTGCACCCTCTACTGCCAGCACCTCGCCGCGGCCGAATTTGGCGTGTTGCACCTGGTCACCGGGATTCAGTGCCGGGATCTCCCGGTCGGGGTTGACCTTGGTGCGCGCCGCGGGCTTCCCAGGCGGTGTAAATGTTACGCCGGAGGGGGCGCGAGAGCCTGCGGTCAGCCCAGGTTCGGAGCCCCAGTCCGATCCCGAAGCCCCGAATCTGCGGCTGTCGTAGCGCGGCGCGGCGGGGGAGGAGAACGACGACGCCGTCCCGCTCAGCTCCACCAGCTCCTCGGGGATGTCTGCCAGAAACTGGCTGGGCGGGTTGTACTGGGTCTGCCCCCAAAGGCTGCGGGACTCCGCCCGGGTGAGGTAGAGCCGCTGCTCGGCGCGGGTCAGCCCCACATAGGCCAGACGGCGCTCCTCAGCCAGCTGCTGCGCATCGCTCATGGAGCGCTGGTGGGGGAAGACTCCGTGCTCCATGCCTGTGAGGAACACCACGGGAAATTCCAGTCCCTTGGCGGTGTGCAGGGTCATCAGGGTGACCTGCCCCTGCTCGGCGGCCAGCCGCTGGGACTCATCGTCGCCGGCGTCGGGGATGGCATCGGCATCAGCGATCAGGCTGACCTGCTCCAGGAAGTCGGCCAAGCTAGGGGCTTCCTGCTTGGCCTCATACTCCTTGAGCACGGCCACCAGTTCGCCGAGGTTATCGGCACGGGATTCATCCTGTAGGTCCTTGGAGTCCCGCAGGGCGGCCATCATGCCCGATTGCTCCAGCGCCGCTTCCAGCACTATTGAGGGGTTCTCTGAGGTGGCCAGGGAGGCGACGTCGTCCATCATCCGTACGAAAGAGTCAATACACTTCACTGCCCGGGAGCCCAGTCCGGTCTCCTCAGCTCGTCGGAGAGCCTCGAAGAAGGTGGTACGGTCCCGGGCTGCCAGCTGGGCGATCGTGGACTCGGCCTTATCCCCGATGCCCCGCTTGGGCTCGTTGAGGATACGGCGGAGGTTGACGTCATCATCGGGATTGTTGATCACGTGCAGGTAGGCCAGGGCGTCTTTGATCTCTTTGCGGTCGTAGAACCTGGTACCGCCGATGACCCGGTAGGGAATGCCTCGGTTGATCAGCCGCTCCTCCAGGGAGCGGGACTGAGCGTTGGTGCGGTAGAAGACTGCGATATCGGCGGGCCGGATGCCGTGTTCGTCGCTGAGCCGGTCGATGGTGCGGGCGATCCATTCGGCCTCGTCGGATTCCGAGTGCGCGGTGTGTACGGTGACCTTGGGACCGTCACCGTTGTCGGTCCAGAGCTCTTTCTTCTGCCGTGCCTCGTTTTGGCTGATCACCGCGTTGGCAGCCGAGAGGATGTTCTGGGTGGAGCGGTAGTTCTGCTCCAGCTTGATGATGGTGGCCTCGGGGTAGTCGCGTTCGAACTCGGTGATATTGCGGATATCGGCGCCGCGGAAGGAGTAGATGGACTGATCGGAATCCCCAACAACCGTGAGCGCCGCAGTCGGGGTTTCAACCTGCGCCTCGGGCCCGGTCAGCAGCCGGATCAGTCGGTACTGGGCATGGTTGGTGTCCTGATATTCGTCCACCAGCACATGACGGAACCGGCGGCGGTAGTTGTCCAGGATGGCGGGGAATGCCTCAAGCATATAGACGGTCTCGGTGAGCAGGTCGTCAAAGTCGTAGGCGTTGGCCGCTCGCAGCCGGGCGGTGTATTCGCGGAACACTGTGGCCACGGCCTCGCTGAAGGGCTCGTTGGGAGCTTTGGCGGTGAACTCCTCGGCGTCGACCAGCTCGTTCTTCTGCGCGGAGATCTTATTGCGGATAGCCCGGGGGTTGAACCGTTTGGGGTCAAGCTGGTGCTCTTTGGCGATCTGAGTGACCAGGCGCAGGGAGTCGGCAGAGTCGTAGATGGTGAAGCTGGACTTCCGGCCGATGGTGGCTGCCTCGGCGCGCAGGATCCGCACGCAGGAGGAGTGGAAGGTGGAAATCCACATCCGCTCAGCGGTCGGCCCGATCAGCGCGGCGATGCGCTCTTTCATCTCCCGGGCGGCCTTATTGGTGAAGGTGATGGCCAGGATCTCGTGCGGACGGGCCTGTCCGGTGGTGATCAGGTGGGCGATCCGCTGGGTGAGCACGCGGGTCTTGCCGGAGCCGGCCCCGGCTACGATCAGCAGCGGGGACCCGGTGTGCAGTACGGCTTTCTGCTGCTGAGGGTTCAGCCCCCCTGCGGGGTCAGTGGAGTTCACAACAGCAGACGACGACGCCCCACTCCCCTCCAGCACCGCAGCTGCCGTATCTGCCGGGGGCACCTGGGCTGCCTGCCGCGTCGTGGTACTGGCCCGTTCTGACGATGGTGTGAAGAGGAATTCCATATCCTCTCCAGTCTACGCGGCGGATAGGAGACCACGATCAGCCGGATTGATCAGAGCCAGTTGAGCTCAGGTCCAATTCGTACAGCTTCGCCTCGCCGTTTATACGGCTTCCGCCGCTTTCCCATCCTCAGTCAGTTGGTGTCCGATCGCCGCCAGACGGTCAGTCACTTCCCGGACCGCTAAGCGGGTGTACCGGTCCGGGCGGCTCAGCGCAACAATGGCGCGTTCGGCGCGAACACCGGTCAGCGGACGCAGCACCACACCTGGACGGGGGCGGGTGGTGAAGCGCGGAAGCAGCGCAATTCCCTGCCCTTCGGCCACAAGCGCCTCCACCAGGCGATTGTCCCGTAACCGGACAGCCCGGTTGATGCTGCGTCCGGTCAGCTGCTCGACGGCTACCGGGATGGAGTCGAAAGGGTACCGCTGCGGGACCCCGAGCCAGGTAAACCGGCTGACGTCTTCGGGGCTCAGACTGGACCGTTCTGCCAATGGGTGCTGCTCGGGCAGGGCAATATCCAAGGGCTCTCGAACCAGCAGAGTGCTCACTAGCTCGGAGGCGCCGGCAGGAACGTCGTCGGTCAAACTGTGGCCGATCACGATATCAGCGTCTAAGGTTTGTGCGGCAAAGTCCTCCTCAGCCAGATCGAAGTCATCGAGGTCCAGCTCGATGGCGGTGCCGGCCAATTCTCGGAACAGCGGCGGAAGCAGCGCCTCGCCCGCACTGGGCAGCGTGCCGATCCTGACCTGCCCGCGTGGGGAACCTGCCGATTCCTCCAATCGGGCCTGCAGCTCGGCAATACGCTGAAGGATATCCTCCGCTCCCTCAGCAAGAAGCTGTCCAGCAGCAGTGAGGCGGATGCCTCGTGAAACCGGTTCCACCAGCTTGACGCCTAACTCTCGCTCGGCAGTGCGCAGCTGTTGTGAGAGCGCAGAGGGAGTGCGGTGCGCGGCAGCGGCCACCGCTACCAGACTGCCTCGTCGGGCAATCTCCCTCAGCAGGTCGAGATGACGCACTTCCATGTAGGAAGCCTACATATAATATTCATAAATATTCAGTAGACCTACTGAGTTATCTCGGTGATGATTCTGATGTGCCAACTCGTCATATTCTTCTCGCCCTGAGCGTGGTCACTCTGTGGGGCCTGAACTTCATCGCCATCCACTTCTCTCTGGAACATTTCCCGCCGCTTTTCCTGGCAGGGCTGCGCTTTGCCATCCTGGCGATCCCCGCCTTGCTGTTCGTTCCCTGGCCTGGGGTCAAGGTGAAGTACCTGCTGGGCTACGGCTTAGGCTTCGGCACCGTGCAGTTCTTTGGGCTGTACCTGGGGATGGCGGCAGGGTTTCCCGCCGGACTGGCCTCACTGGTGCTTCAGGCATCGGCTCCGTTCACCGTGCTGCTGGGCGCTCTGCTGCTGAGCGAAAGGATCAGCGGACGCCGGGCGGTGGGCATCGCAGTGGCCGTGGCTGGGTTGGTCACCGTGGGGCTCTCCCGAGGCAGCATCGACGGGTGGGCGCCGTTCCTGCTCGTGGTGCTCGGCGCTATGGGCTGGGCGCTGGGGAATCTGGCCTCCCGGCAGGCACAGACTGACCGACCGCTGGCTCTGGTGATGTGGATGACCGTGGTGCCCCCGCTGCCTCTGCTTGCAGTATCGCTGGTCGTTGAGGGACCGGGGCAGATCTCCTCGGCTGTGACCTCGTCGTTCAGTCTCCAGGCGTTGCCGGCTTGGGGCGGGCTGGTCTACACCATGGTGTTCGGCACGGTGGTCGGCTCTGGTATCTGGGTGTGGCTGATGCGCAGACACCCTGCAGGAGTGGTAGCACCATTTTCCATGCTCGTCCCAGTAGTGGGCATCCTTGCCGCCTGGTCCATACTCGGGCAGATACCCACCTGGTGGGAGCTGCTCGGCGGTGTTCTGGTGCTGAGCGGTGTCCTCTGGTCCTCTACCCAGGCCCGAACTGGTCTGTTGCCCAAGCACCAAGAGGCGCTGCCGGAAAGGGCCCCTGCACGCTCATCTCCCGGCCAGGACCAGTGATCACGCTGGGGAGTGCAGCTCACCCGACCTTGCGGTACTTGCGGTGGATGGTCTGTTTGGTGACGCCGAGCAGAAACCCAATCTCGCCCCATTTGAGTCCGGAGTGGCGGGCTTTGCGCACGGCAATCTCCTCCCGGCGAGCAAGCTCCTTCTTAGCTTCAGCCACGGCTATGAGTTCCTGCAGCACGTTGTCACCATCTTCAGTCCCTACTGCGGTCTTCATGTCGTCAGCATATGCTGACATTGCCGCCCCCGCCAGAGTCGTCCACTCTCAGCGGAACCAGGCGCCAGCAGCCACCCGATCCGAAGGAAACGTCTGGGAGGATGGAGGCATGTCCAAGCGGCGGAAGAAGACGCGCGGGAATCCGCAGCGGAGGGATGACAGCACGCCCAAGAAGCGCATAGCCAAGCCGACACCGGAGGATCAGGGCTCGCCGCGAATTCTGGTATACGCACTCCTGGGCATCACGCTATTCATGGGGCTCTACTTGCACGCCTACGCAATGCCGCAGCTCACCTACTTCGCCGACGGGCTCTCCATGCCTGGGACCCGGATTGCCGGGTACGACGCCGCCGACATCCTGGCACTCCAGAACGCCTTTGAGGATGACGCCGCAGGACAGCTGAATTTTCTGCACAAGACCGCCGGGATCATCTTCCCGGTGGTGTTCTTCCTGGCGACCTGGGCGACCCTGGGCCTGTTGGCCAAGGGATCCTGGCGTTGGATTGTGGTGGCCGGGGCGGCCGGCTTCGCCGCGGTGGACATCACCGAGAACTTCCTGATCGACGCTGTGCTGGGTCAGAGGCCACCGGATGAGCAACTGGTGACCCTAGCCTCAGTCTTCACTCAGGTGAGCTGGGGTCTACTGATTGTTCTGGCAGCGACGGTAGTGGGCGTCGTCGTCCGTGATTTCGTCCTGAGCGGCCGAACACCACCAGCCCGTTGAGTGGGTGATTTTACGGAGTACTTTGCTCCGAATTCCGGCGCAATTTCCCGTACAATCATGCATCGGCGCAGCCAGGCACCCGGTACCATGGACTGGTGCTGTTCCCAGCACCCCGCCTCAGTAGCTCAGGGGATAGAGCAACCCTCTCCTAAAGGGTAGGTCGCGCGTTCGATTCGCGCCTGGGGCACTTTCCCGCCCCCTCCTCTGTGCGCGATGAGGAGGAAAATGGCCAGCTCTCTTCAAACGTCAGTGCCACAGCAACCACCTGGACCTCGTCCTGATAGACAATGCGCCCAGGTGAAGCAGTGCGCAGCTCCACCCATGGCACATCGTGTTCGTCCAGCAGTTCCAAATAGTCTGCGGTACGTTCGAGAAGTTCAGTCGCTTCAGCTCGGAACCAAGATCGAGCTCCACGATTCACCGAGGGATCAAAACAGTCAGGGACGACGTTGGTTGGGTCAGCGTAGGCTTCATTGAAGTAGTCGTTGGTTTGTCGCACCAATGCCGCTATATCACCGCCGAGGCGCCCCTCGTGAAGTAAGCCATTGACTAGTGCAAAGACACCAGGAAATTGCCCGTGATGATTAGGAATCATGCTCTGAAACCGGATGAACACCCCCTCAGCTTACGCGCGGCCCGCACCCAAAGGTCCACGAATCACCAGTGCGCCAGGGGATCGTTTGAACGCGCAGTCTCGCCAGACTGCGGATCGTCCGCTGGATTGAACGCACCTATCACCGAAGGAGAAAACAGAAGGAACTTGGCCGTTTGCCCCCAGTCGCGTTCGAGGAGAAACTACTGACCCAGGCCCTGTCACTAACGGCCTGAATAAGAAACCCAACCTCACCTATTCCTGTACCAGCCCCAACTGTCCTGATGCTGTAAATAAGACCCGGGAAACGGCGACCGTGGTCCCCATTTTGTTTACTCGCCTCGCGTAGGTGCGTTGAGTACCCGTGCCAGTACCGGGTTGGTTGAGGTGACCCCGAGTTGTATCAGCAACAGCCCCACGGTGAGCACTATGATGATTGCGAGGACGAACAACGGTGCGGTGGCCAGTGCCATGAACACCATCCAGAATGCGAGTACTGCAGCTGCGATGGCTGAACCAATGACTGCGATGTTGGCAGTCATTGTGACGCGAAGCCGACGAGACCTGTTGAGGTCTTTTGCGGGCATGCCGATACGGTCGAGCGCGATGTAGAGTTCGCGGCGCTCGATGACTGCTGCGGTCTGGGTGATCGCGATCTGGCAGGCCACCACGAGGAACGAGACCGTGACCAGCGCAATCACCATGGTGCGGGCATCGGCGAACATCAACAGTTGGTCGGTGGTCATGATCTCTCTGCTGGCGCTGTTCTGAATGGTGTCGAGGTAGCCGAGCATGCTGCCTGCCGGGATGAGCACGAATGTGGTCAGAGCGAGGGCTGAGGCCTCCTGCCATGCGGTACGCGGGTTATCGATGATGCTACGGGAAGCGATCAATCGAGTTGGATCAGCTGTTTTTCTCGCTCGTGAGTGTGCTAGGCGTGAGACTATGAATGGGCCGACCAGGCCGAGGACGCCCATGACCGCAAGCACTGCGACGGCCAGAACGATAATGAGCACGACTGCGCCCCACCCGTCGGAGGCGGTTTGCATAATGAGCACCGCAATGCCGAGCACGGCGACTGCGGCGAGCAGGCGTAGCCAGCTCAGTCGCGGTACGTCTTGTCTGGTGCGTACTCCTAGGGGGGAGAGCATGACCTGACGCAGGCCGAGCATTCCGCTGATTCCAGCCAGAGCGACCAAGGCGGGAGGAATCGCAACGGTGAGCCACCAGGGCAGCCAGAGTTCGGCTGCCTGGAGTGGTTCTCCGTAGACAGTGAGCAGACCCAGAACGAAGGGCAACGCTGCCGAGAAAACTGTGCCGATGAGCACACCCATCGCCGCGATGACGGTCACCTCTGTGACGGCGATACGTCGCACCCGTGCTGAGGTCGCACCGAGTAAGCGGAGCGTGGCCAGGCGGTCGTCTCGGCTTCGGGCGGCAAGCCTAGCTGTGGCGGAACCGAGAGTGATCAGTGGCACGATCAGCAGCCCGACCAGGGATACGGCCAGCACCGTGTAGCCGACTTCATTGGTGGGGGTGTTCCAGAAGGCGATCGCGAGCATGATGACTGCAAACGTCAGCAGGGTGGTGACACCGGATGCGAGCAGTTGTAAGCGAGTGAGCGTTGCCGAAGTCCCGCTGGGGCGAATCAGGAGCAGGGCTGCTGAGGTGCTCATCGTGTGGCCTCGATTCGTCCATCGAGCATGCGCACGGTGCGGTCGCAGCGTGCCGCAACCTGTTCGTCGTGGGTGACGATGACAAGAGCCCGGTCTGCGCCGTCGTTGGTGGCCAGCAGTGCGTCGAGCACCTCTTCGGCGGTGCGGGAGTCCAGCGAGCCGGTCGGCTCATCGGCGAATATGATTGTTGGGTCGGTGACCAGGGCTCTAGCGATCGCGACACGTTGTGCCTGACCACCGGAGAGTTGTCCAATACGTCGCTCACCGAGACCTGCAAGCCCGAGCCGTTCCAGCCCGCTGTTTGCCTGTTGTACTGCCTCCGTCCGACCGCTTCCCAATAACAGCAAGGGCAGGGCGATGTTTTCCTCAGCAGTGAGTTCGGGGATCAGCATGCCCTGCTGGAAGACGAACCCGAATCGGTGCAGCCGGAAGGCTGATCGCTTTGCTTCCGAGAGCGTGGTGATGTCGTCGAGACCTTCATCGTCTGGTCGGCGCAGAATCACTTTCCCCTCATCGGCGGAGATGATGCCAGCAATAGCGTGCAGCAGGGTGGATTTGCCTGATCCGCTGGGACCCATGATCGCGACTGCCTCACCGGGGTAGAGGTCGAGGCAAGCTTTGGACAAGGCTTGGGTCTGACCGAATGCCTTGCTGAGGTTCTCTGCCCGAAGCAACCAGTCAAGAGTCTGAGCGCCTGCTCGGCTGTGTTGGGAGTCGGTGGTTGCGCTCATGATCCTGCCCTTCCGTAGCTGGTTTCGTGCACGTCTTCCACGCTAGAAATCAGACCCAGGACCTTGACACCACCCGTGGGTGGAAAATCGAGGAGCCTTTCCACCCACGGGTGGTGGTCTCGGACTCTGCTCGCTCATACCGTCGATAATGGGATAAGAGTCGATCACGAGCACGGAAAGGGTGACGGGAGCTTTGCGCGCTGATATAGCAGTGAATGTGACCGTGGTGCAGCGACCTGCGCTGGTGCGCTGGCTCGCGGCCCGACCACGCATCTTTGATGTCCTCATCATCCTGGTCTGCACTGCTCCCATGGTCACTGCACTGGTGATCGTCTCACCCGCGCACGCCTGGCTCGGCTATCTATGTGCGGTAGGGGTCGGTGCTGCTTTCTGGTGGCGACGCTCCTACCCGCTGCCTGTGCTGCTGATCGCTGTAGGACTCGCAGCGCTGAACCCTATCGGCGCAGCAGGCACCACAGTCGCGGCATTCGAGAGTTTCTTCGGTGTCTACACGCTCGCGTCTTTGACGAGGCTGCGTACTGCGATCCTGGGATATCTGGTCAGCGAGGTTGTGATCTTCGCCGTATCCGGAATCACGATAATCCTGGGGTTCCGCGACGAGTTCCCGGCGGTGCTGCTGCAGCCGATCGCGTTGACTGCACTTGCCATTGGAATTGCTGTGCGCGCGAGCCGCGCCCGCCACACCGCTCTGGCAGACATGGTCACCATGCGCGAAGAACGAGCAGCGGCAGCCGAACGTGCCCGGATCACCGCAGAGATGCATGATGTAGTCGCTCACTCGGTCACCGTGATGGTTGCCCTAGCCGGTGGCGCGCGTGCAGGTTGGCAGAAGCACCCCGAGCGAGCCCGGAAATCACTCGAACAGCTTGGCGATGTCGGTGAGTCAGCGCTTGAAGAAATGCAGCGCATCCTCCGGCTGCTCCGAGACAACGATGACGCTCTCGATGCTGACCTGGAGCTTTCTGGTCACAACGTCCCGTCTATCGAGGAGCAGGTCGAGGTATTCCGCACCGCTGGCCTTCCCGTCACCCTGGTCGGCACGGACACCATGTACACCCACGAACCGGCGCTGCGCACCACCGTCCACCGCATCGTGCAGGAAGGTCTCACCAACGCGCTCCGGTACGCTCAGGAGGCAAGCTACGTTGAAGTCGCCATCCATCAGGGCAAGGATCGTCTCACCGTGTCTATCACCGACAACAGCAAGCCCGGCCCGGCTACCACCAGGCTCGGGGCAGGGGTCGGCTTGCGAGCCATGCGCGAAAGAGCAGAGGTATTCGGCGGCACACTCGAATCCGGACCACTGGCCAGCACTGACGCTGCGCCGGGCACCGGCTGGCGCACCCGCGTAAGCATCCCGTTGAAAAGTGCTGAACCCACATGAACACGTCAGAGCCAGACACTCTGCGAATCGTCGTAGTCGACGATCAGCCCCTCGAACGCGCCGGAAACGCACTCATTCTCGACTCCGGCGACCACCTCGAAGTCATCGGCGAAGCCGACAGCGGCGAAACCGCAATCACCCTCATCAGCCAGGACATTCCTGATGTCGTACTCATGGACGTGCGTATGCCAGGCATGGATGGTATCGAAGCCACACGCATCATCACCAGTGTTCATCCCTCCGTTAAAGTGATCGTGCTGACCACCTTCGACCTCGACGCCTACGCCTTCGGCAGCCTCCAAGCAGGAGCAAGCGCATTTCTTCTCAAAACCACCAGGCCCGAAGCATTGGTCGAAGCAGTAAAGACCGTTGCATCAGGAGAGGCAGTCGTCGCGCCCCGCATCACCACTCGGCTCATTGAGCACTACCTCGACTCACCAACAGACATCGCGCAGGAAAACCGGCCTGCTTCCCTTCCATCGGCGCAACTGGAAATACTGAGTTCACGCGAAAAAGATATCTTCACCGCCATCGTGCGCGGACTGAACAACGCCGAAATCAGCGCAGAGCTTCACCTTGCTCAGTCCACAGTCAAATCACACATCAACTCAATCTTCGCCAAACTACACATCCGCGACCGAGTGCATGCGGTCATCCTCGGCTACGAACTTCAACGTGCCAGAAACGAATAAACAACCTCAATTATCATCTAAACGCAACATCGACATCTAACCGCATTATAAACATATCAAATGACGCGTTACTACACAGAGCTAAGAACCCGTGCAGTCGTGAAAGTAGTTGCATCTACGTTTGGATCGTCACTTCAGCCGGTCACGACTCTCTGCCGTGTATGTCTCGTTTAGGAGCCGCGTGAACGTCGAATCCTGAGCCATCGACTGGTCGCCAATGTGCGACACCGATATTCCCGGCGTCCATGAGTTCATCACGACTGCCGAGGCCGACATACCGGCGCTTATGCGGAATTTCACATAAGCGATGTAGTTGGTGAGGTTGCGGAAGCCCAGGGCGGAGCTGCGGAGGTGCTCGACAGCCCGGCAGACGAGCACCGCTCGGGATCGGATTCAAGGCGCTGCCCGACGGCTTGCAGGCCGAGCTGGTCGAGGCGGCAGAACATGGTCAGGTCAGGGGGCGCGAAGGTAGCGTCAAGCACGTCGAGGTCTTCCGGATGGGTGGCGTAGGAACCTCCATCCTTGGAAGACCTCGATCTCTACCCGGGTACCGACGCTCCGACCGCTACACCCTAAACTGCGAAGAGCCAGCTTCGGACGTTACGATTCAGAAGTGCTTGTCGTACTGCGAGGCAATTCCGGCTCTGGAAAGAGCACTGTCGCCGCCGCCCTGCAACGCGCGTTGGCGCCACCGGTAGCCATACTTGAACAGGACTACTTCCGGCGGATTATCTACGACGAACGTGAGCAGGAGAGCATGGCCCACGCGAAACTACTTGAAGTTGCGGCAAACCATTGCCTCTCGTCGGGCCATCACGTCGTCCTCGAGGGCATCCTCAACGCTACGCGGTATAGCACCATGCTCGAACGTGTAGCTGAGACGGCTGGCGACACCCGGTTCTACGCGTTCGATCTGTCCTTCGAAGAAACTGTGCGGCGTCACGCGGGCAGAAGGCAAGCAAGTGAGTTTGGCGAAGACCAGATGCGTTCCTGGTATCACGGCTGGCAGCCACTTTCCTTCGTTCAAGAGAGGCGGATAGGGCCGTCGGAAACCTGCGACCAGGTGGTCCAACGAATTGTGGCTGACACCTGATGCTGAAGAACCTTAAGCCGATCGTTCAATGAAGCAGCGCGACCATTTGCCGCACCCAGGAGAAGGTCCAAGGGCCGACAGATCGCAACACGATTCTGTCCGTGCTCTATGAGGGCCGTGGCGAATGAGAGTCCTGGACCCTGGCGTGGTCGTCGAACTGCTTGCCGGCGACCTTGATCCTGACTTTCTGGGCGAAGAAGAGCTCGCGGCGCCCCATCTGATCGGCACTGAGGTCGCCCATGTGTTGCGAGGTCTTCTTCACTGCCACGTGCTCACCAAAGAGCAGGGCAACTTCGCGATGGAGGGCTTCAGCAGTCTGACGATCACAAGATTTCCCGCCGACTGGCTTCGGCCGCGGATATGGGCCCTGCGGAATAATCTGAGCGGCTACGACGCCACTTACGTCGCCCTTGCGGAGAAGACCAACGCAACTGCCCTTATGACCCACCGATGCCCGCTTGGCCCGCGCACCTGGCATCGAGTGCAGGATCCAGCTGTTGTAGGCGATCGTTCAGCGGGCAGGCATGGACTGCCCCGTAAGCGGATCGCTCTACGGAACGCTTGGTGGCGGCCCCGCTCACGCGGGCGAAGGCCGCCACCGAGTGTCAGAAGAACCCCGTCATTTAAACGTGGAAGTCACACACGGGTGCATCAGGTGCTGTGAGAGCGACCGAAAACCTGACAAAACCCCTCAAAATAGAGGTCAAGCCCACTCCAGCGTAAAACTGGACGGGTGGATGAGTCGAATCTGCTGTATCTGCGGGCGAGGCAGACGTCTCGCCGACCCCTTGAGAACACTGCGGATCAGCGTTTTCACCGGCTTCCGGCGGTTTGAGAAGATCCACGAAGGTGCACTCATTCTTCGTCCTCTCCCCCGCCGGGTGGGGTGCTGAGGGTGTCCTCCAACCACTCCTGGAACTCCTGATCAGCCTGGTGGATCAAGCCCGGCAAGTTGCCCTGCTGGTGCATCATGAACAGGACACTGGTCAGCAGCTGATCATGCTCGCCGCGCTCAGGGAAGCTCACGTAAACCCGGGCAAGTTCGCTGTGCGGGTCCGCCTCCGGCTCAATCAGATCATCACCGTACTCCCGGTCGGTATAGGGATTACGCCCCGACTCAATCTCTTCAACTATCTCCGCAGAGAGCGACTCCGGGTCACCTGCCGCACAGATGACACCGCGCGGCAAGTCCTCATCATCCGGGGCCACCCCCACTGCAACGCCCTGGATGATCTGCCCCGCCACCACCTCACCTAAGCAGTCCAGGTAAGGGGCGAACCGCTCGTCCTCAGCCGCACTGGAGCCCTCTTCCAGGTCCACGCCGTGCCTGGCGTACACCAGGGCCTTATCATCAATGACAACTTGCGGGAAGAAGACCACCAAGTGGCTCAGCTCCACATCATCTGTCACACGCAGCACATCTTCGCCCTCCCAACCACGCTCGGTAAGCTCGGCGTGCAGAGCATCGGCGTCCAGATCCCCGATGAGTGCACCGCTTGCCTCTGCCGAGAACCCTACTCGCAGCGCCTGATCGAGCGCATAGAGGTCCAGCGGCAGCCCGTCCAGCCGGCCCTGCATCAGGTACGGACCGAGATCATCGAAGCCCACGGCCAGATCCGCAGTGCTCCACCGGTAGTCTCGCTCCCGCGCTTCGAGGTCCTCCTCGCTGAGCTCTCGGAACCACTCCATATCAGTGAAAGCCACATAGGGCTCCTCTGGCGCAGGCACCTGATCCATCGCCTCGGTCATATTGGTGCCGCCTCCGGCACAGGCAGAGAGCACGACGGCGCCCGCAGCACCACCCAGCAAACTCATCAGCTTCCGTTTCATACCTCTCTCATATCACGCCTGGAGCCTGAGAGGCACCTAGTTGTAACGTTATTTCATTAGTAATGTATTATGCGCAATATGGTTTCAGCTTTTGAGGGTCTCACAGCGCTGCAGGGTCGGCTGCGTTCCCTGCTGCCCAGCCTCAAACCCGGACATGCCGCCGTGGTGGAGTTGATGATCCAGGAACCACTGTTTGTACTTGACGCCACCGCACAGCAGATCGCCCACCGGGCCCAGGTTTCGGCCGCCACTGTGGTCCGGGCTGTGCGATCAGCCGGATACTCCGGTCTGCCGGAGCTGAAGAAGCATCTTGCCCGAGCCACCCACGGCCAGGACAGCAGTTCAGCAGCCCGGAGCCTGAGCCAATCCACCACCTCAGCAGAGCTGACAGAGGTCATCGTGGCCAGTCACGCCGAGAGCCTGCGTGCAGTACACGGCACTCTGAACCAGCACAACCTGGCACGGGCCATCAGCACTCTGCGCACCGCCCGCCGAGTCCAAGCCACCGCCGCTGGAACCTCCCTGCCAGTTGCCGCCGACGCCGCATTCAGGTTGACATTTGCCGGACTGGCCGTCCAACACACCGAAGACTCCTACTCAGCGGTGTTGGCCGCCGGGCTGCTCACCGATCAGGACACGCTGATCGCGGTCAGTCACTCCGGCGAGACCCCACAGACCATGGAGGTGGTCAGGGAAGCCGCCTCCAGCGGTGCCACCGTCATCGCCATCACCAGCTACTCCGAATCCACCCTGGCGCGCGCTGCAGAGATCGCTCTGGTGGCCCTGGGCTCCGGCCACGCTGAGCTGCTCACCGAGTCCTCCAGCAGGATCGCCCATCTGGCCGTGGTGGATGTGCTGCACGCAGCTCTGACCATGGACCTGCCGGCCGAAACTCCCCACCCATGAGCGCGGCAGCTTTGGCTATGGTGCTGGCCGCCGCCGTCTTTCATGCGGTCTGGAACCTGGCCGCCAAAACGGCTCAGGGCGATACCACTGTGTTCGTATGGCTCTACTACTCGCTGGGCTGCGCCATCACCCTGCCGGTGGGCATCGTCTACGCGGTGACCACCGGGGCCAGCTACGGCTGGGAGCTGCCGCTGGCCTCCTTAGTCACTGCACTGCTGCATATCGGATACGCCATGCTGCTGCAGACCGGGTACCGCAATGCCGATCTGGGCGTGGTCTACCCGGTGGCACGCGGCGTCGGCCCAGTGCTGACCATTATTGTGGCCGTCTGCTTCCTGGGTGAGCGCCCGGAGGCCTTGGCCCTGTTCGGCGGTCTGATCGTGATCGGCGGGATTCTGACCGTCACCGGCCGGAAGCTGTTCCAACGCTCCTCCGGGCTGACCACCGGCCTGCTCTACGGTTCGGCCACCGGGGCCGCAATCGCCACCTACACCCTGTGGGACAACTTCACCGTCAACACCTTAGCCGTGGACCCGATCATCTACTTCGGCCTTGGCGGACTCATCCAGTCCGCCCTGATGCTGCCCTGGTTGCTGACCAGGCGTGAACACATCCGCCCCACCCTGCGCACTGACCTGCGCCCGGCAATCGTCATCGCTGCACTGTCACCGCTGGCCTACATCCTGGTGCTCTATGCGATGACCTTCACCTCAGTGGCTCTGGTGGCTCCGGTGCGAGAATCCTCAATCATCATCGGGTCCCTGCTGGCCTGGTGGTTCTTCAAAGAGCAGGATCCGCTGCGCAGAATTCTGGGCGCGGGCATCGTGGTCATCGGCATCTCACTGATCGCCCTCAGCTGAGAACAGCTGAGTACGACGACGCCTACTGATCCTGGCCGCGGATCCAGTCCGGCAGTCCACCACCGTCGCCGGGGTTCTGCCCACCAGGGCCGTGCTGATGACCCGCAGCCCCATGCCCAGGCGACTGACGAGGCGGATAGCCGCCCGGCCCAGGCGGCCCGTAGCTGGGAAACTGCTGATAGCTGTGCCCAGGAGCCTGCCCCAGTGGCCCACCCCACTGCTGGGGAGAGCCACTCGCACCTCCTGGCGGGAGGTCGTATCCGATCGGTGCACCGATGCCAGTGCGCTCCAGCGGCACGCCGAGGAACAGGGCGATCTCCCCGGCCTGCTCCAGCAGGGGTTGCTGACCGCCAAGCCCACTGCGGCGCTGCTTGCCGATGAGCACCTCGGAACCGTCACGCATCACCACTGCCAGATGGGAGACCCGGTAACGGGAGGTGCCGTTCTTATTCCGGGTGATCCGTTCCTCAGTATGCAGGTGCAGGTGGTGGGCTGCGGCGGCGTCGAAGGTTTGCTCCTCTTTCTGCAGGCCGAACCACTTGCTCAGTGTGCTGTGGCTCTGCCCGTAGCGGGCCAGGTGGGCGTGGTTGCGCTGGTTGCCACCCGTTGAGAGGATGCCGAAGCCTAAGAAGAACAGCGGCATGGCCAAGATCCACCAGGGGGTGGGCATCCGCTCGGACTGGTAGTGGGCCCAGAAGATGGACCCGCCCACAAAACAGGCGAAGACGAACCCGAAGAGTCCGATGCCTAAGCCGAGGCAGGACTGGGCGCCGCCACCGCTGCGCAGTTCAAGGGAGTTGTTGTCCTCGCTGTACTGTATCCGCATGCTGGTTCTCGCTCCGTTCCGCTCGCGTCCTTTTAGCCTACCCGTGCTTCAGGCCGTGAAGGCGGGGAGCAGCACTGCGACGACGCCACCACACCAATCCTGCGCAGCAAGCCAGCAGGGCGACCGCAGCCCACAGGATGACCAGCCCAGCTGCCAGGTAACTGATGGCACCTGCGGCGGAGCCGGCCGCAATAGCCAGCCAAAGTGCCGCGTAGCGCAGCCATCTGGTCTCAGGCACCCCGCGGAGCCTGGCGGCGAAGAGCTGGCCCGCCTTGACCAGTGCACCTGTCATATAGGTCAGTCCCACCGAGACCTCTCCGCCACGGGTGAAGGTGGAGTTGACCGCTCCCATGGCGGCAGCGATCAGCGGAGCCACGGCAAGCTCGGCAGTATCCAGCCCGGCAGCAGGCACGGTGCCGCAGACGGCGGCGAGCATCAGGATTCCCACCGAGAGCCAGATGGCGCGCAACTGCGGGGTGAGCGGAGAGGACCCTTGAACGGGCGTGGTCGTACTGTTCTTGGTAGTGACCAGGGAAGCGAGGATGACTCCGCAGACGAACGCGGCGACCAGGCCCAGCGCCTTGCCCCAGCCGAGCAGATCACCCTCGGCCAGATCAGCCCCTGCCCGAGTGGAGTTACCAGACATGAAGCTGACGAAGTACCCGCCGAGGTGGATGAACCCCACCCCGTCCACAAAACCGGCTGATGCAGTGATTCCGCAGGCCAGGTAGAGCTGCCTGCGCGTGAGTTCAGTAGCCAATACGTCCTCCCGCCGAGCTACTCTACGCCGGGGCCGGGTCCCACTCCACTTTCTGCCAGCTGAAGGTTAAAGGCAACGGCCCCCGGTCCCGCCGTGGTGGCGGGCCGGGGGCCGTTGCGCAGAAAGTCTTGGGTCAGAGAGCGCTGACGTTCTCTGCCTGCAGGCCCTTAGGACCGGAGGCAGTCTCGAACTGAACCTGCTGGTTCTCTTCGAGAGTCTTGAACCCGCCGTTGCCGGGGTCAATTGCGCTGTAGTGGACGAAGACGTCGTCCGTGCCATCGGAGGGGGCAATGAAGCCGTAACCCTTTTCGGCGTTGAACCATTTGACGGTGCCAGTGGCCATGATGTTTCCTAACTGTGTTTCTTCAGATGCGCCGATACGTTCACGGCGCATTTTCTGCAGCAGCCGGCCAGGCCGTTGCAGAGGTGTTGAGGCCACTGGGGTAAAGCAATGACGTTCAATAACCCTCAGCCTACGCTACTGACCGCTCACCGCCAATACATGGCCTCGTATTACTTACGCCGCTGCAGCAGAAGTGACCTGCTGCCCTGTGCTCTGCCCCAGGAAGGGCATCCAGGCATCGCACGGCGCATCCAGCTCGGCAGGCAACCACATATGGTGCGGGGGTGCTTTGGGGGTGATCAGCAGCTTCCAACCCAGTTGTTCCAGGGTTTTATCCCCTTTGCGAACATTGCAGGGGCCGCAGCATGCCACTAGGTTCCCCCAGCTGGAGTCCCCGCCCCTGGACTTAGGAATCACATGATCCACTGTGGCGGCCTGCTTGCCGCAGTAGCCGCACTGACGCTGGTCCCGGCGAAGGATGCCACGGCGTGAAGGTGCCGAGGGCCGGCGGCGCACCACACGCACATACTGGTGGAGCAGGATCACTGCCGGGCGGGGAATCAGTGCCGAAGGAGACACGATGGGATTGCCGTCCTCTGCCAGGACACTGGCTTTTCCGCGCATCACAAGGACGGCTGCGCGGCGGGAGGTCACCACGCTCAGCGGCTCGTAGCCTGCGTTGAGCACCAGGGCGCGCATATCTGTTCCTAGAGTCTTCTCACCGTGTGTTGTTCTCTGTGCAGTGGCTGCTTCCCGATTCACTATAAACCCTAACCGGTCTGATCAGCCCACTAAGTGGAGTGGATACAGCTGTGGGGTGCTGTTCTCGACGAACTGCACCCCACACACTGGAGACCTGTTTTTCTGCCGTGGGCTGTAGATCAGCCTCCCGGCCGGAGGATGGCAACTACGTTGTGCCATCCTTCGTGGTAACCGTGAGTGGTCACGCCCTGGCCTGAGAGCGAGCCGACCATCTGGCCGTTGCCAACGTAGATGCCGGCGTGATAAGCACTGCGGATACCAGTGGAGATCACGATGTCACCAGGCTGCGGAGTGGAAACTCGGGGCAGTGCGGCCAGCATGCCATGGGTGCTGCGCGGCAGGTTGATACCGTGTTGGCGGTACACCCAGTTGATGAAGCCTGAGCAGTCCATGCCCGAGAGACTGGAGCCAGCCCACACATAAGGGACACCGATCGCGCTGTAGGCCGTGTTGATCACTCCCCCGTTGGCCGGTGCTGACTGAGTCTGGGTGCTGGCGGCAGCCTGAGTGGTGCCAGATTGGGTGGAGCTGGACTGGGAGGTGTCAGATTGGCTGGAGCTGGTGGAGGTAGTGGGCTCAGGCGCAGCCTCAGTGCTTACTGCTGGACGGTCGAAGGCCAGTTCAATCTCTTCTGAGGCAGTCACAGCTGCAGGCTCAGTCACACTGGCTGGCTCGAGGCCGGAAGCATCGATAGCTACCGTGGCCTGGGCGCGACCCTCTTCCTGGGAGGTCTCATCGGCCATCGCTGCCACTGTGGTGGAGAGCAGTAGGCCGGAGGTGCCCAGCACCACTCCGACGTTGCGGCCGGTCTTGGCGGCACGTGCTTTTGCGCTTCGGCGGGCGGCGGCCTCGGAGGCCATGCGCCGCTCGCGCCGGGACTGAATGGTGGTCTCTGTGGTCATCACGGAGATGACTTTATAACAGAACGATCTCAATGTCACATTTAGGTCACGGAGCCCGCAACTTTCGCCCAACCGCAGCTTACTGTCAGCTGCAAGCCTGTGCGCTTTCTGGACATTTGCTGAGCGCATTAAAAGCGGGTGGGGCGCGGCTCCGAAGAGCTGCGCCCCACCCGCTGGAAGATTCCGGGATGCTGCGGATCAGCCGCCGGGGCGGACGATCGCGTTGACCCGGTGCCAGCCGGCGTTCAGAGCATGCACACGCACGCCGCCGGAGACGGTGGCGCTGATGACCTGGCCGTTGCCCACGTAGATCCCGGCATGAGCATTGCCGTTAGCCAGCACGATGTCACCTGGTGCCGGGGTGGACACCTGAGTGTAGGAGGCTGCCATCTGGTGGGTGGTCCGCGCGTTCAGCGGGGAGCCAGCCTGGGCGTAGGCCCAGTTGACGAATCCAGAGCAGTCAAAGCCGGACGTAGTGGTTCCGCCATAGCTGTAGGGGGAGCCGACTCCGGCGTAGGCAGCGCTGACCACGGAACCGTGGCCGCCGCTGGAGCTCTCAGTCGGTGCGGGCTGCTCCGAGGAGGAGCTGGACTCGCTGGAGCTCGAGGAAGAGGAGCTGGAGCTTGAAGAGGAGCTGGAAGTCGAAGAGCTGCTGCTCTGGTCGGAGCTGGTCGAGCTCTCTGACGGCTGCTGAGCGGGCTGGCTCTCCTGTGAGGTCTGCTGCTGGGCAGCGGGCTCTTCCTGCGGTTCTGGCTCAGGCTCAGGCTGGGGAGCGCCCTCAGAGGACACAGCCACACGTTCAGTGCTGAAGACGACCTCGGCCGGGGCACTCACAGTAGCGGGGGCCTCAACGTTTGCGGCGCGCTCCACGGTCAGCGAGGCGGCGGACACCGGAGCGGTGGTGGCGGCACGGCCCTCAGCGGCGGTGCTGTTATCGGCATTGGCTGCTACGCCAGTGCCGATCAGCAGACCTGCGGAGGCCAGAACAGCGGCAGCAGTGCGGCCTGCGGAGGCTCTGGTCTTCTGAGCGCGCCGGGCACGGCGCGAGTCGAAGCTGGTGTTGTCTGTCACGAGTTGTTGAAACCTTTCCCTGCACAGTTGCGTCAGTTTGCGAACTCACTCCCACCGGCTTGCAGGGTTGGTGCCAGTGGAAGGAATTCGGAGCAGATCGGACTTCTGCCCCGAGCACGAGGACGACTTTATAACAGATTGATATAGATGTCACGTTTAGATCACGGCGCGCGTGGCCCGGCGCAACACTTTGTCACAGAAACGTCACAACAGCCAAGCTCAGAACCCCAGATGTGGGGGAGCTCTCAGCGGTCATCCTTCGTTGACGAAAATGTGCTGGGCGACCTCCAGGGGCAGCTCCACTTCGAGCTTTCCCTCCTCAGAGTCATCCACCGTCAGCAGTGCATAGGCCTTGGTGAGACCGGTGATCTCCACCGGCACCCCAGGCCGCAGCCCTACCTCCAGCAGCTGCTCCAGCACTTCGGGCTCCACCTGAATGGATTCGGCAAGCCGCTGGACCTTCCAGGATGAGGTGCCGCGGACTTCGTCGTATTCTTCGGCAGCTTCGCGCAATGTTTTCCGCGCCAACTGCGAAGGGTGGGCCCCGGTGGTCACACCCAGCTCCTCCAGCCCAGGGATCGGATTGCCGTAGGGAGACTCCACCGGGTCATCCAGCAGCTCCACCAAACGGCGTTCCACCCGCTCGCTCATCACATGCTCCCAGCGACAGGCCTCCTCGTGGATGTAGGGCCACTCCAGTCCGATCACATCAGAGAGCAGACGCTCGGCCAGCCGGTGCTTGCGCATCACCTGCACCGCGCGCTCACGGCCCGCCTCAGTCAGCTCCAGCTGGCGGGACTCGGTCAGCCGCAGCAGACCGTCGCGCTCCATACGGGCCACCGTCTGGGACACCGTGGGCCCGGAGTGCTCCAGACGCTCGGCGATCCGGGCGCGCAGCGGAACAATCCCCTCCTCCTCCAGGTCGAGGATGGTGCGCAGATACATCTCAGTGGTATCGATAAGATCGGTCACAAGACCAGCATATATATCAAGGAGCGTCTGTGAGCCCAGAGACCATCACCATTCCCGCTGAGTTGCTGCCCCAGGACGGCAGATTCGGAGCCGGACCTTCCCGGGTACGTCCTGAGCAGGTCCGCGCCCTGGTGGACTCTGGACGGCACCTGCTGGGCACCTCCCACCGCCAGGCCCCGGTGAAGAACCTGGTCAGCAGCATCCGGGAGGGTCTCAGCGAGCTGTTCAGCCTCCCGGAGGGCTATGAGGTGGTGCTCGGCGTGGGGGGCTCCACTGCGTTCTGGGACATTGCCAGCTTCGGGCTGGTCAGCGCCAAGGCTCAGCATCTGTCCTTCGGAGAGTTCGGCTCCAAGTTCGCCAAAGCCACGGATAAAGCCCCGTTCCTAGAGCCAAGCTCCATCCTCACCGCGGAACCGGGCACCCGCCCGGAGCCGGTGTGCGAGGCGGGGGTGGATCTCTACGCCTGGCCGCAGAATGAGACCTCCACAGGGGTTGCCGCTCCGGTGCGCCGGGTGCCAGGAGCCGATGACGGCGCCCTGATCGCCATTGACGCCACCTCGGCTGCCGGCGGGCTCGCGGTAGACATCACAGAGACCGATGTCTACTACTTCGCCCCGCAGAAGAACTTCGCCTCCGACGGCGGTCTTTGGGTGGCGGTGATGTCACCGGCCGCGCTGGAACGGGCAGAGCGGCTGGCCGGACAGCGCTGGATCCCCGACTTCCTGAGCCTGACCACAGCCATCGAGAACTCACGGAAGGACCAGACCTACAATACCCCGGCTCTAGCCACACTGGTCACCCTGGAGGAGCAGATCCGATGGATCAACACCTGCGGAGGATTGGATTTCGCCGCTGCTCGCACGGCAGAATCAGCACGGCGGGTCTACCAGTGGGCTGAGGCCCACCGGGTAGCCACACCTTTTGTGGTCAAGCCTGAGGATCGGTCCAATGTGATCGTCACAGTGGACTTTAACGAATCAGTAGATGCGGCCGCCGTGGCCACCGCGCTGCGGGTCAACGGGATCGTGGATGTGGAGCCCTACCGGAAGCTGGGCCGGAACCAGCTGCGGATCGCCACTTTTGTGGCCACCGATCCCGAGGATGTCAGCGCCCTGCTGTCATGTGTGGATTTCATCCTGCAAGGATGAAACGGGTCTCCGCGCCGGCAGAAGCCCCCGGTGCTGTGCAGGACTGGGGGCCGGCATGGGGTGTGCTGGAACGGGGATAGGAGCTCTACTCTTTATCGTCCTCGGTCACCCGCTCGGACCAGGGCACCCATTCTGGGGCGAGCAGGGCGTCCTCGCCGGGGAGCATGCCAAGCTCACAGACGGTGGCGTTCTTCGAGCGTGGGGCCCGGGCCAGGGTCACGTACCATTCCCAGCCGCGATAGCCCGGCCGGTGGGCGGCGAACCGGTGGGTGAGCAGTCGGTCACCGTCGGCCTTGGTACTCAGGTGCTCCCCGATCTGCTCTGCCGGAGCGAACTCGTCCAGGCCAGTCCGGGCGGCGTCGACCGCCTCGGCCAGCACGGCGTCTTTCTTGTGGCTGGGCATGATCAGGCGTCGAAGTTCTCTGCCACCCGGCGCAGCATGGCAGCGATCTTCCGGGACTGTTCGGGCTTGGGATAGTGACCTTTGCGCAGCTGGCCTGTGGTGTTGTCGAGCATGTTGACCAGATCCTGGACCAGCTCGCCCATCTCCTCGGCGGGCTTGCGGGTGGCCCGCAGGACTGAAGGGGCCTCACCGAGTACCCGAACGCTGAGCGCCTGCTTGCCGCGGCGGCCGTCGGCGATGCCGTACTCCAAGCGGGTGCCGGCCTTGACCGTGCCGACTCCGGAGGGCAGCACGGAGGAGTGCAGGTAGGCCTCCTGGCCGTCGTCACCGGTAACGAATCCGAAACCTTTGTCGGCGTCGAACCACTTTACTTTTCCCGTAGGCACGTCAAGTCCTTCCTCGAAATTGAGCGAATACCAGAGTACCGCTTAAATAGGCCCATCAGCTCATTCTCTGGCGCCGAGGGCGGCTGAGCGCAGTTGCTCCAGCTCCTCCTCGGTGAGATCGACTTCATGATCCTCCTCTGCGGAGACTGCTTCTTGGTCCAGAGGCAGGCGCAGGGTCATGGTGGCTCCGCCGCCGGGTGTCTCTGAGTGGCGCACGCTGCCACCGTGCTGTGCGGCGATCGCCGCACAGATGGCCAGGCCCAGACCGGTTCCGCCGGTCTCGCGCTGCCGGGAGTTGTCCGCTCGGTAGAACCTTTCGAAGATTTTCTGCGCGTCCTCCGGCTCGATGCCTTCTCCGTGGTCGCGAACCTCCAGCACTGCCTCCGGCTTGCCCTCGATGAGGCTGTCGGTGCCTACTGCCAGTTCCATAGGGGTGCCTTCTGGGGTGTAGCGCAGGGCGTTGGTGACTAGGTTGGTCACAATCTGGCGGATGCGTCCCTCGTCCCCGATGACCGGCGCCGGTGCCGGAAATCCGCCATCGAGCCCGATGACTTTGACCTCTCGGTCCGGGGCGTTGACGGTCATGTCCATCACTGACTCATGGGCGATGATGTTCAGGTCCAAGGGTTTGCGCTCCAGGGCACGATGTTCATCCAGCCGGGCCAGTGTGAGCATGTCTTCGACAAGCTGCCCCAGCCGGGTGGCTTCGGATTCGATGCGCCCCATCGCGGTTCCCACTACCTCTGGGTTGTCTCCCAGTCCGCCTTGCCGGTAGAGCTCGGAGAACCCGCGGATGGTCACCAGCGGGGTGCGCAGCTCGTGGGAGGCGTCCTGGATGAATCGGCGCATCTTCTCCTCGGAGGCCTCTTTCTCTGCGAAGGCCTGCTCGATGTGCTCCAGCATGGTGTTCAGCGCTGCGGCCAGCCGACCGATCTCCGTCTCCGGCGGCGAGCTGGTGCGCACCCGCTGGCTGAAGTCTCCCTCGGCGATGGCGGCGGCGGTCTTCTCCACCTGCAGCAGTGGCCTGAAAGCTCGAGTGGCCAGTGAATAGGCCATTACTGAGGCGCCCAGGGTGGCCAGCAGTCCGATGGTGGAGACTAGGAAGCTGGCTCGCTCCACGGAGGTCTCCAGATTCTCCAGGGGCAGTGCGATGACCACGGTCTCCTCCTGGTGCTGCAGGTCCACTGCCATCATCCGGAAACCCCGGGAGTTGGGCTGGGTCCCGGGCACCTCGAAGGCCTGGTACCGGATCTGGCTGGCCTCCTCGGGGGTGAGCTGGGGGATCTGCGGAACATCAGCGGTCTCGGAGTTCGCGGTGCGCAGGTTCAGGTTGGGGATCGGCTGACCCTCCTCATCCAGCAGCCAGCCGTAGAACCGGGAAATGGCCTGCAGGTCTGCGTAGGTGGGTCCGCTGTCCTCCTCGCCCTCGGAGGGAAGATCATCGCGCAGGGCGTAGAAGTAGTTGGCCAGGGTCTGGGCATTGGAACTGAGCTCGGAGTCCATATTCCGCTCCAGCTCCTGCCGGAACAGGCTGGCGGAGACGAAGGTGGTGACCACCAGGGTAAGCAGCAGCAGTCCTGAGGTAATGGTGACCAGTTGGGTCCGCAGGGAGGTTCTGCGCCACGCGCGGGCAACTGATTTCAGGACGGCCATACATTAAAGATTACGCGTGATTGAGCTGAGCCTGCTCAGGCTATTCCGAGCCGGTTGAGCAGTGTGATCGCTTCAGCGCCAACGATGACGCCACAACTCGGCTGCCCTGCCCATAATCAGGCAGAGGCGGTTGCCCCCTGAGCACGCTGACGGCGCTCCCAGGTCTGCAGCACATAGCCGACCCCGCGCTTGGTCTGGATGGCGGGAGCGCCTTCGGCTCCGGAGTCGATCTTGCGCCGCAGGTAGGAGATGTAGGACTCCACAATGGAGGCATCCCCATTGAAGTTGTACTCCCACACGTGGTCGAGGATCTGCTGCTTGGAGAGCACCCGGTTGGGGTTCATCATCAGGTAGCGCAGCAGCTTGAACTCAGTGGGGGAGAGCTCGATGATCTCTCCGGCACGGCGGACTTCATGGGCGTCGTCGTCGAGCTCGAGAGTGTCGATGGTGATGACTGCATCCTCGTCCTCGTAGGGAGCGGTGCGCCTCAGCACTGCTTTGATGCGGGCGACCACCTCGTCCAGCGAGAAGGGCTTGGTGACGTAGTCGTCGCCGCCTACGGTGAGTCCGGTGATCTTGTCATCGGTGTCATCGCGAGCAGTGAGGAACAGCACCGGGAAGTGTTTGCCGGAAGCCCGCAGCCGGCGGGTGACGGTGAAGCCGTCCATATCGGGCAGCATCACATCGAGCACAGCCAGGTCAGGCTGGAAGGCCTCGGCAGTGTCCAGGGCCTCGCGCCCGTTGGAGGCTGCGGCCACATCGAAGCCGGCAAAGCGCAGGCTGGTGGCGAGCAGTTCACGGATGTTCGGTTCGTCATCGACGACGAGCAGTTTGGCTTCCGGAGTTTTCTCAGTCACGCATGCCAGTTTCACGCCTATTCCTGTGAGCTAGCTGTAAGAGCGCTGGAAGCTGAGTTGAGACGTGGGGTGTTTTCTCAGGCAGAGCCGGCCAGGCGGCGTCGTGCTTTGAGGTTGGCCACCAAGTAGAGACACATCAGGGCAAAGCCGACCGGGAAACCCCAGAGTGCGGCCCAGTAGAGACCGGGATGGGGAATGGCTTCTGCAAAGTAGAGCCCCAGAATGATGAGCAGGGCGGCAAAACTGGCTGCGGTGATGCTCACCCCGAGCAGCAGGCTGGTGCGCGCCACGGGGCCGGTGAGGAAAGCTGGCATGGCTCAAGTCTAGCCCGGTCCAGAGTTTTCCCCAGGGGCGCTTAGTGTCAGTTGAACACGCCGGTGCCTCCACAGCCGGGAATTTGTCTGCCCCATCATCCGGGCCGCACTCCTAGCGTGGATCTCAGAAGGGGCGTCGGGCCTTCTTCATACACCAGTCCAGATCTCAGAAAGGATCTCTGTCATGGCAGTTTTTCAGATCGACACAGCCGACCTGATGGCAAAATCCGGCACTGTGGAAGCTACGCTGAGCCGCATTCAGTCGGATGTGAACTCGATGGAGGGGCAGCTGCGCCAGCTGCAGGAGACTTGGAAGGGCTCCGCTGCCGTCGCATTCCAGGATGTGCTTACCCAGTGGCGGGCCACCCAGGCCCAGGTGGAGCAGTCACTGCAGAGCGTGCGGCAGGCGATGGCCGCCGCCTCCAGCCACTACGAGAACGTCGAGAATGCAAACACACAGATCTTCGCCAGGTAGCGGCAAGTACGCTGAAGGGCCCGCCGGAGAGTTCCGGCGGGCCCTTCACAGGCAAGCGCGAGAGCACTAGAGAAGTGCGGTGACGCACTACATCATGCCGCCCATGCCTCCCATACCGTCCATATCGGGGGCACCGCCGCCGGCCGGAGCGGGCTCCGGCTTATTGGCGACCACTGCCTCGGTGGTGAGGAAGAGGCTGGCGATGGAGGCAGCGTTCTGCAGGGCGGAGCGAGTGACCTTGACCGGGTCAGCCACGCCGGCCTCCAGCAGGTCCTCGTACTCGCCGGTGGCGGCGTTGAGGCCCTGGCCCGTGGGCAGGGACCTGACCTTCTCAGCCACCACGCCGGCCTCCAGGCCTGCGTTGATGGCGATCTGCTTCAGCGGGGCCTCAATGGCGTACTTGACGATGTTGGCACCAGTGGCCTCGTCCCCCTCCAGGGAAAGGGTTTCGAAGGCTGTGGCGCCGGCCTGGATCAGGGCTACACCGCCGCCTGCGACGATGCCTTCGTCCACGGCGGCCTTGGCGTTGCGCACGGCGTCCTCAATGCGGTGCTTGCGCTCCTTGAGCTCCACCTCGGTGGCGGCTCCGGCCTTGATGACGGCCACGCCGCCGGCCAGTTTGGCCAGGCGCTCCTGGAGCTTCTCGCGGTCGTAGTCGGAGTCGGTGTTCTCGATCTCGGCCTTGATCTGGTTGACCCGGCCGGCGATCTCGTCGGCAGATCCGGCGCCTTCCACAATGGTGGTCTCGTCCTTGGTGACTACCACCTTCCGGGCGGTGCCCAGCAGGTCGAGGGTGGCGTTCTCCAGGGAGAGGCCCACCTCCTCTGCGATGACCTGGCCGCCGGCGAGGATGGCGATATCGGCCAGCATGGCCTTGCGGCGGTCGCCGAAGCCGGGAGCCTTGACGGCCACGGACTTGAAGGTGCCCTTGAGTTTGTTGACCACCAGCGCGGCCAGGGCTTCGCCCTCCACGTCCTCGGCGATGACCAGCAGCGGCTTGCCGGACTGCATGACCTGCTCCAGGATTCCGATGACGTCCTTGACTGAGGAGATCTTGGAGTTGGCGATCAGGATGTAGGGATCCTCCAGAACGGCTTCCTGCCGCTCGGCGTCGGTGACGAAGTAGCCGGAGAGGTACCCCTTGTCGAAGCGCATGCCCTCGGTGAGCTCCAGCTCCAGGCCAAAGGTGTTGGACTCCTCAACGGTGATCACGCCTTCCTTGCCCACCTTGTCCAGGGCCTGGGCGATCAGCTCACCAATCTGCTTATCAGCAGCGGAGATGGAGGCGGTGGCGGCGATCTGCTCGGTGGTCTCGACCTCCTTGGCGGAGGAGAGCAGCTGAGAGGTCACGGCCTCCACGGCGGTGTCAATGCCGCGCTTGAGGCCCATCGGGTCGGCACCGGCTGCCACGTTGCGCAGCCCCTCCTTGACCAGGGCCTGGGCGAGCACGGTGGCGGTAGTGGTACCGTCGCCGGCCACGTCGTCGGTCTTCTTGGCGACCTCCTTGACCAGCTCTGCACCGATCTTCTCGTAGGGGTCCTCAAGCTCGATCTCTTTGGCGATGGAGACGCCGTCATTGGTAATGGTCGGTGCGCCCCAGGACTTCTCGAGCACAACGTTGCGGCCGCGGGGGCCCAAGGTGACCTTGACGGCGTCGGCGAGACTGTTCAGGCCCCGCTCAAGGCCGCGGCGGGCCTCTTCGTCGAATGCAATGGTCTTAGCCATAGTGGCACTGTCCTTCCTGGACTGTGGTTTCGATTCGCGTCAATAAGTCGAACCTGGCTCAGATGCCCGCGACGGACGGCCGCGCCCGGGCGTCACCCCAGGCACATCAGTGGCCTCACCTGAATGGTTCGGTTAGCAGTCTCGACACGAGAGTGCTAAGACAATTTTTAGCACTCTACGGCCTAGAGTGCAAGATTCTGGAGACTGCCCAGTCCCTACTCGGCGGGGTCCGGATCGTACTCGCTGCCGACCACCACCACCATGGTCATCCAGTCAGCGGATTCGGTGACGGTCTCGATCTCCAACACTTCGGCGATGGCCTGCGCCTGCGCCTGTTGGTCCTCAGAGGGGTAGTAGATCATGGGCGTGGCCGGAGGGTTCCCCCAGTTGCCGAAGTCCCAGTCCATGGCGTCGCCGACCTCAAGCCCCAACTCCTGGAGCTCACTGGTCAGAGCACCAGCTGAGCCGGCGGGGGCGCCGGCGTTGACCGCACGCACCGTATGCCCGTCGCCCAGCGCCTCGGGCAGACCGCCCTGTTCGCCGTTCCCCTCTTCCTCATCCTCCTGCCCGTTCCCCTCTTCCTCATCCTCACCGGTCTCCTCCGGAGTCTGCTCCTGCTGCTCATCTTCGGCGGCGGTGTCCTCCTCCCCGTCGCGGGTGAAGAACCAGCTGGCGCCGACGATCAGCAGCACAGCCACAGCGGCCAGGGCGATCCATTTGCCCAATCCAGCCGGGCCGGCGGCCCCGCCTGAGGGTTTGGCACCGAGGGCACGGTGCTTGCCGACTTCATCGGGCCGGTAGGGCTGGACGTCGTCGAACACGTCATGGGGGAACTGGGTCATGCCCCCATCCTACGGCTGTGCGGCGGCACGGAGCCGGATTTCCGCCTGATATGACACTCTTCCGGTGCTTTAGGCTGGACGGTGTGAGCGTCTTTGAGCAGCTGATAGATCCCTTGGACCCGGGCTGGGAGCGTGCGCTGGCTCCTGCTGAGGCAGATTTCGCCGCCGTTGCCGAACAGCTGAAGGAACGACGACGACGCGGCGAGCGCATTCTGCCCGAGCCTGCCAATATTCTGCGCGCCTTCCGGCAGCCCTTTGATGAGGTCAAGGTTCTGGTGCTCGGCCAGGATCCTTACCCCACCCCTGGACATCCCATCGGGATGTCCTTCGCAGTGGCGGCAGATGTGCGGCCGCTGCCGAAATCCCTGGTCAATATCTTCAAAGAGCTGGAGGATGATCTGGGCATCCCACCGAGTCCGCACGGAGATCTCACGGCCTGGGCTCAGCAAGGGGTGCTGATGCTCAACCGTGCGCTGACTGTGGCGGCCGGCTCGCCAATGAGCCACCGCGGAATCGGCTGGGAGGCAGTGACCCAGTGGGCGGTTCAGGCACTGGTGCAGCGCGGCACGCCGCTGGTCTCGATCCTCTGGGGCGGGCAGGCCCGGCAGCTGCAGCCGATGCTGGACACCGGCGGGCACACTGCGGTGATTGCCTCCGCACACCCTTCACCGCTGTCGGCGCATAAGGGATTCTTCGGCTCTCGCCCCTTCTCCCGCACCGATGAGGCTTTGACCAAACTCGGTGCTGACCCGATCGATTGGCGACTGCCACCACGATGAGCACGCGAACGGGAGATCCGGCTGAGCCGAGTGGCATGCGGACAGTCGATTGCGGTTGGAGCACCGCCAGGTGCGACACTTTCACTCATCGTCTACGCCCACGGCTGCGTTCGTTGGACTGCAAGTTGGCAGTCAGCGGGCGCATGATCACATCGCCGAGCACGATCCCCGCGGCAATAGCCATGATGATGATCAGTGCGTTGAACAGCTCAAAGAGCCCGCCCATCATGGAGCTGACCGTATTTTCGATGGCCAGCTGATACATCCCGCGGAAGACCATGAGCCCGGGCAGCATAAACATCATGGCCGGTACTGCCACCACCAGCTGGGGAGCACCCAAGCGCAGCGCCACCACCCGGCCGAGTGCGCCGACCACCAGTCCGCCGATGACAGGGGTGAACCGGTCGCCCAGGCCGATCATCTCCCCCAGGTAGAGTGCGCAGAAGCCCAATGCCCCTACCGCACCGGTGGGCAGGATGAGCAGAGGACGGGTCTGCTCCACAATGGCGGCCGCACAGCAGGCGAAGAAAACCAGCGCAATCAGCGCCGGGGCCGGGTAGATGCGGGTCAGCCCTTGAGCCAGTTCGGTCTGCACTACGCCCAGCATCTCGGCGCCCACCACCGCGGCCATGATCCCGGCTGTCATTCCGGCAAAGGCGATGGTCACTGAGACCAGCCGGCCGGCTGCGGTGATCGGGAAGCCGTTGATCGCATCCTGGATGGCACCAACAATCCGCACACTGGGCAGCAGGATCATCAGCCCTCCGGCGGTGACCATAGAGGGGGTGATATCGGTGTCCATGCCGAAGGCCATCATGGCGAAGGCAGAGGCGATGAACCCGCCGGCGGCCAGGGTGAAGAACTCAGGGACCCGCCAAGCGGTCAGCTGACGGACCACCCAGATCACCAGGATGGTGGCGGCGAAGCCTGCTGAAGCGTCCAGGATGGGCGCCCCCAGATAGCTGGCGAAGAAGCTGGCGAAGATCGCTCCGCAGAAGGTGACCATCCAGCGCGGATAGGGCTTGGACTGGCGGGTGATCTCGTCCAGCTGAGCCTCAGCCTCGGCGCGGGTGAGCCTGCCAGAGGTGATGTCGGTGACCAGCCGGTGCACTGCGGAGAGTGCCTGGAAGTTGGAGGACCAGGAACGGACAACCCGCACACGGGAATAGGGGATCTGGCCTTCGGGCGCCCAGTTGAGACTGATGGACTGGTTGGTGATGTCCACATCGGTGTTCTTCATGCCGAAAGCAGCGGTGACTGCGATGATGGAGGTCTCCACCTCCAAGGCACCGGCCCCGTAGCGGAAGAGCGCCTCCCCCAGGTCCAGTACAAAGCTGAGGGTCTCCAGCTCGTCCCCGGTGCCGTGGAATTCCGCCTGCACGGTGTTTTCGAATGGAGTTCCCTGCAGCCGGTCGATGATGGACTGCTGATCAGTGACCGGCCGCTCGGTCTGCATGATCTTGTTGAACACATGCTGCGGATTGACCCGGCGGTCGAACACTGTGCGGTCGAACAGCCCTGAAGGGCTGCGCGGTGACTTCCGCTTGCCCTGGAACCAGGCCGGGCGGAGCACCGAGCGGCGCCGGATCGGCGTGGAGGGCGCAGTGATCAGCCGACTGAGTTTCCCAGTGCTGGGGGAGCCTGTTGACAGGCTCCTGGGTGCGGCGGGACCCGGCATCGGCGCGGTGGGGGCCGGAGGTTCGATGGTATCGGCCAGCGAGAAGTTGTCAGTGTAAGCGTGCCGGGTGGCCTCAGCCCCGGCCCCCTCGGCCTCTTCTGCCGCCCGGGCTGCGGCTTCAGCGTCGTACTCCTGCCACTCTAAGTTGGCGTCCTCGGCTGCTGCGGCCCAGGAGGCGGCGATGGACCCGGTGAGCGTCTTGACGAAGCCTTCCTCCTCCTCTTGCTGGCCGGCCTCAGAGGGGCGCATCACTGGGATGAGGCTGGTGTCGGTGGGAGGCTCGGAGACCACCGGGTCAATGGGAGCGGTGTGCTGTGCGTCGCTGGCCTTTCCGCCTGAGGTCGCAGCGTCGCGAGGCTCGCTGCTCAGGGAGTCATCACCAAGTTTCCGCACAGTGGAATCTGATGATGTTGCTTCGCGCCCCTTCATGGCACCTCCCGCAATTAAGCCAACCACAATTAGACCCGCCGAATGGGGCCTACTGGGTGAAATCTAATACAAAACCTGAGATTCAGGCTGCTGGAGCAGACTGCCCCGCTGCGTGGATCCGAATGGACTCGAACCATCGACCTCACGCGTGTGAAGCGTGCGCTCTAACCAACTGAGCTACGGATCCGGACAACCACAAGATTTTAGCACTCAGCTGATGGCATCCGAAATCGGGGTATCGCCGTCGAAAAAGTTCACAGTCTGCCGCACAGCCGCCCCTTCCACCAAGACGTGGCGGATGACCTCAGCGACGTTCTCCCGCGAGGTCTCGGTAGCAGTGGGCCCGCCCTGAGAGCTGGCGCCGACGGCACCTTCGGCATCGGTGGTGATGATTTTGCCGGTGGCCGGCTCAGCGGTGAGTTTGCCCGGCCCGAGAATCGTGTAATCCAGCTCGGTGGCGCGCAGATAGTTGTCCGCGTGGTGCTTGGCCTCAGCGTAGGGGTAGAAGCTGCTCTGCGGGTCGAGGGTGTTGATATCCACCTCCGAGCGGGAGTAGGAGACCATCACATAGCGCTGCGCCCCGGCCTGGGCAGCTGCGTCCATGGTTCGCACTGCCGCCTGGTGGTCCACCGCTTTGGTGCGGGCGGGGTTTCCACCACCGGCGCCGGCAGAGAAGACCACGGCCCAGGCGCCTGCAAAGGCTTCAGCCAGTGAACTGAGGTCTGCCTGCTCAATATCCAGCAGCCTGGGGACAGCCCCGGTGACGGCGACGGCGTCGGCATGGTCGGGGTTACGGATCAGTGATTCCACACGGAGCCCAGCGTCTACCAGCCTGGGGGCGGCGAGCAGAGCGATCTTTCCATGCCCGCCCACGATGATGACTTTCTTCTGTTCAGCCATATTCACCACAACAGCTGTACCGCGCAGCTATTCCTCTGCAGCTCCTAAATCCAACCCCATCTGCCAGAAGGCGGTCTCCATGCGAGTAGCAGTGGCGAAGATCTGGGCCAGCTTGGGGAACCGGGCATCGGAGAGGAAACGGGCACCCAGCTGCTCAATGTTCGCAGTCGCGTCATCGGCCATCTGCTGAGAGTCTTCGGAGGAGTACTCCGCGATCCACTCCGCGTAGGGGTGCTCGGGATTAGCGTCTAATGCTGGCTTGAGCCGGTTGCCGATCTCCGCATAGCCGATCACACAGGGCGCCAGGGCCACGTGCAGGTCCAGCAGGTCGCCCTGCATTCCGACATCGAGCACGTATCGGGTATAGGCCACAGTGGCCGGGTGTTCAGGTGCGGACTCCATTTGTTCGCGGCTGATCCCCCACCCGGCGCAGAGCCGCACATGCAGCTCGGACTCCTCGATGATGGCTTGCAGTCCGGCCTGCCCCTTGGCCAGATCGTCGAAGCTGTCCCCCTTATAGGCAGCCAGCGCGTAGGCGCGGGCGAACTGGATGAGGAACAGATAGTCCTGGATCAGATAGTTGCGGAATGCCGCCTGCGGCAGGGTCCCGGCCCCCAGCTGCTGCACAAACGAGTGATGGGTGTAGTCGGCCCAGTCATCTGCGGCGGCGGTCTTCAGCTCTTCAAACAGGGTCATTCGATTCCTTTCCCTACGACGGTTCAGGACTTATCCCTAGCCGCATCAGGTTCATTGGGTCCCACGCACCAGGCGTAATCTCAGCTCCTTGCCGGAGCACCCCACGGACTCTTATGACGTTATCAGATGTCAGTGCGGCAGTGATCCTGGTCTCCCCTGCCACTCATCACCCCAGGTCAACAGTGGACGACGCCGTCCCTCAGGACACGATGAATATTTTCGCAAGTTATATGTTGCGTAATCAATGACGTGGTGTGTAAGGTAAGAGTCACTTGGGTGCGACACAGCGAGAGAGACAACTCGCTGCAAGGGGACCAGCTTCGGTGCGGAGCTGGTCCCCTTTTTTCTGTGCTGGTCCCGGTCGTTCGGGGTACGGCCTCGCTGCCGAGAGCTTGCCCCCGCAATCCGCAGTTGCTGTGCCCGATATCGGTGTCATCAGCATGGAAAAGTCCGGAATAGCGCCAAGATTCGGTACAGTAACTCATCGGCTAAGCCGGCGGTGAGGCGCAGCCGGAGCTCCGGGGACTGCGGAGCCTCCGGCGATCAGTGGGAGGACACGGCGGGAGAAGCTGCCCCGGCGTCGTCATTCTCTCCAGCTGGGGTCGCGCGGAGGGTCAGGCCCAGCAGCAGGGTGCCGATGCTCAGCGCCGCAGCGACCCGGAATGCGATTCGGAAGCCCTCCAGAGCGGCCTCATCCGGACCCGCACCCTGGGCGGCAGCGAGCGCAGAGCCGATCCCCACCGTGGCCACCAATGCGGCAGTGCCGATGGCCGCGGCCAGCTGCTGCAGGGTGTTCAGCACTGCTGAGCCATGCGAGTACAGCGGCTGTGGAAGCGGGTTCATCGCCGTGGTGAAGGCCGGGGTGAACAGCAGAGCCAGCCCGCCGGAGAGCACCAGGTGCAGCAGCAAAACCATCCACAACTCACTGTCCGGGCCTAGCAGACCCATGCAGAACAGCGCGGCGATCAGAATCAACGCACCGGGTGCCACCAGTGGTCGCGGACCTATCCGGTCGTAGAGCCGACCCACGAACGGTGCCATCAGCGCCATCAGCAGGCCGCCGGGGAGCATCAGCAGACCGGTGGTCAGGGTGTCCAGGCCGCGTACCGACTGCAGGAACAGCGGCAGCAGGATGAGGGCGCCGAACAGGGCGATCATCATCAGCAGCATCATCAGCAGACTGCGGGTGAACATGGCGTACTGGAAGGGCTTGAGGCTCAGCAGGGCCGAGTCAGTCCTCTGCAGCCGGACCTGGAGCAGGGCGAAGGCGGCCACGCAGAGCACGCCGATCACCAGCACCGCGATCGCCACCGGGTCCGCCCCGGGGCTGTCTGCTGCGGCCTCTACGTCCTCCGTGCCGTGCCCTCCGCCGATCTGGCTGATCCCATAAACCACACCGCCGAAACCGGGCACAGCAAGCAGCAACGAAGGGATGTTGATGCCGCGCTCAGCGATCCCGGGATCCTTGTTCAGCCGCGGACGGCCCAGCAGCAGGGAGAGCACCGCAATCGGCAGGATGGTGAGGAACATCCACCGCCAGTCGGCCACATGCAGGATGAAGCCGGAGAGCGCCGGGCCGGTGGCCGGGGCCACCGAGATGACGATGGCGATATTCCCCATCACCACGCCGCGGCGACGCAGCGGCACCAGGGTCAGCACAGTGGTCATCAGCAGCGGGAGCATGATGGCGGTGCCGGCGGCCTGGACCACCCGGCCGGCCACCAGGAAGCTGAAACCAGGGGCAGCGGCACAAAGCGTGGTGCCCAGGATGAACAGTCCCATGGCGGCAGTGAACACACCGCGCAGACTGAACCGCTGGATGATGTACCCGGTGGTGGGGATGACCACCGCCAGGGTGAGCATGAAGGCCGTGGTGAGCCACTGCACGGTGGGCTCGGAGACCTCGAACTGCTGCATCAGCGGGGTCAGCGCCACGTTCATGATGGTCTCGTTGAGGATCATCACGAAGGCGGCCACAAGCAGCGCGCCGATGGTCAGCTTGTCTGCGGTGGGCATCCGCTCATCAGGCAGCACAGGCGGGGCGGGTTGAACAGACACAGGCACTCCTGAGAAGGGCAACGAATCTAGCGAAGCTGCCCGTTAGGCGGGGGTTGGGGTGCATCCCCAATGAATATCAGCGAGGAGTTCAGGGCTCCGTGCGCCAGAGCAGACCAGCCATGACTCCGAGCCCCCTGCCGGGTTCGAACCGACGACCTGCTGATTACAAATCAGCTGCTCTACCAGCTGAGCTAAGGAGGCGCGACGCCATCAGAGCACACCCAACCGAGCCGAGTGAAGCACCGCCGCTTGCGCGAGCACTTCCGAGGCAACCGAAGAGCGTGAACGGATATGAACGACGCCGACACACCAGTCTATAGCCGAGCACCGCAGTCTGCCCAACTGAGTTGGTCCTGGGGCTGAGCTGGTGTCCGCTGATGCGGGCTACTCATCCTCGTCAGCGGCGTCGTCCTCCTCACCGTTATCCGCCTCGGACTGCTCCGGGGCCTCCTCCTCGTCAATATCCTCGAGGTCTTCCTCATCGATATCAATGCCGAGCAGGTCCTCGCCGGTCTCCTCCTGATACTCCTGCACAGCAGCCATGATGAGGTCACCGGTCTCCATATAGGGGTCAGCCAGCTGGTCATCCACCCAGATCAGGGGAGTGGCGTTGGCGCCGCTGGCGCTGGCCAATGTGGTGGTGTAGTTCACGAAGGCGCGGTAGGTGCCATCGTTGATGCAGTCGGAGAGATCCACCCCGTAGTCGTTCTGGGCACGAGCCAGCAGCTCATCGTTGGAGTAGTCAGCACCCTGGGCTCGTTCGGAAGTGATGGCACCCAGATAGCTGAAGTAGTTCTCCGGAGATTCCTCCGCCATGCAGGCAAAAGCATTGGCGGCCCGGGCAGACTGGCCAGGCTGATAGTTCACCGAACGGTACTCCAAGGTGATGGCCCCGGCGTCGAGCCACTGCATGAGCAGTCCGTGGTAGGCGGATTCAAAAGTGCCGCAGGCGGGACAACCGGCATCGGTGTAGATGATCACGTGGGGGATCTCACCCTCCTCACGCGGCTGCACTCCGGTGGGCATGCCCTCAGCACCCTCTCCGATGGCGACGTCATCGAGCTCATCAGAATCGATGGTGCCCAGATCTGCACCCTCAGCCAGTTCGGAGGAGGAGGTCAGCACGAACCCACCCTGCTCGGTGGCTGCAGCCGGGGCGGGCCCCTCGGTATAGCTGCCGCCGCCTTCTCGGGTGAGCACCCAAAAGGTCAGGCCGATCACTACAGCCAGTGCTACGGCCACTACGCCCAGGCGCAGCAGCAGAGACTGCATCTTCTGTTTGCGCTCCTGCTCCTGCTGGAGCTTACGAGCCTGTTCGCGCGCACTCGCGCCGCCATTGCGTGCCATAAGAAAGGTGACTCCGATTGGTATAAGGCAGTAGTTCAAAAATGAAGAACAGCTAACAGGGTACCGGTTGTTCCTAGCTTCCCGAGCGCCGTCGGCGACCCGATTGAGTCGAACGAAGACGCGAGCTTGCTCGCAATCTTCCGAGGCGATTGCCGATTGTGTGCCGAAAGCACACTGCCCGCACCGCCAAGGCGCGCGCTGTAGGCTGATCACATAAGAGTCGAAAGGGGCGCAGAAGAGATGACAGAGACCGCTGAACAGGGCGAATATCAGACCGGCTATGAGTTTGTCGTGGTGGCCAACCGGCTGGCGGTGAACCGCACCACCAACCACGACGGCTCTACCGGCTGGCAGCGCTCCCCCGGCGGCCTGGTCACCGCACTGGCCCCTATTATGACCAGTTCTGAAGGCGCATGGGTGGGTTGGCACGGCGCAGCTGATGAGACTCTGGATCCCTTCGACCACGAGGGCATGCACCTCCACCCGGTCCCACTGAGCGAGCAGGAGGTGGAGTACTACTACGAGGGTTTCTCCAATGGCACGCTCTGGCCGCTCTACCACGATGTGATCGCCCGCCCGCTGTTCCACCGCCACTGGTGGGACGCCTACCGCAGGGTCAACCAGCGTTTCGCCGAGGCGGCGGCCAAAGTCGCAGCCGTTGGCGCCACCGTCTGGGTTCAGGACTATCAGCTGCAGCTGGTGCCGCAGATGCTGCGCGACATCCGCCCCGATGTGAAGATCGGATTCTTCAACCACATCCCGTTCCCGCCGCCGGGACTGTTCGCCCAGCTTCCCTGGCGGCACTCGGTGATGCGCGGACTGCTGGGCGCCGACCTGATCGGCTTCCAGCGGGAGTCCGACGCCCGGAACTTCCAACGCGCTGTCCGCTACCGACTGGGCTACTACATCAAGTCTGATCAGGTCTTTGTTCCACTGGAGGAGAAGACCCCGGCCCCGCTGGAGGGCTTTACCGCCGATCCGGCTCGCGGTACCGCCCCCCGTCAGCTCTCCACCCCGGAGGAGGGCACGTTCCGCCGCTCGGAGGCCAAGGCCTTCCCTATCTCCATCGACACCGAGCGAATCGTCAAGCTGTCCAACGATCCCAAAATCATCGCCCGGGCCGCGCAGATCCGAGCGGAACTGGGCAACCCGGAGCATATCTTCTTAGGCGTGGACCGACTGGACTACACCAAGGGCATCCGGCACCGGATGAAGGCCTATGAGGAGCTGCTCCAGGAGGGCAAGCTGCAGGTGGGCACGCACACCCTGGTGCAGATCGCCAGCCCCTCACGGGAGGGTGTGGAGTCCTACCAGCGGCTGCGCGATGAGATCGAGCTGACCGTAGGCCGGATCAACGGCGAGTTCGACACTATGGGTCACACCGCCATCCGCTATCTGCACCACTCCTACCCGATCGAGGAGATGGTCGCGCTCTACCTTGCTGCCGACGTCATGCTGGTCACCGCCCTGCGCGACGGCATGAACCTGGTGGCCAAAGAGTATGTGGCCGCTCGTAAGGCAGGCTCCGGGGTGCTGGTGCTCAGCGAGTTCACCGGCGCGGCCGACCAGCTGCGCCAGGCTCTGCTGATCAATCCCCACGACATTGACGAGCTCAAGGCCGCCATGGTGCAGGCCACTCATCTGGATCGGGAGAACGAGCGCAAACGCATGCGTTCACTGCGCCGCCAGGTGGTCAGCCACAATGTGCAGCGCTGGGCCAAGGACTTCCTGCACCGTCTGGATCAGCTCTAGAACTACGACGACGCCCGTCCACCACTTCCGCCGAGTGCATGATTTGTGCAGCACTTTGCCCCCTGAAAGCCCAAAACTAGTGCACAAATCATGCACTCAACGATTAACCACTGCTGAAGGAGATTCACGTGCCTCTGACCCCCGAGCTGGACGCCGCACTGACTGAGTTCGCCGTCCAGCCGCACCTGCTGGCCTGCCTGGACTTCGACGGCTGCGTGGCTGAGCTGGTGGCTGATGCCCATACCGCCCGCCCGGTCCCAGAGAACGCTGCTGCCATCGACCGGTTGGCGCAGCTGGAAGGAATCACTCTGGCCTATGTCTCCGGCCGGCCTCTGGAGACCTTGCGCGAGCTGGCTTCCCCCCCGCAGGGCACCCTGCTGTTCGGCTCCCACGGTGCTGAGCGTTGGCTGGGACCTGATTCCCCGGGGCTGGAGCTCACTGCTGAGCAGAGCATGGCTCGCACTCAGGTGCTGGAGACTTTGGAAGCGGTCGCCGCTGAGCACGAGGGTGCCTGGGTGGAGCATAAGCCGGCGGGCGGGGCCCTCCATGTCCGGCACATCACCGACCAGGCGCTCGGTGAGCAGGTGCTGGACACCGGTCGCACCGCGCTGTCGGTGATCGACGGTGCGTATCTCAAAGAGGGCAAGCAGATCCTGGAGGCGGTGGTGGTGAAGTCCACCAAGGGCGAAGCGATTCAAGAGCTGCGCATGCTGACCAGCCCGGATGCGGTGCTCTTCGCCGGAGACGACGTCACCGATGAGCACGGCTTCGCAGTGCTCGCCGCCGGGGATATCGGAGTGAAGGTGGGCGAGGGTGAGACCAAAGCCGCCTACCGCATCCCCAAACCGCGCTCGCTGGCTGAGGTGCTGAACAGGATTGCTGAGCTGCGAGCCGCCGGGTAGGTCGGACATCGCGCCTTGTAAGCGTTTCCCCCTAGACTCATGCCTATGAGTCCTGCTGCTGGCCTGAGCCTCACTGCTTCAGGCACCATCCCCCAGGAACTGCTGGATCTGCCCTGGCATCTGCCACTGGTGGAGTGGCCTGAGGATGTGCTGGCCGCCCTGCCCCGCGGCATCTCCCGGCATATTGTGCGCTTTGCCTATCTGGGCGGCTCAGTGATCGCGATCAAGGAGACCTCAGAGCGTTCCGCCCGGCATGAGTATCGGATGCTGCGCCAGCTCAACCGACTGGGTGCCCCCAGCGTGAAGCCTGTGGCGGAGGTGGCCGGCCGCACCACGGGGGATGGACAGCCGCTCTCCCCCGCCCTGGTCACCCGGCACCTGCGGTTCTCACTGCCCTACCGTGCGGTATTCAACCAGATGATGCGCAAAGACACCTTGACACGACTGATCGACGCCCAGGCGCTGCTGATGGTCGAACTGCACCTGCTGGGCTTCTACTGGGGGGATGTCAGCCTCTCCAACACCCTGTTTCGGCGCGACGCCGGCAATTTCAAGGCCTACCTGGTGGACGCTGAGACCGGGGAGATCCACGCCAGTCTTTCGGCAGGTCAGCGCGAGTATGACCTGGAGGTCGCCCAGATCAATATCGCAGGCGAGCTGATGGACCTGATGGAGGGCGGGTTCGTGGATGAGGACGTGGACGCCGTGGCCACCTCCGCCCAGTTCATCGATTCCTACCGGGGCCTATGGCAGGAGCTGACCGGGGATACCGCCTTCGACCCGGACCAGCGCTGGCTGATCGAGGAGCGGATCCGGCGGCTCAACGAGCTGGGCTTCGACGTGGAGGAGTACGATATCCGCTCCGCCCGCGATGAGGGCCACCTGCTGCTGCGCCCCAAGGTGGTGGATCCCGGACATCATCACCGCAGGCTGATGCAGCTGACCGGCCTGGATGTGCAGGAGAACCAGGCCCGCCGCCTGCTGGGTGCCATCGACGCCTATCGGGCGGCCACTGACCCGCACGGCGATGAGGCGGTAGCAGCCCATATGTGGACCCAGCAGGTCTTCCAGCCGACCATCGCCAAGATCCCCCGCGATCTGCGCGATAAGCTGGAGCCGGCCGAGATCATGCACCAGCTGCTGGATTACCGGTGGAATCTTTCCGATCACCAGGGCCGCGACGTCACCCTGGAGGAGGCTCTGCCCACCTTCATCGATGAGGAGCTACGCGGCTACCGCGATGAGGCGGTGCTGATGGTCAACCCCACCACTGATGTGATCAGGCAGATGGAGCTGGGCGCCAGCCGCTCCGCGGCAGCAGATGACGACGACGCCCGCGCCGAGGACGACCAAGACGCTTCCGCCTGGTACGGCTGAGCACTATCCGGCCGGACCGGAGCGGGGCCGGATCAGAAGGCTCAGAGTCAGGCAGAGCAGGATCATGCCGCCCATACATATACTCATGACTGTCCATCCCCTAGCCTCAAATACCAAGCCGAGGGCCCATCCCAGAACCCCGGAGCCCAGATAGAAGCAGATGGTGAATGCGGCGCTGGTTTGGGAGCGAAATGTGGAGTCTGCTTCATTGCCGATGGTGGTCACAGCCGCCGTCTGAGTCACGAAGAAACCGGCCGTGTAGACCACAAGGCCTGTGATCACTAGCCACAATTGGGCGCTAAGCATGCCAACCAGTCCCACCAATAAGGTGGTCCCGCCAAGCGCCATCGTTGCCTGATAGCCGAATCGTTCCATCCAGGCAGCGCCGAAGCGGGAAGAGATGGTCCCTGCGAAATAGGCGAAGAACACCAATGAGGCAATACCCGGTGCTAAGAAAAAGGGCGCCTCCTGGAGCCTGAACGCAATGTAGTTGTACATTCCGACGTGGATTCCAGTCATCAGGAAGCCCTGCGCATAGAGTCTCCACAACGTGATGGTGCCCAATGCTTTCTTGAACCTGCTCCGCTGTGATGCTGCTGAGCGTTCGTGCTGCTGAGCTAAACGCGGGATGCCCCAGTAGAAGACCAGGGCGATGATCAGACTGGCCAGTGCCGCCACAAGCACCGCCCCTCGCCACCCCAACATCGGTGCAAGCGGACCTGCGATAACCCTTCCTCCGGCACCACCGGCAGCCATTCCTGCAATGTAGGCTCCTGCCCCAAGTGCCGCTATGCGTCCGTTGAATGTTTCCCGCACATAGGCGATAGCCAGTACTGGAATTGCAGCTAAGGCCATACCTGAGATGAACCGGACTCCGAGAAGAATCTGGTAGTTGGGCATGAGGGGCACCAAGAAGCCGGTGGTGACGGAAACCGCAAGTGAAATTTTCAGGCACCTGAGTTTCCCGTAACGGTCTCCGGCCCACGCTGAAGGCACCACGCCGCAGGCCACACCTGCCATTGCGAAGGAGACGGTTAGCGCGGCATCCGAGGCGCTGATCATCCAGTCCTGGGAAACATGGGGAAGAACTCCCTGCAAGGCATACATCTGCGTGAAAGCAGCCAGCGCCAAGCAGAACAAGGCACACTGGAACTTAACGGTGTCGGCCCGGCTGAAATGCTTCTCCACTCAATAAACCTTGGTGAGCTTAAAACGCTCCAGAGCAAATGGCTCAACGACCTGGCTGGTCTTCCCCGTCTGCATCATCTCTGCAATGTACTTCGACAAGCACCAGCACCAACTATGAGGTAGTCGGTGCTGGTCATGACGAAGCCTCAGCTCTACGCAGTGACGTTGTGTGGCGCCGAGCTCGCCATATCGACCACGCGATAGTCAGTATGGCAACGCCTGCGAAGGCCATGAAGATGGGGCGCTCTAAGTAGAACGTCCCTGACATGGCGATGGACTGGCGCATCGTTTCCTGAAGCATGGGTCCCAGGATGAAGCCCATCACTAAGGGCGCAAGGGGCAAACTTGCCTTATGGCACAGCAGGGCAAAAATACCTGCGCCGAGACAGACAAAGATGTCGAAGAAGCTGTTCCGGTCCAGATAGGCCCCTACTAGGCAGAGTATGAGCACCAGCGGGCCCATCACGTGGAAGGGGACTCGGGCTAGACGCGCCCACATCGGGACCAAGGGCAGGTTCAGAATCAGCAGGATCACATTGGCCACCAGGAAGCTGACCAGGATGCCTGAAGTGAACTCGGCATTCTGAGTGAACATAGTGGGCCCCGGAGTCAGTCCGTAGACCATCAATGCTCCGAGCACCAGCGCCATCGAGGGCCCTGTGGGAATGCCAAGGCTCAGCAATGGAACGAAACCGCCCATTGCCGCACCATTGTTCGCCGCCTCTGGCCCGGCGATGCCCCGGATGTCACCGTTGCCGAATTGTGAGCCGCCTTTCTTCTCTGCTCGCTGCCGCTCCCAGCTGTAGCTGAGCAGCGCCATGATAGAGGGAAGCATGCCTGGAATAAGGCCGAAGGAGAAACCTTGAGCTGTGCCCCGTGCAGTAGGCGCTACTGAGTCTTTCAGCTCCTTCTTAGTGGGCATCAGTTTTCCCAATGGTGCTGATTTTGCTGAGTGCCCACGTGTGGTGAGCGTTCTCAGGATTTCACCAATCCCAAAGAGTCCAATCATCACCGGGACGATGGCGAACCCTTGGGCGAGCGTCCAGGTGCCCCCTGTCATGACGGTGGAGCCGCTGATCATGTCGTAGCCCACCATTGACAGCAGAATTCCTAATGCTGCCATTGATAAGCCCTTGAACATTGATCCAGAGACCAGCCCAGCTACTGCTGTCAGTGCGAAGAGCACAAGCCCCAGCATTTCCGGCGGGCCGAAGCGCAGGGCGAGATGCGCTACTGATGAGCCCAAGATGATGACTCCCAAGGAGCCGATAATGCCTGCTGTGAATGATGAGATTGCTGCTACGGCCAGGGCTGCGCCTGCTCGCCCCCGCTGGGTCATCGGATAGCCCTCTAAGGCTGCAGGAAGAGAGGCAACTTCCCCTGGGATATTGACCAGTATGGCGGTCGTTGAGCCGCCGTACATTCCCCCGTAGTAAATTGCTGCGAGCATCACAATCCCGGAGAGCGGATCGAGATATGTCGTGATGGGGAAGAGCACAGCGATGGCCGTGACTGGGCCCAAGCCTGGCATGACTCCGAAGAATGTTCCTAGGAAGCAGCCCAGAAGGGCAAAACCCATCCTTTCCCAGGTCATAATTTCAGCCAGTCCGGCAGCTAATTGGTCAAGCATTAAGGTGTCCTTAGGTATCTAGGGCAAGAGGCTTCCGCGAGGCAGCCGAACCCCAACTGCTTGGAAGAGCCACGCACTCAGCGCGGTGGAGATCACGGCGAAGATGATGGTAGGAATGATCTTTCGTTCCGAGACCAGCAGGCCATACACCAACAGAAACAGTCCAGTAGCAGCGATGTAGCCGATATAGGGAAGAAGCACGATCCAGCTGATGAGCAAGCCGATGCTGCGGATCAGGAGTTTCTGGGCCTGCTTAGGAGGCACAGACTCATCCAATACAGCGAAAGGCTCGGTATCACTGGTCTCTTCAGACTCGGTAAGTACGTCTTGAGCCACCGTGGCGCCGACCGACTGGGCGGCGGCCTTCCTGCTGAAGGGAATCAGGGAGACCGCCGCCAAAGCGGCCAGGATGACGCCAGCAACCATAATGAAAGTTGCCGTCCAGGAGGCGGCCTGGGAGCCTCGCGTGAGCAGACGAAGTCCGTCCGCAAGAGCAAACATGCCCGCGATGACGAGCAAGAACGTGGCAGAGAGCTCAGCCCAGCTCAGCCCCCAGATCCTCCGAAGCGCCATGCCGTCAGTCCTCTAATGCCCCGTCGAGCTCGGCGAAAGTCTCAGCTTCAGTTTCAATGTATACCTCGAACTCATCTCCGGTGAGCACATCAACTACCATGCCTAAATCTTCAAAGCTTGCCGCCAGATCTTCATCGTCGGAAAGCCCCTCTAGAGTCGTGGCGAGAACTTCCGCGACAGCATCGTCCAGGTCTGCAGGACCAGAAAGGCCCACCCAGTAGATCATGTCCAGCTCTGGGAAGCCTTCATCGGCAGTCAGGGGGACATCTGGGAAGTTGGGATCTTCGCCTGTCTTAGCCAGAGGAATGAGGTCGCCCGAGCTGTAGAGGGCAGCTGTTGCACTGGTACCACCCACAGCCAGGTCTACATCTCCTGCTGCGGCGGCCTGCATGGCATCTCCTGAGCCGGTGAACGGCACCCAGTTGATGTCATTGGCATCCACGTCGATCTCTGCCAGTAGCTGCAGAGTGGTGAAATCACTGGTTGAGGTTCCGCCTAGCCAGGCGATGGAGAAGCTGGAGGGGTCCTCCTGGATAGCCTCAATAAGGTCGTCCATGGTTTCGATGCCAGAGTTTGCACTTACTGCATATGCGTGGCTGCCGGAGGCAACCCGTGCAATAAAGGTCCGGTCATCCCATTCGTAAGGAAGGTCCTCGAGCAGGCTCTGCAGGGTCGACGAGCCTCCTCCGTCTGCCAGGAGCGTGTAGCCGTCGGCAGTAGCATCGTTGACGTAGCTGACTGCTGTAATTTGGTTTGCTCCCTCACGGTTGGTGGGGTTGACCGGTTGGCCCAGTTCGTCAGCCAGTGCCTCGGCCATGGCCCGGGCGGCCAAATCCGTGGCACCGCCCGCCCCGAAGGGGATGGTCAGGTCGATGGCTTCAGTCGGGTAGTCGGTTTCCCCGTCATCGTCTCCACAGGCAGTCAGTGTCAGTGCACAGGCTGCCACTACGGCGCTTGCCAGTTTCAGGTGTTTCATTGTTTTCTCCTCATCCTTTGTTTTGGTGCGGTAGAGCGGTCTGTTGAATGGCTCCGGGCACGTAATGCTTCTCGTGCCGCAGCGGTTGCCGGCCCATCGACAGTCCCATCGGCAGAAAGGACTACTCCGTATGTCTCTTTGAGGGCATCGGCGGTGATCTTGCCATCGGCCAGGTCGAGCCGGACCGCTTCAGGATCACGGTTCAGGGGGAGGCCATAACCACCGGCTCCTGGGCTCTGGACTCGCATGATGTCTCCTGAGTGCAGTGCGACGCCGCTGACCCGCCCTCCCGGAAGCACCTGCTCGGTGTCTGTGCCCGGCCGCACGGTAAACCGTCCTGGGGTTCCGTCCTGCCCACCGGCGTAACCCTCCGGTGGTGAAGTCTGACGGTCTGCGTGGGCAGAGAATTCGGCCCCTTCCCCGAGAATCCGGATATCACGTCGGATGGCGAGGCCGCCGCGATAGGTGCCTGCTCCCCCAGAGTCGGGCACCAGTTCGTATGCCTCCACGCGCAGCGGATACTCAGCTTCCAGGGCTTCGATGGGGAGATTCGATGAGTTCGTGATGTGCACTTGAACTGCATCAAGTCCGTCTGCTTCCGGCCTGGCACCCGAACCTCCGGCAATGACCTCGGGATAAACGTAGAACGAGTCGCCGATCCCTGAGAAGTTCACATAGGTGATGGAGCTGTGGCTTCCGGCCGGTATCCGGTGTGGTGCGGCCTTGGCGAGCGCGCCGAAGATTGCGTCTACTACACGCTGGCAGGCATCTGTTCTGGCTGCCACGGGTGCCGGTGACCGTGGGTTCAGGATGGTCCCCTCGGGTGCTGTGATCTCCACGGAGTCAAAGAAACCACCGTTGGCCGGGATCTCTGGGTCAAGCCCTGCTTTCAAGGCGTAGAAGACTGTTGCTTCCAGCGCAGAGCGGACTACGTTGACTGCGACATCAGCTTCCCGTCCGGTTCCTTCAAAATCCAGGGCAATATGACCACCGTCCACGGTGATGGTGACTGAGATGGGAATTGGTTCTTTCCCAATTCCGTCCGGATCCAACCAGTCGGTATAGCTGTAGCTGCCATCAGGGACGTCCTCTACAGCAAGCCTCAGCCTGCGCTCGGCATAGTCCAGCAGAGCTTTCGACGAGGCTTCCACGGTCTCTGCCCCATACTTCTCATAAAGCTCCACCAGACGGGTTCCGCCCAAAGCGGCCGAGGACTGCTGTGCGAGCAAGTCCCCGTAACGCTCTTCCGGCAAACGAGAGTTGAGCAGAACGAAGTCGAGGACATCCTTGACGACTTCCCCCTGGTGGGTGATCTTCACCAGGGGGATGCGCAGTCCCTCCATGAACAGTGTGGTCGAGTCCCCGGAGTTAGATCCTGCCACGTGTCCCCCGACATCGGAATGGTGGGCGATATTGGCGCTGTAACCGATGATTTCCCCCTGGTAGAACACTGGGGCCACCATGGTGATATCAGGCAGGTGGGTGCCACCACCTGCATAGGGATCATTGGTAATGAAAACATCTCCTGGTGTGATGCTGACATTCTCGTAACCAGGAATGCCTCCACTGAGCCGGCCCACCGCACCAGCCATCGAACCCATGTGTATGGGGATGTGCTCCGCTTGAGCTATCAGCCGGCCTTCTGCGTCAAAGAGCGCGGTGGAGCAGTCGGAGCGTTCCTTGATGTTTGTGGAGTAGCTGGCCCGACGCAGCACTGACCCCACTTCTTCAGCGATCGATAGCATCGCATTTCCAATCACTTGAACGGTGATCGGATCGACAGTGAGATTCTGGTTGGAATGTGCGGCCTGGGCGGCCACGGTGTCGGTGCTCATCAGAGGTTAACCTCCACGATCAGGGTTCCATAGGTATCGACGACGGCTCTGTGGCCTGGGGGCAGTGATGTAGTGGAGTCCTCCTGTTCAATCACGGCTGGACCGTGGATGACGTCACCTGCTCGCAGAAGATCTCGCGCGTAAATGGGGGTTTCAGCAGCTCCTTCGACAAAGACGACCTCACGGCGCGAGGTCTCTGCCTCGGCCACTGCACCGCTTTCACGCGAGGGGAGTGAAGCTGCGCGGGGGGCTGAGACGGGTTGACTGGCCACTACTTTCACGTTGACCACGGTGAGCTCGGATTCGTCATGACGGAATCCGTAGGTCTTCTCGTGGACCTCATGAAAGGCCTCGGCGATCCGTGCTGTGTCGCTTTCGTTGATTGTCCCGCCCCCGACCTCCACCGGAAGCTCGAAGTTCTGCCGTTTGTACCGCATCTCTAAGGTGAACTGGGTTAGCTGCTGCCCTTGGGGGACGTTTTCGGCTTCAAACCAGCTTTGAGCAGCTTCTCGCAGCTCTTCGATCACTTCGCGGACTCCGGTCACTCCATCGGAGAACGAGAGCAGGCAGGATCTCAGAATCTCTGTGCGCACTTCACTGACAAGAAGGCCTAGGGCACATAGAGTTCCGGGGTGGGGAGGGATCAGCACCGTCCTGATCCCTACCTCTTTAGCGACTTCAACGGCGTGAAGCGGTCCGGCACCGCCGTAAGCGATAAGCGCGAGATCGCGGGGGTCGTCCCCGTTGTCCACCGATACTTTCCGCACTGCTCGCGCCATATGCGAGTTGGCGACACGGAGGACGCCAAGGGCTGCCTGTTGTTGGTCACTGCCGAGTCCTGCAGAGATTTTCTTCACTACGGTTTCTGCTGCTTCCAGATCCAGGCGCAGCCCGTCACCAATCGCCTGATCAGGGTTCTGGCGACCAAGCAGAATATTTGCGTCTGTCACGGTGGCCTCTTGTCCGCCTTTGCCGTAGGCGGCTGGGCCCGGTACAGCGCCGGCACTTCGAGGACCAACGTTGAGGGCTCCTGCCTCATCGATCTTTGCGATGCTGCCCCCTCCGGCCCCAACTGTGTGGACATTGACCGAGGGGGTGCGCACCACATATCCGTCGATGGAGCGTTCGCTGGTGACTGTGGCCTCCCCGTCTCTCACAAGGCACACATCTGTGCTGGTTCCACCCATGTCGAAGGTAATCACGTCCTTGTACCCCGAGGCAGCGGAGACCCAGGCCGCTCCCAACACGCCAGCACTGGGCCCAGAGAGCAAGGTGGTGACGGGGCGGGTCACAATCGAGGTGGGTGAGACCATTCCACCGTTTGACTGGATGATCTTCGGTGAGGCGGCTACACCGGCTGATGCCGCACGATTCTCCAGGCGCGATACATAGCGGTGCATTCTAGGGCCCACGAAGGCGTTGATGACCGTTGTTGACATCCGTTCGTATTCACGGAACTCAGGGGCAACCACACTGGACCGAGTCACGTACCGGTCTGGAAACCATTCTGCAATCTTCTCGGCAACGATCTGTTCATGGGTGGCATCGCGATAGCTGTGCAGGAAGCAGACTGCGATGGCATCCACATCCGTGTCAGCAAGATTTTTCCGAAGCTGGTTGAGATCATCAGCGTTCACTGCCCGAAGAGGGTTCCCTTGGAAGTCGAGACGTTCATCGACTTCGAATATGAGACGACGCGGAACCAGCACCTGTGGCTTATCAACAAACAGGTCGTAGAGTGAGGGTCGCTTCTGCCGGCCGATCTCCAGGACATCTTTGAATCCCTTAGTCACAACAAGTGCAGTGCTGGAGCCGTTGAGCTCAAGCAGAGTGTTTGTCGCGACTGTTGTCCCGTGTCCCAGGTAGCTGACATCACCAGGCTGGTGGCCTGACTTGGTCAGCACTGAGGTGACTCCGTCTACCAGGGCCTGTGACTGGTCTGTGGGGGTGCTTGGGATCTTGCCGATATGAAAGTTGCCCTGAGCATCAAGGGCGGTGATATCGGTGAATGTTCCACCGACGTCGACTCCGATTCTCACGAGTGTGTCCTGCTCTTTCTCCTCGCCGCTCAGCGCGGCATGGTGTTAGCGACTCCAAATAGCTGTGACTTCAGCCACGCTCAGAATATGTAGAACGTACTACATCTAATTTGACTTATGTAGTGTTTCCGACGTGTTACCGCGGCAACAATCTTGGATTACTACATCCACGGAGCGGAACATTGAAACCTCGCCAGGCGTAGAGTAGACCAGTGAAACCGCCTCTAGACCTATTTGGAGAATCAGAAATGAGCGCCGAGAACCCTACAGAATCCCTGTATTTACGGGCTATGAGGATCGGCCCGTCACTGCCTGCAGCCCTGGAACGCGTCGCCACATTCTTCGCCCAGCACCCTGATCGCACGGCAGCGAGTTCGGCTGTCGAAATCGCTACATTTACCGGAACAAGTGACGCATCAGTCATCAGAACTGCTCATGCACTCGGCTACTCTGGTATGAAGGATCTGAAAAGGGCAGCTCTAAACCTGGTCAGTGAACGATTCGACCCCGAGAAGGTCCTTGAACAACGTATTGAGCGAGTCCGGGACCATGCGCTCACCGGGGTCATCGACGACACCATCCAAGCTCATGCCCGCACCCGGCACACTATTCCTCAGGAGACCTGGGATCATGCAGTAGGCCTCTTAGCTGAAGCTCGCCGAGTCTTCTGCTATGGCCTCAAGCCGGTGGGGTTCATCGGTGACTATATGGCTCATATGCTCAACCGTGTAGGGGTTGATGCCCGCAGCGCTCACCACACTGGTGTGCTGCTGGCAGACTACCTACTCCCGCTCACCGCGGATGACGCCCTGGTGGTATTTGCGCCTATCCGGCAGTTTGATGAAGTCGCAGCAGCCGTCCGCCACGCAAAGAGCGTAGACGCGCCAGTGGTACTGATCACCGAGGCAATCGGCATGCCCATCAGGAGTGAGGTCGACTGCACACTGACCACATCGCCCACCTCGATGTCTGCTGCTTCAGACCAAGTCTTACCACTCACCGTGGCCCATGGCCTCTTCCTCGGAGTAGCCGCTGTTCTTCCTCACCGGGCAACAGAGACGATGACTCGGCTGAACGAGATCAGACCCACCGTCAGTCCTCAGAAAGCCACCCTGACCCTGGAAGATCTTGGCCTAGCCCAAGTTGTTCGCGCAAATGCCGTGGACTCGAACATGAATGAGGATGATAAATGAGAACCATAGTAGTCGGAGCAGGAATCGTCGGGACTTCAGTGGCGCATGCACTGCTGGCACGTGGTCATGACGTCACCCTCGTTGAGGGCAAAGGTGTGGCGGCCGGCACTACCTCAACCAGTTACGCATGGATCAACAGTCACAAGAAGCATCCCGAGAGCTATCACGCCCTCAACTATGAGGGTCTCAAGCACTGGACCAAGACAATCGCCCCTGAACACCCAGAGACCGTGCAGCTTAACGGCCATGTGGAGTTCGCCCTAGACAATGAGCACCGGACTACTCTCACCCAGCGCTTGGAGAGGCTGCAGTCGCTTGACTACGCAGCCCGCTGGATTACTGCCGATGAGGCCCGGCAACTGCGCCCAGTAGAGATTCCCGACGACGCTCTGATCGGGTTCTTTCCCTGGGAAGGTCATGCCTACCCCCATCTTCTGTGTCGGCTCCTCATTGCGCAGATGCAGCAGAACCCTTCGTTCTCATTGATCGTTGATCCCGCAACTAGCGTCTCTCGCAGCGAGGGGCGGGTGAGGCTGCAGTCCGGCACAGAGCTCGTTGCCGACGCTGTAGTGCTGGCCGTCGGCAACGAGACCACAAAGCTGACCGCCACCGCAGGTGTGGAACTACCCATGATCCCCCGGGAAGTCGGAGGTGCCGCATTTGGCTACCTGGCCTATGTGCAGGCACCTGGCCATGGCCTGAATGGTCCACTCACCAGTGATCATCTCAATATTCGTCCCAATGGGGAAGATGCGCTCATCCTGCAGGCGCTCGACCTGGATGTTTCAGCTGATCCAGACAAGGAAGTGCCTCCGCAGATCGGTGAGGAGTTCATGAGAAGACTTCGCACCCTTCTCGCTTCTGACGCCGCAGAGCTAGACGAGATGAGGGTGGGCCATCGGGTCATTCCCGGAGACGGGCTGACGGTGGCAGGACCGGCCACCGATGCGCCGGATAACCCACTCTGGATCGCAGTCACCCATAGCGGTGTAGTGCTGGGCCCCTGGCTGGGGGAAGCTCTGGCCGAGGAAATCACCACTGGCAAGACCAACCCGCTCTTCGAAGACTTCAGGCCCTCCCGCTTCTCCGCCACGGCACAGATCCCGGCTTATGCAGCCCCCAGGAAGCCCGGTGACCAGTGAGGCTCAGCGGGGTGGCAGATGGATGCCGGCGAGCATGCAACGCACCGAACCCCCGGAGGTCTCGATGGTGGAGACATCCGCGGAGAGGATGCCGGTGGTGCGGCTGATCGCCTCCATCTGGTCCGAGCGCAGGGCGCTGAGCGCCGTGTCGGACATGGCCAGCACCGGACCATCAGCGCCGGTTAGCTCCAGAGCATTGCCGGCGAACCGTGTGACCTGGTCTTCGGTCAGCTCCACGATAGTCCGGCCTGAATCGCGCAGGGAGCCCACCAATCTCTCACGTTGAAGCCGATCGCGGATCAGCTCACTGCCGATCAGCACCACGTTCTGTCCCACGCTGAGCATGATGTTGGTGTGGAATACCGGGATGCCTGAGCTGTCTGTGCCCTCAAAGAGCACCGGCTCCAGCCCCAGCAGCCGGCAGTACTTCCGGAACAGACCAGGACTCAGGCGGTTGGACCGGCAGGCATAGGCCAGCCCCCGCTCATGATCAATCACCACGGATCCGGTCCCCTCCAAGAATTGCCCACGGTCTTCCGCGGCACTGAGGTCGAGCACCTCGCCCACCCGGAACTTGGTACAGAGGTGGGAGACGACGTCGTCCCTTCTCTCCTGCCGGCGGTTGGGGGCGAACATGGGGCACAGCACCACTCGCCCGTCGGGGTGGGTGGTGAACCAGTTGTTGGGGAACACGCTGTCTGGACTAAGGCCGAGTTCGTCCTCGATGAGGGAGACCCCTACCCCTGCTGCTGTCAGGGCCTCGGCAAGCCGGGTGGACTCCTGGTAGGCGCGTTCGGCGGCGTCGTCGCCTGTGGGCTGGTCGAGCTGAAAGGCGTTATCCGCTGCGGTGTCCGGATTGACCCGGAATCGGTGCGGCCGGACCATCAGCACATGTCCAGGAGACAGTGCTGGTTCCGACAGTAGGCTCATAGCCCCTGCTGTCTGGATCTCGGCCAGAAGCTCCATAACTACCCCACTGGCTTCAGCGAGCTGACCAGGGAGAACAGGTCCTTGGGGTCCTCCGGGTCAGCGACCAGATCGATATGGGTCTGCAGATCGGTGCCCAGGGTGGCATCACGCAGATACTTCAGTGCAGCGAAGTCCGCGATCGCAAAGCCCACCGAGTCGAAGACGGTGATCTCCTCAGCGCTACTCCGGCCCTGCTGTGCCCCAGTGAGCACCTGCCAGAACTCCACCACGGGGAAGTTCGCCGGCATCTGCTGGATCTCACCTTCGATCCGGGTCTGCTCGGGGTACTCCACGAACACCCGGCCACGGGTGAGGATCGCCGGGTCCAGCTCCGTCTTGCCGGGACAGTCTCCGCCCACTGCGTTGATGTGCACCCCTGGAGCGACCTGGTCGCTGTGCAGAATCGTGTTCTGCGCCTTGTCCGCAGTACAGGTGGTGATGATGTCCGCACCTGCCACGGCGTCCCCGATGTCGGCGGCCTGGTAGATGCTGAAGCCCAGCGGCTCCAGGTTCCGACGCAGCTTGGCGACCGCTGCCGGGTCCAGGTCAAAGACGCGCAGGGCCTCAATGCCCAGTTCCGCCCGGAAGGCAAGCGCTTGGAACTCAGCCTGAGAACCGGCTCCGATCATTGCCATCACTGCGGAGTCCGTTCTAGCCAGATGCTTGGCCACCATCGCTGAGGTGGCTGCGGTACGCAGAGCGGTCAGCAGGGTCATCTCCGCCAGAAAGGTGGGGTAGCCGTTGTCCACATCAGCGAGCATCCCGAAAGCGGTGACGGTCTGGAAGCCCCGGGCTGGATTGAAGGGGTGGCCGTTGACGTACTTGAAGCTGTACTCCACATTGTCCGAGGTGGGCATCAGCTCGATGACCCCCAGGGGGGTATGACTGGCCACCCGTGGGATCTTGTCGAACTGCTCCCACCGGGAGAAGTCCTGCTCCAGGTACCCCACCATTCCGGTCATGATGGGCTCTACACCCTGGCGCTGGATCCATCGGGTCATGCTTTTGACGTCAACAAACTGGGGCACAGCCAGCCTCCCTGTCTTGGTGTATCTGCTGGAACGAAGCCAGCCTATAGATTTCACTGTGCACACGAAATGGGCATAACGTACTATTTCTGCTTATAGATCGATCATTATGCCCCTGATGACATAGCATAATGTCCATGAAGCAGCTCTCAGACCTGGACCGACAGCTCATCTCAGAGTTACGGCGCGATGGTCGGGCCCCTGTCTCCGCGCTGGCGGAGAAGCTCGGCGTCTCCCGAGCCACGGTCACCAAGCGGATCGATAACCTCACCGCATCCGGAGTGATCGTAGGCTTCAGCGTGCGCATCCGAGACCTTCAGGAAGTGGATGAAGTCCGGGCGATCTGCCTGATCGAACTCTTCGGTCGACCCACCAGCCAGGTGATTACCGAACTGCGTGGCTATCCAGAGATCACCGCACTGCACACCACCAACGGGGCCTGGGACCTGGTGGCAGAGATCTCCTGCCAGGACCTGCGCGAGTTCGACTCCCTGCTCACCCGACTGCGCGGAGTCAAAGGAATCATGAACTCAGAGACCAGTCTGCTGCTCAGCTCCGTGGTCAGGTGAGCCGAGAGAGCTTGCGGCCGATCTCTGCAGCGGTGCGCATCATCAGCGGAACTGCATGACGGATGAACGCATCGTCCATCCGGGCGGTGGGCCCGGAGACCGAAAGCCCCATCCTGGTAGGGCCCTGCGGAACCGGTACAGCCAGACAACGCACCCCCAACTCCTGCTCCTCATCATCGATGGCGTAGCCCTGAGATGAGATCACCGACAGCTGGTCCAGCAGTACCTGGGACTTGGTGAGGGTCTTGGGAGTCATCGCCTGCATGCCGGTGGATCGCAACACCTCGCGCACCCGGTCAGTGGGCAGGGTGGAGAGCATGGCCTTGCCCACCCCAGTCGAATGCAGGTAGGCGCGGCGCCCCACTTCAGTGAACATTCGCATTGAGTGCGGGGATGGCACCTGGGCTATGTAGACCACCATCTCCGACTCCATAGCGGCCATGTTCACGCTTTCACCGAGTTCGGCCACCAGCGACTGCATCTGCGGCACCGCCAAACCGCCGAGCTGCCGAGTGGCACCTTCGCCCAGCGGCACCAGGTTGGCGCCCAGTGCATAGCGTTTATCAGGAAGTTGGTGGATCACCCCGAGGTGCAAGAGGGTGTGCAGAAGTCGGTGCACAGTGGGCCCAGCCAGGCCGGAGGCAGCCTTGAGCTCACCGGCGGTGGCACTTCCTTCGAACTTGACCAGGGCGTCCAACAGCCCGAAGGCACGCTCGATGACCTGCACGCGCTGCGGGTTCCGACCCTGCGTTGAGTCCGTATTGCGGACTGCTTCTTTCATAGTGTGGATTCTATGGCATAGAAATGTGTACAGCACTACCCGATTCCTGTGACTGCGAAGGAGCAGCTATGAGCATCAGCGTCAGCAAACCGTATGAGGTCGAGGGAACCGACCTGATCATCACCGATGAGGCCCTGCAGTTCATTGCGGAACTGCACGCCAAGTTCGCCGGGACCCGGGATGAGCTTCTGCAGAACCGCAGGACGGCCCAGGCGCAGGCGGCCAAGGCCGCCGCCATGGACTTCCCCGCCGAGACTGCCGAGGTCCGCAGCGGCGACTGGACGGTGGCCGAGCAGCCGCCCAGCCTGGCTGACCGCAGAGTGGAGGTCACCGGCCCTCCGGCACCTGCCAAGATGGCCATCAATGCCCTGAACTCCGGGGCGAAGGTCTGGCTGGCGTGCCTGGAGGACGCGCTCTCCCCCTCCTGGCGAAATCTTATCGATGCCCAGAAGAACCTCTACGAAGCTTCCCGCGGTACCCTGGAGTTCACCTCTCCAGAGGGCAAGGAATACAAGCTGCGCGATGACATCACTCTGCCGGTGATGGTCATTCGACCCCGCGGCTGGCATCTGCCGGAGAAGCACATCGAGATCAACGGCGAACCGGCCATCGGCTCACTGGTGGACTTCGGGCTGCACTTCTTCCACAATGCCAAGGTGCTCTCCGAGAAGGGCATCGGCCCCTTCTACTACCTGGCGAAGCTGGAACACTATTTGGAGGCTCGGCTGTGGAATGAGATCTTCAGCTTCGCCGAGGAGAAGCTGGGCATCCCGCACGGCACCGTCCGAGCCACGGTGCTGATCGAGACCATCCCGGCAGCCTTCCAGATGGACGAGATCCTCTATGAGCTGCGCGACCATGCTTCCGGGCTCAACGCCGGCCGCTGGGACTACCTGTTCAGCCTGATCAAGTACTTCCGGGCTTCCGGGGAACAGTTTGTGCTGCCCGACCGGGCACAGGTGGGCATGACCCAGCCTTTCATGCGGGCTTACACCGAACTGCTGGTCAAGACCTGCCATAGGCGGGAAGCCTTTGCCATGGGCGGAATGGCCGCCTTCATCCCCAACCGCCGCGAGCCGGAGGTCACGGCCAAAGCTATTGAGAAGGTCCGCGAGGATAAGTCCCGCGAGGCCAATGACGGCTATGACGGCTCCTGGGTGGCTCACCCGGACCTGGTGGACCTCTGCGCCGAGGAGTTCACCAAGGTGCTTGGTGAGAATCCCAACCAGATCAGCCGCAAGCGTGATGATGTGAACGTCACAGCCGCGGACCTGCTCAACGTAGCTGCTGCTGAGGGCGAGGTCACCGAGGCCGGGGTGCGCACCAACCTTTACGTCGCTGTCTACTACACCGCCATCTGGCTCTCCGGAAACGGTGCGGTGGCCATCCACAACCTCATGGAGGATGCTGCCACCGCAGAGATCTCCCGGTCCCAGGTCTGGCAGTGGATTCACAACGGCATCATCACTGCCGACACCGGCGCCCAGATCACCACCGGCCTGGTGGACAAGCTGCTGGGCGAGGAGGTGGAGCGGCTGAAGACTGATATTAACGACGACGACGCTTTCAGCAAGTACTTCGAGCCGGCGGCCGCTATTATTCGGGATTTGGTGCTGGACACCGAGCACTATGAAGATTTCTTGACTCAGCCGGCATACAAGATCCTGCACTGACCAAGGTCTATAGACCTTCGTCTCGGAAGAGGCGCTCATCGGGATCGGTGAGCGCCTCTTCCAATAAGGCACGGTTGGTCTTCAGCGCCTGCAGGTCCTTCTTCACCACCTGGTCGCGGGTCTTCGCCACCGCCTCGGCAATAAGACTCACCTGAGCTTTGAACTCCTCAGCGTGCTGGGGCTTGGCAGTGTCGGGAAGCCCCATGAACAGCTCAAGGCAGCGAGGCAGGTGACTAGTGATGGTGTGGTAGACCGCATCCTGCTGCTTGGGAACCCGGCCCAGAGTTTCCCAACGCTCCACGATCTCCTGAAGCCCCACTACGGTCATCCGCAGCTGGCCATGGGTAGAGGGTGGGAACTGATTCGAGCTGTTGCGGACTGTGGAGTCTATCTGGTTCAGACGGTCTTGGAGTGACTGCTGCGTCGTGGTCAGTTCTGCTGTTCTGCGCAGTGTGCTGAGCTCCCGGCCGTACATCATGCCGTAGGTGCCGGCGGCTGCTGCACCACCGACCAGTGCACCGGCGGCGAAGGCCCAGGGACTGGGCAGCATGAGCACCATCAGGATCACGAATCCGATCAGGAACGCCACAGCAGAGGCAGAGAGTTTGATCTTCTTCTGCTGCTGCTTCTGCTGTCTGTGCTGCTCCGGCGTTGGGCCCTGGACTGTCACCCCATAAGCCTATCTCTGAAGGCTCAGCATCGGCTGAAAGCAAAGTTGAGATGCTTGTTTCTCTGGTCGGGGTCACTGACCTGGGTCAGCGTTGGAGTGAACCTTGCTCGATATCTTTCGTCCGGAAACTCGTCGCCTACTTCAAAGAATCCGGGCACACCTGTGACGCCGCCGGCTTCTGCATCACGCACACGATCCTGCTCTACCTGGTCTATCTCATCGTCGCCGGAGCATCCGGTGCCGTGCTCGGCAGCTGACCTCGCACCAGACCAGACCACCGCCCAGACCGGTCATGAAAAAGGATCGCAGAGTTGTCGCAACGCAGAAAACCCGGCACCAGAGAAACTGGTACCGGGCTGCATCCCTGATATTTCAGGGTTTCACTGGTCGGGGTGACAGGATTTGAACCTGCGACCTCCTCATCCGGTACAGCGCTGCTCGGTTGAAACCCCGTCCGTATCGCTCGGTTAATTGTCGCCCCAGTGTGGCCACTGTGTATGACGAAAGACGTACTTCGCTAGCGACTCGAGCTGCTTGTATCCGGCCGTATTGGTTGTAACCGTAGGTGCTGCAAGGGTTCCACCGATGGAGTCCGAACCTCTCGGGCCAGCTCAGTGAGCCAGCGTCTGCGGAGTTCGGCGTTTTCCCGAGTGCTTCTACCGGGTCTGCTACCGTGATCGATATCATCTTTGCGGAGCCAGGCATGCAGCGCGGCCTCATGCATACCGAGAGCAGACGGGGCCTGTTTGGTCAGGCGGCCACGGCGGAGAAACAAGATCGCTAGCTCGCGAAACTCGGGCGGGTAGGGCAAGGCACAGGACGAGTTTTCATACAGGTCATCACCTAGCCATCCCCAGTGGAAACCAAACCATAGATCAGGTCATTGGGCAAGCACGGACCATGGGGGCATATGCGAACAACCAGACACGAACAACAGAATCCCAGGGACCTTCCAAGAAAATCGCACTGTCCGCGCCTTGTTCCCTGAAGAGTCACAGGCGGCACCAACATCTAACTCGTGATGCCAGCTCTCCATCACAAGAACTTAGGTCCGGATAGTCTCACTGGAGGGATAGCAGGCCGATGAACGTAGTTGACCCACTCGAGATGAGAAAGCGGTCGTGGGCGACCATGATCGGCGTGCCCGCCGAACTGTCCAACAGATCGTCCATGGCGGCTACTGAAAGATCCGAGTGGAGACGCCCTACGCGCCCCTCTGAGCCGCACAGGAGCAACGTATTTGATCGAGACGATAAAACGCAGGTAGTTGATGTGGTGACCACACGATAAAACCCGGCCGAGGCATGACGCGCAGCCGGGCTGTAAGCCTGTAATATAGGCGATCTGTGGTCGGGGTGACAGGATTTATACCTGCGACCTCGTCATGTCTCTCACCGAGACTGGTGTGCTTGTGGCTTCCTGCTACCTGGCACCAATGCTAGGGAGGTCATCAAGAGAATAGCGGCGGCTCCTAGTCCCACCAGAATTAGGCTTGTCACTGCTTCGCCGGTATGGCGAAGGTGAAACCCACCGAAGAGAGCACACATAGTCCCAGACAAGTCCCTCGATACATGCGCACATCGAAGGTGCTGGCCAGGGGAAAGAAATGCAGACCAACGATCAGGCATACAGCGGAGACAATCAAATGATGCTGGTTGCCCCACTGAAGCAAGATGGCGGTCAGAACGATCGCGACTGCTTGGATGCCTCCTATCCAATTGAATCGACGACTCCAGTCTTCTCGGGGCTTAGGCGTGGAAGTAGAGCACTGAAGGTATCGGTGAAGAACAGCTGCACCCCTGCTCGCCATGTTTATGGACATTGAGGCAGCCGATGGGCAAGCCGTCAGAGAGGACCTTCTGCGTGAAACCCTTGGTGACCTCAGAGATGAAGATCTCGGCCGAGAACTCAGCTATGGACGACATGGTCACGTAGCAGCATGGCCTGAGGGTGTCGCGTCGACGAACTCTGCGATGATCCGCGCCCAATGCCCTGGCCTGCGGGGGATTGCCCCGCGCTGGGCTGTGATGGAGAAGCCTCCTTCTCACCCGTGGAGGCTTGCTCTTTGATCGATACCCGCTGATATCACCATCGCCCTTACCGGTACTTCATTCTCAGCGTTTTCCGTATGTGCGGGTCACTGGTCATGAGCGTCGACCAATCCTTGGATGTCGATTTTGGTCATGGCATGCAGAGCGCTGAGCACCCGCCGTGTGGACTCTGGCCCGGCGTCGCGGAGTAGCTCCCGTAGGGCAGTGGGCATGACCTGCCAAGTCACTCCAAAACGATCGATCAGGGAGCCGCCTTGTCCTTCTTCTCCGCCGTCGGCGAGGCCAGCCCAGAGCGTATCCACTTCCTGCTGGGAGTCGCATTCTGCATACATCGAGATGGCTTTGGTGAAGGGATACTGCGGCCCACCGTTGTGGGCGACATATCGCTGACCGGCCAGGACGAAGACGACGGTTACGACTCGACCGTCTGCGGCGTGTTGGATGTCCAGAATCTCAGAGTCAGCAATCAGAGCCGTGTAGTAAGTGGCAGCCGCCTCCGCGTGGCCGTCGAACCACAGAAAGGTACTGAGATACATGGTGTTTCCCCTAGTGCTTGGTCTTTTGGTGATGGGCCGGGCGGGCGTCGTCGAGCACGATGGTGTCGGCGATGTTCTCCAGGCCACGACCGACGAAGCGTTTGGGCAAGTACGGCAGGATCCGTACCATTAGGTTTCGCTGCCACATCTGTGCCCGCGACTTCGGCATCAGGCCACCGTCGCCGGCAGTTTGAGCAAACCGGTGTGCTCGGTCGACGAAGTCACGCATCCCCGTCTGGTACGCCGGATAAGCCAGACGGTAATCACCCTCGGCCTTGGACAGTTCGCTGGCAAGCACATAGGCACCGACCAGGGCGAGGCTGGTGCCGATTCCAGACATGGGAGAGGCACAGAAGGCAGAATCCCCCACCAGCACAGTCCGGTGTCTCGACCACGTGTCGACCTGCACTTGTTCGACTCGGTCGAAGTAGAAGTCGGTTGCGTCCCAGATCTTCGGTAAGAAGTCTGAGACTACCCATCCGGCGTCTTCGAAAGTGCGCGCGACGATCCGTTTCTGCGCAGCGACGTCACGTCGGTCGTACTTGAGCTCAGGAGCGCGGAAGAAGAATCCGGCGATCGCGCTGCCTGGTTCCGCTGAAGGACGCAGACCAGCTGTTCTGCCTGCCCAGCCATCACCACCGGGCATCGTGTACATCAACTGCCAGCCGTCAAGCTCAACGTCCGATGTGACCGAGAAGAGTGCAATGAAGGAGTCGAGATCGCGGATGTAGCGATCCTCGGGGCCAAACGTCAGCTCACGCACATTGGAACGAACGCCATCCGCACCCACAAGAAGATCGAACTGTCTGGACTCACCCTTCTCGAACGCGACAGTGATCCCATCCTCACCCTGTTGCACGTCGGTGATTGCATCATCGAAGACATAGTCGACATCATCACGAATCGCGTCGTAGAGGATCCGCGCCAAATCGGTGCGCAGGAGACCCCACTCGGCGACAGGACCTCCGGATGGCCCGAACAGATCGGTGCCCAGACTCGCCACCCGCCTGCCCCTCTCATCGACGAAGGCCATGCCGCTGGCTCCGATAAGCGCATTGCGAACCTGCGCAACGAGACCCATGCGTTCGATCACCTCTCGGGCGGTGCCCCGGATGTCGACTGCATGACCCCCCGTGCGAGGAGCTGGTGCACGCTCCACCACCGTCGGCCGGAACCCATACTGACGGAGCCAATACGCCAGCGCCGCCCCGGCGATACCACCCCCTGACACAAGAATGTCCCGATTCTTCATTCATTCATCCCTTCGCTGATACAACGTATATGCCCCAGGTGCGTACATCGTATTACCTAAAAGTGTCCTCTATACAGTATTTTTGAGATAGGTGAACTAGTGTATATTGACAAGTGAACTAGTACGATGAGTCCGCTATGCAGGGGAGAACCCGGATCGGATTGGAGGTCATGTGCCGTCGTTGCAGCGCCCCGAACCGCCCTACCGGGTAATCTTTGCGGAGCTCCGCTCCCGGATCGCCGCTGGAGATCTCCGCCCCGGTGACCGGGTCCCGTCCATCCGGGCCATCGCGCAGCGGTGGGACGTCGCGATCGCGACCGCGACCAAGGTGACCGCCGCCCTGCGCGAGGAGGGTCTCGTCGAGGCTAAAGTCGGTTCTGGCACGGTCGTCAGCCCTCAAGCCGGCCGTCAGCCTGCTCGTGCACCTCACCGCGACACCAGCACCGGACCCCAGGTCGAGGCGGCGGGCCAGGCGAAGTTCCGAACTCGTATCCTCTGCACCGGTATCGAAATTGCCGATGCCGAAGGGCTTCACGCCTTGACGATGCGGCGCCTTGCGGCCGAGCTGGACCTGGGGCCGATGTCTCTGTACCGATACGTCACAGGCAAACAGGAACTATTGATCCAGATGGCCGACCTCGTATTCGGTGATCTGGATCTACCCGAACCCGGACCGCAAGGATGGCGTGCCAAGCTTGAACTCGTCACCCGTCAGCAATGGCGGCTCTGCCGACGACACCTGTGGCTGCCCCAGGTCGTCTCCTTTACCCGGCCCGTCCTAGTCCCGAACATGATGGCCTACACCGAATGGATTCTGCGTGCGCTCGAGGGCCTCGATCTGCCCATGGATGTCCGTCTTCAGGAAGCACTCACCCTGCATGCACTCGTTGTCACCATCGGCCTATCCAAGGCCGACGAAGCCGAGGCCGAGAGAAATACCGGCATGACCCTGAACCGCTGGTCCGAGACCCAGCGGACCCATCGCCGACAGCTCCTCACCAGCGGGAGATTTCCTCTCCTGGCAACGATGTCGGATGACGCAGCACCCGATTTGGACGTCTTGTTCGAATACGGTCTCGCACGTCATCTTGACGGATTCGCAGCACTGGTCGCCGATCGCGCGGCATACTCCACCGAGCCGGCGTGAATGGTGTTCGGGGCCGTCTCTTCTTAGGTTCGCAGTTTCAGGCGTGCACCTGATATCGGTTGGTGTCGGTTCTGGTGAGGGCGGAGAGCGACTCAGTGGGACGGTTCGTCACCCTTCGTCTTCGGTGATATCGATACGGTCGTAGAAGGTCTGGTTGACCAAGGGGGGGGTTGGCTGGTGATGCGGTGTCGTGAGTTTTCGATATTCATATACAGCTCTTGGCCGTGGCGGGGTCGTGGTCCCTTAGTGCATCTGAGCGGCGAGTCTGGTCAATAAGGGGTAGGGCAGGCTGCGCGGGTGCATCTGGTTGACGGTGCCGGATATGTAAAGGTCGCGTTCTGGGGTGTGGTAGAGCACGGTTCCGAAGGAGCCGGAGTGGCCGATCATCTCCGGGATCTGTGCGAACGGGGAGAGCCAGTGGGCAGTGGTGAATCGCATGATCCCGATGCCGTAGGCGAGAGGTGCCAGGCGTGAGAACACCGAGTTCCCGTGCGTAGTCATCTCGGCCAGATAATGCGCGGGGAATAACTCGCCTGTGATGAACGCACGCAGGAATCGCACTTGGTCGGCGGGTGTGGACACCACAGAGCCAGTGGCCGGGTAAGAGGCCATCGCCTTTGGGATGTGCAGCGGCGTGCGACCATGTAGCACGTTGGCGACCTCGTCGTAGCGATCCAGCGTCTCTGGTGCGAATAGCCAGTCGTGGAGGCCGAGGGGTTCGATGACCCGCTGGTGGATGGCATGGGTATAACTGCTGGATGCGACCACCTCGATGATCCGTCCCAGAAGATCGTAGTTGATGTCGCTGTACAGCGCTTTGCCCGGTGTCGAGGGGGCAAATGGGCTCGGCATGGCCCTGACTTGTCGATGAGATCCTCAAAAGTCCACCTCTGGTCGGCTCGGAGCATGGTGGACAGCACGGTGGTGCCATCAGGGTGCTTCTGTTCGAAGTAGTCGGGAAGTCCGGATGTGTGCGAGAGCAGTTCTCCTACGGTGATCGCCGGGCTGTGATCGTGGCCGTCGTACACGTTGAGCCCGCGCATCGTGTCTTCACCAAGCAGTTCTACCGCGCGAGTCTCGAGGGTCAGCGGCCCTTCCTCACGTAGTTGCATGATCATCGTTGCATGATCATCGCGAGGGTGTAGAGCTTCGGTGATGCTTGCGATGAAAAACCGCTGGTGAATCTCGCAGTATCTCAAGGTGAATCCGGTGGCCGGTTGCTCGATGGCAAAGCTCATTGCCGAGACCTTCGACTTAGCGGCGTAGCGGGCGGCGATTTGATCCAGCTTGGCCGAACGGGGTGACTCATGAGGTGATCCTGTCCAGGTGTTGCCATTGTCCAGATGCTTGCGCGGCCCGGCTTCGATGTCACGCGACACGCTGTCAGCTCCCTTCAGAACGGAGAGTTCGGGTGGGTGCAGTCGGTGACCTTTATCTTCTCCGGAATACTGTCGATCCTGTGCGCATGGGGTGTGCGGCGATACCTCCACGGCTCACGAGGTGGCACTTGGGGACCCTTGCTTGTCGGCACCTTCGGAATCGGAATGATTCTCGCGGGGTTCTGTGCACCCGATCCCGCTTTCGGGTTCCCGGCTGGCACCCCAGATGGGGCTCCAGAAGCCATGAGCATGAGCGGCGGTCTTCACAGTCTCGGATTCTTTGGCGCGTTCATGGCGCTGATCGCTGGATGCTTCGTCCTGTCGCGACACTTCGGTAGGGCGACCCCTCGGTGGAGACGTAGTTGCTTGGTGGTGGGCACTACGACACCGCTACTCATTGTTCTTTGTTCTTGGCACTGCAGCGTTTCCCGGGACATCGGGCATCTTTTACTTCTTGGCCGGGACGATCTCATTCACGTGGCTCTCGAGCGTCGCTTGGCGGCTCAAGACGGATCTTCCACGGGCTTCCGCTCCGCAGCAGTGAGTCCGGCATCATGCATGCAGCCCAGGGCAATAACTACTAGTCACTTGCTCTCGGTCATCCGCGCGGACTCCTGACGGAACGCGCACATTCGGCTTGACCGCGAGCAGGCCCGCTTCGTCGATCAGCAGAACCGGGATGGAGAGGCACGTGAAACGCCTGGATGTTCATGACGCTGTCTTTCTTCAGGTGTCCTTGACCCGGTATGCCCGGAGGAACGCTCTGCTGCCTGCCGTGATGGCCTCTGTCAGCTCCGGTTCCTCCAGCGGCGTTGACACGGCAAACATAGTCTGGTTGCTGGGGATCCACAGCAGCATTCCTGCGAAGTGGTGCGCCGCCAGACGCGCATCCGGGACGTCCAGCAAATTCCGTTCCTCGAGGATCGTTAGACAACGTGCGACCGAGTTCACCACGCGCATGAATCCCTCCTCCCAGTACAGTTGTCCCAGGTGTGGGAACCGAGTGGCCTCGGCGATCACTAGGCGCCGTAATTGCTGCACATACGGAGACATGATCGAGCGGGTGAACTGCATCGCCATCAGATCCACGGCCACATCTGCTGAGTCGATGCTGTGCATCTGCTCGATAAGCGGGGCGAACGGATCGTCGACGTGATCGCAGGCAAACTGGATTAGTGCTGCAAACACGCCCTCCTTGTCACCGAACTCTTTGTAGAGCGTCTGCTTTGACACTGATGCGGCGGCGGCAAGCTGGTCAGTGGTGGTACCCACATAACCGTGCGCAACGAAAACTTCTAGCGCGCGTTCAAGAATATGCTCACGTTTCTGGGCAGATCTGGTGGCATCCATCTGGGCCTCCCCACTTCCGATGCCTTGACAATAGTACCGAACAGTACCGTACAGTATGAGTACCAACCAGTACCCTACTCGGAGGTATGGCCCATATGGGCAGTGACACGGTGATTAGCGCCGATGGAACGAGGATCGCCTATGACGCAACAGGAGACGAATCCCGTCCGGTGCTGCTTCGCGTAGAGGGGGCTGCTACGCACCGAGCATTGAATCCAGGGCGCGCGAAGTTCACGGACCGGTTGTCGGGGCGCTTCTGCGTGGTCTCCTACGATCGCTGCGGACGCGGCGATAGTGATGACCGAGACGCCTACGCCGTGGAACGGGAGATCGAGGATGTCGCCGCATTACTTGACCGTTTCAACGGGCGCGGCTTCATCGTAGGCCTTTCCTCGGGTGCGGTCCTGGCGCTGCGATGCGCGGTCGAGGGCCTGCCTATTGACGGGCTGGCCTGCTATGAACCGCCTTTCATCGTCTCCTCGGATCGCACACCTGTGGCCGCGGACTACGTGGAGCGATTGCAAGCTGAGATCAGCTCCGGCAGGCCCGGCAAAGCCATGAAGCTGTTCATGGTCGAAGCCGTGGGAATGCCTGCAGTAATGGTGGACGGGATGGCCGGGCAACCCTTTTGGCCAGCGATGGAACAACTCGCACACACCCTCGTCTACGACGCACGCGTCATGGGCGAGACCATGCAGGGCCGGCCGGAGATGATCGATATTTTCGCTGATGTGAGTGTTCCCACTCTTGTGATGAGCGGTTCAGCAAGCGCGCCATGGCTGCGGACGGCCGCCGCCAAACTGACACAACTCCTGACTAATGGAAATGCCAACGAACTCCCCGAACAGACACACGATGTCGACCCTGTCCTTCTCGCCGACACCATCGGCGAGTACTTCTCCACTCTGTCCACCCATGCAGAGAACCACCAATGACTGACGCAGGCTCTAACAACGGACGGATCGTCAGCGCCGGATTCCACATGAGCCTCGACGGCTTCGTCGCTGGGCCCGGCGGTGAACTCGACTGGATGCACATCGGCTCCGATGTGATCGAGCACGCCGTCGAGACGATGCAGAGTATCGACACCATGCTCATGGGCAAAGACACTTACCTCGAGCAGGCCGCGCACTGGCCGTATCAGACCGGAAACCTAGCCGACGCGGTCAACGGTCATAAGAAGGTCGTCTTCACGAGTCGACCCGAACAGATCGACCTCTCACGCTGGCCGCTCAGTCGAGCTGCGCACGACCCTGCCTCCGAGATTGCAGAGATCTGCACGGCACCTGGGAAACGCATCGGAGTCAGCGGGGGCGCCCGTCTTTTCCAGACATTGCTTCACGACCGACTGATCGATGAGGTCCGCGTCATCATTCATCCGGTGACCCTGGGATCGGGTCGGTCCCCGTGGCCGGAGGGACTACGCCTGAATCTCACGGCAACCAGCACCTTCGACTCCGGTGCTGTGCTCCATACCTATACCCCGACCGACCACCATCTAACACCGGGCAGCGCCCGCTAACAGAAAGAAGGAACAATCAGATGTCATTCCAGGCATACCTCGACACTATCGAAGACAAGACAGGCCTCACCCCGCGCCAGTTTCTCGATATCGCTAAAAGCCGCGGGTATGACGCGTCTGACACCAAGTCCGGCGTCATTCTCGAGTGGCTCAAAGAAGACTATGGACTTGGACGTGGACACGGAATGGCACTAGTCCATGTCATCAAGAAGGGCCCACAGATCAACAGCAAGCACGTCGGCACCACCGGATCACACCGGGACGAGTCCGACATGCTCTGGCTAGATGGGAAAGCGACCAAGCCCCAGTGATCACTGTCAGCGATCAGATAGATCTGCAATTCCCCGTTCTGCCATCGCCCAGTATCAGAACAGCGACCACTGCTCGGCCGTGACCTCTGGGTGTGTAACTCTCTCATCGATCGATCAGATCCCCACTGGCGCCGGTATGCCGAAACATGGGTGGTTTTTGACGGTGACGTGAGCATCGAGGTGGGCGAGGATGATCAACGCACCGGAAACGGCTCCACCGCTACGGTGCCTGCTCACACCGTCGACCGCTTCGACAACATGGCAGCGATGATTCCAGAGATCGTCTGCAACCATGCCTTCCACCTTCACCCAAGATTTCGACATCACGAAACAGGCCCAATGCTCGGTATCGCAGGCTAACTTACATACGATGCGGTATGTACGGGAGAGCGCAGGCCAGCGTCCTGACATGTCGGCGAAGCGATCTTCAGTGGACCCCGTTTCAGCGCGAGATGAGGCCTTATCAGGATCCTGCAACACCGGAGCCGACTGGGCGCGTTAGAAGGTGAGCTAGACCGGACGGCAGCGACAATTACTTCGGCGTACTCAGCTCGCTGCTGCCCGAGCACTTCAGTGTTGATGAGCCGGCCGATCTCCCAGTTCATCATCGTCAGAGCGGCATTAGTCTGGGCAGCGACCAGTGTGCGAGTCTGCTCCACGAGAGATGAAATCTGCCCCAGCAAGTCATCCTCATCCGGCTTGGGACTGCGCTCAAGCTCGCCCATCTGACGCCTCCCCAAGGCCCTCAACAAAGACCTCATCCACCTGTGCCGTGTCGTGGCGCCCTCCACCGACAGCTTCAGGCTTTGGTCGTTTCCGGCTAAGGCCCTGGTCGGTGATGACGTCGTCTGCATGAGTGGTACTCCTCATGTTCTCTACTATCCCACGCCCATCGGAGGGCTCCAGAAGATGTGGCTATATGCCCAGGTGGAGGCCAAGTGCATCCATCTCTGCCCTGCTGTTCAAAGACCTTTTCGGCAGGAACTGCATCGGTGTCCTCGGTACATCGCTTCCCTAGGGCGAGGTTGCCTAGTCGAGGCCGAGACCTTCCTACGAGCCTCTGGGTTTCTTCCTGGCCGATCCTCGTGTAGGTCAGCTCCTGGTCCAGAACGAAGTCCGGAGTCAGTGGCTTATGAAGGTGGAACTTTCTGGTCTGAGCGCTGTAAACCCAGAAACGCTGGGTTTTCTCATCCTGTATCGCGACCCAGATCAGCTCCCTGCTGTTATCGATGATCTTCATGAAAGTTTCGCTGAGCATTGGACTCTTCAAGACAGCCAGGGTCAGTTGTGCTTGCTCATTTCTCTGATGGCACGGTGGACTACCTCTGCTGAGATGGGTCGGAAGTCCCACTGGTCCACTCCCACGTTCAGCTGTGCCGCGCCTAGGGGCGAGTGGTTGGTCTTCCAGTCGGTGTGGACATGACCGCAGACCAGCGGCTGGCCCAGGTCGCGGAGCCGGAACTTCGCGTACCGGTCCTGCTGGATGTGGGAGTCCCCGGCGTAGGGGTAGTGGGACAGCAGGGCCTTGAGGTTCTGCCCGTTCGGGTGGACTGCCGGTAGGGAGACTTGAGCCTGGGAAACCACGGCGGTGAACCCGGCGTCCAGATACTGCTGGATGTGCAGATGACCGTTCTTCTCGGTCGGAGAGCACTTATCGTGGTTGCCGGCCACCAGGTATTTGGCGCCGTTGAGTCTTTGCAGATATCCCAGGCTGCGGGAGCGGTCTCCCATAGCGAAATCTCCTAGCACCCATACTTCGTCGTCGACGGTCTCGTTCCAACGGGCGATGATGACCTCGTCCATCTCCTGGATACTGCTGAAGGGCCTATTGCAGTAGTCGATGATGTTGCGGTGACCGAAGTGCTGGTCGCTCGAATAGAACGTGGCCAAGGGGTCCTCCTTTCACACGGGCCAGGGCGGACGCGGGGTCATTATGGTCCCGGCGCCAGTTCGTCCCGCCTTGGAGGCGGTGCTCTTCCCGGGTGTGCACAGGGAGGGGAGCTGGGGACCGGCGTCGGGGCGTGCGCCAGTACTGGCAGGTGCCGTCCAGGACCCGAACCTGGAGATCCTCTCTAGCTGGGAGTGCCGGACGTGCGTCAAGCGTAATGATCAGAGCCCTATCGAAGGGAGCACTTTTACCCATGTACTATGAACACTTCTTAAACACACTATATTCGTAGTACAGTCTTTCCCATGGCTGAAAGAGCGATCATTGTCGGTGCCGGTATTGGCGGGCTTGCATTGGGCAGAGCCCTGAAGGCTGATGGTTGGGACGTAGAGATTCATGAACGCGCATCGCAACTGCCCACTACTGGGACGGCACTCGGTATGTGGCCTGAGGCGATGGAAGCCTTAGACGCATTGGGGCTGGGGGACCAGGTGCGTGACCGTGGCGTACTCCAGCGTGGTGCGCAGTTTTTGCGGCCGGATGGGACAGCCTTTGCACACGTGCGTCCAGACAATCCCAGCTACTTGGTGTCTCGACCACTGCTTTACGAAATCTTGCATGACGAGGCCTTGGGGGATTCCGTTGTTTGGGGGTCTGACATTAATGATCCGGGCAAGTTGCCGGCAGCCGATCTGATCGTCGGTGCTGACGGCATCAACAGTCCCCTCCGCCAGGCGGGACTTGGACCGAAAGCGGCACCACGTCCCCTGCGTACGGTGGCCTTTCGCGGAGTGGTCCCTGGGTCGGTGGATTCTGTGACTGAGACCTGGGGCGACGGACGGATCTTCGGGATCACCCCGCAGGAGGGAGCAACGACAAACTGGTTCGCGTGTGTCCGTCACGATGTCCTCGCCGACCACGACAATGGCATCAGCAATACAGACCTGCTTGGCAGCCTATTTAGGGACTGGCATCCAGCCATCTCCGCGGTGCTGAGCAAGGTCGACGCCGGCCAGATCGACCGACGGAACCTCTACGACGCTGCACCACTGGGGTCTTTCTTCCAAGACAACATGGTGCTCATCGGTGACGCCGCGCATGCAATGGCCCCCAATGCCGGCCGCGGTGCCTGTGAGACCCTGGTCGATGCGGTGGATTTGGCTACCTCACTACGGTCGGCAGGTTCAGTCCACGATGGCTTGCAAAACTACGACCGTCACCGTCGCCGTCAGGCACAACGGGTCGTACGTGTCTCCCGGTTGTTGAATCGCATGTCGACTGCGCGCCGGTTCACCACGCTCCGGCACCAAATGATGAACGTGCTGGCCCGCTTTGCCTAGCCAGCCTATTCCATCGAGTGAGACAGCCAGTAGGAGCAACAGGATGGCAAAGGGTGAAATGAAGGCGACGCGCAACCATGACCGTGCCCTTGAGGCAGCCGTGGAGATTGTCGGTACCCAAGGAATTCACTCACTGACCCACGGACAAGTTGATATCTCCTCAGGACTGCCTAAAGGTTCTACTTCCAACTATTTCCGTACCCGGGCCGCCCTCATCCACGCCACTGTGGGTTATCTCGTCAGAGCCGAGCAGAATGCGTTCAACGCAGGTACGAAACTGCAGACTACGGAAGATCTGGTCAAAGCCCTCACTGAGTTCGTACATGACGCCAGTGGTCGGCAACGAACGGTAGCCGCTGCCCGGTTAGCATTCTTCATCGAAGCCTTCCATGACCCGCAGGTTCGCGAAACCCTCAGCCAAGCCCGTCACGATATCGACACCTGGGCAGCCCGAACGTTGGAAACTTTAGGCTTCCCGGCCCCGTTCGCTGCAGCTCGGCGAATACTTGCCCAACTAGAAGGCATGGTCCTTCACAACCTCACTTTCGGTGACCACTCCGTCCCCCGGGAAGATATAGCAGCGGTCATCCGATCCTGTCTCTGAGAACCACAGACTCTACGACTATCGCCAAATCCCAGAGGCGGTGCGACTGGCTAAACACATCCTAGCCCTGGATATTCAGCTCAAAACCAACGAGACCCAGATCGATAAGCTCATCAAAGCAAGCGAAGCCGCCCCATACTGGAAGAAAAAGGATTCCAAGCGATCACCGCTGCCAAATGCCGCACCGCCTGGTCCCACCAAGGCAGGATCAAAACTGAGGCCGCCTTCGCTTCCCTGGCCGGAGTTAACCCTATCCCAGCCTCACCTCCCCAATTCTCGCGCGAGTCTGCCATTTACGTCATCTGGTTAAGAGCTATTCGCTGGATTACTTCACCGCTTGGTGCCTCGTACCTGGGCGCCAATGACAGCCAGGGTTGCAATGAGCATCAGTATTACTCCGACTGTGAGTGCCACCGCCAGTGACCAGAAGGTCAAGGTCAGGCTGATGGTGATGATTCCAATAGAGTTGGCGTTGCGCAGCATTGCGAAGACCTCGGCCCTGCGGTTCGGAGGAGCCAGTTCGTCGAGTACGAGTTGGAAGTAAGTGGCCATCAGGGGTAGGCAGAACCCAACGAGGAGTGATGCCCCCAACGTAATCGCTGCAGCATGATTCCAGGCCACCAGCCCTGCTCCTAGGCTGGTCACGGCCAAATAGATGATGACGACATGCGGGGCAGGTTTGCGGTTGCGGATAGTGACCCACACGCCCCCGGCCACTGAAGAGATGCATAGCGCCACGGGGAAGATGAAGCCAAAGCACATAGTAGCCACAGCAGTATTGCCGGGCTCAGAGCGCTGCCGCGGGACCTCGACGTTTCGGTGGGTGTTGCTTGGGAAACTGCCGGAAGGAGCACAAGCGGTGCTGCACCAATGATGGTCAGTGCCACAACTGCGAACACCGGAGATACTGCTCCGAGGGTGGAAACCAGTACTGGGGCGCTGACAAAGATGACTTCATTGACAGTGGCAGCTACACCCAGTGCGCGGGGCAGTTCGCTTGCTGTGACCAGGTAGTTCAGAACTGAGCGGAGGAACCCGAAGGCAGCCCCATTGACGAGTCTAGCAATTGCAGAAGCGATTACTAGCGTGAAGAACGGTGCCCCTGTGGCTGCCAGCAGCCCGATCGAGCCCAGCGCCAGAGCTCGGATGAGGATCAGGAACTTGAGATAATGGATGGCATTGTGCCTCTTGCCCAATCGTGCCAGAGGAACTGCACCGATGAGCTGGGGTAAGGTCAAAGCCAGAATCATCATTGCACCGCTGCTGGCGTCACCCGTGAGGGGTATGGCCACCAGTGCGAAGGCGATGGGTGCCGCGGCCTGCGGGACTCCATAACTGCCCAAGGAGGCGTACTAACGGAAAAGTGGGGAACGAATCAAAACGAACACATCTAAGACCTAGGATTCTGAGGAGACGGTGGTATTACACGAGTCAGCAGGCGCTTTCATCGAGGATTGATGGTTCAGGCGTGGAGGGTCTGGGTCTCGGATTCTGCTGTAGGGCCGAATTGTCGGTGGTAGAGCTGTTGGTAGCGGGTTCCTGTGTGGAGTAGTTCTGTGTGGGTGCCGGATTCGATGATCTTTCCGCGGTCGATGACCAGGATCCGGTCTGCTGAACGGATGGTGGCCAGGCGGTGGGCGATGATGACTGCTGTGCGGCCCGACAATGCCTGGGCTAAGGCGGCTTGGACCTCGGCCTCGGAGGAGGAGTCAAGATGTGCGGTGGCTTCATCGAGGATCACCACTTGGGGTTGGGCCAGCAGTACTCGTGCGATGGTCAGGCGTTGACGTTCACCCCCAGAGAGCCGGTATCCGCGTTCTCCGGCGATAGTGTCCAGACCGTGGGGAAGCTCGGCGATGATATGCGCCAGATGCGCCTGGGCCAGTGCCTCCCAGAGGTCGTCATCGGTGGCATCGGGGCGGGCTAAGGTGAGGTTGGCCCGTATGGTTTCATGGAACAGATGCCCGTCCTGGGTGACCATGCCGACTGATTGTCGCAGTGAGGCGGCACTGACCTCACGAAGGTCCACTCCGCCGATGCGCACCGCCCCCTGGTCGGGGTCGAACAGTCGGGGGATCAGCGAGGCGATAGTGGATTTACCGGCCCCGGAGGCGCCGACCAGTGCGATGGTTTCGCCGGGCGCAGCGCGGAAAGAGATTCCGTGGAGGACTTGGTCGCCGTCACGGGGGTCCAGTGTTGCAACTTCTTCCAGGGAGGCCAGGGAGATCTTCTCTGCTGAGGGGTAGGCAAAATGCACCTGGTCGAATTCGACGGAGAGTGGTCCCTCCGGCAGGCTCGTGGCTTCGGGACTCTGCTGAATCAGCGGTTTGATGTCGAGGACTTCGAAGACTCGCTGGAAGCTGACGATGGCGCTCATCACCTCCACTCTGGTGTTCGCCAACGCCGTCAAGGGTGCGTAGAGACGAGTCAGCAGCAGCGCAAGGGCCACGACCGTTCCGGCCTCCAGGGTCCCTTCGATGGCGTACACACCACCCAACCCGTAGACCAGCGCCAGCGCCAATGCTGAAACCAGGGTCAGGGCGATGAAGAAGATCTGCTGCAGCATCGCGGTGCGCACCCCAATGTCCCGGACCCGGCGGGCGCGCACTGCGAATTCTGCTGATTCTTCGTCGGGGCGGCCGAAGAGTTTGATCAAGGTCGCCCCGGCGGCGGAGAATCGCTCGGTCATCCGGGTGCTCATCGCCGCATTATGGGCAGCGGTTTCTCGCTCCAACCGGGCTAACCTGGCTCCGAGGATGCGGGCAGGCAGGATGAAGATCGGCAACAGCAGGACTGCTATCAGGGTGATTTGCCAGGAGAGACTGATCATCGCCACCAGTGCCAATATCAAGGTCACCAGGTTGCTGACCACACCGGAGAGTGTGTCGCTGAAGGCGCGCTGGGCGCCGATGACGTCGTTGTTCAATCGGCTGACCAACGCCCCTGTTCTGGTCCGGGAGAAGAAGGCGACTGGCATGGTCTGGACGTGGTCATAGACCTTGGTGCGCAAGTCCAGGATCAGCCCTTCACCGATTCGGGCGGAGAGCCAGCGTTGTCCCAGTCCGAACCCGGCTTCCAGCAACGCGATCAGCGCGATGACCGCCGCGAGGGTGACCACCACCTGCACCGCCGCTTGCTCAGTGATCGCTGTGACCACCCGACCAGCCAGCAACGGAGTAGCAACCGTGGCAGCAGCCAGCACCACACTGACCAGAACGAACCAGACGATGAGGCCCCGATGCGGTACAGCAAACCCTCCAATCCTTCGCATCGTCTCGCGGTCAAACGGCCGACTGTCCTGCTGGGCGTAAACACTGGTGTACAACGCGTTCCACGCCGCGGTCTCCATACTCATCTCATGTTCTTTCTGGTAGCTGATTTATCCTTGCACCGGGATCGTCCCGCAAGAGTCGATTTCATCCTGCAACCTCAACTAAAGTTAAGGTCAATAGCGCGCCTCTGATGGAAAGGCCTACTGTATGACTGAGATACCCAGGTGGAATCAGGCCGGCCTGACTGTCGGGGAGGTGGCTGCCCGTAGTGGGGTTGCGGTCTCTGCGATGCATTTCTATGAACGGCAAGGACTGATCACCTCCCGGCGCTCCCCCGGTAACCAGCGCCGGTACCGCAGAGAGACCCTGCGGCGTATCGCCATGATCCGGATCGCTCAACGAGTAGGCATCCCGCTGGCACAGGTGCGTCAAGCCCTCGATACCCTGCCCCAGGGACGAACACCCACCCGCAGTGACTGGCAACAGCTCTCCGAGACCTGGCGGGCAGAACTCGATGAACGCATCCGCGCCCTGGAACAGCTCCGCGACGATTTCAGCGACTGTATCGGCTGCGGATGCCTCTCCCTGAACCGATGCGCACTGGCCAACCCCCACGACATCGAGGGCACCCGCGGCCGAGGACCCGTCCGCCTGCTGGGCCCGAAACCTCACTCCTAACGGCCGTCGATATTCCGCCAACGTTGAGGGGCTAAGCATCAACGCTGCCTGTTTCGTAAGAACTGGAGAAGCAGTGCGTTTGTCCCGATGGCTACACCCAGCATTGATATTGCCGCAACTGGAATCAGCGGGGAAACGCCCACGGGATTCCCGGCGCCTTCCAAGGAATTCAAAGTGATATTGAAGCCCAGGTGAGTGATGGTCGCAGGCACCATTCGTTGCCAGAAAAAACCACAGAATACGCTAGTGATGCTGAGACTCATCAGCATTGTCGCGACGGAGAAAGTGATCACCGTCTGAACGCCAAGTGACCAGTACCCCAGATGTGTCACACCGAAGACAAAACCTGCCAGCGCGGAGAAAACCCATGGCCTTATAAAAGTCTCGCCACACCGCTGTGCCACACCTCGCCACCCGATCTCTTCGGTCAGAACACCGATACCTTGGATAGCGATGAACAACACCACAGGCAAACCCGCCATAGTGTTCGGAAGAGTAGGCACACGGCCGAACAGTAGCGCCGCTGTGAGCGCAAACGCGATGACCCCAGCTAATGAGGCGACGACGGATACAACTAGAGACCCTGCCCCTGTGCCGGGCCAGGGTCTCGGCAACCACTGTGGACGAAACAGCAGAAAGGCAGCGGCGACTGTGGGCACAACAGTGACCAGAGCGAATAGTTCGAAGGATAGGCCAAGGGCCTGCTGAGCAATCTCCGCTGCAGGGGCCAGAGCGACCATGCTAGCGAACCAGATGATCAGCACCAGCACTGGACGCCTGCCTCGGGCCGTGCTGATACCGCTGCTAGGAGAAGCGTTCAACATGAATTTAAACTAACATAGATAGTATAGAGACGCCTGAATGGTTTAACGTCGTCTTTCGTGTGGCTGAGCCTGCGGCACTGGTCCGGGCGGTGATTCGTGATAATGGATCACCGCCCATCCTCTGTCGCCGCGTCGCAGGATGAGAGTGCTTCGGCCATCGCCTCTGTGGATTTCACCGTCGAGTTCTACTTCGAAGTGAAAGGTGAAGAACGCGTAGGCGAGATCGCCGAAGACGTTGACCGACAGGTTGCTGACCTCCATGACCATGCCCGAGTCTGAGGCTCCGACCGCGTGGTCATAATAGGACTGTATTGAGGGCCAATCCCAGAGTGGTTCGGCGGCTTCCTGGGCCACGTAGATCAGATGGTCGTATTCACGATCCCAGAGGACCTTGAGCACCTCGGCGTCGAAGTTGGCGAATCCGTGGCGGTATTGCTCGACAATCTCTGTGATCTGCAGCACTTCTCGCTCCTGTACTGTCATGCTGAGTCCTCTTCTGTAGATGTAAAGTAAAATCTCACTTTACATGCTAGGTTTGATGACAGCAACCTCGAATACCAGGAGGCGGGTGCAGGTGGACCACGACAAAGATCCAGCGACGAACCAAGGCGGCCGATTGCGCCCTGATAAGCATGCCGCAATCATCGCCGGCGGCCGTGAAGTGTTTGCGCGTGAGCAGTATCAGCGGGCAAGTATCGATGCGATCGCGACTGCTTCAAGGGTCTCCACCAGAACGATCTATAAGCACTTCGTCGATAAAGCTGCCCTGTTCGCAGCGGTTGTTGCCGAGTCCTCAGCAGATATAGCGGAAGAACAATTGGCACTGATAGACCACCACTTGTCAGACGTCAGCAGCACCGAGGAACTCGAACCGGCGTTAGCGGCCTTGGCGACCGAATGGCTGCGTTCTGAAGCTCCAGCTGCCCACACTGCGCTGGTCGGACAGGTTCATGCCGAGGCGTCCAGGCTGGGCACGGATATCGTCACCACGTACTGGCAGGCAGGTCCGGGTCGCGTCATAGAGGGACTTGCGAAGATTCTGACCCGCTGGTCCGAGGCTGGCCTGCTGAACATCACGCATCCAGAACGCGCCGCTATCCAGTTTGCTGAACTCATCTCTGCGCGACCAGGCCCACCATCATCACCACTAGCTGCAGATGAACAACGGGAATGGATCGACGACGGCGTGGGAGTATTCATACGCGCCTACAATCCATCAGCAGTTCTCTGACTCTGGAGGCGAAAAGCTAAATATCCAGTATGAGTGGTCTGTGATCGGAGACTTCCGGTGCCGCGACTACCTCAAAGTGCCTCACCGCGGTTGGATCAGAGACCAGCAGATAGTCGGCATGACGTACCGGCTAGATGTACTCAGAGGTCCGAGTATCGGCAAAGCCGACCAGATCCACGAGCCCGATCACACCGAGAATGTCAAAGGTCATGCTCTCCGGCAGGATATTTATATCGCCAGCCACCACTACAAGATCATCATGCCCTCGTAACGCGGTGATGAATCCAGCGAGACGGCGGGCCTGGGCAATACGGGCAGGCTTATCACCCTTGCCCGCTGGGTCGCGCAGACCATGGATAGTGACAACCGTGATAAACCGTTGACTGCCTGCCGAAGCGGTGCAGTAAAGTCGAGCCACCTCGCCGCTGGTTCCCGGTTCTCTGCCAAGAACGAGGCATGGGATGTGGCGCCACTCGGCGAATGTGCCTCATCCTGCAATGGCAGGAGGGGGTTCGCGCATGTCGGCTTTTCTGGTTGAACATCGAAACGCCACGCATCCAAGGTCAACGGCGCGTCGGCTGGCAGGCGGACGGCGAAAGGATTCACGTTCACCATAGGCGGCGCTGAAATACATTACCCACCGGCCGTTCAGGAAGCGGACGTCGGGGTCACCTGACCGAAGCCAGCAGCCGAATCGAACAGGTGATATGCGCGAGCGTGGGATGTCACCATCGATACCTCTCTCAATGGGTTAGTCGAGTTGTCTGCAACAGGCTTGGCACCGGAGGAATTGATGAGCATCATCGAACCTTCTGTTGGCAGGGATTCACATTTCGGACCATAATCGCGGTGGCGATCACGACGGCGGTGCAAACTCCGGCTAATGCGAGCAGGGCCGTGCGCCAGGCAGCGGTCAGGTGAGTGGCCAGGATCTCTGCATCTTCAGACGGTATGTTGCCCGTGGCCACTCGGCCGGCCAGCTCCGGTGAGTTCAGAGTCAGGGTGAGGAAGGCGATGAGGGCAGCACCGAACAGAGTCATAATCAGAGTGTTGGCAACACCGTCGATGGTGTTGAGCATGCCGGCGGCCAGGCCTGCCTGGTCGGTGTCGATCTGATTCATGGCCTGGGCGTCGATAATTCCGGCAGCCAGGCCGACCCCGGCTCCCAGCGTCAGCAGCGGGGCACTCAGGGCAGCGATGCTGATGGCTGGATGCAGGGTGGCCAACCACACGTTTCCGACTGCCAACAGGAGCAACGCGGCGGTAATGATGACCGTGGGACTGATGCCCCGATTGACCAAACGTGCGGCCAGCGGAGGCAAAAGGACCATTGGAATGGTGGGCAGCAGTACGATCAGACCGGTCAGGCCTGCGCTGTAGCCGGCTGGGGATTGCAGATAGCTGGGCAGGAATGCGAGCACCCCGCCGTAGCCGATGGAGGTAGTCGCCGCGGCCAGAGTCCATCCCATGAACCTGCGGTTCCGCAGCAGGGCCGGGTCGAGAAGAGGACTGGGAGCGCGCCTTTCGACCGGAATTAGCGTGACGATGCCGATCACACCAACGGCGAACGCGCCCAGCACAAGTGGATCGCTCCATCCCAAGGAGGGTCCTTGGGAGACACCTAACATGAGTGCGGCCAGGCTGACCGCGAGCACGGTCGCGCCGGCGACATCTATTCGCGGACGGGTGCTGGCGCTGGTCTCGCGCATGAGCCAGGTGCCAGCGAAGAGCCCGAGTCCGGCCAGGGCGAACACGGCGAAACCGAGCCGCCATCCCAGGGCTTCGACAATCCACCCGGAGGCAGACGGTCCCAGCGCCAGTCCCAATCCGGCGACTGCGCCCATCGCAGCGAAAGCTCGGGTGCGCGCGACACCAGTGAAGGTCGCAGCCAGGATCGCCGCACTTGAGGCAATCATCGCGGCCGCGCCCACACCGGTGAAAATACGAGCCGCCACGAGGATACAGATGCTCGGCGCTAATGCTGCAGCAAGACTCCCCGCGGCATAGATGACCGCACCCAGCCGATAGATGCGTCGACGTCCGTAGGCATCGGCCACCGAGCCGGCCACGAGCATAAGCGCGGAAGCGGTGAGGAAGTAGCCGGTGACCACCCACTGGGCAGCTGCCCCACCGGTGTCCAGATCCCCTCCGATGTGCGGGATCGCAATGCTCGCCCCCGACATCGACATCGGTAGCGGAAGGAGCCCGATCAGGATGACCAGCAGGGTACCCCGTGCCGAAGAAAGATGTCGGTTCGTCGGGTGGTCGAGGTGGACGGTCCCATCTGGTCGTGTGTGCATGATCAGCTCCTCCGAAAGCCTCCTGAACGCCTATTTCGTGTGCGGTATCTTCACTCCCTGCTGGGCTGGTTTCGTACTTGTGTAAGGGCGCGGCTCCAGGAGGTGACCTCTGCCACCATCTCGGTGAGGTCTCCGATGTGTCGTTCATCAGGAGAGAAAGCCCCGACAGTCGTCGGGTCTGAGAGGTCCAGTCCGGTGTAGTCGAAGTCAGTGAAGACGCTGAGTACCACCTGGGCGCGCACATCGGCCAGCTTGAGCTCGCCGGCGACCTGGCGCAGCTGTTCGACGGCCCGCACCACCATTGGCGCCGTAGCTGACAAACCCTGCGGCCTTGTCGTTCCACTCATAGAACAGGTAATCGATGGCGTTCTTCAGCGGACCGGGTACGCCGTGGTTGTACTCGGGGGTGACGAACACGAAGCCGTCGAAGGAGCCGATGACCTCGCCCCACTGCTTGGTGTGGTCATGAGCCACAGCCCCGGCCATGGCAGGAGCAGGCTCATCGAGGACGGGCAGGCCGAAGGCAGCTACATCGACCAGTTCGACCTCTACTCCCTCGGGGGCGACTTTCCGTGCTGTTTCCACAGTCCACTCGGCCACGCTGGGGCCGGCCCGATGAATGCGGGTGCTGCCGACGATGACGGCGATGCGGGTCATGATGATCCTCCTCTGTAGATGCAAAGTAAAATCGTACTTTACATGCTAGGTTTGATGACAGCAACCTCGGAATACCAGGAGGCGGGTGCAGGTGGACCACGACAGAAAGCCAGCGGCGAACCAAGGCAGCCGATTGTGCCCTGATAAGCATGCCGCAATCCCGAGTTTCATATTGAAGTGCAACACTGGCGGGTATGTCAGGATTCGTCGTCAACTGGCACGGGGCGTTCTCATTGCTGATGCAGTGGGATGTGCAGCCGCGGCTAGCCTGGTACTGAGCAATGAACGTGCAGTCGGCTCGTTCGCTCCGTCTCAGAGAGCACGGGGGTCTGTCGCCATAGCCCTGGGAGCCACCAGTGCGTTGTTAGTCGCCGGCGCTGTAGGCAAACAACCCACGAATCGAGACTTGGAACTCGCCGCAGGCGTCAACGCGGGTTGGGTGACCGCATGTCTGCTCGGACTGCTTCATCGTCCCTCGCGGACGGGGAAAGTGATACTTGCCAGCACTGCCGTCCTGGATGGCGCCGCGTCCATAGCGCAGTTGACACTGCGCTCCATAACGAAAACATGACTGCGGCTTCAGGATGTTGTTCGCCAGCACGAGCTGAAGACCCGTGTGATACCCAGTACCTGGTATTAAAGTTGACTCGTCATTGTCCCGCGGTGGGATAAGGCACTATGAGCTCAAACCCCATAGCGAAGGCCATCCCATCCAGTGTCGTAGATGCTTGTGGCCAGCACATTGGCGATGTTATAAAGATCGAGACGCTGAGCGGGTTGTCCGGACGCACAGTAGCTGCCGTGTTTGGCACTGACGGTTCACTGGTGGTCAAAGGTCCAGCTCCAGCGGCAGAGGTCGAGGTGATGCGCCGGTTCCCCGAACAGTTCCAACAATATGGCATCCGCACACCCGGAACGCTGACCATTGTCGAACTGAAGTCATCGGAAACATGGATTCTGATGGAACACCTGCCTGACCCACTGCCACGGAACCGGTGGGGTGCAGACCCCGAAGTATTGGCTGTGCTTGGCAACCTCCACGGTTTTCCCGCTGAGCTCATCAAGGATATTCCCGAAAGATACCAACCCCGGTGGGACAACACCATGACTGCACAGGCAGCGACCGCGCTGAGTCTTGATGGTCCCACGACTCTGCACCTGGAGACGATTGCCGACCAGGCTGGGCAGCTGTTCGAGCCCGACTGTGTGATCTCAGGAGACCCTAACCCGCTGAATTGGCGCCTAGATCCAGACGGTCTACCGGTCTTGCTGGATCTGGAACGGCTCACTGTCGCCAACCCTGCCATTGACCTGACCATCATGATCCCTGGGTTCCCGCACAGAGAAGACCTCTCCGCGATGCTCAGAGCCTACCCAGGGCAGAACCCGCCCACTGTTGACGAAGTACTTATGGCCAAAGCCTGGAGTGTGGTGGAGCTAGCAGCAATGTCTACAGAGAAGCTCGCCGTACAAAGTGTGGTCAGTCAGCTTCGATCACCTTTCCTTTCTTGGATCGATGCCCTCTGACCCGGGACCGGAGGCTCCACGCGTGCATGTCCTGGGCGTTCCTGTATCCCGCGAAAGACTCCATCCTCGCTATCGGAAATCAGAACACCGATGGAGGACTTCAGCGGTAGCCGGTGGGATTGGCGGGAAGGCCGGCGTCTTGGACCTCGACCACATACCTCCAACAGTCAGGCGCTGAGCCGTCAAGGTCAGTGAACGAGTATTGACGGGCCAATGCGCCTGAAGAGGTGGAGTTTCCAGCGGCGGTGGCGGTCTGGATCGGCGGCTAAGGCGGCGATGCCGCGTCCGAGATACCGAGGTGTCTCGGATATCGCGAAGTGCGGCTCGTGGGCACAGGCTTTTGCCAGGTTTCCTCTGTGACTCCAAAATGATCGAGCATCATCTCTGAGCGCAGCCAGCCCGGGGTGACACACACCGCGGTCCCGCGGTGAGGGACCAGTTCGCGTGCCCAAGTCTTGGCCAGCCGAATGGGCGCGGATTTGGCCAGGTCATAGAAAGCGCTGAGACGATAGTGACTGGCGTTGTACTCCTCGGTGCCGTCAGTGATTTCGACCACGAGACCACCTTCGTTCTTGATCAGCAGCGGCAACGCGTGATGGGTGGTGATCAGGTGGGTGTCGATGGCCAAACGCAGCATCCGCAGCCCATCCTCGAGGGGTGCTCCCAGACAGGGGTATCAAACACCGTCAGCAACTCGCCGCCCCAAATGTCATTGACAAGGATATCGAGGCGTCCATGTTCGGCATCGATCTGAGCTACCAGCGCTGCTACCTGCTCGGAGTCTAGATGGTCGGTGGGAACAGCTATTCCCACTCCTCCTGCGGCAGTGACCAGTTCACCGGTTTCCTCGATCGTCTCTGGGCGGGCATACTCCGAGGACGAGAACCGTGTGCTCCGGCCGGTGACGTAGACGGTGGCTCCAGCAACACCGAGTTCGACAGCGATTCCGCGGCCAGCACCACGAGTCGCTCCAGCCAGAAAATTGTGTGGGGTGGTCTGGAAGCCTAGAGGGCATGTCTCGTTTCCAGACTCTTTCTCATTCCAGGCCGTAGGAAGCCACCGATATAAATCAATGGTGTGCCTTCAGATTCCTGGGTATCCTGCCTTCAGCGGCTGCGCGATGACCTTCTTTGAGTCCTGTAGCAAGTTCCTCCGGGGTGAGGAGAGGTTGGAGCGCTTCGAACGCTCGGCGCAGGTCGGGGTGGGAGCCCGTTTTAGGAGTGTTCGGGGAATCTGAGTGTGGATCACGTGCCGCCAGGGCAGAGCCGAGAAGGCGGCTGGCCTGGCGGGGGTCTCCGGTGAGGGCCAATGCGCAGGCTAGACCTTCCAGGGCCGGGGCTGCTGTAGGTGGGGAGCCTGTTCTTAGAGCCAGCTCAAGGGCCTGGTTGTGTGCAGTCCAAGCGGCGGTGAGATCACCGTTTGCTTCAGCGAGGTAGCCTTGCTCCACTAGTGCCAGGGTATGCAGCATCGGTTGTGGTCTTGTGCCGACTAGTTCGTACCAAGTCGTCAGATGTTCGGCTGCACGCTTGAGCCTGCCATAGAGCCCTACGAAGTCTGACGAGCAAAACCGAAAGACACGGGCGGCTTTGACACCAGGACCGAGGCAACAAAACCTAAACCTCAGCTTCGCTCCAAGCCGCCCGTGCCGCATCCCACACCCCAGTCTTCTCGACGGCCTCGATTGCGCCATCCAATCTGTCGCTTTTCAGTCCTGGAAGCGTCGCGGTCGCCGCGACAGCAGGCCCGATCAGTGGCACAGAGTGTGAACGCACCCGGCCTGGTGCCGCTAAGTCTGGAGACGTGGTGGAGCCACCGCCGTTGGCTGGATCCACTCCGGCAGGCAGGAGAGTTATTTCAACCATCCAAAGACTTGCTTAACCTTACAGTGTTACTTTAGTGTGCTGGGTGATGCTTCTGGAGTCGATCCACAGAAGTGACGTCACAGCCATCCAGTGATCAACAGGCGCCGTAGAGCGGCACCGCAAAGGAGGTTCTCATGTTCAGAAAGATTGGCATCATCACCGGAAGCACCCGGCCGGGACGGAAGTCCCTGGCAATTGCTCAATGGGTTCAGCAACATGCCCAGCAACGCACTGATGCAGATTTCGACATCGTTGATATTGCGGAGTTCAAACTTCCTCTGCTGGATGAGGCAATCCCGTCTAGTGCCGGGCAATACGAGCACACGCACACACAGAACTGGGCAGCTGCGATCGATTCCTACGACGGGTATATCTTTGTCGCCCCGGAATACGGCCACTCGATCAGCGGTGCATTGAAGAACGCGCTCGACTTCGTCGGTCCTGAATGGAATGACAAAGCTGCTGGCTTCGTCTGCTACGGAGCAGGCGAAGGTGTGCGCGCAGGCGAGCACCTTCGCCTTATCGCAGCAGAACTGCAGATGGCAACAGTCCGGGCGCAAGTCGGCCTGTCTTTGCACAGTGACTTTAAGAATTTCGAGACGTTCTCGCCGGTTCCACTAAGAAATCAGCAGCTGGATCTGATGGTCGAGCAGGTGATTCGCTGGTCAACGGCTCTAGCCCGTCTCCGGGAGGTTGAGCGTGGCGATTCTTTGCTGGGTGCGTCATCTACCCGTGTTGCCTCACTCTGAGGCGCTCTCCGTGCTGTGGAAGAGTAGCCCCTCGTCCTCGCACTGCGTTTGGTGTCGAGGAGGTTTCTGGAGGCGTTGGGCACAACGAATCACGAGAAAGAAGGTGCTCTGCCACGATTGCGCCGAGGCCCTCGACCGACTCCAGGCCCAACATGATGAGGCCGCGCATCGCCGCGAGAAGGCGATATTGGCCTACTACTCCGGTGCTAGGTTCTAAGCCCGGCTTGTTGACCTCTAAGGGCGGCGAGAATGCCGTGGACAATGTTGAAGGCAAGGTCGGAATCCTTGGAACCAGACTTTTGTCGGTGCTGAGTATTGGGGTCTGGTCCGCTATCGATTCGAGTCGTGCTCGAGAAGTGCCGTCAGTCCAGCGGCTAGGATCTGGCCGGGATCGCGTGGGTGTTCGGCGTATAGGTCGGCGTAGTGTGGGGCAACGTCTGGGTTGATGGGAGACGGGTGCTCGTCGGTGGCCACAGGGCTGGTGAGGGCGCTGCCGATGACAAAGTTTGAGGCCGCAGCCGCGGTCCCAACAGGATCTGGGACCCCGTTCTGGGTAAGCAGAATGATCATACGTTCGGAGAGCCGGAGATAGTTCGGTCCACGTGGAGCACGAAATCCAATGACCTGACAGGCCCATCGGTGACGGCACAGATGACGGTGTACGGCAATGAGCAAGTCGAAGATGCTCGAACCCTCGAGACATCTTTCGACGCCGGTGTCTTGGCCCAGAGCATGATCGAGAGCCAGGTCGAATAGGTCATCGACGGAACTGATCCGCGAGTACAGGCTCGGTGCGGCTACATCCAGTCGTGAGGCTACCGCTCGAATCGTCAATGCGCGCAGTCCCCCAGTATCTAGCAAGGCCACAGATTCGCGGGCGATGGCATCTATGGCAACCGCTCGGTTGCGATGCACCGGTTTTTGATGTTCCCAGAAACTCACACAGCACAGCCTACCGCTCATTATGCTATCTATGTTAGTTTACGTTCATGTTGAATGCTTCTCTTCTCCCACTCAGCAACGACCGCGCCAGTATCCGTCCACTCCATCCCAATGACGCCACCGCATTTGCGCAAGGCACTAAAGACCCACTGGTACAGGAGTATGCGCACTTACCCGAGTCTTCCTACACGCCGGACTCCGCGGCGGCAATGATCCACGGTGATGCTTCAGCAGGTTTAGAGCGCGGGGACTTAGCTGTTCTGGCCATCGCCGAACCTATGGACGGCACGTTCGCCGGAAGTCTAGTGTTCTTCAACGTAGCTGCTGAATCAGCTGAGGTCGGATTCTGGGTCCATCCTGAGTATCGCGGAAGCGGTATGTCAGCTGCCGCCCTTGAGTTATCCGTGGATTTTGCCAGACATAGTGAGCTGAAAAAACTCACTGCTCGTACCGCAATAGAGAACACTCCTTCACAGTACGTTCTTGCCAGGGCCGGGTTTCACGAAGTCTCACGCGGGCGCGGTACCACACCCTCAGGCTCGGTCATTGACCTCATCCACTACGCCCGAAGCCTCGACGAGTCGGCACTGGGTCGGGAGCTCGATCCGGCAGGCACTGGTAGTGCGCCTGACTGAACTTCGGCGTCACATCTTATCGGACAGAAGTCTCACGAGCGACCTGTTACACATTGGCGCATGTTTGATGAAGGGGTCATGAGAAGCCACACCCTGGAACTGCGACGAGGAACCGGGACGCTGGCCTGTCTGATTGAACTGGAGGCTGCCCAGTATGGATACGGGCTACTGGAGAATCTGACTGCAGCCGGTATCGACATCGATGGCAACACCCTGTACCCGATGTTCAGACGACTTGAGAAACAGGGGCTGCTAACCAGCCAATGGAACACCCAGCAGCAACGCCCGCGAAAGTTCTACCAGATCACCCCAGCAGGCCAAGAGGTCAAGACCCACCTGTTGGCCGAATGGAGGACGATCACTGCGACACTCGATCGGCTCACCACACAAGACTCCACCACCGGCGAATACATCTAAGGAGTACCATAATGACAACCCTGACAGAGCGCTATGTCGATGAAGTGGCCCGGTACCTGCCACAGGACCGTCAGGACGATATTCGTGATGAGCTCCACGGGTTAATCACCGAGACCGTGGAATCACGCACACACCAGAGTCAGGACCACCAGGTGGCAGAACACCAGGTGCTGACCGAGATGGGTGAGCCGGCACAGTTAGCAGCCAGCTACACCGACCGATCAATGACGCTGATCGGTCCCCGTCTCTACCGGTCCTACATCAGCCTGCTGAAAGTCCTGCCGGGCACCGTTGTTCCCCTGTTCACAGTCGGGTATGCCGTCCTTGAACTCACAGACGGCAGGGACTTCACTGACATCCTGGCCTCCAGTGCACTAGTCGGGCTGAACCTCGGTGCCCAGCTGTTTACCCTGGTCACCGTGGTCTTCGTCATCCTGGACAGAACAGACAGAACACCGGACGCCAAGTGGAGTCCCTCCCAACTGCCGAAGAACAGGCCAGCGTCCACCAAGGACGCGAAACCAGGCAGGGCAGCCACAGCATGGCTGGGTCTGAGCATCGCGGTCCAAGTTGCCGTATTCATCCTGATCGTATGGCAACACCGAGCCGCACCATACACACTCGATGATGGTAGCCAGGTGCCGGTACTGGAACCGGAATTGTTCTCCGGATGGATCTGGCCAATCCTGACCGGACTGGCAGCAGTAATCATCCTCGACGTCCTCCGCGCCGCAGGCAGAACCTGGACCATCCGGTTCGCAGCAATCTACACCGTAGCCCAAGGGTTGTTCTTCCTTCCCTTGGCATGGGTGTTCTCCCAACAGCTGATCTTCGACCAACGGTTCCTGGATCATTTCAACAACCACGGTTGGCACACCCCTGATGAGTTCTACACCGGCATAGCTCTAATCCTGATCATCTGGTTCTGCTGGACCACATTCGACCAGTTCCGCACTTCCCGTCAGGCAGATCACCGGTGAGTACCCATGCCATCACACTTGATCAGGTTCTATCACCATGGCCAGCGGTGAGCACCGACGCTGGCTGCGCGTCAACGGTTGGATTCCATATTCGAGCTAAGTCGAAAGGTGCCCCGGAAGAGCTGGTGACCGCAGAGTGCAGGCACACCGACCACAGGACCGGAACCCCAGCAGCATGACCAGTCACGACCCGACCAACGAGGGTACTGTCGAGTCGGGTTCCACCACCTCCGTGGTGTGGGCGGATCCTGTGCACTCTTACACCCGCGCACTGCTGGCAGCGATCCCGCACCCGGATGGGCAGGGTGTTCTGCCTGAGGCTCCCGCGGCCGAGTCTCCTGAGGAATCGACTATTCATCTGCCCGAAGCCCTGGACCGGAATGAAAGGTTGTCACTATGAACACGGACCCCGATTCGACAGTTGCTGCAGAAACTGACGGGCAGGCTTTCATTCAACAACGCATCTACCGAGTGATCGACGCTCTAGCGACCTCGGAAACCGATGCACTGATCGTGACCCCATCCACCGACTTCGCCTATCTCACCGGCATCCGGCCACCCATCCGCGAACGGCACCGACCCCCGGCACGGACCCATCCGAATATATCCAGGACTTGCAGCCATGCAATCACTGCTGCTGACCACCGCCTCAGACCTCACGTGGTCACAACGTCTCTATGAGCTGATTTCGGACTACCAGGCTGTCCCTCAGCAAGCGATGGGATTCCCAGCAGACTGGCGCCATGAAAGGTTCTGGAACCTAACTTTCAGCTGAAGCAACCTGCGGGCGCGGGAGAGGCCTTCAGCGACGCCCTGGCCTGTTGAATATGGTGGCCATTGTGGTGGCCATTTTGCTCAACATCCACCGATTCCGACCGACGCCCACCGACATGCAGAACTGCAAAACCCCAGGTCAGGTGACGCCGACCGACATCCACCGATTTCGGAAGAACCAGCTCAGGAGATCTTCTATAACAATGGTCGCCACCCATCACCTCAGGATCTGCCATCTCGAGATTCTCCCCTTATGATGACGAACTTCCGCCTCTCAGTCATCTATCTCGTGGTGCGCCGCCCGCAATACGACGAGAGGCACGTGCGCGCCCTCCCTGGACTCTTGCGTTTCCACGGCGGCGTCCGTGGCGCGCAGTAATTTCAGTCCTCCCTGACGTCGTTCCTTGCCCATCCGAGCGCCGACGTGCCGCAGTTCCACCCCGTCGGCGCCGGCGACGAAGATCTCACGGTAGAGCTCCCTTGCCCTCAGCTAGGCCTTCCTTTCCCAGGGCCGGGCATCTGCAGGAGTAGCCAGAAGCTGAGGGACGGCCACTGCGTCCAAAGCCTGCTGGTAGGCGACTGATTCTGCGTAACCAGCTGGATCATTGGCAGCCCACTCTTGGCGGCGGGCCTGACGGATCACCTGTACTCTCCAGCTGGGATTCCGCGCCGTAGCCTCACTCCATGGCTGCATCCTCATCCTCCTTTGCCGCTTCACCGGACTTCGAGTCCTGACAGCCGGCTTCCTCCGTGCCCTCTTCCGAGGCGGGGTGGCCCAGTTCCTGCAAGAGATCTGCGTGGCTGATCCGGCTTTTGTCCTTGGCGATGTAGTGCTTCTCCGTGATCGCCAAGGACCTATGCCCAAGCTGCCGTTGGGCCCATTCGCCCTTGAGATGCGTTGCTATGGTTCTACGCATGGCGTGGTGAGTAACCCGTTCGCGGAGAGACACGTCCAGCCCTTCGCACTCCATCGCACGGTTCAGCGCTCGTCCGACGGACTGTCGGCGGATGATGTTCCCGGTCCGTGTAGCGAAGACCAGCACCTCATCCATGTGGTTCTGCTGACGCTCTCAGAGCACATCGACCAGGAACTGTGGAATCTCGAGCTCACGGACATCTTCGGTCTTGGTAGGACCGATCCACAACTTACCCTTGGTCCGTGGCTCCTTCGCAGCCCTATGAATCAGGACCCACGGCACCTCCTCCTCAAGATGGACGTCCTCCCAATGGAGGCCCAATGCCTCTGAGATGCGGCATCCCGTGCCTGCTAGGAACTCGAAGATGTCGCGCACATACTCTCAAGTCGGCCCAGTACGTTCAGCACTAGGAACAGCCCACTTGACCAGGGCCTGACGCACTCGATCGACTTCAGTGACCTCAAGCGCGTCCGGCTCCTTGGCCTTGGAGCACAGGCCGTCAGTGTCAACATCGGCAAGTGGGTTCTTCTCCATCCAGGAGTTCTTCCTGGCAAAGACCAGCGCCTTCTTCAGGATGGTGACCGAGCGCTGTGCGTTGGCCTTTCCTTTGCTCGAGTCTGGATCCACCATCGGCCACAGCGCTTCTTCAAGCATGTAGGGAGTCAGTTCAGCCAGCGTTCGTTCTCCCAGACGAGGAACCAATACTCGCTCAATGACCTCTGCGTACTCCTCAAGTGTGTTTTCACTGAGGGCCTTCTTGCCATGGCGCTGCGGGTGCTTCACCGTCGGATACCAGCGGTCGATGAGGGCCTCGACTGTGAGTCGCTCGGCCTCTGCGGGACCACGGTTCCAGGAGGCCCGCAACTCGCCCCACTTTCGCTTCAGGTTCGACTCAGCCTTGCCCTTGGTGCGGCCCGTGGCGGTGAGAGTCTTCACCTCGTCGCTGAGCAACGGCTTGTACTGGAACCTCGCGCGCCAGTGTCCCCGGCCCTGTTCGTTGTAGGTGTAGATCTTGCCGTGATCGCCACGCAGGATATGCATCTCGGAGGACTCCTCCCTGGCTCCCGTGGAGCCGCTCTGAATCAATGTCAGAGAGGGAGTGTCCGGATGGACTGATGAACCGGCAGCGGCAGGGCCTGCGAATCCGTACACTTTTTCGTACACAACGCAGAAAACCCGGCACCAGAGAAACTGGTACCGGGCTGCATCCCTGATATTTCAGGGTTTCACTGGTCGGGGTGACAGGATTTGAACCTGCGACCTCGTCGTCCCGAACGACGCGCGCTACCAAACTGCGCCACACCCCGTGTGTTTTGCCAAGCGCCAATATTACCGTGATTCCGGGGATCCGGCGAACTGACGGCAGAGGCAACTGAGGCCCGAAACCGGCGTCGTTGCTGGTTTCGGGCCTCAGTCTTTTAGTGTGTGTCCGGCGGTGTCCTACTCTCCCACACTCTTCCGGGTGCAGTACCATCGGCGCTGTGGGTCTTAGCTTCCGGGTTCGGGATGGGACCGGGCGTTTCCCCCACGCTATGACCGCC
>NZ_VWNF01000022.1 GCF_008711175.1 Nesterenkonia ebinurensis
TCTTTTAGTGTGTGTCCGGCGGTGTCCTACTCTCCCACACTCTTCCGGGTGCAGTACCATCGGCGCTGTGGGTCTTAGCTTCCGGGTTCGGGATGGGACCGGGCGTTTCCCCCACGCTATGACCGCCGTAACTCTTGACCACGCACCTGGTGGTGTGTGGAAATCTGTTAGTCACAACTGGTGTCTCTATGCTGTTATGTCCTGCTGTGGTGTTCTGTTCTGGTGTTCTGGCTGGTGCCCCTTACACACCCCTTGGGGGTGCCCGGGTTCGGGTTGGGGTTGGGGTTTGTTGGTTGGGGACCGCAGAGTGGACGCGTAGCACCATCGTAGTGTCTTGTGATGGGTGTGGGTGTGTAAGTGGTTGGCTTATTAGTACCAGTCACCTGCACCAGTTACCTGGCTTCTAGTTCTGGCCTATCAACCCCATAGTCTCTAGGGAGCCTTCACACCACAGTGGTGATGGAGATCTTATCTTGAAGCCGGCTTCCCGCTTAGATGCTTTCAGCGGTTATCCATCCCGAACGTAGCTAACCAGCCATGCTCCTGGCGGAACAACTGGCATACCAGAGGTTCGTCCGTCCCGGTCCTCTCGTACTAAGGACAGACCTTCTCAAATCTCCTGCGCGCGCAGCGGATAGGGACCGAACTGTCTCACGACGTTCTAAACCCAGCTCGCGTACCGCTTTAATGGGCGAACAGCCCAACCCTTGGGACCAACTCCAGCCCCAGGATGCGACGAGCCGACATCGAGGTGCCAAACCATGCCGTCGATATGGACTCTTGGGCAGGATCAGCCTGTTATCCCCGAGGTACCTTTTATCCGTTGAGCGACGGCCCTTCCATACGGTGCCGCCGGATCACTAGTCCCAACTTTCGTTCCTGCTCGAGATGCCTCTCTCACAGTCAAGCTCCCTTGTGCACTTACACTCAACACCTGATTGCCAACCAGGCTGAGGGAACCTTTGGGCGCCTCCGTTACTCTTTAGGAGGCAACCGCCCCAGTTAAACTACCCACCAGGCACTGTCCCTGGACCCGATCAGGGCCCGAAGTTAGATGACACACAACACCAGAGTGGTATTTCAACGATGACTCCACCAACACTGGCGTGCTGGTTTCAACGTCTCCCACCTATCCTACACAAGTGACGTACATCACCAATACCAAGCTATAGTAAAGGTCTCGGGGTCTTTCCGTCCTGCTGCGCGTAACGAGCATCTTTACTCGTACTGCAATTTCGCCGAGTTCACGGTTGAGACAGCGGGGGTCTCGTTACTCCATTCGTGCAGGTCGGAACTTACCCGACAAGGAATTTCGCTACCTTAGGATGGTTATAGTTACCACCGCCGTTTACCGGGGCTTAAATTCACCGCTTCGCCACACCAAATGTGACTAACAGCTCCTCTTAACCTTCCGGCACCGGGCAGGAGTCAGTCCGTATACCTCGTCTTACGACTTCGCACGGACCTGTGTTTTTAGTAAACAGTCGGACCCCCCTGGTCTCTGCGACCACCACCAGCTTTCGGGGCGAACCCTACTACCGGGATGGTCCCCCTTCTCCCGAAGTTACGGGGGCATTTTGCCGAGTTCCTTAACCGTGATTGACTCGATCGCCTTAGTATTCTCTACCTGAGCACCTGTGTCGGTTTCGGGTACGGGCGGCATAACAACCTCGCGTCGATGCTTTTCTTGGCAGCATAGGATCACCAGATCCCCACCACAAAGGGTGGGGCCCATCAAATCTCAGGCACATGCTCCACGGATTTACCTATGAAACGCCCTACATTCTTAGACCCAGAACAACCATCGCTGAGCCTGGCTACCTTCCTGCGTCACACCTGTTACTACGCTAAACGCCCCCCATCAGGTCCCATGTTCCAGACCTTCCCTCTCTCCGAAGAGAGATAAGAACATCCTTCAGATGGTTAGTATCTAGGGATTGTTTCGGGCGGTTGAAAGCCGGTACGGGAATATCAACCCGTTATCCATCGACTACGCCTGTCGGCCTCGCCTTAGGCCCCGACTAACCCAGGGCAGATTAGCTTGACCCTGGAACCCTTGCTCATTCGGCGGCCATGTTTCTCACATGACTTTCGCTACTCATGCCTGCATTCTCACTCGATACCACTCCACCACCGCTTACGCTGTGGCTTCACCGCAGATATCGACGCTCCCCTACCCGTCCCAAGCAAAACTTGGAACGCCACGGTTTCGGCGGTGTGCTTGAGCCCCGCTACATTGTCGGCGCGGAATCACTTGACCAGTGAGCTATTACGCACTCTTTCAAGGATGGCTGCTTCTAAGCCAACCTCCTGGTTGTCTAAGCAACTCCACATCCTTTCCCACTTAGCACACGCTTAGGGGCCTTAACCGGTGGTCTGGGCTGTTTCCCTCTCGACGATGAAGCTTATCCCCCACCGTCTCACTGCCACGCTCTAACCTCACAGGCATTCGGAGTTTAGCTGACGTCAGTAACCTTGTAGGGCCCATCAGCCATCCAGTAGCTCTACCTCCTGGAGGAAACACGCAACGCTGCACCTAAATGCATTTCGGGGAGAACCAGCTATCACAGAGTTTGATTGGCCTTTCACCCCTACCCACAGCTCATCCCCCCCATTTTCAACTGAGGTGGGTTCGGGCCTCCACGCGCTCTTACACACGCTTCACCCTGGCCATGGGTAGATCACTCCGCTTCGGGTCTGCACCCAGCAACTACAACGCCCTATTCAGACTCGCTTTCGCTACGACTACCCCACACGGGTTAACCTCGCTACTGAGCAGCAACTCGCAGGCTCATTCTTCAAAAGGCACGCCATCACACCCCAAAAGATGCTTTGACGGATTGTAGGCACATGGTTTCAGGTACTCTTTCACTCCCCTCCCGGGGTACTTTTCACCATTCCCTCACGGTACTGATTCACTATCGGTCACTAGGGAGTATTCAGGCTTACCAGATGGTCCTGGCAGATTCACACACGATTCCTCGAGCCGCGTGCTACTCGAGAACACACCACAAGCCGGCGGAACGCATTAACAACTACGGGACTCACACCCTCTACGGTCAAGGACTCAACCCTGTTCATCTATACGCCCGCACCTCAACCCCCAGACACGGTGGTATCTGGACGGATGGTCTCACAACCCCTGCCACGCAACCCCCACCGGGTATCACACGCCACAGGTTTAGCCCCATACGCTTTCGCTCGCCACTACTTACGCAATCACTATTGTTTTCTCTTCCTGCCGGTACTGAGATGTTTCACTTCCCGACGTTCCCCCCAACCACCTATTTCATTCAGCAGTCGGTGACACACCACAACAGCATGCCGGGTTTCCCCATTCGGACATCCTGGCCTCAACACTCGGTTATCAGCTCCACCAGGCTTATCGCAGATTCCCACGTCCTTCATCAGCTCCTAATGCCAAGGCATCCACCATGCGCCCTAAAACACTTACAACACAACACAGACACCCCACCCCCCAAAAAACTTGAGAGGCAAGACAAAAATAAGATGCTCGCGTCCACTATGCAGTTCCCAAACAACAACCCCCACCCCCACCACCACAACAACCCCCTCAAAAAAAGGGGACCCAACGTTGCAGCTACCTGGAGCAAAGAGCCAGACCCACGAAGCCTTTCACAGCCTCAGGACCCAACAGCGCACCAAAAACCCTCAAAAACAACCCCCAACGCACCCCTTTCCAACCAACCCCACACAAAGCAAGGAAAGCGTACTAAAACCACGCCAGCAGCTGCCAAGAAAACCCAACCCCCCACACAAAGCAAAGAGCTGATCTGTTGATATTCCACCCACGAGCAAACCCCGGAACACCACATACGGATGCCACAACGGGGCGGACCCCACTCGGGTCCAGCTCCTTAGAAAGGAGGTGATCCAGCCGCACCTTCCGGTACGGCTACCTTGTTACGACTTAGTCCCAATCGCCAGTCCCACCTTCGACCATTCCCCCCACAAAAATGGTTGGGCCATGGGCTTCGGGTGTTACCAACTTTCGTGACTTGACGGGCGGTGTGTACAAGGCCCGGGAACGTATTCACCGCAGCATTGCTGATCTGCGATTACTAGCGACTCCAACTTCACGAAGTCGAGTTGCAGACTTCGATCCGAACTGAGACCGGCTTTTAGGGATTAGCTCCACCTCACGGGATCGCAACCCACTGTACCGGCCATTGTAGCATGCGTGAAGCCCAAGACATAAGGGGCATGATGATTTGACGTCATCCCCACCTTCCTCCGAGTTGACCCCGGCAGTCTCCCATGAGTCCCCACCACAACGTGCTGGCAACATAGGACAAGGGTTGCGCTCGTTGCGGGACTTAACCCAACATCTCACGACACGAGCTGACGACAACCATGCACCACCTGTCAACCAGCCCCGAAGGGAAAGACCATCTCTGGCCCAATCCGGTTGATGTCAAGCCTTGGTAAGGTTCTTCGCGTTGCATCGAATTAATCCGCATGCTCCGCCGCTTGTGCGGGCCCCCGTCAATTCCTTTGAGTTTTAGCCTTGCGGCCGTACTCCCCAGGCGGGGCACTTAATGCGTTAGCTACGGCGCGGAAAACGTGGAATGTCCCCCACACCTAGTGCCCAACGTTTACGGCATGGACTACCAGGGTATCTAATCCTGTTCGCTCCCCATGCTTTCGCTCCTCAGCGTCAGTAACAGCCCAGAGACCTGCCTTCGCCATCGGTGTTCCTCCTGATATCTGCGCATTTCACCGCTACACCAGGAATTCCAGTCTCCCCTACTGCACTCCAGCCTACCCGTACCCACCGCACGATCCGAGTTAAGCCCGGATTTTTCACGGCAGACGCGGCAAACCGCCTACGAGCTCTTTACGCCCAATAATTCCGGATAACGCTCGCGCCCTACGTATTACCGCGGCTGCTGGCACGTAGTTAGCCGGCGCTTCTTCTGCACATACCCTCAACCCGAAGGCCTTGTTCTGTACTGAAAGCGGTTTACAACCCGAAGGCCGTCATCCCGCACGCGGCGTCGCTGCATCAGGCTTGCGCCCATTGTGCAATATTCCCCACTGCTGCCTCCCGTAGGAGTCTGGGCCGTGTCTCAGTCCCAGTGTGGCCGGTCACCCTCTCAGGCCGGCTACCCGTCAAAGCCACGGTGAGCCACTACCCCACCGTCAAGCTAATAGGCCGCGAGCCCATCCAAAACCGCACCAAAAGGCACTTTCCACCAACCACCATGCGGCAATTAGTCCTATCCAGTATTAGACCCAGTTTCCCAGGCTTATCCCAGAGTCAAGGGCAGGTTACTCACGTGATACTCACCCGTTCGCCACTAATCCACCCCCTGAAAACAGGAAGCTTCATCGTTCGACTTGCATGTGTTAAGCACGCCGCCAGCGTTCATCCTGAGCCAGGATCAAACTCTCCATCAAA
>NZ_VWNF01000023.1 GCF_008711175.1 Nesterenkonia ebinurensis
ATCAGAGACCACTACAGTTTCGGTAGTCACATTCCCGATCAGATTGCCGTAAGTGTCGAAAGCCTGCACCTGATACGACGCCGTAGCTGTCTCTACAGCGTTCTGAGGCCCGGTGACCTCAATCGAGACCGGGGCAGCCGGAACCACTGTGACCGTCACCGGGTCAGAGGTGCTTGGTGCAAGGTCGGTGGTACCGGGATAGCGGACGACCAGCTCATAGTCCTCAGCCTCCGTCAGACCCTCGATCTCAAGGGTCACCTCGCCATCAACCAATTCGCCAGTAACTAAGGGCTCATCCTCGTCAACATCGGCATCCTCCAGCCACACCTCAACCTCACCAGCAGGTATATGCTCGCCCGCGACTGGGGAATCCACCACCACATCCAGCACCACATCCTCACCAGCAGTAATGGTGGTCCCGTCAAGAACAGCCGTGACTTCCGTAGCAGCCTGATCCACCACCACCGTGGCAGTCTCCGCATGACCCCGGTAGGTGACAGTCAGCTCACGCTCACCAGCACCAGTAAACCTCACCTCAGCACCGTCGACCTCGTCCTCATCACCATCGGAAGCAACACCAGCGTAATCAGTGACATCACCCAGAGCCTCACCACCCTCACCCAAGGCAGTCACACCGACCTCGACACTCTGCCCATGGCTCGCCGATCCCGGCACCATCAACTCAATGTCCTCCACCGCACTGGAGACCTCCACATCCACAGTGGCGGTGATGTCCTCATCACCCTCCACCGGATAGACGAACGTCAGCACCCGGTCAACCAGTTCCTCAGGGGTGAAGACGAAAGTCACCTCGATAGCGTCCCCATCCTGGTTCAGCTCCACCTGATCACCGATAACATCAGAGACCACATCCACCTGACCAGTGACATCACTGATCAGGTTGTCGTGCTCATCGGTCAGCTCCACGGTATAGGTGACCGTCTCAGCCTCAGTGGCTTCAGTCGGCCCCTCGACAACCAGGGAGTCCGCCTCGTCGGGCATCACAGACAGCTCGGATTCGAGAAGAGTGGTCTCCAGGTACTGAACCTCAACGTCGTAGCTACCGGCCGCGGTCGGCGACAGGATGGGGCCGTCGGTTTCGTCGCCGTCGAGTGTGATGATCACGTCCTCGGTCTCGGTGACATCGACAAGCTCGCTGTCTTCGTTGAGGGCTTCGATCGTGACCGTGGCTTCCTCGCCTGCGGTGATCGTCGACGCCGACAGGCTGGCGGTCGCCGAAGTGCTATAAAGCGTCACCGGGCCGTCCTCGATGCCCGTCACCAGCTCCCCGGCTGGGGCGGCGTCGCGCCATCCGGTCGCGGTATACCCCTCCGGCACCTCAGGCTGGTCTGGCACGGTGGCTCCGAACGCCAGGAACTGCGACTCCTCGCGGTCCTCGTCGTCCACGCCGAGCGCGAGATCGACCAGGGTCAGCAGGTATCCGAACTCCAGCTCGAAGATCCCGCTGCCGTTGGAATTCTGGTCGGTGACAGCCCGGGCGTAAAGGTCACCCGCTGGTACGGGAGTAATCGTCGGTGCGGGGGCGTTTTCCGCTGAGGCACCGTCGTTGTCAGAGTCCTCGGTGAGTACGGCATGGACCTCGAGAGAGCCCGGTTCCGACCCGTCCGCGCCCGCTCCGATCCCCGCGCCCGGATTGCTGCTGACCTCGATGGTACCGCCCATAGCGGTCACGATGCCGCCGGTGATGACCACCTCGCCGCCATTCCCCCGGTCGCCACCGCCGATCCCCGCGCCGTACAGGTCACTGGAGGCGGTCACGACGCCGCCCTCGATCCTCACGGTCCCGCCGGCGCCCTCCCACCAGCCCCCGCCGATCCCTGCACCACTGCTGAAACTGGTGGCGTTGACTGTTCCGCCGGTGATGACCAGCTCGCCTGCGTTGCCCCTCGCGTGACTGCCGATCCCCGCGCCGTACTGGCCACTGGTGACGGTGAGGCTGCCGTCGTGGTTGCCGGAGGAGTCGTTGATCGTGAGCGAGGCGCCTTCGGGCACGTGGATGGCGGCGTTTCCATCGCCTGGCCCTACAGCGTTGTTCTCGCCTGGGCCATAGATGGTCAACGCATGACCGTTCAGGTCGAGGATGAGGTGGCAATCCTCTAAGTCGAGGAATTCTTGCTCATCAAGCGGAGCGGTGACGTCGCCTTCCAGCATGATCTCGCCATCACCGTCACAGGCGTCATTCACGTCCTCGAGGAATCCCGGCCATGCGTCGACCTCAGCTGCGCTGACATCATCTGTGCTGAGGTCCGCGGATTCCGCCGGGGCCTCGGCGTCCCTTTCAGCCAGGGCAGGGGTGGTCCCGGCACTGAGCACTGGAGCGGCTAAGCACAGCGCCATCACAGCACCGGCCACACGGTGAGGAAGTCGAGACAACCACATGGGTAAGAACGCTCAATTTCCGAACTCGAAGAGCCGGTTCGGGTCATAGCGTGAGCGGACCTCACTCAGTCGCTCCGCAGTCTTGGCCGGCCACAGCCGGTTGGTGAACACCTCCGGCGTCGGATACCCGGCCCAGTGGTAGTTGATCTCGCTGGCGCTCCAGGGTTGCACAAGGTCACGGATCATATGACCGGCGGTCTCGACGGCCACCAGCGGTGCGACCGGTTCGATCGCCACGCCGAGCACTAGCAGCGAGAATGCCGCCCGAGTACCCCCAACCGCCGAGGGGCTGAGGTCATCGCGGACCAGCGCGCCGCCGAGGCGGCGAAGTTCCACGGCGGTGAGCACCGACTGGGCCTTACCGCCGACCTGCCCGACCAGATGCTCGATGAGGTCATGGTCGGCCGACTCGAGCATGTCTCCCCACTCCCATACCGGCACTGGATCCGTCGGGTCAGCATGGATCTCGGCGAGGCGATCGCCGGGCAGCAGTCCGATCGTGTCGATGATCGGGGTGCCGAGAGCACGCAGAGGCGCGAGGTATGCCTCACCCTGATCACGCAGTTCATCATGGGAAGCCTCGGTGTCGACGTAGGCGAAGCGCAGATGGAGCACGGTCGCACCGCCCAGCGGGCCGGGAGCCTCCGGCGGCAGGCGCAGGAAGGCGATGGATGAGTTCACCGCATCGGGCAGATCGGTCACCCAGTCCAGCCAGGCGTGTGCGAGCCGGTCCATGTCTTCAGCACCGAAGAACAGTCCACCACCGTAGACATGCGAGAGCGGCACGGCCCGCACGGTTGCTTCGGTCACCACGCCCAGACCTACTTTTCCACCCCGCAGCGCCCAGAAAAGGTCAGGATGGTGCTCGGCATCGGCCACCAGCACCTCACCGGCTGCATTCACCACTCGGAAGGATTCCGCATAGTCGGAGGCGACGCCGAGTGTGCGGCTCAATGGCCCAATACCTCCACCGAGGAGAAGGCCGACCACGCTCACGGTCGCCGCCGAGCCGCTGACAGCCATCAGTCCCGCAGCGTGTAGCTCCGGGACAACATCCTGCCAGGTCAGCCCGGCGCCCACGGTGAACCGCTGCGCTTCCTGGTCGATGGCCAGCCTGTTCAGCCGCGTGGTCTTGAGCAGCATGCCCGTCTCCAGGGGACGGTATGCGCCGTGGCCGGTGGCTTGCGGGTGCACCGTGCAGTCATGTTCCGCGGCCCAGCGGAGTATCGCCTGGACATCCGCCTCGTCCTCGGGCACAACTACGAGATCGGGACTGCTGGCAGTGAGTAGATTGAATCCGCCCACCTCGCGGCGGTACCCGTGGGTGCCGCGGGTGAACACCTCGCCGCGGATCTCCTGGCTCAGGCTGGTGACATCATGGCTTTCGAACTCCTTCATGGCTGCCTTCCCCTCTTTGGTCATTGTCAGCAACTAGAGGACTAAATCGTCCGGAATACACGCGCGCCATGTTACACCATGAATCGGACCTATTAGTCCTGTACGACATGTGTTGCGAAGACCGTCACAATGGGGCAGCAATCCGGTGTCCGCCCGGCACACTCAGCGCTAGCCCGGGGGAAGACCCCGCCACAGATGAACGGGGTCTGCGACGGGGCCGGATACCAGGCGGCTACCAGCATGGGGCGCTGTGATGTCTCCGCCTGGTACAAGGCCACCCCACATTGCGCAGGAGACAGACGGGATGGCCGGTCTATAGGGCGACTACTGCCTCCTTACCCACTGGCGTTGGTTGACCATGGCAATGAACATTCCACCCAGT
>NZ_VWNF01000024.1 GCF_008711175.1 Nesterenkonia ebinurensis
TCCGCATGACCCCGGTAGGTGACAGTCAGCTCACGCTCACCAGCACCAGTAAACCTCACCTCAGCGCCATCGACCTCGTCCTCATCACCATCGGAAGCAACACCAGCATAATCAGTGACATCACCCAGAGCCTCACCACCCTCACCCAAGGCAGTCACACCGACCTCGACACTCTGCCCATGGCTCACCGATCCCGGCACCATCAACTCAATGTCCTCCACCGCACTGGAGACCTCCACATCCACAGTGGCGGTGATCTCTTCACCGTTCTCGTCGGTGTAGGTGAAGACCAGTTCCCGGTTGATCAGTTCCTCAGGGGTGAAGACGAAAGTCACCTCGATAGCGTCCCCCTCCTGGTTCAGCTCCACCTGATCACCGATAACATCAGAGACCACATCCACCTGACCAGTGACATCACTGATCAGGTTGTCGTGCTCATCGAAAGCCTCCACCGTATAGGTACCGGTTCCGGCCTCTGTAGCAGTCTCGGGACCGTCAATCTCGAGGTAATCCATGCCACCCGGGCCAACCGACACATCAGCGGCGGTGTCCACTGCGCGGTACTCAGCAGTGATCATCCGATCACCAACACCGAAGACGGTCAGCTGGCCCTCACCGAACTCATCCTCATCCACCGATGAGCCGACATCGGCATACTCGGTCACCTCGCCCAGTACGTCACCGTCTTCATCCAAGGCGACGACCGTGAAGTCCACCACCTCCCGGTCCACCGCGGTCTCTTGCACATCCAGCTCGATGCTGTCCACCACGCTGGAGACCTCCACCTCCACTTCTGTGGTGATCTCTTGGCCGTCCTCATCGGTATAAGTGAATACCAGGGTCCGGTCGGCCAGCTCCGGGGTGAAGACGAAGGTCACCTCGATAGCGTCCCCCTCCTGGTTCAGCTCCACCTGATCGCCAGTAACATCAGAGACCACCTCCACCTGACCAGTGACATCACTGATCAGGTTGTCGTGCTCATCGGTCAGCTCCACCGTGTAGGTGACCGTCTCAGCCTCAGTGGCCTCGGTGGGGCCATCGACTACCAGGGAGTCCGCCTCACCGGCCTCGACCTCCAGACTCATCTGTGGAAGGCTCACACCACGATATTCGACCCCCACGGTGTAGGTTCCAACGGCCGTAGGAGGAGTCAGAACGGGGCCGTCAACCTCTCCATCGTCGAAGGTGATGTCCGCATCCCCGATAACATCGTCCAGGGCCCCCTCAGTGTTGAACGCCTCCACGGTCACTGTGCCGGTCTCGCCGGCCACGATGGTCTCAGGGTCCAGGCCAGCACGCGCAGCCGTGGCATAGAGGAACACCGAACCCGACTCCAGCAGCCCAACCAGATCCTCCTCGACGACCACATCGCCATCCGGTGCCCCATCACGCCACCCGGTAAAGGTGAACCCCTCAGGGACCTCGGTGTCACCCTCGTCCGGGATGCTGCCGGTGAACGGATCACCGCCCAAGGGAAGGAACTCCTGATCCTGGACAACCACCGGCACCTGATCCACACCGTCACGGAAGTCCATGACCTCAAGGACATACCCGAAATCCACCTCGAACACCGGGTTACCCTCACTGCTCTCGCTAGTTTCAGCCAGCGCATACAAGTCACCATCGGAAGACTCTGACCAGGTGATGGGTGCACGCAGGTCGTCAGGACCACCACCGTGCTCGGCAGAGCCCTCAGCCGCCAAAGCCTCAATCGTCAACAAACCACCATCACCACCACCAACACCCGCACCAACACCCACAGCACCGTAGCCACCGGTAGCAGTCACCTCACCACCAGAGATAGCCACGGTCCCGCCAGCACCACCGTAGGCGCCGCCGATCCCCGCAGCATAGTCGCCGCCGGTAGCAGTCACCTCACCACCAGAAATGGTCACGGTCCCGCCACCACCCTCGTAGCCGCCGCCAATCCCCGCACCATAGATGCCGCCGGTAGCAGTCACCTCACCACCAGAAATGGTCACGGTCCCGCCACCACCCTCGAAGCCGCCGCCAATCCCCGCACCATAGATGCCGCCGGTAGCAGTCACCTCACCACCGGAGATAGTCACGTCCCCGCCACCCCCCTGGAAGCCGCCGCCAATCCCCGCACCATGGTCGCCACCGGTAGCAGTCACCTCACCGCCAGAGATCTCTACGGTCCCGCCACCACCGCCATCGCCGCCGCCGATCCCCGCAGCACTCCAGCCGCCGTGGGCTTCAACCACACCGCCAGAGATCTCTACAGTCCCGCCACCACCCTGGAAGCCGCCGCCGATCCCCGCACCAAAGTCACCGCCGGTAGCAGCCAGGGTGCCATCGCCGGCATCGGAAGTGTCAGTGATCCTCAAGTGAGCGTCATCGTCCTCCTCGTCCTCGCTGGCGGGCACGTGGATCGCAGGATTGTCCTCACCTGGGTTCTCGACCGTCAGGTCGAAACCGTTGAGATCAAGAGTGAGATCACAACCCACAGTCAGGACCAGGTTCTCACCGTCGTCTGCGGTGATGGCACCTTCGAGGGTGACCTCGCCATCACCGTTGTCGCAGACCTCAATGACCGCACCCTGCAGGGCGGGCCACTCATCGACGGGACCTTGTTCCCAGGTGGCATGGAGCTCCAGCGGCCCGGTCATGGGTTCGGCCTCAGCGGGGTCCCACTCCTCCCCGTTCTCAGCCGAACCGACACGCCAGCCGGTGAAGGTGTACCCGGGCCGCTCTGGGGTCTCGGGGGCGTCAGGGATGGCCCCGACCCTGGTGTAGAGCACCTCAGGATCTTCGTCGTCGTAACCGGGGTAAGCGCTCAGCAGATACCCGAAGTCCACCTCGAACACCGGGTTACCCCCGTCGGTCTCGCTAGTTTCAGCCAACGCATACAAGTCACCATCGAAATCCTCTGACCAGGTGATGGGTGCACGCAGGTCTTCAGAACCACCACCGTGCTCGGCAGAGCCCTCAGCCGCCAAAGCCTCGATCGTCAACGAACCACCATCACCACTATCAACACCCGCACCAACACCCGCAGCACCGGTAGCAGTCACCTCACCACCGGAGATAGTCACGTCCCCGCCACCACCACCGAGGCCGCCGCCAATCCCCGCACCAAAGACGCCGGTAGCAGTCACCTCACCACCAGAAATGGTCACAGTCCCGCCACCACCACCGAGGCCGCCGCCGATCCCCGCAGCAAAGTTGCCGCCGTGGGCTTCAACCTCACCACCAGAGATCTCTACAGTCCCGCCACCACCCTGGAAGCCGCCGCCGATCCCCGCACCATAGACGCCGCCGTGGGCTTCAACCACACCGCCGTGGATCTCTACGGTCCCGCCACCACCGAAGTGGCCACCGCCGATCCCCGCAGCGCGGTGGCCGCCGTGGGCTTCAACCACACCACCGGTGATAGTCACGTCCCCGCCGTCACCGAAGTCGCCGCCGCCGATCCCCGCAACATTGTCGCTGTTGGCCTCGGCCCTCAGGGTGCCGTTACCGGCATCGGAGGTGTCAGTGATCCTCAGGTGAGCGTCACCGCCCACGCCAGCGGGCACGTGGATCGCAGGATTGTTGTTACCTGGGTTCTCGACCGTCAGGTTGAAACTGTTGAGATCAAGAGTGAGATCACAACCCACAGTCAGGGCCAGGTTCTCACCGTCGTCTGCGGTGATGGTACCTTCGAGGGTGACCTCGCCTACCCCGTTGTCGCAGACCTCGGTGACCGCATCCTGC
>NZ_VWNF01000025.1 GCF_008711175.1 Nesterenkonia ebinurensis
TCAGCGGCTTATGCGGCCGAAGAGGGAGGCGATGGGTGCGATCAGTACTGCGCGGGTGGCTAGGGCTGCGGCGATGATCACTGCTAGGGAGAGGGTGAAGAGGAAGAACCCGGTCCAGTTGGTGGTCTCTTGGCCGGTGTAGATCAGGTTGAGGTTGCGCAGGGCGCCGGTGGCGAAGACCAGGATCACATGGATCAGGATGAAGGCGGTGAAGTAGATCATCACCGGGAAGTGCACTGCTCGGGCTGTTTCGACGGGGAAGGCTTTGTTCAGTGTCTGGTTGTTGGTTGGCCAGAGCCCGGACATTCGTATCCCGGTGGTGATGGCTAGGGGGGCGGCGATGAAGATGGTGGTGAAGTAGGCCAGTTCCTGTAAGGAGTTGTAGTGGGCCCATTCCCCGTGGGTGGGCCAGTCCAGGGAGGCGTATTGGATCCCGGCGGAGACCGCGTTGGGGAAGATTTCCCAGCTGGTGGGCACTACCCGTTGCCAGTAGCCGGTGGTGACCAGCAGGGTCACGAACACCACTCCGTTGAGCACCCAGAGCAGGTCCAGTACCTGGTGGGTCCAGATGGTGAGGCTGATTTTGCGTTTGGTGTTCCACCGTGGGGTCCAATAAGCCTGTGGGCGGGTTTCGGTGCGGATCTGGATGCCGGTTTTGATGATCAGGATCATCAGGAACGCGTTGAAGAAATGCGCCCAGTTCAGCCACCACGGATACCCGCCTGGGGCATCGGGTTGGGCGTACTGGCCGGGGTAGTCGGCCAGGAAACTGGTCCCGGTCTCGGTGCCCAGGAACCATTGGGCGCCGGCGACCAGCAGGGTGGTAAGGACGACGAGGCCGCCGGCACCGGTTCCTGCCAGCACACCCCACTGTCTGGTGGTGCGTCCGGCGATGGTGCGGGCTGGTTCAGTGCTGGTCCCGCCGGCGGGGAGACCCCGCTCGGCTCTCGGCTGAGGTGTGTCAGTCTTCAGGTCTGAAGGAACCGATGCAGTGTCCGGGGTGGGGGTCTTCGGCAGCCCGGGGGATGGGGCGGTGGTGTCCTTCGGGGCCGGCTGAGGCTCTTCGCTGGGGGCCGGGGCAGGGGTACTGTCCAGTCCGGTGCGGCGGGCAGGCTTGGTCCCAGCCGCTGGGGCCTGCCGGGCAGGTTTAGCCTCTGAGGCAGGCGGGGCGGAGGACTTATCCGTCTCAGCGGCACGGGCTTCGGCTTCAGCTTCGGTGCGGGGCAGGCCGCGGCGGCGGCCGGGCTTATCCGGAGGCAGGCCCACCACGGGGGGCTGGGGGGCCTCGGCCGGAGGTCCCTGCTGGGTACTGGCAGGTGCGCCTGTGCCAGGGGCCTCGGTGTTTTGGGCCACTGCCTCAGCCGGTGCCGGGGCTGCCGGAGCCTGCTGGGGCTGGCTGGTCCGGGCCGCTGCTTCAGCCTCTGTCCTGGGCAGGCCGCGGCGCCGGTGCGGTGCTGGTTCAGCACCGCTCTGCTGGGCCGGGGCACCGGCACCGGCCTTCGCACCTGAAGACTGCGTTACTACCGGTTCGGGTTCGGTGGGCACCGAGATTTCCGGGGCGGCCGGTGCGGGTTGGGGTCCGGCTGCCCGGGCGGCTGCTTCTTCCTCGGTGCGGGGCAGACCCCGGCGCCGGTGGGTGGGCTCTGGGGTCACTGGGCCTTGGCCTTGAGGGTTTCGATCAGCTGGGGCACGACCTCGAAGGCATCCCCGACGATCCCGAAGTCCGCGATATCAAAAATCGGGGCCTCAGGGTCTTTATTGATCGCCACAATAGTCTTCGCGGTCTGCATTCCGGCCTGATGCTGCACCGCCCCGGAGATCCCCAGTGCGATGTAGAGCTCAGGAGCCACCGTCACACCGGTCTGGCCTACCTGCAACGAATACGGGGCATATCCGGCATCGACTGCCGCACGGGAAGCACCCAACCCGGCACCGAGGGCATCGGCTAACTGCTCGGCTAGTTCGAAGCCTTCCTTCGAGCCCAGGCCCCGGCCCCCGGAGACCACGATCTTCGCTCCCCGCAGATCAGGACGTGTGGAGGCCTCCACATTCTCGGTGAATCCGGTCACCGACGCCGCCGCAGCCGAGACCGACTCCACCGGGTCCAACTGCTCAACCTGGGCAGCGGCAGCCTCAGCCCGGGCATCCACCGCACCCTCACGCAGGGTGATGATCAGGGTGCCATGGGTAGGGGCGGACTCGGTGGTGAATGCTGAGCCGTAGACCGAATGCTCAGCCACCACGCCTTCGGTATCCCGGTGGACGCCTACCGCGTCAGCAGCAACAGCGCTGCGGGTACGTACTGCCAGCCGGGCAGCAATGTCCCGGCCCTCAATGTCATGGGGAACCAGCACGGCCTCCGGGGAAACCTGCTCCCACGCAGCAGCGACTGCTCCTAAGGCAGGGGCAGACAGTTCTGTGGCGTCGTCGTCGTGCTCTGCGATAAAGACTTTCACAGCACCGAACTCACCGGCAGCCTGCGCAGCGGCCTGCCCCTGACCAACCGGGGCGCAGATCACCCCCACCGGGGCGCCTAACAGGCTCGCCGCGCCTAGCAGCTCAGCCGATGAGCCCACCAGCTCACCGGAGGGCAACACGGGAAGGAACACGAGAATGTTCTGCTCAGCCACGGTTCACACCACCTTCTTCTCGATCAGGTACTCACCCAGTTTGGCCCCGGCATCACCCTGGTCGGTGATCTTCTCCCCGGCGGTACGCGGAGGGGTCTCAGCCACCGAAAGCATAATCGAACGCGGCACATCAGCCCCGGCATCCACCCCCAGATCAGCCAGCGAGTACTTCTCCAAAGGCTTCTTCTTCGCCCCCATAATCCCCTTGAACCCAGGGAAGCGGGGATCGGGAAGCCGCTCAGTCACCGAGATCATCGCAGGCAACTGCGCCTGCACCGCCACCGTGCCGCCATAGCCTGCACGCTCACCAGTCACCGAGGACTCAGTAATCTGCACCGAATCCAAACTGGTGGCATGGGCAACCCCCAGATACTCAGCCACCATCGTAGGCACCAGCCCACCGGTCCCATCAGAGGAGACATCACCAGCAATCACCAGGTCATAGCCGATCTCCTCCACCGCCTTGGCCAACACCTCAGCGCTCAGACTCAGATCCGCACCGGCCAACCCGGGATCGACCACATGATGAGCCGAATCAGCCCCCATCGCCAAAGCCTTACGCAGAGTGGACTCCGCAGACTCCGGGCCCATAGACAGCAGAGCAACCTCCACACCTTCAGCGGACTCCGCATAAGAGACCGCCGCCTCCACCGCCCGGCCAGTAATCTCATCAAGGACCCGCTCACTGGCCTCACGATCAGCAAACCCAGTAATCAGATTCAGCCTGCGCTCCCCGTAGGAATCCGGCACCTCCTTAACCAACACCACAATCCTCATCATCAACCTCCTCACCTCTCCGCGCCCAGCGCCTCCAGCACTGCTGCAGCCACCTTGGCATCCTCTGC
>NZ_VWNF01000026.1 GCF_008711175.1 Nesterenkonia ebinurensis
GCAGGATGCGGTCACCGAGGTCTGCGACAACGGGGTAGGCGAGGTCACCCTCGAAGGTACCATCACCGCAGACGACGGTGAGAACCTGGCCCTGACTGTGGGTTGTGATCTCACTCTTGATCTCAACGGCTTCGATCTGACGGTCGAGAACCCAGGTGAGGACAATCCTGCGATCCACGTGCCCGGTGGTTGGGGCGAAGAGGACGATGACGCTCACCTGAGGATCACTGACACCTCCGAGGACGGCAACGGCACCCTGGCTGCTACCGGCGGCGAATATGCTGCGGCGATCGGCGGCAGCGACAGGGGCAATGGCGGGGACGTGACTATCTCTGGCGGTGTGGTTGAAGCCCTCGTCGGCCACCACGCTGCGGCGATCGGTGGCGGCCGGGGCGGCGACGGCGGGACCGTAAAGATCCACGGCGGTGAGGTCACAGCCGTCAGCGTCTGGGAGGGTGCGGGGATCGGCGGTGGCTACGCTGGTGATGGTGGGACCGTAGAGATCCACGGCGGTGAGGTCACGGCCAATAGCTTCTACCAGGGTGCGGCGATCGGCGGCGGCCCCGGTGGTGATGGTGGGACCGTAGAGATCCACGGCGGTGAGGTTAGAGCCAACGGCGGCAGCAACGGAGGTGCGGGGATCGGCGGTGGCTACGCTGGTGATGGTGGGACCGTAGAGATCCACGGCGGTGAGGTGACCGCCACCACAGGCACTGGTCTCGCCGGTAGCGGCGCTGGTATCGGCGGTGGCGGCGGTGGTGATGGTGGGACCGTAGAGATCCACGGCGGTGAGGTTGAAGCCAGCGGCGGCGGCAACGGAGGTGCGGGGATCGGCGGCGGCTTCCAGGGTGGTGGCGGGACCATGACTATCTCCGGTGGTGAGGTGACTGCCACCGGTGGCTTCGATGGTGCGGGAATCGGCGGCGGCTTCCAGGGTGCTGGCGGGACCGTGACTATCTCCGGCGGTGAGGTGACTGCCACCGCTGGTGGTGAGGTGACTGCCGCCGGCGGTACCCGTGCTGCGGGGATCGGTGGCGGCGACTTCGGTGCTGGCGGGGACGTGACTATCTCCGGTGGTGAGGTGACTGCTACCGGCGGCACCGACGTCGCGGGTGTTGGTGCGGGTCTTGATAGTGGTGATGGTGGTTCGTTGACGATCGAGGCTTTGGCGGCTGAGGGCTCTGCCGAGCATGGTGGTGGTTCTGAAGACCTACGTGCACCCATCACCTGGCCAGAGTCTGTCGAGGGTGACTTGTATGCGTTGGCTGAAACTAGCGAGACCGACGAGGGTAACCCGGTTTTCGAGGTGAACTTCGGGTATGTCCTTGAGGTCATGGACTTCCGTGACGGTGTGGATCAGGCGCCGGTGGTTGTCCAGGACCAGGAGTTCCTGCCCTTCGGTGGTGAGCCGTTTACTGGCGGGCTGCCGGATGAGACAGTGCCGGAGGGCTTTACCTTCACCGGATGGCGCGATGGGGCACCGGATGGCGATGTGGTCGCCGAGGAGGATCTGGCTGGGCTGCTGGAGTCGGGTTCGGTGTTCCTCTATGCCACGGCTGCGCGTGCGGAGCTTGACCCCGAGACCATCGTGGCCGGCGAGACCGCCACAGTGACCATGGAGGCATTCAATACCGAGGGGGCCCTGGACGATGTTACCGGGGACGCTGAGATCACTGTGGACGGGGAGCCTGCACCGGGCCCGGAGGTCTCACCCACGCAGGCCCGCAGCTACACCGTGGGGGTCGAATATCGTGGTGCGAGCCTTCCTCACATGAGTCTGGAGGTCGAGCCCGGCGAGGCCGACTCCCTGGTAGTCGATGGCCCCACCGAGGTCACTGAGGCTGAGACGGTCACCTATACCGTGGAGCTGGCTGATGTCCACGGTAATGCGGTCGACGATGTCACCAGTCAGATCGACGTGGACTCTGATGTCTCCTCGAACGTGGGTGCTGATGAGATCACGGTCAACGATGATGATGAGATCGTGGTCGAGTTCGTCTTCACTCCTGAGGAACTGGTTGACCGGGAGCTGGTCTTCACCTACACCGACGAGAACGGTGAAGAGATCACCGTCACTGTGGAGGTGGAGGTCTCCAGTGCGGTGGAGGACATCGAATTGGATGCACCGTCCTCTGTTGGCTACGGAGAGACTGAGTCTGTCACCGTGGAAGCCTGGGATGCTGAGGGCGATGTGTTGGGTGATGTCACTGATTATGCTGTTGTTGCTTCGGATGGTGATGATGACGAGGTCGACGGTGCTGAGGTGAGGTTTACTGGTGCTGGTGAGCGTGAGCTGACTGTCACCTACCGGGGTCATGCGGAGACTGCCACGGTGTTGGTGGATCAGATTGCCACCAATGCGACCGTCATCGTGGATGAGGAGACCATCACCGCTGGTGAGGATGCGGTGATGGATGTGACAGTAGAGTCCCAAGTTCCGGATGAGCACACACCTACTGGTGAGGTTGGTGTCTGGCTGGAGGACGCTGACTTTGACGAGGATGAACCCCTAGCTACGGGCCCCCTGTCTGATCGTGAGGTCACCCTTGAGATCGAGGGTCTGACGGAGGCTGAGGACTATGAGCTGGTCGTCCGCTATCCCGGTACCACCGACCTTGCACCAAGCACCTCTGACCCGGTGACGGTGACGGTGGAACCGGCTGCCCCGGTCTCGATTGAGGTCACCGGGCCTCAGAACGCTGTAGAGACAGCTACGGCGTCGTATCAGGTGCAGGCTTTCGACACTTACGGCAATCTGATCGGGAATGTGACTACCGAAACTG
>NZ_VWNF01000027.1 GCF_008711175.1 Nesterenkonia ebinurensis
GTGCCTACGGCGATGAAATGCACATCAGCCCAGGAGCCGATCTGGTCCATGCTGGTGGTGAAGCGCAGCCGGCCGGTATCGACGTGTTTGCGGATCAGCTCCGGTAGCCCGGGCTCATGGAAGGGCAGCTGGCCTCTGGAGAGTGAATCGATCTTCTCCGGGTCTACGTCCACGCCGATGACGTTGAATCCCAGTTCGGCCATACACGCGGCATGGGTGGCACCCAGATACCCGGTACCGATCACACTGATGTTCTCCACTTGAGCAGTCATACTGATCATCATAGTCAGTGCCCAAGCGGGATTGTGCGGTGACTCGGTAATGGTGAAAGTCCAGGTCGATGCCTCTGCCGCATTAGACTGAAAGGCGAATCTCGCACGCACCACTGACCGCATCGGAGAAGATCGGCTGATGACGCAGCCTTCAACAGAGGCACTTACGCATTTGGCAACAGAGCTGTCTGAAGCATTTCCGGCAGACACCATCGTCATCCTGGGGAAGGGCCCCTCGGCCGAAGACGTGGAACCCAGGGTATTCAAAGACCGCCTCACCATCGGGATCAACGACGCCGAGCGAATCCACCCCACCGACGTCACCATCTTCTACGAGGACTGGGTCGTCCAATCGCTGCAGGACGACGGCCTGCACGCCCGTGCCTACATCACTTCCACGGACTTCAGCCCCGCAGATAAGAGCGTAGTCAAAGCCCCGCACCGTCCCCTCGGCAACGACGAAGAAGACCTCATGCTCTCCCGGTTCCAGAGCCGGGAGGAGTTCTCCGTGGAGGGCGCGATCTTTCTCTCCGCACTGGAGCTCGCCCGGGCAGTGGCCGACAGGAAAGGCCGCACCCAGACGGTCTATATGGTGGGCTTCGACTTCACCGGCGGCACCGGCCCGGCCCGCTCCGCCACGACCTCCTTCGCCCCGGACTCCAGCCTCCGTCGGGCCAACTTGGAGATCCAGCAGTACATCATGCGCAATGCACTGTATGTGCTGGAGGACTCCAACTTGGACGTCAAGCATGTGGGCGCCAAGGAATTCTCCGCGCTCACTGTGGGGGATCTCAACGTCCAGCACCGGGTGCAGGTCACCCAACCGGGAAAAGTGGAGGACGCCGCTGCAGTTGAGACGCCCACAGTCGAGATCACCGCTGAGATCACCACTAACCACTTCGGGGATCTCCAGCGCTTAGAACAGCTGGTGCACACGGCCCACGCCGCAGGTGCAGACTGGGTGAAGGTGCAGAAGCGGGACGTGGACACCTTCTACACCCCGCAGCAGCTGGCTGCCCCCTATAAGTCGCCGTTCGGAAGCACTTTCGGCGACTACCGGCGTCAGCTGGAGCTGGACAAAGAAGGGTTCCTCTTCCTGGACGAGCTGACCAAGGACCTGGGCATCGGGTGGTTCACCTCTGTGTTGGACCAGCCATCCTTCGAGTGGATCATGCGGGAACTGGCAGTACCGCTGGTTAAGCTGCCCTCCACTATCTCGGAGAAGAAGGACTACCTCGAACACGTAGCGCAGAACTACACCGGCTCCTTGGTGATCTCCACCGGTATGACGGACGCCTCCTACGAGGACTGGCTGCTGGAGACCTTCACCAAGCAGGAGACCCTGTACCTGCTGCACTGCAACTCTGCCTACCCCACCCCGGATGAGCACACCAATATCGGGGTGGTGCGGCACTACGCCGAGCTGGCCGCCCGGCAGGTCGATAAGCCTGGACCCCGGATTGTTCCTGGCTACTCCAGCCACGACTTCGGATGGATGGCCTCAGCATTGGCAGTGGCTGCCGGTGCAGGCATGGTGGAGAAGCACGTGAAGCTCGGTACCACCGAGTGGGCACACTTCGATGCCGTGGCTGTCGACTTGAGTACGAATGCATTCCAAGAATATGTCGATGCTATCCGTAAAGCACAAGTCCACGTGGGGTCCACGGAGAAGAAAATCACCGCCTCAGAGCATCACAAGTACTGAGCCACGCAACTCCCAGTCTGCTAGGCCTGGTTTGAGGTCTGGGGCAAGGCGGCTCAGTGCTCGAGTTTGCGGCCGAGTTGGGTGAAGGTCCAGCCTGCGTTTTCCCAGTCGGTGGCTGGTAGTACGTTGCGGGCGTCGATGAAGCGTTTGGCGGCGACGAGGTGGTTGAGGTCGGTGGGGGTGAGGGTTTTG
>NZ_VWNF01000028.1 GCF_008711175.1 Nesterenkonia ebinurensis
ATCAGTCTCTTTGATCTTTTTAGTGTGGGGGTGGGTCCTTCGTCTTCGCATACGGTGGGGCCGATGCGGGCTGCCCGCCGGTTTGTGGTGGAGCATCTGGTCACGGAGTCTTTTATGACCGGGGGCCGGGAGGTCCTTGCTTCTTCGGGTACCGCGGTTGCTGGTTCTGCTGCTGTGTCGGGTTCTGGCGCATTGGCTGGGATTTCTCCGATTGACCGGCTGGCTGGTATCCAGGTGGAGCTCTTTGGTTCGCTTTCGGCTACTGGTGCTGGGCATGGGACTTTTGAGGCGATTCTGCTGGGCTTGGAGGGGTGGGCGGCTGAGGAGATCAGCCCGGAGCAGGTTGATGAGCGTAACGCAGTCATTGAGGCGACTGGGATGGTGCAGGTGGCTGCCCAGTTGGGGCACCGGGTGGATGTGACCCTGCGGGTGGCCGATTTCATCCAGCGTCCCTTGACTCATCTGGAACGGCATTCTAATGCGATGGTTCTGCGGGCTGTCGATGCCCAGGATGAGCTGTTGGCGGAGCAGACCTACTACTCGGTCGGTGGTGGGTTCGTGGTCGCTGACTCCGAGGATCCGGAGGCTGAGGTGGATGCTGCTGAGGATCAGGTGCCCTATCCGTTCGGTACCTCTGCGGAGCTGATGGGCCACTGCCGGGAGTCTGGGCTGTCGGTCTCTGAAATCATGCTGGCTAATGAGACTGCTCGCCGCCCAGAAGCCGAGGTGCTAGAGGGGATCTGGCACTTGTGGGAGGTCATGGAGGCCTGTAAAGACTCTGCGCTGAAACGTGAGGGGCCGCTTCCTGGTGGGTTGAACGTGCGTCGTCGTGCCCCGGGCTGGCATGCCAAGATGTGGGCTGATGATCCGCAGCGTTCCCATGCCTATTGGCAGGAATGGGTGAATCTGGTCGCATTGGCGGTCAATGAGGAGAACGCCTCCGGGGGAAGGGTGGTCACCGCGCCTACTAATGGGGCGGCTGGGATCATCCCGGCAGTGGGGTTCTACGCTACTCATTACGGGCCCGGGGCCAGCTATGCCCAGAAGAGCGATCTGCGCCGGATTCTCACCACCTATCTGCTCACCGCAGCAGCGATTGGGGTGTTGTATAAGGAGCAGGCCTCGATCTCCGGTGCTGAGGTGGGTTGTCAGGGTGAGGTCGGTTCAGCCTCTTCGATGGCAGCCGCTGGGCTGTGTGAGGTTCTGGGCGGGAGCCCGGCTCAGGTGGAGAACGCCGCGGAGATCGCTATGGAGCATAACCTGGGGCTGACCTGTGATCCGATCTCAGGGCTGGTGCAAGTGCCCTGTATCGAGCGTAATGCGATCGCCGCTACCAAGGCGGTCAACGCCGCCCGGATGGCACTGATGGGTGATGGTGAACACCGGGTCAGCCTAGATGAAGTCATCACCACTATGCGCCAGACCGGCAAAGACATGTCCCATAAATACAAAGAAACCGCCCTAGGCGGCCTAGCCGTCAACGTCATCGAATGCTAA
>NZ_VWNF01000029.1 GCF_008711175.1 Nesterenkonia ebinurensis
GCTGTTGGCCGTGGGCTAGTTTGTGGAGGTCTTCTCCGGTGAGTGGTTGTGCTGGTAGTGGGGTGGTCATGGCTTGGGGGCGGATGCCGTCGAGGATGATGGCTCGTTGTCGGGCTAGGACGATTCCGCGGGCTGGTTCGGGTAGTCGGAGTACTGATTCCAGCAGTGTGGGGATGTGGGCGAGGTCTGCGGCGGTGGCATCGGGGCGGATGGTCTTTTGGTCTTGGGCGCGGGTGACTATCGCTGTGACTAGTTCCTGTCCCGCTGCTCTGGTCAGGATTTCGGGGTCGATCTGGGCCATGCGGGCAGCGATGGCGCGCATGCTGGGGTAGTGGGACATCAGGTCGATCATCGCGTCGATGGCGGTGACCACCGTGTCCCAGGGGTCTTCGATCTCTGTGGCGCGTTTTAGGGCTTCGATCATGCGGGCTGCTTGTCGGTGGTAGATGGTGGCGATGAGGTCGTTGCGGGTGGGGAAGTGTCGGTAGAGGGTGCCGATGCCGAAGCCGAGGTTGTCTACCAGGGTGTGTAGTGAGGCCTCGAGTCCGTGTTCGCCGAAGTAGAGTTCGGCTGCTTGAAGGATTTTTTCCTTGTTCTCTAGTGCGTCTCGGCGGGGCGCGCGTTTGCGCGGTGTGGTGGTCATGGCGGTGATTATCCGCCTTGGGGTGGTGTAGCGCAAACTGTTGGGGATTGCACAGTCCGGTTAATCATGTAGGGTTGCCGTATACACGCTCCGGACCTATAGGTCCGTTTGGTTGAGGGGAAGTTATGTCGTCAGTTTCTGTTGCTCGTCGCCTCTGTGGTGCTGTGCTTGCGCTGTGTCTGGTGGCACCGTTGTCCGGGGCTGCTGCTGCTGGGCCGGGTGTCGATGCCGTCCCGACCCAGGTGCGGGTGGCCTCTGCTGAAGGTGATGGCATCGACGACGCTGCAGAAGACACCAGCGCTGAGGATGGGGCTGTCACCGAGGTTGAAGACGACCCCGAGCAGAGCGCTGAGGAGGACACCGTCGAGGAGGACATTGAGGACTCCGCGGCCGAGGATGGCACCGGTGCTGTAGAGCACGAGGATGATGCGGCAGTCCCCAATGACGAGGACGAGGCTTCTGGAGACGAAGCAGAGGAACCGGAGTCTGAGGAAGAAGACGCCACTGAGTTCCAGGCCGACCAGCACACCCAGGGCAATGAGTCTGAGGATGAGGAGGCCGGGACCACTGAGGAGGAGACCTCGGAGCTCACCACTGATGAGGCAAGTAGCACAGCCGTAACTGATTGGCCCGCCCTGCAGGATGCGGTCACCGAGGTCTGCGACAACGGGGTAGGCGAGGTCACCCTCGAAGGTACCATCACCGCAGACGACGGTGAGAACCTGGCCCTGACTGTGGGTTGTGATCTCACTCTTGATCTCAAC
>NZ_VWNF01000030.1 GCF_008711175.1 Nesterenkonia ebinurensis
GGGACTGTCTGATTAACGGTGGAAATGGTTTGGCATGATCCGAAAGGGAATCATGTCTGAAGACACCACCACCGAATCCATAGCTGAGCAGTTGCCGCAGGAGATGATCGATCCTGTGACAGGAGAGATCATCGATCAAAAACGGCTGGCTGAGCAGCTGCTGGCCCAAGCCAAAGAGCAGAATATCGATCTGGTCGGCCCCGACGGGCTGCTCAACGACCTAACGAAGACGGTGCTGGAAACAGCTCTGGATGCCGAGATGACAGATCATCTGGGTTACGACAAACACGAAGCTGCCGGGCGTAACGGGGCGAACTCGCGCAACGGCACCCGTACCAAGACCGTGCTGACGGAGATCGGCCCAGTCCAGATCGAAGTGCCCAGGGATCGGGATGCCTCCTTTGATCCACAGATCGTGCGTAAACGCCAGCGCAGGCTAACGGGTGTGGATGAGATCGTGTTGTCGCTGACTGCCCGGGGACTGACCACCGGGGAGATTGCCGCCCACTTCGATGAGGTCTACGGGGCCAAGGTTTCTAAGGACACCATCAGCCGGATCACCGAGAAAGTCGTCGAGGAGATGACTGACTGGATGCACCGACCGCTGGACAAGATTTATCCAGTGATCTTCATTGACGCTTTGGTGGTCAAGGTCCGTGACGGGCAGGTCACGAATAAGCCGATTTATGTGGTCATTGGAGTCACCGTCGATGGAGAACGCGACATCCTGGGACTCTGGGCCGGCGATGGTAGTGAGGGAGCGAAGTTCTGGCTCAGTGTGTTCACTGAGCTGAAGAACCGTGGCATCGAGGATGTGTGCATCGCGGTCTGCGACGGGCTCAAGGGGCTGCCTGAGGCGATCACCACCGCCTGGGAATATGCCACGGTCCAGACCTGCATCATCCACCTGATCCGCAACACCTTCCGATTCGCTTCAAAGAAGTACTGGGAGAAGATCAGCAAAGATCTTAAACCGGTCTACACCGCACCGTCCGAGGCGGTGGCGAAGGAACGCTTCGCTGAATTCGATGCCACCTGGGGTAAGCAGTACCCGGCCATCAGCAAGCTCTGGACCAACGCCTGGGACGAGTTCGTACCCTTCCTCGATTATGACGCCGAAATTCGCCGGGTGATCTGCTCGACTAATGCGATCGAATCGATGAACGCCCGCTACCGGAGAGCGGTCAAGGCCCGAGGGCATTTCCCCAACGAGGCGGCCGCGCTGAAATGCCTGTATCTTGCTACCAGGGCCCTGGACCCTACCGGGAAGGGCCGAGCACGCTGGGCCACCCGCTGGAAGCCAGCCCTAAACGCCTTCGCCATCACCTTCGAAGGACGCCTCAACTAAAAAAGCGCCAGACCAGATACACCGTTAATCAGACACTCCC
>NZ_VWNF01000031.1 GCF_008711175.1 Nesterenkonia ebinurensis
ATCTGGTCCAGATCAGTGTGGCGGCGAGGCTGAGGTTCGTAGACTGAACTCATGTCAATGTGCGAGGACTGCCATGCGATGGGGAGATTCGGAAGCTGTGAAGACCTCTTCCATGTGCTGCTCGCTCTGGATCATCAACGACTTGCTCCTTGGGGACCGCTTCACGGTGTGAACGTCGCTTGTTACTACCTGCAGCATCCATCGACGGTGCCGACCAACACCGCCGACGGGCAGTGGACGATGATCGAGGCTTACAGCACGGGCGGGTTGGAGGCAGTGAATCAGATCCAGCGCCGTCGAGTCGCTCAGAACCGGCGCGGTCTCTTCAAACCGGATGATGCAACGCGCGCTCCCGCCCGAATGCATCCTCCTCGTTTCACGATCGAGGATCTCAGTGTCGATGGATCGTTTCCGGCCCGGGGCTATGCGGCGCGGATGAACACGTGGGTCTCCTCGGTCCTGTCCGAGCGTTCTAGGTCAAGTCTGATCTGATCCAGATCAGGGTGGCGGCGAGGCTGACGGCAGCTCGGTAGTTGCGGAGGAGCTTGTCGGACCGCATCGCGATGCCGCGTCATTGTTTGAGCTTGTTGAAGCAGCGCTCGACAACATTGCAGCCCTTGTAGCGCTCCTTCTGCTGGTCGCCGAAGTCGATTGGTTTGCCTGGCTTCTTGCGACGGTGCGCGATCTGGTCGTCGCGTTCAGGGATCGTTGCCGTGATCCCGCGGTCGCGTAGCCAGGCACGGTTCGTCTTCGACGGATACCCCTTGTCGGCCAGTACCCGGTCGGGGCGGGTGCGGGGTCGTCCTTTGCCGGCGCGCGGGACGCGGATGTCCTCGAGGACAGCGGTCATCATCGTCGTGTCGTTGATGTTCCCGCCGGTGATCAGCATCCCCAACGGCCTGCCACGCCCGTCGCAGACCAGGTGCAGCTTGGTTGTCAGCCCACCTCGTGAGCGTCCGATCCCATGATCGGGCGGTTCGAACCGCGAGTTCTTGTGATTTGGCAGAGCCCCCTGTGGTGCGGGCGAGGGTGGCACCGTGCTGATGCACACGCGCGATGGTCGAGTCGATAGAGGCGACCCAGTCGATTCGGCCTGCGGCATCGGCCTGCTTCTGCACTTCAGCGAGCAGCTTCTCCCAGGTGCCATCCTCAGCCCATCGGTTGAACCGCTTGTAGATCGAGTTCCACTTCCCGAACCGCTCCGGCACATCCCGCCACGGTGCGCCGGTCCGGTACTTCCAGGCCATAGCCTCGACAGCGAGCCGATGATCAGTCCACGGCCTCGACCTGCCTGACACCGCCGGCATCAACGGCTCCATCACAGACCACACCTCGTCAGAGATCTCCTGTCGCGTCACCACTCAAGACTCACC
>NZ_VWNF01000041.1 GCF_008711175.1 Nesterenkonia ebinurensis
GACCACCAACTGGACCGGGTTCTTCCTCTTCACCCTCTCCCTAGCAGTGATCATCGCCGCAGCCCTAGCCACCCGCGCAGTACTGATCGCACCCATCGCCTCCCTCTTCGGCCGCATAAGCCGCTGAGCAGAAACCGACACAACAACCCAACATCCCATAATTATCAGTTCTCTCCGCTCACCTTCTGCCCCTAGTCTCTCTTTCTTTCTCCCCTTAACACCAGCTTAGAAGTTCTCATGGTGTTGATCATCTCCCCATCAAGATGTATCGTCATATATATTGCACTTCTATTACGATCGCAAAAAAGTCGACATAAAAAGAAGCGTAGAATTTTTCGCACTCACATAGGGAGGAATGCAGTGACAAAGATCGATCGGTATAGCACTGGAAGTTACTTCGAAGGGTTCGCAGGCTACTGTCGTGCAGTTCGCTTAGGTGATCGAGTCGTCGTGAGCGGCACCGCGCCGCAGCCGCCCGAGGGGAAAGACCTGAGCGAGCTCGACACCTACACCCAAACGATAATGTCCCTCGAGAATGCTTTGGAATCTGCGGCGAAAGTTGGCGGTGATAAAGAGCTGACCATTTTCACACGCCTCTACCTTGCCCCTAACGCTTCATGGGAAGAAGCCTCGAAAGCACACAGTGAGATTTTCGATGCAATTCGACCGGCGAACACGACACTTTACATTCAACGACTGATTCCACCAGGAGCACTGATCGAGGTAGAAATCGAGTGCGGCGTCGCCAATGCACAACAGGGTTAAGCAACAGAGAGGAAATCAAATGGTTAAAGCAACAAGTACACCCGAGGTCGCGATAATCGGCGCCGGAGCAACCGGCATGTCGACCGCTTGGCATCTGAGTCAGCGTGGCCTGCGGGTGGTCGTGTTTGACCGCGTAGGCGTAGGAGCTGGCATGACATCCCTCCAGCCTGGTGGAGTACGGACGCAATGGGCGCACAACGACACATTCAAATTAGCGAAGGAATCACAGGATTTTTACGAGAATTTCATCGAACGTACCGGTGCGGAAAAAGATCCCGAACTGGTCCACTGCGGTTATGCTTTCGTGGCATCGAAACAGGAAACATTAGAAGCCTTGAAAGCAACGGTCAACTCACAAAATGCGCAGGGAATCCACTCTCGCATGTTGACAGCCGAAGAGCTCGGAGAAATGATACCCGGGCTTGCAGTGGATTTGATCGCAGGCGGGTCTTTCAACGAGTCCGACGGTTATTTCAATCACCCAGGCGCCCCGGTGTCGGGCTTTGCAGAGGGAGCACTCCGAGGCGACGCCGAAGTTCGCGTGGCTAACGTCGAGCTCATCGAGCGCTCCGGAAATGAGTGGAAGCTTCAACTGAGCACAGGCGAAATCCTGCTGGTTCCTATGGTCGTCGTTGCGGCGGGCGCTGAGAGCGCCAAACTCATGACGCTGCTAGGAATCGATCTGCCGCTCGTCCCAGAACCTCGCCATATTTTCTACAGCAATCCCATCAGCGAACGTCTAATAGAACCGCTCGTGATCTTCCAGGACGAGCATTTTGCAGTGAAACACCTCGCCGATGGCAGCGTACTAGCTTCTGATCTCTCACCCCTACCCAAAAATACCAAGGCCGATGAGAGGACCATGCGACGCAACATGATCGCCAAGGGAAAACGTCTGATTGAGACACTCGATTACGTGCAGTTCCCCGTCATGGTGACCGGCCACTACGATGTCACACCAGATCAGCAACTTTTACTGGGTTCTCCAGAAGGTCTTCCTAATTTAGCCCTCGCCTGTGGGCTCAACGGTCGCGGGATGATGCTCGCACCGGCTGTCGGGCGCGTAGTCGCAGACACCGTAGTGAACGGCAATAACGATGCAGTGCCGGCCAGCATGCGCACTGATCGTTTCGCTGAGGGCGGTGCGGGTGCACGAGAGCAGATGGTTATCTAACTGCAGTTCCCCGTGAAGTTGTGAACACGAGTTGAGGGAGCAGTGCCTTCGATGGCGATGTGGGTTCGGCGATGATTGCACTAATGAAGGAAGTCCTCGTAGGAAGCTGGCCGGACTGACTCACTAGAATAGGGGCAGGCGTAGGTCCACACTCACCATCAGTGTGCGGTTGAAGCGTTCGACTTTTCCATCAGGCTGTGGCCTATATAGTTTGGCGTGCCGGTGTTTTACACTTTCGCCGAGTGCTTGTTTGAACTTGCCTGAGTGGTAGCAGGAGCCGCTATCGGTCATGACCGCGAGATTCACCTACCAGTAGCCCTGTCCCGGTGAGGCACCCCGGTAGTAGCTGTCTGCCTCTTGGTCAGAGCTTTCAGCGCCTGCTCGGGCACGGTTGGCCCATTTACTCATGGTCACTGCTAGACCTGAGATCTCTCGGCGGCCCTCCGCCGAGCTCACCCTTCTTCCAGGACCAGGAGGACCGTCCCTGCTTCCACAATGTCCGGCCCAACTTCGCCTGATGGCACTGATGGGCGGTTAACTATGGGGCCGCCGGCGATACCCTTGCCTGACATCATAACGTCCATGCAAAAACCAATAGAGCACCAACCCCGCTAAGATCAGCCCTGCCCCGACGGCAAACATTAAACGGTAGCCACTAATCTCTACCAACAACCCCATTACTAGAGGAGAGAGACCAAGGCCAGTGTCAGCAACAATATAAAGAGTTGAAATACCGATGCTGATCCGCTTAGCAGCTACCGCAGAGGCAATGATCGCCTGCAACACCGGCAACATAGCGCCGTTACCAACGCCCGCGAGGATTGCTGAAAGCAAAATCCCAACTTCATGAGGGACCCCTGCCAGTAACGCCAGCGAGACCACAAACGACACCAAGGCCGGATAGAGCGCGGCGTTGTCTCCAAAACGATCCTGAATCCGACCAATAAAAAGTCGGGTAAGCAGCACGGTGGCCGCAAAAATCAAGAAATAGAGGCTGGCTATATTCTCCATTCCCTCACTCTGGGAGAAACTATCCAGAAATGTCAGCACGGGTCCGAATGCTGCTGAAGTAAGTAGCGCAACCATTGCAACAGGAAGCGCTTGACGGTCAATAATATCTTCCGGTTTCAACGCAAATTGGTAGCGTAGCTGTTGACGGCGCACTGATATCTCGGGCAGTTGAATAAGCAACCCCATCACCAGCGCTGCGGAGGCGATCACCGTAGCCGAAACGAAAACTGCGTCAAAGCCCAAAACGTGGCTGAGTTGTAACCCTAGAAGCGGCCCTAGAGCCTGCGGTAACGAATTAGCAGTTGTGTAGTATCCCGCACCCTCACCTCTGCGAGAGCGCGGGATAAGGGAAAACACTCCTGCATTCAGTGCTGTGTGGCCGAAACCCATGGCGGCACCGTGAATCATACGTAACACGACAAGCACTTCATAGTCGTTCACCAGCAGATATGCACCGCTACACAGGACGAAAACCATTAAGCTCAGCGCCACAGTGCGGCCTCTTCCCCACAGATCTACGTATTTCCCAGCGAAACAACGAGCTACAACAGTGCCGACTACAAAAGAGGATGAGGCGAACCCTGCCGCAGTGTGCCCAACAGCGAACTCCGAGACTGCAAATACTGCCATGCTGGTAAGGAGCATGAAGAGGACTACCCCAAACCCAAGGTTAATACCGATAGCTAGCAAGAAAGCAGCACTTATAAGCCCGGGACGGGAAGCCTCAAAGTCTTCATCGCCCCCTAAGGAATCGGGAGGGTGTTGAGAGTTCATGCCCTGCGTGTGTCACTCTTCATAAGAGTAATATATCGATAACCTTGCGATCGTTGAATTTATGTTACATAGAGACAGTCCAAGCTACCGTGACCATAAGGCGCCGAATAAAGTAGCCAACCCGTCCCGAGCCACCACCAACAAGGCCAAATTCCCACGAATGGGCGAACATCAGCTCGGGTGCAACCCTGAGGCGAAACCACACCCAACTCTCTGTAACCTCCCGGAAACGCCAAGGTGACCACTAAGTAACTGAGCTCTGGGTAGCATAGTGATCCATCCTCATATAGCAAAAATTTTACGATCGTTGACTTTATGGTATAAAAGCATAGTGTAGGTCACATCCCAGGTCGCACAGGGAGGTATTTCGCGTCAGAAGGCAACCCTTGCGTCGAGGCGAATGCTGCAAGTGCTTCTCGACAACATAAGGAGTACAGCTAGCACAACTTCAAAAACAGTGCAAAATTTTAATTTTTAGCAACATAAACGTGATCCCAAGGAATCATTTACTCGATATAGTTAGAATTATTAGTGTCGCAAATATTGTCCTTTATTTCATCTAATAGATGAAAGGAAAAGGGAGTTTATAAAAATGGTTGATTCGATAGTCTCGGTACCTCCTGAACTGAAAGAGAAGCAACTACGAGAGCCAACGATCGTGGTCGAGGGGCTCACGAAGCGATTCGGTGATACAGAGGTGCTAAAAGGCATTTCGTTCGACGTCAAGCCCGGCGAAGTGCTCTCTATCATTGGGCCCAGCGGTACAGGTAAAAGCACTGTCATACGTTGTCTCAACCTCCTCGAAACGCCGACTTCAGGCACTGTATCGATCCTTGGACAACAGGTCAGCACTGATGGCCGCACGCTACTGAGCCAGAGACAGCTAGAAAAGCTTAGATCGCGAGCGGGGATGGTCTTCCAAACTTTCAACGTCTTCCCACATCTGACTGCACTTGAGAATGTGACTCTTGCTCAGCAGCACGTTCTCGGTCGCAGCAAGTCCGAAGCACGTACGCGTGCAATGTCGCTACTTGAGCGGGTGGGGCTGGGAGAACGGGCAAACTTCAAGCCCAACCAGCTGTCCGGAGGACAAAAGCAACGTGTCGCGATCGCAAGAGCGCTCGCGCTCGACCCCGAAGTACTTCTACTGGACGAACCTACATCAGCGATTGACCCGGAACTCCGCGTAGAAGTACGAGCCGTCATCGACGAACTCGCAGCGAGCGGGATGACTATGGTGCTCGTAACACATGAGGTGCGTTATGCAGCTCGCCTTTCCGATCGTATGCTCTTCCTCTCCGACGGAGTAGTCGTAGAGAGCGGCACACCGGATCAGGTTGTCGGAGAGCCACAACAAGAACGCACCCGACGTTTCCTCCATGCGCTTGAGGACGATGGCGTATGAGTCTCATAGGTCTCCTCTCAGCATTTTTCGTAACACTACAGATGGTCGTAATCGTGTTGATCGGTGCGAGCCTGCTCGGCATACCAGTGGCATGGGCGCGAATGGCTCGATTCAAAGTCATTCAATTCATTGCTGCAGCTTTCATCGGAATAATCCGGGGCATTCCCACACTCGCTTGGCTATTTATTGTCTTTTTCAGTGTAACCATCGCAGGATGGACGCCGGGGGCTCTTTTCTCTGCCATCATCACACTCGTCGTGGTCAACTCTGCCTACTTCGCAGAGAATTATCGCGCTGGGTTCGAGGCCGTACCTTCTGGATACAAGGAAGCAAGTGCCGCCCTTGGCCTGAGCGGCTGGGATCGCACGAGGCTTGTCACCGCACCATTAGCGTTAAAAGTTATCGTCGGATCGTCAAGCTCCATCGCCATACAGATCGTCAAGGAGACCTCGGTCGCGTCCCTCATCGGCGCACAGGAACTCACCTACTACGCTAACGCTCATGTAGCTGCCGGAGGCAACGGAATGTTCTACTTCAGCGTAATTGGAGTCTTCTACCTAGCCCTTTCGTTGGTTCTCGGCATTTTCGCACGCCGCAACACCAACACCGAATCGACCCCCGCGACCATCTAATGATTGATACTCTCATCGAACTATTGCCCGGTCTTTGGACCAGCCTGCACATCACTGCTTGGACACTTGGCATTGGCTTAGTTGCAGGGTTGCTGCTTGGCCTCGCGATGTACGTCCTGCCAGCCTGGATCAGTTGGCTCCCCTGGGTGATCTCAGAAATAGGACGAGGGCTTCCAGCGCTCGTAACGCTCTACTTCGTCTACTTTGGTCTGCCGAACGTCGGTCTACCACTTCCCGGCTTCAGCTCAGTCGTCGTCGCTTTTAGTTTCGTCACCGCAAGTTACACCGCTGAGATCTACCGCACGGCGCTGACCTCCGTGCCTAAAGAGCAGACAGAGGCATCGCAGGCAGTTGGTTTATCCCAAGCGAAGACACTCTGGTTCATCATCATCCCGCAAGCCCTGAAAGTGGCTGTCCTGCCCCTAGCAAGCTTCTCAATTCTTGCCTTTCAAGGTACTTCGCTTGCCTACAGTATCGGCGTCACCGAGCTCATGTCCGTCGCGTACACGACAGGCGTTCTTGAGTTTTCCGTCACCCCCTACATCTATGGCGCAGCCGCCTACTACCTCATAGTCGTCCTCATCTTCGAGGGAATCATCTGGCTATTCAAAGAAGGACATATCAACCCTACCCGTATCCGACTATTGATCCGTCTCCCACGCACTCCACTAACCTCCCAGTAATTATATTTTAGAAAGGAAATAAAATGATGAATACTATTCAATCACGCATTTTATCAGCAACTATCGCTACTGGCTTTATTCTTTTTGCTTCCTCCTGTGGAAATAGCGAATCAGATGCTGAAAATAATGAATTCGATTGTGATCCACAATGGGAGTTTGACACTATTGAATCTGGTTATCTTTCTGTAGCAGCAGTAAATAATCCACCAAGTATCTATGTCGATCCTGATACGGGGGAAGCAGAGGGGTTCGATGCCGACATACTGCCAGAATTCGCCGAACGCAACTGCCTTGAGATCCGCTGGATTCCATTAGCTGGTGCCGCCGCTGTCGCGGCCATGACAGAAGGGCGAGCAGATCTCGGATCTGGAGGCTGGGCCATCACCGAAGAACGCGGGGAAGTCATCGGACAGTTCGAGGAGCCTGTCTATTACAACTCGGGAGCTATTCTCGCGAGTGAAGAATATACCAGCATTGAAGATCTCGAAGATCTGACTGTAGGTGTAGAAGGAGGCTCGATTTACCAGGATGCAGCCAGGGACGCGCTCGGCAGCGATAATGTCCGTGTATACCAATCTGTTGAAGCCCAGATCGGTGATCTTCACGCAGGCCGACTCGATGCCGTTCTAGCACAGTCACTTCAGATGAATTACCAGGCTGAACAACGAGGGCTCCTCGATGAATACCAGGTGACAACCCTCCCACCGGATGACGAGTATCCCGATATTACCGGATTCACTACTTCCAATTATCCCTTCACAAAGAACAACACAGAGCTTGGAGAGGCGATCCAGGAATACATCGCCGAGATCAAGGAGAGTGGCGAGTTTGAGGAGATTCTGCTCAGCTATGGGCTGGGGGAAGAGAACATCTATGGCCCAAATGCCCCTGAGGATTCTGAGTGAACAGTCTGTGCTCACGGCACGAGCACTCGATTATCAACCACACACTGCTAAGGAGTCCACCGTATGTCGATTTACCTCACGAATGTCAATGTTGTCGCCTGCGCTGCGAAGGGATCAGAACTCCCAGATCTCATTGAGGACGCAACCGTAGAAATCGACGACGCTAAGATTGTGAGCGTCTCGACCACACCCCCACCTGAGAATGTGCACGTACACGATCTTGCGGGACGTTATCTCATGCCGGGGCTGTGGGACGCGCACGTCCATTTAGGCAGTCGCGTCCCCCCGTACGAGAGCCTACTCGAGAGAGAGGAGGCCGCCGAGCAAATGGCGAGGTGTATCACCAAAGCGCAAGATAACCTGCGTCACGGCGTAACTTCGATACGATCGCTCGGGGAACCCCATGACATGGATCTTAAGTTACGGGATCTCATTCGCAAAGGCATGGTGTGGGGACCAAACCTGTATGGGGTGGGAAATGTCAAGTGGTCTCAGAAAGCGGCAGGCGTCGACGAGTTTCGACGTCATGTGCGTACGACCGCTCTCAAAGATGCCGATGAAATCAAGCTATTGATCACTGGTGGGATCCCCTACAACGGGCCCATCGATGCTTTGACAAGTCGGCGTCCAGAAGTGAGGGCAGCAATTGAAGAAGCACACATGTGGGGACGCTCAGTCGCGGTCCACGCCATGGGAAACGAGCCGACTAAGATGGCTATTGAAGAGGGTGCGGATGTGATCGAGCACGGATTTGGTTGCACCCCTGAGATTGCAGAGTTGTTTCTTCGCAAGGGCCTCGTATTCAGTCCTCAACTCACAGTTACGGACCGGTGGACAAGGGCATATGCGGAGGCTGAGGGACTCCCCCAGTGGTTCGCTGACAACGCCGAAGCATCCCGAGAAGGACACCATGAGTTGTTCGCTAAAGTTGTCGAATTAGGCGGAACTGTGGTGGCGGGAGTTGATAACCTACCTCGCAGAGGCGTCGATGACATCGGCATAGAGTGGGCTGACGATGTCCCCGGACTCGTGCGCGAGATCGAACTCATGGTTCAACTAGGACTAGACGTCGCAGAGGGGCTCCGCGCCGCAACTCGAAATGTTGCTGCAGTCCTCGGAATGGATGAACAGACTGGATCCATTGAAGAGGGCAAAGCAGCCGACATGATCATTCTCCAGCGCAACCCGCTAGATGATATTCGGGCTTTGGCCGACGTGGATGCGGTTTGGCTTGCAGGACGATGTGTTCACAGAACCACAGCACCCAAGACAGATAAAATTCACATTTCTGCAGGCTGATTACTAATGACCTAGTGGAAACCTACTGTTCAGTAACCATAAAGGTGCCACTGAGCTTCTCATCGGTTCATCTCAAAGGAAATTCTTACATTTAAAAAGTTGCCAAAGGAGCAGAGGAGCTTGAGGGAAGTAAGTGCCTGTGCGGGCGCGTGGGATGTTAATTCCATTTTACTGTTGGCGGGGGTCAGGGTTCTTGATCTGACGACCGCGTTGTCGGGGCCTTGCGGCACACAGACTTTGGCTGATATGGGTGCTGATATAATTAAGGTTGAGCGCCCTGCCGGGGATGATACCCGCAGATGGGGCCCACCATTCGTCGGTTCTGAGGCTGCGTACTTCTACGCAGTCAACCGTAACAAGCGCAGCATCGCCCTCGATCTGAAGGATGAGGAAGATCGGCAGACGCTTGCTGGGCTGGTTGCTCGGTCAGATGTTCTGGTGGAGAACTTCAGGCCCGGTGTGACTGCTCGGCGGGGAATCAGCTATGAGGAGATGCGGGAGCTCAATGAGACCCTTATCTACTGCTCAATCTCCGGGTGTGGGGCAACTCTTGCGCCGAAAGCCGGGTATGACCAGGTGGTGCAGGCGACTTCAGGATGGATGTCGTTGACCGGAGATGAGACTTCTGGGCCGATGAGGACCGGGTGCCTATAGGTGATATCGTCGCAGGGATGAACGCTGTGTAGTCCGATCCTGGCAGCGCTGTTCCGGCGGCAGAGCACCGGAGCAGGGGCTTATATCGATATTTCCATGCAGGACACGCTGATCTCGATGTTAGTCTATCACGCCACGAGGGTCTTCGCCACTGGTGAAGACCCTCGTCCTAGCAGGAATATTCACCCTCTGCTGTCTCCCTATGGGTACTTCCACACCTATGACGGTGGGATCGTGATGGCGGTGGGCAAGGATGCCCAGTTCGCCAACCTCTGCCGGGGCATCGGACGGGAGGACCTGGCTGCTTCGGCGGACTTCGCCACCAACAGCAGCCGGCAAGAGAACCAGGAGAAGCTCTTCGAGATTCTCAACCAAGAGTTCTCCACACGATCCTCAGCCGATCTGCTGGCCACACTGGAGCAGGTAGAAGTCCCGGCAGGAGAGATCCGCAAGCTCAGCCAGGTGCTGGACTCTTCGGAGGCAGAGTCACGAGAAGCCGTGCTGTCTGTCATTCACCCTCAAAGACGGAGACACTTTCCGGGCCCCCGGCGGAGGATGGCGGATCGATGGGACAACCGCGGCTGTACGCACCCGACCCCGAAGCTCAATGAGCACGCAGACGAAATCCTCAACGAACTCAGCGCACACCGTCGGCTGCCAGCCTCTCAGGAGCCCAGATGACACAGACTCTTGCGACTACCACTCACGTCACCGACACTGTCGAGGGCCCGGTCTTCTGGGTCACGCTTAATCAGCCGCAGAAGCGTGATGCTGTGTCATTGCAGGCAAGACAGCAGATCCCACACCTGATCTGCGAGGCTGAGCAGACCCCGAAATCCGAGCCATCATACTGCGCGGCGCTGGAGACGAAGCCTTCTCCGCCGGAGCGGACATCCCAGAGTTCTCCCAGCTACGCTTCGATGCTGAACAAGCCACCATCTAGAATGATGCGCACAACGGCGCTGAGGCCGCAATCCTGAAGTGTGGGAAACCGACCATTGCGGCCATCAATCAACGGCTGGTGCATCGGAGGCGGGATCCAACTGGCCCTAGCCTGCGATATCAGGCTGGGAACCACGCAGTCCCGATTTGGCATCACTCCCGCACGGCTAGGGATCGTCATCAGCCACCAAACCACCACCCGGATGGAAGCCGAGCTAGGACCAGCCTAGACCAAGCTGCTGCTCTACATCGGTCGTATCCTCAATGCCGAAGAGTCCTACAGAATCAACATCGTCCAAGAAATAGCCCCTCCCCCGCACATTGACGAGCGGATGGACCAGCTGTTCAAAGAGATCATCGGCGGCGAGCCGCTGGCCTAATACGCCACCAAGCAGTTCGCACTCCGCATTATCAGCACTCGCACTGAGGACAATCGAGAACGGCAATTAGCCCAAGGATTCTTCACCAACCCCCGGTACCATCAAGCCATCCATGATTCCTCTCCAAGCGGCGAAAAGACTTTTCCGGATACCCAGCCCTACCGAGGGGTCTTCAATAAGCGCTGAGGAGCTCTCGGGGGCTGAAGATGCGTCACGCCGTCAACAGTGCAGCCTCGCCACCAGGGTGTGTCCGCATGAGCACCCGGGAGTTGGAGACGGTGGGTCTGGAGGCTGCCCAGGTCACGTGCGTCAAAGGGCGCGGTTTCGAGCCATTTGAACGACCCGAGAGCGATAATCTACTTGGCCACCGGCTCTTTGTCACCTACCACCAGGTCGATTTCGGGGTTATTGGTGCGTGTCCAGTACCCGCCTACAACACCGGGAGTGCCATCTCTGGTCTGACACACATCAGGCATGAGCCGGCAGAGCGCCTCCAGGAGTACCGGCTCAACGGCCCGGCCACGCCAGGTTGTCCATGACTCCTTGATGCGGGCAAGCACCCGGTCTCCGCGCCCGCGTTCAATCTCGTTCAAGTGCGGCCCAGGAACGAGAGCCAGAACCGCAGATAAGGGTCCTCAACCCGGTATCTCTTATTGCTAGCAGAGGAGGCGGCAGCTGACAGCGGCTGATCCGCTGCAACCACTCGCTTCTCCATCAGCAGTTTCAGCGAACGGTGCAGTGTGCTCAGCGCGAGCCCCGGCCACCTGCCCGATGTTGGTGAATGTTCGTTCGCCGCCGCCGATAGCCTGAAGAACCACACGTGCCTGTGCATCAGAGGGAAACTCCGCGGCCAAAGACCGCTCCGCGGAGACCAGCAGCGCCGAGGTCGGATCGCTCGCCGCCACTTCCAGATACTCCCAAAGGCTGCGCCCGGGAAGCCACTCCGCACAGATAAGAGGAAGCCCGCCCGTCACCATAAAGGCGTCAAACGTATCTTCCGGTGACAGCCCCAGATCTCCCCTACCTCCGCAGGGGTCGGCTGGTGGACCACCATCTCACTGCCTCGCTGATGGAACGGGCGCCCGTATGCTGGCGTTCACGCCCGACGAACATCACACACCCCACTCATACTTCCATTGAGGATACTTTCACCGATGACACTACCATCGGTGAAAGTATATTCCGAGGGTGGGGTTCTGGACGCTCTACGGCAGGGTGTAGTCGATGACCAGCGGGGCGTGGTCGGACCAGCGCAGTGAGTAGTCAGCGGCCCTGTCCACCTTCAGGTTGCCGGCCAGTTCGGCCAGCGCCGGGGTAGCCGCGTGGTAGTCGATCCGCCAGCCGGTGTCATTGTCGAAGGCCTTGCCGCGGTATGACCACCAGGTGTAGGGGCCCTCCACCTCTCCGGCCAGTTTCCGGGCCACATCCACATACCCGCCCTCCCCGAAGTATTTGTCGAAGTAGGCCCGCTCCTCGGGCAGGAACCCGGAGTTCTTGCGGTTACCCTTCCAGTTCTTGATGTCCAGCTCGGTGTGACCCACGTTGAGATCGCCCATCATCAGCACGTGATCGGTGCGTGCCACCAGCTGGGGCAGGTAGTGCAGCATGTATTCCAGGAACCGCATCTTCTGCTCCTGGCGCACGGTGCCCACCTCTCCGGAATGCACGTAGACGCTGACCACGGTCAGGGTGGATCCGTCAGCCAACTCATAGTCAGCCTCCAGCCAGCGCCCGTCGTCCTCCGGATGGCCCTCACCTATCCCGGCCCGGGTAGCGATGGGTGCCTGCCGGGAGAGGATCGCCACTCCGGCTCGGCCCTTATCGGCAGCCTCATGCTCATGGATATACCAGGACGACTTGGGGTCCTCTTCTCCTGCTTCCTCAGCGAACTGATGAACCAGCTTGGTCAGGGTCGCACCATCGGCCCGGACCTCCTGCATGGTGAGAATGTCCAGCTCACGCTGCGCCAGCCACTCCCCCATGCCTTTGCGGGCGGCTGCCCGGATGCCGTTGACGTTCACCGAACCGATCCGGGTCACCCCGTCTGCCTTGGGGTCCACTATCCGGTGTGGGGATTCCTGGGACGGGATGCTCTCAGCGCTGGTTCCAACCACTGCAGACTCACTTCCTTGCGACTTTGCGTAGGGTTTTTGACTTTCCGTAGGGAAATAACTCTACGCAAAGTCAAAAACCCTACGATTTCTGACCTGCGGGGGCAGGTGGCCCCAATGCTTGGTTCAGCGGACGATATCCCCCTCAATGGTGCCGCTGCCGTCATCAGGTGCCGTGCCGGCGTCGTTGTTGCTGCTCTTCTTCCGGCCCACATGCTCGGCGAGCATATCCCGACCGTTGTGGGCGGTGATCTCAATGGTCTCCAGGGCGCGCTCAATCATCTCGGTATCAGCATCCTGCCCCTTGGCCAGCTCCTGGGTGATGACCCGGGTCTGGACTTGGACAATTTTGAAGGAGTGGTCCAGTTTGAGGTTGCGGGTGTGGGTGTCCTCGTCCACTACTGCGGTGCCCCCGGAGGCGGAGGAGCGCTGGGCTGCGGCGTCGGCCCGGGCGGAGTCCACCGCGGCCCCGAGCTTCCTGGCTCCGCGGCGGAAGGTGAGCACCAGCACGGTGGCCAGCAGCAGCCAGCCGGCGGCGATCACCACCAGGATCCAGCCGATGATCTCGTTCTGGTTGGCGGCGAAGATCAGCGCCACCAGCAGCACCGTGATCATCACTGCGAAGACGATGCCGGTGCCGCGGCGCCCGGCGTTCTGCAGGGCCTGCTGGGGAGAAGGAAGGGATTGCGTCACAGTTGACCATTCTTTCAGACCCAGCACTTAGGATCGAAACGCTGACTATCCCGCCGCACTCTGTACTGAAGGAGCCACCTGATGACCGAACTTCCTGAGCAGATCACCAGCGACGCCGCCCAGCGGACCACCTGGATGCGCCGCTACACCCTGGATCCGGCGCTGGCTGAGAAGTTCGTTCAGTTCCTCACCACCAAAGTGATCCCTGCCCGGGAGGACCGCGGCTTCACCGTAGAGTCCATCTGGCTCGATAATGACCTCTCCGAGCTGACCTGGTTCGTCTCGCGGCTGGGCGACTCGGAGGAGTTCGCCGCAGCAGAGCGGGACTGGGAGGAATCCCAGGAGCGGGCCGAGATCTTCGCCGGAACCCCCACCTACGTCACCGCCAAGGACCTCCGCGACGTCACCCGCCTGCGCTAACCTGCGGCTCTCTCCCACGCTTCTGGATTGACCGGATGAGGCGGCAGATCACCTCGGCCGATGGCCGCCGCATTCTCGGCGCAAACTCTCGCCATTTCAGAGCGCACTGAGGCGGTCGCACTGCCCACATGTGGCAACAGGAGAGTATTGCTCAGCACTGAGAGTCCATGATGCAGCTCCGGCTCGGCTTCGTAGACGTCTAACCCAGCCGCTGCGATCTCGGAGGCTCTCAAGGCCGCCACAAGGGCAGCCTCATCAACAACGGCACCCCGTGCTGTGTTAATGAGGATGGCACTGTCCTTCATGCGACGCAAGGTCTCAGCGTTGATGAGATGATGCGTCTCCGGAACCAGAGGCACATGAAGTGAGAGAAAATCACTGGTCTCCACCACCTCGTCCCAGCCGACTGCCTCAACCTTGTCTGCTAATTCCCCGATATCTGCCGAAGTTTCCTCTGCAGTCTGAGACGGTGGTCGCCTACAGTAGAGAATGCGCATATTGAATCCTGCAGCTCGCTGAGCGACGGCTCGGCCAATACGGCCGAAGCCGGCCAGCCCCAAGATTCTTCCTGAGATATCAGTACCCAACAAGAGGTCAGGTTTCCACCCGGTGAAGGAGCCAGATCGAGTCAGCTGATCTCCCTCTACTACCCGCCGCGCCGTGCCCAGCATCAGAAGGACAGCCAGATCCGCAGTGGCATCAGTCAAAATACCCGGGGTGTTCGCGACGAGGATGTCGCCAGCAGTGGCGGCCGGGACGTCGATATTGTTGAACCCGACAGCATAGTTGGAGATACCCTTAATATATGCCCGCTCCAGCAATCTCGCATCGAGACGGTCACTTAGCTGAGACACCAAAACATCGAACTCACACGAGGCGCACAGCCCAACGAGCTCCTCATAGACTGGGGGCTCTTCAAGAACGGTGACGTCACCGGTCCGATGCAGAATCTCCATACCCGGATCAGGCAACGGGAGGGTCACAAGAAACCGCGGACTCGTAATCTTACTCCTGTACATCTACATCAGCCACTGTCAGTGGCTTTGATACTCTTCCAAGATCCGGCGCGCTCGCTGGGCTATGGGGTAGTCGACGAATGTGCCGTCGGCAAGCCGAATCGAGGAAACTCCTCGGGCTTCTGCCTCTCGAAACACAACATCCACTTTGCGGGCCCACTCCAGCTCCTGCGTAGTCGGGGCAAAGGTTTCTGCCACTGGGGGGATCTGCCGCGGATGGATCACCTGTTTCCCCCCGAATCCAAGCTCTTTCGCCTTGCGTGCGGCGATCCTCATCCCTTCGTCGTCATTGAGGTTCAGATACGGTCCGTCTATAGGCGCTCTGATTTCAGCGGCTGCACATGCCAGGACAATCTGGGATCGTGCTGTAAAAAGTTCCTCCCCTTCCGCAGACGGCTCAACCCCCAATTCTCTGGAGAGGTCTGCCGGGCCGAAGGCAAGAGTGAACACCTGTGTCTCAGAGGCGATCTCATAAGCGTTCAGCACACCTCGAGCTGTCTCTATCAAGGGGATGAGCGGAACCTCGGAGAACGCCGCCTCCAGGAAACTTCTGCAGTCCCTGATGTTCTGGGCTGTACTCACCATCGGCAGGATGAGAAAATTCAGATGAGGCAGCACCGGTGCTAAAGCCGCGAGATCAGCTTCTGCGAATGGGGTGTTCATCGCATTGATCCGGACACCCAACCCGCAATTCCGCTGCTCTGCGTCCCGTACAGCCTCCACGGCAATGGCCCTCGCGACTTCCTTCCGGGCGACCTGCACAGCATCTTCCAAATCCAACACAACACTGTCCGCACCTGAAGCCAGTGCCTTGGGGATCCGGTCAGGTCGGTCAGCGGGCACAAAGAGATATGTACGGTATCGATTCATCCTGATCACTTCCCTGGCACGATCAGCGGCTTGATCTCAGTCTCTGCCCGCATCGCGTTGAGAGCATCATCCACTTCATCCAAGCCGTAGGTGCCAGTAATCAACTCTGCAAAAGGCATGTCCCCCTGGTGCCTGGAAACGATCTCCAAAGCTTGCCAATAATGGCGGATCGACCCGGAGAACGACCCCATTACCTGTAAATTCTTCTTGGTGATAAGTGAAGGCGCGAACTGCACTTCACCTGTGCCGAGCTGTCCGACCACCATGTATCTGCCACCCGGGGCAACAAGCTCCAAGCCCTCGGTGAAGGCCCGAGGATTCCCAGAGAATTCGAAGACGAGATCAGCACCGTTGCCCTCGGTAGCCCCAAGCACAGCTGCTCTGCGCTCTTCGCCTGATGCCTCCGCGATCGAGAAAACATCATCAGCCCCAAATCTCTTAGCCAGCTCCCTCCGCTCTGCGGGCTCTCCCAACGCAATGATCTTTCGGCTCCCAGCCAACTTTGCCATCGCGACTCCCAGTAGACCAAGCGGCCCGATCCCTTGGATCATTACTACGTCGGAGGGCGAAATTTGTCCGACTTGGTTGAAAGCATTGACCACTGAGCGAAAAGCACAGCTGGAGAGACTCGCCAACTCGTTCGACACATTGTCTGGCACCCGAACTCTTCCTGAATCCGGGAGCACATATGCATACTCGCCGAAACCACCGAGCAGGTAGGGGTACTCTCGGCAGTTCTCGTACATATAGGATCGTTTGTTCGCACAGAGTGTCGGAAGCCCGCTGACGCAGAACCTGCACTGCTTGCACTCAGCATGGGACCACACAATGCGATCGCCAACGTTGAGCTCCTGGTTGAATGAATCCTTCTCACTGCCCGTACCCGCAGCGACCACTCGGCCGACCATCTCATGGCCAAGGATGACCGGAAGGTCCACTCGGAGGGAAAGCTCGCCCCGCCAGAGGTGGACATCAGTTCCACAGACCGAACAGGCCTCCACCTGGACGAGAAGTGCTCCCGGCTCCAATTTGTCCGGTATCGGCACCGGCTGAAGGGTTGCCGACTGACCGAACCGTTCAATAACCACTGCTTGGGCAAACTCTGGGATCGAGCTATTCACAAAACCTACTTTCTAAAAGTTCCACAGGGTAAGGGCAGGCACATATGTGATCATCAAAACGACGACGATGGAGGTGAGTATGAACCGCAGTAGATGCGGCAGCACTCGCAGCACAGAGGAGTTAGAAACCTTCGCTGCGACGAAGATATTTGCTGCCAGCGGCGGAGTGATAAGACCGATCTCGATATTAGTCACTAGAATAATGCCGAAGTGGATCGGATCAATGCCAAACTCCATCGCGGCCGGAACCAGCAGAGGGGCCATTAGCAACACTGCCGCGTTAGTCTCCATCACCATGCCTACCAGGATCAGGACTAGGTTGACTAGCAGCAGGAAGACGATCACGTTGTCCGTGAGGCTCACCGCCGCATTAGCTACTCGCTGCGGAATCTGCTCCAATGTCAGCAGCCGGTTGAACGAGCTTGCAAAAGCGATCACGGTGAGAATTGCCGCTGCTGGCAACGCTGCACGATAGAACACGCCAGTCACCTGGCGCAGCCGAAGGCCTCGAGTGAGCAGCACCAGCACCAAAGCATACAGTCCTGCTGCTGCGGCAGCCTCGGTGGGAGTGAAGATACCGGAGTAGATTCCGCCCAGGAGCACCACTGGCATAAACAGCGCGGGGAGTGCCCCCAGGAATGCTGTGGGAATCGACTCCTTCGGTGTCACCGTGAGCTTCTTGTCCTCTATGTTCTCGGCAGAGCGCTTCGCACCAGGTCCCTCTCCTGCTCCTACTGCTGGTGAGTCAGTAATGGCACGCTTCAGCGAGAACCGATGCACGAGCATGAACGCCACGACCATCAGCAGACCCGGAACGATCGTCGCGATGAAGAGATCACTGACAGTTACTCCTGAGACCGTGGCATAGATGATCAGCGGAATCGAGGGCGGGATCATCACCCCGAGCAGCCCCGAGGCCGCGGTGAGTGCCGCCGTGTAGTCACGGTTGTACCCACCACGGATCATTCGGTCCCCCACCGTACTGCTCACCGCTGCGACCGTAGCTACCGACGAGCCAGTCATGGCACCCAGCATGGCGCTGACCGCGATGGCGACATAGCCAAGGGCTCCCTTGAGCCAATGCAGCAGCGCCTCCGCTAAGCGGATCAGCCGCTCCATCAGTCCGCCGTCCTTCATAATCTGCCCAGCCAGCAGGAAGAAGGGAATGGCCAGCATTGAGAACGACGTAGCTGACTGGAAGGGCACTGTTGCCGCCACCTGGGTAGGGTTCAGCCCTACCGAGGAAGCCCCCATGATGCTAGGCAAAGCGAAAGCCACACCAACGGGAAGCCCGATCACCAGCGCAGCGAGGATCAGGATCAGAATTTTGGTCATATCAGGTCACTCCTAGCTCATTGCCCCGGGAGCACTGATGAGCTCTGCCGCTTGCCCTGTATGCGGATCTTCGGCTTCTTTGCCGAGGAGCTTGGCCACTGTTCTGGTGAGCCTGCAAAGTGCATGGATGAGGATCAGGACGCCACCGGCGACCATGGCCCCCACGGGAAGGGTCAGAGGGATGTCCAACTGCAGAGTTGTCTCGCCACTGCGTGAGAGACCCTGCCAGTAGAGTGCTGAATAGTAGGTGAACACGACGCCGAAAAGGGCCAGCGCGGCTTGACTGATGCCTTCCGCAGTCAGGCGTATTCGGTTCGCAGGAAGCAGCGATACCAATTCGATGGTGATGTGGTCATGGGTATAGACCCCCAGGCCGGCACCAATGAAGATCAGTAGGGCTGCAGCAACCATAGCGATCTCATCGGTACCGATGCTGCCGAACTCCATCACTCGGATAACTACCTGACCGATACCGGCAAAGAACATCGCGATGAAGGCTGCGATAACTACAGCTTTCTCTGCCCTATACAGGTACTTCTCAATGTTGTTCAGCCAACGCATGGCAACTCCTGAATGTTCATTCAGCCGAGAGCTTCGATCTCATCCCGCAGTGTGGCGATGCGATCTTCGCCGTAAGTCGCAGCGAAGTCATCCCACATGTCAAGGCCGAAGTCCTGGAACTCTTGCATCTGCTCCTCCGAGAGCTCGGTGACTTCAATGCCATCTTCAGCAAGCGCCTCGGTATACTCTTCTACCCTGGACCGGTTGTCTTCAATCTGCTCCTGAGCGACTTCCTGAGCGACTTCCTCGAGAATCTGAGCTTGCTCGGGGTCGAGCCCCTCGAAGATGGTGGTGCTAGCCACGATTGATCCCACGGCATACACATGACGTGTGGGGGTCATATAGCTCTGGCTACCGGTCAAGCCTGCATCCCGAGTGATGAGCACACCGTTGTCCTGGCCGTCGACCGTTCCCTGCTCCAAGCCTGTGATGAGTTCGTCCATCGGCATCACCTGGGTCTGCACCCCGGCAGCGTCGAAGTAGCCCCGGATCGCTTCCGAGCCGGGCACCCTCAGACGAAGCCCTCGAAGGTCCTCGAGGGACTCGATGGGTCGGACATCGTTGGTGACGCTGCGGAACTCCAGTTCGAACAGCGCCAGATTGTCCATTCCGTGCTCGGCTAGTATCTCCTCAAGAGTTTCAGGAATGATGCCTTCTCCGAAGAAGATCTCGTCAGCGACGTCGTAATCCTGAACGATATAGGGTAAATAGTGGAAGTCCATCAGTGGATCCATACCTGCCAAGGAACCTGGGTTGAGGAAAGCGAGATCGAGGCTCCCGCTAGCAAGGTCACGTCCCAATGCCTCATCGCCTCCGAGCTGGCTAGCTGGGTAGACTGAGACTTCGAGCTCACCGTCTGTGCGTTCCTCGACCCGTTCGGCAAAGACTTCTGCCGCTGCGTTCTGGCTGCTCTCCACTCCGAAGACATGTCCCAGCCTCAAGGTCTGGGCCTCTGCGTCCCCGCCATCACCACCGTCCCCACACGCTGTGATCGTCAGAGCCAGGGCCGCGACGGCGGTTAATGTCGTGAGGCGCTTTCCACGGTGAATTCGCGCATGCATGACTGTTTCCTTTCACTTGTCTTATCGAAAAATCGGGATCTATACCTTCAGTGCGAAGGGATCCCCCGTGCTGGGTTCGGTCTCGACCCATACACTCTTGGTACGTAAGAAATCGTTGATGGCTTCTATCCCGTTCTCTCTGCCCAGGCCACTCTTCTTATAGCCGCCGAAGGGCATATTGTGTGCGATAGCCCGGTAGGTGTTGACCCAGACTGTCCCTGCTTTGAGCCGACGGGACACATAGTGGGAACGGCTGACGTCGTTGGTCCACAGCCCAGCAGCCAACCCGTAGTCGGTATCGTTGGCCAGTTCAATTGCCTCATCGTCTGTCTCGAAAGGCATGATGGTCAGCACGGGGCCGAAGACTTCCTCCCGCACGATCCGCATATCCGGCTTCACATCGCCGAAGATTGTCGGGCGGTAGAAGTAGCCCTGCGAGTCGACTGCCTTCCCTCCAGTAAGGAGGGTTGCTCCCTCTGCTTGGGCGATCTCCACATATTCTTTGACCTTCTCCAGCTGAGGAAGGTTAGCAATGGGCCCAATCTCCGTCTCAGGGTCCAAAGGGTCCCCCATGCGAATGGTCTGTGTCCGCTCAAGAAGTCTCTCAACGACTTCGTCGTAGATGTCACGGTGGACGATAGCGCGAGAACCTGCTACACAGGTCTGTCCCGCAGCCGCGAAGATTCCCGCGAGGATCCCGCTGATGGCAGCATCCTTGTTGCAGTCGCTGAAAAGGATGTTCGGTGACTTTCCACCGAGTTCCAACCCCACTTCGGCCAACCTCGCAGAGGCCCGCGAGGCGATGTGCTGACCGGCTGCTCCGCTGCCGGTGAAGGAGACTTTGCTGACCAGAGGATGGTCCACCAGCGCCGCGCCCGCAGTAACTCCCTCACCGGTCACCACATTGAATACTCCCGGTGGGAAGCCTGCCTCTTCGAAGCATTTCGCGAGTTCCACAGTGCCGACCGAAGCGTGCTCGCTGGGCTTGACCACTATGGTGTTTCCCGCCGCCAGGGCCGGAGCGAACTTCCAAGCACCCAGCAGGATCGGGGAATTCCATGGGGTGATGCATCCAATGACACCTAGTGGTTCTTTTAGCGTATAGGTGAACAGGCTCTCCTTGTCCATAGAGACAGTCTGCCCGTGGAGCTTATCCGCCAAGCCGCCGAAGTAGCGGTACCAGCGGGGAACGGCCTTGAGCTGAGCGATCATCTCGCGGTACACCTTGCCGTTATCCTGGACCTCAGCAATGGCAAGGTCCTCTGCTCGGTCCTCAATAGCATCAGCCAGACGGTGCAGCATCCGACCGCGCTCAGAGAGCGCCAAACTGCTCCAGGCCCCCCGGAATGCCTCATCTGCTGCAGTCACAGCCTGGGCCACCTCTTCCGCGGTGGCGTCGCTCAACGTTCCGGTCATCTCACCAGTGGTGGGATTGATCACTGGAATTCGCTTTCCAGTGCCTGAAACATATTTGCCGTTGATGTAGAGGTCGTAGTCAGTCAATCTGAACAGCTCCTAAATCTCTCAATCGAGCAATGTCGTCCTCCTGGAGGCCCATATCCTTTCGGAGAAATTCATACGTGTGCGTTCCGACTCTCGAAGGTCCCACGCTTTTAAGCTTGAGGTCTGCTTCTGCAAACCTCGGAAAGATATTTGTCATCGCAACGGATCTCCCAGGCGCCTCTTGAATCCTTGTCACTGACTCTCGCGCGACCACCTGCGGGTTTTCGAACATGGAGGCAACAGTTTCGAGAGGGCCTACCGCACAGCCTGTAGTGGACAGTTCCTCGATAGCGTCGTCCCTGTCTCGGCGCAGGCACCATGCGTTGATCAGATCGTCGAGCTCCTCGACGTTCTTGACCCGATCCTCATTGGTGCGGAAGCGCGGGTCCTGCACGAGGTCCTCACCGCCAATTGCCCGCAGCACCCGTTCAGCGATCGGCTGAGCGCTACCGGAAAGAGCGATCCACATCCCATCGCGGCACTTATAGGCTCCTCGGGGGGCAGTCGCAGACATCCGATTGCCCAGACGAGGGTGTTCGGTGCCCTTCTGGTCGTATTCGACGATGTTGAGGTCGAGCAGCTTCAGCGCGGCTTCGTAGATCGCCAAGTCAATGCATTCGCCCCGTCCTGAGCGCTCGCGGCGATATGCGGCGGCAAGGATAGCGCCGGTACCGAGATGGCCGGCGAGAATATCTGCTAAGGGATAGGCCGGCAACAGGGGAGGGCGGTCTGCGTACCCTGAGACTGCGGCCAGCCCTGTCATCGCTTCAGCAAGCGTTCCGAATCCGGGACGGTCCTTATAGGGACCGTCCTGCCCATAGGCTGTCATACGAAGCACAATCAGTCGGGGATTGATGCGCCGCAGGACATCGGGAGCCATCCCCCACTTCTCCAGAGTTCCTGGCCGATAGTTCTCGATGAGGACGTCAAAGTCTTTAATGATGTTTCGGATGAGCTCTTGGGACTCCGCAAAATGAAGATCAACGGCGACTGAACGCTTATTGCGGCTCAATGTTTTCCAGTACAGGCCTTCGCCGTCTTTCTGCGTCCCGAACTTCCGCACGAGATCCCCGGTCTGAGGCCTTTCTACCTTGACGACATCCGCTCCGAAGTCTGCAAGCTGCGAAGCTGTCAGAGGCGCGGCAATCATGGTGGACATGTCAAGCACACGCAGTCCGCTCAGCAGAGTAGTATCTGAGCCTGTTACCTCACTGATTGTCATTCGCCCAAACCTTTCCGCCCTACAGACTGCGACTCGCTCTCACCTTGCTTAAGACGAAGGACGTCATCACGGGCGCTGAGAATGTGGTTTCGCATCGCAGAGCGCGATGCCTCAGCGTCTTTGGAAAATATCGCGTCGATAAGGTCTTTATGCTCTTCGATTGACGCTGCTGCCCGTTCAGGAAAGAGCACTGGCCTGTAGGGGGAGACTCCGGTCCACAGTTGCTGAGCCAACGCATAGAGCCGCGAGCTTCCGGCAGCCTCCCAAATTGCACTGTGGAAGTGCTCGTTGGACTTCACCAGGCCGCTAACGTCCCCCTTCTCAGCGAGGGTGACCCCTTCTAAGTACGAGGCTTCGATCTCTGCATGATTCTCACCTAACTCTGCTGCGCGACTCGCCAGCTCACCTTCAATGAGTGCGCGCACGTCATAGTGATCCTTGAGATCATCCACGGTGATCTCAGCCACCGCCACACGCCGATTAGGGCGCACTACCACTAGTCCCTCGCGTTCAAGAGTCTGCAGCGCTTCCCTCACAGGAATGCGAGAAACGCCGTATTCCTGAGCCAGTTTCTCCTGCCTGATCTCAGCACCCGCTGGCAAGTCACCGTGCAGGATCGCGTGCCGAAGTGATTCAGCAAGCAGTTCCCCGACGGGCTTGGACTTAATTGAATGCTTCACTGCTCCTCCATCTGGATTCTGTATCCCGTATCCAATAAGTTGTGATCCTAGTCACGAAGGTAAGAAAGTGTCAACTGAGTCACACGAATAGAAGTGCTACTCTGAAAATGAGGGACACAAGCCGGAGAGCCCAGGGACCCCCTTGGTAGCAGCTGTCAGCTTCGCCACCGTGCCGCGCGGGCGGCGCCGATGGCGGCGATGACCGCGGTAGACATCGCAGCGGCGATCAGCAGCGCGGAGACCACCATGGCCTGCTGATGCCCCTGTCCCTCTGCCACCATAAAGTAGATGCCGGTGGCCACTGCCATGCCCATTGCGGTGAAAATCCGCTGCACGGTCTGCTGTACCCCGCCGGATGCCCCGGCCATCCGCTCCGGGACATCCTGCATGGACAGGGTCTGTGCACTGGGGATCAGCAATGCCTGTGAGAAGCCGCTGACCCCGATAGCCAGTGCGATCCACCACAGGGAGCCGTAGGCGGAGCCCATCAGGTGCACTGCAGCAGCCAGCATCAGCACCGCGAACACCGCAGTGGATGAGCCGACCACCAGCATCCGGGTTCCCCAGCGCGGCACCCGCTTACCCACTGCAGAGGCCAGCAGCAGCACCATCAGACCGCTGGGCAGGCTGACGATCCCGGCGGTCAGCGCACTGTGCCCCAGCCCATCCTGCAGGTAGATGGGGATCACCGCCCACATGGCCGGCATCCCGAGGAAGTAGAGCACCAGAATCGCGGAGTTCCAGGTGTAGCTGGGCAGGGTGAACAGTCGTAGGTCCACCATCGGATCCTGGGGGCGATGCAGCCCCAGCCACCTCTCCCAGGCCACCCAACCGGCCAGCAGCACGGCTCCTGCCGTAGCCACCAGGATGCCCCAGGCACTGCGAACCTGGATGAACGGCAGCATGATCAGCACAATGGCGGTGGTGAGCAGCAGCACACCCACCGGGTCCAGCTGCTTCAGGTTGTGGGAGGCCCGAGCACGTGGGGCACGGCGGCGCGGCAGCCAGAGCGCACCGAGCAGCACCCCGATCAGACCGATCGGCACATTGATGCCGAAGACCAGCCGCCAGGAGTACTCCTGCGGGGTGAGCTCCACCAGCACGCCGCCCACCAGCGGCCCCAGGGCCACGCCCAGGCCGATCACCGTGGCCATCAGCCCGTAGGCCTGGCCACGCACAGATCCGGTGAACAGCTGTTGGATGACCCCGATGATCTGCGGCAGCAGCATGGAGGAGGCCAGCCCCATCAGTACCCGGGCCACGATGAGCAGCTCGGGGTTCGGAGCCAGGGCCGCGGCGGCAGAGGTGAGGCCGAAGAAGCCGGTGCCGGCCAAGAACATCCCGCGGCGTCCCCACAGATCTCCGGCTCGGCCTGCAGGGACCAGTCCCATGCCGAAAGCCAAGGCGTAACCAGCCAAGATCCACTGTAGGTCAGAGTCGGTGGCGCCGATGCCCTCCACAATCACCGGGGCGGCCACAATCACCGAGGAGATGCTCAGCAGAGAGGCAAAGAGCGGCAGCAGCAGGGCGAATATCACTCTTCGGGTGGGGGGCTGCGCTGCCTCCTCACTGCGCTGCTGATCACTCACTTAAGGCACTCTATACCCGAAAACGGGCACTCGTTGCCTTAAGCAACGAACGCCCGTCCGGTGTGGCAGCGCATTGAGGCTGCGCCCTCTCCGACCAGCCTGCTCAGGAGCTGCGTTTGAATTGCTCCAGGTACTGCACATTCTCATGGCTGAAGGCCAGCACCAGCCAGTAGATGGTCACCGCCAACCAGACCAGGGTCAGCACCAGAGTGATGATGCCGAAGACCGTGCCCAATCCACCGAGGCTGGCCAGCATAGTACCTGCGGTGAGCAGGATGCCGATGATGGCCATCACGATGCCCAGTACACGGGCCCAGTTCTTGTTGTTCTTCAGCCCGAAGTACACCAGCAGATAGAGCCCAATGGCGATGACCAGCGGCACGAGGATGAATCCCCAGGCCATGGCCATCCCGATGGAGACCGCCTCATCAACGGTCAGCCCGCCCAAGTCCTGGCCAGCCAGTTCCTCCCGAGTAAGCTCCTCCGCCTCACCGGTGAACATCGGGACCAGAGAGATGATCGCGCTGAGCACGTAGAGACCGAAGGAGAACAGGGTGAACTGCTTGAGCTGGGCATATTTGGCTGGTTCCTCCACCGGTCCGCCGTAGGCGTTGGGATTGTAGGACTCAGTGCCAAATTTGGAGCCGGAGTCAGCTTCCCCGGGATACGGGGGCACCGCGGCGTCGTCGTTGGTGCTCCCCTCCGCGGGGCTGCCCCACTGGGGGTTGCTGTCATGTGGTGGGGTGCTCATTGTGCTCCTCCATCTTCTCTTTTTCTGGTTCAGATGCTGGTCACTAGATTCCCAGCGCAGGCTTGATGTTTGCTGTGTGCTCACCTGAGGGGTCTACTCGTAGCGCAGAGCCTCGATCGGGTCCTTCTTGGCCGCACGTGCCGCAGGCAGGGTGCCCGCTGCGAAAGCAATGACCAGGATCACTGCGGCAATCAGCCCCAGCGCCACCGGGTCCAGGGCGAACAGCGTCAGCCCACCGACGCCGCCGAGCGGGCCATCACCACCGGTCAGCAGCGTATTCGCGGTGAACCCGACCGCCAGGCCGGCCGCCAGACCGATCACTGAGCCGAGCAGGCCGATGATCACAGCCTCCATGGAGAAGAGCCCGAAGACCTTCCCGCTGGACATGCCCAGCGCCTTCATCAGCCCGATCTCACGTGTCCGCTCCTGCACGCTCATCAGCAGGGTGTTGACGATGCCGAAGCTGGCAGCCAGCAACGCAATCAGTGCGAATCCATAGAGTACCCAGGCGACGGCATCGATGATGCCCTGAATAATGCCCAGCAGATCCTCCAGCGTCATCCCGACCAGGCCTTCCTCCTGCAAAGCATCCTTGATCGCCTGCTCGTTGGCTTCCAGATCATCGACGTCGACCACAGCTTGTATGAAAGCATCAGGCTGCTCCACATCGAGACCAGAGTTCTGGATCTCGTAGAGCTCATCGTTCAGCGCATAGGACGGCATCGGTGCCCCACCGATGCCAGCCAGATTTGCGGTGCTGACACCGACGATCTCCGCCTGCACCGTCTCCTGTTCAAAGGCCAGATTCGAGATACCGATCTCCACAGTCTCGCCCAGGGCAATCTGCGGGTCGATGTCCTCGTAGTCCTCGGCATCAGCATCAAGCATCGTCAGCCAGGTATCCGGAATGGTGATCTCCATGGCATCACGCTCCGGCAGTTCTCCGACGACCAGCTCCATGGCGGGACCATCAGCGGGGATGTCCAGACTGTTCAGCGTGTACTGTTCACCGCCGCTGGTCTCCAGGTAGTCCGGGCTGACGAAGAAGATCGGCTCAACATTGGTCACACCGTCGATGCCCTCGATGAACTCGATATCGGTTTCGGAGAGCATCTCCTGGCCGAATGTGGAGGACTGTTGGCCGGCCTCCGGGTCGTAGGGCTGCGGACCGGGGCCGAGATCCTCGCCCATGCCCATCGCCGAGGCCTGCATCACGAAGAGCTGATCCTCCTCGCCGTAGCCGGCGAGCATATCGTCTACCGTCTGGTTGATCCCGGCCGACAGGCCGGAGGTGACGGTCAGGGTGAAGCCGCCGATGACGATGGCGATCACCGTCAGGAAAGTGCGCATCTTGGAGCGCAGGGTGTTGCTGAAAGCTGTTTTGGTGACATCCAGTGACCTCATCGGGCACCGCCCTTTCCAAACTTCATCAGACGACGACGCCGGCTCGGCTGTTCCTGCGGCCGCTCACCGGGGGCTGCGGGCACCCGGGCAGCGGTGGGCGTCGTCGTGCTTGCGCCGGTCTGCTCCTCCACGATGTGGCCGTCCTGCATGATCAGGCGGCGCTGGCACTTGGCGGCCAGGTCCTCATCATGGGTGACCACCACCAGAGTGATCCCGTGATCACGGTGCAGCCCGAACAGGATGTCCTCGACCGTCTCAGAGGTGGCAGAGTCCAAGTTGCCGGTGGGCTCATCGGCGAAGATGACCTCCGGGTTGTTGATCAGCGCCCGGGCGATGCACACCCGCTGCTTCTGACCACCCGAGAGATCAGTAGCCTTGTTCTTGGCCTTATCGGCCATCTCCAGCTGCTCCAGCGCCTTCATACCGTGCTCATTGCGCTCAGACTTGGAGATACCTGCGATCTTCAGCGGCAGGGTCACATTCTCCAGCACGGTTTGGTTGGGATTCAGAAAGAACTGCTGGAAAACAAACCCGAAAGTCGCGTTTCGCAGCCCGGAGACCGCTTTTGGCTTCAGCTTGGTGACCGGCTTACCGTCCAGGGCAACCACCCCGGAGGTCGGCTCATCCAGCAGCGCCAGCAGATGCATCAGAGTGGACTTGCCAGAACCAGACTTGCCCACAATCGCCACCGACTCCCCGCGATGGATCTCAAAGGTGAGGCCTTTGAGCGCGTGGAAGGCGGCCGGGCCTCGGCCATAGACCTTGACCAGGTTCTCCGTCTCTAAAACGGGGGTGCTCATAACTCCCTCTTTCATGAATAGTTCAATGATGCTCTCAGTCTTACGGATGATCATCGCGTGCACATCGCTCCAAGGGATGATTCACGTCAGGTTCAGGGATGAACCAGGGTCATCCTCAGGGTGAATAGGATAGATTGCTAGCAAATTAGCTAGTTGTGGGTGTAAACTGTCCGGCATGCCCATCTCCACTGCACTGTCTTCCAGTGCGCCCTCTGACACTGCGCCCGCACCCGCCATCCATGCCGTAGATCTGGTCAAGAAGTACGGCGACTTCACCGCCGTGGACGGCATCACCTTCCAAGTGACCCGCGGCGAGTCCTTCGGCCTGCTGGGACCCAACGGAGCAGGCAAGTCCACCACGATGCGGATGATCGCCGCAGTGGCCTCCCGCACCTCCGGTCAGATGCTGGTAGCCGGCCTGGACCCGGAGCAGCAGGGCCCCGAGGTCCGCGCCCGGCTAGGGGTGATCCCCCAGCAGGACAACCTGGACGAAGAGCTCACTGTCCGGGAGAACATCATCATGTACGGCCGCTACTTCGGCCTGCCGCGGCGCTATCTGCTGGCCAAGGCCGATGAGCTGCTGTCCTTCGCCCAGCTGGAGCATAAGGCCAATTCCCGGGTGGAGGACCTCTCCGGGGGCATGAAGCGCCGGCTGACCATCGCCCGTGCCCTGGTCAACGAGCCCGAGGTGCTGCTGCTGGACGAGCCCACCACCGGGCTGGACCCGCAGGCCCGGCACGTGCTCTGGGACCGACTGTTCCGGCTCAAGGAGTCCGGCACCACTCTGGTGCTGACCACCCACCATATGGACGAGGCCGAGCAGCTCTGCGACCGGCTGGTGGTGGTGGACCACGGCGCCATCATGGCGGAGGGATCGCCTGCCGGACTGATCCGCGAGCATTCCACCCGCGAGGTGCTGGAGCTGCGCTTCGGCATGGATCGCAACACCGAGCAGGCCAAGATCCTCGAAGACCTGTTGACGAATACTGATGCCGGATCCGGGGATGTCGGCTTCAGCCATGTTGAAGTACTGCCCGATCGGCTGCTGGTCTACGCAGAGTACGCCGAGTCCGCCATGGAGAAAATCCACGCCGCCGGTCATAAGCCGATAACCTCTCTGGTCCGCCGCTCCTCCCTGGAAGACGTCTTCCTCCGCCTGACAGGCAGGTCGTTAATTGACTGATACAGCGCCAGCTCCGCCGGCAGGGGAACCCCGCTCGGCTCTCGGCCGGCTGCGGCGGCGCCGGCCTTCACGCCTGAAGTCGGCTGCTCGTTCCGCTGGCAGCCTCAACGAAAGCTATTGATAGCCGTGACAATTATCGAATCCCCGACAACGAACAAGGATGCACTGGTGACGCGGACCAGGCGATGGGGCGCGTTCTACCAGGCCGAGGCCACACTGCGCTCGATGCGTGCCTACGGCGGGGTGATTCTCTTCGCCTCCACCTTCCAGCCGATCATGTACATCCTGGCCATGGGCCTGGGACTGGGGGTATTGGTAGGCGCGGAAACTGACTTTTCCGAATACGGCGCAGACACCTACCTGATGTACATCGCCCCGGCCATCCTGGCCTCCACAGTGGCGATGACCGCTGGCATCGAGTTCACCTTCCCGGTGATGGAGGGCTTCAAGTGGCGGCGCAAATACTACGGGGCGCAGGCTAGCGCGCTGACCCCGCAGCAGATCGCGCTGGGTCACATCCTGGGGGTCAGCTGCCGGTTCGGGGTGCACGCGCTGATCTTCACCGCAGTGCTCTTCGCCTTCGGCGCACTGAGCTCCCCGACTGCGGTGCTGATGATGCTTTCGGCAATTCTGGGCGGACTAGCCATCGGCCTGCCGATCATGGCCTATATCTCCACCCTGCGGGATGAGAAGGGCCATGCCGCCATCATCCAGCGGTTCGTCATCATGCCGCTGTTCCTGTTCTCCGGGACCTTCTACCCGCTGACCAACCTTCCGCAGTTCCTCCAGATCATCGGTTGGATCTCCCCGATCTGGCACGCCAACGAGCTGGGCCGGGTGCTGGCCTTCGGGCAACCCACCCCGCTGTGGCTGGTGGTGGTGCATATCGGGTACCTGGTCGGCGTCGTCGTCGTTGCTTGGCTAGCCGTGCGCCGGGTGTTCATCCGCCGGCTGGGCTATGACGAGTGGCGCGGCCGGATCCCGGGACTGAAGGCGGATCAGCGGCGACAGGCCAGACAAGACTCCAGGGAGTCGGCTGCCGGCAGCCATCAGCGCAGTGAAGGCGTGCCACCGGTGAGCTTCCGGCACGGGGTGGGTGCCAACTACTACTCCGGAAACATCCGCGCGGTGTTCATGCGCGGGCTCTCGGCTATCCGGAACAACCGGGGCATCATCTTTATCTCCGGGTTCCTGGAGCCGGTGCTGTTCCTGACCAGCTTCGGGCTCGGCGTCTCCCCGATGATCAGTGGGATCCAAGCCGAGCAGGCCGGAATGGCCGGGCAGGACACCATCAGCTATGCCGCGTTCATTGCACCGGCCCTGTTGGCAGTTTCGGCGATGAACGGAGCCGTGTTCGACTCCACCTGGAACGTGTTCTTCAAGCTGAAGATCACCAAGCTGTACCAGACCATGATGCAGACCTCACTGGGACCTGTGGATGTGGCCGTCGGCGAGATCTGCCTAGCATTGTTCCGTGGGGCGATCTATGCCCTAGGCTTCCTGGGCGTGCTGATGGTCGCCGGGCTGGTGACTCCGCTCTCGGCAGCGCTGATGTGGATCACCGCGCTGTTCATCGCCCTGGGCTTCGCCTGTATAGGGATGGCGGCGACCAGCTTCATGAAGCGGTTCCAGCAGATGGACTGGATGATGATGGTGCTGATCCCGATGTTTCTGTTCTCCGCCACCCTGTTCCCGATCGATGTCTATCCGGTGGGTGTGCAGTGGGTGATCCAAGCGCTGCCGCTGTGGCACGGGGTGGAGCTGATGCGCGATATCGCATTCTGGAGCTTCAGCGGGCTGACTCTGGTGCACATCAGCTACTTCCTGGTGATGGTCGCCGTGGGCGGCGCCTTAGCCGCCTACCGCATGAAGGCCCTCTTCCTGCGCTGAGCCATCCCTCTGCGCCCGCCACCATGCTCGAGGGGATGATGGATCTTAAACATCGCCGCCATTCCCGCTGCACTGTAGGGCACCAGTAAGATTTTTTACATACCTGATCGATCACCTGTGATTCCGCCCCGTCTCCGCGCTGGGGACGAGGTGCGCGTCGTCGCTCCGTCCCGGTCCCGATCTTTGATCATGGAGCACGACAACACGCAGTGGATCAACGAGCGCTTCGACGCTATGGAGCTGACACTGTCCTTCGGAGCGCATGTGGATGAAGGCGATGCGTTTCGCTGATCGCGCCTCTCCAGCTCAACGAGTGTGTGGAAACTCAGGAAATAACCACCGACGACGCCAGCATTCCCACAATTTTCGCACACGCGTTTCACAAGGGGAGGGGTTCAGGTTTCTTCGTCGTCCTGGTCCTCATCCTCGCGTTGGGTGTCGGTACCGACGATCAGGGCGTCCAAACCCAGGGAACGCAGCTCGGTGCGGTGCTCGGCGATGTTCTCGGTGTCCTCAGTGCTCAGCATGAGCACCACGGTGCGCTCGGTGCCGTCCTCAGCCGCTGCGTGCCAGGTGGCAGTGGCCACCCCGGGCAGTCCCCCGCCTTTGAAAGAGAGCCAATCCCACCATGGGTCCTCCACCGGCTCCGGGAGACCGGGGCTGGTGGTCAGCACAGTGCGCAGCTCGGGGTGGTCCTCTTCACGAGCCGCCAGCGCCCGGTGCACCTGAGCGATGTCCTCGGTTGAGGCATGCCAGTCGATGGCGAAGTCCAGGTCCTCCCCGGCTGGGTCCAGCGGGTCCAACTCCAGGGGCTGCTCAGCGACCTCATCCAGCACATCGCGTCGCTGAGACTCTTCCAACTGAGCCCAGTCCTCGCCGAGCTCAGGATAGCCCCAGCGCAGCTGGAACATCTCCCTGGTGGTCAGAAACGGCTGCAGCAGCTCCGGGCTGTGGTGGCCATAGTCGGCTACTGCCTGCTCCACCTCTTCTCGACCCAGCAGATCGATGAGCATATCGGTGCCGGTATTGTCACTGATGGAGATAGTGCGGATAGCCGCGTCATACACGCTGGTGGTGAAGCCCTCCGGCTGGTCCTGCAGGGTGCCGGCGGGCAGGCTGCGGTGCTCTTCCTCCAGAGTCACAGTGTCCTGCCAGTCAATCTCCCCGGCGTCCACCGCATCCACCAGGGCAGCCACTACGTAGAGCTTCCCCACTGAGGCCAGGGGCGAGGGCTCGTCCCGGCCCAGCTTCAGGAGCACCTCGTCATCCTCGAGCACCAGGGCCTCCACCTGTCCGGGCAGAGCGTCCAGCCGTTCAGCGATCTCCTCAAAACCCTCTGCCGGCCCTAAGAGGTCTTCCTCGGCGCCCTCTGCTGTGGCGGCGTCGTCTGTTCCGCCGTCCAAGGGACCAGAGTCCGCCGAGTCACCCTCCAGCGGCATGGATTCATTTCCACGCCGGGAATCCTCCCCACAGGAGGTCAGAACCAGTAGGGCCAGTGCAGCGGCGGCTGGGAAACGGCGGGAAACGATCACAACCGATGAGACTAACGCCTATGGCCTCATCCGTGCCACGTGCCCGGGTGAGGCGTCTGCACGGGTGAGGCCGCTGGACGATAGACTGAGCTGCGGCTACACGACCCATGACTTGCACCGCACCTAGGAGGCCCTTTTGACCGATATCAACGCTCTTCCGCTTTCTGTGGTGGATCCGGAGGTTGCCCAGGCGGTGGCTGATGAGCTGGGTCGTCAGCGTGGGACTTTGGAGATGATCGCCTCGGAGAACTTTGTGCCTCGTGCGGTGTTGGAGGCCCAGGGGTCGGTGCTGACCAATAAGTATGCCGAGGGGTATCCGGGGCGGCGTTACTACGGGGGTTGTGAGTTTGTGGATGTGGCCGAGAACCTGGCCATCGAGCGGGCTAAGGCGCTTTTCGGAGCTGAGCACGCTAATGTGCAGCCTCATGCCGGGGCCCAGGCCAATGTGGCGGTGATGACTGCGTTTTTGAAGCCCGGGGATAAGCTGATGGGTCTCTCACTGGCCCACGGCGGGCACCTGACCCATGGGATGAAGCTGAACCATTCGGGGAAGTTCTATGAGATCGCCGCCTATGGGGTGGACCCTGAGACTGGGGTGATCGATATGGAGAAGGTCCGCCAGCAGGCGCTGGCGGAGAAGCCGGAGATGATTGTGGCTGGCTGGTCGGCCTATCCCCGGCAGCTGGATTTCCCGGCGTTTAGGGAGATTGCTGATGAGGTGGGGGCGGTCTTCTGGGTAGATATGGCCCATTTCGCCGGGCTGGTGGCCACCGGGCTGCACCCGAATCCGGTGCCCTATGCCGATGTGGTGACCTCTACGGTGCATAAGACTTTGGCTGGGCCGCGTTCGGGGATCATCCTGTGTACTGAGGAGCATAAGAAGAAGATCAATTCTGCGGTCTTCCCCGGCCAGCAGGGCGGGCCGTTGATGCATGCGATCGCGGCTAAGGCGGTGGCGTTCAAGATCGCTGCCGGTGAGGAGTTCGCTGAGAAGCAGCGCCGCACTGTGGCAGGTGCCCAGATTCTTGCTGAGCGCCTGGTGGCCGAGGATGTGGCCGCCGCCGGTGTCTCGGTGCTGACCGGGGGAACCGATGTGCATCTGGTGCTGGTGGATCTGCGGAACTCACAGCTAGATGGTAAGCAGGCTGAGGATCTGCTGCACCAGGCGGGGATCACCGTCAACCGGAACGCGGTCCCGGATGATCCACGCCCGCCGATGGTCACCTCCGGGCTGCGTATCGGCACCCCGGCATTAGCATCTCGGGGGTTCGGTGAGACCGAGTTCGGTGAGGTCGCCGAGATCATCGCTGAGGCGCTGAAACCCGGCGCTGAGGTGACAGGGCTGAAGACCAGGGTGGCCAAGCTAGCCGCTGACTTCCCCCTCTACAACGGCCTCGAAAACTGGTGAACCGGCACTGATGACCGCACAGGTACTCGACGGCCGGGTCACCGCCAAGGCCATCAAGGCGGATCTCGCCGAGCGGGTCGCAGCGCTCAAGGCCCGCGGCATCACCCCGGGACTGGGCACCGTGCTGGTGGGATCCGACCCGGCCAGCCAGTCCTATGTGGCCGGTAAGCATCGCGACTGCCAGCAGGTGGGCATCAACTCCATTCAGGTGGAGCTGCCTGAGACGATCTCCGAGGAGGACCTCCTTGCCAAGCTGGAGCGGCTGAACAACGACGACGCCTGCACCGGCTATATCGTTCAGCTCCCGCTGCCGAAGCATTTGGACCAGCAGAAGGTCCTGGAGGCTATCTCCCCGGATAAGGACGCTGACGGACTGCACCCGATGAACCTGGGCCGACTGGTGGCCGGGGTCAACGAGGAACTGACCTCTCCGCTGCCCTGTACGCCCAAAGGCTGTGTGGATCTGCTGACCCACTACAGGATCGACCTCGCCGGAAAGCATGTGGTGGTGGTCGGCCGCGGGGTGACCATCGGCCGCCCGATCGGGCTGCTGCTGACCCGGCGGGCGGTCAATGCCACGGTGACCCTCTGCCACACCGGCACCCAGGACCTGCCCCGGCACCTAGCCGAGGCGGACGTCGTCGTCGGTGCTGCCGGTGTGAAGCATATGATCGACCCTGCTGATCTGAAGCCGGGCGTGATCGCCCTAGATGTGGGGGTGACCCGTGAGCCGAATCCGGAAACGGGGAAGGCTGTGATCTCCGGGGATTTCGCCCCGGGGATCGAGCAGGTGGCCAGCTGGTACTCCCCCAACCCGGGCGGAGTGGGGCCGATGACCCGGGTTGAGCTGCTGCAGAACGTGGTGCTCAGCGCCGAGCAGCAGCTCTGACTCCATGCCCACGCTGGTGCTGATCAACGGGGCTCCGGCCAGCGGGAAGTCCACTGTGGCTCGGCTGTTGGCGCGCGATCGGCCGCTGACGCTGGTGGTGGATATCGACACCATCCGTGGGTCTCTGGGCCATTGGGAAGATGACCCTGTGGCGGCCGGGCTGGCCGCACGTCAACTCGCACTGAGCATGTGCGGCACGCATCTCTCCGCTGGTCGGGATGTCATTGTTCCACAGTTCCTGCAGCGAGCAGAGTTCATCGATGAACTGGCTGCTGCCGCGAACGACGTTGGGGCTGATTTCCTTGAGTGCTGCCTGGTCAGCTCTCCTGAGCAGGCAGCGGCACAGTTCGCAGCGCGCGCCTCATCCGATGAACCCAATCACCGGGCCGCACAGACGCTGCAGTCGGCGCCGGGGGCAGTTCCGGTTCAGGACCTCTACGAGACGATGCTCGCCATGGTGTCGAAGCGGCCGCAGACCAGGTATGTCAGATTGGTCTCCGGCGATGTTGAGCAGAGCCTCGCCCACCTCCGCGCCGAGATCAGGCAATAGATCGGTACCGGTGGAACACCGGTTCATTCCCAGAGTGTGAGCTTGTCCGGGTTGCGCATGATCCACACGTCTGTGACCCGGCTTTGCTCAACGGCGAAGCTGATCAGACCGCCCGTCGCCTCCTCCATCACCACGTGGATGCCCCGTCCGCCGTGGAGCTCCACGGGAACCAGCTGCGCCTCCGGATAGCTGCTGCGCAGGCCCAGGACAAACCGCGCCACGCTGTCCCGGCCCAGGACCGGACGGCGCGCGGCGCTGACTCTCCCACCGCCATCGGAGCGCAGCACCACCTCGGGGTCGAGAATCGTGATCAGCTCCTGCAGGTTGCCTGTTTCGCAGGCGGTGAAGAACGCCTGGACCAGTTTCTGATGCTCCGGTGCTCCCGTCTGAGGCTCCCCGCGGTCCTTCAGCCTGCGGCGAGCAGCACTGGCAAGCTGCCGGCATGCTCCGGCTGAGCGGCCGAGGACCTCGGCAATCTCGGCAAAGGGCAGTGCGAAAGTCTCTCTGAGGACGAACACTGCACGCTCGGCCGAGGTCATAGTTTCCAAGAGCACCATCATCGCGATCGACACAGATTCACCGAGCTCCGCCCGCTCGGCAGGATCCTCGGCGGCTGAGAAGCCCCCGCCGCGGGCAGGCCAGGAGGCCGGCACGGGCTCCGGCAACCACTCCCCCACATAGTGTTCGCGGCGTCGTCGTGCGGATTTGAGCATATCCAGCGAGATGCGACCTCCGGCCCGCATCAGCCATGCTCCAGGGTTCTCTACCGCGTTCCGCTCCTCCAGATCCAGGCGGTACCAGCGGAGGAACGCCTCCTGCACCATGTCCTCTGCTTCGCTGACGGTCCCGAGCATGCGGTAGCCCAGGCCAAGGAGCCTTGGCCGCTCTGCCTGGAGGACCTCGTCGGCGCTCAGCGGGCTCATAGGACCATGATCTCAGACGCACCCTGACATTTCGCCCTGCTGTCTCGTCGTCTTTTCAGCAGGGACCGTCCCTGCGCCGCTGAAACCCTCTACGAACTGGAGTCCAGCCATGAAGATCGCCGTCGCAGGAGGCACCGGAACACTCGGTGCACATATTGTCCGCTCCGCCGAGGGCCGAGAACACGAGGTCACGGTCCTGACCCGCTCACAGGGGACTGACGTCCGCTCAGGATCCGGATTGGAGGATGCGCTGGCCGGTCACGATTCGGTCATCGACGCGCTGAACTATTCGACCCTGTCAGCGAAGAAGTCCATCGCCTTTTTCGAACAGACCAGTAAGAACCTGCTGAATGCGGCCGCCAAGGCACGTGTTGGGCATGCTGTGATGGTCTCGATTGTGGGCATCGACCGCAACCCCAACAACTACTTCGCAGGGAAGCTCATCCAGGAGCAGATCTACCAGCAGTCAGAGGCGCCGCATACGATTCTGCGTGCCACTCAGTTTCACGAATTCGCCGGCCAGATGCTCGCCCAGGCGAAGGTGGGACCGCTGCGGATCGCCCCGCGCGCCAAGATCCAGCCGGTGGCCGCTGAGGAGGCAGCCCTGAGGCTCATTGAGCTGGCCGAAGGCCCACCTTCTGGACAGGTATCTGACCTTGCCGGCCCACGCCCGGAGGAACTCTCCGAATTGGTCCGCGCCTATGCCGAACACACCGGCGTACACGGGCCACTGGTGCCGATGAGCCTTCCCGGAGCACAGATGAAAGGCATGCGTGCCGGACTGAACCTCCCCGAGACCGGCGCCACGCTTGGCACTATGACGTTCGCGCAGTGGTTGGCCGGCCAGCCCAGAGGCTAGGGCGCCCTTTCCGCCCTCCTGGTCAGGAAACACCAAGATGACTGCGATGAGGTTTCTCCCACGGAGTGAAACCAGCGAGGGGATCTCATGTCAGGACAGGCCAAGTCGGTGCTCATCGGCGTTGCCGCGATCTCGCCGACGCTGGCTCTGACCGCCTGCGAGGACAGCGCCGCCGAACGGCCGAAGTTCAGCAACATCCTCGAGCCGATGGCGACTTCCATGGGAGCTCAGGATTCGGTGCAATACTCCGGCCACATCGTAGTTCTCGACGGCACAGCCCGGTTGACTCTTGACCACGGCCCCTACGTGCACGACACGTTGATCCATGAAGGACGCCCCAACTTCTCCGGGGAAGACCTCACGGGGTCTGAGGAGCACGGTCCCGCCGCCGGCATCATAGACATGGCGGGTTTCACCGAAGATGTCAGTGGACTCTGGTTCGACCAGACCGAACGGGCCGGCGAAAGTTCCGCCATCTATACCAGCATTTGGGATCCCTTCGACGATGTCTCCCCAATGCTGAGCACCAGACGGTTCGAGGATGACGCATTAACTACTGCCGTCGGTGAGCATGATGGCCAGGAGGTTTGGATCAACAAGATCGAGGATGAGGCGGAGATCATTGTCCTCGCGGATGAGACAGGGCCGCTGCTACTCCGCTATTGGACTGAGGCCCATCACGGGCCAGTGGTCGAACTCGACTTCACCAATTGGAACAGCGCGGAGATACCGGAGACGCCAGGACCAGAGCTAATGCAGACCGGCTGATGATCTGAGGACCATCTACGAGGCGCATACTCCCTGAGGCGCAGCTGTCCTGCGGAATGCCGGAGCGGCCCCGACGGTTGGGAGCAGAGTGAGCACTAAGAAGATCGGCTTTCTGTCCTTCGGGCATTGGACCCCCTCCCCGCATTCACAGACCCGTTCGGCCTCTGACACTCTGCTGCAGAGCATCGACCTGGCGGTGGCAGCCGAGGAGCTCGGCGCAGACGGCGCCTACTTCCGGGTCCACCACTTCGCCCGGCAGTTGGGCAGCCCGTTCCCACTGCTGGCTGCCATCGGTGCCAAGACTGAGAGCATCGAGATCGGCACCGGGGTCATTGACATGCGGTATGAGAATCCCGGCTATTTCACCGAGGACGCTGGGGCGGCCGACCTCATTGCCGGAGGAAGGCTGCAGCTGGGCATCTCCCGGGGTTCCCCGGAACAGGTGATCGACGGGTTCCGCTACTTCGGCTACCACCCGGCCGAGGGTGAGACCGACGCCGAGATGGGGCGTCGACACACCGAAGTCGCCCTGCAGATGCTTCAGGGCCAGGGCTTCGCCGAGCCGAATCCTCGCCCCATGTTCCCCAATCCGCCTGGGCTGCTGCGCCTTGAGCCCTATTCTGAGGGTCTTCGTCAGCGCATCTGGTGGGGCGCTGGGTCCAATGCCACCGCCATATGGGCCGCAGAGAAGGGCATGAACCTGATGAGCTCCACCTTGAAGGATGACGAGTCCGGGGAGCCGCTGCACATCCAGCAGGCCAAACAGATCCGGCTTTTCCGGGAGGAATGGCAGAAGCACGATCACGGGTTCACGCCACGGGTCTCTGTCTCTCGCTCCATCATCCCGATCGTCTCTGACCAGGACCGCGCCTACTTCCTGGGCCAGCGGGACTCTGAGGACAAGTTCGGCATGATCGATGAGAAGACCAGGGCGGTCTTCGGCCGCAGCTATACCGCCGAGCCGGATGAGCTGGTCGAGGAACTGGCCAAAGACACCGCGATCGCCGAAGCCGACACCCTGCTGGTGACCGTGCCCAACCAACTTGGCGTAGACTACAACGCCCACATCCTGGAATCCATCGTCGAGCACGTCGCCAAGCCCCTGGGCTGGAAGTAACTTTCTGAAGGCATCACTTATAAGTGAGCCCATTTCCGGGAAATATCCAGGAACTGCCAAGGCTAACCGTTTTATGGTCAAAGGGACCGGAGACGGCCTGGATCTGGATGATGAACAGGCCTGACAGCAAGAGAACGGAAACTAAGGGGCATACCCATATGACCGCCACCATCACACCCACTGCACTGACCAAAGCTACCGGCCTCAGCCTGGCCACACTGCTGGCACTGACTGCCTGCGGAGGCGACGACGGCGAGGAGGCACCCCCGCCGGAGGAGGTCGGCGACGACAACGGGGCGGAAGAGAGCAACGGCGACGACGAGGAAGACACCGAGCCCGAATCGCCCGAAGATGATGAGGAAGAACCTCCGGAGGCCTCAGGTGAAGCCCCAGCTTTCGAGGACATCTATGACGACATGATGGCCTCCATGCGCTCTCATGAGAATGTCACTATGCATGGGGAGGGTTCCGGCATGGGCATGGCCCAGGAGCTGGGCCCAGGGTTCGAGGATGTGGAGGACGAGGCCACGTTCACCCTGGAGGGTGCCATCGGCGCGCAGCAGACGCTGTGGACCATCGAATTCGGCGATAACACCATGCAGATGCTGATCATGGAGGATACCGGGTATATCTCCGGCGACTTCTTCACCAGGGTCCTAGAGATAGAGGCCGAGAACCAAGGTATGAACTTCGACGCCTCCGGCTATGACGCTGACTACGGCGATTCCTGGATTGAGTCGAATGACTTTGTGGACCCTGAAATGCACATCGACTCCTTCCTCGACGAGCTTGACGTAGACATGTCCTTCGGCCCACAGGCTCCCGAGGGCGAGCTCGGCGAGCATGAGGGCCAGGAGGTGTGGATCTACACTGAGGATGAGGTGGAGGTCGCAGTGCTGGCTGATGAGAGCGATCCGGTGCTGGTGTACCTGATCGGCGAGGAACGCGGCGAGTACTTCGAGATGCACTTCACTGACTGGTCCAGCACTGATGTTCCCGAGGAGCCCGAGGGCGATGTCATCTCCGAGGAAGAGATGGAGAACATCCTGGTGGACTACCTGAGCTGACCAGCATGTCTTCCCATCACTGAGCCCCGGGCGCTTCATCCTCAAGGGTGAGGACCGGGGCTCAGCTGTGCGGCAGAATCGTAGGTATGAGCGATTCCAGCACCAACAGCCTCAGCCTGACCGCACTGACCTCTGCGACCGCACTAACCCTGGCCCTGTCTGCCTGCGGCACCGGTGAAGAAGATGAGACCGCTGAGCCCGACAACGGCACTGTGCAGAGTCCTCAGGAGACCGACGAGACAGAGACAGCCGACGACGACGCCCCCTCAGCAGATCCGGCAGAGCTCCCTGATACGCCGGCGGGCCAAACAGCCGAATATGTCCTGGAGGTGATCAATGCCGAGGAAGACTCCACCGCACAGGATTGGCAGGACAGGCTCAGCGAGTCCTTCCGCGCCGAGCTGGACGAGGCGTCAGTTGCGGAATTCATCAATGAGCAGCTGCGCCCGGCAGCCCCGTGGACAGCCACCGGGCATCAGGGCACCGAGACGCTCTCCAGCACACGAATCGAGGGCGCCGGGGGCGCCCTCGATTTGCAGCTTGAGGTCGATGCTGAGGAGCAGCTGACCCAATTGGTGTTCCTTCCCGCCCAGGAGCCGCCAGAGCCGGCAGAGTCCTTTGATGAGATCGAGCAGCGGCTCCCTGAACTTCCCGGCGAGGCTCAGCTGCTGGTGCTGGAGGGTGATGAGGAGGTCCTACGGGTCGGGGATGGCGAACCTGCAGCGATGGGCTCAGTGTTCAAGCTCTGGGTACTGGCCGCGGTAGTGGAGACCGTCGAGGCCGGGTACACCTCTTGGGATGAGACTCTGGTGCTGGAAGATCAGCATCTGGTGCCCTCATCGCTGGAGCTGGCCGATGCCCGGGCCGGAGATGAGCTCACCGTCCAGCAGGCAGCCCAAGCAATGATCGAGGTCAGTGACAACACGGCCACTGACCTGCTGATGGACCTGGTGGGCCGTGATGCCGTGGAGCAGGCAGTCACCGACTCCGGCCACCATGATCCAGATCTGCTGTCTCCCTTCCTCACCACCCGAGAGCTCTTCTACCTGCGCTGGGCCGATCCTGAGCTCAGCGAAGAATACGCGTCTGCCGGTGAGCAGCAGCGCCGCGACCTGCTGGATGAGATTCCCGGCGGAAAGCTGGAGATCACCGAGACAGATCTGATCCCCGATGACGGCGCAGAGCACGGACTGGAGTGGTTCGGCACCGGAGAGGACATCGCTGCGGTGCATGAGCTGCTGGAAGTACAAGCTGCAGAACACCCGCAGCTGAGAGACATCCTCGGTACTAACTCCGGTGTTCTCCCCCAGAACCAGTGGTGGGATCAGATAGCGTTCAAGGGAGGTTCCTCCCCCGGTGTGCTTGCCGGCTCCTGGCGGGCTGAGGGCGCCGAGGGCACAGCCCGCATCGTAGTGCTGCAGACCATGGGCCAGGCCGAGGAGGTTGCCCTCAACGAGGCCGAGTACTGGGTGCTGGCGCAGGCCGCCCTCGAAATGGAGGGCTGAGCCCGGCAGCACAGAGCGCCCCGGCCGGGAGCGGATCTCCGGCCGGGGCGCTCTGTGCGTCTCAGAGGTGACTGCGCCTCAACTACAGATCGCCGTCATCATCCTCGTCGTCATCGTCGAAGAGGCCGTTGTCATCGTCCTCGTCATCGCCGACGCCGGGAGCGTCCTCGTCAGCATCCCCGTTGTCCTCCGGAGCGTCGTTGTCGTCGTCGAGGCCGCCGTTGTCCTCAGTGCCGTTATCGTCAACGATGTCGCCGTTGCCGTTATCGTCGACCACGTCACCGTTGTCATCGCAGGCGGCGGCGCCGAAGAGCGCCAGGGCGCCTACGCCGAGGATACCGGTTGCGGTACGGAACTTGCTGGTAGTGATCTCTGCCATCGGAAGTGACCTCCTAGAGTAATCAGTTCTGAGGTAGTTGATGTTCAGCTTGTATTGAGTTTTCCCTTATCAACGGTGAACCCCCTCTCGGCCTTTGGCCGGAGGGGGTTCACCGTGAAGAGTGACAGATTTATGCGTCCTCGTCGTCAGGGTCCTCATCCATAGGATCCTCTTCAGCGGGATCCTCCTCAGGGGCTGGTTCTTCGACCCCGTTCTCGGGGTCTTCCACATCGCCGTTGTCATCGCAGGCAGTGATGCCCACGAGGGCGATGGATCCGATACCGAGGATCCCTGCGATTGAACGAAGCTTGTTATCGGTAGCAGCCATAGCTTGTTACCTCCGTATATGCATTGCATCAGGTCTGATGCTGGGCGGGCTTTCCGCCTTGCACCCGGTCTGTCTGCACAGCCCTAGGTGAACTGACTCCATCATGACCACAACACGGGGGCGAAGAAAAGCCAAAACAGGGGGTTTTGGGAGAACTATGGGAGGACTCTAAGGCGATGCCCAGGTAACCTGCATCACGCCCCGGTTTTACTAAGGCCCTGTCCAGCTGGCCGCACGTCATGCTGGATGAATGGCTAGGAATGGCCGGGTTGCGCTTTCGAGAACATCATCAACACCGGTAACACCAAGATGACTAATATCGAAGACGACACCGAACCCTCCATCTCCTGCAGCACCTCGATCCCATGGGGGCTGAGGCCTCCACATGAGGAATCTCGTCGAGCTCACTTCCGTCCGCCATATGTGTTCGGCTCAGAAGCGCAGCGAGACGACGCGTACGCGAACTCGCCACATAGTGCCAATCAGCTCCGTATCTTGCCCCAACCTATGTAGTCTCTCAAGTGCGATCTTGATCGCGATACGGTCTGCCTTCACTGCCTTGCGACCGTCATGGCCGCTGAGGCACAAGACAAGTTGGGGATGGTCCTCCATCAACCTGTGGATGCGCTCGACGAGGAGCAGAGTACGCCGCAGCGCTCCTTCTGACTGAAAGACCTCCTCGACCCAGACGGGAAGCACCCGGACGTTAACGCCTCCAGCCCGTAGTTCAGGTAGCCAGAACTCTTAGAACTAGTCGTCTAGGTCACGGCGGTCGAAGTGATCGACTAGCAGGATCAGGTCGTTGTGTAGATTGGCTACGGTCGCGCATACGCGGGGATCCGCAGCGCCTGTCTTTAGCTGAACGGTGCTTCCGGTACGCTCTACTCAGTCCCCCTCTCCTCGAGTCTGCTGAACCGCTTGGACGAGCTTCTTGGTGTAGAGGTGCTGCGGCGCCTCAAGCACCTGCTCCACTGAGCCACTCTCAACGACCTCGCCATGACGCAACACAATCAGCCGTTCTGCCACTTGCCGCACTACAGCGAGGTCATGTGTGATGAACAGCATCGCCATCTGATGACGGGCCCGAAGATCCCTCAGCAGCTCAAGCACCTGCGCTTGGGCCGAGACATCTAGGGCTGCGACCGGTTCATCGCATATCAGCAAGTCGGGTTCGAGCGTCAAAGCCCGGGCGATCGCCACGCGCTGCCGCTCACCTCCGGAAAGTCCAGATGGCAGCCTCGAGGCGTAATCTGCAGGAAGCCCCACTTGAGTAAGCAAGTCGGCCACGCTGGTACCGATCTTTCGGCGGCCACTGATCTGCAATACCTCGCTCAACGTTCCGCCGATGGTTCTGGCGGGGTTGAGTGAAGAGTAGGGATCTTGGAAGACCATCTGGATCCGTCGGCGGGCCTCCCTGCGCTCCCGGCCGCTGAGACTCTTGTACGAAGACAGATCCAGGTCACCCAAAATGATCCGCCCACTTTCCGCGCTGGTCAGACCGAGCAGAAGCCGGGCGATGGTGCTCTTCCCGGAGCCAGTCTCACCTACCAGCCCAAGCGCTTCCCCAGTTCTGAGACCGAATGACACCCCTTTGAGCGCAGGCACGGTACGCGTCCGCCCAAGAAGCGGCGAAACCCTATATGACTTCTCCAGGTCGGAAATCTCCAGCAACGGCTGCGCCGCACCAATATCTGGGAGCTTGCCTTCCTGCGCGATGATGCCCATCTCAGCCTGCAGCTCTTCGTCGATCTCATCGATACGCACACATGCAGTGCGTCGCATATCTCCGACTGGTTGAAGCGAGGGGCGCTCCTCTAGACACTGATCAGAGACCCAGGAACACCGTGCCGCGAAGGCGCACTGCTTCCATACGGAGTCAGCGGAGGGGACCCGGCCGGGGATTGTGCTCAGCTCCGGCGCGTAGTGCCTAAAGGGAGGTTCGGCGCGCTTGAGGCCGACGGTGTACGGATGTCCAGCGGTCTTGACAAGCGCTTGTGCCGGTCCCTCTTCGACTGTGGATCCGGCGTACATGACCTGAATGCGGTCACATACCGAGAAGGCAACGCCCAGGTCATGGGTGATGAGGATGAGCGCCATGTGGCGCTCAGCTTGGATCTCTCTGAGGAGATTGAGCACCTCGCTCTGAGTGGTGACGTCCAGAGCAGTCGTGGGCTCGTCAGCGATCAGGAGCTCGGGATCTCCCGCGAGCGCACATGCCGTCGCCAGTCTCTGGCGCATGCCGCCCGAGAGCTGGAAGGGATAGCGTTCTGCGACATCTGCGGCCAGTCCCACCTCGGATAACCGCCGCTCGATCTCTGCTCCCACCGCGCCTCGCTTGATCGCTCCCTTCGGCAAAGACTCGATGATATGGGTTCCAGCCGTCTGCAACGGATTCAGCATGGTAAATGGGTCCTGCATGAGCAGCGCCACCTTGCGGCCGCGAATCTTGCGCAGTCGAGACTCCGGAGCATCGAGGGTAGAGATGCTGTCCAGGACTGCCCCGCCTGATGCTTCCAGGCCTCGGGGAAGGAGTCCTGTGATCGCGCGGGCGGTCAATGACTTACCACTTCCGGACTCACCGACGATGCCCAGAGTCTCCCCGCGTCGAAGTTCTAGCGACACTTCCCGAACCAGGGTTCGACCATCGCCAGTACGAATGGTCAGCCCCGATACCGACAGCAGATTCTCTGCCGTCGTGAGGTCTTCTCGCTCCTGGAGTCCAGTCACCGTATAGCTGCCTTTCTACCCGCGGCCTCATGAAGCTGATCGCCTAGAAGCGTCACACAGGTCGCTGTCAGAATGAGAAGGATCGCCGGAGCCACGGACAACCAGGGGTTGATGAAGATGTAGGTCTGCCCGGTGGCGATCATTGCTCCCCAGTTCGGTGCTCCCGGCGGAATGCCGATCCCGAGGAAGGCGAGCGCCGCATATCCGATCATCGCCGTTACGAAGTCGAGGAGCAGGGTCGCCAGAACCGTCGGAACGATATTCGGCAGGATATGTGCCAGAATCGTGCGAGTGTCCGAGAGGCCTGAGGTCTTTGCCGCCTCGACATAGGGCAATGACATTTGTGCCATCGTGACGCTACGGATGATGCGGATCTGGTAGGCCAAGGAGAGGAATGTCAGGACGGCGGCCACCGACCAGTAGCCGCCGTCCATCACGCCGACAACGACAATCGCGACGATGATGGAAGGGAGGGCGTAGATCAGGTCCGCCAGGCGGTTCACTGCCGCGTCGAGGGTGCCACCGTAGTAGGCACCCAAGAGACCGAGGAGCCCCCCGATAAGCCCGCAACCGAGCGCTACGACGACGGGGCCCACCACGGCCGACCGTGCGCCGGCGATGAGGAGCGAGAGGACATCCCTTCCGAGCACATCAGTTCCCAATAGATGACCATCCCCGGGCGGGGAGACCCCTCGAAGCGGGTCCTGTGCCCTGGGATCGTAAGGGGCGATCACCTCACCTAGAATGGCGCAGATGACAACAGCTCCTATTACAGCGATACAAAGAGTGTTGACCAGGGCTCCCCGCGGAATCTTAGCGATGTATCGCCGAAACCCCCGGCCTATGGCGGAGCGAGGCACCTCGGGCGTCATGAGCGTCCTCTCATCCGGGTCCTCGGATCGATGACCAGAGCCAGCAGATCCACGAGCTGATTGATGATAATGATGAGTAACGCGAGGAGCATGGCAAGTCCCTGGACGACAGGAAGGTCGTTGTAATCTACTGACTCGATCATGAGGGTTCCAACTCCTTGGAGTGCGAACACTCTCTCGACGAGCACGGCACCCGACAACGCGACAATGAGTATCACTCCTGCAGACGTGACAATTGGCAACGATGTATTGCGCAACGCGTAACGAATGAGAATCCGCATGCGCGACACTCCCCTGGACCTTGCGAAGGTCACGTAATCTTGATCCATAACGTGCATCGTGGCAGCCCGAGTCTGCCGGTGAAGCACGGCTGCCATCGCGACGGCTAATGACACGGCCGGCAACGTGAGGTGGTACACCCGTCCGAAGAACCCATCGCCGGCACCGTAAACGGGCAGCCATTCAAGCCATACCCCGAATACCCAAATCAAAAGAATTGCAACAGCAAAGGCCGGGGCGCTCATCGCAACGATCGCGACTGTACTCGTTATCCGGTCCACTGGGCGACCACGGCGCATCCCAGCCAGCATGCCGAGAGGAATCCCAACTGCGACCACTAGGATCAGTGCATACGCCCCGAGTTGCAGGGTCAACGGCAGTCGCGATGCGATCACGCTAACAACTGGTTCCCCGGTCCGCACTGAGTGGCCCAGATCTCCCTGGAACGCATTCGTCAACCAGTGCCAGTATTGAACTGGGTAGGGGTCGTTGACCCGATATCGTTCCTCTAGAGCAGCAATCAGCTCCGGAGTCGCTGGCCGGGTACCAATCAGTGTTGAGACGATGGAACCCGGGCTCAGCGCGAGCAGGCTGAAGATCAGGATGCTCACGATAAACAGGACAGCGATGAGCGAAGCTAACCTTTTTGCCAGAAATACGACCACGTGAACTCGGCCTTTCGAATACTACTCGGCGACCAGGTTCTGCATCCAGAGTCCGCTTGCCATGTCAATCACTGTTGGGGTCTCTGTCAGTGCGAAGCCGTCCGCGAGCACAATGGTGAATTCGGGCTGGTACAGAGGAATGTAAGGAACTTCTTCGGAGATTCGCGTGAGTATGGTGGTGGCGGCCTCGAACCGAAGCTCCTCGTCTGCCGACTCCGTCAGATCCGTGGCAAGCGATTGCAGGTCTTCTGGTGCCCAGTTTGCCAGATTGAAGGTACCATCTGGTTCAGTGACGAGTTGGGCGAGAATTCTTGGATCGGGTACTGATGCACCGAGTGACATTGGCCACATCTCTGTCGTGTTATCGCTGAATATCCGATCAATCCACTCCTGCCTCGTAACCGATGTGATGTTGACGGTCACGCCCAGCGGAGTCAGATTCTCCTGGAGATTCAAAGCAGCTAGCTCCATCCACGTACCGGATGTGACAGCGAGCTCGACCTCGAAGCCGTCCGGATATTGCGATTGCGCCAGTTCCTCGGCAGCGGCGTCGAGATCGAATGTCATCAGTTCCAGGCTCTCGAAGAACTCGTCGACCTCAGCCTCGGATGAAAGCGGCGTCAGTGTTCCAGCCGGGATCAGCGCAGGTAGGATACTGGCGCCTTCTCCGAATGCGGCATGCATGATGCCTTCCCGGTCGATAGCGTGCGCAACTGCCCTACGGACATGGACGTCGTCGAAAGGTTCGGCAGTTACGTCGAGTGCAATGAAGTATGTTTGTAGAGCTGGAATCGAGTAGATACTCGCACCAGGGATGTTCTCGTACTGCGGGAGGGCCACGGAGTTAGACACCAACGTTCCGTTGAGAGAACCGGACTGCATGGCCCGCTGTGCGGTGTCGTCGGCGTCGAGGAAGCTTGCAGTGATCGTTTCGGGTACAGGGGCATCGCCCCAGTAATTGTCATTGCGCTCCAGCTCGACCGCTTCAGCACTGCTGGAGATTGCCACGTAAGGACCGGTGCCGACAGGAATCGCACTGGGCTGACCGAGTTCCGCTGCATTCTCTGCCGCGAATTCAGAGTCCTGCACCAGTGCAACAAGGGCGAGGTTCGCCCTGGCAGAGGGGTCCGGAGTATGCAGCGACACTGTTACTTCGTACTCGCCAGTGACCTCAGCCGAGGCTACTGCTGAGAGGTTCGAAGACGTGGCGGCCCCGGCCTCAGCGTCGGAGACGTGATCGATGGTCCACGCCACGTCCTCAGCGGTGAGTTCTTTACCATTGCTGAACTGCACCCCCTCACGGATCGTGTAGACGATAGTAAGATCGTCGGGTTGCGTCACCTCTTCGGCGAGGTTCGGGATAAGGGAGCCATCACCGGAGAGTCGCTCGAGAGGCTCTGTGAACAGTGACATGATGCCCATCGTGTTGGCATCGAAATGTCGGGCGACATCTAGGGAGTTCGGTGAGGAGAAGAAGTTCATCTCAAAGTTTTCGACGACCACCTCACCGTCGGGCTCGGACGAGCCGGCTCCGCCTTCAGGGGAGCCACCCGAGCATGCTGCGAGCACCAATGCTCCGGCGGACGCCAGGGTCACCAGTTTCACACCGAGGCGCACGCCCTCTCTGCGTGGTCGAGTTGTGATGGCTGTGTTCATTTGCATTCCTTTCGAACCTGGGCTTGAGGGGTCGAAGCTGGAGGAATAGCGAGGCCGGCCCAGGTGACCAGCAGAGCTTGTTAATTCCATGTTACTAATTCTGTTAATTCTGTGTTAAATTGATACTCGATCTACTTCGGAAAGTAGTCTCTGCGGAACTCAGGTACCGGTAAACAATCACTAAACCACGCGACTTCTAAGGTCGCGCCATGCATCCGTCGCAATCAGCGAATGCAGCTTGGCACAAATGTCGAAGCGTCATACAACACTCGCTTGATTGACTTTCTACTGAACCAAGCTCCCAGACAACTCTGTTGCTGGCACGAGCCTCGATGTCACGAGAGAGGACGGCAATGACAGAACGGATCGAAACCGTTGTGGTTGGTGGTGGTCTGATGGGATCAGCGACCGCCTGGCAACTCGCGAAGCGCGGGCGCGAAGTCACACTGCTTGAGCAGTTCGGGCAACTGCACAAGATCGGCGCCTCCCACGGGACCACGCGGAACTTCAATGTCGGCTACGTCGAGGAGCACTACCTGGCCCTCGTCAAGGAGGCGGGCCGCCTCTGGCGCGAGTTGGAGGCAGATGCAGACGTCTCGGTCCTAAATCTTTTGGGCATGACGAACCACGGGAAAGGCGTGCCAGCTCAACATGTGGAGGTCCTGCGTGCTCACGGCATCTCAGCACAATGGTTATCCGTCGACGAGGCCCGCGAGCGGTGGTCCGGAATCAACTTCGACACTAAGATTCTCTTCACACCGGATGGCGGCCGGTTGGATCCGTCTACCGCCATCCCCGCATTTCAGGCAACCACCGAAAAGTTCGGCGGACATGTCCGGCACGAGACACCGGTCCTCAAGGTCGCCGAGACCGCCAATGGGCAAGTAGAGGTAGTGACTGACTCCGTCACCTATCTCGCCGACCAGGTAGTGGTGACCGTAGGGGGATGGACCAACAAGTTCATCGGCGGACAGCTGAGCTACCCCCGACTGTATGTTACCCAGGAGCAGCCAGCGCACTTTGCGATCAATAACGAGGCCGCGACGTGGCCGAGCTTCAATCACCGGCGGATCATCGGGGATCCGCAGTACGACTACTGGTACTCGGACATATACGGGATGCTCACTCCAGGCGAAGGCATCAAGGCTGGCTGGCACGGCGTAGGCATTCATGTGGATCCGGACAACCGTTCATTTCAGTACGAACCGATGATGATGCGGGCTCTCCAGCGCTACGCTCGAGAGTACCTACCTGGTGTCGATCCCGAGCAGTTCACAGATATCAGTTGCACTTATACGATGTCATCCGACGAAGCTTTCATTCTCGACCGCCGAGGCCCTTTCATTCTCGGTGCCGGGTTTTCAGGACAAGGTGCCAAGTTCACTCCGGCCATCGGCCGGGTGCTGGCTGATTTCGTCACCGAGTCCAAAGCACGTCCAATCCCGCAGTTTGCTGCGGGTCGTTTCATCGCCTGACACAGACACCTGCACGGGATACAGCTAACAGGACCCGCATTGGGCCGGAGACCGGGTGATAAAATCCACGGCATGACGGCGAACCTTCAGCAGCTCGCAGAGGGCCTCGCGGACAGGCTGGAGCGCTCGGTGGCCATCGACAACAAGCACGTCCAGCTACTCGCCCACAGCCCTCACCGGGGCGAAGTTGATCCAGCTCGCGCCGAGTCCATCCTCCGGCGCGCGGTTCCGCAGGAGATCGTCAAGCATGTCTACGACTGCAAAGACGAAGCGACCGGGCTTTACAAAGTCACTCCCCGCCAAGACCTCGGGCTCGTAGACTCCAGGATCGGTTACCCGATCATCTATCAGGGAACCTTGTTTGGTTTCCTCTGGCTGCTCAGCGTCGAGGGGCCGGTCAGTGAAGAACACGATGACCAGGCCAGACGTGCGGCCACTGAGGCAGCACTCCTCATGCACCGCGAATACCTACAAGTAGGACTAGACCGGGGACGTGAGCGCGAATTGTTGGAACTCCTCGTCAGTGACAGCGAGGACCAGCGGCAGTCAGCAGCAGTCGAGATCGGCAAAGAAAACCTATTTGTCCCAAGGAACTTCGCCGTCATCGTCGCCGAAATTGAGCACAAGGGCCCGGAACTCACCCAGGAGGATCAACTCGCCCTAGCATCAGGGCTGGCTGCAGTACGGAGCAAGTGCCCTTCGCGCCATGTCCTGACTCTGGAGCAACGTGACCACGTGCTGCTGATTCTAGCGGACTCAGGGAAGACTGACGCTCGTGCCAACCTTCTCTCGGTCGGAGAGTCCCTCCGCGAAGCCGTTCTCAACAAGTCGGATGCCAAGCAGTGCTGGATCGGCATCGGGCGTTCTCGCAACGATCTCGCGGCTGCTTGGCGTTCCTATCATGAAGCCCTTCGAGCCGCACGGACTTCCCGTCGGGTGAAGATCCTTGAGCCGGTTACAGCCGTGGAACGGTTGGGCGTCTACGAACTTCTCGCTCAAGTACCAGAAGAAACTTTGAGTTCGATGCTCCACCCAGGCCTGCGCACACTCATGGAGCAGCGGCCTCGGACTGACTCCTTAATACACACACTCGAGGTCTTTCTGGACAACGCTGGCAATGTGAAGGCGACCGCTGAACAGCTCTTCGCCCATCGAACAAGTCTCTATTACCGCTTACATCGCATTCAGGAACTGACGGGTCTCGATTTATCGGACGGTGACGACCGGCTTGTCGCACACCTTGGGTTAAAGATTCTCCGGCTTTCGACGGCTCAATAGCACTGTTTCATCCCTACAACTGCCGAAACAGTCCGTTGGCATCTCCGACCATTCCGCCATACCGGGATGGCAGGTAAACAGCTACCTTGCTTGGAAGGAAACAAAACACGGAGATGGAGACAGCAGCTATGAGTCAGAAAGAGACACCATTCGAATTCGCAACTGGTAGTGGATGTGTTGGCCCCAAAGGGTACGCCACTGCAGATCAGGCTGTGGCCTCTAGCCAGCATCCGACAGTGACTGAAACCATGCTGTATGTCATGCGTTCGGGAGGGACCGCCGCGGATGCAGTGGTTGCCGGCAGCATCATCCAAGCTGTGATTCAGCAGGACATGACCAACCATACAGGCACCGTCACAGGACTCTTCTACTCATCCCAAACTGGAGAGATTACCGAACTCAACTCCATGGGCAGGATCGTCCCAGGACTACCTGCTCACCGTCCGGTCCCCGGCGGAAAAGGCCTCTACTCACCTGTCGGCAGCAGCGGGCCCATGTCAGTTCTGCCAGGCTTCATACCGGGGATGAAGGCGATCCACGAAAAGTTCGGGACCAAAAACTGGAGTGACCTCGTTGCACCAGCGGTGAAGGCCGCCAGTGAAGGTCACTTTGTGACATCCTTCGAACACCTGGTTATGGCACAAACCGTCGACTTCTTCTTGTACACGGACTCTGGGCGGAAGCACTTCACGCCGAATGGCCACCTGCCCCAGGTCGGCGAGGTGTGGGCCAGCCCTGAACTTGCTGAGACAATGGCAGGTCTTGCCTCAGAGGGGCCGGATTACTTCATCACGGGGAAGTGGGCAGAGCAGTTTGTGGCCCGGGCAAATGAGCTCGGATGGTTAATCACGCTGGACCATCTCGACTGGACGCCACGCTGGTCTGAGCCCACGACCTGGACACTCGGAGACTACGAGATCTCGCAACTGTCTGCCCCCGACAGACAGGCAGTCTATTGCGCTATCGTGCTCGGTGTCCTTGATGCGTTGGACCTGCCTTCTATAGGGCACTTCACCGAAGTCGCCCTAGCAGGTTATTACATGGCCCATGCGCTCCGACTAGCGCACCTGGAGACCGGCTTCATCAATGATCCCTCCCTCTTCGAGGACCCCAGTTCCCTTCTGATGGACCCTGAATTCCATCAGTTCCTGGCCAAGAAGCTCCGCGGTAGCCTGCCCAAGATCGACCTGAGTCAACATGTAGAACTGACCCACGGTAAGAACGCATTGCAAGCAGCTAGTGGGGCATCGAAGCAGCCAGCCGGCAGTTGCGAGTTGACTGCCGTCGACGCGGAAGGCAACTGGGCGCAGATGATGAATACCTTGCAAAGCGGAGGTATCCCAGGTGAAGTGGTCGGTGGCGTACCTATGGTGGGAAGCCACCAAACCAACGCCCTGACGTCAGGTATCTCTGGCTGGCTGGCTGGAAGCGGCGGCATGCGTGCAGTTTTGAGCAATACCATGATCCGTCGAAACGGAGAGGTTAAGATCTCGCTGGGCAGTCCAGGCAATGTCCACTGCACTGTGCCCCAGGTACTTGCCAATCTACTGCTCTACGGAAAGAACCCGGATCAGGCCTCGGAACTCCCCCGGATGCTGCCGCTGACAGACAACTACATTCTCTCGGTGGAGAGCAGGGTTAGTCAGAAGTACATCAGCGAGCTCGCACAATTGGGTGTGCTAGCCAACCCCTTACCGACCTACGACTACCACATGGGCAGCTACCAAGCTGCCTGGCGTGAAAACGGCGTGTTGCACGCCAGTACCGACCCTCGGCGCGAAGGCTCGGCTGGAGGCTACTGAAGAAGCGATTCAAGAGCATCGCCCTGGCACAACCAGGACGGTTCGACACAGCCCGTACTGTTTGCGGGCAACTCCACGGACGTCTTCCCTCACGCCAATTTCTCCACAAGACGAGGCTCCTGGATTGTTATCCAGGTTGCTGAAGGCGTTCGCTAATTCCTTATCTATCCAAGGACCCTCATGAACAACGACATGACAACCATGCCTGAGCAGACACCACATATCGCTTCGCTACTCGAGCACGAAAAGATCGCCATCACCTGTGGCCGTCGATCCGGACTGACCATCATTGCGACGGTTCACAACACTCTTCTCGGCCCGGCCTTCGGCGGCTGCCGGCTATGGAGATATCCAGACTGGACGGATGCACTTTCTGATGCTCTGCGACTCTCTCAAGGAATGACCTACAAAAATGCACTGGCCGGCTTGCACGCTGGTGGAGGGAAGTCCGTCATTCACATCCCAGCGGGAGAGTCGCTCTCGGAAGAGCGCCGTTGTGCAGCTTTCCTCGATCTTGGAGATGCTGTGGAATCCTTCGACGGCTTGTATGTGACCGCTGAGGATGTCGGAAGCAGTGTGGAGGACATGTTGACGGTGGCGCAGCGGACAGCACATGTCCGCGGCCTTCCTACCGAAGCCGGCGGCTCAGGAGATCCGAGCGGCTACACTGCACGCGGGGTCTACTCTGCGCTTCAGGAAACGCTTCGCCGCGTGACTGGCAGTCCCAGCTGTGCAGGGCGCCGCATTACCATCGCTGGGGTCGGGCACGTTGGTAGACACCTTGCGGTCCGTCTTGCCAATGAAGGTGCGGAGCTGGCTCTCTCCGATCTCGACACATCAAAGAAGAGCCTTGCCGAGGTCCTGGGAGCGAGCTGGGTAGCCCCCGAAGAGGCACACACAGTGCCCGCCGACGTCTTTATGCCCGCAGGCGTCGGCGGCATGCTTTCTGATCAGGTAATTGATCAACTAGCGGCCGCGGCCGTAGTAGGCCCGGCAAATAACCAGCTCGCCAAGAGCGATAGTGCAGAAAAGCTCAGTCGGCGAGGAATTCTCTATGCACCCGACTATCTCGTCAACGCGGGAGGTGTGCTCTTCCTGGGTGCCGAGCAAGATCCTCTTGAAGAGCGCCTTGCTCGCATCGATGCCATTGGCAGCGCCTTAGGGCGAGTCTACGATGAGGCCGATGACCGCGGCATCACAACGGCCGAGGCCGCCAATAGACTGGTGCGGGAACGCCTCAGCCTTCTAGCAACCAATTCACGGGCCGGTACCGCCGAAGCGTGGCGGAGGCACACTCACTCGACTTCCTCTATCAGGCCCTGAGACGGAACACCGCTTTGAACTCGGGGTCGGTGATCGCGGGCCGGGTCAGGCTGAATGCTCGAATGTCATGCCCCGTGCGCCCGCTAGTCGTGAGGTCCGACAGAATCTGCCCGACTAGGCTTGCAAACTTGCCTGCATGTCCTGCGCCGTTGAAGATAGCTACGTGCGGGTACCCGGGAACGGTATCGAGGATAAAGTCCCTGTCAGCGGGCATGTCGTACACACAGGTCTTACTCATCAACAGTGGCCCGGCTCCTCCAGGTAGGTACTTGGAGAGGAAGGCGTGCAGCAACTGTGGCTCCGTGGAATCACCTTCAAAAACGCGTTCTTCACCGGTGATGAAATGCCCGCGCATGTCTCGAGCGATCTTAACTGCCGCTTCACCATAGACAGGGAAGCCGTAGTGGATCTGATCGCCGCCGTGGTGGATCCAGATCGGGAACCGATCTGGCGTGAAATCAGCCAGTTTCGGCGCCGTGAAATAGGCGACCTGCTCCTGTGAAAGAGTGAGGTCGAAGTTTAGGCCAAGGTCCGGCATCAATTCACCGAGCCAGGACGCAGCCGCAACGATGAGGTGGTCGCCGTGAAAATCCCCTTCTGTCGTGGAGACACTGACACTGCCTTCCCTCATTCGGATCCCGGTCACTTTGGTCCGAGAACGGAATTCAACACCGTTACTGATCGCAAGCGAGGTGTGCGCAGAAACCGACTTCCGGATGTCCAAGATACCCCCGGCATCCTGATAGATCCCAATAGTGTCATCAGAGATATGCCATTGCGGGTATCGTTCACGGATTTCGTCAGCTTCCAGATCTTCATACGAGATTCCCGCAGCATCCATCGCAGCCTTGTATTCCGCGATCTCATCCTCCCCTGCTCCGCCCTCGGTGGCAAGGTCGATGCCGCCGGTCTTCAGATAAACACCCAGTCCTGAGCGCTCCTCGACGTGTTCCCACGCCTCGAACATGGCGCGTGTTAACTGGGTGTAGTCGTCACGGTGGTAAGCGTGACGGATCAGCCGTGAGTGGTCGCCGGACGATCCAAGAGTATTGATCAGGTCGAACTGCTCAAGCACGAGCACCCGCTCGGCCCCGTGCTGTGATAGCCAGTACGCGGTCGCTGAGCCGATCGCTCCTGCACCGATGATGATATGCGAGTATCCCTTGGCCATGACGTCTCCTTACGATGAGTTTCTTATCTGCTAGCCTCCCGGCTAGACGTCACAGGGTCCTCGTTGTGATGTATGAGATCAGCGAGGGCATTTCTACAGATGTTCTAGTCGGTAGAACCCCCACTCAAGGGAAGACTCAGTGTCTTCAACCAGTGCAGGGCGGCGGCGGTCATGGCCCGGGCTCCGGTACTCAGTGTCGGCTCCAGCGGCGGGGCAAAATATGGTGAATGGTTGCCAGGCGGATCCGCTGCGCCCGGTTCGGCCCCGCCAAAAAACCACAGCACTGAGGGCACCCCAGCAGCCTTGCCCAGGAGTCCAAAATCTTCGGATCCCATCCGGGGTCGCTCGAGGCTGACCTGTTCAGTCCCGAGCGTCTGCTCAATGGCGTTGTACGTCTGCTCCGCAGCCTGAACATCGTTGATGGTCGGCGGCACCTGCGAGTAATGCTCAATCTCCGGCTCCGGTGCTCCGGCGACCTCAGCCTCACCTCGGACAACCCGCCGCACTGCGGCCAGCACCTGATCCCGCAGCGGTTCTGTGAGGGCACGGACATTAACGACGAACTCGGCCTGCTCGGGGATAATGTTCTCCTTCAGACCGCCTCGGAAGACGCCCACGGTCACCACTGCCGGCTCGTGGGCATCCACCTCGCGGGAGACGATGGTCTGCAGCCGCGTGATCATTGCTGATCCCAGCACAATGGGATCAATGCCCATATGCGGCCGGGAGCCGTGGGCCTGCTTACCGTGCACTGTCACCCGCAGCGAATCCGTGCCGGCCATGGCCGGACCGATTGCCATAGTCACTGTGCCCGCAGGTTGGTTCGACACATGCTGGCCCAGGACGACGTCAGGGCGCGGCGCCCTTTCCCAGAGGCCGTCGGCCACCATCGCCCGGGCACCCTGGCCAAGCTCCTCACCTGGCTGGAACACCGCCACTAGTGTGCCGCTCCAGTCCTCGCGGCGGCGCAACAACACACGGAGTGCGGCGATCAGGCAGGCAATATGGGTATCGTGGCCGCAACCGTGCATCACGGGTACCTGCGTGCCGTCGGCGGCGGTGCCATGGACCGTAGAGGCGTAGTCCAGCCCCGTGCGCTCCAGCATCGGCAGGCCATCGGTATCGGCACGCAGAGCAACCACCGGCCCAGCACCATTACGGACGATGCCAACCACTCCGGATTGCGTACAGCGGAAGCGCTCCACTCCCATCGCGTCCAACTCAGCCTCGATCCGCTCGGCAGTGCGATACTCCTGCATGCTCAGCTCGGGGTGGGCATGCAGGGTCCTGTAAAACCGATGCAGCTGCTCGCGCTCCGCAGCCGTGAGACCAGTCCCCGAAGGGGCCGTGGCCGCTTGCGGGAACATCGGTAAGATAATGTGTGAGCGCTCCTTGGCCATAATGTCTCCTTATAATGAGTTTCTTATCCGCTAGCCTCCCGACTAGATGTCACCGATCAGCACCACTGAACGAAACCGATGTTGTCAATTTGTATCAAGCCGGCTTCCCCACCTTGTCGGACCACACGGCTTGAACGCCTTCACTGACAAGATCCGCCACGACCGTGAAATAGTCTTTGGCCGGGAAGACTCGCATGGTGACCTTCAACGACGGATATTGGCGCAGTAACAGTGTCTCGGCCATCAGGACCGGTGCACTGACTGTGCCCCAGGCCGCCATATAGAGTTGGCCGATCTCTTGTTCGCCCACGCCGAAGAAGATGTCAGCCTTCAGGTCAGTATGGGCAGACGCATAGCTCGCCTCCTCTTTAAAGGCCATCCGATCCACTGCGTTACTCGCCGGACTGCCGATGATGTAGCGGCGGAAGGCACCAGGTCTGGAGAACACCGCGTAGTTGACGAACACACCACCCACCGAATGGCCGAACAACCCATGGTCGTCGCCATCCATACGATACCTCTGCGCCAACGCCGGGCGCAGTTCATCGATCAGGAAGGTCAGGAACTCGTCAGCTCGCCCTGTAGCGTCATCCGGAACGCCAAGTTTGCGCAGGTACTCACCGCCCAGCCCGCCGAAAAGTGTCGATTCTCCAGGCGGGAGAAGGTCGATGGTGCGGCGGCGGTAGTACTCGTCAGGACTTACCTCTCCTGCGCAGCCTACGCCAACGATGATCATCTCAGGTGCCCGGCCACCCATGACCAGACTATTGACCAGACCAACCGTAGTGGGGAACATGAGAGGCCCGTCTGTCAGCCATAGAACTGGATAACGTTGATCGGGCATGACTTCGTAGCTGGCTGGCAGTGCGACTTGGACCTCATAGTCCCAGTCGAATGCGGCCACGCGCATCGCAACGGCCGGCTCAATCGACATGGTGTATCGCCCTCCTGGCCGATTCCAGTCCTCCGGCGACACTGCTGTCACTTCTTCGCTCCTATCTCAGCGATCTGGTTGATTGTGGTGGCTCCAAGCCGTAGTGGCGGTGGGTTACTCTCGAAACGACCAAGTTCTCCCACAAACCAAAGGCAGTGAGGCCGATATCTGCTTGTGAACGCGTCATGAAGCATCCTTCCCCCTGGTCGTTGACGACGCTCAGACAGCAATAGCCTTGCCTGCACGGCGTGGGTCGGCGCAGGCAGACATGGTCCCGTCTTCTGCCAGATGGACTCCCTCGTAACTGCCCATGTAGAAGTTCCAGGGGTTACAGGCGTCGAGCCTTATACCACGCGAGACGACCTCAGCACGGACGGCCTCATCCAGGTCTGCCTCGATCAGGTAGCTCGGGGGTCCCACCGGATCGGCGAGGAAGGTGTCCACCGAGAGTGCACCGAACCGCGGCCGGTGGACAGATTGCTCTATGTCAAGGCCAAAGTCGAGGATATTCACTGTGTTCTGGACAACATTTTGGATCAGCCCGTGCCCCGGTGAGCCTGCAGCGAGCACGGGCTTCCCCTGACGTAGGAGGAGGGTAGGCGCAAGGTAAGAGGTGCCCCGGCCGCCGGCTGGCGGCATAGTCCGGAGGAAGTGTTCGGCGCCAGCCCAGAGCTGCACCCCATCGACAAACAGCCCATTGGTCCATGGCTGACTCATCACGGAATGCAGGACGGTAGCTATATTACCGTCACCGTCAACGACGGTGAGGTGGTTTGAGCCGGAGTAAGGGGGTTTCGCCACAGGCTGAGGGTCAGCCATCCTCATCAGTTCGAATCGCTGTTGCGCATATGACTTGCTGACTAGGAGGTCGAGCGGGACGTCAAAGAACTCTGGATCTCGGATTTTCGCGCCCTCAGCATATACCTCGCCACAGAACCGCAGCATCCAGTAAAGAGTGTCCGGTGACTCCGTCGACGGGCCCCACCGCTCTAGCGGAATCAGTTCAAGGAGGTTAAGTATCTCGATAACGTGGGTGCCCCCGGCATCCGGCGGCGGAGAGCCGAGGACATCGTAATCCCGGTAAGTGCTTCTCGCCGGGTCTCCCCATCGAACGGCATAACGGTCGAGGTCATCGAGAGTCAGTACGCCACCAGCGTTCTGGACTGTCTCAACCATCCGTTTGGCAAACTCTCCGCGGTAGAAGTACTCGGCTCCATCGTCAATGAGTCTCTCCAGGGTGTCCGCCAGATCCGGCTGCCTCAGAATCTCACCCACTTCGATCAGGCGCCCCTCCGGGAAGAACACGTTACGGCCCTCCGGATACCGTCCGAGGCTGCCAATCTGTTCAAAGGCCATCCCGTAGAGAAAGTGGTTGACCTCGAAACCTTCACGAGCTAGGTCGATGGCGGGCTTAAGCAACTCGGACTTCGGCTTGCTGCCCAGACGCTCCAACGCGGACTCCACGGCAGCCCAGAAGCCGGGAACACCAACACTCTTGCCGGTGCGCAGCTCAGTAGGCGCAAGGTGAGTTAGCTCCTTGGGTCGGTTGATTCCGCCGTTGAGATATGAGGCCTCGCCAGTCGCAGCGTCATAGTGCAGCATCGACAGCATCCCGCAGATCGTTGTCATGTGCGGCTCGACGACGGTCTGGGCGACCGAGGCAGCCATCACGGCATCCACTGCATTGCCACCGGCGTTGAGGGTGTCGACCGCGATCTGGCTAACAATGGGATGACTTGAGACGGCGATGCCGTTTTTCCCTCGAGCGGTTTTCTTGCGTCCGAAGCGGGACTCTCCAACGAGACGGCGACGCATCTGCTGTTCCATGGGCATTCTCCTTATGTCGTGATCAGGACGATGGCCATTCACAGCATGAGTGGCCTAGGGGCAGTCAAGCAGCTCGGGAATCGGCCCATCGCCAGACCACTTCAGCCAGCTCAGATAATGGAATAGAACCGGTCCCGAGCACTGCGTCGTGAAATCCTTTAATATCGAAGCGAGCCCCCAGCATGGCTTGGGCTTCCTCTCTCAGGCGGACAATCTCTAGGCGCCCAGTCATATATGCAAGAGCCTGGCCGGGCATGCTGATGTATCGGTCGACTTCGTTCACGATGTTGTCCATAGTCAACGCGGTGGCGTTCCACATGTAGTCGATTGCCTGGCATCGGGACCAGCCCAAGGCATGGATGCCGGTGTCTACGACCAGTCGGGCGGCACGCCATGCGTCGAACGAGACCATTCCGAAACGCGCCAGTCCCTCAGAGTAGAGGCCCATTTCATCGGCAAGGCATTCTGTGTACAGACCCCATCCCTCTGAATAGGCAGTAACGTAAGTGAACCGACGATAGGCGGGTAGTCCGATCAGGCCCTGAGCCAGCGCGAACTGCATGTGGTGGCCGGGAACAGACTCGTGAAAGGTGAGAGTCTCGATTTCATGCCTTGGACTTTTCTGAGGCTGAGAGGTGTTCATCCAGAACCGGCCCGGCCTGCTGCCAGTTTCAGCGGGTGGATGGTAGTACCCGAGAACCGACGAGCCAGCCTCGGCGTCGTTCATCGATTTGATCTCACAAGGCGCCTGATGCCGTTGCCCGAACCAATCCGGAATGGCCTCCTCAGCTCGGTGCACCGCCGCGGAGGCCTGACTTAACATCGCCTCACGGGAAGAGAATCGGAGCGCCGGATCGTCCCGGAGCCGCTGTTTGACCTCGTCCACATTTTGCGTCCCAAAGACGCAGGAACCTAATTCGCTGAACTCCGCACGGAGTTCCTGCACCATAGCAAGCCCTGTAGCGTGGAGGTCTTCGGCAGTCCGATCCGTCGTGGTGTGCTGCCGAACCAACCGGGTGTATATTTCATCGCCCTCCGGCAGGTACATCAATCCGCAGTGATCATCGCTCCGGGCTGCAGGAAGGACCTCCTCAGCCAGTGTGGCCCGCAACCGAGCCATTGCCGGACGGATGGAATTGTCAACGATCTCTTCGAATCGGCCTCGGCGTCTGGAGTCGAGGAGCTGCGCGAGCGGCTGCAAGAGAGGGTCTTTGGATGGGCCTGCGTTGAGGTAGTTATCAAGCATCGATAATGAAGACTCGATCGCTCGCTTGTTCGAGACAAAGCCGTCGCGCAGGCCGCTCCTCAACGCCTGCGCCGATTGGACAATGTAAGTGCCGAGTCTGCTGAGTCGCATCTCGTAGTCGTCGGTTCTCTGCTCGGAGTCCAAAGTGACCTTGGGGACCGCAGAAAGGATCGCGTATACGGGGCCGGCCAGGAGGTTACCGATCTGCCAATCGTCATCACGGGAGGCGATTCCGTTGAGGATCGTCGTCACGTTGTGCTGAAGTAATGATCGAGATGCCCGGTCCGTCGCACTCAGTTCTTCGAGTGCGAATGCATCGAGCTGGTCCCGAAAGTGAGACATCCTTTGCGTCAATCCGGAACGCGTGGCCTCTGAGATATCTGGGACCTCTGCATCGTGACCAGGCAGACCGAGAGTGGTCGCCCTGAAAGGGAAAGCCGAGCAGAACTCCTCAAGATAGCTCGCTCCGAGTTCATCGACAGTAGCTGCGACACGAGAGGCACTCATGATCCATCCCGCCCTGCTGCCCACCGCCGGATCGGCGAGAGATCAATCTCGGTGAGTTCGGAGAAGCCGGCCAACTGCTGACTGGGGAAACCGGTGTCCTCACCACGAAGCTCCTGGCCGAGGAAGGACCCGACGGTGGCATTCAGCAGGTCGACGGTTGGCTGAGAGGCAACTCTGCCTCCGGCTGGGAGGGCGCTGGCTCGTTCGTTCTGAGGGATAAGGACCAGGTCGGTCAGTTCGAGGTGACTTACGTGGGCCACACGCAACCGGTACACGTGCCGAGTGAGACCAGCGAGTTCAAGCGGCTCGAAGGAAAACTCGTTGGTGTCGATCGTCGTGACACCCGGGGCGCCCATGGTCGCCATCTGCTCGGCGAAATCTGTCGCAAGATGCATCAGCGGAACCCGCATCTCAGCGCCGAAGAGGTCCGAGGTGAACTGTTCGCCATCAAGGTTGACGGCTGCCTTCACTCGCTCGTCCAGCTGCGCCGTTAAAGCGGCGGCCGAGCCTCCGAAGGACATTCCGACAGTTGCGATCGCGTCGAGGTCACTGCTTTCTACGATCTTCCTAGCTATTCCCTCGACCCAGTTGGTTTCGAGTGCATCGATGACCGCACGCATGTCATTGACCCAGCGTTCTGCCCATCGACCAACGCCACGGTCGTCATGGAAGTCAGACGTCAGTTCATGTCGACGCCCGATGTCTGCCATGAATTTCTCCTGGTAGCTCGGCGACCCGACGAGCGCCACGAAGGCATCCTGCAGCGTGCCATCGTGACGCAGTGTGGTCCCGTCCGGGTACCGGACGCCACTTGCCTCGCCCGGATGGGCGACCGACCATACGACGTACCCATGGCTGGCCAGGTGCTCCATGAGCGGCGTGTTCTGCGATACCCAGGCTGTCGCGCCGTGCGAGAAAATCACGGTGGGAAAGGTTCCCTCCGCTACCGGCGCGTCCACGACGGAGAACGTTGCCATAGATGCCAGCGAAGTCGCCCACCGTGTGGGCAATCCCCCGGGCTCGACACACCACTCGACGAGCCGGGCCTCTTCGCCAATGAGGTATGGGCGGTGCTCGCCGTCGGCAGTGCTGGCCGGATACCAGACCCGCAACATGATCCGCCGGCCCAAGGAGTCCTCGGCTCTCACTACTGGGTAGGTGCTGTCGACCAGTTCGCCATCGCGCACTCCAACCGGGCGCGGGCCAGTCGGAGGGTCATAAGTCAAGTAGGTCATGGCCGCTCATCTTTTACAACAGTGCCTGCTTTGACCACGAGGCGGACTTGATCGGGATCCGCAAAGGCAGCCGGGTCGGCCAAAGGATCGACGGCCCAGGCCGTGAGGTCAGCAGACTTGCCGACTTCGATCGTGCCGGTTTCGTCACCAATTCCGAGAATCTCGGCGTTGATGCGGGTGGCGGACTCCAGTGCCGGCATCGGAGTTTCAATCGCGCTGCGAAGTGTGAGCTCCATTCCTCGATGCTTTTGTTGAGCACCAATCAGGTCGGAGCCAGATCCCACCTTTACGCCGGCCTTTCGCGAGGCTTTGAGTCCAGCGATCTGCCCATCGAGGACAGGACCGATTCGCTCCTTCATGTTCGAGGGAAGGCCTGCGGCAGAAGGGTCCTCAAGCAGTGCATGAACAACTGCCAGAGTCGGTACATGTGCTACGTCGTACTCAGCCATCAGAGCCGCCGTCTCATCGTCGATCTCCGAGCCATGCTCGACACACTTGGCCCCGGCACGAACTGCATTGCGAATGCCAGCGTTGTTGTGTGCGTGCACAGTCACGTAGGTGCCGCGAGCGGCAGCCTCTTCGACGGCTACCTCGATCTCTTCGACAGTGAACTGGGTATCGCTCAGTTTGTCGTGAGTGGACACCACTCCTCCCGTGACGCACATCTTGATGAAGTCCGCGCCGCGCCGGAAGGTCTCTCGGATGTTCTTGCGCATCTCTGCCGGCCCGTCGGAGAGCAGGGAAAGGGCTCGTAGTCCCGGGATGCCATGATCGTGCCAGTTGGCGGTCGGTTCCCAGTCTGCCGCGGTATGACCGTGGCCACCGGTCTGACACTGGACCGGACCGCATTGGAGGATTCTCGGACCACGGACCTTTCCGGAGGCGACAGCGCGTGCCAGTCCACCATCGATGCCTCCTGTGTCTCTTACGGTGGTAAAGCCTGCATCGAGCGTATCGCTGCAGTTCTTGAACATGTCCGCGGCAAGCTCGGCGACAGAAATATCGTGGCGGAGACTAGGGCCTATATCGCTCGACAAGCCGAAGTGAACATGCGCGTCGATCAGGCCGGGGGTGATGGTGAGACCTTCCGCATTAACGAGCTCAGCGCTATGTGGTGCCTCGCCGAGGTGCGCGATCTGTCCGTTCACGACATGGATCGCTAATCCGTCAACAGGTTCGCTTCCCGTGCCATCGATGATGCGTGCACCCACGATCCAATAGTCAGAAATCACGATTCTCCCTTAGCTTGAGGGTAGGTGCATTCAACCGTATCCGCACGGGTCCGTCTTTTGCGATGACAGAGGATGGAACTAGCAACAAAATCTCTCAACATTCGTAGTGCGACATCCCCCTTCAAGCACCACTGTTTGTTAGACCCGGCGACTCATGTCACCAATGCCTGTCACAGTACGTCTGTCGAGACTTTCCCTTCTGTATTTCATCCGTCGTCATCAAGTAACCATCCATGGTCTGATTTAGAGTCGAACTGTTGCTGAAGATTAGGGAGACTCCATTGGATAACAGAACTAAGGTGACTAACCGCTTTCGCACCAGACAACTACCACTGGTCGAGACCCTCCCCACGGATGCGGGGGGCACATTCTAATGCAGGATTATTCTCTCGCCACTCTCTCCCCACAGCACTGGTCCCACCATGTACGCATTGCTGCGGAGAAAACCGAAAGCTCGGACATGGTGGCAAGCGAGTCTAACGTTCATATCGGCCGAAACGGAGCAGTGTCAGCAACCGCCTCAGCAATCTCCGTAGCAGCCGGCATAGAGACGCTTAAGCGGGGCGGAAGTGCCGCTGACGCCGCCGTCACGATCGCTATGACCGGTACCACGACCCAGCTCGGATCGGTGGTCTCCTTCGCGGGCATTATGTCGTTGATCTACTACGACGCGCGGACAGGAAAGATCCATTCCCTCGATGGTGGTTACAACACCTACCGAAATGAAACTGATCCTGAGTCGATCCCGAAAGCGGATTTGGGAGCGCTTGGAACAGCGTACCGCACCGGTACTGCGGGCGGGGGGAACTTTTCTCCGCCGCCCGCAGAACAGACAGACTTGGGCCGAGAAACTCTGGTCCCGGGATACATGGCCGGTTTCGAGGTGATGCACCAACGTTTCGGGCGCTTACCTTGGAGGGAGTTGTTTGCCCCCGCAATCTGGTATGCCGAGCGGGGCGTGACCCTGTGCGCCAAATTGGCAGGATTCTTCGAATGGCGCAAAGAATTCCTCGAACGCACGCCGGAGGGTAGAGCTTTCCTTCATCCGTGTGGCAATCCGATCCCCCGCGCTGGCGATAGATTCCATCAACCTGAGCTGGCAAAGACACTGCGCGCCGTGGCAGAACAGGGCGCGAGTCACATGTATACCGGCGGATGGGCACAGGAGTTTCTCCGTGTTATCCGACGCGAAGGGGGCAAGGTCTGTGCAGCAGATCTCGCGGAATACCAACCAACATGGAGCGAGCCTTATGCGGCGAGTTTCGCGGGAACAACCGTTTATGCGCCCGGCGGAGAGAACTTTGCGGGATTCAACGCCATCCCTTCCTTAAACATCGCTGAGGCAGCCGGGGTCGACCGAATGAGTCCATTTTGGAAAGATCCAAACAGCTTCGCGACGCTCTCCCGTATTGTCGGCCTGACGGAGGGCGCACCGGTACTGCACGCCGAAGTAGCTAACGGACTCGACCTGCGTGGTATCGATCGGTCACGTGAGGCATTACTCAGCAAGGAATTCGGTCAGCAGGCAGCACAGTTGCTTGAGCAAATCGGCCGTCCTCCTGAAGGCGACGGTAAGGATCACCACTCTAATTCGCTCGTTGTGATCGACAAAGAAGGCAACATCGCGGCCCTCACCCATTCAATCAATTCGGTTGTCTGGGGTTCAACTGGCATTGTAGTCGGCGGCGTTCCAATCCCCGACTCCGCAGGCTTCCAACAGAAACGACTCGCTACTCTGCGCCCCGGAGCCCGGTTGCCAAACGAAATGGTGCAAACAGTCGCAGTGCGCGACGAAAAGCCGGTGTTTGCCACTGCTGGAATAGGGACGGGCCTTGTTCCGGAGAATATTAAGCTCCTCGTCAGCGTCCTTGGCCAACGCTGCGGACTCCCCGAGGTACAGGCGGCTCCTCCCCTCCTGACAAATTTCGCTCTGGGAGACACATCCACTGTTCGAGATGTGGTGGTGCCTGAAGGGACCTACAGCCCTGAATTCTTGACGAAGGTTGCCACCACTGGTCTGAAAGTCACCGAAATTCCGCCTCAGACTGCGGCGGGAGTCCGTGGCACTATAGCTGCGGTGTCGGTTGATCCCGTGACCGGTAAAAGGCAATCCTCGGACACCAAAGGCCTAGTACTCTTCGGCGACGCTTACTAGACCTGAGGCCGACTCAGCAGGGCTACCTCGGAGGCCCCCGGCGGAACTCCGCCGGGGGCCTCCGTTTGAGGTGTTATGGGCCACGGCAACGCGGCCGGGACAGGCCAGATCAGGCGTTGGCCGTCTTTCCAGCCGGCTTGCGCAGGTCGAAGCGGTCCAGCTCGGTGACCTTGTACCAGGCGGCCACGAAGTCCTTGATGAACTTCTCCTGGGCGTCGTCGGAGGCGTAGACCTCGGCGAGCGCCCGCAGCTCGGAGTTGGAGCCGAAGACCAGGTCGACCCGGGTGCCGCGGCCGAAGGTCTCCCCAGTAGCGTCCATGGTGCCTTCGAAGGCGTGCTGGCCTGAGTCCAGGGCTTTCCAGGTCTTGCCGAGGTCGAGCAGGTTGACGAAGAAGTCGTTGCTCAGCACACCCGCCCGGTCGGTGAACACACCATATGTGGAGCCGTCCCAGTTGGTGCCCAGCACGCGCATACCGCCGAGCAGCACGGTCATCTCTGGTGCGGAGAGGGAGAGCAGGTTGGCTTTATCGACCAGGGCGTGCTCGGCCGGCAGCGAGTTGTCCGGGCCCACGTAGTTGCGGAACCCGTCGGTGACCGGCTCCAGGTAGGCGAAGGAGTCCTCATCGGTCTGCTCCTGAATGGCATCGGTGCGGCCCGGGTTGAAGGGCACCTCGATACTCACCCCGGCATCGGCTGCTGCCTTCTCCACTGCGGCGTTGCCGGCCAACACGATGAGGTCAGCCAGGCTGATCTTCTTGCCGGCACCGTTGGAGGAGTCGAACCGCTCCTTGATGGTCTCGAAGGCACCGAGCACCTTGGCCAGCTGCTCGGGGTTGTTGACCTCCCAGTCCTTCTGCGGGGCCAGCCGAATGCGGGCGCCGTTGGCGCCGCCGCGCTTGTCTGGGTGCCGGAAGGTGGAGGCGGAGGCCCAGGCGGTGGAGACCAGCTCGGAGACGCTGAGTCCTGAGTCGAGCACCTGCTGCTTCAGGGCGGCGGCGTCGTCTGCATCGATCAGCTCGTGGTCCACTGGTGGCAGCGGATCCTGCCAGATGAGGTCCTCCTCGGGGACCTCAGGGCCCAGGTAGCGGGCCTTGGGGCCCATATCGCGGTGGGTCAGCTTGAACCAGGCGCGGGAGAAGGCCTCCTGGAAGGAATCCGGGTTCTCATGGAAACGCCGGGAAATCTTGTCGTACTCCGAGTCGAAGCGCAGAGAGAGGTCGGTGGTGAGCATGCGAGGCTCACGCTTGTCGTCACTGTGCGCCTCAGGCACCAGACCGTCGCCCTCACCGTTGGTGGGCCGCCACTGCCAGGCACCGCCGGGCCCCTGGTAGACCTCCCACTCGTAGGCGTAGAGGATGTGGAAGAACTCGTTGTCCCAGCGGGTGGGGTGGTAGGTCCAGGTGACCTCCAGGCCTGAGGTGATCTGGTCATCACCCTTGCCGGTGCCGTTGGAGTTCCGCCAGCCCAGGCCCTGCTCCTCCAGCCCGGCGCCCTCCGGATCGGGGCCCAGGTAGTCGTCGGTGTTGGCGCCGTGAGCCTTGCCGAAGGTGTGACCGCCGGCAATCAGAGCCACAGTCTCCTCGTCGTTCATGCCCATCCGGGCGAAGGTGACGCGGATGTCGTGGGCTGCCTTGACCGGGTCTGGCTCGCCCTCCGGGCCTTCGGGGTTGACGTAGATCAGACCGAGATGGGTGGCGCCCAGCGGCTTGTTGAGGTCACGCTCGTCACCTTTGGCGAAGCGTTTCTCGCTGCCCAGCCACTCTTCCTCTGCGCCCCAGTACACGTCATCCTCAGGCTCCCAGACATCGGCGCGGCCGCCGGCGAAGCCGAAGGTCTTAAAGCCCATGGACTCCAGGGCTACGTTGCCGGCCAAGATCATCAGGTCGGCCCAGGAGAGCTGGCGACCATACTTCTTCTTGATCGGCCACAGGATGCGCCGGGCCTTGTCCAGGCCGATGTTGTCCGGCCAGGAGTTCAGCGGGGCGAAGCGCTGCTGTCCGGTGCTGCCGCCGCCGCGGCCATCCACTGCACGATAGGTGCCGGCGGAGTGCCAGGCCATGCGGATGATCAGCGGGCCGTAGTGCCCGAAGTCGGCCGGCCACCAGTCCTGGGATGTGGTCAGAGTCAGCTCGATATCCCTCTTCACCTCGGCCAGATCCAGCTTGAGGAACTCAGCGGCGTAGTCGAAGTCCTCGTTGCTGTAGGGGTCGATGGTGGCGGTGTTCTTGGCCAGAATCTTCAGGTTGAGCTGGTGGGGCCACCAGTACCGGTTGCCACCACCCATGGTCGGATGCGGGGGCCCAGCTGGCTTCTCAGCGGTAGGCACGGTCCCGGTGCCCTCATTGTGCACCACGGGGCAGCCGTTGGGGTTCTCAGTCATCAGGTTCCTCTCTTGGGTGGATCAGGACTCTTCAGGTGGACAGGAGACAGTAGGGTCAGACAGGCTGGGCCGCTTTGTGCTCACCGGCATTCTGGGCAGCACAGTTACGGCAGATGCCGCGGAAGACCACATCAGCAACCTCCACCTCCATACCCAGCCCGGCAGGGGCCTCCAGGCAGGGTGCTTCGCCGTGCACACAGTCCACATCCTCGATGCGGCCGCACTGGGTGCAGATGGCGTGGTGGTGGTTATCGTGGGTGCGCGTCTCGTAGCACGCCGCGGATCCAGGAGGATCGAAGCGGCGCAGCAGCTGGTGTGCAGTGAGATCGTGCAGCACGGTGTAGACCGACTGCACGGTGATCTCAGGCAGTCGGCGGGCGACCTCAGCATGGATGGCCTCGGCAGGCTGGTGCGGGTGCTCAGCGACAGCGTCGAGCACAGCCAAGCGCTGCCGGGTGACGCGTAGCCCGCAGTCCCGAAGTGTTTCGGGCCATGAATGCTGCATAGCGGTCATGACCACTATCTTGCCGCAAATTATGAGTAATTCATAATTAGGGCAGGCCTGAGGCGTGAAGCAGCACTGTTACATCAGAGATTCGCCGATGGAGTTGAGCTCCTCGTCAGTGATGGTCTCATCCTCCTCCGGCTCATCCTCAGCCAGGTCCTCGGATTCGTTCCAGTCGGTGAAGCTGATATCCATCTGGATGCCTTCAGCGTCCATGCTGATGGTGTGCAGCAGTGGCGAGTCTTCATCGGCGAGGACCACGAACTCCACGTACTCTTCGCCATCCTCCTCGCGGTAGACCCAGACTTCCTGGCCGTCGCGGTTGTCGGCTTCGCCCTGGATCTCCAGATCGGCTAGGGAGTCCACGCCGGCACTGGCCAACATCTCGGAGCGGAAGTCCTCGATGAACTGCTCCGGGGTCTCGATCTCCCCGCCGAAACTGAGGGTCATATCGATCCAGGTGCCCTCATCCTGCAGGGCGGCCTCCAGCTCATCAGCGTCAGGTCCGGCCGCATCATCAGGCTGCAGGGCGCGGTACTCGGCGATGAAGGAGACCACAGATTGATAGACGGTCTCGCCGCTGTCGTAGAGCAGGTACTCGGAGAGCCCCTGGAGCTCCCACACTGAGCCGTTGCCCTGCATATCACCGCCCACGGTAACCTGAACCGTCTCACCGGCAGGCTCCTCATCACCAGGATCATCCTCTTCGCCGTCCTCCTCGGTGAGGTCCTCGGCTTCGCCGTTCTCCAGACCTTCCAGGTCGAATAGTTCGGCGGGCACATCAGCGGTGATGGTCACAGAATCCTGGGCAACAGAGTTCTCCCAGAGCTCATCTTCAATATCTGCCAGGCCGGGGGCATCTCCGGCGGCGGGGGCCTCATCATCCGGTTCCTCGCCGTCCTCGTCAGCGATCTCCCCGGGGGTGTCGCCCTGGTCCTCAGCGCCGTCGGGATCCACATCCTCCTGTGCGGCGTCCTCCGGGTTGTCATCGCCCACAGTGGTGTCCTCGGGGTCGTCCCCGCAGGCGGTCAGTGCCAGTACGGCCACCCCGAAGATTCCGGTGGTCCGGTAGAGCGTGTTCCTATTCATTGTTGCCATCCTCAGTGTCCTCGGTCTCGTCCAAGTCAATGTCCTCGGGGTTCCAGCCCTGCTCTGCTGCGATGGCCAGCACAATCTCGTCCAGGGTGATCACATCCTCCGGCACCTCGGGGGTCTCGGAGGCGTTCCACTCGGTGAACTCGAAGCGGGAGTCCTCATCGGTGATGGACAGCAGGTAGGGCTCACTCTCGGCGGCGACCACGAATTCGCTGGCCCCGCCGTCTGCGGTGTAGATCCAGACCTCCTGGCCCTCGCGCTGGCCGGCCTCAGCCTGCATAGCGTCCACGTCCTCGCCAGTCAGCTCGTTCTGCCAAGTTGTGATGAACTGCTCGGCGGAGAACACCGCGCCCTCGGCGTCCTCGAACAGCACCCAGGAGTCTCCGATGGTCTCCTCCATAAACTCCTGGTCCACCAGTTCGGCGACCTCATCGTCGAGCTCACTGACCAGCAGGGCGGCGAAGTCCTCACCGTGGAAGTACTCCTGACCCTCCAGTGCGCGCTGGGTGAAGCTGGAGCCGCCGGCGGAGAAGCTCATTTCCGAGTCGGTGCCGTCCAGGGCCCCTGAGATGGCCAGCTCACCCATGGTGTCGTCGTCGAGGCCGGAGAACTGCTCGTCGAGATCCGCCTCGCCGGCTTCCACCTCTCCAGTGATGGTCACCGAGTCAGCAGCGAGCATGGCGGCGAAGACCTCTTCGCGGATCTCACCGAAAGCCGGAATGTCCTCCGTATCAGGTTGATTCTGAGTGGAACCCTGCTGGTCCGGGGTCTCGCCGGTGTAGTCGAAGGGGTTGCCGCAGGCAGCCAGGGTGAGTGCCGCGGCGGCGACGGGGAAGGTTGCTCGCCTCACTATGTGCCTCCTCGTGGACATGATGCACCGAGGTTAGTCGGTGAGCCTGAACATGGGCTTCACTCTGCCCGAATGCCGGGCAGATACGCAGCGCTGGTCCCGACGGGCGCAGGTGTCGCGCCTAAAGTGCTCAGCTTAGCGGCAAGTACGACGACGCCCACGGAGGCTCACTCATAGCAGCCGGTGATCATTCTCCCCCACCACGCGCAACCACCGGTAGCCGTAGCCGCCCAGGGGCATTCGGCTGGATGAGCTGCGGTCCAGCCGGCAGGACTCGTCGCTGAGCAGGTCCATCAGGATGGTGCCCGACTGCTGGTCCTCCAGGGTGAAGTCCGCCACGGTGGGCTCGGGGCCCAGGTTGTGCAGCAGCACCATGGTCTTGCCCTCCCAGCTGAGCTGGTGGGCCAGCACTTCAGACACCCCTGTTTGGATGATGCTGCACGCCCCCCAGCCCAGTTCTGGGGACTCTCTGTAGCGCTTGGCCAGTCGGGTGATGTGGTGCAGCAGCGAGTCCTGGTCGCGGCGGGCTTCAGCGGCGTTGACGTGTTCAGGCCCGAACGCTCCTTGGGTCACCTCCCGGCTCAGCGCGGAGGGTTTCGCGGTGGAGAATCCGGCGTTCTTGCCCGCGGTCCACTGCATGGGGGTGCGCACCGCTTCCCGGCCGGGGACCTCGAGGTTCTCCCCCATGCCGATCTCCTCCCCGTAGAACAGCACCGGGGTGCCGGGCAGGGTGAACAGCAGCGAATAGGCCATCTTCAGCCGTCGGGGGTCACCTTCGAACATGCCGGGCAGTCGGCGGCGCAGCCCGCGCCCGGCAAAGCGCATCTGTTCCTCCGGGGCGAATGCGCCCAGCACCTCATTGCGCTCATCCTCACTGAGCAGGTCCAGGGTGAGCTCGTCATGATTGCGCAGGAAGTTGGCGTACTGGGGCTCCACCCCCAGTGCCGGACGGGAGCTCAGCGCCTCGGCGAGTGGGGCGGCCTCGTGCCGTGCCATGGCCAGGAATAGCCGCTGGTTGGTGAAGAAGTCGAACTGCATGGTGAGCTGGTCACCCTCGGCCCCGCCGAAGAAATCCAGCTGCTCCTCGTGCGGAAGGTTGACCTCACCGAGCATGACGGCAGAGCCCTGCCCGGAGGCCCGGCGCTGCAGAAAGCCGCGCAATGCCCGCAGGTAGTCGTGGGGCTCCTCGAACTCGTGCTCATCGTGGCCCAGCAGGGTTTCCTGGTTGATGGCGAAGGGCACCGCGTCCACCCGGAAGCCGTCGAGGCCGAGCTGTAGCCAGAAGCCCATCATCTTGGCGATCTCATCTCTGACCTGCGGGTTTGCGGTGTTCAGGTCCGGCTGTGTGTGCAGAAAGTGATGCAGGTACCATTCCCCGGTGCGTTCGTCATAGGTCCAGATCCCGTCCTCCTCGTCCGGGAACATGGTCTGCTCAGAGGTGTCACCGGGGTCGTCCGCCCGCCAGACGTAGTAGTCACGGGAGGGACTGTCCTTGGAACGCCGTGCGGCTTTGAACCACGGGTGCTGATCGGAGGTGTGGTTGATCACCAGATCGGCGATCACCCGGATGCCGCGGTCGTGGGCCACCCGGATCAGCTCCACCAGGTCACCGTGGTCCCCGTAGCGGGGGTCGACCCCGTACATATCGGCGATGTCATAGCCGTTGTCCCGCCGCGGGGAGGGGTAGAACGGCATCAGCCAGAGGCAGTTGACTCCGATCTCAGCGAGGTAGTCGATCCGCTGGGTGACTCCGTGCAGGTCTCCGGTGCCGTCGCCGCTGGAGTCCAGATAGGTCTCCACGTCGATGCAGTAGATGATCGCGTTCTTGTACCAGAGGTCTGCGGTCTCGGTGATGCGCATGGGCTCAGGTTCCTCTCGATGGATATCTACCCCGGCTTTTCTTCATCACCCGGGCTTATAAAGCGGGGGGAACGAGAAACGCGGGGTAATTTCACTGAAGTTGGGGCAGGACGTGCTCTCCGAAGGCGTCGATGAACGGCTCCTGCTCCTGGCCCACATGGTGGAGGTAGACGGCGTCGAACTCCTCCCCTGCTTGGGCAAGCCATGCGGTATGGGCATCAAGGGACGACGACGCCCACACGGCCTCGGTCACCGTATCGGGGCTGACCTCCTCAGCGGCGGCATCGAAGTGGGCGGGTGTGGGCAGATCCTGATCCAGGGGCGGGCCGAAGACATTGCTGCGCCACTGGTCGTAGGCGATCTCGCGTGCCTGTTGATCAGTCTCGGCCCAGCTGAGGTGGACCTGCAGCATGGCCGGGCCCTGACCCCCGGCATCCCGGTAGGCGGTCAACACCTCATTCTGGGCTCCGCCGGGCTGGTTGAGCGTGATGAATCCGTCAGCCCATCGAGCAGCACGGCGGGCGGATGCGGGGCTGATACAGGCCGCGTAGAGCGGGACGGTGGTCTCGGGCCGGTCGTAGAGGTAGGCATCCTCCACCCGGGTCAGCCCCTGGTGGCTGCTGATCCACTCACCGCGGTGCAGCCGCCGGATAATCTCTGCCGATTCCTCCAGCCGGGCCCGCCGTGTTTCCTGGTCCAGCCACTTCTCCGCGGTGACGTGTTCATTCATCGCCTGGCCGGCCCCCAGGGCCACCCAGTAGCGACCTGGGAACATCTGGCCCAGGGTGGCGGTGGCCTGGGCGGCCAGTGCGGGGTGATAGCGCTGACCCGGGGCGCAGACTGAGCCGATGGGGAAGCTGGTGGTGGCCAGGGCCGCTCCCAACCAGGAGAAGGTGAATCCGGAGTGCCCCTGGCGATCCGACCAGGGGAAGAAGTGGTCAGAGCTCATGGCAGCCTCGAATCCAGCATTCTCAGCATGCCGGACATCACGCAGCAGCTGGGCCGGGGAGATCTGCTCCTGCGATGCGTGGAATCCGTATGTGGTCATAGAACAATCACCCAGATAAGTAGTCAGTAGATACTCCCTTGTCAGAAAGCCTACCGACACTTACCTGGGTGATGGCTGAATACTCCTCGAGGTGTTACTTGATGGAGTCGATGATGCCGTTCAGAGTCTCACTGGGTCGCATGACTTTGAAGGCCTTGGCCTCATCGGGGCGGTAGTAGCCGCCGATCTCGGCCGGGCTGCCTTGAACCCCGTTGAGCTCAGCGAGGATCTGCTCCTCCTTCTCCACCAGTGCTGAGGCGACCGGAGCAAACGTCTCAGCCAGGGCGGCGTCGTCGTTCTGTGCTGCCAGCTCCTGGGCCCAGTACTGTGCCAGGTAGAAGTGGCTGCCGCGGTTGTCGATGGTGCCCAGCTTGCGCCCCGGACTGCGGTTCTCCATCAGGAAGGTGGTGGTGGCCTTATCCAGGGCTGCGGCCAGCACCTTGGCGCGGGGCGCATCGGCCTGTTCGGCGTACTTCTGCAGGGAGGGCACCAAGGCGAAGAACTCGCCCAGGGAGTCCCAGCGCAGGTAGTTCTCCTCAGTGAGCTGCTGGACGTGCTTTGGGGCGGAGCCGCCGGCGCCGGTCTCGAACAGTCCGCCGCCTGCCATCAGCGGCACGATGGAGAGCATCTTGGCGGAGGTGCCCAGCTCCAGGATGGGGAAGAGGTCGGTGAGGTAGTCGCGCAGCACGTTGCCAGTGACGGAAATGGTGTTCTCACCTTTGCGGATGCGCTCCACCGAGTACTTGGTGGCGGCAACCGGGTCAAGAATCTCGATGGTCAGGCCGTCAGTGTCGTAGTCGGCCAGGGAGGTCCGGACCTTGGCGATCAGGTTGGCGTCATGGGCACGGTTCTCATCCAGCCAGAACACTGCGGGCCAGCCGGTCTCCCGGGCCCGGTTGACCGCCAGCTTCACCCAGTCGGCGATGGGGTCGTCCTTGGTCTGGCAGGCCCGCCAAATGTCACCCGGCTCCACCTGGTGCTCGATGAGCACATCGCCTCTCGCGTTGACCACCTGGACAGTGCCGGCGGTCTCGATTTCGAAGGTCTTGTCGTGGGAGCCATACTCCTCGGCCTTCTGCGCCATCAGCCCCACATTGGGCACCGTGCCCATGGTGGTGGGGTCGTAGGCGCCATTGACCTTGCAATCCTCGATGACGGCTTGGTAGACCCCTGCGTAGGAGGAGTCCGGGATCACAGCCAGGGTGTCGTCGGTCTCGCCGGTTGGGCCCCAGACCTTGCCGCCGTTGCGGATCATGGCTGGTATGGAGGCGTCGACGATCACATCGGAGGGTACGTGCAGGTTGGTGATGCCCTTGCGGTCATCGACCATGGAGATCCGGGGACCGGCTTCCAGTGCAGCCTGGTATTCGGCCTTGATTGCCTCGCCGGTGGACCCGAGCTTCTCGGCGCCGGAAAGGATGGAGGCCAGGCCGTCGTTTGGCGAGAGCCCGACCTCTGCCAGCTGGTCGCCGAACTTCTCAAAGATGGTGGGCACGAAGGCCTTGACGATGTGACCGAAGATGATCGGATCGGAGACTTTCATCATGGTGGCCTTCAGATGGGCGGAGAACAGCACGTCGAGTTCCTTGGCACGGACCACCTGCTCAGCGAGGAAGGCATCCAGGGCCTTAGCGGAGATGAAGGTGCCGTCCACCACTTCGCCGGTCTGGACGGCCAAGCCCTCTTTGAGTGCGGTGACGGTGCCGTCGGCGGTCACGTGCTGGATGGTGAGCTCATCGGCGGACTCGATGATCACTGACTGCTCGTTGGAGGCGAAGTCGTTCTCGCCCATCGTGGTGACCTCGGTCTTGGAGTCTGCACTCCACTGCCCCATCCGGTGCGGGTTGACACGGACGTACTCCTTGATGGAGGCAGGCGCCCGACGGTCGGAATTGCCCTCGCGAAGCACCGGGTTGACCGCGGAGCCCTTGACCTTGTCGTAGCGGGCGCGGATCTCCTTCTCATCCTCTGTCTGCGGGGACTCGGGGTAGTCGGGAAGGTTGTAGCCTGCGGCCTGCAGCTCGGCCACCGCGGCTTTGAGCTGAGGCGCGGAGGCAGAGATGTTGGGCAGCTTGATGATGTTGGCCTCGGGGGTCTTGGCCAGCTCGCCCAGCTCTGCCAGGGCGTCGGCCTCGGCCTTGTCCTCGCCCACATGATCAGGGAACTGGGAGATGATGCGCCCGGCCAGGGAGATGTCGCGGGTTTCGATCTCGACCCCTGCGGTGGCGGCGAAGGCCTCCACGATCGGCTTCAGCGAGTAGGTGGCCAGCATGGGCGCTTCGTCGGTGTTGGTGTAGATGATCTTTGCCATAGAACGGCAACTCCCTCGAGGTCGGAGATGTGCAGAAGTATTCAAGTTCAATCTATCAATGGTTTAGAGCCCCAGGACCGCCATAGCGATCATGAAGTAGACGATCAGCCCGGTGGCGTCCACAAAGGTGGCGATGAAGGGGTTGGCGAAGACAGCCGGGTCCGCGCCCAGCGCCTTGCCCAACAGCGGCATCAGCCCTCCGGCACTGGCGGCCAGTGTGCAGATGGCCAGTAAGGTCAGTCCGATCACCGTGCCTATGGACCACCCGTAGACCAGCCCCGCCAGCGTGAAGCCCAGCACACCCAGGGTGGAACCCAGGGTGATGCCCACCCGCACCTCGCGCCAGAGCACTTTGAACACGTCTCTGGTGGCCACATCGCCCAATGCAAGGGCACGGGTGATGGTGGTGGCGGCCTGGTTCCCGGTGTTGCCTCCGGTGCCGATCAACAGCGGGACGAAAAGCGCCAGGACGGTGACGGCCTCCAGCTGGTCCTCGAAGGCATCCAGCACCGAGACAGTCAGGGCCGCGCCCACCGCCAGCACCAGGAGCCAGACGATGCGCGAGCGCATGATCTGCAGCACCGGAGTGGAGAGATAAGGCCGGTGCAGCGGCTCGGCACCACCATGGCGGGCGGCATCCTCAGTCTCTGCACGTTCCAGGATGTCCAGGGCATCGTCCACGGTGAAGATGCCGACTACCCGGTGCTCCTTGTCAGTGACCGGCATAGCCAGGTGCTTGCGGTCGGCGCAGCGGCGGGCGGCGTCCTCAGCTTCGTGGTCGGCGTCCACAGAATCGGCCTCAGACATGATGGTGCTGATGATGGTCTCCTCATCAGTGACCATCAGTTCGCGCAGACTCACCACACCTTTGAGCAGCCGGGCCCGATCTACCACGGGCAAGGTGTAGACGGTCTCCGCATCGGCGCCCACTCTGCGGACTTTCTCCAGAGCCTGCTTAACGCTCCAGTGCTCCGGGATCGCCACGAACTCCGGGGACATCTGACGACCGATGGTGCCGTCAGGGTAGCCCAACACAATGTTCGTCAGACTGCGCTCGCGCGGGTCCAGGTGGCGCATCATCTTCCGGGCCACCGAGGCTGGCATCTCGTCCATCAGCCGGACCCGGTCATCAGGATCCAGAGATTCGAAGAAGTGGGCGACGTCGCTGTCCTTCAGGCCTTCGATGATCTCGTGCTGCAGTGCCTGGTCCAGCCGGTCGAATACCTCCACCGCGGTGTCCTTGGGCAGTAGCCGGAAGGTCACCGCCCGGTCTTTGACGCCCAGACGCTCCAGGAAATCGACGATGTCGCCGGTGTTGAGCTCATCCAGGGCGATGCGCAGCTCACGCAGCCGCTCATCACGGATGAGATCCTCGAGTTCGTCCAGCTGCTCAGTCATGATCAGTGGAAGAAGTGCCGGACGCCGGTGAGGTACATGGTCAGGCCGGCCTGTTCAGCGGCGGCGATCACCTCGGCGTCGCGCTGGGAACCGCCGGGCTGAACCACGGCGGTGACTCCTGCAGCGATCAGTGACTGCAGGCCGTCGGCGAAGGGGAAGAACGCGTCAGAGGCGGCTACTGCGCCGCGGGCCCGCTCCACGCCGTCGCCGCCTAAGGTATTGGCTCGCTGCACGGCCAGCCGGCAGGAGTCCAGCCGGTTGACCTGTCCCATTCCGATGCCTACGGTGGCCTGATTCTTAGCCAGCAGGATGGCGTTGGACTTCACCGAGCGGATCGCCCGCCAGGCAAAAGCCAGGTCATTCAGCTGTGCGTTGTCTGCCGCGGGGCCGGCGGCCAGCTGCCACTGGGCGGGATCGTCACCGGGAGCCTGAAAGGTGTCTGAGGCTTGGAGCAGCATGCCACCGGAGATCTGTTTGTACTCCACGGCATCCCGGCTGTGCTCAGCAGCGAGCTGGATGATCCGGATGTTCTTCTTCCGCTTGAGGATCTCCAGCGCCTCTTCCGCGAAGGAGGGGGCGACGACGACCTCGGTAAAGATGCCTGCCACAGTTTCGGCCATCTCCCCGCTGACCTCACGGTTGGCTGCGATCACCCCGCCGAAGGCTGAGAGCGGGTCGCAGGCGTGGGCAGCCTGATGGGCGCCGGCGATGCTCTCCCCCACGGCCACACCACAGGGGTTGGCGTGTTTGATGATGGCCACGGCGGGCTCATCGAAGTCGTAGGCGGTGCGCACCGCGGCGTCGGCGTCCACGTAGTTGTTGTAGCTCATCTCCTTGCCGTGCAGCACAGTGGCCTGGGCCAGTCCCGGTACGCCGTTGTGCTCAGCGTAGAGAGCAGCCGGCTGATGGGAATTCTCCCCGTAGCGCAGCGTGGCGACCCGCTCCAGGGCGAGCCCGGCAAAGGGTGGGAACTCCACTTTGCGCCCCTCCCCCAGAGTGGCCGGGGCGGGGATGTCAGCGGCGTCGACGTCGTCGTTGAACTCAACGGCGGTCCAGCGGGCCACTGCGGTGTCATAGGCGGCGGTATGTGCGAAAGCCAGTGCTGCCAGGCGTTTGCGTCCGCCCAGGCTGAATCCTTCACCCTGGGCGGCGGCCACGGTCTCGCGGTAGCGCAGCGGGTCCACCACCACGGCCACCGAGGCATGGTTCTTGGCCGCGGCGCGGACCATGGAGGGGCCACCGATGTCGATCTTCTCCACGATCTCCGCCTCAGAGGCGCCGGAGGCCACTGTCTGGGCGAAGGGGTAGAGATTGCCCACCACCAGGTCGAATGCAGCGATCCCATGGTCTTCCAGGGTCTTGACATGCTCAGGGTTCTGCCGGTCAGCCAGGATTCCGCCGTGGATGCGAGGGTGCAGGGTCTTGACCCGTCCGTCGAGCATCTCCGGAAACTCGGTGACCTCTTCGACCGGGATGACCGGGACGCCTGATTCGGCGATGGCGGCGGCTGTGGAGCCGGTAGAGACGATCTCAACCCCGGCAGCGTGCAGTCCGGCGGCCAGATCCCCTAGCCCAGTCTTGTCGAACACGGAGATGAGTGCCCGCCTGATCGGCTGGAAGCCTTCGGCACTGGTCATATCTGCTCCTTCACACCTCTCCGTTCTGGGCCGGGTACTACTCTACCGGTGCCTCCACCATCCTCCTCACCACGAAATAATGTGTCAGAAAGGTGGAAACTCACCCCGAATCGGCCATCATTCCGCAGCTTCTCACACACTATGTGCGCGGAATCCGGCCGAGTCAGACCTCGAACGTATCGCCGTCCGGGCTTCCCGCCCACCGCCTGGTCTGTGCGGCCCCCTGCCCGGCCAGCTGTTTGAGCATGCGCTGAAGGCTATGCATCAAATTTGTAGCCCAACCCTCTGACGGTGACCAGCAGGCGGGGCTTGGCGGGGTCGGTCTCGATCTTGGAACGCAGCCGCTTGACGTGCACGTCCAGGGTCTTGGTGTCGCCCACATAGTCGGAGCCCCAGACTCTGTCAATGATCTGGCCGCGGGTGAGCACCCGGCCAGCGTTGCGGATCAGGATCTCCAGCAGCTCGAACTCCTTCAGCGGCAGGTTCAGGCTGCGCCCTGCCACTTCCACGATGTGCCGCTCGATGTCCATCCGCACCGGCCCGGCCACAATGGTGGAGGAGTCGTCCAGCTCGGTGTCCACATGCCGGCGCAGCACCGCCCGGACCCGGGCCAGAAGCTCACGGGATGAGTACGGCTTGGTCACGTAGTCGTCGGCACCGAGCTCCAGACCCACCACTTTGTCGATCTCGGAGTCCTTGGCGGTGAGCATGATCACCGGCACTGCTGAGCGCAGCCGGATCTGGCGGCAGACCTCAGTGCCGGGCTGGCCGGGCAGCATCAGGTCCAGCAGCACCAGATCGGCGCCTTCTTTGTCGAAGACTTCGATGGCCTCAGTGCCGTCCTCGGCCACAACCACGTCGTAACCCTCCTTCTGCAGCGTGTAGGACAGCGCCTCGGAGAACGAGGCCTCGTCTTCGACGATGAGAATCCTGGTCAAGGTGACTCCTCAATTTCTTCCTGCCGCCTATTCGGCCGGCGGCTGCTTCTTGGCGGTGTAGGTTCTAACGGTCTGCGATGGTGTGCTGGCAGTGCTGGTGAATGTCTCGGCAAGATCGCCGACGGCGGCGTCGTCCCCCAGTCCGCTCAGGCTGTCCAAGCCCTCTTCAAGCTCGGGCATGCGCACAGTGAAGGTGGAGCCGCGCCCGGGCTGGGACCACAGCGCCACCTCGCCGCCGTGGTTGCCGATCACGTGCTTGACGATGCTCAAACCCAGTCCGGTGCCGCCGGTGGAGCGGGAGCGGGCGGCGTCGACCCGGTAAAATCGTTCAAAGATGCGTTCCTGATTCTCTGGGGCGATACCGATGCCCTGGTCGGTGATGGTGATTTGGGCGATGCCGTCGCGGGATGAGAGTCCGATGCCGACCCGGGTCACCTCAGGCGAGTAGCGCACCGCATTGTCGATGAGATTGCGGAAGGCCATGGTGAGCTGGTCAGGGTCCCCGTGCACACGGCGGGGAAGGCTGCCGCCCACCCGCAGCTCGATCTGCTTGGCCTCAGCCGGAAGCCTGGAACGGTCCACTGCATCGGCGAGCACTGCGTTGAGATCCACCGGCACCCCGGCATGCACAACGTTCTTGCCCTGCACCCGGGAGAGCTCGATGATGTCCTGGACCAGCACGGCCAGCCGGTTGGACTCCTTGTGCAGCCGCTTGGAGAAGCGTTGGACGGCGTCGGGGTCATCAGCGGCGTCTTCAATGGTCTCAGCCAGCAGGCTGATCGCACCGACCGGGGTCTTCAGCTCGTGGGAGACATTGGCCACGAAGTCATTCCGGACCGCCTCGGTACGGGAGACCTCGGTGCGGTCATCGGCCAGCACCAGAATGTACTCATCACCCAACGGGGCCACCCGGAGGCTGACCACAATGGAGGTTTCGCCCTGCAGACCGCGCGGGAGCTCCAGCTGCTCCTCGATGATCACGCCGTCGCCGCGGACCCGTGCGGTCAGCCCCAGCACCTCCTGATGGACCACAGTGTGGCCGCGGACCAGGCCGAAGGCGTAGGCGGCCGGGTTGGCCCGGACCACCCCGTCCACAGTGTCCACCACAATGTAGGCCAGGCCCAGGGAGGCCAGCACCTCGGTGGCGCCCTCCGGCATGGCGGGTTCATCCACATCGATGCCCTCGGCCCGCTGCCGTTCGCTGACCCGGAAAGCGTGCATGCCCACCACGCCAATGGCGAGGCCGACGACGCCGGCGAGCACAGCGATCAGCAGGGAGTCCACAGTCCCCCAGCTTAGGCCGAAAATTCACCGCGGCGTTGCCTCTGGGTCGCTCCGCGGTCAACAGTTCACGGTCTGTTCACCTTCTGGTTGCCTGGTTGTCCGGGCGGTGTTCATCCGGCGGGGCGAGGATAGCGATGCACTCGCGTGAGGAAAGGACCCGTTGAACTATGCGCAAACTCTTCCAGGAAGACCTCCACAATCTGGGCGATCAGCTCAGCGATATCGCCGTATTGGTCACCGAGGCGATGGAGAAGGCCTATCGCTCCTTCGAGATGGCCGATGTGCAGCTGGCCGAGGAGGTTATCGCTGCTGACGCCCGGATCGACGCCAAGCAGAGTGACCTGGATGAGAAGGCCATCGAGCTGCTGGCCCTGCAGGGCCCGGTGGCTTCTGACCTGCGGTTGATCGTTGGGGCGCTGCGGATGTCCACCTCCCTGGAGCGGATGGGTGATCTGGCCCGGCACATCGCTCAGCTGACTCGATTACGCTACCCGGACACGGTGGCCCCTGCTGCGCTGGTGGAGGTGTACCGGAAGATGGCGGAGAAGGACGTGGCGATCGCCAAGAAACTGGTGGAGTTGATGGTGACGCGTCAGCTGGAGCTGGTGGCTGAGATCCACTCGCTCAACGAGCAGATCAATGAGATGCACGCCGGGATCTTCATCACTATTGCCCGTCCTGGCTGGGAGGCCTCGGCTGCCACCACCGCCGATGTCACTCTGGCCAGCCGGTACTTCGAGCGCTTCGGCGACCACGGTGTCTCAGTGGCCAGGAAGATTCAGTACCTGGTCACCGGCGAGTGGGAGCCGGAGCCCGCAGCCTGAACAGAGTGCTCAGCGTAGGATCGGGGACTATGACGACGACGCTGCCGCTGAACTCAGGTGCCCATATCCCCCAGATCGGCTTCGGGACCTCCCAGGCCGCAGATGCTGCTCGCTCTGTGGCTGAGGCGGTGCGGGCCGGGTACCGGCATATCGACACCGCCCAGATGTACGGCAATGAGACCGGTGTCGGTGAGGGCGTGCGCGCCTCCGGAGTGCCGCGGGAAGAGGTCTTCGTCACCACCAAGCTCAACAACGGGCACCATGATCCGACCGATGTGCACCGCACCTTCCAGGAGTCCCTCGACCGGCTGGGCTTCGACTATGTGGACCTCTTCCTCATCCACTGGCCGCTGCCGTTCCTGAACACCGACTATGTGGACACCTGGAAGGCGATGCTCCAGGTGCAGGAGACCGGCCGGGCCCGCTCGGTGGGTGTCTCCAACTTCCAGCCGGAGCACCTGGAGCGGATCATCGCAGCTACCGGGGTCGTCCCCGCGGTGAACCAGATCGAGGTCCATCCCTACTTCGCCAATAACGAGCTGCGTGAGTTCTCCAAGGCCCGCGGAATCATGGTTGAGGCCTGGAGCCCGCTGGGCAAGGGCACCGAGCTCAGCGACCCGGTCATCGCCGAGCTGGCGGCGAAGCACGGCCACGCGCCCGCCCAGGTGATCCTGCGCTGGCACCTGCAGCGGGGCGACGTCGTCATCCCCAAATCAGACAATCCGGAACGCATCCGGTCCAATCTGGATCTCTCGGGCTTCGAGCTCACCGAGCAGGATATGGCCGCCCTGGATGCCCTGGACAAGGGTGAGGAGGGGCGGCGCAGCCCCCACCCGAATGAGTTCGGCAAGTAGGCCCGCTTAGTCTCCGCGTCCGCCCCCTGGCGCCCCTTTCTGCTTCCCATAAGGCGAATGGTGTGCTGAAATCCCGGGAAACAGCAGCACTTCAAACCGCTTGCGGCGGATTTCAGCACACCAACCTGCGGGATGCTCAGCCAGTATCAGCGGTGTTGCCGTAGCAATCGCTCCAGGCGCGCGATCAGGGAGCGAAATCCCTCCTGCTGATCCACCCGGTTGGCCAGGATGACAGTCCAGCCTTCTGCCTCGAACGCTGCGTTGCGGCGCTGGTCCCGGGCCTGCTGCTCTGCTGTGAAGTGGTGTTGCCCCTCGTACTGCAGCACGATCTTCTGGTCGCGGTACCCAGCATCGCCTGTCGGAGAGTACGCATCCCGAGGGTGAAGCTTGATCTGAAGCTCAGGCTCCCGAAGCCCTGCTGCAATTATGGCAAGCCTCATATAGGTTTCCGGTTCGGAGTCTGCCCCCACCCGGACCAGCTGCAATGCCTCCCTGGCCCGAGAAACACCTATCCGCCCGCGGCCAGCCCGAACGATGCGCTGAAGTTCCTCAACCGTGCACCAAGGGCGCTTCCGAGACTCAAGGCTGGGATGAGGTTGACGGACCAGCTGGTCACCGACGGCGACGAGTTCATGGACCATCAGCGTCTCAGCCAGTTCCAGGAACACGCGCGGTCCTGGCGAAAGCGCAGCACCTCGGAACTTCCACAGCTCCGGGGGATATTTCTTGGAGCGGTGGAAGACCACATCAGAGGCACCAGCGAGGGCAGGCGAACGATTGAGCCCAGTGATGTGGATGCGCAGATCGTGCTGAAACCGGCGGGGAACCCTCAGCCCAAGACATCTCGCCGCCGTGAAGTGGCTGATCCAGAGGTTCCCGGACCGCACTGAGAGTGCCCGGGCCTTCGACAGCATGCCCTCAAGCAGCGTCTCAGACTCCCCTGAGGCGGTTCTATGATCCTGATCCAGTGGCTTGTGCCTATAAACTCCCCAGCTGATCCGTTCCACGTCTCGGGCCTGCAGACGTCCGCCCTCAACACCGTGTTGGGAAGCTTCTTCTCGAGTAAACACGGCGCCCAGTAGTTCTGGAGGCAGTGGATGCGGATTCCTCATACCCACAGAATCCCACCAAATGAGTCCAAAATGGACAAAAAGTGACTATCTGTGGATAAACAAGTCCTCCTAGCAGGAGGATGAAGCAAGGATAGTTCTCGGTGCCGACCCTATCGGAGAGAATGGTGTGTTGAATTCCTCGGAAGACTGCCGCGACTACGGCTATTCACGGGAATTCAACACACCAAGCCAGACACACCCGTCCCGGTCAGGAGCTTAGGCCTTACTTCTTACCCTGGTTGGCAACGGCCTGGATTGCCTCAGCAGCAGCCTCGGGGTCCAGGTAGGTGCCACCAGTGTTAACCGGTGTGAAGTTCTCGTCCAGCTGGTAGTGCAGCGGAATGCCGGTGGGGATGTTCAGTCCGGCAATGTCCTCATCGCTGATCCCATCCAAATGCTTCACCAGGGCACGCAGCGAGTTGCCGTGGGCGGCCAGCAGCACGGTCTTACCTGCCTTGAGATCGCCGATCACCTCGGACTCGTAGTAGGGGATGAACCGCTCCACCACGTCCTTGAGGCACTCAGTCTTCGGCGCAGCCTCGCCCAGATCTGCGTAGCGAGCATCCCCGGACTGGCTGTAGGGATCCTCGGCGTCGATCTCAGGGGGAGGGGTGTCGTAGGAGCGCCGCCAGGTCATGAACTGTTCCTCGCCGTACTTCTCGCGCACCTGGGTCTTGTTCTTGCCCTGCAGAGCACCATAGTGGCGTTCGTTGAGCCGCCAGTCCCGCTTGACCGGGATCCACAGCCGGTCAGCGGTCTCCAGGGTCAGGTGCGCGGTGGTGATAGCGCGCTGCAGCAGCGAGGTGTGCACCACATCGGGCAGCAGGTTGTGCTCAGCCAGCAGCTGACCGCCGCGGGCGGCCTCAGCCCGGCCGGTCTCAGTCAGCGGCACATCCACCCAGCCGGTGAAAAGGTTCTTCTGGTTCCACTCGCTCTGGCCGTGCCGCAGCAGGATCAGGTCATAGCTCATTGCCGGTGCTCCCATTCAGTAGAGGGTGTGAGATCACGACGCCGTTGTCTTCAGTGACCACTCTATCGGGACTCGGGTGCCGCCGGGGCAGCCCGCAGTGGACTACCGGCCACTGACCGCGGGGTCCACATCAGCCAGGTACACCGAGGCCATGCAGGCGCCGATCACCGGGAAGAGCAGGCTGAACGCTCCAGGCGGGGAGAGGTGGGAGAGCAGGCCGATGACGGTCAGGGCCAGGGCTCCGCCGGTCATGCCCAGCCAGAATCCTTTGGTGCGCTTGCCCTGCACGAAGAACATGTCCGAGCTCTTCGGCAGGCAGCGCAGCAGGGCGATCACGGCCAGGATTACGCAGACCACAATGAACGCCAGCTGAATATAGTAGTCGGCGAGGAATGCCAGGATCCAGAGCTGAGACATGCCTCGATGCTATCGCAGGCTCAGCGCCCGTGCGGTGCAGATAGGCTGAAGTCCGTGAGTGAGCAGAGCAAAGGACTCTTCGTCGTCTTCGAGGGCGGCGAAGGCGCGGGCAAGACCACTCAGCTTCAGCTGCTGGAGGACTGGCTGACCGGAGCTGGGCACACTGTACTGCGCACCCGGGAGCCCGGCGGCACAGAAATCGGCGAGCGGATCCGTGGTCTGCTGCTGGAGCACGGCCAGGGAGAGGTGGACCCGCGGACCGAGACGCTGCTCTTTGCGGCCTCCCGTGCTGCCCATGTGACCCAGAAGATCCGCCCGGCCCTGGCCTCAGGCGCCGTGGTGCTCTGCGATCGCTACATCGATTCCTCCCTGGCCTATCAGGGTGCTGGTCGCGGCCTGGGGGTGGCTGAGGTGGCACAGATCAATGCCTGGGCAACGCAGGGTCTGCAGCCAGATGTCACCGTTCTGCTGGATCTGGATCCTGCGCTCTCTGCCCAGCGCCGGGCGGCCCGCGACGGGGGTGCGGCCGGGGACCGGATAGAATCGGCGGATCTTGTCTTCCACGCTGCGCTGCGCCAAGCGTTCCTGGACCGGGCCGCTGGTGCCCCGAAGCGTTACCTGGTGCTTGATGCCACCGGCAGCATGGAGCAGTTGCACGCTGAGATTCGCGGCTGCCTTCAGCCGCTGCTCAACGGTGCTGCTGGTGCCGACTGAGCCGCCGGTCAAGAACCAGCAGCAGTGCGACGATGCCCGCCCCAGCTGCTGCCAGACCCGCCGCAGGTGCCAACAGCTCATCCGGCGCCAACAGCCCGCGGTCCTCAGTCTGCCAGGGCCAGAGGGTGCGCAGCGCTCCGAGCATCACTCCGGCAAGCACCACCATAGTGACCGTGTGATGGTGGTCCAGCAGCCATTTCAGCCCCTTGACGATGCTCACCAGCCCAATGAGCAGCCCGGCGAAGAACACCGCGAGGTATCCGAGGTCGAGGTCCCGAGCGGCGGCGATGGTGGGCTGGTAGAGCCCGAAGGTCAACAGTAAGAAAGACCCGGAGAGTCCGGGAAGCAGTAGCGCGGAGACAGCCACTGCGGCCGCTGGCAGCACAATCCACCAATGGGGTTCCACCTGGCCCGGAGGCAGGGAGACCAGCACGAAGGTGACTGCCGCAGCTGCCAGGCCGATGATCCAGTGCTTTACCGCCAGGGTGCCTGAAGCCGAGTCGCGGGCCATCCGGTAGGGCACCGCCAGGGAGACCAGCACCATGCCGAAGAAGGCAGCCCGGGTCAGCTCAGGGTAATTTTCCACCCAGTCTCCAATGAACTGCACGGCAGTGAAGAGACCGATTGGCATGCCGATCATCACCGGGATCACCACGGACCAGTGGACCAGGGCCATCTGCTCCCGAAAGTGCTGCGCCCGGTCGGGACCGGTGATCAGCGCCCGGACGCCGGAGACGATCGCGGAGGCGGAGTCGATGAGCTGCCGGTATATCCCCACCACCAGGGCCACTGTGCCCCCGGAGACCCCGGGCACAGTCTCCACCACACCGATCAGCCCGCCGCGAATAACATTGCCGGGCACCGAGGTGCGCCGAAGCTCATCAAGAACGGGGGCGTCGTCGTAATGGTCAGGAGTGTGGGTCACGGAGGAAGCCTACAGCGGATCGAGGGTGTAGGGCTCCACGGCCTGGAAACGTACCTGATGACCGGGAGGCAGTTGGGCGGCCAGGCCGAGGTCCTCACGGACGACGACGCCGATCACAGGGTATCCGCCGGTGACCGGGTGGTCTGCCAGAAACACCATCGGTTCACCTGAGGGCGGGATCTGGATGGATCCGCGCACCACCGGCTCACTGGGCAGCTCCTCCTGGCGGGTGCGCTGAACCGGCGGTTCGGAATGCTCAGGGCCATCGGGATCCTCGGGGTGCGCAGCTCGCAGCCGCGTGCCCACACGGTTGGAGTCCTCGGAGACTGTCCAAGTCATTGACTGCAGCGCGGCAAGCCCTGGGTTGCTGTGCTTGGAGGCGAACCACTCCTCCCGGGGCCCCGGGACGAACCTCAGGGTGGTGGGGATTCCCGGCTCGGGCAGGGCGGTGCGGGCGACGTCGGCGATCCCCACAAAGCCGGAGGGCGCCCCCACCAGGGCGAAGCACTGGCCGGCGGAGACTGGTGCCGGGCCGAGTCCGGAGAGCAGGTCGGTGGCGGAACTGCCCAGCACCGCCGGGGCGGCCAGTCCCCCGGAGACGGCCACATAGCTGCGCAGTCCTCGGCTGGGAGCGCTGAGTCTCAGCCGCTCGCCCGGGTAGATGAGGAAGGGGGCGCGCAGCGGAACCTCCCTGATCTGCTCGGGCCCGGGAACGCCGTGGCTGGCCATATTGGAGGTCTCCGGCACGGACGGAGTGCTGATCTGAAGTCTGCTTTCGGCCCCGGTGACCGCCAGCACGGAGATCTGGTGCACCGCCAGTTCCAGTCCGCCGTGGAGGACCTCGAAGCCCACTGCCTCCTGAGGGTTTCCCACCAGTTGGTTGACCTGTCGCAGTGCCTGTAGGTCGGCGGCCCCGGAGCGGGGCACGCCCAGTTCGCTGTGGCCGGGCCGGCCCAGGTCCTGCAGCAGGGTCTGCGGGCCGGGGCTGAGCACCTCCAGCACCACGTCTGTGGCCGGCACCGGCGGGACGGGGGCAGGCTGCTGGGCTCCGGCGCTCACGGTGATCCGTTCGGCCACGGGCCGGTAACGCACCGTGTCTCCGGCCCGGATCAGGGCAGGTTCGGGACGGCTGATGTCCCAGAGCGCGGCGTCGGTGGTGCCGATGAGCTGCCAGCCGCCCGGGCTGCTGCGCGGATAGGCTGCAGAGAACTCTCCGGCCAGGCCCACCGCACCGGCGGGGACCACGGTGCGCGGGGTCTCCAGTCTCGGCACGGGCCCGGGGAGGCCGGACTTCCTGGGCCGGCGCCGGGTAACCAGCTGCTCCGGCAGACAATAGGTGAACCCGGGGGCGAAGCCGCCGAAGGCAGCCGCCCAGCGGGTGCTGCTGTGCCAGTCGATGAGTCCCTGGGGACTGAGCCCGAGATGCTCGGCGGCAGAGTCCAGGTCGGCGCCGTCGTAGTGGACCCGCAACTCGATTTCCCGGCCAGTCTCGGAGGCACCGGCCTTAGGACGGATACGGCGCAGCTGCCGCTGCGCCTCCCGGGCCTGCTGACGGGTGCGGAAGGCGACCAGCACAGTCCGCGCCGCGGGCACCGCCTCAAGCTGCCCGGGCAGCGGCGTGGCACTGAGCTGCCGGTGGAAGGCCAGCACATCGGCCGGGCTGGCGAATTCGGCCAGCAGAGCCCGCTGGCCCGCCCGGTGCAGGGCCTCCATCAGGCGAAGCTCTCAATGCTGACCCCAGCGCCGGTGAGCGCGGCGCGGACCGCCTCGGCCATTGCACCGGCTGAGGGGGTGTCCCCGTGCAGGCAGATGCTGTCGGCCTGGATCTGCAGGCTGGTGCCGTCCTCGGCGATGATGGTGCCCTCCTCCGCGTAGCGCTGGATTGTCTCAGCCACCGCAGGGATATGGGTGACTACAGCGCCTGGTTCACGCCGGGAGACCAGCGTACCGTCCGGCCGGTAGGCCCGATCTGCGAAAATCTCCTGAGGGGTGGGGATTCCCCGTTCTGCGGCGATCTGATGGGCCAGGGCGCCGGGGGCCAGCAGCAGCGGAAGCACCCGACCGGTGGCCTCGGCGAAGGCGGAGAGCGCATCGACCACCGCGAGCGCATGCCCCGGATGGCTGTGGCAGGCGTGGTAGAGGGCTCCATGCGGCTTGATGTAGCGGACCCTGGTGCTGGCAGCGGCGGCCAGGCCGTCCAGGGCGGAGAGCTGGTAGAGCACATCGGCGGTGAGCTCCTCAGCTGAGGCGTCCACAAACCGGCGACCGAACCCGGCCAGGTCCCGGTAGGCGGGGTGGGCGCCCACGGTAACCCCGGCCTCTGCTGCGGCCTGCAGGGTGGTACGCAGGGCCTGCGGGTCCCCAGCGTGGAACCCGCAGGCGATATTGGCCGAGGAGACCTGGCCCAGCATGGCGGAGTCCTGGCCCATGCTCCAGGAGCCGAAGCTCTCGCCGAGGTCGGCGTTGAGGTCGATGCTGTGCTGGGCAGCCACGGTGAGCCCCTTCGTGAAAGAATCGGTATGTGAGTCAGGATGCCAGCAATCAGGATACGAAAGAACCGCTGTTCAGCTGGAACTTTATCCTGGCGATCCTGATCAACCTATGCATCACTACGGTGTTCTTCACCCTGGTGACGGCTATGGCGGTCTATGCGGCCAGCGAGTTCGGTGCCGGAGAGACTGCCGCAGGGTTCGCCGCCAGCGCTTTTGTGGTGGGCGCCCTGGCTGCCCGGTTCTTCGCCGGCAAGTACGTCAACACCCTGGGCCGCAAGCCGATTCTGGTGATCTGCCTGCTGATCTTCACCCTGGCTAGTGTGGGCTACCCGGTGATCAGCTCCTACGAATGGCTGATCACCCTGCGCATCTTCCACGGCATTGCCCTGGGCTTCGGCCAGACCGCGCTGACCGCTGCAGTCTTCGACATCATTCCCCGCTCCCGCCGCGGGGAGGGCTCGGGGTACTATCTGCTGGCCAATTCGCTGCCCCCGGCCCTGGGGCCCCTGGCGGCCATTCAGCTCTCGGCGGCCTACGGCTATTCGGGAATGTTCTCGGTGGTCTCGCTGATCTCGGCCATCGCTTTCCTCTTCGCCTGCCTGGTCCGCACACCTGAGGTGAAGCAGCCCGGGACTCCGCTGCGGGAGCGGCTGCGCCTAGGCCCCTCTGATGTGATTGAACCGCGGGCCTTCTCCATCGCCCTGGTGGCCATGCTGCTGGGCATCACTTTCGCCTCGGTGATGACTTTCCTTAACGGCTATGCCCAGTCGCTGGGGATGACCGATGCCGCCAGCATCTACTTTGTGGTCTATGCCGCCACCATGCTGGTGGCCCGGTTGTTCATGGGTCGAGTCCAGGACCGCTTCGGCGACAATGTGGTGATCATGCCCGCACTGGGCGCCTTCATCGTCTCCATGAGTCTGCTGGCCTGGTCACCCAACCAGGCGGTGATGGTAGCCGCCGGGGTGCTGGCCGGGTTCGGCTTCGGCGCGATGCTGCCGGCGATCCAGGCGATCATCGCCTCCAAGCTGCGCACCCACCGGATCAGCATCGGGATCTCCACCTTCTTCATCATGATGGATCTGGGCTTCGGCTTCGCCCCGCTGGCCCTGGGCCCGGTGGTGGAATCCTTCGGCTACCAGGTGATGTACGCCGGGTGCGCCGGCGTGGTGGTGGCCACCCTGGGCCTGTACTGGCTGGTGCACGGGAAGTTCTCGGTGCGCCAGGGAGTGGCGCGGCGTCGTGCCCGCAGGTGGGTCAATGAGGCCACCGGCGTGATGCCCCTGGTCCAGCAGAGAAAGCACGATGACGCCACGCCGGCTCCCCGTGCCAGCACGCCCTCGGTCTGAGCCTCACTGCCCCGGCTGGGAGTGGTGCTGCAGGAACTGGTAGACCTCGGTGGTGTCCACTCCGGGGAAGGCGCCCTGCGGCATGGCGGCCAGCAGGTGGGTGTTGGCCCGGCTGGCCGGCCAGGCGGCCCCGGCCCAGACCTCGGCGAGCTCGGCCGGAGGCGTGCGGCAGCAGCCGGGATCGTCAGGGCAGCCGGAGACCGAACGGGCCTGGGTGTCCTTGCCGCGGAACCATTTGGCGTGCTCGAAAGGCACCCCGATGGACAGCGAGTACATCCCGGAGGAGTGCGCTGAGGTGCGGGCGGTGCACCAGTAGGTGCCGGCCGGGGTGTCGGTGTATTGGTTGAAGGAGCGGAATTTGTCCTGGACGTCGAAGACCTCCCGGGAGGTCCATCGCCGGCAGACGGTCTGGCCCTCGATGGCCCCTGAGTGGTCGGTGGGGAAGCTGACGCCGTCGTTCTCATAGGCCTTGTGGATGATGCCGGACTCGTGGACCTTCTGAAAGTGGCAGGTGATGCCCAGATGTTCGGTGGCCAGGTTGGTGAACCGGTGGGCGGCGGATTCGTAGGAGACGGCGAAGGCATCGCGGAGGTCCTCGATGGCCAGCTCCTTGGCGCCCTTGGCTTCGACTAAGTGCTCCACGGCGGTGCGCTCGGGCATCAGCAGGGCGGCGGCGAAGTAGTTGGTGTAGACCCGCTGGCGCAGAAACTCAGAGTAGTCCTCCGGCTCGGTGTGGCCCAGCACGTGGTGCCCCAGAGCCTGCAGCAGCACTGAGCGGGCATCCCAGTCGCGAGAGCGGCCCTGGGTGAGGTAGATGATGCGGTGATGCCGGTCAGTGACGGAGCGGGTGGAGTTGGGGAGATTGGGGACGAACCGGATGGAGAAGCCCAGATGCTCAGCGACACGGGCGGCGATGTGGTGTCCCAGCGGCCCGGAGGAATAGCCCACGGCGTCAAGCAGCTCGACGGCCTGGGCCTCGATCTCGGGGTAGTAGTTGTTGCGGGCCTTCATCTCCTCGCGCAGTTCGGTGTTGGCCCGGCGAGCCTCCTCAGGGGTGGCGGCCTGCTCCTCAAGCCGGCGGGTGAGCTCACGCTGCAGAGCCACCAGGGATTCCAGCACGTCCATCGGCAACCGATTGGATATCCGCACTGTGGGCAGTCCCAGGGCGGCGTAGAGGGGTCCGCGCTGAGTCTTCTCCAGCTCGATCTCCAGGGCTGCCCGCTTGGAGGGTGGTTCTGCGCCAAGCAGGTCATCGGTGCTCACGCCGAGCGCACGGGCCAGCTGCTGGAGCTGGGAGAGTTTGGGCTCGCGCCGGCCGTTCTCCAACAGGCTGAGCTGACTGGGTGCGGTGCCCACGGCCTCGCCCAGATCGTCCAGGGTCATGCCCTGTTTCTTTCGCAGGTGCCGCACCCGGCGGCCCAGGGCAATCAGGTCCAGGACGTCATCTTCGGTTTCAGGCTCCGTGGCAACCATGGTGTGAGTGTACTTCCCGCGGGAGGACTGCGCCCCCGGAGGACCTCGAATAACTCCGGGGACGCAGTGGTCTTCTCCCGCTATCTGCGGCTCCGCACTGCCGTCGTTGTCGCGCCTTCGGCGCTCACATCCTCAATCGCCTCAGCGGACTCCCCCTGGAGTGGGGTCTGCACTGGGCTCAATCGGGTGCCCCGCTCCCCGATGACATTGAGGCTGCAGGCGTGGGTGGTCACCGGTTTGCCGTTAATCTCGATGGCGCTCATGGCATCTCCTCGTGGTGGTCTCCGGCTCAGTGAAACTGGCCCTCTTCGGTGGAGCCGCGAAGGGCCACCGTGGAGGATTCGGGGTTCAGAGTGGTGGAGACGGCGTCGAAGTACCCGGTACCGACCTCGCGCTGGTGCTTGGTGGCGGTGTAGCCCTGGTCCTCGGCGGCGAACTCCTTCTCCTGCAGCTCCACGTAGGCCTTCATCTGCTCAGCGTTGTAGCCCTTAGCCAGTTCGAACATGGAGTAGTTCAGGGCGTGGAACCCGGCCAGGGTGATGAACTGGAAGGTGAAGCCCATGGCACCGAGCTCACGCTGGAACTTAGCGATGGTGTCATCGTCCAGGTGCTTCCTCCAGTTGAAGGAGGGACTGCAGTTGTATGAGAGCATCTGGTCGGGGTGCTCGGACTTCACGGCCTCGGCGAACCGCTTGGCCACTTCCAGATCCGGGGTGCCGGTCTCCATCCAAATCAGGTCAGAGTAGGGGGCGTAGGCCTTGGCCCGGGCGATGCAGGGGTCGATCCCGTTGCGCACCTTGTAGAAGCCCTCTGCGGTGCGCTCACCGGTGATGAACTCGGCGTCGCGCTCATCCACATCGGAGGTGATCAGGGTGGCGGCCTCAGCGTCGGTGCGGGCGATGATCACGCTGGGGGTTTTGGACACATCTGCGGCCAGTCGGGCTGACTGTAAGGTGCGGATGTGCTGACCGGTGGGCACCAGCACTTTTCCACCCAGGTGGCCGCACTTCTTCTCGGAAGCCAGCTGATCCTCCCAGTGCACCCCGGATGCACCGGCGGCGATCATGGACTTCATCAGCTCATAGGCGTTGAGCGGGCCGCCGAATCCTGCCTCTGCGTCGGCGACGATCGGCACCAACCAGTCCTCCACGGTGCGTTTGCCCTCCAGGTACTCGATCTGGTCGGCGCGCAACAGGGCGTTGTTGATCCGCCGGACCACGTTCGGCACGGAGTTGGCCGGGTAGAGCGACTGGTCGGGGTAGGTCTGCCCGGAGAGGTTGGCGTCACCTGCCACCTGCCAGCCGGAGAGGTAGATGGCACGCAGTCCGGCCTTGACCTGCTGCACGGCCATGTTGCCGGTCAGGGCTCCGAGCGAGTTGGTGAACTTGCCGGCGGCGTGCTCCTCGGTCAGCTGGGCCCAGAGCTTCTGCGATCCGCGCTTGGCCAGGGTGTACTCCTCCTGCACGGTGCCTTGGAGCTTCACCACCTCCTCAGCGGAGTAGTCGCGGCTCGCGTTCCGCCAGCGCGGGTTGGTCTCCCACTCGGTCTGCAGCGCCTGGACCTTCTCTTCGAAGGCCACGCGGCTCTCGGGCTGAAGTCCGCCGGTTCCGGTCCCGGTGGTCTCGTCGGTGGTGATTGTCATGGGAATCTCCTTTGATTCTTGGTCTGCCATCGCTGACATTCACCAGTTTTCGGCACTTCGCAACCCCATTTCCAGCTCTTCTGGGGTGAAGATCTGCATTTCTTTGCTTTTTCGAAGAACTGGCACAACTTGAAGCATTTTCCCAGAGGACGACGGCGCCTGCTCACCTCCATGGCAACCTGGGCCACCACCCGTGATCACCTCGTGCCGCACTCCCTGGCGCGACGCCGCTCCGCCCCACGCGGTCCACACATCACCACATCCGCCCCACTCCCCTGCACAACTACACCGCGGAATCATGTCTACACCGCCTTATAACCCGGTGTACTCACGAAAGACCGGTGTACTTAGGCTTCTGGGTAGGCTGAACACCCGATGAACACTCAGTCACACACCAATCGGGCCGTGCGCCGTACCACCAGGCGCCAGGCGCGGCGGAACCTGGGCCGCACCATGAACTCCCCGCGCGGCCAAAACCGGCAGTCACTCGTTCAAGGCCTCTCGATGTGGCTGGGAGTGATTCTGCTGGCCATCCTGGTGGCCGGGGCGCTCAGCTGGTGGCAGAACCGGCCACCAGAGCTGCCGGAGGGGTTCTCTGATGATGCCGCGGTCGCTGAGCTGGTACGCATTGTGGACGGGGACACCATCGTGGTGGAGCTGGACAGCGGTGAGCAGCGGGTACGTCTGCTGAACATCGACACCCCTGAGACGGTGCATCCGAACCAGCCGGTGAAATGCGGCGGGCCGGAAGCCTCAGCGGCGATCGCGGAGCTGATCAGCCCAGGAGACCTAGTGGTGCTGGAATTCGACATGGAGATCCGAGACCACTACGACCGGTTGTTGGCCGGGGTCTTCACCGAGGAGGTGTTCATCAACGAGGAGCTTGCCGCCCAGGGGTGGGCGGAGCCGGTGTACTTCGCACCCAATGGGCGCTTCCTGCCAGTGATCGAGGAGGCCTGGGCACAGGCTGAGGCAGACGGCGTCGGGCTCTTCTCACCTGACCTTGGCTGCCGCTCAGGCGAGCCGATCGGGCAGTGAGCTGGAGGCCAACGGTGCAAGAGACTTTCCGCGATCGATTGAGCCGAGTGAAGACTCGAGCTTGCGCGAAGTCTTCCGAGGCGATGGTTAGGGAGGGAAAACGGCCTCAGCTGTTTTTCCACCGGCGGGCGGCAAGGAAGCTGCGCACACCGAGGAACAGGTAAGCCACCAGGATCACCAGGGAGATGAAAGCGGCAATGACGGCTGCCGGACGCTCATGCTCCCCGGCCAGCAGGTCTGCAGTGCCGCCCAAGGGCATGAACATGCCCAGCGCTCCGATCAGGGCGAAGAGCAGAGCCATATGGATGCCTGCCATCAGGCTCTTCAGCGCGATACCGCCGCTGATCAGCAGCAGCACACCAATGATCGCCGGGATCAGCGCAGTCCAATGTGCGGCGTCATTGATCAGTGAGAAGATGTATCCGCCTCCGCCGACCAGGACCAACAGGCCACCGGTGATGAAAGTCAGCCTCGGCATGGGGGAGTTGGTGTAGGTCTCGGTCACAGATGCTCCTTCGGGTTGAATGCCACAGTGCTCACCGGTCAGTCTAACGCCGTTTTCTACGTGACGTAGAAGTCGCGGATATTAGAAACCCCACGCGCACCTGCCAGAGCCCGCCTACCCTTGCTACCGTCAGGTCCTGGGGGAGTTCAGCAGGATGACACCACGCGTGGGGCCAGAGACCATCGTATCGCGAGTTGATGATCCTGGGCCAACCCTCGCAATGGCGACCGGTAGGCTAGCGGAGTGAGTTCTGCACAGAGTGAACCTGTACGCCTCGAGGCCGGACCGCATACGGTCAGCTATTCGATCACCGTCCCTGCCCCCGCAGCGGAGATCTACGCGTTGTTGGCGAATCCACACCGGCACCATGAGATCGACGGTTCGCATACCGTCCAGGCCAGGGCCATCGGCGCCCATGAGCTCACCGAGGGCGCGCGGTTCAGTGTGCATATGCGCAAGTTCGGGTTGCCTTACCGGCTGCCGCTGCGGGTCACCCAAGCCCGTCGGCCAGCAGCCGGGGCCCAGGGCGTGATTGAGTGGCGCCAACCCACCGGTCACCGCTGGCGCTGGGAGTTTGAGGTCCTGTCAGAGAACGACGACGCCCTCAGCACTCTGGTAACCGAGTCCTTTGACACCGGGCAGCAGTTCCCGCCGGCCCGTGCCGCGATAAAGCTGGCTAAGGTGCTGCCGGCTAATGCCAAGAGCATTCAGGAGTCCCTGCGACGGGTAAGGCAGAAGTTCACATGACTTACGAGACCACCACTGCCTCTTCTGATGCTATGCCGTTGGTGAATCTACGCGACCTGGGTGGGATCCCGGTGGAGGGCGGACGTGTGAAGCCCGGAGTGCTGTGGCGCTCCGATGACCCGACCATCGCTCCTCGGGAGGAGATCTCCGCCTTGGCCCAGCAGGGGCTTTCCGCAGTTCTGGATCTGCGTTCCACCCCGGAGGTTGTGAGTTCCCCACACCGACTGACCGGCGAGCTGGGCGTGCGAGCGCATCATCTCCCCTTGGCCGAAACCGCAGTACATCCCCTGGCGATTGTGGAAGCTGCTCCAGCCATGCGCTCCCCGGTTGATGTGGGCCGCTGGTATGCGGGTCTGGTGCGCAGCCATATCCATGAGGTGGCCGAAGGCCTGCAGGTGATCGGTCAAGCCGAGGGAGGAGTGCTCTTCCACTGTGCAGCCGGCAAGGACCGCACCGGGATTCTGGCCGGGGTGGCACTGACTCTCTTAGGTGCTGACCGCAGTGAAATTGTGGCTGACTATGCCCGAACTCAGAAGAACCTCACCAAGATCTTTGAGCGGCTGAGGTACGCGGCCTATGCGCAGCCCAAGCATCCCGATGATGAGGGCGCCGCCCGCGCCCGCGCTTTCTTCTCCTCGAACCACCCGCTGCTGACCGCCGCTGAAGATTCGATGGATTCGATGCTCAGTGAACTGGGCGGCTCAGGAGGGATCCTGGACCTGCTGAAGCGTGAGACTGATCCGGATGAGCTTGCCGAGGAGCTGAACGCCAAGCTGGTGGAGTAGCCGATGTGCGGAACCGACTAGTTTTCCGCTACGATGTATCGGTCCTCGTATGAGGACAAACTTTGGAGACGTGACCGAGCGGCCGAAGGAGCCACCCTGGAATGGTGGTGCAGGGTTAATTCTCTGCCGAGGGTTCAAATCCCTCCGTCTCCGCCGTGTTCTGTCTCAGAACATTGGAAAGGCTCTGAACCCTTGGTTCGGGGCCTTTCCTGTTTCGTTTTATTGGGGTTGATATCCGCGTGTGGGGTCGAGGATGAAGTCACGTAAGACCTCTCCGGTGCGTTTATCAGCAACGATGATGTGGCGGTCTTTGACGATCTTGACCACGGGGGTTCCAGCGTGGGTTCGGCCGATGCCGATATGGCGCATCCGGCCGTCATAGCGGATGCTGAGTTTGCCGAATTTATCGACTCGATCGTGTAGGTAGCGGGTGGTGTCCTCAGGCAAGGGTGCAGGCGCGTCTTTGGGCGCTGAGGTGTAGGCCGCGTAGGGGGTGGCTTTGCGGGCTGTGTGGATGCGCTCGGTGTTATAGACCTCGGTGAAGCGGCCTAGTAGCTGGTTGAGCTCTGTGATGTTTCCTGGTGAGGACTGGGCGGTGATCCATTTCTTCAGGGTCTGCTGGAAGCGTTCGATCTTGCCCTGGGTCTGAGGGTGATTACCACGACCGTTGCGCTGTGCCACATCATGGGTGCGTAGCAGCTTCTCGAACCGGTTAGACCCACCACGGAACCGGGTGGTGTAGACCAGTCCGTTATCGGTCAGGGTCGCTGCAGGGTGCCCGTAGGCCCGTGCAGCGGCGGTAAAAGACGAGACCACGGTATTGACGCTCACCCGGGTATGAGCCTGGATGTGCAGGATCATCCTCGAGTAGTCATCGAGCCAGGTAATCACCTCCGCCCTAGACTCATCAGCGAGCAGGATTTTGGTGACATCAGATTGCCAGCACCCATTAGGCAGTTCAGCCTCAAACCGGATCAGAGAGGCTTTGGGACGTTTCTTCGGCTCCGGGGTCACCAGGCCCTGCCGGGCCAGTATCCGGTTAATGCTGGCTCGGGATGGCAGCTGGTCTCTGAAGACCCCAGCGGCCAGGTGATCAGTAATGGTGGCTGCCCCTGCATCCAGACCCGCAGTGACCAAGCTAGAACGGATCCGCACGATCTCAGCAATCACCTCAGCAGACACAGCCGCAGGGTGAGACCTCGGCCCTCTGGACTTGGCGTAGAACGCCGCATCGCCTTCTCTAGCCCACTGTCTCAATAGCTTGGAAACCATCGACTCTGAGACCCCATAAGCCCACGCTGCCTGAGCCTGAGACATCGTGCCGCTATTGATCGCCTGGATGATCTGTCTGCGCTTGGTCATCGACCATCATCAGCCACCCCTAGCCTTGATGATGTATTGAGACATCCCTTGACGATCTATTGAGCCACAACACCCCCGCCTCCGCCAGTGAAGTGTCAAGACATCGGAAACACCTCGAACCCTCAGGTTCGGGGTGTTTTTCGTTGTGGCCCGTAGTTGCGTATGGGGTCAAGGACGGAGTCTGTGTCGATCTCTCCGGTGCGTTAGCCAGCGACGGCGACATGACGGCCTCTGACGATTAACACGGTGATCGCAAAGACAGTGCTGCTAAACCCCATAGTATTCCCGGTTGCAAAGCCTCTACAGGCTAAGTGCTCACGCTGATCCAGATGATCACTGACATTCCTAGGTATACGCGATCGTGACAAGATAACAGCAATCGTTACATTATTTGCAATAATTCACCTTGCATTGCGTTCGCAAAGAATCTAACGTCGTATCCAGATGTCCCATGAGCGACATCAGAACACAACGCTGACACCTATCCACGCAAGGAGCGAGGACCATGAACGGCACAGCACAAACCACCGCAACACTCGCCCGGCCCACGCTGCGCCGGACCCCAGTGCGCGCGCTGACTGCGCTGAGCATCGGAGCAGCAGCAGCCCTGATAGCTGCACCGGCAGCCCACTCCCAGGCAGAGGAGATTCCCTTCGACCTGCATGGGACCGTAGATGGTGGCGACGTAACCGTCGAATGGGATGACATCGCAGAAGCCGAGGAGTTCATCTTCACTGTGAGTATGGCCGGTACTGACGGGGTCTTCATCGAAGAAACCTTCACCACCAGTCCAGCCAGCTTCAACGTGGCCGACATCCCCGTAGAGGGCTACGAGCTCTCCGACTACGTGGACTACCTGCTGGCCGTCAACGTCTCCGGCCAGTTCCCCGGTGAGGATACCTACTACGCCTATGAACAGGCCTATTTCAGCGTGATGCAGGATGAACAGGGCGAATGGACCATCGGCGCACCTGACGCTGAAGCTGACTCCAACTGGACTGGAATGACCCAGGAGGAGATGGACGCCCATTTCGAGGCACACTTCACCGTAATCGGAGACGACTCTGGTGAACCGGAGCCTGAGGGCCCCAGCATCGAGGACTTCAGCGCTGAGCAGGAGAACTCCATCTTCCTCTACACCGAAGGCGGACCCGCCGCGCGCGGCGTCGAAGCCCTTGTCACCCTCAATACTGAGACCAGCTATCTCAACGAAGAGCTGGATCTCTATCTGCTGCCGCAGCAGGGCAGCACCAGTGAGACAGTGGCTCTCGGCACTGACCTGGTGGAGGAGCACTACACCGTCAACATCCACCAAGAGAACGTGCAGGTTGACCACACTGCCCAGATCAGGCTTGATGAGTCGCTGGCGCCTGGTCAATACTGGCTGGTGGCCTACACCAGCAGCGGAGAGCCGGTCGGCTGGCACAACCTGGAGATCGGCGAAGACGATTTCTCAGATGTAGAGGAGTACCAAGGCGACCAGAAGACCCGGACCCCCGAGGAACTCCATGAGAGTCTGTCCGCTCTGGCTGAAACCGGTGAGGGCCAGCAACTGCTGGAGATCCTATGTGCCGATCCTGCCTATGGATACCTCTGTGACGACCAGGGCGGCGAACCAGGCCCGAGCGAGTCTCCCAACCTCACTGAAGATCCCACTGAAGCCGCATCTCCCTCCGCTCTGCCCAGCGAAACACCTGAGGCTGAGCCGGCCAGTCACACCCAACGCCTGGCCGACACCGGCTTCGGTGTGCTTATTCTGGGCCTGGTGGCGGCCGGACTGCTCACCACCGGGATCTTCCTCGCCCTGCGCAGCCGGGATAATGGGCATAACGCATAGAGGCGCACAAGAGACTAGGAGTAATCTGCTATGACAGTGCTGGTTCCGCAGGCGGGGAAACCCCATTCAACTCCCGACCGGCTACAGTGGCACCGGCCTTCACGCCTAAAGCCGCGACTACTTCCCGCCCTCGGGGTGGCCGGCACCCTGGCGCTGGTCACCCCGGCGGGAGCCTACGCCTCCCCTGATCCTGATGCGCTCTCCGAACAGACCTATGGCGGGCTCAACCTGGGCGAGGGGGTGGGCACCTTCCCGCTGGACTCCACCTTTGACCTCATGCTGTTGTCCGAGGACTATGACATCCCAGAGTCAGTAGAGGTCTGGGCGCTCTCCCCCGAGGGTGATGAGATCCTTATCGGCTCAGGTGCCACCGAGTCGAGCACTTACCAGAATCCAGGCTCCGAGACCTATCCGGAGGTGGAGGTGGAGCTGATCGAGGTAGAGCTGCCCAGCGCTGAGGTCACTGCCTCCGACTGGTACGCCTTCGTCGCAGTGGACGAGGACAGCGGCGATCTGGTCACCTGGCAGACCTATCCGGTGCTGCTCGAGGGGGACGACCGTTCCTTCGACGGCGATGAGCTCTACGAGATCTGGCCGGCTCCGGATCCGCAGGACCGCACCAGTCCCAGCAGCACCGCCCCCACCGTAGATGTGCTCACTGAGGATACCTACGGGCTGGTGGGAATCCATCAGGATGATGCGCTGCTGCCCCTGGATGAAGAGTTCACCGTGGAGGTTCAGGCAGACGTCTATGCAGACCTGTGGCTGCTTCCCCCGAGCAGCGGAGAGGAGGCCATCTTCCTCCCGGCCCGTGTTGCCGAGAGCAGCGATGACCGCATCCAGTGGAATACGCAGATCGGCAGTGAGGATATCGATTACACCGGCATCTACGGCCTGGTCTACGTCTACGGTGATGAGGTACTGGGCTGGGCTCCTTTCGGAATCACCTTGGACGGGGAGCCCCTGGACGCCGGGCTGCCGGGTGTCCATGCCACAGAGGACGGGTTCGCCGATCGGAGCATCTGGCCAGTGCCAGACTCTGTTCCCGGCCCTGAGGAGGCTGAGCGGGCGGAAGAAGATGATGATGACGCCGGCGAGGATGAGACAGCAGAGGCCACCGAAGAGCCGGCCCCAACACAGGAGCCGGAGGAAGGTTCTGATGAGACTGAGCCGGCCGAAACCGATCAGGCCTCAGACACCAATGGAATCAACGGCTGGGTGGTCGTGCTGGCGATCGCCGGCGGCGCCCTGATCGCCGCCGGAATCGCCTACCTCATCGGCAACCGCCGCAAAATTACCTGACGGATCAGCCTCTGGCTGAGGGGGAGACCGTGGCATCGACGCGCTGGAAGGACTTAAGGTCCACGTAGCCGCAGGAGGCCATCGCATGGCGCAGCCCGCCCATGAGATTGGATGATCCGTCGGTGTGGTGGCCAGGGCCCAGCAGCACCTCCTCCAGCGAGGCCACAGTACCCACCTTGGTGCGATGGCCCCTGGGGAAGTTCGGATGCACTGCTTCCAGGCCCCAGTGCCACCCGCTGCCCGGTGCTTCCTCGGCCCGGGCCAGGGTGGCGCCCAGCATCACGGCGTCGGCACCCATGGCCAGCGCCTTGACGATGTCTCCGGATGAGCCGAGACCGCCATCGGCGATCACGTGGACGTACCGTCCGCCGGACTCGTCGAGATAGTCACGCCGGGCTGCGGCGATGTCACTGATGGCGGTGGCCATCGGAACCCTGATGCCTAGGGCGCGGTGCGTCGTGGTCGCGCTCCCGCCACCGAAGCCCACCAGCACTCCTGCCGCACCAGTGCGCATCAGATGCAGGGCTGGGGTGTAGCCGGCGGCACCTCCCACGATGACCGGCACGTCGAGCTCGTAGATGAACTCCTTGAGGTTCAGCGGGTCCTCGGTCTCAGAGACATGCTCAGCAGAGACCGTGGTGCCACGGATGACGAACATGTCTACCCCGGCATCAATCACCGTCTGGTAGAACTCCTGGGTGTTCTGCGGGGTCAGCGAACCGGAGACCACCACTCCGGCCTCACGGATCTCTGCCAACCGCTGAGTGATCAGCTCCGCTTTGATCGGCTCAGCGTAGAACTCCTGCATCCGCCGTGTGTTGGTCGGGGATATCTCCTGGCTCTCCAAGTGGGCGATCTCTTCGAAGACCGGCTCGGGGTTCTCGTAGCGGGTCCAGAGGCCTTCAAGGTTGAGCACCCCGAGACCGCCGAGCCTTCCCAGGGCAATGGCGGTGGCCGGGGACATCACCGAATCCATCGGGGCGCCGATCACCGGCATGGTGAAGGTGTAGGCGTCGATCTGCCAGTCCAGGGAGACGTCCTGCGGGCTGCGGGTCCGCCGAGAGGGGGTGATGTTGACGTCGTCCAGTGCCCAGGCTCGGCGACCTGTCTTGGCGAGTCCGATCTGGATCTCATTCACAGTGAGGCTCCTCAGCGGCCGCGGTAGTTGGGGGCCTCGACGGTCATCATCACATCATGAGGGTGGGACTCCTTCAGCCCCGCGGAAGTGATCCGCACGAACTTTCCCTTGGCCTTGAGCTCATCAATGGTGTGCGCCCCCACGTAGAACATGGTCTGGCGTAGCCCGCCGGTGAGCTGGTGCAGCACTGCTGACAGCGGCCCGCGGTAGGGCACCTGACCCTCAATGCCCTCTGGAATGAGTTGCTCGTCATCGGGCACATCGGCCTGGAAGTAGCGGTCCTTGGAGTAGCTGGTGTTCTTACCCCGGCTCTGCATCGCGCCCAAGGATCCCATGCCGCGGTAGGCCTTGAACTGCTTGCCGTTGTAGAAGACCAAGTCCCCTGGGGCTTCGGCCGCGCCGGCCAGCTGAGAGCCGGTCATCACCGCATCAGCTCCGGCGACCAAGGCCTTGCCGATGTCCCCGGGGTGCTGCAGCCCGCCGTCGGCGATCACCGGCACACCAGCTGGGATCGCCGCCTTGGCCGATTCGTGGATGGCCGTGACCTGAGGTACCCCCACTCCCGCCACCACTCGGGTGGTGCAGATGGTGCCGGGACCGACGCCGACCTTGATCGCGTCCGCACCTGCCTCCACCAGGGCCGCCGCACCTTGCTTGGTGGCGGCCTGGCCACCGATGATGTCCACACCCTGGGCCGCGGGGTCAGCCTTGAGCTTGGCGATCATGTCCAACACCCCGCGGGTATGGCCGTTGGCGGTGTCGACCACCAACACGTCAACTCCAGCATCCACCAGAGCCATCGCCCGCTGGTAGCCGTCACCGAAGAAGCCGACAGCCGCACCGACCCGCAGCCTACCCTCGTCATCCTTGGTGGCCTGTGGGTACTTATCGGCCTTATCGAAATCCTTGATGGTGATCAGCCCGGTGAGCTTGCCGGAGTCGTCCACCAGCGGCAGCTTCTCCACCCGGTGCTCGCTGAAGATCTTCAGCACCTCGGCATTAGGGATACCTTCTTTGGCGGTGATCAGCGGGGCACGGGTCATCTTCTCGTGCACCTTGATGGTGGTGTACTCGGCGTCCGGGATGAACCGGATATCGCGGTTGGTGATGATGCCCAGCAAGGTGCCGGCCTCGTCCACCACCGGCAGCCCGGAGATCCGGTAGTGCGCGCAGATGTCGTCGAGCTCAGCAATCGTGGCTTCAGGGCTGATCGTCACCGGGTCAGTGATCATGCCTGACTCAGAGCGTTTAACCTGGTCCACCTGCTTGGCCTGCTCATCGATGGAGAGGTTGCGGTGGATGATCCCGATCCCGCCCAGCCGTGCCAACCCGATGGCCATCGGTGCCTCGGTGACAGTGTCCATGGCGGCAGAGACCACCGGGGCGTTCAGCCGGATATTGCGGGTCAGCTGAGTGGAGGTGTCCGCCTCAGAGGGGAGCACATCGGTCTCCCCGGGGAGCAGCAGAACATCGTCATAGGTCAGACCGACCAGGGCGAAGGGGTCGTGCCCCTCGTCATGGGTGTGGCTCAAAGCTAGGGCCTCTCAACTTCTTGTGCGGTGACGGGTCAGGCAAGTAACAACCAGTCTACTGGCAGTGAAATTCCGGGGCACCCGCGGTGACCGGGGCGTCGTCGTTCTGGTGAATATGAACTTATATGAACTTTTTCCTGCGGAGCCTGAAGATATTGCCGCATAGTGGTGAGTGCACTGCACCGATTGCGAAAGGCTTCCCTGATGAGCACCGAAGACAGCACCCCGGCCGGGGACACTCCAACCCAGGCCACATCCAACTCCGGGCTGAAAACCGGAATCGCCATTGTGGCAGTGGCCGCACTGGCCGGTACCGCAGGCTTCGTAGTGGCTAACTCCACCGGTGACTCCGCGGACACCGGCACCACAACCTCCGACGGCGACGGCGCCACAGCAGGAGAGTCCGCCACCACCGTCACCTCGGTCAACATCCCTGGCGAGAACCGGGGGTACGACGACGTCCACACCGACGAGCCGCTGGTGGACACCGACTGGCTCGCCGAGCGGATCGATGAGGGTGACCTCTACGAGCAGGGCATCGTGCTGCTGGACGTCTCCGAGGAGTTGGCCAGCTCTGAACTGACCCCTTACTCCGAGGCGCATATCCCGCAGGCCCAGTACGTGAACTGGACCACCGAGTTCACCCAGGAGAACACCCGGGAGTTCATCGACCAGGATCAGTTCACCGAGTTGGCTCAGCGTCTGGGCATCGAGGACGACACCACTGTGGTGATCTACGGTGACAACAACAACTGGTTCGCCGCCTACGCCGCCTGGGTGTTCAACCTCTACGGTGTGGAGGACGTCAAGCTGCTCGACGGCGGCCTGCACAAGTGGGAGGTCTACGACGGTCGCGAACTGGTCGAGGAAGTGCCCTCCGTGCCTGAGGGCAGCTTCGAGGCCCAGCCGCAGAACCACGATATCCGCGCCTTCCAGCCTGAGGTGTTAGAGGTTGCCGAGGCCAATGCCGCCGCTGACGGCGAGGTCGTGGGTGACTACAACCTGGTGGATATCCGCTTCCAGGACGAGTACGACGGAGAGGTGGGCGTCAACGCCGAGATCTTCGAGGGCGAAGGCGCCTCCATCTGGGGCCATATCCCCGGCGCGGTCAACGTCCCGTGGGGCTCCATTGTGGACTCTGAGACCGGCGAGTTCCTGCCCGCTGACGAGATCCGGGCTATCTATGAGGAGGCCGGGGTCGATTTCGACAAGCCGATCATCGCCTACTGCCGGATCGGTGAGCGTGCCTCCCACACCTGGTACGCGCTGAGCCAGGTTCTGGGCGAGGACGTCAAGGTCTACGACGGCTCCTGGTCTGAGTGGGGCAACTCCGTGGGTGTTCCGGTGGCGAATAACACCGGCGAGCGCGGCGGAGTCTGGGGCGGCAACTGAGCTGCTCTCATAACTGAGTAACCTAGTGGGCCGGACCTGAGTCTCAGGTCCGGCCCACATCTGTGAATGAGGATCTGGTAAATGACAGTAGAAGTGAAGGCTGATCGTGAACTCGGCTGGACCCGCGGAGATACGATCCGCACCTCGCTTGCAGTGACTGTGGCCGCGGTGCTTTTGGGGCTTGCCTGGTACCTGGCGGCCACTGGCGGTGAGGGGCTGGGCGGTTCCAACGCCGCACTGATGCTGCTGGTCGGAGCCGGACTGGGCATCCTCTTTGAACGCGGCAGGTACTGCTTCTTCTGTGTGTTCCGTGACCTGTTCGAGAAGAAGGACAGCCGCGGGATGTACGCCATCCTGGTCTCCATCGCAGTAGGCATGATCGGCTACGCGGTGATCTTCTCCACCCGCATCCCCACCCCCACCGCAGACAACACTCCCTCTGACGCGCATATTGCACCAGTCTCGATCGCGCTGGTGATCGCCGGGCTGGCTTTCGGACTGGGCATGGTGATCTCCGGGGGCTGCATCGCCGGGCACCTGTACCGGCTGCCCGAGGGGCATCTTCGCTCCATACCCGCCCTGGGCGGTGTGGTACTCGGCTTCGGCGCGGGGTTCCTCAGTTGGGACTTCATGTACTCCAGCTTTATCCTCGGCGCGCCGGTGCCCTGGCTTCCGGCGGGCAATGGATACACCATCGCCGTGCTGGTGCAGCTGGGTGTGCTGGTGGGGATCGGCTGGTGGCTGCTGCGCTGGAACCCGCCCGTGGCCGGCCGTGGGGACCGGGTGGTGGATGCCACCGAGGTGCGGCGCCTGGTGTTCTTCAAACGCTGGCCGGCCCTGATGACCGGGGTCGCGGTGGGTCTGCTGGCAATCCTGGCCTATTACAAGGACGTGCCCTTGGGCGTGACCTCTCAGATCTCTTCGCTGACCCGCACCGGAATGACCGAGGCCGGGATGCTGCCGCACTTCATGCCCGGACTCGACGAACGTTTGGCCGGCTGTGTTGCCGTGGTGGTGCACACCATCACCACCAATGGCTGGCTGATCCTGGGCATCATGCTGGCCTCGCTGGCCGCAGCACTGCCCGGGCGCCGGGTGCGGCTGGAGAAGACCACCACCTTCAACTCAGCCACAGCCCTGCTGGGCGGGGTGCTTCTGGGCTGGGGCGCGATGATCGGGCTGGGCTGCACTATCGGCGTGCTGCTCTCCGGCACCCATGCCTTTGCGCTCTCCGGCTGGGTCTTCGGTACAGCCGTGGTGGTGGCTGCCGGTCTCGCCTTCCGGCTCGGCCTGCACCGCAAAGCCGCGCCGGGCGTTTTCCCCGGCGGTAGATGACACTCTAATTAGCACTCTGCTTGATTGAGTGCTAACTGGCGTTCTATAGTTCTACTTAGCACTCGGCACCACCGGGTGCTAATGCTCTGGGCCGTCAACCCGGGGCTGATGAAACGCCTAACGGAACTCACCGGCTCCCGCGACACGGTGGCTCCCAAGGCGAGCAACAAGAAAAGCCGGGTGCGGCGTCGTCGTCCCGGTAAGCCCAAGAGAAGATTCAACTTCAGCAAAGGAGAGAGCTGACGTGTCAGTCTCCATCAAGCCCCTCGAGGATCGTATTGTTGTCCGCCCCCTGGAGGCCGAGCAGACCACCGCATCCGGCCTGGTCATCCCGGACACCGCTAAGGAAAAGCCGCAGGAGGGCGAGGTCGTGGCCGTAGGCCCCGGCAAGGTCTCCGACGCCGGTGAGCGCCTGCCCGTAGACGTCGCCGAAGGTGACGTGGTCATCTACTCCAAGTTCGGCGGCACCGAGGTCAAGGTCGGCGGCGAGGAGTACCTGGTGCTCAACGCCCGCGACGTCCTGGCCAAGGTCGAGAAGTAAACCACTTTCACGCTCGACTTATCTCAAGGAGTAAGAACCTATGGCTAAAGAGCTTCTGTACGATGATGCCGCCCGCAAGGCGCTTGAGGCCGGCATCAACAAGCTCGCCGACACCGTCAAGGTCACCCTGGGCCCCAAGGGCCGCAATGTGGTGCTCGACAAGTCCTGGGGTGCACCCACCATCACCAACGACGGCGTGACCATCGCCCGTGAGGTGGAGGTTGAGGACCCCTACGAGAACCTCGGCGCACAGCTGGCCAAAGAGGTCGCCACCAAGACCAACGACGTCGCCGGCGACGGCACCACCACCGCTACCGTACTTGCCCAGGCCCTGGTCAAGGAAGGTCTGCGCAACGTGGCGGCCGGAGCTGCCCCCAGTGAAATCAAGCGCGGTATCGAGGTGGCCGTTGACGCGGTGACTCGTCGCCTGCGCGAGAATGCCCGGGAGGTCTCCGGTCAGCAGGAGGTCGCCTATGTGGGTGCCATCTCCGCCCAGAACGACGAGGTCGGCGAGCTGCTCGCCCGCGCCTTCGACACCGTGGGCGCAGAGGGTGTCATCACCATCGAGGAGGGCTCCACCACCTCCACCGAACTCGATGTCACCGAGGGTATGCAGTTCGACAAGGGCTTCCTCTCCCCGCACTTCGTCACCGACGCTGAGCGTCAGGAGGCTGTGCTGGAGGACCCGCTGATCCTGATCCACCAGGGCAAGATCTCCAATATGCAGGAGTTCCTGCCGGTGCTGGAGAAGGTGCTGCAGGCCAAGAAGCCGCTGTTCATCATCGCTGAGGATGTGGAGGGCGAGGCGCTGTCCACCCTGGTGGTGAACAAGCTGCGCGGCACACTGAACGCCGTGGCAGTGAAGGCCCCCGGCTTCGGCGACCGCCGCAAGGCCATGCTGGAGGATATCGCCACTCTGACCGGTGCCACTGTGATCACCCAGGACTTGGGTCTGAAGCTGGACCAGGTTGGCCTGGATGATCTGGGTACCGCCCGCCGGGTGACCGTCACCAAGGACGAGACCACCATTGTGGACGGTGCCGGCACCAAGGATGCAGTGGAGGGCCGGGTCGCTCAGATCAAGGCTCAGATCGAGACCACCGACTCTGAGTGGGACCGTGAGAAGCTGCAGGAGCGGCTGGCCAAGCTGGCCGGCGGTGTGGCTGTGATCCGCGTGGGCGCTGCTACTGAGGTGGAGCTCAAGGAGCGCAAGCACCGCATCGAGGACGCCGTCTCCTCCACCCGCGCTGCTCTCGAGGAGGGCATCGTGGCCGGCGGCGGCACCGCGCTGATCAACGCGCTGTCCGTACTGGACCAGGACGCTGAGGTCAAGGCACTGACCGGCGACGCTGCAGCCGCAGTGGGCATCGTCAAGCGCGCCCTGATTCAGCCGCTGCGCTGGATCGCCCAGAACGCCGGCGAGGACGGCTTCGTGGTTGCCTCCAAGGTGGCCGAGCTGGAGCCCAACCACGGCTTCAACGCCAAGACCGGCATCTACGGCGATCTGATCAACGACGGTGTGATCGACCCGGTGAAGGTGACCCGCTCTGCACTGCAGAACGCGGCCTCCATCGCCGCCCTGGTCCTGACCACCGAGACCCTCGTGGTTGAGAAGAAGGATGATCCCGAAGACGACTGATCTTCTGATCACTGCCTGACTCACCTTCGCGAGGCCCCGTCCAGCAGCACGCTGGGCGGGGCCTCATCGGTATCTGCTGTGGAAAGATAGAGACAATGAGTACGACGCCGCCCCCCGCCATTTCCACTGCCCTGATCCGCATCGCAGAGCCCGCAGACTATCAGCGCATCGGCGAACTCACTGTCGCAGCCTATGTGAACGGCGGGCATATGCGAGCCTCCGACAATTACGTCCAGCACCTCACCGAGGTGGCTGAGCGGGCAGAGCAGGCGAGGCTGCTGGTTGCGGAGGTGGACGGTGTGGTCGCTGGCTCTGCCACGGTCACCGATTACGATGGAGCCTTCGCGGAGGTCTCCCTGCCCGGGGAAATCGAGTTCCGGATGTTAGCCGTAGCCCCAGAATTCCAGGGCCGAGGTGTGGCCCGCACCCTGGTCCGCCATATAGTGGCGCAGGCTCAGTCCCGACCTCAGATCCACGGTGTGGCGCTGTGCAGCCTGAGATCTATGACCGCAGCCCATACGCTCTACGAATCCGAGGGGTTCATCCGCGATCTGCGCCGCGACTTTGTGCTCAATATCCCGCATAAGCAGGCCACTTTCCCCTTCTTCCGCAGAGAGGTGTGATCCTGTGAGGACTACGAGGTTCACCATCCTGGCTGTCTGTACCGGCAATATCTGCCGCTCACCCGCCATGGAGCGGCTGCTGGCCCACTTGTTCCACGATGAGCCGGAGATTGAGGTGATCTCTGGGGGCACCTATGCCCATGACGGTGAGGATATGCAGGAGCCGATGAAGCGGCGCATCGCCGGCTATGGGGCAGAGGTGGAGGGCTTCGTGGCCGAGCAGGTCACCCCGGGGATGATCGAGCGCGCCGACCTGATCCTGGCCGCTACCCGGGTCCACGTGCAGGACATGCTGGCCGAGGTGCCGGAAGCCCGGGCGCGGATGTTCACCCATCCGGAGTTCGGCCGCCTGCTAGAGAGTGTGGATGACCACGCCCAGGGCGACTCTGTCACCGAGCAGCTTACCGCTCTGGTTCCGGTGCTCAACCGGGCACGGCAGAAGACCGGGCCGCCCACTGGAGAGGAGGACGTCGTCGATCCCTATATGCTCCCGGAGTCGGTGTACAGCGAATCCTTCCGGCAGATCCGGGAGCCGGTGGAGAAGCTGGCAGAAGTGTTGGCGATGAGGGAGCAGCTCCTTTAGGTAGGCGTGAAGGCCGGCGCCGCCGGCTGAGCCGGGAAAACTAACTCAGAGGGAATCGAGTCCGAAGGTGGTGAGCACCAGGGGGAAGGCCAGAAACGCCACAGCGTCGAGCAGGAAGTGGGCGATGACCAGCGGCATCACTCGCCCATACTTCAGATAGAGCCAGCCGAAGATCACCCCCATGACCAGATTGCCGAACCCGGGTCCGAATCCCTGGTAGAGGTGATAGGCCGCGCGCAGAGCCGCTGAGGCGAGGATCAGGATCCAGAGGCCGGCGGTAGCGCCGTTCAGCTGCGGCCAGATGCGCCGTGCCCGGTCGAAGAGGTAGGCCACCATGATGATCTCCTCCAACAAGGAGTGCCGCAGAGCTGCGAAGAGAAGCACTGGGGTGCTCCACCAGTATTCGGCGACATCGGCCGGGATGATCTGTACAGTCAGGCCCAGGCTGCGTCCGGCGAAGTACACCGCCAGCGTGCCCAGCCCGAGCACGGCGAACAGCCCAGTGCCGAGAACCCAGTCCTTACCCGGGCGGCGGAAGTCCAGGCCCCAGCTCCGGAATGGGTTGCCGGCGCCAAGGAACACCAGGTAGATCACCAGGGCCACCGGGGTCAGGGCGAAGAGCGAATCCAGCAGCTGGTAGCTGAAATCGAAGAACTCGGCACGGGACCGGGAGCGCTGCACGGTGGCGCTCTGCTCAGACAGCGGGGCGATGCTCAGCCGCTCGGCCAGCTGCAGCACGGCATAGACCGCACTGCGCCCCAGAGAGAGTGCCAGCACGATCCCCACTTCCCACGCGTAGAAGCGTCGGGAGGCCATGCTGCTGTCCACTCCTGGTCTGGCAGGATGGTGAGAAGGCGGCGTCGTACTGGTCACTTATCCAGTCTAGGAGTGAAGCGAGGGACGATGGGCTCAGGAGTCGGCTGAGGTGCTGCCTGAGTCGTTGTTGGTGACTTTGCGACGACGACGGCGGCGGCGCTGCGAGGATGAACGGGAGCCGCTCTCCTTGGGCTGCTGAGCCGAGGCCGCGGCGTCGTTGTTGCCTTGGTCACTGCGTTCACCGCCTGAGCGACGACGGTTACGGCCGCGGTTCCGACCACCGCCCCCGGAGTGCCCGCTCTCCCGCTTGCCACGATCGCCGGAGCGGTCCGGGCCGCCGAGGTCCTCGAGCTCCTCCCCTTCGAGCCCCTCCTTGGAGCGCTTATGCCGCGGCAGCCGCCCCTTGGTGCCTTTGGGAATATCCAGGTCCTCGAAGAGATGCGGGGAGGATGAGTAGGTCTCCACCGGCTCGGGCTGATCCAGGCCGATCGCCTTGTTGATCAGCGACCAGCGCGGTACATCCTCCCAATCCACAAAAGTGACTGCAGTGCCTTTCTGGCCGGCGCGGCCGGTGCGGCCGATCCGGTGCAGGTAGGTGGACTCGTCCTCGGGGCAGACGTAGTTGATCACGTGGGTGACGTCAGTGACGTCGATGCCGCGGGCGGCCACATCGGTGGCCACCAGCACGTCGACCTTGTCATTGCGGAAGGCGCGCAGGGCCTGCTCGCGGGCGCCCTGGCCCAGGTCGCCGTGGATGGCTCCGGCGGCGAATCCGCGGGACTTCAGCTCATCGGCCAGCTTGTCAGCCTGCCGCTTGGTACGGGTGAAGATGATGGTCCGCCCGCGGTTTGAAGCCTGCAGGATCCGGGCAATCATTTCGTCCTTGTCCAGGGAGTGCGCCCGGTAGACCACCTGGCGGATGTCCTTCTTGGTGACACCCTCGTCGAAGGGGTCAGCCGCGGAGATATGGGTGGGTTTGGTCATGAACCGCCGCGCCATGGAGACCACAGGCCCGGGCATCGTGGCGGAGAACAGCATGGTCTGGCGCACCTCGGGCACAAAGCTCAGCAGCTTCTCCACATCGGGCAGGAACCCGAGGTCGAGCATCTCATCGGCCTCGTCCAATACCACGATCTTCACGTTCTTCAGGTTCAGGTGCTTCTGCCGGTGCAGGTCGATGAGCCGGCCCGGGGTGCCCACCACAATCTCCACACCGGCCTCCAGCTGTTTGATCTGCGGCTCGTAGTCGCGGCCGCCGTAGATGGTGGCGATCCGTGCACCCAGCTTGGCTCCGGCGGTGGTGAGGTCCCCGGCCACCTGTACGGCCAGCTCACGGGTGGGTGCAACGATCAGCGCCTGCGGTGCCCCAGGGGCTGGAAGTGCGTCATAGAGCCCAGTCCCTGGCGCGGCCACCCGCTGCAGGGCGGGGATGCCGAAGCCCAGGGTCTTGCCGGTGCCGGTCTTGGCCTGGCCAATGATGTCAGCCCCGCGCAGGGCGATCGGCAGGGTCTCGGCCTGGATGGGGAAGGGGGTGGTGATGCCCTTCTCGGTCAGGGCCTCAACGATTTCGCTGCGGACGTCGAAGTCCGCGAAGGTCAGCGTTGGCTCGCTTCCCGCTCGCTCACTTACAGGCTCTGCGGTGCCGATGTTCGGCTCAGTGGTCGTCTGTGAATTTTTTGTCATTCGTTCTTTCATTCAGCGACGGCGGCGAATCCCACCGTCTGTTTGGTGTCGGAGCCGATCTCTACGTATCCGATCGAGGCCACCGGCACCACCACTTTCTTCTCGCGGCGGTCGGTGAGGCTCAGCAGCGGCTTGGACTTCTCGATCGCCTCAGCCACAGCCTTCTCGACGTCCTCAGCCGAAACCTCCGTGTCGATCACGATCTCGCGGGCCACGTTCTGGACTCCGATACGTACTTCCATGCCACTCCTTGAGGTCTTTGGGGCGGTGCCGGGTCGGCTCAGCGAAGAGCACAACGACGCCGCGGTGCAGGTCTTTATGCCCGATCCTACCTGCCCAGCCCGGTCAGGACTGCTCTGACTCCTTGGGAAATCCACTTATTCCGCGCCAGGCTAAACGTGAGGTGAGCTGGGCAGAGGTGTCGAGGTCGGGGCGTTCGGAGAGTTTGGACCAGTGGCGGGCGGCAGAGGTGGCCATGCCGATCAGTCCGTGGCCGAGCATCGTGGCCTCGGCCATGGGCTGGCCGGTGTCATCGGCAATCACTTCAGCGATAGCCACAGCCAGGGCGTCGTGGAACCGTTCCAGACGCTCGGCCACTGTGTGGTCGTTGTCCATACCGGCGGCGAAGATCAGCCGATAGGCCTCATCCTTGCGGGCGATGAACTCATAGAACGCGGTAACGGTGCCGGAGACCCGCTCTTTATTGGTCTCCGCGCTGCTCAGTACGGAGGTCAGCTCGTTCTGCAGCTGGTGGAGGTGAGTGTCCAGCAGGTCCAGGAACAGTTCGTGCTTGCCGGGGAAGTGCTGGTAAAGCACCGGTTTGGAGACCTCGGCAACCTCGGCGATATCGTCCATGGAGGCGGCGTGGAAGCCTTTGGCCACGAACACCTTCAGGGCTGAGTCCAGCAGCTGGACACGACGCTGCTCGCGCGGCAGTCGTTTGGCTCGGGCAGTCTCCGTGATCGGTCCGTTCGTCATGGGTGACGATTCTAGAGCACTGTGACGTAACCCGGGTCACGTGGGCAGGGGCCCCGAGGCTGTAGCTCCGGTGCCGATCTGCAGTATCCGCACCACCTGTTCGGGCTCGGTGCTGTTCTCGCCCAGCCTGTTGGGCTTGCCGGTGATGCCGTGGTAGTCGGAGGAGCCGGTAATGATGAGGTCGCGGCGTCGAGCCAGGTCCAGCAGCAGCTGCTGGCCCTCCGGCGGGTTGTCCCGGTGGTGCACTTCCACTCCCAGCATCCCGGCCTCAACCAGTTCCTCCAGTTCAGTCAGAGACAGGGTGTTTCCACGGGCACCAGCCATCGCGTGGGCGATCACCGGCACCCCGCCGGCCGCCCGCACCCGTTCCACCACTTCGGCAGGATGCGGATTGTCCTGCCCCACGTAGTAGCGGGATCCCTTATAGAGGTGGCGCTGGAAGGCCTCAGTGCGGGATTCCACCACACCGGCTGCCACCAGGGCATCGGCCAGATGCGGGCGGCCGATCGAGGCGTCTTCGCTAACCTGCTCCATCACCAGCTCCCAGGTGATGGGGAAATCCTCAGCCAGGAGTTCACAGATCCGCTTGGCCCGCTCCACCCGGCCGCCACGGGTGGCAGCGTTGATCTCCAGCATGGCCGGGTCCAGCGGGTCATGCAGGTAGCTGAGCATATGTACGCTGGCGGTGTCCGTCTTGGAGCTGATCTCCATCCCGGGGATGAACACCAGGCCGTGCTGCTGCGCGGCGGCGCGCGCCTCATCCCAGCCTGCGGATGAGTCGTGGTCGGTCAGCGCGATCCCGGCCAGCCCCACCCGCGCAGCCTCAGCCACCACATGGGCCGGGGGCTCGGTCCCGTCGGAGACTGTGGAGTGGGTGTGCAGATCGAAGCTCATAGAGCAACTGTATCCACTGGCCTCCGCACTGGAGGTGCGCCGGGACCTCTGCACGGGGACATAGACTGATTTTCATGACATCTGATGCGCAGACCAGTGATGAGAACCAGCAGCTGCAGGACCGGGTCAACAATCGTTCCCAGCGCCCCCAGTCGGAGGCTTTCAAGAAATTCATGGCCTCCCACTGGGCGCCTTCTGATGCAGGCATACACTCCCGTGATGAGGTGGCAGACTTCACCCCGCGGCGTCGTGCTGCGGTCTCTGAGCAGTTCGCCGGCGAGCGCGTGGTGGTCCCGGCGGGCCCGCTGAAGGTCCGCTCCAATGACACCGACTACCGGTTCCGCCCGCACTCTGCTTTCGCGTATCTGACCGGGCTCGGGGTGGACCATGAGCCCAATGCGGTGCTGGTCTTCGAACCCACCAACGACGCCCCCAGCAGCTCTGATTCAACTGGTGCCTCGGATACCCCGCACCATGAGGTGGCCCTGTACTTCAAGCCGATGGCTAGCCGTGACACCGAGGAGTTCTATGCGGACTCCCGGCATGGCGAGTTCTGGATCGGCCCGCGGCCTGACCTGGCGGAGTTCGAACAGCGGCTGGGCATCCGCACCAAGGACCTGGACCAGTTCGAGGCTGCGGTCACCAAGGATGTGGGCCCAGCGGAGAGTGGCGGGACCCAGGTGCGTCTGCTGCGCGAGGCCGATCAGAATGTGGACGCCCTGGTGGACACCGCCCGGGCCAATACCAGCATGGACCTGGAGGCTGCTGATGCTCTGGACGCTGAGCTGACCGAGTTCTGCTCTGAGCTGCGCCTGGTCAAGGATGACTGGGAGGTGAACCAGCTGCGTAACTCCGTGGCCGCCACCATCGCCGGATTCGAGGATGTGGTCCGCGCCCTGCCCCGGGCGGTGGGCCATGACCGCGGGGAGCGAATCGTTGAGGGCGCTTTCTTCGCCCGCGCCCGACTGGAGGGCAATGACCTGGGCTATGACACCATCGCAGCCTCCGGCAACAACGCCACCATCCTGCACTGGATCCGCAACCATGACCGGATTGATCCCGGTGAGCTGCTGCTGCTGGATGCCGGGGTGGAGGCCGATTCGCTCTACACCGCTGATATCACCCGAACCATCCCGGTCTCAGGCAGGTATACCCCGGTGCAACGGAAGGTCTATGAGGCGGTGCTGGCCGCCGCAGACGCCGCCTTCGCAGTGGTCGAGCCCGGGATCAAGTTCCGCGATATCCACACCACTGCAGTCACAGTGCTGGCTGAGCACCTTGATGAGTGGGGCCTCCTGCCGGTGTCCCTGGAGGAGGCGCTCTCCCAAGAGGGCCAGCAGCACCGGCGCTGGATGCCGCACGGCACCAGCCACCATTTGGGTCTGGATGTGCACGACTGTGCCCAGGCCAAGCGCGACCTCTACCTGGACGGGGTGTTGGAGCCCGGCATGGTGTTCACCATTGAGCCTGGCCTGTACTTCAAGAATGAGGATCTTGCGGTGCCGGAGGAGTACCGCGGCATCGGGGTCCGCATTGAGGATGACGTGCTGGTCACCACCGACGGCTGTGAGAACCTCTCAGCAGCTCTGCCCCGCAAACCCGACGACGTCGAGGCTTGGATCGCCCACCTCCAGTCTTAGAGAGATCCCAGCCACTAGGTCATGCCTCGTTGACTCGCTTCCCACCGCCCACCAGACCGCGGATCCCCGGCTCGCTCACTTGGGCTGCACGCTGACACGTAACTGGCTCTGCGCCTGGCCCGGTCACACATGCCTCCGGGATCTGCTCCACTCCCCCAGACTTGCCCAGCACGCACTATCGCGCATGCTCACAACGGCAGCACCCACCGGCGGACCCCTTAATCGCTGAGACGTTCGGTGAGCAGATTCCGCTCATCAGACCTGATGGCTCCCTTAACGTCTCATTCCGGGACTCTGAGGTCTTGCCGGTGCTACTTATGGGGAGTCAGCAGGCCCTCACCGCGAGGATGGCTCCCCCCGCGTCTCATCGGAGACTTCGGGGCGTGTGGCGTCGTCGTCCTCCGTCTGCTCCGGCTCGGCAGGCTCGGGCTTCTGCACGTCGGAGAGGCGCACGCCATAACGGGGCTTGCCGTCGGGCTGCGCCCACTCTTTCTGGGATGCTGCACCGGCGCCTTCGAATGACGACGCCGGTTCCCCACCCTCTCTCTGCTCACCGTAGGTGGGGGAGGAACCTTCACCTGAGGGAGTTGTGCCGGAAGCAGGGTCAGAGTCAGTGTCCGACGGCGGCGTCGTACTGGAATCTGGTGAGCCGAGACCGGGGCGGGGGGCACTGGGGTCGTTGGGCGTGCTGCTCTGTGTGGACTGCGCAGAGGTGGCCGACTCACGGCGGGCCGCCGCATCTAGGTTGGTGGATTTACCGGTGGGGTCATTGAGCGCATTAAGGCTGCTGACTCCGGCCTTAGCCACCAGCTGGCGGGCCTTCCCAGCCACCTGGAAGTCGCAGACCACATCGAAGGTGGTAGCAGTCAGCTGGGAGACCGAGATGAAGCTGCGAGCTCCACGCCGGGCCGAGAAGCTGATCACCCCGATGATCATCCAGATGGCCATGCCCATCAGCACCGCCATGCCGAAATTGACCAGCACCATCCCCTCCGGGGTGAACAGCATCAGCAAAAGTCCTATGAACGCACCGAACAGGGCCCCCTGCACCGCACCGGTCAGTGCAACCCGCGGATAGCTGAGCCGGCCGCGGACCTTCTCCACACTGCGCAGGTCATTTCCCACAATGGTGATGGCCTTCAGATCCAAGCCCTCGGCCGAGGCGAGGTGGTCCACCACTTTCTGGGCGTCCTCATAGGTGCGGTAGCGGCCCAGCAGTTCGCCGCGGGGCAGTCCGCCGGTGTGCAGTCCAAGATTCGCCATAACCCCATTGTTCCCCAACTAGACTGGACGGGTGAGTGAATCAGCTGCTGCCGAACGCGTACGCCGCCGGCTTGCCGAGGTGCTGGACCCCGAACTGCGGGTGCCGATCACCGAGCTCGGCATGGTGGGTGCGGTGGGAGTCGACGATGCCGGACTGGCAGAGATCACCGTCAAGCTCACCATCTCAGCCTGTCCCATGCGCAGCAGGATCGTGGAGGAGGTCAGCACCGCCGCAGTGCGCGCCGAGGGGGTGCGCACCGCCGAGGTCACCCTGGCTGTGATGAGCCCTGAGGAGCGTGCGGAGCTGAAGGAGCAGCTGCGCGGCGGCCAGGGAGCTGGGCCGAATGGGACCAAGATCAACCGGTTCGCCCAGCCGGATTCGCTCACCAAGGTCTATGCGGTGGCCTCCGGCAAGGGCGGAGTGGGCAAGTCCACCGTCACGGTGAACCTGGCCTGCGCGATGGCCGCCCAGGGTCTGAAGGTCGGGGTGATCGACGCTGATGTGCACGGTTTCTCCGTGCCAGGAATGTTGGGCATCACCGATAGGCCCACAAGGCTGGATGAGCTGATCCTGCCGCCGGTGGCCTACGAGGTCAAGACCATCTCGATCGGCATGTTTGTGGACGGCAACCAGGCGGTGGCCTGGCGCGGGCCGATGCTGCACCGGGCGGTGGAGCAGTTTCTCACCGATGTGCACTTCGGAGACTTGGACGTGCTGCTGCTGGACCTGCCCCCGGGCACCGGTGACATCGCCATCTCGGTGGCCCAGCTGCTGCCGGGATCGGAGCTGCTGGTGGTCACCACCCCGCAGGCCGCCGCCGCCCAGGTGGCGGAGCGGGCCGGAGCCCTGAGCACCCAGACCGACCAGCGGATTGCCGGGGTGATCGAGAACATGGGCCCGATGACCCTGCCTGATGGCAGCCTGCTGGACCTCTTCGGCTCCGGGGGCGGGGAACTGGTGGCCGAGCGGCTCAGCGAGCAGCTGGAGACTGAGGTGCCGCTGCTCGGCTCGGTCCCCCTGGACACTGGTCTGCGGCAGGCAGGCGACGACGGCGTCCCAGCCGTGGTCTCCGCACCGGACTCCCCTGCCGGACAGGCCTTACAGGCTGTGGCGCAGCGCCTGGCGTCCCGTTCCCGTCACCTCGCCGGCAAGCATCTGCCGGTCAGTCTGCGATAGTTCCGCAGCTCGGGAGCTCTCGCACCGGTCGCAGCGGGGTGCCCTTATGGTTTGGCGTAGTCAAGATGGCGGGCCATCAGCTCGGCAGCCCGCTCAGCATCACCGGAGATGACAGCCTCGGCGATTGCCACGTGTTCATCGGCGGTCGTCGGCAGACCGTTGTCCTCTGCCAGGTAGGCATAGAAGCCGTTGACTCGTGACTGGTCGCGCAGAGTGTTGACAATATCCAGCCAGCGGCGGTTGCCCACCAGCCCCACCAGGCTGGAGTGGAAGCTCTGATCCACCTCCAGGTACTCGGAGACATCATGGTGGGTGGAGAACTCCACGGTCTGCTCCGCCAAGGCGCGCAGTTGCTGGATGGTCTCCGCGTCCAGGTCCAGCTGTGCGGCCCGGCGGACGGCCTCCACCTCAATGAGCATACGCAGGTCGTAGACCTCCAGCTTGTCCTGCGGAGTCAGCTCCACCACCCGGAACCCGCGATTGCGCACCAGCTCCAGCAGGCCCTTGTCCACCAGGGACATCATCGCCTCGCGCGCCGGCGAGTTGGAAATACCAAGTTGGCTGGCCAGGGCGTTCGCTGAATAGATTTCACCAGGCTTCATCTGACCGCTCAGCAGGGCACGGCGGATCATGGCCTCCGTGGAGTCCTTCAGTGTCTGCCGGGTCACTGAGCCGGCCACCCACCCCTGGCTTGTGCTGATCCTCAACGGCTGCCCCGCATCCAGTTAGTCCTCTCCACGGTCTAGAGCAGTGTACTATCCACAGTCAGCCCAGGCTCAGCCAGGAACTGGCGGACCATTGGTCAGCCATATAGGTCTCTGGCTCTCCGGTGTTGGCATTGATGATCAGTTCATCGGGGCCCTCAGCCAGATCGAGTTTGACCCTCCACAGGGGCAGGTAGACCAGGGTGATCTCCTCAATGCTGTGCCGGGGCTTCTTCATCATGTAGCTGCGGTCTACCTTGTCCAGCACCGCCTTGATGTAGGGCCTGGTCTGCTCAGCGGTGGTGATCTTCAAGGCACTCTGGTGTGCTGCGGCGTCGTCGTCCCCCAAAGGATCACGCAGCGGCGGGATGGTCTCCATGACCCCCCGGTATCCGGAAACGGCATCGATGAAGACCACATTAGGCCGGACCTTCGGCGGAAACGGCGGGCGGTCCGCATAGCTGAGGATCTTGGCCAGCCATATCGGGTGGTGGATCAGCTTCCTGGAGCTGATGGCAGCCTCCGCCTGTGCGGAGGAGACCCGAAACCGGCGCACCGGACCCAGTCCCCTCCGCACACCGGAGAGAAATGCCTTATCGCTGAGCGGAGCGGATTTTTCTCCGATCAGTTGGATGCCCAACAGCTATACCTCCAATTTGTCCCGTACGTTGGTGTGGTTGAGCTCAACTTCGCGCTGGATGTGCGCCGGCGGCGGGGTGGTGAGCAGGCTGACCACTACCATCAGGACCAGTGAGACCGGGGCGGCGATAATCGGCTCAGCGACCAGGGCAAAGAAGTCTCCTGAGACCAGAATCACGAATGTGATGCCGCCGCCGAGCATGCCGGCCATAGCTCCTGCCGCATTGGCACGCTTCCACCAGATCCCCAGCACAATCGGGAACCCGAAGGCTGACAGCAGCGCGCCACCGACCCAGCCGACCATGATGGCGATCAGCCCCGGTGGGTCCAATGCGATCAGGATGCCGGCGAATGCCGCGAGGAACATGACCACCAGGCCAAGCCGCACCACGGTCTTCTCTTTGGCATCAGTTTTGATGTATCCCTTGAAGAGGTCCTGGGAGACTCCGGCCGAGATGGCCAGCAGCATGGCATCAGCAGAGGACATAATGGCCGAGATCAGCGAGGCCAAGAGAATCCCAGCGACTATCGGCGGAAGGTAGAGCTCGATGACCTGAAGGAAGATCATGTCATTGTTGTCCAGTTCACCGATAGTGCCTAACGTGGCGCCGGCACCGGCCATCATGAAGCCGAAGCAGAAGACCGACGCGTAGAAGATGGCAGCCACGAAAGCTGACCGGCGGGCTACTTTCGCGCTCTTAGAGGCGAAGTTACGCATCACTGCGGAGGGGGAGATCACACCGAACCACAGGAAGGCCAGGAAAATACCGAAGTAGGTCATCCAGTGCTGGCTCACATCGCCGAATGCGGGGTCTACTTCGAGTGCTTCCTGAATAAGGTTGAGCGGACCATCATGGGAGACCCAGATGACGGTGGCCACGATAGCCAGGCCACCTACCATGATGATGCCCTGGATGAGGTCCGTGTAGGTAATGGCCCACATTCCGCCCAATGCAGCATAGAGGGTGAAACCCAGGCCCAAGATGATGACCGCAGCGGTGTAGTCAATACCGAGGACATACTGGCCGATCAGCCCGGAGGCAGTCAGCTGCGGCACCATGTAGAAGGTCATGGTGATCACCACAATCACTGCGGCCACTGCGCCGACTGCCTTGCTGTAGCGCAGCTTGAAGTACTCCGGCATAGTGCGCACTCCGGTGCGCCGGATCTGTCCTGAGATCAGAAATACCGCGAAGGGGAGGATGGCCGTGGCCGCGAAGCCGTAGGTCATCAGGAAAGGCAGCCCGAGTGATACGCCACCGCCGACCGCACCCATCAGGGAGCTGGCTGAGGCCAGGGCTGCGAAGAGGGCCACCCCGCCGACAAAGCTGTTAATGTTGCGTCCCGCCGTCCAGTAGTCATCCGCTGAACGCTGAGCCCGCTTGGAGAAATAGATTCCGATGCCGATCATCGCGGCCAGATAGACCGTGACGATGATGGTTTCCTGTACTTGCATGGTTTTCCCTCAGCTCTCTGCCTGGTTGGCCGCCGTGCCGCTCAGTTCACTTGTGGTGCCAGACTCGACCTCATCGATGTCTTTTCCGACAGCCTTCTCTAGGCGTTCCATCCACAGCACGTAGATGCCGGTCAGTGCGATAGACACCGGCATGGTGGCGAACATGATCCATCCCACCAGCGCTACGCCGCCGGGATGGGGCTCTCTGGGCCACCAGATGAAGATGATCGCGGACATCACCAGCAGTACGATCAGCAGGACAATGCCCGGATCGCTCCACGTAGACCGATGTCGCGCAGGATACTCTGCGGGTTCTGATCTTGATGTCATTCTCTCTCATTTCCTTCTCTTGAGTGCGTAAATCCCCGCCACCACGGACAGGTCCTGCCACGGCATTCCAGTGCCTTTGAAGAACCGGGGGATGTCTGGCGGAAGTTCCGCCCTGCCGGTGACGAGGTCTTTGAGGGTGGTGGCGGCGCCCCAGTCGAAGCTGCCCTCTGTGGCAGGGATGATGAGGTCTCCAGCCTCGCGCTGAGCACTGGAGCGGGACTCCACGATGACGGCGGATCGTTGCGCCAGTGCACTGTCAGTCTCACGGTGGTGGGGGTCATGGGAACCGATCGCGGCAACCGTCGCATGATCCTTCAGCAGACCGGAGTCGAACAGCGGCTCCGGAGATGCAGTGCAGCAGACCACCACATCAGCTTCAGCCACGGCCTCCGGCCCGCTCACGCGCGCACTGACACCCAGGGATTCGGCCGTTTCAGCTACGGCTTGTACTTTTTCCGTGCTGCGGCCCACAACATCGAGGTGAACCAGGTTCATCACAGCCTGCAGCGCCTCAATATGAGCGTGTGCCTGGACACCGGTGCCGAAGACCACCGCACGACTGGCTGAAGCTGCTGCGGCGTGCCTGACCGCCAGAGCGGTGGTGGCCGGTGTGCGCAGGGTAGTCAGTGCGGCACCGTCTAAGGTGGCCACCGGGGTGTGAGTCTCCCCGTCAAAGAGCAAGTAGACACCTTGAATGACGGGCAGGCCCACTTTCTCATTGCCTGGCCGCAGAGTCACCACCTTGGTGCCGCACCACGCAGAGCTGGCTGAGGGCATCTGCAGCATTTGGCCCCGCGGGGTGGTCAGCCTGGAGCGCTCCCCGTCATCCTCAGGGTCGAACCCAGCTACTAACGTCTCCTCCAGAGCGTCGACCGCTGCGCGCATCGGCATGAGCTCTGCAATCTCCTCCACCCCGATCCATAGAGGTGCCCCGGACTCAGGCTGCGACATAAACCCCTCGTTCTGTCGGTTATCGATCACTAATGATTGAAAAGGTAATTTAGCAGCTGCCAGGCGCCACGGGAAGAGGTGAGGGCCAGGCCCTCCTAAACACTCTCTGCAGGGGTGAACACCCTCAGATGAACTCCACGCCCTGGGCCAGGGGCAGCTCCCCGGAGTAGTTGATGGTATTGGTGGCCCGGCGCATATAGGCCTTCCAGGCATCTGAGCCGGATTCACGGCCGCCGCCGGTTTCCTTCTCTCCGCCGAAGGCCCCACCGATCTCAGCTCCGGAGGTGCCGATATTGACATTCGCGATACCGCAGTCCGAACCGGCAGCAGAGAGGAAGATCTCCGCCTCACGCTGATCTTCAGTGAAGATTGAGGATGAGAGTCCTTGTGGAACGGAGTTGTGCAGTTCGATGGCCTCCTCCAGTGTCTGATAGGTCAGCACGTAGAGGATGGGAGCGAAGGTCTCCTGGGTGACCACCTCGGTCTGGGTGGGCATCTTCACAATGGCCGGTTCCACATAGTAAGCCTCAGGAAACTGGTCCTGCAGAACACGGGAACCGCCCACCAGCAGTTCGCCGCCCTGCTCCTTGGCTGCGTTGAGCGCCTTGTGCATCCCCTGATAGGCGGCTTGGTGAATCAGCGGCCCAACGAGGGTGCCTTCCTTTCGGGGATCGCCGATGCTGAGTGTCTTATAGGCGACCACGAGCTGCTCGGTCAGTCGTTCACTGACCGATTCGTGGACGATGAGTCGGCGCAGCGTGGTGCAGCGCTGGCCGGCAGTACCAGCAGCGGCGAATGCCACTCCACGCAGGGTGAGCTCCAGGTCGGCCTTATCGCTGACAATGGCGGCGTTATTGCCCCCCAGCTCCAGCAGGCATTTGCCGAAGCGCTGAGCGACCCGGGGGCCGACCTCCCGGCCCATTCGGGTGGAACCGGTGGCGGAGACCAGTTTGACCGCAGGGTTGTCCACCAGTGCTTGACCGCCTTCACGGTCGGTGAGCACCAACTGGTGGATGCCTTCAGGCGCCCCAGTTTCGCTGACCGCGCGGGCTAGCAGCGCATCAGTGGCCAAGGCGGAGAGCGTAGCGATTTCAGAAGGCTTCCACGCCACTGTGTCGCCGGCTACCAGGGCGTTGGCGGTGTTCCAGGCATAGGGGGCTACTGGAAAGTTGAAGGCGGTGATGATGCCGACGACCCCAAGCGGGTGCCAGGTCTCCATCAGCCGGTGACCGGGTCGCTCCGAAGGCATGGTCTTGCCGTAGAGCATGCGTGACTGCCCCAGGGCGAATTCACAGATGTCGATCATCTCCTGCACTTCGCCCTCAGCCTCGGAAGTGATCTTGCCCGCATCCACCTGCACCAGGAAGGCCAGGTCCTTCTTGTGTTCGGCTAGCAGCTCGCCCCAGCGCTTGACGGTTTGGCCGCGGACTGGTGCGGGGGTGTCGCGCCATGCGGGGAATGCGTCTTCAGCCTTCTCGACCGCCTGAGCGACCTCGGCCTTGCTGTGCAGCGGAAGGTGCAACAGATTCTTCCCGTCAATGGGGTTACGGGCGGCGAGGCCGCCGCTGAGCGAATCGACATCGACTCCGCAGGCGGAGAGTGCGGCCTTGGTGTGCTCAATGAGGTCTGACATGGTGTTCTGCTCCTTTAGATGATGTTGACTTCATGCAGTACAGATTCAGCGTTCATGAACCGATCTGCGGAGAATTGCGTGGCATCCATGAAGGATTCCCTGCCCAGGTAGAGGTCAGTGATCAGTTCGCCCACCGCAGGACCCTGGAGGAAGCCATGGCCAGAGAAGCCGGTGGCGTAGAAGAAGCCGGCGACATGGGAATCCTGGCCGATCAGCGCGTTGTGGTCAGGGGTGGCTTCATAGAACCCGGCCCAGCCTGAGGCTAGTTCCGGCTCAGCAAGCTGCGGGGCGCAGATACGGGCAGCGGCGTTGAACTCAGCTAGCCACTCGTTGGAGTATTCGCGGTTGAGGCCAGGTTCCTGCTGGTGGGAGATGCCCAGCAGCAGGCCGTTGCGGTAGTTGTGGAAGTAGAAAGTGGTGCCCAGGTCCAGGGTGAAGGGGACTGCGGGGTGGGCGGCATGCTGCTGCGGGGTCAGGCCGATCATCCGACGTACCGGCACCACGGGGAGTTCGACGCCGGCCTGTGCGCCTATCTGGGCGCTCCATGCCCCGGCGCAGCAGATCACCGCATCGGTGGTGATACATCCGCGGTTGGTGGTCACTGCACAGATCTCTCCTGCTGCCCGTTGGACTTCTAACGCCTCAGTACGGGGCAGGATGGTCACCCCCAGCCGGCGCGCAGCAACGGCGTAACCCTCCACTACTGCGCTGGGATCAGCATGCCCATCCTCCGGAGAGAAGGAGGCCCCCAACAGTGCACCAGTATTGAGGTAGGGATTGAGCTCTCCTGTCTCCTCGGGACTGATCAGCCGGGAGTTGACCCCCAGGCTGTTCTGCCGTGCGGTGGCTTCTTCCATGGCGGCCAGCTGCTCTTCGGTACGGGCCAGGAAGAGGTAGCCGACCCGGGAGAGTTCAATATCAGTGCCGAAGTCCTCGGTAAAACGCGCAAAGCGCTCCAGCGAGCGCTGGCCCAGCTGGATATTGCCCGGGTCGGAGAAATTGGCACGCACCCCGCCCAGTGGTTTTGCTGAGGATCCGCTGCCAAGCTCGAACTGCTCCACCAGCACTATGTTCCGCACCCCGGCAGCGGCCAGGTGATACGCGATGGAGACCCCCATGATGCCCCCTCCGATAAGCACCACATCAGCAGCACGGGGCTGGGTGAGGTCGTCGGAGGGCAGCGTCAGCGGTACGGTGCGGACACTCACAGGACAAAGACCTTGCCAGTGTCCACTCCTTCAACAGCACGCCGGTAGGCCAGCCCCACAGACCGGTCTGAAACCGGCTCAAAGCCTGGGAAGAAAGCATGGTACTTCTCCGCGCTGCTCAGCACGTTCGGGCTGACGATATTCAGCCTGATCCCGCGCGAATACTCCACCGCGGCTGCTTTGACGAAGTGCTCCAATGCGCCGTTTGCCATCGCAGAGGCAGCACCGGCAGCAATTTGTTCACGCCCGATGATGCCCGAGGTCAAGGTCACCGATCCGCCATCGTAAATGCGATCCAGGGCCTCTGCGGCCACGCTGACCTGACCGATCACCTTGGACTGCAGACCACTGAGGTAATCGTCTTCGCTCAGCTCAGTAACAAGTTTGAAGGGGGCCTTTCCGGCGGCAATGATCAGTGCATCGAACATACCGACCTGCTGGAACGCCCTGCCCGCGGTAGCCGGCTCTGTGATGTCTACTGGCGGATCGGAGCTGCGGGAGAGACTCACTATCTCATGGTGCTCGCCTAGCACTGCACCGGCGGCCTGGCCTACATGTCCGGTGCCTCCCACAATCACGATCTTCACAACTGCTCCTTATCTCTCCCCTGGGTCCAGCCCCAGGCGCTGAGTGACCTGGTCGATCGAGTCCTGCTGCTGCTTACGGTACATATCGGTAGGTTCTATGATCTGTCGGCCGACAATCTCGGACAAGGTGTGGATGTCAAAGGAGACTGCTGCCGCAGTGTCGTCTCTGGAACCATCACCGTCCAGATTGGACTGGAAGATTCCTGCCGCTGACTTCGGCAGGAAATCCTCATAGACGATCGGAGTCCGCTCCACAAACCCTCGGCTGACCGCATCCTCAAGAGACAGCCCCGCTGCTTGATCTGTCTCTTCTGCTACCGCGTAGGTGAAGTACCCCAGTTCTTGCTGTGCCAGGCCGGCCTCTGTGCTAGGGAGGTTCTCTCGCCACACCTGCAGAGCGATCTCCGGTTTGCGGGAAGTATCGCCACCCTCAGCCACACGTTTGTCCACTTCGGCAAGCATGGTGTCATAGAGTTCCCGCCCGGCGGGGGTCACCGCGATCCCCCGCTGTTCCACCTCACCGAAACGTACCTTCAGGCTGCCTGGGCCCACAGTCCCATCATCAAACTCAAACACTCGTTTCTCAGACAGAGCGCGGAAGGAGGTCTGACGGAGCAGGATGTCCGGGCCCTCCCAGCGCGGGGGGCCCTGGATCTCATCGATCATCGTGATTCCGCGGGCTTCCATCTTCTGGTACAGCGCATCGATGTCCAGTACCCGCGGAGTGAGGTGGTTGATATGGGTGGAGTCCACCCCGCCGATGTCCGCGGCCACCGCTGAGATGTTCTCCAGGCGCCGGTACCAGCTCTCTGTGATGGGGGAATCCGAGAGGACAAAGGACTCTACAGCCAGATCCAGCAGCCGAGGAGCTTCTCTGCCCTCGATCCCACCATCCGCTGCCGCCTGATCAGCCAAACCCAACAACTCTTGGCCAAACAGCTCCCGCTGGGACATAAAGTCCCAGAGCTCGCGGCGCAGTTCCTTGTCGAAGAACCGCGGGTCATCAATAGTGAGCATAGAGGTAAAGACACGGAACGGGTTCAACGCCAGTTCATCCGCGTCCCGAGGGCGGAAGGCCGTGGAGACCACCGGCACGGATGAGGCCGCAGCGTCCCGGAGATCATAGAAGCCCACCGGGTACATGCCGAAGGCGGCGAAGAGCCGAGCCACATTGCTGAGCTCCTCCGGCGTGCCGACGCGAATGGCACCGTGTCGCTCTGCGGTGACCCGGTCAATGCTGCCCAGCCGTTCTGCGTCATGGCCGAGCCTGTCGAGGTAGTCCTTGTTGACCTCGGTGGAGACCTCTACCAGCGTGTTATAGGCGGGCACTTCCTCTCCGTACATTCTGGACATTCGAAGCGCGAACTCGGCACGCAGCTCCCATGTCTGCATCGGGCACTCCCTTTCTCTGTTATCGAGAGTTATATATAACCGATTACTTCTGGTGACACTAATTGGCCGTGCCGCGAGGTGTCAATGGTGATGCCGAGGCGCACAGCCTCCGGCATTGCACTGATGCGGCTCACCGCGGCGATAACGATTGAGCCACACGGTCGTAGGGAACTGGGAGAATGTGCAACGGTTCACGTAGCCTAGTGACACACACCGCATCACTGACTATTGAGGAGAATCACGATGACGTGGACAACCCAAGCCACCCGTCTGACCGCAGCTGCGGCTGCCGCAGCCCTGCTGCTGAGCGCCTGCGGGGACGATGACGAGAACGGCAACGGCAGTGATGCCGAAGCCGGTGAAACTGTTGACGAGTCTGAGGTGGGCGATCTGGACGCCGACTTCATCACCATCGCCACCGGCGGGTCTTCCGGGGTCTACTACCAGATCGGCGCCACTATGACCGACATCCTGGCCGATGAGCTGGACTCCGACACCTCGGTGCAGGCCACCGGCGCCTCGGCGGAGAACATCAACATGATCACCGACGGTGACGCCGAGCTGGCCTTCACTATGGGCGATGCCACTGTGCAGGCCACTGAGGGCACCGGGCCGTTCGAGGACGAACCGCGTGATGATCTGATGGCCATCGCCACCCTCTACCCGAACACCGTGCAGTTGGTGGCCCGCGCTGACTCTGGCATTGAGTCGGTGGAGGACCTTGAGGGCGCTAATGTCGCCGTGGGAGATGTGGGCTCCGGCGTGGAGCTCAACGCCCAGATGGTGCTGGACGCCTACGGTCTGAGCTACGAGGATATCAACGAGGACTACCTCTCCTACGCCGAGGCCACTGACCAGATGGCCAACGGCCACATCGACGCCGCCTTCGTCACCTCCGGGCTGCCCAACCCCACCCTGGTGGAGCTGGGCACCAGCACTGATTTCGTCTCAGTGCCAATTGACGGCGAGGGCCGCGAGAACCTGCTGACCGAGCATGACTTCTTCGCAGAAGACCTCATCCCCGCCGGCACCTACCTGGACGAGGAGGATGTGGAGACTGTGGGTGTGACCAACCACCTGCTGGTCACCGCAGAGCTCTCCGAGGACGCGGTCTACGACATCACCGCCGTTCTTTTCGACAACCTGGACCGGATCCACTCCTCACACGCCGCTGCAGAGCAGATCACTCTGGAGTCGGTGACTGAAGGCATCGTGGTGCCGCTGCACCCCGGCGCCGCCCGTTACTTCGAGGAGAACGGCGTCGACCTCGACTGACCGTCTGAAACTCCCGGACCGGCGACGGCGGCTGTTGGGCTATTGCGGCTCAGCGGCCGCCGTTGGCGTCCTCACACTGACCCTAGGCAGCAGTGCAGGCTGTGCTGCGGGGACTGAGGATGAGCCACGGGTGGTCATCTCCCACCAGCGCACCGATGAGGTCTACGCCGAATATCCGGTGGAGCACGACACAGAGATCAGCCAGACTTGGATCCACTCGATCGAGCTCTCGCCCTGGACCGACTACTACCGGGTGGAGATCCCCCTGGAGGGCGGACAGCCGTATCTGGTGCTGGAGGCCACCGAGTTTGAAGAGTACGGCGCTGGGATGCCTCTAGATGAGGGTGATGTCAGCTTTGGCAACGGAAACATCCGGATCGATAACATTGACCGGAAGTTCGATACGATCACTTGGTTCCACTCGCACAGCGCAGACTACGAGCTCACTGTTGGGGACGATGTGACGATCAGCGCAGACCAGCTCCCTGACCGCGAACCTTTAGAACTGAGAATTGAGACCGCACCGTGATGACGTCTAAGAAGACCGCCGAGCCTGAGCCCGGACGAACACCTGAAGCTGGGGTTGATGTGGTCGAGCTCAACACCGGGGACGCCGATGCCCGGGAGGCGCTGCAGGATGAGGCCGCCGAGGCGGTGGCCAAGTATGATGCCGAGTCCCGGGTGCGCACCACTGAGTGGAAGCCTCTGGCCCTGCTGATCAGTGCAGTGGCGGTCTTCACCGCGCTCTATCACATGTGGACTGCCTATGCCGGGCCGCCGGCCACGATGATCCACCGGTCCATCCATGTCTCTGCCATGCTGTTCCTGACCTTCATGCTCTACCCGCCTTCGCGGAAGGCGCGGCAGAACTGGTGGCGGATCCCGGATGCTGTGCTGGCCCTGGCCTCCACCGTACCCACCATCTACCTGGTGGTGAACTACGAGTCCATCGTGCTGCAGGCCGGCCGCTTCACCATGACCGACGTGCTGGTGGGCGCCCTGCTGGTGGTGCTGGTGCTGGAGGCCGCCCGGCGGGTCACTGGTTGGGCGCTGCCGATCCTGGCAGTGCTGTTCATCCTCTTCGGCATGTACGGCCGCGAGCTCCCCGGACTGTTCCGGCATCGCGGCTACGACTGGGACACCCTGGCCTATAACTTCTACGCCACCACGGAGGGGATCTTCTCCACCGCAGTCGGCGTCTCAGCCACCTATATCTTCCTGTTCATCCTCTTCGGCGCTTTTCTGGCGAAGTCGGGGATGAGCCAGCTGTTCAACGACCTGGCCCTGGCCATCGCCGGACAGACCCGCGGTGGACCGGCCAAGGTAGCCACAGTGGCCTCCGGCTTCATGGGGTCGATCAACGGTGCGGCAATCGCCAATGTGGTCTCCACCGGTGCCTTCACCATCCCGCTGATGAAGAAGATCGGCTATACCCGGACCTTTGCCGGTGCGGTGGAGTCCACCGCGAGTGTGGGCGGGCAGATCCTGCCACCGATCATGGGCGCGGCCGCGTTCATTATGGCCGAGACACTCGGTGTTCCCTACACCACGGTGGCCCTGGCTGCGATCGTGCCGGCACTGCTCTACTACATCAGCCTGATCGCCCAGATCCATCTGCGGGCCACCCGGATGGGGCTCAAAGGCATCTCCAAGGACAGCCTCCCGGCGGTGCACCAGGTGCTCAAGGAGCGCGGCCATATGCTGCTGCCCCTGGTGTTCCTGATCTACATGCTGTTCTTCACCGGATACACCATCCTGTACTCCGCCCTGTTCACCATTCTGGTGACCATCGGCATCTCGATGATCCGCAAAACCACCCGGATGAGCCCGATGGATATGATCCAGGCCCTCGACCAGGGCACCCGCTCGGCCATCTCGGTGGCCGTCGCCTGCGCCTCGGTGGGTGTGATCGTCGGAGTGGTTTCCATCACCGGCTTCGGCGTGATTCTGGCCAGCGCCATTGTGGATCTCTCCGGCGGGGTGCTGTTCTGGACCCTGGTGATGTCCATGGTCGCCTGCCTGGTGCTGGGTATGGGGCTGCCCTCGATACCCGCCTATATCGTCACTGCCACGATGGCCGCACCGGCCCTGGTGGAGCTGGGCGTGGAGCCGCTGGTGGCCCACCTGTTCGTGTTCTACTTCGGGCTCTTCGCCAATATCACTCCTCCGGTGGCGCTGGCCTCCTTCGCCGCGGCCGGAATCTCCGGCGGTCGTCCGATGATGACCGGTGTAGCTTCGATGAAGCTGGCGGCCGCCGGCTATGTGATCCCCTATATCTTCGTATACAACCCCGACCTGCTGCTGCGCGATGTGGATTTCATCACAGGGGTGCAGGTGGTCGGCTCGGCCCTCCTGGCGATTCTGCTGCTGGCAACTGCCCTGGAGGGCCACTTCATGGTGGATATGGCCTGGTACCTGCGCCCGGTCATCGCCGTAGGCGCGGTGATGATGCTCTCCACGGATCTGACCTATGACCTGATCGGCATCGGCCTGGTGGCCGCTGTGCTGGCCGTGCAGATGATTCGGGCCAAGGCTCAGAACCGTCTGCATATCAAGTCGATCTGACGTGGCAGCACTGGGGTGGATCTCGCTGTCGATCCTTGCGGTCGTCTTCGCTACCTCCGTGGTGCAGCGGGTCACCGGCTCAGGCTTCGGGTTGATTCTGTCACCGTTCGTGGTGCTGCTGATCGGGGCACATGAAGGGGTTATGCTGTCCAACTTCCTAGCCATCTTCGCACCGGCCTTCGTACTGTGGCGGACCTGGCGGGCCGTCGAGTGGAAGCGGCTGCTGTGGCTTCTGATTCCGGCGATCGCTGTCATGCCTCCTGCAGCCTGGGTCTCAGTCCGAGCGCATGAGGGAGTGCTCTATATAGCAGTGGGGTCCCTGGTGATCTTCGGAATCCTGCTCTCATTGGTGGTGCACCGGATCCGGCTCAAGCTCGATGGGCCGCTCACCCGGATCACCACCGGTGCGGCGGTGGGCACCGGAACAGTGCTGGCTGCCGTAGGAGCACCGGCCACTGCGATCTACACGGCGCTCTCCCGCTGGTCGATTCCGGCGATGGTCGCCACTGTTCAACCACTGTGGATAGTGGTCTCGGTGGTTTCCTTCGGCACTAAATGGGCCATGGATGATGGCCAGCTGCCGGCACTTCCCTGGTGGGCCTGGCCCGGCTCAGTGGTGGCGATCGTAGCCGGCATGTATGCCGGAGAGTGGTTCCAGCGGCATATGAACGAATCCTGGCTGCGCCGTACAGTGACCTTGGTGGCTCTGCTGGGCGGGGTACTCGCCCTGGGCATGGGTATCGGCGTGTTCATCAGCTGAGCTGCTCAGCGTACGACGCCGCCTGCCCGTCTCAGGTAGCTTCGGAGTCGTAGGGTGCCGGAGCAGTGGTCAGGGGGTCGGCGTCGTCGTTGTCTGTCTGTTGCCCTGTCACAGTAGTCCCAGCTGCGGCCGACCCGGCCACCCCTGCGGCCAAGGCGCCCCCGCTTTTGGCAGTCTGCTGTGAGCCGGCTCCACCAAATAATTCCACGGGGTCCACAGCTTTCTTGACACTGCCCACCGCAGCCTTAGCCTCATCGTAATCCTCGGCCAAGGCCTCCCTGATGATCCGGCGCGGATCGTACTGGCGGGGGTCGTACTTCTGCCAGTCCACTTCGTCGAAGTCAGTACCGGTCTCCTCCCTGAACCTCACCTTGGCGTCATCAGCCCAGCTGCGGGCGCGCCTGACCCAGCGGGCCAGGGTCTGGGCATAGGTGGGCAGCCGTTCCGGCCCCAAGAGCACCAGGGCCAGGACTATGAGTATGAGGAACTCGTAGAAGTTGATGCCGGGCACAGGGAAACTCTACCCGGCCGCCGGGGCTAGTCGGCGAACCAGCCGAAGATCTCGTCGAAGCCGCGCTCCAGACGGTCAGCGGGGCCGGGCACATTAGGGGCCAGCTGAACCCGGGAGCGATCAGTGATCATCACCCAGGAGGTGATTTCTGAGGCTCGGTGGTGGGGCAGGCTGGAGGTGATGACGTACTGGACGCTGGAGGTCTCTACAGCGGTGGTCCAGGTCTCCGCCTCCTCCTCGCGGTACAGGGTAGCCTCTTGGCCGGTGGTCAGCTCCAGGGTCTCAGCGGTCACCGCATCCAGGTTCACCACAGAGTGCAGCTTCTCATGCAGCGGGTAGAGCTCCACCTTCTCGGCCTCGGGGCGGGTCTCTGCCACATTGATGAAGGAGGTGCCGTCGGTCAGGCGCACCTGGATGGTGCGGACGCTCTCGACTGAGCTGGTCTCCACGTAGTCGTGCTGGAAGCCTTCCCGGTCCAGGTAGGGCACAGCCCAGCCCAGCGGCTTGAGGTCGCTGATCCGGTCCACCGGCAGTTCCTTGACCTCAGTGCTCTTCAGCGCCCCGGGCAGGATGGCGGCAGCTTCACCCACTAGGTATTCTTCATCTGTCCCGGCCGGAGCATGCAGGGCAGAGACGGTGGCCACCTCGCTGTCGGCAGTGACATTGGGACTCTGCCGGGGTTCGGGAGGAAGCAGCTCGGTGACGGTGGGAGTAGTGGGAGCGGCCCGGCCGCCGAGCACCCAGGCCGCGCCAAGGATGATGCAGGCCACCAGTGCGAAAGATGCCCCGAATACAGCGATAACCCAGCTGAGACTGACTCGGCCGGGCGTACGCGATCCGCGGGGGGTGCTGCTGATTGTGCGGGGCATCCCGGCTAGTCTGCCCGGAGTTGCTGAAAGTATCCTTATTTTTGGCTGGGAATCCTTGTCCCCGTGACCTGACGAGCGGGGCGCTATAGTTCACTCATGACATCGCCGGACAAGATCAAGTACGCCAGCTGGGCCTATGCCGAGGAACATGCTGGTCCAGATGAGCTGGTGGAGCATGCCGCCGCACTGGGCGCTGATCTCGGCGTGCAGCCGCTTGCGGAGGGAACCGCTGCTGCGCTGACCGTGCTGGCGGCCGCTGCTTCGGCCCGCGCTGTGGTCTGCATCGGCCTGGGCACCGGGCTTGGTGCTGCTGCGCTGCTGCGCGGGTCGGCCCAGGACGCGGTGCTCACCGGCATCGATGCCAGTTCAGACTGTGTCAGCGCTGCCCGCCAGCTGCTGCAGGCACATGGTACGGCTTCGGCACGCACCCGGCTGATCACCGGCAAGGCCGATCAGATGCTGCCCCGGCTGACCTCCGGAGGCTACGACATGGTGTTCATTGAGGCGGAAGCCCAGGATGTTCCCGGGTTTGCGGAGCAGGGGCTGCGGCTGCTGCACTCCGGCGGGCTGCTGGTGGTCAATGATGCCCTGGACGGCGACCGTGTCCCCAGGCCCGCAGTGCGTGAGCCTTCCACGCAGGCGATGCGACAGGTGGAAGCGGCGCTGCGGAAGAACCGCGCCGTGGTCAGCGCCCTGTTTCCCACCGGCACCGGTCTGCTCACTGCCGTGAAACTCTAGCGCAGGTATTGACCGTAAACGGTTCGATACGGAATGCCTGGCGAGGAATGCGGGACACCTGACATTGGGAGACTGTGCAAGCGCAGTGCCTTTGTGCGGACCATGTCAGTTTGTGCAAGCCCTGTCAGGGAGCAGACGCCTTGGGCCAACGGCCGAGCTGAGCGCCGCGAGGTGCCCGTAGCAGGCCGTTTACTCGCCCACTGCTTCGATCAGACACTGCTTGAGCGATTCGGCTTCCTCGTTGTTGATCTCCAGCACCAGACGGCCGCCGCCGTCGATCGGCACACGCATAATGAGGCTGCGCCCCTCCTGAGTGACTTCCATCGGACCGTCGCCAGTACGCGGTTTCATAGCAGCCATCGGGCTATCCCTCTTCCGTAGTTGTGCCGATTATCAGGGTTAACACCCCTATTATCCCTCACTGAGCGGCAATGTCATCACGGTCACGGTCACCGGTCTGCCCCGCTGAACGCTCAGCCTGGGCCTGGCGCAGCTGTTCGGTGAGGGCGCCCAGCAGCTTGTCCACCTGCTCCATCCGGTAGCCGCGGGGGGCGGCGTCGAACTCTACCTGCTCCAGGTGGGCTGCGGTCAGTCCCGAATCCCCGGCCTCGGCGAGCAGCTCATCGACTGGGTCAGGGAGCGCTGCCGGGGACTCCTCACGCGGGGCGGGTTCACCGTCCCAGGCGCCCACCAGCAGCACCACGACGACGCCGAGTCCCACCACTGCGATCACGAATAACCACATCACAGCTCCACCCTACGTGCTTCCCCACAGCCTTGAGTGCATGATTTGAGCAGTAGTTTGAGCGATCCTGAGCCCGAATTGCTACCCAAATCATGCACTCGACGAAAAAAGACGGCGCTCAGCGTCGGGAGGGCTGGGCCTCGGGGTCCTGATCCTCGTGGATAGGGGTCTCATCGACCGGGGGCGGGTCGGACAAGTCCGGCTGGAAGATGAGGATGAAGATGCCAAAGGCCACTACGTAGACCGCGAAGATCCGGAATCGCGCCCGGTAGAGCAGGGTGAGCACCAGCCATAGGGCGAAGGCTCCGACCACGGCGGCCACGATGAACGCCATCCAGTAGGCCTCAGCCCCAATGCTGAACCCGCCCTGATGGCCGATCAGGCTGCGCGACTGCACCGCGGTGGCTGAGACGATGGTGGGGATCGCCACGAAGAAGCTGAACTGCGCGGCGATCCGCCGGTGCATGCCCAGCATCAGGGCCGCAGCAATAGTGATCCCGGAACGCGAGATGCCGGGGAACAGGGCGATGGCCTGGGCCAGCCCGATCACCACTGCCACCCAGATGGTCATCTGGGCCGCGCCCCGCCAGGTGTTGGTCACCGAGTCGGTCCACCAGAGGATGCCTGCAGTGATGAACAGCAGCACCGCCACCATCCAGGGGGTGGCGAAGACCTCGGTGCCGTATTCGCGGATGACCAGGCCCAACACTCCGGTGATGCCCACCACGATCACGCCCAGCAGCATGAGCTTCAGGTGGATCAGGTGCCGGAAGCTTCGCCGCTTGACCAGCCAGCCGATCTCCCGCACGGTGCCGTGCAGCAGGCGGATCAGCGGCTTCCACATCACCACGACCACCGAGACCATAGTGCCCAAGTGGACCACCAGGTTGAAGAAGATCATCTCCGGGCTGTCCGGGGCAGGGATTGCAGAGCCGGTGTCCACCAGCCAGTGCTCGGCGATCACCAGATGCGATGAGGAGCTCACCGGGATGAACATGAACAGCCCCTGGATCGCGCCCAGGAGCACAGCTTCCCACAGAGTCAACTGCTCAGGACTTCCGGTTGTAGAGGTACATCGAGATCGGAGCGAACACTACCACCAGAAACCCGCAGTAGAGGGCGACCAAACCGAGGCTGGCGGCGTCGTAGGTGCCATCCATCAGCTCGCGGACCGCGGTGACCAGCACGGAGACCGGGTTGGCGTCCACCACCGGCTGCAGCCAGCTGGGCATGGTAGCGGTGGGCACAAAGATGTTCGAGGCGAAGGTCAGCGGGAAGATCAGGGTCATCGAGACCCCCATCACTGCTTCCTCAGTGGGCATCAGCAGGCTGACCATGGTCCACACCCAGGAGAGGCAGAAGCTGAACACCAGCAGCAGGGCGAAGCCGGCCAGCACCCCGGCGACCCCGCCGTCCGGGCGGAAGCCGACGATGAAGCCCACGGTGAGGATGATGGTTCCGGCCAGTGTGTAGCGGACCTGGTCACCCAGCAGTGCGCCGACCAGCTGAGCGGGCCGCCAGGTGGGCAGGGAGCGGAATCGGTCGAAGATGCCCTTGGAGATGTCCTTGTTCAGGGTCAGACCGGTGTACATGGTGATCATGATCAGGGTCTGCACAAAGATACCGGGGATGAAGAACTGCACGTATTCGCTGATCGCCGCTCCGCCGGTCTCACCGGACCCGGAGACCACCGCACCCATCGCGCCGCCGAAGATCAGCGTGAACATGACGGTCATCATGATCGGGAAGATGGTCACGTCGAAGAGCTGCATGGGGATGTGCTTAATCTTCAGCATGGCGCGCCAGCCGAAGGTGATGGAGCCGGAGAGCGCCCCGGAGGGGGTGGGACGCTGCTCGGCCGGCAGCAGAACGCTGCGAATACGTCCGGCCTCAGTGCTGGTCTCGACGGCTGGTGCGTATCCCGCCGTTCCCTGACGTGGCCCGCCCGAATGCTCCACATCCGCGCCTGAAGCCGGCAAGTCGCCATGCTCCTGCCTCACCGCAGTGGTTTCGGTCTCCCTGCTCATGCTGCTCCTCCTGACCCGGCCGCGGCGGCGGCAGTGGATCTGCCGTCGTTGTTAGCATCGTTGTTGTCTTCTGCCTCTGTCGGCTTGCCGGTCAGGGCCAGGAACACCTCATCCAGGCTGGGCTGACCGAAGCTGAAGGTCTCCACTGCGATCCCGGCCTCCTCCAGGGCGGCCAGCGAGGGGGATGCGCTGGCGTCTTCGCCCAACCGGGCGGATAGAGCCGCGGAGTCCTTCTCGCGGACGACGACGCCGCCCACTGTGCGTTCCAGCACCGCAGCGGCCTCTTCGCGCTGCACCGGGTCCACCACGCGGACTTTCAGCGCGCCGGCGCCGACCTGGGACTTCAGCTGACCCGGTGTGCCTTCGGCGATCACCCGGCCGTGGTCGATCACCGCGATCCGGTCGGCCAGCTGGTCGGCCTCCTCCAGGTACTGAGTGGTCAGTAGGATGGTGGTGCCTCCGGCGACCAGGGTGCGGATGATGTCCCAGACCTGGTTGCGGCTGCGGGGGTCGATGCCGGTGGTCGGCTCATCCAGGAACATCAGCTCGGGGGTGACGATCAGGGATCCGGCGATGTCCAGGCGGCGGCGCATACCTCCGGAGTACTTCTTGACTTGTCGGTCGGCGGCCTCGGAGAGCCCGAAGGCCTCCAGCAGGTCCAGGCCGCGGGACCGGGCAGCCTGCTTGTTGAAGCCGAGCAGCCGGCCCAGCAGGATCAGGTTCTCGATCCCGGTGAGATCCTCATCTAGTGAGGCGAACTGGCCGGTCAGGGCGATCTGCTCACGGATGACCTTCGGCTCGGAGTAGACATCGTGGCCGAGCACCAGGGCCTCTCCGGCGTCCGGGCGCAGCAGAGTGGCCAGCATCCGGATCGTGGTGGTCTTACCGGCACCATTGGGGCCGAGCACGCCGTAGATGCCGCCGCGCGGGATGGTGAGGTCCACGCCGTCGACGGCGGTGTTGTCACCGAACTTCTTGACGAGGCCATGAGCCTCGACAGCATAGGGGGATGGGGACACAGATGCCTCTCAGCAGATGGAAGGGGTGCCCGGCTCATCCTACCGCCTGATGATCCGTATGCTGAGCAGCCGTCCAGCTTATTACAGGCCGAGTTGCTGGGCGAGCCAACGGTGGATGAGGGCGTTCATGATGGCCTGCTGCTCGGGGTTGGCTGCGCCGCCGTGACCGCCCTGGGTGTTCTCCCAGTAGGTGACATCCGCGTTGATGCCTTCCAGAGCTGCGGTCATCTTGCGGGCGTGGCCAGGATGCACCCGGTCGTCCTTGGTGGAGGTGGTCAGCAGCACCGGCGGGTACTCGGTGCTCGCATCCAGCAGGTGGTAGGGGCTGAAGCTCTGGATGAACTCCCAGTCATCAGTCTCCGGGTCGCCGTACTCGGCGCGCCAGGAGGCACCGGCCAGCAGCTTGGCGTAGCGCCTCATGTCCAGCAGAGGCACCTGGATGACCACCGCCCCGAACAGGTCCGGGTACTGGGTGAGCATGTTTCCGGTGAGCAGCCCGCCGTTTGAGCCACCACGGCAGGCCAGCTGCTCCTTGGTGGTGATCCCGGATGAGACCAGGTCCCGGGCTACCGCCGCGAAGTCCTCATAGGCCTTGTTCCGGTTCTGCTTCAGTGCCGCCTGGTGCCAGCGCGGACCGTACTCCCCTCCCCCGCGGATGTTCGCCAGGGCGAAGACTCCCCCGGCCTCCAGCCAGGCCTTGCCGACCAGGGAAAGATAGTTGGGGGTCTGGCTGATCTCGAACCCGCCGTAGCCGTAGAGGACGGTCGGTCGTGGTTCTGGGCCGGCATTGGCTTCCCTCGGGGCTCCGTCGGCGGCGGCCTGCACGGTCTCAGCCGGACCGATCAGAAAGTAGGGGATCCGGATGCCGTCCTCGCTGAGTGCAAAGCGCTGAACAGCGGCCAGGCCATCGGCATCGAACCGCTCTGGGGCCTGTTTGATCTGCTCGTATGTCTCCTCTCCGCTCTCCAGCAGAGGTCCCAGCGAACCGAGGTGCCTGGTGGTCGGGGTCAGGAAGTCATTGGCGGTGATCCAGATGTCATCGGACTCACGCGAGTCGAAGGCCCCCACAGACAGGGACCCGGTGATCCCGGTGAGCACCCGCTGGGACTGCCAGGCGGCGTCGTTCCTCCAATGGGCTTCCACATGCTCGACCACATCCTCCATCACGGTCAGCGCGAAGAGGTTCCTAGTAGCGGTGATGCCCTGCAGCGAGCTGGACTCGGTGGGGGTGAACAGCGGGGTCAGCTCAGGCTGGTCACCGTTGAGGAACTTCTCGGCGTCGGTGACATAGAGACTGCCGCCGGGGAGGACGACGCCGCCCACACTCGCCTCAGTGCGCGGGGCGAAGAAGATGAGGTCTCGATGGAACCCGACCCGGACATCAGTGGGTACGTCGATGAGCCTCAGGTGAGGTTCATCGTCCTCGGTGTACTCGATGAGGTAGGTCTCAGAGTCGTAGAAGCCCAGCACCCGGACGGCCACATGGCGCTCATAGCCGGCAGTGGAGTCATAGCCTGCGGAGGCGACCATGTCGTCCTCAGCCACTGAGATGATCGGCTCGGCGTCCAGCAGGTCGGTGCCGCGGACCCAGCGGCGGGCGATGCGCGGGTAGCCAGAGGTGGTGACGGGGATCTCTTCAGTGGGACTGGCCTGGTCGGTGGCGGCGTAGACGGTGTCCGCGTCGATCCAGCTCAGTCCGCCTTTGCCCTGAGGGCGGTAGAAACCCCCGTCTTGGGGTTCGATGAATGCTCTGGTGTTGAGGTCGAATTCACGGGTGACATCGGCGTCTGAGCCTCCGGGCGAGAGGTCGATCAGCGCGCGGGAGTAGCCGGGTATCTCATCACTGGCCTGCTCGGGACGCAGCACGGAGGCGCCATGCCAGACCCAGGTGGTGCCCTCCTGTTCGGAGAGGGCGTCGAGATCGAGGAGGATCTCCCATTCCGGGCTGTCAGTCTTATAGGACCCCAGAGTGGTGCGCCGCCAGATGCCCTGGGGGTGCTCGGCGTCCGTCCAGAAGTTGTAGAACCAGTCGCCGCGCTTGGTGATCCCGGGGATGCGGTCGGAGGCATCCAGGATCTGGCGCAGGGAGTCCTTCAGGGGTGCGAACTGCTCGTCCTGCAGCTTCTGCTCAGCTGTGGCGTTGCGCGCCTTGACCCAGGTCAGCGCGTCCTCCCCCGCTACTTCCTCGAGCCAGATGTGTGGGTCATTGGATGGGTCGATCACACGCTGAGTCATGGCCTCAACCCTACAACCCAAGCGGCTCTGTGCGGAGTGCTGAGCAAGGGAACCGAAGGAAGCGAGCCCGGTCAGGCCAGCAACTGAAGTGAGCGCAGCTCAAGTGCCCGCACGCGGACCCTGACAGCAGGGACCCGTGAAATGAGTCAGCATCTTACGGGCCATGTCAGGGAGGTTGCTCAGCCAGTATTCTGAAGGCCCGCTGCAACGCCTTTCAGGGTAATCAAGAGGAGGTTGCGGGGGTCCTGGATCTCATCCTCGGAGAGATTGCCGGAGCGGAGCTTCTTCAGGGCGCGCAGCTGGATGAGGCTGAGTGCATCCACATAAGGATTGCGCAGCTGAACGGCGCGGCCGAGCACCCGGTGGTCAGCCAGCAGGCGGTCTTGGCCGGTGATGGCCAGCACCCATTTCTCGGTGAGGTCGAGCTCCTCGAGCACTGCGGCGGCCAGCTCCGGCTTGTCTCCCAGACCCAGGTAGCGCCGGGCGATCCGCCGGTCAGTCTTGGCCAGCGACATCTCAATGTTGTCGATCATCGCGGCGAACAGCGGCCACTCGGCGTAGGCCCGCTTCAGCAGGTCGAGATCCCCGACTGCCTCCAGCGCAGTGCCCAGCCCGTACCAGCCGGTGAGGTTGGTCCTGGCCTGCCCCCAGGCGAAGTTCCAGGGGATGGCGCGCAGATCCTCCAGGGATTCCACCGAGAGTCCACGCTTAGCCGGCCGGGAACCGATGGCCAGCAGTCCGATCTCATCCTGGGGCGTCACCTGGGCGAACCAGGGGGCGAAGCCCTCCGCTTTGATCAGGCTGTGGAACCGTGCCCGGGAGGCATCGTCGAGCTTGTGAGCTAGGCCGGCGAACTTCTCTGCGGCTGCGGCGTTCCGCTTCTCCGTAGAAGGGGCAGAGGCCATCAGTGTAGCTGCGGCCACCTGCTCAATATGCCGCAGGGCGATCTCAGGGTTGCCGTAGCGGGCGTCAATCACCTCGCCCTGCTCGGTGACCTTGAACCGCAGGTCCACCGAGTGCGGCGGCTGAGCCAAGATGGCACGGTTGGCCGGTCCGCCGCCGCGGCCCAGTGCCCCGCCGCGGCCGTGGAACTGGGTGAGCTGGATATTGTTCTCCACGGCCCAGGCGGCAATCTTCTCCTGGGCTTGATAGAGCGCCAGGGTGGCGGCCACCGGCCCGACGTCCTTGGATGAGTCGGAGTAGCCGAGCATCACCTCCATGCGGCGGCCGGTCTCCTCCAGCCGTTTCTGCAGGTGCGTGTTCTGCAGAGCCTCTTCGAGGATCCGCGGAGCGTTCTGCAGGTCATCGTAGGTCTCGAACAGCGGGATAACGTCCAACACCGGGGCATCTACCGCTCCGTCGAGGGCCTTCTCGGCCAGTACATAGACATCCGCCAGGTTCTGCGCGGACTGGGTGAAGGAGACGATGTAGCGCCGGGCCGCGTTGACCCCGTAACGAGCCTGCAGGGCGGCGATGGTACGGAAGGTCTCCAGCACCTCCTCACCGGGTACTGTCATCTTCTCCGCAGAGCCTGGATCCTCCAGCCATTGCAGGGTGCGGGTGTGGACAGCGGAGTGCTGACGCACCTCTAGCTCAGCCAGGTGAAAGCCAAAGGTCTCCACCTGCCAGATCAGTTCCTGCAGGTCCCCGTAGGCGACCCGGAGGGCACCGGCCGCCACCAGAGAGTCCTGCACAGTGCGCAGATCCGCCACCAGCTCCTCCGGAACCCGGTAAGCCAGGTCTGCATCGCGGGCCCGGGTGGCAGAGACCCGTCCTGCGATGGCCAACAGCACCTGCCGGTGCGGCTCCCGCGGAGAGTGCCGTGCGGCACGCTCGGTGAGTTCCTCTGAGAGCTGCTTCTGCCGATTCCATAGGGCCGTCAGGGCGCCGTCGGGTGTTGTGTAGCGGTCGTCCAGGGTCAGTGAGAGCCCCACGGTGCGGGTACGTTCTTCCAGGTTGCCCAGAACCCTGTCCGCGGCCTGTGCCACAGCCTGTCGGGTGACCGAGGCAGTGACATTCGGATTGCCGTCGCGGTCACCAGCAATCCACGAACCCAGGCGGATGAAGGCCGGTGCTTTGGGGGCTGTCCGGCCGGCAGCTTCCCCCTGCAGCCAGTCGTCCATCCGGCGGTAGGCCTCAGTGAATACTGTGGAGAAGGAGGACTCGAAGACCCCCAGGGCGGTACGGACTTCATCCAGCGGTGAGGGATTGGAGACTCTCAGCTGGGCGGTGCGCCACATATTGTCGATCTCTTCGGTCAGCTCCCTGGTGTTGCGGGCCTGAGCCGCCGGACCCATCCGCGGGTCGTCACGCTGGTCCAGCAAGTATCCGATCCGCCGCACACTGGCGGTGATGGCGTTGCGCCGAGCCTCGGTCGGATGGGCGGTGAGCACCGGGTGGAAGCGCAGCTCTTTGAGCCGACGCTGCGCCTCGCGCTGGCCGATTTCCTCAGCCAGGTGGGTGAAGGCTGCGGCCACCGAGTCGGAGGGCTTCTGCTGCTGAAGAGGCAGCTCCCCGTCACGGGTACGCAGAGTGCGGACCCGGTGCTGCTCCTCGGCCAGGTTGGCCAGCAGGAAGTAGCAGGTGAACGCCCGCGCCATCTCCTTGGCCCGCTCCGGGCTGAGTCCCTCCACGAACTCCTCAGCCTGAGCCAGGGTCTCCTCGGACTCATCCCCCACCGCGGCGATGGTCAGGGCGCGCAGTCTCTCCACATCCTCGTAGAGCCCCGCTGAGCCGTACTCCTTCAGCACAGTGCCGAGCAGTTCGCCGAGCAGGCCCACATCCCGGCGCATGGCATCGGGAACCTCGTGCTCAGCGGCACGGCGGGAATGGTCGTGGGCAGTGCTGGGCTCAGACATGGTGGGGACTCCTCCCGTGGTGACGGTAGCGGTAAGACCCCATTGTCCCGCTCTGACGTGCAGTTGCCCTCACGTTATCAGCGAACCGAGCACCGGAACCGTCCCTAGCACGTTTAAAGTGGTGCCCTATGAGTGAACTGGCAGGACGTAAGCGGGTGGCCGCCGATGCCCGGGCCTGCGGAGTGAGCATCGAGTTTGTGGACCGAGGGCCCGCCGAGTCGCTTCAGGAGGCCGCGGCGAACTTAGGGCTGGAGCCTCGGGAGATCGTCAAGACCCTGGTGGCCAAGGCCAAGGTGACCCAGACTGCCACCGAGCACAGCTATCTGATCGTGCTGATACCTGGGGACAAGCAGGTGGACTGGGCCAAGCTGCGCAGGCTGGCGGGGATGAAGAAGCTCTCCATGGCTTCCCCTGAGGAAGGGTGCGACGCCACCGGTTACCGTCCCGGGACCATCAACCCCTTCGGTGCCCAAGCCGCCGACGGCACCCGGTGGCCGGTCTACGCCGATGAGTCCATCACCGGCCGGGTCTGCTTGGGCGCCGGAGAGCCGGACCGCAACCTGTTCGTTGAGGCGGCCGAGCTGTTCGAGGCATTCGAGGTCACCACCGGCGACATCGCCAAATAAGTGCCTACGCAAACAGGGCGCTGCTCACCGGCTGGCCCTTGACCAGGGTGGCATACCACTCCAGGCAGGCGCCGTCGGTCAGTGAGGCGATCTGATCGATGAGGGCACGATGGCGGCCGGCGTCATCGTCCGCTGCCCGGAAGTCCGCCTGGAAGGGCGGCTCCAGGAACCGGTCCCCGGTCTCTGCCAGCAGTCCGTGCAGGGCTCGCAGCACCTCGGTCTGGCGGGCGTAGACCGGCAACTGCTCACGGGAGGCCATGATGTAGTGGGCGGCGATGCCCTTCATCACGCAGATCTCATCCAGGGTCTCCTCCGGGATCACCAGATCTGCCTCGTGGCGCACCAGCGGCTTATCCCCGTGGGTCTCCCTGGTGGCAGACCAGAAGGCGTGGCAGAACCGACCGATCAGCTCAGAGGTCATGTTTTTCAGTGCGGCCAGGGCTCGGCGCGAGCCATCGGACTCCAGCACCCAGTTCTCGGCCGCCTCCAGGCGGGCGATGGCGGCGGCGACCCGGTCCTCGGGGGTCCCGGGCAGGTACCACTCCTGGGTGGTCTGGATGACCCTGGCCCGCTGGACCGGATCGGTGAGGAACTTCAGCTGGAAGCGGCCGTTGACAATGCCGTCCTCCACATCATGCACGGAGTAGGCGATGTCATCGGCGGCGTCCATCACCTGGGCTTCCATGGACTTCCGTGTCCCCTCCACGCCCCGGCGCATCCAGAAGAACACCTCGAGGTCATCCTCATAGGCGCCGAACTTCTGGCTGCGGGTTCCGTCGGGCTTCAGCGGGGCCTGGTGGGCACGCCAGGGGTATTTGACTGCGGCGTCCAGACTGGCACGGGTGAGGTTGAGTCCGGCGGAGCGGCCGTCGGGGTGGAAGCGCTTGGTCTCCAACCGGGCCAGGATCCGCAGGGTCTGGGCGTTGCCCTCGAAGCCGCCGATGTCTTCGGCCAGGTCGTTGAGCACCTTCTCCCCGTGGTGGCCGAACGGCGGGTGTCCCAGGTCGTGGGAGAGGCAGGCGGCATCGACCACATCGGGGTCGCAGCCGAGCATCCGGCCCAGTTCCCGCCCGACCTGGGCGACCTCCAGGGAGTGGGTGAGCCGGGTGCGGGAGAAGTCGTCATTGGAGGGCGCGACCACCTGGGTCTTGGCGCCCAGCCGGCGCAGCGCAGAGGAGTGCAGCAGTCGGGCACGGTCACGTTCGAAGGATGAGCGGTAGACGGATTTGCCGTGCTCGGGCACCCAGCGGTCCTCATCGGCCTCGGTGTATCCCGGGGCCAGGGCTGCATACTGCCCCTCGAGACGCTCGACGTTCCGCACATTCATGACTCCAGCCTATCTAAGCCGCTCAGCCTGCCAGGTGGGACCAGGCTGGGGCCAGTTGTCGCCAGGGACCGCTGGCGGCAACGCGTCCGGACTCCAGGACCACCACGCGGTCCGCCCTGGCCAGCGCACTGCGCTTGGACGTGGACCCGATCACCGTGATCCCCTTCTCACGCAGTGCTTGCCACAGTTCAAGCTCGGTGGCCGCATCCAGGGCGCTGGAGACGTCGTCGGCCAACAGCACCTCGGAGTCGGTGGCCAGCGCCCGGGCAGTGGCCAGCCGCTGCACCTGTCCGCCGGAGAGCCGCACGCCCCGGTGGCCGACCGCTGCGTGCAGACCACCTGCGGCAGTGATGTCCTGCTCCAGCCGGGCGATCCGGACCGGCTCATCAGTCTGCCGGTCCCGATCCAGCCGGATGTTCTCGTCGAAGGTGCCGGAGAGCACCCGCGGCACCTGAGCGATATAGGCGAAGCGCTGCGGGCGCAGGAACGTCTCAGCATCAACCGGGGCATCGTTGAAGAGGATCTGCCCGGTGTGCGGGACCAGTCCGGCCAGGCTGGCCAGCAGACTGGACTTGCCGGAACCGATACCGCCGAGCAGCAGCACCAGTTCGCCCTTGGCCACCTGGAGATCAACCTCCTGCACACCGAGGGTCCCGTCAGTGTGCACAGCAGTCAGACCCTTCAGCCGAAGGCTCTGCAGTGCTTCCTGCGGCTCCGGCTCAGGGGCAGGTGCCTGACCTGCCACCTCATCAACGCCAGTGATGGGCCGGTAGAGGCTCTGCCCACCGGCCAGCCGCTGGGTGGCCAGCTGCCAGGCGCGAACCCCCGGCGCTTTGGTGACCACCGAGCCGGCGCACAGCCCGTACCAGGTGAAGCCGAGAACGCTGCCGGAGGTAAGGATAGTGGTGGCCAGATCCCAGGTGCCGGTGAAGAACATCGCCCAGGAGAAGGTCACCCCGCTGGCGATGACGATTCCCGGCACGCCGTCCAGGACCGCCTGCACCCGGTGCTCGCTGATCTGGGCGGTCACCCGCCGGGCATCCACCTGGTTGAGGTGGCCGCGCACGTCATCTGTCGCAGCGGCCAGCTTCACTGTGCGGGCGGCATCCATCGCGGAGACCAGCACCCGGCCGTAGGTCGCCCGCGCATCGGCTGCTCGTGTGGCGCTGCGGCCTGCCACAGGGCGTCCGCCCCAGCAGGCCAGTGCCGAACCGATCAGCACGCTGGCCAACACCGCACCGACCAGCCAACTGCCCGAGAGCAGCACCGAGAGCAGCACAATGATGACCGCCGAACCGATATCGCCCCATCGGTCGGCGTAGTCCTGGATGCGGTCACCGTCCATCGCCCGGGCCACCACCTCCCCGGGCGGGGTGGCTTCCAGCCGGGGTTCGTCCAGCTGACCAGCCAACACCCGGCTGCGGTGCCGGGTCAGGCAGAGCGTCCACCAGCGCGGGTACAGGTTGACCGCGAAGCCGAAGATCATCGGCATCGCCAGCACCGCAATGGCTGCGATCAGGATGACCAGCGGCCAGACGCCGTCCTGCCCGGTGGCCAGCGCATCCACAGTCAGGCCCCAGAGCCAGTTGGTGATCAGTCCCTGCGGGGATAGCGCGGCCATCAGGAAGAACAGGAACAGTCCGAATGCGCCCCAGCCGGGTTTGGTGCCGAAGGCGCTGAGTACGGCCCGGGTCAGGCTCGGCCCCTTGGGCGGCTCGGCCTGGACAGGCGGCTCGGTGCGGCGTCGTACCCCGCCGATCGATACGGTGCCCTTGACCACAGTGTCCGTGGCGGCGGTGTCGGTGCTCACCAGCTCAGCTGCTGCCGGTGTTTCGGCCGGCTCCTCATCCACGAACCCGTGGTGCTCCTTGGAAGCCTCGATCAGCTCCCGGAACGGACCAGGCTGCCCGGCCAGTGCAGTATAGCTGCCCTGCTGGATGACCCGTCCGCTCTCCAGCACAGCAACGTGCTCAGCACGCTCGATAGTGCTCAGCCGGTGCGCAATCAGCACACCGGTGCGTCCGGTCAGCAGCCGCCGGGAGGCGCGTACCACCCTCGACTCGGTCTGCGGATCCATCCGGGCAGTGGCCTCGTCAAGCACGACGACGCCGACCTCACGGACCAGCAGCCGGGCGAAGGCCACCAGCTGCTGCTCACCAGCGGAGAGCATCACCCCGCCCGGGCCGAGCAGGGTGTCCATACCATCGGGCAGCCGGGCCACCCATTCGGCCAGCCCCAGCTCCTCGACGGCAGCCTGAATCCGATCCCGCGGGATCGGTGCGAACAGAGCGATATTTTCGGCCAGGGTGCCGGCCAGCAGTTCGGTGCGCTGGGTGACCACACCGACGGTGGCGCGCAGCTGGTGCAGGTCCATTTCGGTGACGTCGATGCCGCCGAGAAACACTGTGCCGGGCGGCGGCTCCACGGCCCGCGAGATGAACGAGGCAAGGGTAGACTTTCCGGAGCCGGTACGGCCGACCAGAGCCAGGGTCTCGCCCTCGGGGACGCTGATCGAAACCTCCTGCAGGGCGAAAGAGCCCTCGCTGTAGGAGAAGTTGAGATCGGTAATCTCCAGGGCACTGCTCTGGGCAGGGTGGTGGCCTTCCTCGGGCTCGGCGCTGGCCGCCATCAGCTGTCTGACCCGGGTGATCGCACCGAGCCCCTCCTGCAGCTGGGGCAGCTGATTGATCAGCTCGCCGACCCGTCCGATCAGCAGTGTGGTGGCCAGCACCAGGGTGATCAGCTGCGGCAGGGCCAGCTGTTCGGCGGTGACCAGCGCCACCCCGGCCACCAGCAGCCCAGCGAACAGCGCCTGGAGCATTGTTTGGGACCGGAAGATCAGCTCGGACTCTTTGGTGACCATCCTCCCGAAGCTGCGATGGATGCCGGCGGCCAGCTCGGTCACCCGGCGCAGTCCGAAGGCCTGACCTCCTGAGGTGCGCAGGTCGTCACGGGCGGCGACCACTTCCTCGAAGGCTGCGGCGTGGTCGGTCCAGGACTGTTCATTGACTACTTTGCGGGCCGCTATCACGGCGAACAGCGGGCGCACGAACAAGAGGTTGGCCGCCACCAGTGCAGGCATGATCAGCCAGGCCGGCCACCACATCAGCCCGGCGATGATCCACAGCGGCAGCGCGCCAAGCACGGTGCCCATCATGGCCCAGAACTGTTGGCGCATCAGGTTGTTGATCGCATTAGTGTCGTCGTCGACCCGGTCCAGGATCTCCCCAACAGCCTGTTCGCTGAGCACGCTCAGCGGCTGTGCGAAGGCGGCGTCCAGCAGGTCTCGGCGCAGCGTGCCGGCGGCCCGGTCGACAACGCCGGCCCAGCTGACCTGGGCAGCCACCTGGATGATCGCAGCGCCGATGATCAGGGAGCCGAGCAGCACCACGCCGCCGAGCGTCGGCGCTTCGGCCAGCTGCCCTGAGACCACTGTGGCCAGGGATTGGGCGAGCATCGCCAGAGCGAGCGCAGCAACGGCAAGGCCGCTGACAGGCTCGGCAAGCCGCCGCCACGTGATACTGCGCGAGGCCGAAGGTGAGGAGTGGACCGGAGTGGGCACCCGATCAATCCTAACCCCCTGAAGTATCCACCTCAGCGGCTTGGATCATCTGGCGCTGGCCCTCATTGAGCTCCTGGGAGGCCAGCCAATCCTCGGGGAGGTGGACCTTCTTGGGTGAGCCGGCACGGCCGCGGGGCCCCTCGGCGTCGGCCCCGGGGTAGCCGATGCTTCTGTCGAGCCGGCCGAGCAGGTCCTCCAACTGGGCCAGTGACTCCACGGTGACCAGCTGGGTGCGCAGTGCCGCACCCACTGGGTAGCCCTTGAAGTACCAGGCCACATGCTTGCGGATATCCTGCATGGCTTTGGGCTCGTCGCCGTCGAAGTAGGGGATGAGCATCTGAGCGTGCCGCAGCAGGGTCGAACACACCATGCTCACCCCCGGGCGGTGACGGTCTTCCCGACCCTCGAACGCAGACTGGAGATCACCGAACAGCCACGGCCGGCCCTGGCACCCACGGCCGACGACGACGCCGTCCACCCCGGTCTGCTCCACCATCGCCACGGCGTCCTCAGCACTCCAGATGTCTCCGTTGCCCAGCACCGGCAGATCGGGCAGGGAGTCACGCAGCCGTCTGATCGCGTCCCAATCCGCCTGCCCGGAGTAGTGCTGACGGGCGGTGCGGCCGTGCAGGGCTACAGCCACCACACCGGAATCCCGGGCCACTTTGCCGGCCTCGAGGTAGGTCAGGTGATCCTCGTCGATTCCTTTGCGCATCTTGACCGTCACCGGGATGCCGCCGCGGGCAGCCTCGCGCACAGCAGTGGCCACAATGGACTCGAAGAGCCGGATCTTCCAGGGCAGGGCGGAGCCACCGCCCTTGCGGGTGACCTTGGGCACCGGGCAGCCGAAGTTCAGATCGATATGGTCGGCCCGGTCCTCCTCCACCAGTATCCGCACCGCATGGCCGGTGGTGACCGGGTCCACGGAGTACAGCTGCACCGATCGCGGCACCTCATCGGGCTCGTGCTTGATGATCCGCAGGGACTCCGGGCGGCGCTCCACCAGGGCGCGGGCGGTGACCATCTCGTTGACGTAGAGTCCGCCGCCGTACTCCCGGCACAGACGGCGGAAGGCGGTGTTGGTGATCCCGGCCATCGGGGCGAGCACCACCGGGGTGTCTACAGTGATGGGCCCCAGTTTCAGCGCCGGGAGCAGTGCTGTGCCGGGGGCGTCGTCGTGCTCCCCAGCTGCGGCTGCCGGTCGTTCCAGAGTCTCAGTCACAGTTCTATTGTCCAGTTGGCGTCAAGAAGACACCGCGTTTTCTCATCTACACCGGGTTATAAGTGGGTGTAGGCGTGAAAGCGTGGTGTGTTTGTGAGGGTCAGGCGGCGTCGCGGGCGTAGATGAGCGCTTCGAAGTCGATCTCAGCCTCGTCCTGCTCAGCCAGGGCGTCGGTGATGCGCTTCAGCGGCACCATGGCGTCATCGACTTCCACAGAGACCGGGTACCGGGCGGCGACCAGTCCGAGCAGCTGACGAACGACCTGCTCGGCTGACTCCTCGCTGAGCGAAGGAACCCAGCCGATGAGCACATCGGCCGGCGCATCGGTGCGCTCGGGTGTGTAGCTGACCGCGAAGGCCAGGATCGGATTCTCGCTCTCCTGGGCGGTGGAGCGGAGCACGACGGCGCCCGCGGCACCTGATTCTGGGGAGAGCAGCATCTGCTGGGCTCGCCCGATGGTCATCTCCGCACGGTCCCAGGTGTGCACCGCGTTGTAGAAGTCAACCACCAGCTGGGTGAGCTCCACTGACCCGGTGGCGATCTCCTCCAGGTCCACAGGGAGGTTCTCCACATCAGGCACTGGGAGGCTGCCCGGCTGGATGAGCACCTCGCGGGAGTGCTGGATCTTGCGGAAGCCGTTGTCCTTCAGGAAGCACTGGGCGGCTGAGCCCTTGGCGCAGCGGGCCTTGAGGCTCTGCACCGCACAGTTGGGAATCTCCGCCTCCAGAATGTCCAGCAGCTGAGCGGCCACCCCTTTACGGCGGTGCTCCGGGGCCACCTCCACGTAGAAGGAAAGCCGGTCTGGGTGCAGGGAGGAGCGGAAGATCATGGCAGCGGCCACCGGAACATTGGCGTCCTCGGCCACGATGCAGCGAGACCATGGATCGTTGGAGGAAGGCCCCAGCAGGCCACGGTCCCGGTGATGCATCGGGTTCTCCGGATCACCCCAGACTTCCAGGAGTCTGAGATCATCCCCCTCGGCCCAGGGCCGGACGGTCAGGCCGGAGTCGAGTATTAGTGTTGGTTGGCCCGCAGGCGCTGTCGGCAACATCGCAGGCTAGCGTAAACCCAACAGCTGATCAGCGCAAAGCTATCCGAGCCGGGTCGCCAAATAGCTCTGCACCTGGTCGAGGCTCAACCGCTCCTGTGTCATCTGATTCCGGTCGCGGATTTGCGTTCGGCGATCCCCCACCACGGCAGATCCGCCGCGGGCACCTGACCGCCTCTCTTAGCGCAACCGTTCAGCAAGGTAGCTATCGATCTGGTCAAGAGCGACACGCTCTTGACGCATCTGATCACGGTCCCTGACGGTTGCGGCCTGGTCCTCCAGGGTGTCGAAGTCAAAGGTGATGCAGAAGGGGGTGCCTATCTCGTCCTGCCGGCGGTAGCGGCGACCAATGGCCCCGGCGTCGTCGTAATCGATGTTCCAGTGCTTACGCAGCTCGTCAGCCAGCCTGCTGGCGGGCTCGGCCAGCTCAGCCTTCTTCGACAGCGGCAGCACTGCGGCCTTCACCGGAGCCAGCTTGGGGTGCAGCTTCAGCACGGTGCGCACATCCGTACCGCCCTTGGTGTTGGGCGCCTCGTCCTCGGCGTAGGCGTCCACCAGGAAGGCCATCATCGAGCGGGTCAGCCCGAAGGCGGGTTCGATGACGTAGGGCACGTACCGGGATTCGCTGGCCTGGTCGAAGTAGCTGAGGTCCTTGCCGGAATGCTCGATATGGGTTTTCAGGTCGAAGTCGGTGCGGTTGGCGATGCCCATCAGCTCGCCCCATTCCCCTCCGGGAAAGCCGAAGCGGTACTCCAAGTCGATCGTGCGTGCCGAGTAGTGGGCCCGCTCTCCGTCCGGGACGTCGAACCGGCGAATATTGCCGGGGTCGATACCGAGGTTGTAGAACCAGTTCTCGCAATCGGCGACCCACTGGTCGAACCAACCCGAAGCATCGGCGGGCGGCACGAAGAATTCGATCTCCATCTGTTCGAACTCGCGAGTCCGGAAGATGAAGTTGCCCGGGGTGATCTCATTCCGGAAGGACTTGCCGATCTGCCCGATGCCGAAAGGCGGCTTGCGCCGTGCGGTGGTGACCACATTGGCAAAGTTGGTGAAGATGCCCTGGGCGGTCTCCGGACGCAGGTAGTGCAGTCCGGACTCGTCCTCCACCACGCCCAGGTAGGTCTTGACCAGCCCAGAGAACTCCCGGGGCTCGGTGTACTTGCCCTTGGTGCCGCAGTCCGGGCAGGGCACCTCGGCCAGGCCGCCCTCGGGCGCCCGGCCCTTCTTTGCCTCAAACCCCTCGATGAGATGGTCCTCACGGTGCCGCTTATGGCACTGCAGGCACTCCACCAGAGGATCGGTGAAGGTGTCCACATGCCCGGAAGCCTTCCACACCGCCGAGGGCAGAATGATCGAGGAGTCCAACCCGACCATGTCCCCGCGACCACGCACGAAGGTCTGCCACCATTCAGCCTTGATGTTCTCCTTCAGCTCAGTGCCCAACGGGCCATAGTCCCAGGCCGAGCGGGAGCCGCCATAGATCTCACCGGCCTGAAAGACGAAGCCGCGGCGCTTGGCCAGGTTGATGACTTTGTCGACGGTGGTCTCGGTGGCCATGGGCTCAGATGCTCCTCGTGGGTGATTCAGCAGTGCTTGCAGGTGCTTATCAGCCGCGCACTGCGGCGCGACGCAGGCCAGCTTACCGCCCTAGCGGCCCTTACCACGCATGAGATCGGGCAAAGAGGCGACGACGACGGCCACCAGCGTCATCGCGGTACCCATCACAGTGGCAGCGGTCACCACTGAGCCTGGGGCGGGAACGATCAGGTCCAGCAGCAGTGAGCCCAGCAACTGGCCGGCGATCATACCCATCGCGGCGATGAGCACACCGACCTTGGTGACCAGCAGTGCGCCCAGGGCGATGAACACGATACCCAGGGGACCGCCGGTGTAGTACCACCAGGTGGTGGGCAACTGTCCGGGGACTCCGCCGGCAGCCAGCAGTTTGACCAGCCAGATGAGCAGCAGCAGAGCTGATCCGGCCGCGAAGTTGAACAGGGTGGCTGGGATCGGGCTCTTATAGGCGGCTGATTGGCGTCCGTTGAGCGCCTGCTGGCCGGCCTGCAGAAAACCACCGGTGAAGGGCAGGATTACCAGTGACAGCCAGACGAGACTCCCGTTGCCGCTCAGCTGCGGGGAGACCGCCCAGAGCACTGCAAGCACGGTGAGGGCTGCCCCGAGCATGCGCATGGGGCTGATCCGCTTTCGGCCCGCCGGGCCCAGGCCGATGCGATCCCAGAGCAGTCCGCCGACGGTCTGGCCGGTGACCACGGCCACGGTGAACACTGCCACCCCGATGAATCCGATAGTCAGAGTCTGGGTCAGCACGAAATAGCCTCCGGCGCAGCCAGCCAGCAGGTACCAGCCCCTGACCGTGCCGGAGCGGAACGCGGGCCTGACCCGTGAGATGGCGCGGCGCCCCGCCGGTACCGTGAAGCTGATCAGACACATCACCAGAAGTCCCATGAAGAAGCTGATGAATGCCGCCAGGTAGGGGTCCTGGGTCTGTTCGGAGAGCTCGGCGTTGATCCGGCCCTGGGCCGGGATCGCGCTGCCGGAGATCAGCATGACCAGCAGCAGACCCAACCAGGCGGCGGCTGAGCGCCCAGGCTGGTCCGGGGCGGAGGCTGAGGGGGTCATGCCGATAAGAGTAGACCCGTACCCCTGGCCGCACTCGCATGAGATTCCACAATGCAGACTAATAAGTCCACAATGTGTGCACTTCGGCCAGGTTCTCCACTCAAGGCTCAGGGAAGGAATGATGGAGGGATGAATCAAGCAATCGAGGTGCCGATTCGGGACGAGTCCATTCGGCTGGGGCAACTGCTGAAGCTGGCCGGGGTGGTGGAGAACGGCGCGGTGGCACGCGAGGTGATCGCAGGCGGCGTCGTTCTGGTGGACGGTGCGGTGGAGACCCGCCGTGGGGCACAGCTGCATCCAGGGCAGAAAATTGAATTCAACGGCCAGGAAATAGGACTTCCATCAGTCACTCTCATCCTGACAAATAACTCCTGACCCTTTATCGCTCCAGGTCAGAGCAACAGGAAAACAATCAGGAATTTCTGTGGTTCATAGCGTATCTTGCCCTGTGTGCGCATCTGTCTGATTGCTTCCAGCCAATTCCCAATCGCCGAGCCGTTTGCCGGCGGACTGGAGGCCCATACTCATGCGATGGCTCGTGCGCTGACCCGCCGGGGCCATGAGATCACCCTCTTCGCCGCAGCGGGAAGCGATCCGCAGCTCGGCGCCCGGGCAATTCTTCCGCAGGCCTTCTCCTCCTCCGAGGCGGCGCGGCGGGACCTCTCGGCGGCACCGGATCAGTGGATGAGCCAGCACCATGCCTATCTGGGACTCATGCTGAAGCTGGCCCGGGAACGCCGGTTCACGGTGATCCACAACAACTGTCTGCACCATCTGCCGCTGGCCATGTCGGAGCTGCTGCCGGCCCCACTGGTCACCACACTGCACACACCGCCCACCCCTTGGCTGGAGTCAGCAGCCCGTTATGCCGCCTCCAGCTCCAGCTTTGCCGCCGTCAGCCGGGCCACTGCCGAAGCTTGGCGGCACAGTGTGCGGGCCCGGGTGATTCCCAATGGGGTGGATATCTCCCAGTGGCCGGCCGGTCCTGGTGGGAAGAGTGCAGTCTGGAGCGGACGGATCGCCCCCGAGAAGGCGCCGCATCTGGCCATCGACGCCGCCCATGCGGCTGGAATGTCCATCGCCCTGGCCGGACCAGTGATGGACGCCAGCTACTTTGAGCAGCAGCTGCTCCCCCGACTGGGCTCTGATGCGATCTACCACGGTCATCTTCGGCACCGAGAACTTACGGAACTGGTGGGCGCCGCAGCAGTTGCGGTGGTGAGCCCGCAGTGGGAGGAGCCATACGGCCTGGTGGCCGCAGAAGCCATGGCCTGCGGGACCCCTGTGGCGGCCTTCCGCCGCGGCGGGCTGGCGGAGATCGTCACCCCAGCCTCCGGGGCACTGGCTGCCGAGGATTCGGTCCCAGCCCTGACAGAGGCGATTCTGCAGGCACGGGGTCTCAGCCGTGCTGAGGTGCGCAGCTATGCCGCAGCGGAGCTCTCTTTGGACCGGATGGTCAGCGACTACGAACAGCTTTATGAGGCCATCGCATGATCGGCTGCTATATCCACCACCAGGGCCTGGGCCATCTGCACCGCTCCCTAGCCTGGGCCCAGCAGCTGGGCGAGCCGGTCACCGGTCTCTCATCTCTGGAGCGCCCCAAGCAGTGGCCGGGCCCCTGGGTGCCATTGGAGCCTGACTGGGATCCTCCCCCTGAAGCTCCGGTTGACCCCACGGTCGGCGGGGCACTGCACTGGGTTCCAGCCGGGCACCCGGGGCTGCGAGCGCGGATGCACCGCATCTCCGAGTGGATCGCCCAGGCAGAGCCTGAGCTGCTGGTGGTGGATGTCTCGGTGGAGGTGGCACTGCTGGCCCGGCTGCACGGGGTGGCGGTGATCACCGTTGCCCTGCCCGGCGACCGGCGGGATGATGCGCACCGGCTGTGCTACACGGTCTCTTCCGCCGTGGTGGGGTTCTGGCCGGCGACGGCGGAGGACATCCTGCAGCGCAGTGACGAGGGCCCGCAGCTGCATGCGATAGGGGCGCTCTCCCGGTACGACGCCGCTGCCCAGCCAGTGCCGGAAGCCCACCACACAGCCCCTGCCCGGCCCATGATCACTGTTCTCATCGGCGCCGGCGGCGGCGGGATCTCGACTCAGGAGCTGGCCGCCGTAGAGACCGCGATCCCAGGCACTGAACTGTGCGTGCTCGGCGGTGAGACCGGCATCTGGGATCCCAATCCCTGGACAGCACTGGCGCAGGCAGACCTGGTGATCGTTACTGCGGGGCAGAACTCGGTGGCGGAGGTAGCAGCCAGCAGGACCCCGGCAGTGGTGCTCGCCCAGGACCGGCCCTATGCCGAGCAGCAGCATATGCACCAGGGCTTGCACCGGGGCCCCTGGCCTGTGGTGACCGCGCCCAGGGAGATCGCCAGTCCAGGTGCCTGGCGCAGCACGCTGCAGGCAGCGTTTGAACTGGACGGCCAAGACTGGGCCGGCTGGAATGACGGTCAGGCGGCTGCCCGATTCTGTGAGCTGCTTCAGGAGCTGCGCCGATGAGCCAGATCTATGTCATCACCACCGTGCGCGGCCGGCACCGCCACCTGCGCCGGCAGCGCTGCGGACTGGCATTGAGCCATACAGCCCCGGCAGCCCACATCGTGGTCACTATGGGGGATGACGACGCCGCCCGGCTCGCCGCAGAGCTGCCCGGCCCGCCGGTGCATCGCCTCCCGGTTCCGATGAACGGCCGCTCGACCCTGCCGCTGGCCGCTGCCAGGAACCGGGGAGTGGAGGCCAGCGCAGCCCTGCATCGCGCTGAACCAGATGATCTGCTGATCTTCCTGGATGTGGACTGCATCCCTTCTCCCGAACTGGTGGACTATTACGCCCGTGCTGCCGCGCAGCGGCCCGATGATCTGCTGTGCGGGCCGGTGGCATATCTTCCGGAGAACGACCCGGGCTGGGTGCAGGCCCAACGGCTGCGGGAGCTGGCGGAGCCGCATCCGGCACGTCCTGCACCAGCCCCGTATGTGCTGCAACAGGGGCAGGAGTATGAGCTGTTCTGGTCATTGTCCTTCGCGTTGCGCCGAGGGCTCTGGGAGCAGATCGGCGGTTTCGACGAGTCCTTCACCGGCTATGGCGCCGAGGACACCGACTTCGCCCAGCGTGCCAGATTGCGCGGGGTCGGGCTGTGCTGGGTGGGCGGGGCCGAGGCCTTCCACCAGCATCACCCGGTCTCTGATCCGCCGGTGGAGCACCTGGAGGACATCCTGGTCAATGGTCGCCGGTTCGCCGACAGCTGGGGCTGGTGGCCGATGCAGGGCTGGCTGGAGGCGTTCGAGGAGCTGGGACTGGTGCACCGCACCACCGATGGCTTCCAGAGCACTCTCCGTGTGGCCTCGGTGCCGCAGTCTCATGTTTACATCCGCCATCTGGGGCCTCCCGAGCCGGGTGAAAGCTGTGTGCTGCGGCTGCCGGATCCTCCTGCGCGGCGGGCGGACACCCCGCAAGGGGCTCCCTGGTGGCCGCCGATGATGCTGGACCCGGAATGGGTGCGCAGCACCGAGTTCGACGTGTTCCACCTGCACTTCGGCTTTGATGCTGAGCCTCCGCAGCGGCTGGCCGAGATCTGCGATGCCCTCCAGGACAGGGGCGCTCCACTGGTCTATACGGTGCATGATCTTCAGAACCCGCACCACACCGACACCGCCCTGCACACTGGGCAGCTGGATGTGCTGATGTCGCGAGCAACCCGGGTCATCACGCTCAGCCACCGGGCCGCAGAGATCATTGCAGGGCGTTGGGGTGTGCAGGCCCAGGTGATTCCGCATCCGCATGTGGTGGATCTGCCGCTGATCGAGGGCTACCAGCAGACTCCGCTCCGCCGCCAGGGTGAATTCCGGCTCGGGGTCCACCTGAAATCGCTGCGGCAGAACATGGCAGCCATCCCGGTGCTCAATGTGGCTTCCGCGGCAGTGGCGCAGATCCCTGGCGGGGTGCTGCAGGTCAATGTGCACCATGATGTTTATGACCAGCACGGCGCCCGTCATGACTCGGAGCTGCGCGCCTGGCTGCAGAAGCATCCCCAGGTGGACCTGCAGGTGCATGACTACTTCAACGATGCTGAGCTCTATGACTATCTGAGCAGTCTGCACGCCTCACTGCTGCCCTACCGGTTCGGCACTCACTCCGGGTGGCTGGAGGCCTGCCATGACCTGGGCACCCGGGTGATCGCCGCCGATGTTGGCTGCTATGCCAGCCAGGGCGCGGATCACCTCTACCAGTGGGCAGAGAACGCCCGATTGAGCCGAGTGGCGCCCCGCGGTGGCGCGGGGGCTCCCGAGGCGATTGAGGAGCGTGAGCGAAGCGACGACGACGCCCACAGTCAGCTGGTGGCGGGTTCCCTGGAACAGGCGGTGCAGGCTGCCGCGCAGGCGGGTGAGTCCACTGCTCCCGACGGGATAAGCCGGGCCGAGTGGCGAGCCCAGCAGCGGCACCAGATCGCCGCCGCACATGAACGGATTTACCGGGAAGCCCTCAAGGATTCAGCACCTCGTAGCGCAGGAACTCGTTGATGTGGGCGATCTCCTGGGGGACCACACCGTGGCCGGCGCCGGGGTAGAGCACCTTGGTGAGCTTCACGGTGCCGTGGGCCCATGGGTGGGTATAGTCGACCATCTCCTGAGGAATGATCGGATCCTCCTGGTCCCGTCCCCAGAAGAAGGGTGTCTGCTGGGCGGCCAGCGCGGCGTCGTCGAAGTAGTCCGGCAGTCCTTCGCCGCGCTCGGGGTCCACGGCGAAGCCGGAGAGACCGACCATGGCAGCGAATGCCTCCGGCCGGCTGCGCAGTAGGCTGGTGCCCATGGCCATCCCCATCGAAAACCCGATCAGAGTCACCGAGCTGTGCTGACCGCGGACGGCATCGATCCAGCCCCAGACGTCCTCCACGGCGTTGCGGGCCGCCGAGGATGAATAGGCCAGCCGCTGCACATCCAGGTCGAACCAGGTGTAGCCGCCAAAGCCCAGGGGGACCGGGGCACGGACCGAGGCGAAGGTGAATTCCTGCGGCAGACCCGGCACCATGCCCAGCAGATCGCGCTCATTGGCCCCGTAGCCGTGCAGCAGCACCGCCAGCGGGGTCCCCGGGCGGTCAGTTTCGGGCCGCGTCCATTCCACTGTGTACTCAAGCGTCATGGATCAATCCTACGGACCGCGGCGGGTGCCCTTCCACCCCGACACCTGCTCTTCAGCTCGCCGATTCGCCTTCGGCGGGATCAGCTCACCCAGGGGTCCCTGACATCGGGGAACCGTGCAATCCGTCAGGATTGTGCGGGTCATCTCAGGGAGAATCCTCCAGTGTCGAGGCGGTGATCCACCACAATCGATCAGATCATTCTCATCCCTGGGGCTGATGGACGTTACCCATCGGTAGTGCGAGAATGCTGGGGTGAGCGGAACTGAGAGCAGCACTGTAGGCAACGGCGCGGCGGTGCCTGAGCCCGAGGAACTGAGAGCAGAGCCGCGCGCGGAGATGGTCCACCCGTGGCAGCGCTATGTGGCTCTGGGAGACTCCTTCACGGAGGGAATCGGTGACCCGCATCCGGAGCGCCCCGGCTATCACATCGGCTGGGCCGACCGGGTGGCCCAGGAACTGGCCCGCAGCATCGAGAACTTCGCCTACGCCAACCTTGCGGTGCGCGGCCGGCTGATCGAGCAGATCCGTGACGAGCAGATCGCGCCCGCTCTAGAGCTCAGACCTGACCTGATCACCCTGTGCGCCGGCGGCAATAATGTCATCCGGCCCGGCTCCGACCCGGATGAGACCGCACGCATCCTGGACACCATGGTCCAGCTGCTGGCCACCACCGGTGCCACCATTGTGCTGTTCAACGGCCCGGATGTGCACGACACCCCGGTGATGGGCTCCATCCGCGGCAAAGTGGCCATCTTCAATGAGAATGTGCGCACCGTAGCCAAGCGGCACGACGCCGTGGTGGCAGATATGTGGAGTCTGCGCGAGCTGACAGCCAAGGAGATGTGGGACGAGGACCGGCTGCACTTTTCCCCGCTGGGTCACCACACCATTGCCCGCGAGGTGCTGGACACCCTGAACGTGAAGCATGACCTGGATCCGGTGAAGCCGCAGCCGCCGGTGGAGCGCTCCTGGCGCGAGGCACGGGTGGATGATGTGGTGTGGGCGCGGCATCACCTGTTCCCGTGGGTGATCCGCCGGCTGCGCGGCCGCTCCTCCGGCGACGGCATCACCGCCAAACGCCCGGATATCGAGCCCCTCTTCGGCGGTTCCATGCCGCCGGGCGGGGCTCCATCCTCCGAATGAGGCGAGAGCTAGCGTATCCCCACCCAGTCTTTGGAGCCGTCGGTGTAGTGCTGCTCCTTCCAGATGGGCACCTGGGCTTTGATCTGCTCGATCAGCTCTGCACAGGCGGCGAAGGCCAGCGCACGGTGCGCGGAGGCGCAGGCTGCTGCTAAGGCGTGGTCGCCGATAGCCAACTCGCCAATCCGGTGTGCGGCCCAGACTCGCACCTGGGGATGTCGCGTGCTGATCTGTTCACAGACTTCTGTGAGTACCTGCTCAGCGCTCGGATGCGCGGTGTAGTCGAGCCTGACCACGGACTTCCCTCCGTCGTGGTCCCGGACAATCCCGGAAAAGACTACGACGCCACCGCATTCAGGTGACCAGACCTCCGCTTCAGCCTGTGCCGTGTCCAGCGGTTCGGCGGAGATGGCAGCGTGCACTACGCTCATGAACGGCTCCAGTCCCCGGAGGCTCCCCCGGATTTGGCGATCACCTTGGTCTCAGCGATCACTGCGGCGCGGTCTACGCCTTTGATCATGTCGTAGAGGGTCAGGGCCGCCACCGAAGCTGCGGTCAGCGCCTCCATCTCCACTCCGGTCTGCCCTGAGGTCTTCACCTCAGCGGTGATCTGCACACTGCCGGGGACCGGGACGTCCAGCTCTAAGTCCACGGTGACCTTGCTGATCGGCAGCGGGTGACACAGCGGCACCAGCTCGGAGGTCTTCTTCGCTGCCATGATCCCGGCGATCCGCGCAGCTCCCAGTGCATCCCCCTTGGCCAGCCCGTTCTGGGCCAGCAGCCCAGTCACCTCAGGCGTGGTCACCACAGTGGAGACCGCCCCGGCGGTGCGGGAGGTGACCGGTTTGGCGGAGACATCGACCATCTGGGCGCTGCCGTCTGTCCGGACATGGGTCAGCTTCTCGGACTCGCTCACAGCAGAATCGCCTCCAGTTCAGTGCCGGCGGGAATCTCAATACTATCCTCGGGGATCTCCAGCAGGGCATCTGCTCGGGCCAGGTGGCCCAAAAGGTGGGAGCTGGGACCACCCACCGGCAGCGCGAGAGAAGCGGCGTTGTCGTGAGTCTTCAGCTCCACGCGGCGGAATTGGCGGAGCCCGGGCGGGGAAGTGAGCTGCTCCCCCAGCTGCACACGCACCCGCCGCTGCGGTGGGCAGCCCGGGTCCAGATCGGCGAGCGCGGGACGCACCAGCACCTGGAGGCTCACCGCACAGCTGACCGGGTTTCCAGGCAGGGCAACGAGTGCGGCACCTCTCTGCAACGCACCCCAGCCCTGGGGTCCACCAGGCTGCTGGGCCACCGAGCCGAACTGCACCCCGTGCTCGCTGAGCGCCTGACGCACCACCTCGTAGGCTCCTGCGCTGATGCCCCCGGCGGTGATGACCAGATGCGGGGAGTGCTGGGCGACCAATCGCTGCAGAGCGGCGTCGAACTCTTGGGTCTGATCACTGGGCACCCGGGCAGTGTGCACGCTGTGCCCGAAGCGCTCACAGGCCGCGCGGATGAGCACCGTGTTGGCGTCGTAGAGTTGACCGGGCGCCAATGACTGGCCGGGGCTGCGGATCTCCTCCCCGGTAGCCAGCACCAAAGTGCGAATCCGCTCCAGAACGCTGATCTCAGAGATTCCGCAGGCGGCCAGCAGGCCGAGTCGGGCACCGGTGAGCAGGTCTCCGGGGTGCAGCACGGTCTCCCCGGCCGCCACATCGGAGCCGGCGGCCCGGATAAAGCTACCGGGGGCCAGGTCCTCCGCGGTGAGACTGGTGAAACGCACCTCCACGGGCTCCCCCAGGTTCAGTGTCTGCAGCACCGCGAAGCCCTCCGCAGTCTTCTCTACGGGCACGACGACGTCCGCCCCGGCTGGCACCGGTGCCCCGGTCATCACAGCCAGGCATTCCCCCTGCGGAAGCTCCGGTACGGCTGAGCCGGCCGGGACAGTCCCAGCCACTGGCAGAGTGGTGTTTCCGGGCTGCAGATCAGCACTGCGCAGGGCGAAGCCGTCCATCTGCGAGTTGTCGAAGCCGGGTAAGGGGGTGGGTGCGGTCACTGTCTGGGCGCTGACCCTCCCGGCGCATGAATCAACGTCCAGATGCAGGGTCTCGGCACCGCGGACCGCCAGTGCGGGCTCCAGCACCTCGCGCAGTCGTTCGATGTGCTGCTCCACCGTGGCCCGACCACCTGGTGCTGAGTCCCACGCCGTAGACTTGTCTCCCATGAGTTCCAGGGTAGCGCTGACCGAACCCCGGGTAAGAGCTGCGCCTGTTGCCGCCGCTGAGCGTGCTGACCCGGCAGCCGGGCTGCTTGACCGGTTCGGCCGGAAAGCCACTGACCTGCGGCTCTCCCTGATCGATAAGTGCAATCTGCGCTGCACCTACTGCATGCCCGAGAACGGCCTGCCCTGGTTGAAGCGCCAGCAGCTGCTCACTGCCGATGAGGTGCGCCGGCTAGTGCGCATCGGAGTTGAGCTGCTGGGCATCCGGGAGCTGCGGCTCACCGGCGGCGAACCCCTGGTGCGCAAGGATTTGGAGGAGATCCTCGCCGGTATCCGGGCTGAGCATCCTGAGCTGCCGGTGGCGCTGACCACCAATGCGATCGGGCTGGAGAGTCGGGCTGAAGGGCTGGTGGAGGCCGGGCTGACACGGGTGAACATCTCCCTGGACTCGGTGCACCGAGAGACTTTCGCCAAGCTCACCCGGCGAGATCAGCTCGATGCCGTACTGCGCGGGGTGGAGGCCGCCGCTGAGGCCGGGCTGACCCCGCTGAAGATCAATGCAGTGCTAGTCCGCGGGATCAACGACACCCAGGCCCCCGATCTGCTGGACTGGGCATTGGAGAACGGATTCGAGCTGCGGTTCATCGAGCAGATGCCGCTGGAGGCGGAGAAGACCTGGCAGCGCGAGGCCACGGTCACCGCCGCCGAGACACGCCGGCTGCTGAACCGGCACTACCGACTGGAGCCAGTTGCAGAGGATCGCGGGGGCGCTCCCGCTGAGCTTTTCGATGTGTACAACGGTGACCGACCGGGCCGAGAGAAGTCCGCCGCTGATGGTGGGTCCGTCCCTCCGCGCGGCAGAGTCGGGATCATTGCCAGCGTCACTGAGCCGTTCTGCGCGGCCTGCACCCGCACCCGGATCACCGCCGAGGGCCGTGTGATGAGCTGCCTGTTCTCCCGCGATGAGGTGGACCTGATGGATCTGCTGCGTTCCGGTGCCGATGACCAGGCGGTGGCCCAGCGGTGGGCTGAGGCCATGTGGGCCAAGCCGGCCGCCCACGGTACCGACCGGCCCGGGTTCGAGCTGCCCGGCTTCACCCGTCCGAAGCGTTCGATGTCAGCAATCGGAGGTTGAGATGGGCAACCAAACCAGTGAGCGTGAAACTGGCACCGTCGCCGTCCGCCTCTACGCGGCAGCCGCCGAGGCCGCTGGAACCCATGAACTCACCGTGACAGTGGAACACAGCCGGCTGCCGCTGACCCAGCTGATCGATGGGCTGTCCCAACGCGGTGAGGCACTGGAGCGGGTCTGCGCCCAGTCCAGCTATCTGCTCAACGGAACCCGCACCAAGGCGGACTCGGGCACAGTGTCCGCTGGCGACGTCGTCGATATTCTCCCGCCGTTTGCCGGGGGGTGAGCCCCAAGCGAAGCGACGCGGCGACTTCAAGCGTGAAGTCCGGAAGTAAGCAGGACGAGGTGGACCCTGAGGTCAGCGCCCCGTGCAAGCGCGCAGCGTTTGTGCAGGCCAGATCAGGGGGCGAACGGATTTCCCCGTCGCCGGGACCAGCTCAGGCGGCCAGCCCGATCCCGGTGCTGCGGGCTACCAGCCGTTCGACCACACCGATCAGCGAGTAAACCACCAGTGAGGCCAGGGTGACGATGAGCACCGAGGCCCAGAGCCGGTCGTAGTCGGTGCGGGTGACGGCCTGGATGATGCCGTAGCCCATACCGTCGCCGGTGGCCAGCCATTCGGCCAGCATCGCCCCGGTCAGCGCGCCGGGGATGGAGACCCGGGCGGCGGTGAAGAAGCTGGGCAGCGAGGCAGGCAGGCCCACCCGGCGCAGCACCGTGGCCTGTCCACCGCCGTAGACCTGAACCACCTCGGTCATTGCCGGGGATGCGGAGCGCAGACCCTCTACGATGGTCACCAGAGCGGGGAAGATCACCACGATGGTGCCCATCGCGGCCACCGAGGCGAAGTCCCGGCCGAAGATCAGCACGATGATCGGGGCCATCGCCACCAGCGGCACCGAACGGCAGATCATCGCCAGCGGCATCACCGCGGCCTCGAATCCCTTGGATATCTGGAAGGCCATGGCGGTCACTGCGGCCACGAACATGCCGACCCCAAAGCCGATCAGAGTATCGAGCATGGTGATCCAGAAGTCGCCGAAGACCAGCTCGCGGTGCTCTGCGGCGTCTTGGTGGGTGAACAGGTAGGCGTAGACATCCAGCGGCCCCTTGCCGATGATCGGGCTGACGTCGAAGAACCACAGCACGCCGACCCAGATGGTGACGATCACCGCCAACGACGCCGCCAACCTGACCAAAGGTGCCCCTATGGCACGCAGAATCGGGTTCATAGTTGGGTCACCTCCTGGTCCACGGGGTCGCATAGCGGCCGATGACTGCGATCACTGCATAGGCGATACCAGCCACGACGACGCCGACGATCGCCAGTGCCCAGAGTCGCTCGACGTTATTGCCCTGGGCGGCCACCATGGCTGGGCCGAGACCGCGGGTGATGCCGCCGACGTATTCGCCGAGGATGGCACCGAGCACTGAGGCTGGGGCGGCGATCTTCAAGGCGGTGAACACATAGGGGATCGCTCCGATGAGCTGGACTTTGGTCAGCTGCTGGAGTCGGGATCCGCCGGCCACGGTGATCACGTCCAGCCCGGCCCTATCCGCGGATTTCAGTCCCTGGATGGTGGTGACCACGGTGACGAAGTACACCGAGAGCCCGGCGAGCACATTGGCGGTCATCGGCTGGCCGCCCACCGCGTAGACCACCGGGCCGATGGCGATCAGCGGCAGGCAGTAGGTGATCACCGCCAGCTGAGTGGCAATGCCTTCCAGCCAGGGGGCGATCAGCACCAGAGAGGCAGTGAGCACTGCGAGCAGGTTGCCGATCACGAACCCGGTGGCGGCTGCGGTGAGGGTCACCGAGGCATTGCGCCAGTAGAAGGTGAAGCCGTCGTCGAAAAGCTGCCCGACCACCGCGAATGGGGTGGGGATCGCCGAGCTTCCCCCGGCGGCGGTGCCGATATTGCCGAAGGCGCCCATCACCCACCAGAGCAGCAGGAACACCAGCAGACCGGTGGCACCGGGGACCCAGCCTGGCACGGACAATCGGCGCGATCGGGCACCGGAGGTACGGGGTGTGGTGGAGACCAAGGTGGTCATCTCAGTGCTCCCCGGAACGGTCTTTGCCGAAAAGCAGGTCGGAGGCGTGGTCCACCAGGGCGTGGAACTCCGGGGTGCGCTGCATCTCCGGGGTGCGCGGTCTCGGCAAGTCCACCTCGAAGACCTCCTTGACCCGACCGGGCCTGGCGCTCATCACCGCAACTACATCGGAGAGGAAGATCGCCTCAGAGATGCCGTGGGTGACCATCAGTGTGGTGGCCGGTTTCTCGGCGAGGATGCGCATCAGTTCGATGTTCATTCGTTGCCGTGTCATATCGTCCAGTGCTCCGAAGGGCTCATCCAGCAGCAGCACCTGGGGCTTGACCACCAGGGCGCGGGCGATGGACACCCGCTGGCGCATACCGCCGGAGAGCTCACCGGGCCGGGAGTTCTCGAACCCGGTAAGCCCCACCAGTTTGATCAGGTCCTCGATCAGCCCAGGCTCGGGCTTGATCCCGGCCACCTCCAGGGGGAGCCGGATATTGGAGCGTACACTGCGCCAGGGCAGCAGGGCCGCGTCCTGGAACGCGATGCCCAGCTCATTGGCCGCACGCAGCTCCGCCGGGGTCTTCCCATCCATCCACAGCTCCCCGCTGCTTGGGCTCTCCAGCCCGGCCAGCATCCGCAGGATGGTGGATTTGCCGCAGCCGGAGGGCCCCAGCAGGGAGAGAAAGGTTCCCTGGCCGGTGGCCAGGTGGGCGTCGTCGAGGGCGGTGACCTGCTTCTTGCCAGAGCCGAAGGTCTTGGTCACCCCGCGCACGTCCACTCCGGTGCCGCTCAGCAGGGGGTTCTCCGGCACTGCGGCCGGATTCTCGTTGCTCACATGGACTTCTGCCAGGTCGGTGCTCATAGTTCACCTCACGGAATCAGATCGGGGTTCTCTTCGTAGACCTCTTCCAGCAGGCTGAGGTCGAAGAGGTCATCGGGCACGTCGTAGCCGACGTCGGAGACGGCCTGCAGGGTATCGGCAACCAGTTCGTCGCTCATGGTCAGCAGACCGTTCTCATCGGTCCACTCGTCAGAGATCAGCGGTGCCTGTCGCTCAGCGGTGAGCAGCTGGTGCTCGAAGTCCAGGCCCTGGTCTGCTGCCCAGTCTTCCACGGTGACTGTGGCAGCGTCGTCGTGATCCTCCAGAGCGGTATGCCAGCCGCGGATGGTGCCGGCCAGCAGAGCCTTGAGTGCCTCGCGGTCATTCTCGATGGTCTCCTCAGTGGCGATGATGGAGCCGGCGGCGAAGGGCAGCCCGTGGTCGTAGAGGTACATGTACTCCACGTCGTGGCCATCGAGCTCCACATCAATGGCCTGGTTGGTGGCGTAGCCGATGTAGGCGTCCACCTCACCGTTGGAGAGCGGCTCGGCGGTGCCTCCGGTGGAGACCATCTCCACGTCGTCGGGGTCGATGCCGTTGACTTCAAGGAAGGCGAAGTAGACCGGCTCGTTATTGGGTGCGACCCCAATGCTCATGCCAATCAGGTCCTCAGGTTCGGTGGCGGGATTCTCGGCCAGGCTGAAGATGGCGAAGGCATTGCGTTGGAAGACCGAGCCGATGACCTTGATATTGGCATCATCTCCCTCGGCGTCGATGAAAGAACCCACATCGATGGGGTTGGAGAGTCCGGCCAGCCCGGTGCCGGTGGCGATCTGGGTGGCTGAGGGGGTGGCCGCCGGTCCGCCGGTGATCAGCTCGACCTCCTCGAAGCCTTCCTCCTCGTAGTAGCCTTCGTCTACGGCATAGTACATCCCGGCGAACTCTGCGGTCATGATCCAGGACAGTGGGACTTCAACGGAGCCGAAGTCGCCATCGCCATCACCTCCTCCGTTGCCGCAGCTGGTCAGGGCCAGGGCTCCTACCCCAATAGCTGCAGCGAGCTTAGTCCTGGTGGCAATAGTGGTGGTGTTCATGCGGTGTCTCCTTTGAATAGGTGCGAGTGACGGACGAGTTTGGTTGGACTTCAGTATTCAGTTCTGCATGGCGGCGGCGGCCTCACGGTGACCGAGGACGGCGTCTTCCAGCCCCGGCAGCTGCAGCTGCCCCTGACTGAGCCGCTCCACCCCGTTGACGAACACGGTGTGCGCCCGGGCGGGGCCGGAGCGCAGCCAGCCTTCAACGGGGTCGGTGAGCACTCCGGTCTGGGACAGCGGGGCAGAGGACCAGATCACCAGGTCGGCGCAGGCTCCGGGGTTGAGATGGCCGATCTCATCGGCCCAGCCCAGGTTGGCCGCGGAGCCCTGCGTGGCCATGTTCAGCGCCTCCCGTGCGGTGAAGGAGTCCGGGCCGTGCCGGAACCGGCCCAGCAGCAGGGCGGTGCGGGTCTCCAGCCACAGGTCGGCAGAGTCGGCGGAGGCGGAGCCGTCGCAGCCGATGCCCACGCTCATGCCCAGACTGCGCAGAGTCTTGGCGTCGGCGGCGTTGCCGCAGATGATCATGTTGGAGCTGGGACACTGGGTGGCGCCGACTCCGGCGGCGGCCAGCCGTGCATTCTCCGCCGCAGAGCCGTAGACGTAGTGAGCCACCCAGGAGCGCGGGGTGGCCCACCCGCAGTCTTCGAAGTACTCCACCGGGCGGCACCCGTAGACCTCTAGGGCGTAGTCGTCCTCGTCGGTGTCCTCGGCCAAGTGGGTGTGCAGCCGTACATCGTGGTGCTCGGCCAGCTCAGCGGTGGAGCGCATAATCGACTCGCTGACGGAGAACATGGAGCACGGCGCCAACGCCACCCGGGTCATCGCCCCGGGGCTGGAGTCGTGATAAGTCTTGATCAGGCGCTCCGAGTCGGCCAGGATGGTGTCCTCATCCTGGACCACCTCTTTGGGCGGCAGCCCGCCGTCCTCCACTGAGCGGGTCATCGAGCCGCGGTTGGCCATGAACCGGAAGCCGATATCGCTCACCGCCTGGAACTGGGCATCAATGAGTTCAGGCACCGGGTGGACGTACATATGGTCGGAGCTGGTGGTGCAGCCCCCGGTGAGCAGCTCAGCAGCTGCCACATAGGTGGAGAGGTACACCGATTCCTGGTCCAGCCTGGCCCATTTGGGGTAGAGGGTGGTCAGCCATTGGAACAGTGTCCCGTTGACCGCCGGGGCGTAGGCCCGGGTGAGATTCTGGTACATGTGGTGGTGGGTGTTGACCAGCCCTGGGGTGACCAGCCTGCCTCCGGCATCAAGTGTGCGAGCCGCCTCCGGCATCGGCTGCCCCATCCGGCCTGCGCTGTGCACTTGGCCGGCGGCGATGGCCAGCCAGCCGCCGTCGATCTCCCGTCCGGCGTCCTGGGCTGATTCCACGTCGGTGATGCCCCCTGCCCGCTCGGCGGCAGAGGCAGGCTGGGACTCAAGCACCAGATAGGCATTGGTGATGAGCAGGTCAGCGGCAGGTGCAGGATTCACATACGCCACACTATGAAACGTTTGTTTCACCGCACTCACCTGCGGATTACAGCCAGGTAAAACGCAAACGGAAAAACTCCGTGACACTGTTCTGTCATAAGGCTGTAACAGATGTCCGACTAGGCTGAACCGATGAGACGAACGTTTCATGCCCTGTGCTGAACAGTTGTGAGGAGGCCCTAAGAGTGCTGGACCGGATCACCCAGTACCGTCACGCTCTGACGCAACCGCAGCACTGGGCGGTGGCCACGGTGGTCAGCGTCTCCGGGCCCTCTCCCGCTCCGGTGGGCACCTCCATGGCCGTCTCTACGGAGCTTGAGATCATCGGTTCACTCTCCGGGGGCTGTGTGGAGTCCACCGTGGCATCCTTGGCCCAACAGTGCATTGAGCAGGGTGGGACTCAGCTGGAGAGTTTCGGTCCGGACGGTGGCCTGCTGGGCGAAGTGCCGCTGACCTGCGGAGGACAGATCCAGGTATTGATTCAGCCGCTGAACACCCTGAGTCAGCAAGAGCACGACGACGCCCTGGCAGCTTCCCGTCTCAACCGGCACCTCTCTGCCCGACTCAACAGGGAAATCGCCGTTGCTGGCCAGCAGTTCACCGTCACCGAGCACCGAGAGGCCGCCCCGCGGCTGCTGCTCTTCGGGGTGCAGGACTATTCGGTCCAGCTCGCCAAGCTAGCACTGGTCAGCGGCTGGCAGGTGGTGCTGGTGGAGCACCGGCCAGCCTTCGCTGCTGCGGACCGGATTCCTGCCGGAACTCAGTTGGTGGTGGATGATCCTGCCTCAGCTGCGGCACGGCTGATCACTGATCAGCAGGCAGGGTGGACCGCGGCCTGCGTGATGACCCATCATCCTGACCTGGACGTGCCTGTGCTGGATACGCTGCTGCGAGCACAGAGGCAGCCGGAGTTCATCGGTGCCCTGGGCTCGCGCAACGCCCAAGCCCGTCGTCGCACCGCCTTGAGCCAGCGGGGCCATTCTGCTGAGCTGATCGCTGCGGTACGCGGCCCGTTGGGCTTGGACATCGCGGCAGGCTCGCCTGCAGAGTCCGCTGCCTCAGTACTGGCTGAACTGATCGCTGCGAAGAATGGCGCAGTCTCCGCTTCTGCTGGTCAATCGCTGAGCGGCACTGCCGGGCCCGTCAACTACACCCGCCCGCGCGTACAGAGCATTATGCAGGAGATCACCATGATGGTGGGAGAGCGCTGATGGATATCACGAGCGTCGACGAAGTACTCAGCACCTGGGACCCCGATGATGTGCGCCCGGGCGACTCCTGGCTGGCCGGCGGCACAGTGCTGTACTCCTACGGCCAGGACTTTCGCACCGGTGCCCCGCGCAGGCTGCTGGACATCAGTGCCGCCCCGTGGGAACCTCTGGTTTGGCACACCGGGGATGCATCGGATGAGTCGGGCCTGGATGTCTCCGCAACCTGCACTATCGCCCAGTTCCACTCGGCTGCTGAGCAGTTGTCCGGCCACGGCCTCACCACTGAGCAGCACCCCGGACTGGGACTGATGCGTCCGGCTGCGGAGGCCTTCGTGGCCTCCTGGAAGGTGTGGAATCTGTCAACCGTGGGTGGCAACGTGGCCACTGCACTGCCTGCCGGACCCATGACCTCCTGGCTGGCCGGAATGGATGCCACTGCCCTGATCCTCTCCCCCGGCGGGAGGAGCCGTGAGATTCCGGTGGCTGAACTGGTCACCGGGACCGGAGAAACCGCATTGGCTCAGGGCGAACTGATCCGCAGCTTCTGGATTCCGGCAACGCACCTGGCCCGGCCAGCAGTCATGGCCCGGGAATCACTGACCCGCTACGGCCGCTCCGCAGCCCTGCTCATCGCCCAGCGGACAGCGCCGGAGTCCGCCCGCCTGACCATCACCGCCAGTACCGATCATCCGGTGGTGCTGGAGCTGAGCCTGGACCCTGAAGCAGCCGCAGCAGCAGCTGATGCCCTCCCCGGAGAGCTCTGGGTGGACGATGTGCACGGCTCCCCCTCCTGGCGACGCGAAACCACCAGCCGGCTAGCCGCCGAGCTCATCCGGGCCCTCACCAATTCGCCCGCACCTGCCCCCGCTCCCACCTCATCCGCCTCCCCACGCTCCTCACGGAAAATCAGGCAGTTGTCGGAAAATCGGCACCTCATGAAACGCCGACAGTCCAATAACCCCCTGAAAACTGGAGATGATGAGGGCGCAGTCACGGTGGACGGCGCCGAAGTGCCGCTTCAGCATGCCCCGGGGCAGTGTCTGCGCACCTGGCTACGCGAATCAGCGGGGGCCGATGCGGTTAAGCGCGGCTGCGATGCCGGGGACTGCGGGGCCTGCACCGTACACCTGGACGGCACCGCAGTACACTCCTGCATCACCCCTGTTCAACGTGCCGCCGGAAAGAGCATCACCACTCTGCGCGGGCTCAGTTCCGAGGCTGCACAGGCCGCCATCGAGGCAGAGGGACGGCCCGACTACCAGCAGCTGCGTGGGCGCCTGCACCCCACCCAGCGCGACTTCCTGGAATCTCATGGATTCCAGTGCGGATACTGCACCGCTGGGTTCATCATGACCGCTGCTGCCGAGGACTCGCCCTATCTGGAGGAGAGCGAGCAGGAGCGGAAGTTCAAGGGGAACCTCTGCCGATGCACCGGCTACTGCTCCATCAAGGACGCCCTGGCCGGGACGCCCCGGGCTAGCAGTGAGACTGTCCCGGGCCGCAGCCCCATCCCACCGGCCGGCCCCGGAGTGGTCACCGGCACCGTGGATTACAGCATGGATAGGCCGCTGCGCTCTGACCCTCAATTTCCCGAGGAGCCCCCGCTTCATCTGGTCGCGGTGCGCTCGCCGCATGCCCATGCCCGGATCCTAAGCATCAATACTGCTGCGGCACTCAGCCAGCCCGGCGTCGTCGCCGTTTTCACCCATGAGGACACCCCAAGCGATATCCGCTACTCCACCGCTCAGCATGAGTTGGTGGAGGATGACCCGGCCGATACCCGGCTGCTGGACAATACGGTCAGGTTCGCAGGCCAGCGGGTGGCGGTGGTGGTGGCGCAGACCCGGCGTGAAGCCGCGCGAGCCGCACAGCTGGTGGATGTGGATTATGAACTCCTCCCGCCGGTGCTGAACCCCCGGGAGGCCACTCAGCCAGGCGCGCCGGTGCTGCACCCGGAGCTGGAACAGCGCACCGACGCAGTGGGCAGCACCTACTTCCCCATCCTGGAGGCCCAGCGCAACCGACTGGCCATGGTGGAGGCCGCCGCCGGGGACTCAATGACCGCGCTGACCCAGTCACCACACCGGCTGCGGCTGCGCTTTGCCACTCACCGGACGTCACATATCGCGCTGGAGACCCACGGCACGCTGGGTTGGATCGATGAGACCGGCCGTTATATTCTGCGCACCTCCACCCAGGTGCCCTTCCTAGCCAAGCGGACTCTGCAGCGAATCTTCGGACTGGCCCCGGAGGCACTGCGGGTCTTCGCCCCTCGGGTCGGCGGCGGCTTCGGCTCCAAGCAGGAGGTGATCACTGAGGATCTGGTGCTGCTGGCACTGATTAAGCTCGCTGAACGCGGCATCCGACGGCCGGTCTGCTGGGAGCTGACCCGCAGTGAGGCGTTAACCGCCACCACCACTCGGCACCAGTTCCAGATCGAGGTGGCCCTAGTAGCTGATGCTGTCGGTAGGCTCACTGCACAGGCTATGGAGGTGCTCTCGGACACTGGGGCCTACGGCAACCACGGACCGGGGGTGATGTTCCACTCGGTGCATGAGTCCATGCAGCTCTACTCTGCTCCGAATAAGCGAGTGCGCGCGGAGGTGGTCTACACCAATAACCCACCCGCCGGGGCGTTCCGCGGCTATGGGCTGTCCCAGACACTGTTCGCGGTGGACTGCGCTATGGATGAGCTGGCCCGCCAGCTGGGCCGGGACCCGCTGGAGTTCAAGGCTGCGAACATAGTGGGTGTCGGTGAGGAGCTTTTCGGCCAGGATGCCGATGTGCAGGTGGATGCCGCCGGGCTGCACCAGTGCTTGGAGATCATGGCCCGACAGCTGCGCACTGAGCCGCTGAGCGATGCAGAGCTGGATCGGTGTGAGCAGCGGCTGGCCGAGGAGCGACACGGTTACCCCTCTCCCGGCGGGGACTGGCATCTAGGAGTTGGTACCGCGGTGGCGATGATCGACACCGCCCCGCCCAACGGGCATCACTCCCACGCCGTGCTCCGGCCCCTCGGGGATGGCCGCTATGAGTTGAAGGTGGGCACCGCGGAGTTCGGCAATGGCACCTCCACGGTGCACCGTCAGGTAGTGGCCGAGGTACTGGGCACCACTGCGGAGAAGATTCTGCTGCGCCAATCCGACACTGACTTGGTGGAGCACGATACCGGGGCCTTCGCCTCCACCGGAATCACAGTCGGTGTCAAAGCTGCCTATCTGGCCGCCCAAGATTTGGCGGCCAAGCTCTCAGCCCTGCCAGCGGACGCGGACTCCACCCGGCTGATCGGCACCGGTCGCTGGGGCGGCTCACCGCGCACCGCGGCATTCAATGTGCACGGCTTCCGGGTCGCGGTGGACACCCGCTCCGGCACCCTGGCCATCCTGCAGTCGGTGCAGGCCGCCGATGCCGGCACCGTGCTCAACGAAGCCCAATGCCGTGGCCAGGTGGAGGGCGGCGTCGCCCAGGCCATCGGCGCCGCACTGTTCGAAGAGGTCCGGATCGATGAGGCCGGCAAGGTCACCACTGACATCCTGCGCAACTACCACATCCCGCAGATGGCGGACCTGCCACGCACTGAGGTGCACTTCGCCGTCTCCGAGGATCCGCTGGGCCCGATGGGTGCCAAGTCCATGTCCGAGTCCCCGTTCAACCCGGTGGCCCCGGCCCTGGGCAACGCCATCCGCGATGCCACCGGCATCCGGCTGACCAAGACTCCATTCACCAAGGACCAGATCGCTGTGACACTCGCACGCTACAAGGCAGCGGAGCAGACCTAAGGATGAATTTTGCACCATTCAGTCGAGGAATGCTGGGGGTTCTTTCACCATTAGAAGCTCACAAGGCTTACCCCCTACGCATCTCCAACGGTGCCCCTGATCTCCTGGATAGTAAAGAGAGTCATTAGCTTCCAAAAAATATACTTCATTATCCTCAAGATCGACTTCTAACCAACCGGCTATGATGTAAACAAACTCGGCTTCTGGATGGTGGAAGTAATCAAGGAACTGCGGATTATCCACGGTCAATCGCATGACGTGGAAAGCAGCCCTGCCATGAAGTAAAAGACTTCGACCACTCTCTTCCTGAAAGCTATCTGAGGACGATTCCACCCCACGTTTCGCACGAACTACTCGATCAGAAGTTCCACCCTCTTCAGAAACATCGCTAGCAGCAACTATCAGTTCGAGGCGGCCCACCCCTAAAGCGCGGCAGATCCTCTCCAAAGAAGACAGGCTCGGATGCGCATGTCCGCGTTCAATCTGACTCAGGAAAGGATGAGAGAGATCTGCTTGCTTGGCTAACTGGACTAACGTCAATCCTCGTCTCTGACGAAGAGCCCGAATACGTCTACCGATTGCGTTGTCGTCGGGAGTCACCTTCTGTTGTTCAGTCGTCACTGGCGCTCCTTAATGGAATGACCGGGTACGTCCCCGAACAATATCAGGTTCAATCAAGCCATCTACTGCAGACAAGGAGACCATCTGCTACTTTTAAAAGCAGGCGTTTCCCCTTGCTCTGAGCCAAACTTCAATTAGTCCTCCGGCAAGAACTCAGTTGTCCAAGCCCCCTCAGCCACCTCTTCGTCTTCAATGATATCCATCTCCAGCGCTAAACGCAGACTTTCATTCCAGCGCTCCTCTGTTTGCCAACCAAACTGAACCTCCTCAGCATCACCAGTCCAGACAAATGGCCGTAGGGCTTCTGATTCCTCGATAAGTTCTTCCACTGTTTGATCTTCAGCAAGCGGCGCAATCCACTCGGCAACATCCTCGATGTTGTCTTCGTAGTACTCCCAGCCTCGAACTGTCGCCTCGACCACGTCACTCACCAATTCAGGATTCTCATCAATAAGTTCCTCAGTGGTGAAGAGACAAGTACCGTAGTCCACGTTCGTGGGATTCGGCAAGACTTCAACATCTACCCCTTGCTCTGCAAGCTGAGCTGGCGCGTTTGTCAGGTACCCCTGAGCAACGGCTGTTTCATCCATGACGAAACTCGCGTAACTGCCCGAAAATTGCACCGCCTCAACCTCATCTAAGCCATACTCTTCCACGGTCCATTCCCAGTCTGGGGAGGACACTTGAGTGTAGACAGTACGACCGTTGAAGTCCGCAGGGGAGTCGATAACCTGCCCCTGATGGTACAAGTAGGCGGCTGGACGCTCCTGAAGGCTAGGCATCAGACACACTATGCCAATACCCTGCTCTCGGCCGAGAAGAATTTGACCGCTGGTCTCTTGACCGAACTCAGCACCTCCGCCTGCTACCACCTGAATGGATGTTGCTTCAGTACCACCTGGCTGAATGTTGACTTCTAATCCAGCGTCTTCGTAATAACCAAGTTCCTGCGCCGCTACGATCCCGCCGGCATTACTCGGTTGCGCGAGCCAGTCAAGCGCGATGGTGATCTCACGAATCTCCTCTGAATGAGGCTCCGTCCCACTAGTGTTTTCAGATGGTCCACTCTGGCCACATGCAACAAGCAGTAGAACTGACGGCGCCAAAAACGCCATTACAGTAGATCCTGAGAAATCGGTCATTATCTTCTCCTTATGGTGCAATTTATTTACGAAATAAAACTTCTACGACGATTCGGTCATCTCCGACTCATGCCACTTACCAAGCAGTAGTCGAGAGAGCTTAGAAACTAAGAAATTAAATATTATTCCAAGAAACGCACAAGCAAGACCAGCCGCAAACATTTCGGGAACTTCAAGACGTATTCCAAAACGAATAATAAGGAAACCCAGTCCAGCATTTCCCGATCCAATCCCCGAGACATATTCTCCGACAATCACGCCGACGACTGCCATCACGCCACAGAGTTTGATTCCCGTCACAATATAGGGAAGGGCAGCTGGCAGCCTTAAACGCACCAAGGATTGAAATTTACTAGCATTCAAGAGCTTATACAGCTCCTGGAGGTTCTTATCTGTGCTACGGAGACCTATCAGCGTATTGGTTAGCACTGGAAAGAACGCCATTATAGTAGCTATAATTACAACAGCAGTGGGGCTAACGCCGAACCAAATGATTATCAAAGGTGCTATGGCAACAGACGGCATAGCCTGCAGAACAATGACGTAGGGATAGACTGCTCGCTCTATGATTCGCGAGGAAGACAGCAGTATAGCTACCAGAACTCCGCTAATGAGACTGACAGTAAAAGCAACTAGCGAGGTAGTAAGGGTGACTATAAACGCTGAGCTGACAACGCCTATCTCACTCCAGGCTGCAGTTGCTATTACAGATGGCATCGGAACAAGGTAGTGCGGGATCTCCATGACTCGGCATACCGTTTCCCAGATAGTCACTACTAACAGTAGTAGTACTGTAGGCGGAATCGCTCGAGCGAGCATTCCAATGAAATCTCGTCTGTTCTCTACACTTGACCATCTTGCGGAAAAATTAGTTTTCCTTACTGATGGAGTAAGCAGCGAATTACTATCAGGAGGCGCAATAGCTGTTGACATCAAGAATCTCCCAGAGAGCGATTAGACTGTAATGCCGAATTTATATCCCCCACCAATTGGGCAAATCGAGCACTAGCTCGAAAGTCGGCTTCCTCATGAGCACGTTGAACGCCAATATCTGCTACCACTTGTCCCGGACTGGGACTCATTACCACTACTCGAGTAGAGAGATAGGCTGCTTCAAAGACATTATGTGTGACAAAAAGGACAGTCATATCTTCCTGTCCTCGCCAAATGCTCAACAGCTCATCTTGCAGAGTCTGTCGAGTTATTTCATCCAAAGCCGCAAAAGGCTCGTCCATGAGCAAAATACGGGGTCTCGCGATAAGTGCCCTTGCAATCGAGACCCGCATCTTCATCCCCCCGGACAGTTGCCGCGGCAGGTCCTTAGCGTGGTCCTTGAGACCAACCAACTCCAACACCCGATCGACTTCTGCCTGAACTTCAGAGCGAGAAACCCCTTGAAGCCCTAGCGGCAGAGCTACGTTGCGTGCGACACTCGCCCAGGGCATGAGGGTAGGTTCTTGGAAGACGAAAGAGACCAGGTTGTCTGCACGCGCTTCGGCGTTAGAGCGCCCGTAAATGCCGACTCGTCCTGCTGTAGGCTCAGCCAGCCCTGCGACCATACGGAAAACTGTAGATTTGCCGCATCCTGATGGCCCCAAGAAAGTAATGAACTCGCCTTGGCCGATGTCTATGTTCACGTTCTCGACAGCTAATTTCCCGTTGCCGAAAGTCTTACTGACCTGAGCTAGTCGCACCGCGACTGGCTCAGGATGAGCTACCAGAACCACACTCAACATCCTCCATTGTGTTGTATATATCAACATTTAAGATGTTAAGCCTCGACTGTTTCTCGATCATGAAGCAGGTGTTTCCGCCAAGTTAAGCGCGTACCTCATACTTTGTGGGTCGTATCTGGATACTCTGGCCGTCGTGCTAGTGTTGAAGATACCAACATTCTATGAGATGGAGTGAGAATGACTGTCACCTCTTCTGACACACAGGTAATAGATGAACTTACTTCAATTCTGGGTCTTGACAAGGTAGCGATCGACGAAGGCACCCGATCGCGAGCCTCAGTAGACGAAGCCACTATGTCGCCAATCCTCGCCGCGAACCTTCCAAACACTATTGCGGATGCGGTCGTCTACCCCGAGGAGATGCAAGATGTCCTGGACATAGTCAACTTAGCGGTCCAAGCCCATACCCCTCTCACGCCCAGAGGAAAGGGAACCGGAAATTACGGACAAGCGGTGCCACTCAGTGGCGGGATTGTCATCGATTTCACCCGAATGAGAAAGATCTGGACGATCGAAGACGGAGTTATCACTGCCGAACCTGGTGCACGAATGATCGAATTGGAACGACACGCAACTTCAGTCGGCCAGCAGCTATGGATGTATCCGTCAACTGTTCAAAGCACCTTAGGAGGATTCATCGCCGGAGGTTCCGGAGGCACGGGATCGATTCGGCACGGGGGTATCCCTGGTGGTTTCGTTGCAGAACTTGAAGTCGTCCACGCAGTTCAGAAACCGGAGATCGTCAAGGTTGCTGGGGACGACGTTACTCCCTATCTCCACGCCTACGGCCTTACAGGACTCATAGTTGGAGCCTCAGTTCGACTCGAGCCCCTGCAGGACTGGAGTGTTGTTTACGGGAGCTTTTCCACACTTGAGGACACTTTCGAACTGATCCAGGAGTTGCCTAACCTGAACCCCGCGCCACGCCTGGTCTCGGCTGATGAGTCGGAGATCACTTCAGGCTTTCCTAAAGATGCAGCAATTCCCCAAGGTCGAGCGAGTCTCAGAGCCATCGTGGACTCCAGACTTGTTGGTCAAACGCAGCACTTGATCGAAGCTGCCGGCGGAATGGTTGAAGAAGTCCGTAAGGGTCTGGGCGCAATGGTTAAGGCCTCTGGCCTCTCGTACAACCATCCGAGCTGGTTCCTTATTCGAAAATCGTCGACTCCGTTATTTCACATGGAGGTAGGAGGTAAGGCGCTTATCGAAAGTTTCGATGAAATGAAATCCGTGTACCCTGGGGCGCTGATTCATCTGGAAGGCAACATTCCGGAGCCTCACGGCATGATCACCGCTCCCTACACCTCAAAGGAAGACGTCCTGCAAGGGCTGGAACAACTCAATAAACTCGGGATCGGTTTCCATAATCCGCACCAGTGGTATATCGACCGTAATGTAGATCTTCTCCGTGAGACGGCAATACACACGGATCCCACTAGCTTATTGAATCCCGGTCACTGGCCCAGCCGGAATTCGGATCCAAGTTCGAACGTAGTGCAGGAAAAGAGGCGTGAAGCGATGAATGAACTATCACGAATGGGAAACAACTGTGAAAATTGATCATTTCGCACTTGAAGTTCCCAACTTTGACCAATTAATTGGTTCATTGACTCATCTTGGTCTCACTTTGCAAAGAGTTGGATGCAAGGCGGACGACTCAAGTCGTAGAATCGCTATGATCAGAGATAAGTCGGGATTTAAAATAGAAATTATAGAAGGAGAAAATATAGAATTCTCTCATTTTGCTGTCAAGGTAGAGAGTATCAATGAACTTCACAAGCGTCTGGTCACCGAGTCGAATTACAATGAAGTTAAGAGTCTTCGACGCCTTTCAGCTGCTAAAGCGTATACCTCTCTAGTGGCGGATCCCAGTGGTCTCATGGTGCAGCTTGTCCGGTATGACCCGGATAGTCCGGACCTGTGATAGAGAAATCACGTGAGCCTTATGCCCCATAGCAGCAGTATTCTGCGCAATGCCTCTCTTGTTAACGGTGAGCAAGTAGACGTTAGATTCGACGGATCCCGTATATCCCACATAGCCCCTGCGAGTCCTCCATCAGCGATCAGTCGGGGAGAGCTTGATCTCCAAGGCTATCTGCTCCTTCCTGCTTTGGCAGAACCCCATGCTCACCTCGACAAAACCTTGACACTATCCCCGGATGTTCCTTTTCAATCGGGAAAGGGATTGGAGGGCGCTATCAGTTCTTGGCACCGAGCCAGGCATCACATGACAGAGGCCAATATCTACGAGCGAGCAAAATCAGCATCGATGAAATTGCTTCACCATGGTACAACTGCCATCCGCACTCACGTCGATGTGCATCGCGACGATGACCCATTACGAGCGGTACGAGCTTTGATTCACTTGAGGAATGATCTTCGGGATGTGATGAACCTCCAACTAGTTCTGCTAGCTCATTGGGACACCTCGGAAGAAATTTTCAAGGAAGCAGTCAGGCTAGGAGTTGACCTCATTGGCGGTGCTCCTCATATGGCTCCTGATCCAGTGAGGCACACCGAAAGACTAATGAAAATCGCTGAGACTTTCAACGTAGGCACAGATTTCCACACGGATGAGCACCTGGACCGTGAAAGCACTATTCAACATTTTATACGGTTAGCTTACCGGAGTTCCACGGAAGTTGTTAGACATACGGCCAGCCATGCTTCTCGATTAAGTACAGTTTCATCCTTTGAACGTCAGAGAATAATAGAATCGGCAGCCGCGAAAAACTTAGGTTTTATAGCCCTTCCGCAAACAAACTTATATCTACAGGGAGGCAATCAGCGTATCGGAACCCCCAGGGGAATTGCACCCATAAATGATCTACTCCACCAAGGTTCCGCAGTAGCCGCGGGAGGAGATAATCAGAGAGACGCCTTTAACCCCATGGGGAGGTTTGATCCTCTAGAGATAGCATCTCTTGTAGTAACTGCCAGCCATGTAGAGGTGAAGGCAGCCTTGGCGCTCGTGAGTTCCCGCGCTAGACATGTAATGGGACTTGCGGAGGCACCATCTGATCGCAACTGGCTTCTGGTTAAGCAGGGACAGCAAGCTGACCTGTTAGCCATAAAGGCAAAGAGCATTGATCAGGCCGTGGGAGAGAGCCCCATGGACCGATACACCTTTCATAAAGGTCAGCTTGTCGCTCGTTCACATTTGAGAGTGGAGTTTCTATTCAGAGGTAGGTAAGCCACATGCTTGATGATACTATTGAAGTAACAGTAGGGGATTTGGTCGACGAAGCGATAGATATAAAAAGATTCGTTTTGCATCGAACAGGAAACCTGGACTTCCCTACCTGGACACCTGGTGCGCATATTGATGTGCTGTTCGCAGAGGGCTTGGTCAGACAATACTCGCTTTGCGGGGACCCACATAGGGCTGATATATGGGAGATTGCAGTCCTGCATACAGGGGAGAGTCGAGGGGCCTCTCATTATTTGCATACTCAAATAAATATAGGCGATCGTCTTTCTATTCGAGGCCCTCGAAATAACTTCAAATTTAACTTAGATTCTTCACTCAGATTTCTCGCCGCTGGTGTGGGAATTACTCCGATAATTTCTATGATAAGAGCTGCACATTCTGCAGATGTCAAATGGCGACTTGATTATATCTCTCGCTCTAGAAAGAGAATGGCGTTCCTTGAAGAGCTGGAATCCTATAGCAGTAATGTCGTTGTTCATGCCTCTGATGAGGGACGTGTTTTCAAACTTAAACACTACCTTATAGACACGGGCGGAGTTTACGGGGCCCCTTTATACGCTTGTGGACCAGCTCGCTTATTAGATGAGCTGACTACTATGAGTGAAACCTGGCCTGAAGACTACCTCCATATAGAGCGTTTCCGGCCTAAGTCAGATGCCTCATTACCAGATCGGCATTCCTTCACAGTAAATTTCGCTTTGTCCGGAGTCACTGCCCAAGTCAATCAAAGAGAGACCATCCTCGATGTAGCGGAGCAAAGTGGGATCCTTGTTGTTTCCTCATGTCGAGAGGGGACTTGCGGCACTTGCGAGACAGACATCATTGAAGGGGAAGCTGATCACCGGGATTCAGTACTCAGTGCAGCTGAGCAGGCTCAGCAACGGACGATGATGATCTGCTGTTCCCGCTCTAAAGGATCTAATCTGGTGTTGGATTTATAACAAATCCTCCGGGGTGTCGATGTCGGTGTCGTCAGCGATACCGGTGAGGTCCATGAGGTCGAGGCGGTGGGCCTGTGCCCGCAGGTAGCGGCGGGCCCCCTCGTCCCCTTCGGCCAGCGCAGCTGCTGCGGCGGCGTCGCCTGTGTCGAACACCACCGGATGCGTCGGCCGGCCAGCCACCGCACCCTGGGTGATCCGTCCCGGAGAATGCTCGTCCAACACGGCTTTCAGCGCCGCGGCCCCGATCCCGGGCTGGTCCACCAGCAGCACCGCAATCCACTGCGCGCCCAGCTCAGCGGCCCGCTGCACCCCCATCCGGAATGAATCCGCCAGCTGTCTCTGCCTGCCAGAGAGAACGACGACGTCCGTTCGGCCCAGCAGCCCCCGAGCGTCAGAATTCAGCGCCTCCAGTACCTCTTCAGACCGGTGGCCCAGTACCAGGACCGGCACGGTGCCCGTCTCCCATGCAGTGCGCAGCGCCCGGACGGCCAGCAGCTCCCCATCAGCTCGCAGCAGCGGTTTGGAGGCCCCGCCAAGCCGCTCAGCTTGCCCGGCGGCAAGAATCACCGTGGCGGTACGCATCGGCCTAAAGACCGTTGCGGCGGGCCGCAGCGTCCCCAATGGGCACCAGTTTGTCGCTGAGCCCATAGCGCCGGTCCTGCATCTGCACCAGGTATCCGGAGGTGATCAGTGTGCGCAGCAGCCGGTGCACTGTGGCTGCTGGCAGTCCGGTGGCCGTGGAGAGTTCACTGAGCGTGGCGGTGCCGCCGCGGGCTGCCACCACCTCAATCAGGGCCAATGCCCGCTCCACGGACTGCACTGAGGATCGCCGGGGCTCGGTCATCGGGCACCTACTGTCTTCTCGGTACGGACCGGATGGCCAGCCGCATATCCGGGGCCGTGCAGCTGTTCCCCGCCGCTGAGCAGCATGGCGGAGGAATCCTGGGCGCTGAACAGCTGGGTGCCGCGCAGCACTGCCCCCACCACCGTGCCGCGGATCTCATAGCCGTTGTAGGCACTGATCGGGTTCTTATGCGCCAGCCCGGCTGAGGAAACTACATGGGTCTGTTCCGGGTCATAGAGCAGAAAGTCGGCGTCACAGCCAGCGGCTATCCGCCCCTTGTGGCTCAGCCCCACCTGTTGAGCGGTGTTGGTGGCCATCCACCGGCTGACCTTCTCCAGGCTGATGCCACGCTCAGCAGCCGCGGAGGCCACCGCGGCGAAACCGACCTGCAGGCCGGAGACCCCGCCCCAGGCCTGAGTCAGGTCAGGGGCGCCCTTGTACTTCTGCTCCCGGGTCGCCGGAGAGTGATCGGTGACCACCATGTCGATCAGCCCCTCGTCCAGCCCCTGCCACAGGGCCTCCCGGTTTCCGGCATCACGGATGGGTGGGCAACATTTGAACTCGGCAGCACCGTCCGGCACCGATTCGGCCTCGAAGCAGAGGTAGTGCGGACAGGTCTCCACGGTGATCGGCAGGCCTTCGTCCCGGGCAGCCTGGATGGTCTCCAGGGCACCGGCCGCAGCCAGGTGCAGGATATGGGTTCGGCAGCCGGTCTCCCGCACCGCGTCGATCAGTCCCTCAATGGCGGTCAGCTCCGCCTCGGCCGGCCGGGTGGCGGCCCAGTCCCGGTAGCGCTTCATCCTGCGGTGCGGCCCGCCGTGGGCGGCGGTGGCCACATCAATGGTTCGGGCGTCCTCGGCGTGGACGATCACCAGACCGTCAAACCGCTGGATCCGGATCATCGCCTCGCGCAGCTGTGCCGGTGTCACCGGTGGGAACTCCGGCACCCCGGAATCCAGCAGGAAGCATTTGAAGCCGAAGACCCCAGCCTCCCACAGTGGTTGGAGGTCATCGGCGTTGCCCGGCACGATTCCACCCCAAAACCCCACATCCACATAGGTCTGGCCCTCGGCCGCGGTCTGCTTGGCCTGCAGGTTGGGCACATTCACTGTGGGCGGGATAGAGTTCAGCGGCATATCCACAATGGTGGTGGCCCCGCCGAGAGCAGCAGCCATGGTCCCGGTGGCGAATCCTTCCCAGCTGGTGCGCCCAGGTTCGTTAAGGTGCACATGGGTGTCCACATTGCCGGGCAGCACCACCAGCCGCGGGGGCACCCGGAGCATCCCGGTCCCGCCGGAGACGTCACGGGCGCGCACAATCGCAGCCTGCCGGGCAGCCTGGCCAGGAGCCAGGCGGGTGATCCGCCGAATTGCCCCCTGATGATCGATCTCCAGGTGCGCCGGCACCAGGTCCCCCTCTACCAGGACCCGCTCTGCGATCAGATGGCGCACGGTCATGGGCCCTAAGCCTAGGACGGCCATATTTCGGGAATATTGACGGCGTGTTCACACCCCATGTCACACGAGAGCAGCAGCCCCTCTATCAGCCTGCTAGACGAACTCGGGCAGCCACTCCCAGGCAGCCGGCGCAGGCGTTGCCCCGGAGCGGGTGACTGAAGCGTTCATCAGCCCGTAGGGCAGCACTCCGGCCTCGAAGACCTCATTGGGATTCTCCAGTCCGTACGGCTCCAGGTCCACCACATAATGGTGGTTGTTCGGCATGGCAAAGCGGATATCCTCGATCTCCGGCACAGCCTGCAGCACAGCTTTCCCTGCCGCGTATAAGGTCTGCTGCAGGCTCAGCGAGTGCACAGCGGCAAACTGCTCCAGCACTGTCTGCTTGACCTGGGCAAACACGGCGTCGTAATCCACACCCCCCGACTCGGCGGCGGTCGCAAACAGCCAGCGGGCAGAGATATCGGTGGCCATGATCCGGTCGGTGGTCTCCGGCAAGGTGGTGAACTCATCCCGCGGGAATCCGGTGAACTCGCTGCCGGTGGACTTCAGCACGGTGAGGTCTTTGAACCCGCCCAGCACGTATTCCACACCATTGGCCATGGTGACTGACGCTGTACGAATCTCCTGCTTGGACCGAACAAAAGAGTGGTCATGGCCGCGGCCCTTCACCTGGATCCGTTCCCAGGGATAGGACTCGGCCAACCATCGCCCGCCGTGCACCTCCGGGTGGCCCAGAAAATGCCGCCCCAGGGTCAGCAGGAACTCCTCGGGGGTGGTGATCCCGTGCTTCCTGGCAAACGCGTAGACGGTGTTCTTCTGGGTGTCGGTGGCCAGTACCTTGGAGTTGTCCCCCGTCAGGAAGGTCTCTGCGAAATCCCCGCGCAAAAAGCTGCTGACGTTCAGGTCGCGGATCTGGTGCACCGGGGTGTCCCGGTTGATCCGCACCACCCGCACTTCGGCCTTGCCGTACTGGTTGGGTCCAAGCACAATCTCGTTCATCGTGTTCCTCAGCTTCCGCGGTAGGTGGAGTAGGAGTAGGGGCTGATCAGCAGGGGCACGTGATAATGGGCTTCAGTGCCGATACTGAAGGTGATATGCACCTCGGGGAAGAACGTGGGCAGGCCCTTGGCCTGGAAGTACGCGCCGGTGTGGAAGCTCAGCCGGTAGGCGCCTTGCTCCAGCTGTTCGGGCCCCAACTCACCAACCCGCCCGTCGCTGTCGGTTCTGCCACGGGCAATCTCAGTGCCCGTACTCTCAGCAAGGATGACGACGACGCCGCCGGCAGGGGTCCCAGCTGTGGTGTCGAGTATATGCGTGGTCACCAGGCTCATCGAGGTCTCCTCCTACTGAACAGCGGTTGTGTCCGAGCTTAGCCGCCCCACGAAATCGCTAAGGCTCAGGGCGAGCGGCAGTTCATGTGGACTGCCGCCCGACCCTGCGCCCCGTATTCTCTGAGCTGTAGTCAGGCCAGATCAATCCGCAGTGATGTACTCCACATAGACCATATCGTCAGCCCGGGGCTCATAGTTGATCCCCTCAGCGCTAGCCCGGAAAGTCACCTGCTGGTACAAGTAGATGTAGGGCAACTCCTCGGCCACGATCTCCTGGACCTGCTGATACTGCTCTTCCCGCTCCTCCTCGTCCATATTCACTGCCGCAGCTTCCAGCAGCTCGTCAACCTCGGGATTGTCGTAGCCAAAGGCCTCGGGGTGGTAATCAGAGTGGAAGTGCCCAAGACTGAAGGAACCATCGTAGAAGGTGTTGTTCCACATGCCGTGCAGCAGATCATTGAACTCGCCGTTGTTACGGGAATCTACGTACTGGCTGGCTTCCATGAGGTTCAGCTGCGCCTCAATGCCGACCTCCTCCAGCATTCCGGCCACGGCCTGAGCCATATCGGCGTCGTCGGGGCTTCGCCCCTGCGACTGGTTCACGGTGATTTCCAACTCACCCTCCCCGTAACCAGCTTCCTCCAGGAGCTCTCGCGCCCGGTCGGGGTCATACCGGAAGGAGTCATGCAGGGACTCTTCGAACCCGAAGGCTCCCGGGACCAGAGCCGTACGGGTGGGAACGCCCTCACCGTTCTGGAACATGTCGTTCATCGTCTCGTTGTCGATGGCGTAGTCGAGAGCTTCGCGTACCAACGGATCTTCGGTGGCGTTCCCTTCATTGGCGTTGACGTAGATGCGCTGCACGGTGGTAGTCGTGGTGGGGAGCAGATCAATGCCCTCCTCCGCATCCACGCGGTCTAGGTCCTGCATCGGGATGAAATCTGCAATATGCACGCCTCCGGTCAGCAATTCGCTGATACGGGTGGAATCCTCACCGATGATACGGAATTCGACAGTGTCCCATTCTGTGACGTCCCCGCGGAAGTAGTCCTCATAGCGGGAGATGGTGAAATTCTCGCCTTCGGACCATTCGACGAATTCAAAGGCGCCGCTGCCGACCGGATGCTCCATATATCCTTCCCAGCCTTCTTCCTCGATGTAGTTCTTGGGGAAGATGCCGGAACCCTCACGGGCCAGACGATAAGGCAACACAGGGTCTGGACCGTCGGTGACGATCTCGAAGTTCAGCTCATCAATTACGTTGACCTCAGCGATGGTGTTGTAGTTGGCGTACTGGGCCAATGTGTCATCGCTAGATACTCGTTCCAGGGTGAACTTCACGTCCTCCGAGGTCAAGGGGTCCCCGTTGTGGAAAGTAATACCCTCGTGCAGGGTGAAGGACCAGGTCTGCTCATCAATATTCTCGTAGGTCTCCGCCAGGTGCGGCTGAAGCGTGCCGTCATCATCGCGACGAATAAGGTAGTCCTGCACGTTGACCATAATGGCTTCGGTAGCGATATCCGCAGAGTTGTGGGTATCTACAGTGTCGATGTCCCGGCCGAAGCCGATGATGAGTTCGTTGCTGCCGGTGCCAGCGGCTCCGGTGCCATCATCCTCACCGCCTTCCGTCACTGCGTCACAGGCTGACAGCGCGAAGAGGCTGCCGATAGCCAATCCAGAGATAGTGGTTCGCCGAAGGGTGTGGGAGTTTCGTGCTTTCATGGTGTCATTTCCTCTCAGATGGGGTGAGTGCTCTTCAGTTATGGTTCAGTGGGAAGTGGCAGGCGGCCTGAGCCGTATCGCTAAGAGATCGCAGCGGCGGTTCTTCAGACCGGCATCGGTCCTGGACATAGAGACATCGAGTGTTGAACGGACACCCCCTCGGAGTGATGTCAAGGCTTGGAACTTCTCCCTCGAGCAGCTCATCCTGGCTGCCTCGCAGTTCGGGCGAGGATACCGGGGATGAATCCAGGAGAGCTTTGGTATAAGGGTGTTTGGGATCGTCGAAGAGTGAATCCCGGGTGGTGATCTCAACGATCTTGCCCAGGTACATCACCGCGATCCTGTCACTGATGTGATGAACCGCCGGCAGGCCATGGCCGATGAAGATATAGGTAAGGTTGAACTCTGCTTGCAGTTTCTTGAGCAGATTGAGCACCTGCGCCTGGATGGATACGTCAAGTGCAGAGACTGCCTCATCGCACACGATCAGCTTGGGGTTGAGCGCCAGAGCCCGGGCTATGCCAATACGTTGGCGCTGACCGCCGCTGAACTCATGGGGGAAGCGGTCAACGAAGTCCGGACTAAGCCCTACGGTGTCCATCAGATCCAGCACCCGGTCACGCCGACCCCGACGGGTGGGCAGGGTCCTATGCGTGCGCAGCGGCTCCTCAATGATCTCACCGACCCGCATGCGAGGATTCAACGAGGAAAAAGGGTCCTGGAAGACCATCTGCATGTCTCGCCGACGCCGACGCATCTCCTGGGGCGGGAGCTCCAACAGATTCTGACCTTCGAAGTACACTTCTCCGCTGGTAGCTTCGAGCAGCCGCAGAATCAGTGCCGCAGTCGTGGATTTTCCAGACCCGGACTCGCCAACGAGGCCGAGTGTCTCCCCGGGGTAGACGTCGAAGGAGATGTTGTTGACAGCAACCAGCTCATTGCGGGGACTCTGCCGTTCCTGAGCCTGATCGGAAGCCTTCCCCTGCTCATCCTTAGCGCTGGCCTTGGGCCGGGGCCCCCGCAACGTGAATTTCTTCGTCAGGTGACGCACTGTGATCAGCGGCTCCTGCGCGGATGCCTCCGTGGTGCTGTGTAAGTGCTCAATCGCCTCAGTCATGAACCAGTCTCCTGTTCGGCATAGAGCCAGCATCGGGTCTTCGCTCCGCTGCCGAGCTCCACCTCGGGCGGACGCTCAGAACAGATTTCCATAGCTTTGGGACAGCGGGCGGCGAACCGGCAGCCAGTGGGCATCTTTGAGGGTGTGGGAACAGCGCCCGGAATAGATTCAAGCTCGTCCCGGACTTCTTCAATCTTCGGAGTGCTGGCCATGAGCGCTTTGGTATATGGATGCCGGGGTTCACGGAAGAGCTCATAGACCTCGGCTTCTTCAACGACCTGCCCGGCATACATGACGACTACTCGGTCAGCCATCTCTGCGATGACGCCTAGGTCGTGGGTGATCAGCAGAATAGAAGTCCCGGTAGTTCTCCGCAGCTTCTTCATCAGGCGCAGAATCTGTGCCTCGACGCTGACATCCAGTGCGGTGGTCGGCTCGTCGGCGATGAGCAGCTGAGGCTCACAGACCAGAGCAATGGCAATCATGATGCGTTGGCGCATGCCCCCGGAGAGTTCGTGAGGATAAGAGCTGTAGGTCTGTTCTGCCCGGGGGATACCGACACTGCGCAGCGCTTCCACAGTGCGTCTCTTCGCTTCCTTACGTGACAGCTTCTCGTGGTAGCGCAGCGGCTCAGCGATCTGTTTGCCCACGCTCATGAGTGGATTCAGGGAGGTCAGCGGTTCCTGGAAGACCATCGAAATCTCTTTGCCCTGCAGCCTACGGCGCTTCTTCGACGGGAGCCGAACGAGGTCATGCGCGCCGGCGAAGAACATCTTGGATGCTGTGACCTCCGCATTGGGCGGCAGCACACCCATGATGCCGTACGATGTGACGCTCTTTCCGGACCCGGATTCCCCGACGATACCGACAACTTCACCGCGTCCGACGGTGAAGGAGACATCTTCGACCACGGTGGTGCTGCTGTCGTCCCCTCTGAAGGAGATCTGCAGCTTCTCAACCTCCAGAACTGGGGGATGCTTCTCTGTCATGATTCTCTGCTGCGGAAAATCGGCTGTAGCAGTCATGAGCGCTTCTTCTCCCTTGGGTCGAGGACGTCTCGGAGCCAGTCCCCCAGGAACATGATGGCCAAGACTGTGATGGTGATCGCTAACCCTGGAAAAGTGGCAATCCACCAGGCGGTGGCCAGATAGTCACGGCCTTCGTTCAGCACATAGCCCCAAGTGACGGTAGGCGGCTGGATTCCCAAACCTAAGAAGCTCAGGGAAGCTTCAATCACTATGTTCGTGCCGAAGCTCAGCGTGGCCACAACGATGGTGGTGGGCATCACATTGGGCAGAATGTGCCGCATCATCATCACGGGATCGCGAGTACCGATCGATCGTGCCGCTCGGACGAAGTCGCGCTCCCGGAGGCTGACGACATCAGCCCTGACCATACGAGCGAAAATCACCCATCCGGTGACCCCGAGTACCACAGTCAGCGTGACAGTGCTGGGACCCATGCTGCCGATGATCACCAGAATCAGCAGGATGTTCGGGATTGCCATGTTGGCATCCACTAGACGCTGAATGATGGTGTCGAACCAGCCACCGGCGTAAAAACCGCTGATCACTCCGAGAGTGACCCCCAAGACCGCTGAGATGATTACGGCTATTCCACTGACCAGCAGAGTGACCTGTACCCCGTGGACGATCCGACTCAGGATGTCCCGCCCCAGGTTATCCGTGCCCAGCAGAAACTCGGTGCTGCCGCCCTCCAGCCAGAACGGCGGCAGCAGACGATCCTGCGGGTGTTGCTGGCCCGGCGGATATGGTGAGATGAATGGGGCAAGCAGTGCCGTCAGCACACAGAGCAGCAGCACCAGGGCGCCGATGGTGGCAGCGGGGCTCTGCAGAAGTGTGCGGAGCCGACGGCGCACCACGGCTGCTGAACCACCGCTGCCTGAGACCGCCGGGCCTCCGGGTGCGGCCTTGGTGCTGGTCTCATTCTCCATCAGGGGCTGTTGTGTCATGGGGACCTACTCGAATCGGATCCGGGGGTCGATCACTTTGTTGAGGATGTCCGCGGCCAGGTTGAACGCGATGATCAGGAGTGCGGTGACAAAGACCACCGCTTGCACGATGGCCATATCTGCGGCAGTCACAGCGTTCACCAGCAGTTGGCCGATGCCGGGCCAGGCGAAGACGCTCTCGGTGATGATCGCACTGCTGATCACCAGTGGCGTGGTGAGCGCAAGCAGTGTGATGCAGGGAACCAGGCAGTTGCGAAAGGCATGACGGTAGAGCACAACCTGGTGAGGCAGCCCCTTGCTGCGGGCGGTACGGATGTAGTCCTGGTTCAGCACCTCCAGCATGTTGGAGCGGATCACCCGGGTCAGCTCGGCGGTGACCCCACCACTGAGGGTAATGGCAGGCAGCACCAAGTGGGCCCAGCTGCCGGAACCCGAAACGGGGAACAGCCCCAACGATACGGAGAGAACCAGAATGAGCATGATGCCGAGCCAGAAGTTTGGAATGGCTTTTCCCACCACAGCGAGTCCTGAGACCACCACGTCGAGTACAGAATTCTTATGCGTTGCTGACAACACCCCCAGCGGCACTGCCATGGCGATGGAGATCAGCATTGCAGCTCCTCCAAGCAGAAACGTATTGGGAAGCCGATCCAGCACAATGGGCATAGCGTCACGGCCATACATATAGGATTCGCCGAAGTCCCCGCGCACCAGGTTCCACATATATTCCCCGTACTGGACATGGAACGGACGGTTGAGCCCCATCGCTTCTCGAAGATCCGCAATCTGCTGAGGCGAGGCGTTGTCGCCCAACCGCTGGCCGACGGGATCTCCCGCAATGTAAACCAGAAAGAAAATTACAAAAGTGATGATGAGCAGCACAGGAATGATCTGTAACGCGTAGCGCGCCCAGTAGGAGGTGGCAATCCTGTATAGCATCGACCTGCGATCCCCTCATTTGGACCTGGAGGCGCCCAGGCCTGAAAAGCGGCTGACTGGACACCGTATGAAACAGTAGTTTCATTAGATCACCCTTGAATGTCACAGAGTTTTCATCAATATGACACTTATGTTTCACCAACTGAGTGATGATCGATCATTCGTTTCATCAAGTGGAAACTCACAGTGTCCCGACCAGTTGGCGCCACCTAACAGAGCGGGTGGCCTGGTGGTTCACAGTTCAAGCTCGTCCAGATCCTCATAAGCCGCAGCGATGGCCGAGATGCGCCGTCGGCTCTCCGGCAGTAAAGCGTTCAGCACACCGTTGGCCAGCACACTCACCAGGGACATCGGTGCGGAATAGGAGTCAAATGCTCCATCGGTGCTGATGGGGCATTCCAGCCACAGATCAGCGTCCCCGGCATAGTGCCGGGAAGTAGAGTCTCCGATGCACAGCAATTTCGCCTCAGAGTCGGAGATCCAACGAATCATCCGAGAGAACACCGCGGGGCGCCGGCGGAAGCCCACTGCCACGACTAGATCCCCGACGCGCAACTTGGCCAGCTCCTCGCCGAGGGTTTGCCCCGGCTGCGGAGAGACCCGCACATCAGTCCGTGCCTGAACCAGCTGCTGATGAAGATGAAGTGCAATGGGATAGCTGTTACGCAGACCTATCACGCTGATCCTCTTGGCTCCGGCGAGCATGCTGACTGCGGCGCTGAGGCGCCCATTCGCCAGGAGTGCACTGAGCTTTGCGAGATTCTCTTGTTCATGGGCCTGGTGCCTCTGCAAGCCGCTGGTGGGGGTGCCGCTTTCATCGGCGTGATGCCCTGACAGGGCAGGAGAGGCCACGGGCAAGCCTCTGCTGCGCAGAGATCGGGCGTGGTCTCGGACTTCTCTGAAGTCATCAAAGCCGAGTTTGCGGAAGAGCCGGGAGACAGTTGCTTTGGAGACTCCCGTTTCACGGCTGATATCAGCGGCGGAGAAGATCGCCAAATCGCCAAGATGCTCCAATAAGAAGTCAGCTACTCGCCGTTCCTGGGGCGGTAGACCTCCGTAGCGGGCATCGATCCTGGCATCGATGCGAACCTCAGCTGGCTCCGGCTCCTTCCCGGCGCCGCTCATTACTGCGAAAGACGTATCCCCACTCACGCTGCCGTCCCTCCGACGCTGAACTCACCGGCATCATAGTTCTCCGCTGTCTTCCATACGGCTGTTTCGAGCGCGTTCAGAGCGGCGGCAACATCCTCGGTGGTCACTGACTCCTCGGGATGGTGACTGATGCCGTCATGACACCGTGTGAACAGCATGGCAACCGGGGTCAGGGCAGCCATGGCCATGGCGTCATGGCCAGCTCGGGAGTAGAGCTGCATTGGATCAGGGTCTCCGGTATGCACGATACCGGCGGCGACCGCCTGGGAGAGCTGATGATCACAGTAGACGGTGCCGGCGGTGTGAATTTCTTCGGCCTCATACTCCAGCCCACGTTCCGAGCACAAATTCTCCAACTCAGTCTCGATCGCAGCCCAGGCGTCGTCTCGAAGTTCATCTGTCTCGGCACGTAGATCAAGGGAGAGATCCGCTCGGCCAGGAACTACGTTGACGGCTCCAGGCACGGCGGTCATCTGCCCCACTGTGGCTATCGCTTGTTTCTCCCGGCCGATCCGTTCGATGTCCAAGACAGCTTGGGATGCACCGATCAGCGCATCACGGCGCCGAGCATAGGGAGTGCCGCCGGCATGGCGGGCCTCCCCCAGAACACTGATCCGGAAACGCCTAGCCCCAGCGATGGAAGTGACCACGCCGAGCGGACGATCAGCGATCTCCAGATAGGGCCCCTGTTCGATGTGGGCCTCCAGGTAGCCCACAAGGTCCGCAGGCTTCCGTGCCGCCTCGCCGACGCGGTCCGCGTCCAGACCGAAGACCTCGAAAGCCTCCCGGAGAGTGATTCCATCCTCATCCTTCACATCCCACCATGTGGGATCCCAGGTACCAGCCATCGCCCGAGACCCGAGTAATGTGGCACCGAACCTGGTACCCTCCTCATCACCGAAAGCAGCCACTTCTATGGCGAAGGGAAGCTGGGCAGAATGTGGGGCCATTCGCCGTGCTGTCTCAATGCCTATGAGCACACCAAGAATGCCGTCATAGCGGCCGGCGTAGGGCACCGTGTCCAGGTGAGAGGCGATCAGCAGGGCGGGCAGACCGGGTTCGCGACCTTCGATCCTGCCGCACTGGTTTCCGGCGGCGTCCTGCCAAGTGGCCATCCCAGCTTCCTGCATCCAATGGGCGGCCAACGCGTTGTGCCTGCGATGCTCCTCGGTGAGATAGGCGCGCAGGATCCCGTCCGGCAGCGCGCTGATAGCGGCCAGCTCGTCGCAGCGGGCCATGATCCGCCGGGCTGCGGTCATGGTCTGCTCACTGGGCAGGTAGGTGCTGTGCTGATGGGCGCCGGGTGTGGCGTGGTGGGCTGTGCTCATCCGGCCTCCGCATATATCTCACTGGCGGCGCCGGTTCCGCCACCGGCGGTGACCTGCGCCCCGGCGGACCGCAGCACCTGTTCCAGGGCGGCCAGGGTGAGCATCACGGCGTCTTTACGGGCGTTATAGCCCATAGTGCCGATCCGCCAGACCACTCCGTGCAGGGGGCCGAAGCTGGTGCCGATCTCAATGCTGTAGTCGCTCAGCAGGGCGGACCGCACTGCCTCGCCGTCCACCCCGTCGGGGATGTGCACGGCCACCACGTTGTTCATCCGGTGGGTCTGGTCGCCGAAGAGCTTCAGCCCCAGTCCCTGTACCCCGGCAACCATGGCGGCACCGTGCAGCCGGTGACGCTCCACAGCATTGTCCATACCTTCGTTCACCAGCAGCCGGGCGCACTCGCGTGCCGCATACAGCATGGAGGTGGCCTCGGTGTGGTGGTTGAGCCGCTGCGGGCCCCAGTAGTCCAGGATCATCGCCAGGTCGAAGTAGTTGGAGGCGATCCGGGTGCCGCGCGGGGTGGTCCCGTCATCGATGCCGGACTCTACATGGCGGCGGGCCCGGATGACCTCCACCGCGCGGTCAGAGAGAGTAATCGGAGCTGAGCCGGAGGGCCCGCCCAGGCATTTCTGCAGACCGGCGGTGGCGGCGTCGACTCCCCAGTCATCGGCCAGGAAGGTGTTGCCGACCAGGGATGCGGTGACATCGGTGTAGAACAGGGCGCCGTGCTTGCGGCAGAGTTCACCGACTCCCTTCAATGGCTGGTTCATGGTGGTGGAGGTGTCGCCCTGGACCAGGGCCAGGAGCTTGGGCCGATGGGTGGTAAGGGCGGCGTCGAGCTCTTCCAGGGTGAAGACTTGCCCCCATTCTTTCTCGATGACGACGACTTCGCCCCCGGCTCTTTCTGCGATCTCCTTCAGCAGGTGCCCGAACCGGCCGAAGACCGGGACCAGTACCTTCTCCCCCGGCTCCACCAGGGATACGATGGCGGCCTCGATGCCTGCGCGTGAGGTGCCGTCGACGAGCAGCGTGGCTCTGTTGCTGGTGCTGAAGACTCCGCGGTAAAGCTCCATCACCTCATTCATGTAGCTGGTCATAGCTGGGGCGAACTGGCCGATCAGTTGGGCGGTCATCGCCCGCAGCACCCGGGGGTCAGCGTTGACCGGCCCGGGCCCCATCAGCAGCTGCTGCGGCGGATGGATCTGGCGATGCTCTGCCACGGAGGATGTCATGGGGATCATCATACTGAAACAATTGTTTCAGCCAGATGAAACGCCGCAAGCTTCCCATCGCCCGTTCTGGGACGGTGAGCCAGCCGGGAAATTCGCCAGCCCACCCTCGTGTTGCGGTCGGGGAGAAATCCCCCGGTCAGTCGGTGAATTGACTGCTGCGGCGTGCCCGGTGATGCAGAATCAGCCCCAGCAGCACCAGCAGCAGAGCTCCACCCAGGACCGCGCCGATAGCAGCGCCGGTGCGGGCCAGGCCCCCTTCACTGCCCTCATCGAAGTCTTCGGGCTCCGTCGGCTCTTCCGTCGGTGTACCTGTCGGATCGTCCGTAGGTGCCTCGGCAGGGGGAGTGGTTTGGTCATCCGTAGGATCCTCACTCGGCCGGTCTGTCGGCTCGGCCTCAAGGGCGATATCAGCAATGATCGGGTCGTGATCTGAAGCTCGCCAGACCATGGAACCCCATGTCTCAGTACCGTAGATGCCCTCGGTTCCGGAGGCCTCGTAGCGGCTGTACTCCAGGGCGATGGGTTCCCGGGCGTTGGTGTTCCAGATGACGGTCTGCTCCACGGTTTCCGCTGCAGAACCCGAGGCCAGGATGTGGTCCAGGGCGCCGAGCTCGCCGCCGAAGTGGTAACCGTCCTGTCCGAGGGAGAGGTTCTGGTAGTCGCCGAACTCAGCATCGTAGATAGCACGCATCGGGTCCTCATAGGCATGGGAGTTGAAGTCGCCCATGAGGTAGAAGTTCTCGATGCCGCGGTCGTCACGGATGGCCTCAGTGAAGGCCACCTGGGCCTCTGCCTGGGCAGTCCGGTCAGCGTTGAAGCAGGCCTGACCGTCGCCCTGGTCCTGGTTGGCGCCCTCTGCCCCGCTGCAGCTCTTGGACTTGAAATGGTTGACGATAGTGACGAACTGGTCCGTGTCGGTTCCGCCCACCGGCTGGAAGACCGCGGCCATGGGCTCGCGGGCGTTGGAATAGATATCGGCCAGGTCGTAGCCCTCCAGCGCGTCGGAGTCCAGGGCGGCCACCCCGTCCTCGAAGAGGATCAGGGAGTCCACCAGTTCCACGTTGGCAGGCTTGTAGACGAAGCCGTTGCGGATCACATCCTCATCCTCCGGGTGCTCGTCCACCGGCACGAAGTCCCAGGCCTCGTCGCCCTCAGCGGCGTTCAGCGCCTCGACCAGCACTTGGTGGGCGTAGTCGCGGTCCTCGCCGAAGTGTGAGGAGTTCTCGATCTCCTGGAGGGCTACGATATCGGCATCCATCTCCACGATGGTGTTGACGATGCGTGCCTGCTGCACCTGGAAGTGCGCCTCGGTGTAGGCGCCGCGGACGTCACACCAGTCGGCGGTGGTGGGGTTGCCGTGCCGGTCCTCGTGATAGTCACAGCCGGGTTCGTCCTCACCGAGGTGCGGGAAGTAGTTCAGCACGTTGAACCCGGCCAGGCGGAGGTCACCGGCCCGCTCAGGAAGGACGGCTCCGCTGCGGGTGTCCTGGATCTCCACGGGCTCCGCCTCGGGGTTTCCGGGCAGGAAGCTGGTGGGCTCGAAGCGCCAGCCGTCGTAGCGGTACTCCAGTATCACGTGGTCGGTCCAGGTGAGGGCTGCTCCGATGCGCACGGTGTCGTTGCTCTGCAGGTAGGGCAGCGGCATATGCCGGTCGAAGGCGAAGGACGCCCAGCGGTTGCGTCCGCCGTGGCCCAGGGTGATCTCCCTGGCCTGGTTCTCCGCCAGGTGCGCATCGGCCTCTGCGCCTGGTGCCATGAGATGGGTTGCGGTGTAGTGCGGCTCGGTGCCGTCCACGATGCGCAGCACTCCGCCTACGCTGTCCGGCTCACCGTGCAGTAACCCGTAGTTGTCGCTGATGGCCCAGTCCCCGGCAGGCTCGATGAGCATGCCGATGAGGTGCTCCCGCTCCTCGGCGCTGAGGAAGCCCTCGTAGACATAGGGCACGGGCTCGGTGACACCATCTTCGGGTTCCGCCACCTCAATAACTGCCCCGTTGAGGATCTGCAGCTGGGCGGATTCCTGGGCGCCGGTCTCGTTCCAGGTGCCCACGGTGCCGGTGATCTCCACGTAGTCGCCGATCTCGACTCCAGCACCGTCCCAGCTGGTGCCCTGGTGGACGAAGATCGCGCAGGAGACCTGGTGGTCGGTGTAGTCCCCCTCACCGCAGGCTGCCTCTTCCTGGACGTAGAAGCCGTCGTGGGCGCGGGAATCGTTCTCGGCGTCGTCGTACTTGGCGGTGACGAAGCCCGCGATCATCACGTCCTCACCCTCCAGCGGGCTTTCAAAGGAGTCGGTCCAGTTCTCTCCGCGGATCTCGGAGATGCGGACCTCTTCGCCGTCCTCCGGCGCCCCGGGGGCGTCAGGGTCGGTGGGGGTGGGGGTATAGGGCTCTCCGCTGGAGTTGACCGGTTCAAACTCCTCCGTCGGGGCGAAGTCGGTGCTGTTCTCGGCGGAGGGGCCCTCCCAGCTGGTGACCCGCTGCAGGGCGGCGTCCTCCACCTCGTTTCCTGCCGGAGCGGCAGCCTCGCCGGCCCAGGCGTATGCGCTGCCGTAGCCGATGAGGTCGACGATCTCCTCATAGTCGGTCACCTCAACGCTGCCCTCCGGCATGGTGATACGGTCGGTCTGCGGGGCCAGCAGCAGGGTGTAGTCGGAGGTGTGGAACCAGTCGTTGGTGGCGTCGAAGTCGGCGTAGTCCACTAGGGTGTACTCGCCGTCGGCGGCCTGGGCTCCCTCGAAGGCGATGAGGAAGTGACCGCCGGCTGGGACGGTTCCCTGCAGGTTCTGGTCGCCGTGGAAGCTGCCGGCGGCGTTGGTGTACTGCAGGGACCACTCTGCCAGGTCGATGTCCTCGGTGCCGTAATTGTAGAGCTCTACGTACCGTTCCAAGTAGGTGGAACCTGGTTCGCCGCCCTGGGTGTAGACCTCATTGATCAGCAGCGTCTCGGGGCCGTCATAGGGTTCCTCGGACTGGGTGTCAGCGGAGACGGGGGCGAGAGTAGCACCTAGCAGGGCCCCGGTCAGGCCGAGTCCGCCCAGGCCTTTGGTGACGCGGGTGCGGAGTGAGCGCGTCGAGGTCGTGTGTGTACTCATAGAAGCAGACGTTCCTCATCAAGAGACAGCGAGTGGACAAAGCTTCGGCGCCGACCGGGGAAGAGGCTGGGAAAACCGGAAGCGAATATCTGTCAGCCAACCAGGACGATGTTAAATTTTGGTGACAAGCGCACTAACTTCCCGTGCCCACGCCATGGCGCTACCTGCCAGCTGCCGCATCTTCCCGGGAAAGAACCACGCTTCAATGTCGGTGACCTGCTGGTTTCTGCGGGCAAACATTACGTGGCACAGAGTCTCAGGAAGTGACTGCGTCCGCCAAGCGGAGAAGGGCAATCTCAGCGAGCTGCTCGCGGCGGATACGCGCCTCGGCGTCGGCGTCGTTCTCCAACCGCCCACGCAATTGGGCGAGCATCTCCTGGTGGGACCGGCCCCTGGCTCGGATCAGGAAAATCCGGTCGAAGCGCTCCTCGTACTCCTTATTGGCCGCCAGCCACTCCTGCTGGGCACGCTCATCCTCGCTGAGGCTGCCCTGCTCAGCACGCGAGGCGCGAGCCTCGACCGACTCACCGGCAGCCTTCTCGCCAATCCGCGGGTGATGCGCCAGAGCGGCGTCGACCTCCTGGTCGGTCCATCCCTCGGCCAAGGCCGCGGCAGTCTCCAGCAGCTGCTCCAAAGAGCTGTACGGGCGGCGGGCCAGAATCCCTGCACGCCAGGAGGCGATCGGCGCGCAGGTGGCCAGGATCTCCCCGACCGCTTCAGCCGATGCAACGTTGAATTCCTCCACACTCAGGCTCACTGCTCACCTGCCAACCGTGCAGCGTAGCGGATCAGCGCTTTGTCACTGCCGGCAGGGCCAATCAGGCTCACTCCGCCGGGCAGGCCGGCGGCAGTGGTGATGGGCACATTCACCGCAGGCAGCCCGGAGAGCCCAGCCACGCAGGTCAGCAGCAGATTACGACGCCGCACCTGGGTTGACCGCTCCGAGCCCGCCTCTGCTTCCTCCACGGTAGGCGCCGCTGAGGCAGCCGAAGGCAGGGCCAGCACTCCGTCAGCCACCCAGGAGCGGATGGTCTCCCGTGCGGTACCCAGCAACTCACGCCCGGCCGCAGCCTGCTCCGCAGTCACCTCTGCGGCCTTGGCATAGCGGGCTGCGACCTCGGGGGTCATCGCCTCCCAGTGCCGGCTGATCCAGTCCCCGTTATTGGCCCAAGCCTCGAAAACCTGCACCTTCTGGAAAGCCTCGTCCAACCAGTACTCCAGGATCTGCGGCTCCGGGCCCAGCAGCTTCTCCGCCGTCTCCCCGTTCAGCTGCTCCAGCCGGGCTACCAGTCCGCCCAGTGCCTCAGCCAGCTCAGAGTCAGCCAGCTCAGCGAGGCTCGGGGCGATCCGCAGCCTGTCCAGCTGCTTATCAGCCTCCCATGCCAGCGGGCCTTTGGGGACGGTGGGGATGGATCCGGTGGTACCCATTCCGCCCAACGCGGAGGGGGCCGAGGGCACAATCTTCTTGGGCCGGGGGACCAGCACCTCGGCCACCTCGGCCAGCAGCTCAGGGGTCCGGGTCAGCCAGCCCACGGTATCGAAGCTCTGAGCCAGCGGGTGCACCCCGGCAATCGGCACCAGGCCGTGGGTGGGGCGGATGCCCCAGAGCCCCTGGTAGGCGGCGGGCACCCGGATAGACCCCCCGGTGTCGGTGCCCAGTCCGATGCTCACCTCACCCAGTGCCACTGCTGCCGCTGAGCCGTTGGAGGATCCGCCGGGAATGCGCCCCGGGGCCGCTGGGTTGGGCGGTGTGCCGTAATGTCCGTTGGTCCCGGCCAGGGAGAGCGCGAACTCATCGGTCTGGGAGATACCGGTGATCTCTGCCCCGGCATCCAGCAGGGCCTGCACCGCAGGTGCGTTGGCCGGCTCGGAGCGCGCCTGGGCCAAGAAGGCGGGGTTGCCCGCCCCGATGGGCTCACCAGCCACTGCGAAGAGGTCCTTGACCGCCACCGTCTCCCCGCTCAGCGGGCCGGTCCTGGCGACAGGGACCAGTGGCGACCCCTTGGTGCGCCATACGGAGCGGTCGTAGGTGTCGGTGTCTGTTTCCGAGGCAGCTGGTGTACTCATATCTGGCTCCTGACGTCGACATCTCGGAAATCGGCTTTGCGCACAGCTGCATGGACACCCTTGACGATGTCCACCACCTGGGAGATGTGGAAGTCGGTGGCTGCCGAGAGGTAGGCATAGGCATGCTCGGCGTCCAGGCCCCAGCGGGCCTGCAGCAGGGCGAGGCAAGAGCGCACACAGTTCTGCACAGCCAGGTCCAGGTCCTCGTCCAGCCCGGTGGGGATGAGGAACTCCTCCGTCTCGGCGATCGGTCCCGCCTGTTCGCCGAACTGCCGGACCGCCTCCTCCCGGGCCACCACCTCGAACTGCACGGTCCCGCGCAGACTGGCCTCCATCGCGGTCAGCGCCACCTCCCCGTCCCCCTGGGCGAAGTGCGGGTCACCCAGAAACGCCAAAGCACCTGGTACCTGCACCGGCAGATACAGCGAGGACCCCTCAGTGAGCATCCGGATGTCGATGTTCCCGCCGTGGGCACCCGGGGGCACCGAGTGGGGGCGGGCGTCGTCGTCGACTGCCACCCCAATGGTGCCGAAGAACGGTTCGAGCGGGAATCTGATGCTGCGTAACGCTCCTGCGGCCGGGGCGATGGTGCCCTGCTCAGCGTCCACTCCGGCGAAGACCGAGACATTGCGCTCCCCTCGGGGGAACTCGGGCAGGGCACCCTTGCCGTGTCGGTTGGAGATCACCCCGTATGGCACTCGGCGCTCCAGCTTCACAATGGTGACTTTGAGCAGGTCCCCGGGCTGTGCCCCCTCCACATAGATGGGTCCGGTGTTGACATGCGGGCCGTCGGTGCGCGGATCGCGCGGATGGTCGCTTGCGGCCAGTGCGGCGGCATCGGTGAGCACCTGCTCGGCCTCCACGCCGTAGGAGCCGAAATAGGCTACCGGGTCCCTGCCCTGGTCCTCCAGGATGCCTTCGTGGGAGATGGTGTCCACCGTGACGGTCTCGCCGGGGCTGATCCGCAGCACCGGGGCGTCATTGCGGGCGGGCAGCCGTCCCCAGAACACGGTGTCCAGCTCAGCGGGGAGATAGTGCGGGACATTCTCGGGAAGGTGTTCGCCGGGCTGCAGGATTCGAGTCACCCTGCCACCCTATAGGCCGAGCGTTACACGAATTTCACGTCCCAGCTGCTCAGCAGAGGTGAGAAAACCGTCATGGCCGATGTGTGAGGTGATCAGGTGCACCTGGTGCTCTCCGGGGATGAGGTCGGCGATCTGCTGGGACTGTTCGGGGAAGTAGAGCCGGTCGGTGTCCACTGCGGCCAAGAACGGAGTGGCGCTGACCTGCCCCAGGGCGGCTTCCACTCCCCCGCGGTGGCGGCCCACATCGTGGCTGATCAGCGCTTCGCCCAGGGTGATGTAGGCATTCGGGTCGAACCGCTGGGTGAGCTTGGCGGCCTGGTGGTCCAGATAGGACTCCACCTGGTACCTGCCAGTACGACGCCGTCCGCCGGCCAGCTGGGTGCCCGCGAACGGGTTCTCTGCCCCTTGGGGGGAGCGGCCGAAGCGCAGGCCCAGCTCGGCCTCGGTACGGTAGGTGATATGCGCGATCCGGCGGGCCAGGCCCAGCCCGGCCTGCGGCTTGTCTCCGGCGTAGTAGTCCCCGCCGTTGAAGTGCGGGTCATTGCGGATGGCCAATACCTGGGCCTGGCCGAAAGCGATCTGCTCGGCGGTGGAGGCCGCCCCGCAGGCGAAGACCCCGAAGCTGCGCACGAACTCCGGGTAGGTCACCGCCCACTCCAGGGCACGGGCCCCGCCCATGGAGCCACCGACCACAGAGTGCAGTCGGGTGACCCCCAGATGGTCCAGCAGCCGTTTCTCCAGGTGTACTGAGTCGCGGATGGTCACGAACGGGAACCGTGAGCCCCACGGGGTGCCGTCGGGGTCGGCCGAGCCTGGTCCGGTGGAGCCGTAGCAGCCGCCCACCATGGCCGGGGCGATCACAAACCAGCGGGAGGTGTCGATGGGCCGGCCCTCTCCCAATAAGCCTTCCCACCAGCCAGCTGACGGGTCAGCGGGACTAGAGGCCACATGGGAGTCCCCGGTCAAGGCGTGGGCCACCAGCACGGCGTTGTCGCCTGCGGCGTTCAGCTCACCCCAGGTCTCGTAGGCCAGTGTGATGGCAGGCAACTGGCCGCCGGTCTCAAAGGTGAAGGCACCGGCGTCGTATGTTTTCAGGGCACCGGCAGGGCGGGTGCCATAGTCGTTCTCAACTGCACCCACCTTCTCCTCCGGCACCAGGGACATCAGCCGACTCAGTCCTCGGCCTTGGCCAGCGCTTGGTCGAGGTCAGCGATGATGTCATCGATATGCTCCAGACCCACCGAGAGGCGCACCAGTCCGGGTTTGACTCCGGCTGCGCGCTGGTCCTCCGGAGACAGCTGGCGGTGGGTGGTGGAGGCCGGGTGGATGGCCAGCGAGCGCACATCGCCCACATTGGCCACCAGGGAGTGCAGTTTAAGGGTGTCCACCAGCTCCTGGCCCTTGGCCACGGCCTTCTCCGGGTCACGCTCATGCAGCTCGAAACTCAGCACAGCACCGACCCCCTTCGGCAGGTATGTCTGGCCGCGCTCATAACAGGGGCTGGACTCCAGCCCGGAGTAGAAGACCCGGCGGACTGCGCGGTGGCTCTCCAGATATTCGGCGACCTTCTGCGCATTCTGGACGTGGCGTTCCACACGCAGGCTGAGCGTCTCCAACCCCAGGTTGATCTCAAAGGCGTTGTGCGGGGAGAGGGCGGGCCCGATATCGCGCAGCAGCTGCACCCGGGCCTTGAGGATGTAGGAGAGATTGACCCCGAAGATGCCCTCAGGTCCCAGGTCACGGCCGAAGACCAGCCCATGGTAGCTCTCATCGGGCTGGTTGAAACCTGGGAACCTCTCTGGGTGCTGGGCGTAGTCGAACTTTCCAGAGTCCACTACGACGCCGGCAATAGCAGTGCCGTGCCCGCCCAAGAACTTGGTGGCCGAGTGCACCACCACATCGGCGCCGAAGTCGAATGGCCGCAGCAGGTAGGGGGTGGGCAGGGTGTTGTCGACGATCAGCGGGGCGCCGTATTCGTGGGCGATGGTCGCGACTGACTCGATGTCTAATACGTCAGTGCGTGGATTGGCTACGGTCTCGGCGAAGAAGGCCACCGTGTTGTCCCGAATCTCTGCACGCCAGGACTCCGGGTCGTCAGGGTCCTCCACAAAACTGATCTCCACCCCGAACTTGGGCAGGGTGTGCTTGAACAGATTCTGAGTGCCGCCGTAGAGGGAGGGCGAGGCCACTACGTGGCTGCCGGCTTCGGCGATGTTCAGCAGGGCTAGGGTGGTGGCGGCCTGTCCGGATCCCACTGCCAACGCACCAACTCCGCCCTCAAGGGCCGCGATCTTGTCCTCCACTGCCTGCACCGTGGGGTTGCCAATCCGGGAGTAGATGGGGGCGATCTCTTCCAGCCCGAAGCGTTTGGCCGCAGCCTGGGTATCGGGGAACACGAAGCTGGTGGTCTGCTGGATAGGCAGTGCTCGGGCTCCTGACCCTGGGTCAGGCTGGACTCCGGCATGGATCTGCAGGGTCTCAAATTTAGGCTGGGTGCTGTTCTGCTCGCTCATGATGGTGCTCCAGTGGTCTCTAAGACCTGCACTGGCAGCCAGTGAGGTCCGCGCTTGCCGTCACGGGGCGTTCCGTGCGGCCAGGTCGTCACCCGGGGCACCCCACCGCGGATCGGGAGAATCTCAACGATTCACCCTGGAGGGTTGCCGGCCAGCAAACCGGGGTTTGGCACTGGCACTCTTGACCTAATCCACAAGTTTGCTGAAAGTGCGGTGCGTGTGCAAGTCGCCGCGCAATATTCTGCAATCTGGAACATTGCCGTTGTGATCTGTTTCCGGTGCTGGTACTGGACCCAGCTGCTGTGCAAGGCTTGGACTATGAGTGCTATTGAGAACTCCACCCTGGCCATCATCGGGGCCGGAAGCGTGGGCACCTCCACCGCCTATGCGGCGATGATCCGCGGCTCAGCCCGGCATGTCCGGCTTTATGACATCAACGCAGCCAAGGTCGAGGCCGAGGTGCTGGATCTTGCCCACGGCAGCCAGTTCACCGGTGCCAGCGATATCGACGGCGGGGACGACCTCAAGCACGTTGAGGGCGCAGACGTGGTGGTGATCACCGCAGGGGCCAAGCAGGACCCGGGGCAGAGTCGCCTGGATCTGGCCGCCACCAATGTCCGCATCCTCGAAGACCTGATGCCGCAGTTGGTCGAGCGGGCACCGCAGGCAATCTTCCTGCTCGTCACCAACCCCTGCGATGTCCTCACTGTGGCAGCCCAGCAGATCACTGAACTTCCCTCGCACCGGATCTTCTCCTCCGGCACTGTGCTGGACACCGCACGGCTGCGCTGGCAGCTGGCCCGCCGCGCCGGGGTCGCTCAGCAGAGTGTGCACGCCACCATTGTCGGTGAGCACGGCGATACCGAGTTCCCCCTGTGGTCCACCGCCACCATCGGCACCACCCCGCTGCTGGACTGGCAGCAGCACGGCCAGGCTGTGTTCACTGCAGAGAGCCTGGAGAACATCGCAGATCAGGTTCGCACTGCCGCATACCAGGTGATCCAGGGCAAAGGAGCCACCAACTACGCGATCGGCCTCTCCGCGGCCCGGATCGTGGAAGCTATCTTCAACGATGAGCATGCCGTGCTGCCCGTCAGCACTGTGCTCAACGGGTTCCAAGGTATCGCCGGCACCGCCCTGTCCATCCCTAGTGTCATCTCCGCCCATGGCGCCGAGCCGGTACTCACCACACCGTTTACCGAGCAGGAGGCCCAGCACTTACAGGCCTCTGCCGAAGCGCTCACACAAGCCCAGAAAAGCCTAGGAATCTGACCACGGCGGTGAGGAGCCTTCCACGACCAGATACGTACCTCGCCACTTCGGCGCCACGCCTGCACGTTTGGTGTGTTGAAATCTCCGAATCGGGTCCCCACAGAAGGTTATTCCGGGGATTTCAGCACACCATCTGGAGTGGAAGTGACCATCCAGGGCTCCAGGGGCAGGGCGGCGGCGTCGAAGGCTGCCAGCACCTTGTCCAACGGCCCCGGCGGGAGGTTGAGTGAGCCCAAGAGACTGTCACGAACCTGCTCTGCGGCGACACCCTGCTCAGCCAACTGGCCCAGGGTGACCGCACCGTCGCGCTTGGCCAAGCGCTTGCCTTGCGCGTTCACTACCAGCGGCACATGGGCGTACTGCACAGCCTGGACGGCAGTCTGACCGTAGAGCAGCCCACGCAGATAGGCCTGCCGGGGCGCGGAGTCGGCCAGGTCATCTGCCCGAACTACCTGGTCCACCCCGGACAGCTGGTCATCGACCACCACCGCCAGGTTGTAGGCGGCGGCCCCATCATTGCGTGCCAGTACAAAGTCATCCACCGCCGCAGTCACTGATCCCAGCAGCTGATCCTGGACTGTGAACTCAGTACGCTCAGTACACAGCCGCAAGGCTGGCGGTCGCTCGGTACGACGACGCCCCCGCTCCTCATCGGTCAGCTCACGGCAAGTGCCGGGATAGGCTCCAGGTGGCGCGTGCGGGGCACGCGGGGCCTCCTGGATCTCACGGCGAGTGCAGAAGCACTCATAGACCAGGCCTTGAGCACTCAGCTGCGCCACGGCGTCGTGGTAATAGCGCTGACGGTGGGACTGGTACACGGGCTCCCCGTCAAAGGTGATCCCGAGGGCGCCGAGGTCTGCCAGTTGGCGGTCGGCAGAGCCGGGCACCGTGCGCCCGGTGTCCAGATCCTCATAGCGCAGCATGAACTCCCGGCCCGAGGCTTTGGCGAAGAGCCAGGCGAGGATCGCAGTGCGCAGATTCCCCAGATGCAGGTCTCCCGAAGGACTCGGTGCATACCTGCCAGCAGACATGGTCAACAGCCTACTTCCGGCAGCGGTGCCGTCATCTGCCCAAAGCTGCTGACAATGCCGAGCGTTACAGCACTGGGCGATGCGAACAGGTCTAGGCAGAGCGGAAAGGTCAAGGAATCAGCGCCCTTATCCTTACTTGGGCTCGAGTCTGATCGCTCCGTCGAGGCGAATCGTTTCTCCGTTGAGCATAGGGTTGGCGATGATCTGCAGAACCGTCTGGGCGTAGTCCTCAGGTTTGCCGAGCCGGGCCGGGTGCAGGGTCTTGGCGCGCAGGGATTCCTTGGCCGCCTCGGGCAGTCCGGCCATCATCGGGGTCTCAAACAGTCCTGGGGCGATGGTCACCACCCGGATGGCGTGAGCGGCCAGTTCGCGGGCCGCAGGCAGGGTCAGTGCGGCCACCGCGCCTTTGGAGGCGGAGTAGGCGATCTGGCCGATCTGGCCGTCGAAGGCGGCCACCGAGGCGGTGTTGATCAATACTCCGCGATCCTCCCCGGCGAGCGCATTCTCAGTCATCGCGGCAGCCGCCGCAGTCATCAGGTTCACGGTACCGCCGGTGTTTATGGCCAGAACCTTCATGAAGGTGCCAGCCGGCAGCGGTCCCTTACGGCCTAGCAACTTGCCCGGAGTGGCGATTCCGGCGCAGCTGATCGCCGCACGCAGCGGGCCGCGCTTCACAGCACGTGCCACGGCGTCTGCGCTGGTCTGCGGGTCGGTGACGTCTCCGGGATGGAACTGGGCGCCTTCCCCCAGAGCTGCCACCGCATCTGCCCGGGCGGTGGAGTCTGGAGCATCGGGCAAGTCGATCACCACTACCTGGGCGCCGGCCTCCACCAAGGCGGCGGCGGTGGCGTAGCCGAGTCCGGAGGCTCCTCCGGTGACCACTGCGCTGGATTCAGTGAGGCTGAGCGGTGCGTTCAGTGCCATTGTTGTTCTCCCTGGTTGGTGTCCCTAGTTGCTTTCAGCTGTTGACGTGCAGGATCAGGGCGTCGCCCTGGCCGCCGCCCCCGCAGAGGGCGGCCGCTCCGGTGCCGCCGCCGCGGCGGCCCAGCTCCAGAGCCAGGTGCAGCAGCAGGCGGGCCCCGGACATGCCCACCGGATGGCCCAGGGCGATCGCCCCGCCATTGACGTTGACGATCTCCTCACGGACCCCCAGCTGACGCATGGAAGCAGCCGAGACTGCGGCAAAGGCCTCGTTGATCTCGATCAGATCCAGATCAGCGGCCCCGATCCCAGCCTTGGCGCAAGCAGCCTCAATGGCATTGGCCGGCTGCAGCTGCAACGAAGAGTCCGGACCGGCCACCATGCCGTGGGCACCGATCCGCGCGATCCAGTTCAGCCCCAGCGCCTCGGCTTTGGCCCGGGACATCACCACCAGGGCACAGGCCCCGTCAGAGATCTGTGAAGCCGAGCCAGCGGTGACCGTGCCTTCTTTGCCGAAGGCCGGGCGCAGCTTGCCCAAAGACTCCGGGGTGGTCTGCGGGCGGATGCCCTCATCGGCCTCGATCACCATCTCATCACCGCGCCGCTGCGGAATACGGACCGGCACGATCTCCTCGGCGAACAGGCCAGCCTCCGCGGCACGAGCAGCCCGCTGATGCGAACTAGCGGCAATCCGGTCCTGCTCCTCACGGGAGACCTCCAGGGCATGGCCATTGCAGGATTCGGTCAGCGCTCCCATGGACTGGCTGGTGGCCTGGTCGTAGAGGGCGTCGTAGGCCATGGAATCCACCAAGGCGGCGTCGCCATATTTGATCCCGGTGCGCGAAGCAGGCAGCAAATGCGGAGCCTGGGACATCGACTCCATACCACCGGCCACCACCACCTCGGACTCCCCAGCGCGGATCATCTGATCAGCAGTAGCTACCGCGTTCAGCCCAGAGAGGCAGACCTTATTCACAGTGATGGCAGGAACCGAGGCGGGGATCCCCCCGGCGATAGCCGCAGTCCGCGCGGGGTTCTGCCCCGCACCAGCCTGGATCACCTGACCCATCACCACATAGTCCACCGCATCCCCGCTGATCCCGGCCCGCTGCAGAGCACCGGAGACGGCGACGCCACCCAACTCAGCTGCAGAGCGGGAGGATAAGCCACCCAGCAGCCTCCCCATCGGAGTACGAGCACCGGCTACAATCACTGATTCCACGAAAGACCTCTCTGTCTGTTCAGGGTCTGTTTGTCCTCGGCCTGTTCTTCCAGGCACAGGAACGTCAGAAATTTAGTTGCACGTCCAACCACCTGGGCATAGGCTAACAGATGAGAGATGGATCACACCCTTCGGGCCCTGCGCGGAGCACCGAAGACCCCCGTGCAAAGGAGCACTGATGGCACAACTGACCCACTTCATCCATGGCGAGCATATCCAAGGCACCTCTGGCCGCACCAGAGAGGTGTTCAACCCGGTGCGCGGCGAGGTGAGCGCCCAGGTGCCGCTGGCTAGCTGGGAGGAGGTTACCGCGGCAGTGGACTCCGCCCAGCGGGCCTTCGGCGAGTGGTCGGCTGTCAACCCGCAGCGCCGCGGACGCATCCTGCTGAAGTGGGTGGATCTGATCAACCAGCACCGCGACGAGCTGGCCGAGGCGCTCTCCAATGAGCACGGCAAGACCTTTGAGGATGCTAAGGGCGATATCCAGCGCGGGGTGGAGGTGGTGGAATTCGGCGCCGGCGCCCCGCACCTGCTCAAGGGTGAGTTCAGCCATAATGTGGCCACCGGGATGGACGTGCACAGTCTGCGCCAGCCCCTCGGCGTGGTCGCTGGGATCACTCCGTTCAACTTCCCAGCCATGATCCCGCTGTGGAAAGCCGGGATCGCCCTAGCCGCCGGCAACACTTTTGTGCTCAAACCTTCCGAACGCGATCCCTCGGTCCCACTGCGGCTGGCTGAGCTGGCACGTGAAGCCGGGATGCCGCCGGGCACGCTCAACGTGGTCAACGGGGACAAGGAAGCGGTGGATGCCCTGATTGAGGACCCCCGGGTCAAAGCCGTGGGCTTTGTGGGCTCCACCCCCATCGCCCAGTCCATCTACTCTGCGGCCGCTGCCGCCGGCAAGCGGGCCCAGTGCTTCGGCGGGGCCAAGAATCATATGGTGATCATGCCCGATGCTGACCTGGACCAGGCCGCCGATGCGCTCATCGGCGCCGGCTACGGCTCAGCCGGCGAGCGCTGTATGGCGATCTCGGTGGCTGTCCCGGTGGGTGAGGCCACTGCTGAGGCACTGCGCGAGAAGCTCCTGGCGCGGATCAGCAAGCTCACTGTGGGCCCCTCCTTGGACCCGGTCAGCGACTTCGGGCCGGTGGTCGGTGCAGATGCCAAGGAACGGATTGAGGACTATATTGCTGCCGGGGCGGATGAGGGGGCGGAACTGGTGGTGGACGGCCGCGGCGTCGTCGTACCCGGTCATCCCAATGGCTTCTGGGTGGGCGCCACCCTGTTCGACCATGTCACCCCCGATATGCGGATTTACCGGGAGGAGATCTTCGGGCCGGTGCTGTGTATTGTGCGAGCCGCCGACTATGAGGCTGCATTACGGCTGCCCAGTGAACACGAATTCGGCAACGGGGTGGCCATCTTCACCCGCGACGGTGACACCGCCCGGGACTTCACCTCCCGCGTGGAAGTGGGGATGGTGGGGGTCAATGTGCCGATCCCGGTGCCGATTGCGTACTACACCTTCGGCGGCTGGAAGGCCTCCGGATTCGGGGACCTCAACCAGCACGGCACCGACGGGCTGAGGTTCTACACCAAGACCAAAACGGTGAGCACGCGCTGGCCCTCCGGGCTGAAAGAGGGCGCGAGCTTCATCATGCCGGAGGGAAGCTGATGGCAGGGATGAAACCAACAACGGGTGAGGTTGGCAGCGAAGCGGGCGAGCCGACTTCAGGCGTGACCAGCACTGACGACGCCGTCACCGTGAGCAAAGAGCACAGTGATGCTGCAACTTCAGGCGTGAAGGCTGGCCTAAGCCAGCCGAGAGGGGCCCGGGGTCTCCCCGCCCCCGGGACCAGCACTGTGGCGTTCATCGGGCTGGGCAATATGGGCGGGCCGATGGCCGCGAATCTGGTCAAGGCTGGGGTGGATGTGTGGGGGTACGACGTCGTCCCCTCTGCCATGGAGACCGCACGGGCCAACGGAGTCCAGGTGGTGGAGGATCCGCTGGAAGCCGTGCCCCGGGCCGATGTGGTGCTCACTATGCTGCCCTCTGGCCAGCATGTGATCTCCGCCTACCAGGACTCCCCTGGGCTGCTCTCAGCCGCTGGGCCCGGCACCATCTTCCTAGACTGCTCGACGATCAATATTTCCGAAGCGCAGCAGGCGGCTGAGTTGGCCCAGGCTGCCGGCTTCCGGGCTGCCGATGCACCGGTTTCCGGCGGGGTTGTGGGCGCCGAGGCCGGCACTCTGGCGTTCATGGTAGGTGCCAGCGCAGAGGTCTTCGCAGAGGTCGAGCCGCTGTTAGACATCATGGGCGCCCGGGCGATCCACTGCGGGGGCAACGGGTTGGGCCAGGCGGCCAAGATCTGTAACAACATGATTCTGGGCGTCACCCAGATCGCAGTCGGTGAGGCCTTTGTGCTGGGTGAGAAGCTGGGGCTGACCCACCAGGCGCTTTACGATGTGGTCTCCAAGGCCTCCGGGCAGTGCTGGGCGGTGACCACCAACTGTCCGGTGCCCGGCCCGGTGCCGAGCTCACCAGCGAACCGGGACTATCAGCCCGGATTCGCTGGCGCCCTGATGGCCAAGGACCTCAACCTGGCCGCCAACGCCCTGGATGAGCAGGGGGTCCGTGCCCAGCTGGGCCGCCTGGCCACCGCTATCTACACTGAGTTCGCCGCCGGTGAGGGCGCGGGCCAGGATTTTTCTGCGATCATCAATACCATCCGCGAGGACTCCCAGCATCAGAGCTCTGGGCCTGAAAACTCCTCAGCACCACTGGCAAAGGACACTACATGACTGAGTACACCACCATCCTGGTCTCCGCTGAGGGCCGGGTAGGCACCATCCAGCTGAACCGACCAAAGGCGCTGAACGCGCTGAATGAGACGGTGATGGAGGAGGTGATCTCCGCGGCGTCGGACTTTGATGCCGACTCAGCTGTTGGGGCGATCGTGCTCACCGGTTCAGAGAAGGCTTTTGCTGCCGGAGCCGATATCAAGCAGATGGCGCAGATGGACTACCCGGCTATGTACGCCGCCGACTTCTTTCAGCGCTGGGAGGACTTCGCCAAGCTGCGCACTCCGATTGTGGCTGCGGTCAACGGCTACGCCCTGGGCGGGGGATGCGAGCTGGCCATGATGACCGATGTGATCATCGCCGGGGAGAGTGCAAAGTTCGGCCAGCCCGAAATCAACTTGGGCGTGATTCCTGGGATGGGCGGATCCCAGCGGCTGGCCCGCTCGGTGGGCAAGGCTAAGGCGATGGATATGGTGCTCACCGGCCGGCATATTGACGCCGCGGAGGCCGAGCGGATCGGTCTGGTCTCCCGGGTGGTGCCTGATGAGCAGACCGTGGCGGAGGCTGCGAAGGTGGCCGAGACCATTGCAGCGAAGTCCAAGCCGGCTGCCCAGCTGGCCAAGGAGGCGGTGACCACTGCCTTTGAGACCCCGCTGAGTCAGGGCCTGCTCTTTGAGCGGCGGATCTTCCACTCCCTGTTCTCCACCGAAGACCAGGCTGAGGGTATGTCAGCCTTCGCTGAAAAGCGCGACCCGCGGTGGAAGCATCGCTGAGCTGAAGCCGCGCGGGTCTAGAGCGCGTCTGATGTAATGCTTGGTCCAGGCGATGACGCCGTGCAGTGGGGCTGCAGCGCCGAATGTGGTGGCCAACTCGTCGTAGCCGGTGGTGATGCCTCGCCATTGTTTCAGGTGGCAGAACCCGCGGTTCAACGATGGTAGGGCCCTTGCAGCGCTCAGTGTTGAACGTCCGGGCCTGCCGTCCTTGGTGCCGCGGTGCCGTCGGTGGCATTTCTAGTCCTCGGGCTCTGCAATGGTGGCAGTGCTCCCGCGGTCGCGCTGGCATGTGCGGATCGCACGGGATCAGGAGGCTTTATCGCCCAGCAGCCCGGACCCAACCTGGACCGGCAAGAGCTGCCGCACACCGCAACATCTTGTGACTATTCTTAGGTGTTCGGAGCGCCTCAGGGAGACTCTGCCATCAAGAAGAATGTGTCTGAGCTTGCTTGCGGCGTTGGATGGTTAGCAGGATGAATACTGCACCTGATCCCAGCAGTAATGCCCAGACTGGCGAAATGCTGGTTTCGGACCACGCAGTAGCTACTCCTGCGATACCGAGGATCAACCCGATAAGGGCCAGTAAGACCCCGATGCCAGTAAGTAGTTTCGAGTTCATAATCACCATTCAGGTTGTGACCAGCAGACCGGGGCAGGTCCAGTACTCATAACGATGCCATGTCCCCATGAGTTACACAGGGCGCTAAGACTGTCTATTAACCCTAGAGCTGCCGCCGTTGCCGCGTGTTCATTGGGCACCTGTTCTGCAGCTTGTGCTGGTGCAAAGCTCAGTCCTAGCAGGCCCGCCACTAGCAGAAGGACGATTGGAAAGCGGAAATTGCGCGAGGGCGACGAAATCGTAGAGTGATTTTTTTCTTCATTAAAAAGCAAAGCGGCACTCATATTATGTATGTCTTATACGTTTATAGTACATGTTCCATGGCTAACGTATCGGTAGTTTATAGTCTTCATTGCACACCCATCGAGTGTCAACGGTGAGCAGGACTCGTTATGGAGATGCTGCTTTCGACGGATTACGAAGCTTGCGAGCAACTCTCTCGTGCCTCCCGCTCCGAGACACGCCCCAGGCTGCCAGACTTCCAGGGCAACCCACACATATTTCTCAGACACGCCCTCAATGCTCAGGCCTTGAAATCACCGGCGCGCTGCCGGAAGTTGGCCAGAATCCGGTTGAGCTCGGCGACCTCCTCCGCGGTGAAGCCGGTCTGCTCGAACAATTGCTCATTGAGCGCCGCAGTGGCCCGATCCACCATCTGCTTGCCCCTGGGGGTGAGCACCAGCAGCATGGCGCGCCGGTCGGTGGCATGGGGCTGGCGCTCTACCAGTCCGGCGGCCTCCAACCGGTCCACTGCATTAGTGATCGAGGTGGGGTGGACCTGCAACAGGGCGGAGGCCTTGTTCATCGGCATCCGCCTCTCCCTGGAGAGGCTGAGCAGACTGATCACCTCATACCGGGCGAAAGTCAGCTTGAACGGCTTGAGAATCTCCTGAGCACGGGCTAGCAGGATCTGCTGAGTGCGCATAATCGCAGTCACCGCCGCTGCTGGGGCGGCTGCCTGCTGCCAGCCCTGACGCTCCCAATTGCGCTGAATCTCCGCGATCGGGTCTTTGGTCAGCGGGACTGGCATGTGGAGGCTCCTCATCTGTTGCGGCACGATTCCGTCCATTCTATGGATACCGATGATGTGATACGCATCACCTACTATATACTTGGAAGTCCTACAGTTGGTCTACCTATAGGAGCTTGCAGCAATGCCGCTGACTCAGCAGTCCCCACGCGCAGCCGCCACCACACCCCCAGCGACGGCTGTCACCTTTCTGGACCTGGCCCGTCACCTGGAGCCGGCCGAGTGCGAGCGTCTCGAGCGCATTGACCAACAGCTGCAGGCCACACTGCGGCCAGCAAGCATTGAGCCCTGGAACCAGGAGGAGTTCCCCCAGAAGCTGCTTCCGGGTCTGGGCGCACTGGGTCTGGGCGAGACCTTCGCCGACGGCTCCTCCCATCTCTTCCAAGGGCTGGCCAGCGCCGCAGTGGCCCGGGCCGATATCTCCATCTCGGCACTGCTGGGGATTCATAACGAGCTGATTCTGGGCACCATCGCCACCCTGGGCTCTGCAGAGCAGAAGCAGACCTGGCTGCCACGGCTGCGCAGCCTCGAATCACTGGGCGCCTTCTGCCTCACTGAGCCCGAGCACGGATCCGATATTGCCGGGGGCCTGGCCACCACGGCCCGCAGAACAGCTCAGGGCTGGCATATCGCCGGTGCTAAGCGCTGGATCGGCGTGGGCACTATTGCTGATATCGCCATCGTGTGGGCCCGAGACACCGCCGATCAGCAGATCAAAGGCTTCCTGGTGCCTACTGACGCCCCGGGCTACTCCGCACAGAAAATCAGCAATAAGACCGGCTTGAGGATCATGCAGAATGCTGATGTGCAGCTGGATGTCACCATCCCTGCCAATGCTCAGCTGCCAGGGGCGTCGTCGTTCTCAGCAACCAATGAGCTGCTGATGTCCTCCCGCGCCTGGGTGGGCTGGCAGGCGGTGGGTGCCCAGCAGGCGCTGCTGGATGTGATGAGCGCCTATGCCGGCCAGCGCGAACAGTTCGGCCGACCCATCGACTCCTTCCAGCTGATCCAGGCAAAACTGGCAGAGGTCGCAGGCAACCTCACCGCCTCGGCCGCGATGATGGCCGATACTGCTGACCTGCAGGCCCGCGGCGAGCTGACTATGATGCGGGCCTCAATGGCCAAGGCCACCCTGACCCGACTGGCCCGCTCCTCGGCAGCCATCGCCCGTGAGAGCCTCGGTGGCAACGGCCTGGTCAGCGACTTTGAGGCGGCCAAGATCGCCGGGGATGTTGAGGCGATCTACACCTATGAGGGCAGCTACCACATCAACTCCCTCATTGTGGGCCGAGCACTCACCGGCGTCTCTGCCTTCATCTGAGCCGCCCAGCCCAGCGCACCCTGAACTGTGCACTGGGACACCTCACCCTGTGCTTGACATCACAGGTGCCTGATGCTTATGTTGACTTACTGACCGATTGGTCTGTAATTGCTGTTTGCGCCCCAGGAGCACCATGACTGATACCAGCACCACCGCCGAAACCACCTATGAGGGCGTGTCGATGCCACCGGGCGGCCCGCACCACAAAATGCTGGAGACTGACCGGTGTACCGCCTGGCTGGGCGCGGAGGTGCTGCTGGCCGATCCGGGCCACGCCAAACTGCGGATGACCGTGCGCCGGGAGATGACTAACGGCTTCGACATTGTGCACGGCGGGATGGTCTTCACCCTGGCCGACACCGCCTTCGCTATGGCCTGCAACCACCCGCAGGGTGAAGAGGGAACCATCACCGTGGCCTCCGGGGTGGACATCAACTTCATGAAGACCGCCTGGCTGGGCGATGAGCTCATCGCTGAGGCCAAACCGGTGGCCCAGGCCGGGCGCAGCGGCGTCTATGACATCGCCGTGACCCGGGGTGAAGACCTCATCGCCGTGTTCCGCGGACGCTCCCGCACTATCCCGTTCAACCCAGAGAAGGTGATCCGCTGATGAGCATCGCCCCCTCCCCCGCCGGACCTGACACTGAGTACGACGACGCCAACGCCGTGGCAGCCGCCTTCGCCACTACTGCCGCCGCTCCCACACCAGGCAGTAAGCCTGATGCCGAAGAGCTGTTCACCCGCGAACAGATCGAGGAGCTTCAGCTGACCCGCCTGCAGGCTACGGTGCGGCATGCCTACGAGAACATCGCCGCCTACCGGGAGCTCTACGACGCCCACGGGGTGCACCCGGAGGACCTGCAGACCCTGGAGGATCTGGCGAGGTTCCCCTTCACCGACAAGGAGTTCCTGCGCAGCGCCTACCCCTTCAAGTCCTTCGCGGTGCCGATGGACCAGGTGCGGCGCATCCATGCTTCATCAGGCACCACCGGCCGGCCCACCGTTGTGGGCTACACCGAGGGTGATATTGACCGCTGGGCCACCCTGCTGGCCCGCTGCCTGCGCTTCTCAGGGGCCAAGCCCGGCGACATTGTGCATAATGCCTACGGCTACGGCCTGTTCACCGGCGGACTGGGCGCCCACTACGGCATCGAGAAGCTCGGCGCCACGGTGATCCCGATGTCCGGCGGGCAGACTGAGAAGCAGATCCAGCTCATCCAGGACTTCCGGCCGCGGGTGATCCTGTGCACGCCCACCTATCTGCTGGCCCTTGCTGATGCGTTCCGGCACAAGGGCCTGGATCCCCGGAAGACCTCCTTGGAGGTGGGGGTCTTCGGCGCCGAGCCCTGGACTGAGGAGATGCGCCATGAGATCGAGAAGGCCTTCAACATCACCGCCTGCGATATCTACGGCCTCTCTGAAGTGATGGGCCCAGGCGTGGCCGGGGAGTCCGCGGAGCACAAGGACGGCTCCACCATCTGGGAGGACCATTTCCGCCCGGAGATCATCGACCCGATGACCGAGGAGGTACTGCCTCTGGGTCAGCACGGTGAGCTGGTGTTCACCACACTAACCAAGGAGGCGCTGCCGATCATCCGCTACCGCACCCATGACCTCACCCGGCTGCTGCCCGGTACCGACCGCCCGGGTCACCGCCGGATGGGCCGGATCACTGGGCGCAGCGATGACATGATCATTCTGCGCGGGGTCAACCTCTTCCCCACTCAGATCGAGGAGATCGCGTTGAGCATTCAGGGGCTTTCTCCACACTTCCAGCTGGAGCTGACCCAGCCTCAGCATATGGACCAGATGACGGTGCATATTGAGCGCCGCCCGGAGGCCACACCTGAGGCCGCCGAGGCCGCCGGGGCCGAGCTGGCCCGGCAGATCAAGGTCAAGATCGGTTCCAGTTGCCAGGTGCAGGTGGCCGAGCCGGAGACCCTGGCCCGCTCCTCGGGCAAGCTGCGCCGCATCTACGACAGACGCCCCCGCTGAGCAGCTCCCTGAGACTGGGCTGAACGGTAGTCTGGGACAATGCCGCCCACCACCGATCTCACCGCCGCTGAGTCCGACCGACAGTCCAGACGAGGACGCCCCGGGTATCACCGGGACTCCCTGGTCAGGGTCTGCGTGGAGGTCTTCAACCGGCACGGCTACGAGGCCACCTCCATGGGGGTGCTGGCCCAGGAGCTGGGCATCTCCAAGTCCGCCATCTACCACCATGTGAAGTCCAAGGAAGATATCCTTGAGGCTGCGCTGAGCCACTCACTCACTGAGCTGGAACAGGTGGTGGCCGAGGCTGAGGCGCTGGAGGTGCCGGCGGTGATGGAGCTGGAGACCATCATCCGCGAGTCGGTCAATGTGCTCACCCGCTCGCTTCCCTATGTGACCCTGCTGCTGCGGCTGCGCGGGAACTCTGAGCTGGAGACTGCCGCACTGCGGCGCCGCCGTGAGATCACCCTACGGATTGCTGAGCTGATCCGGCAGGCCCAGCAGGACGGTGACCTGCGCAGCGACATTAACGCCCGCACCGCCTCCCGACTGGCCATGGGCATGGTGAACTCCATTGTCGACTGGTACCGCCCGGAGCGGGCGGATTCCGGGGCGCCGGTAGCTGATGCGGTGGTCACCCTGCTGCTGGAGGGGCTGCGCACCCCGCAGTGAGGCCCACCGGAGTGTTGTGCATCACGTCACAACTGGTATATACTGAACGAACGGTCAGTAATTCAGGAGGTCATGATGTCCACACAGTCACCCACGCTGCACCCCGTTGAAGAGACAGCCGCCACCGAGCAGATCTCTGAGGATGCCCGCGCCGCCGCCGATGAGGCCCGTGTGGGCTGGGAGCGGTTCGAGCAGCTCATCGCTGAGGATAAGCGCGTCGAACCCCGGGACTGGATGCCCGATAACTACCGCAAGACCCTGGTCCGTCAGGTCTCCCAGCACGCCCACTCCGAGATCATCGGCATGCAGCCGGAGGGCAACTGGATCACCCGGGCGCCGAGCCTGAAGCGCAAAGCCGTGCTGATGGCCAAGGTGCAGGATGAGGCTGGCCACGGGCTCTACCTCTACTCCGCCGCCGAGACCCTGGGCACCCCCCGTGATGAGCTCTACGAGCAGCTCTACACCGGCAAGGCCAAGTACTCCTCCATCTTCAACTACCCGGCCCGCACCTGGGCTGATATCGGGGCTATCGGCTGGCTTGTGGACGGTGCGGCGATCACTAATCAGGTGCCGCTGTGCCGGGCCAGCTACGGCCCCTATGGCCGGTCCATGGTCCGCATCTGCAAGGAGGAGTCCTTCCACCAGCGCCAGGGCTGGGAGATTCTCTACAGCCTCTCCCACGGCACCGAAGAGCAGAAGCAGATGGCCCAGAACGCAGTGGACCGTTTCTACGGACCGGCCCTGCAGATGTTCGGCCCCCCGGATGATGAGTCGCCGAACTCGAGGCAGTCCATGGCTTGGAATATCAAGCGGTTCTCCAATGACGAACTGCGCCAGCGGTTCGTGGACATGATTGTCCCCCAGGCTGAGGCACTGGGTCTGCGCCTACCGGACCCGGAGCTGAAGTGGAACGAGGAGCGCGGCCACTATGACTACGGTGATTTGGACTGGGACGAGTTCTTCAGCGTGGTCAAGGGCAACGGCCCGCTGAACCACCAGCGGCTGGCCCACTACCGGGCCGCCCGGGACAACGGAGCCTGGGTCCGTGAGGCAGCGGCCGCCTATGCCGCCAAGCAGCAGCAGACAGAGTACGACGCCGCCCTACTCGCCGCCTGAGCCCTGTTCTCCTCCGCTTCACCTCACCCAAGACATGAAAGGCCTCTCCGGCATGACTAAACCTGAGCAGAATGCAGAGCAGATCCCGGACGGCGGCGTGATCGCCACTGATCCGGCCGACCGCAGCCTGTGGCCGCTCTGGGAAGTCTTTGTCCGCTCCTCGCGGGGGCTCTCCCATGTGCATGCCGGTTCCCTGCACGCCCCGGACGCCTCCATGGCGCTGCGCAACGCCCGGGATCTCTACACCCGGCGCAATGAGGGAACCTCCATCTGGGTGGTGCCCACTGCAGAGATCGCAGCCTCCGACCCCGACTCCAAGGGTGGCTACTTCGAGTCCGCCCAGGGCAAGGCCTATCGGCACGCCACCTACTACACCCAGTCCGAGGGGGTGCCACACCTGTGAATGAGACCGCAGGATTCACTGCCCAGGACTCCGCCACCAGGATCTCGGTGGGCGATGCCATCACCCCTGAGGATCTGCGATCCTCCGGGGCGGCCACCGATGAGGAGACAGCCCGCTACGCCCTAATCCTGGGAGATGACTCACTGATGCTCGCCCAACGGTTGGGGCACTGGATCTCCCGGGCACCAGAGCTGGAGGAGGATATCGCCCTGGGCAATATCGCCCTGGACCTGCTGGGCCATGCCCGGTTCTTCCTCACCTATGCCGGCACTGCCTGGGGCAAGACCGAAGATGACTTGGCTTATTTCCGTGACGAGGATGAGTTCCGCTCCGCCCGACTGGTGGAGCAGGACAACGGCGACTTCGCCAAGACCATCGCCCGGCAGCTGATCTTCAGCTTCTACTCCCATGAGCTGTACTCCCGACTGGTGGACTCCGCCGATGAGACCCTGGCCGCCGTGGCAGATAAGGCGCTCAAGGAGGTGGCCTACCACCAGGACCACTCCGCCCAGTGGCTGCTGCGCTTAGCCGGCGGCACCGAGGAGTCCCACCAACGCATGCAGGCAGGGCTGGAGGCGGTCTGGGCCTATGTGGACGAGCTGTTCTACGACGCCGAGCCCACACCCAAACTGGCTGAAGCCGGCATTGCTGTGCTGCCTTCAACCCTGCGGGAACCGGTGATGTCCCGGCTGACTCAGAGCATTGAGCAGGCTGGGCTGAGCATCCCTGAGGTCAAAGGCGCCTTCGGAGCTGACCGGTCCGGACGGTTCTCTGAGCAGCGCGGCTTCATCCTGGCTGAGATGCAGGTGCTGGCCCGCCAGCACCCCGGAGCCACCTGGTGACAGCCGCCATGACCACTGCTGAAGACATCCGCCTCTCCCCGGACGGTGTGCGTCCAACAGAACCGCGCGATGCCGCAGTCTGGGACCTGGCCGCCCAGGTGAACGATCCGGAGATCCCAGTGCTCTCCATTGCTGATTTGGGCATCCTGCGGGCCGCTGCGGCAACTGGGGACGGAGGCGGCGTCGTACTGATCACCCCCACCTACTCCGGCTGCCCGGCCATGGACACCATCACCGAAGATGTCCGGACCGCCCTGCAGCAGGGCGGCTATGATCCTGTGCGAGTTCAGACGGTGCTCAAACCCGCCTGGACCACCGACTGGATGACCGATGAGGGTAAGACCAAACTGCGCGAGTACGGCATCACCCCGCCCAGCGGCACCGCCCCGGTGCGCAACGGCCCGGTCTCGGTGGGGCTGAGCGTGAAATGCCCGCGGTGTAATTCCCTAGACACCCGTGAGCTGGCCCGGTTCGGCTCCACTGCCTGCAAGGCGCTGTACCAGTGCCGGGCCTGCCTGGAACCCTTCGACTACTTCAAGGTGCTGTAATGACCGTTGAGACCCCTGCCGCGGAAGCGGCTCCTGCGGCGCGCCGCCGCGCCACCTTCAACACCCTGCGGGTCAAGGATGTTCGCCGGCTGACCGCCGACTCCGTGGAGGTCACCTTCGAGGTGCCCACGGAGTTGCAGGAAGACTTCGACTACGCCCCGGGTCAGTATGTAGCCCTGCGCACCCAGATCGAGGGCAAGGAAGTGCGGCGCTCCTACTCGATCTGCACCGAACCGGTTGCCGGAGAGATCCGGGTGGCGATCAAGCGTGACATCGGCGGAGTGTTCTCCACCTGGGCCAATGAGGAGCTGATCCCGGGGGCAAGCCTGGAGGTGATGAACCCTTCCGGTGCGTTCGTCTCCAAGACCGCGATCACCTCGATGAATCGTCCGGAGGAGCTGGCTGAAGAAGCGGTGGCCCGCCGCACTGATGCCCGACTGGTGGCCTTTGCCGCAGGCTCCGGCATCACCCCGATTATGGCGATCGCCCGCTCAGTGCTGCGCTCCTCCCCTGAGGCTACTTTTGAGCTGGTCTACGCTAACCGTTCGGCCGGCGAGGTAATGTTCGCTGAGGAGATCGGGGACCTGAAGGACCGTTATCCGGCCCGGTTCGCAGTCCACCATGTCCTCTCCCGCGAGCAGCGGCTGAACCCACTGCTGACCGGCCGGATCGACGCCGAGAAGCTCACTGCCCTGCTGGACTATGTGCTGCGCACGCAGGAGACCGACGAATGGTTCCTCTGTGGGCCCTTTGAGCTGGTCCAGCTGGTACGTGATGAGCTGGCTTCCCGGGGGGTGCCGGAGGAGAGGGTGCGCTTTGAGCTGTTCAGCACCGGGCGGCCCGACCAGCCTGCTGGCCAGCAGGGCCGCCGGGTGCAGACCGATCCGGGCGGGAAGACCATGGAGATCGAATTCACCTTGGACGGGCTGACCGGCCAGGTGGCCTCTCCGGCTGCCTCCGGGGAGACCGTGCTCAACGCCGCCCTGCGCTCCCGCTCCGATGTGCCGTTCGCCTGCGCAGGCGGAGTGTGTGGCACCTGCCGGGCCAAAGTGGTCTCCGGAGACTTTGAGATGGAGGAGAACTACGCCCTGGAGAAGGACGAGGTGGAGCGCGGCTATGTGCTCACCTGTCAGACCAGACCCACCGGCGAGAAGCTCGTGGTGGACTACGACGCCTGAGCACTCTGGCCCCTGACCCCGACCCACCAACACGGAGGCAGCTGATGATTGATCTGACTATTGATGAGGGCTTGGCCGAGGTGGTGCTCAGCGCGCCAGAGAAGCTGAACTCGCTGGATGAGGCGGCCCTGGCGCAGCTGGAGGGCGCCTACCAGGAGGCCGAGGCAGCCGGGGTCCGGGCCCTGCTGCTGCGCGGTGAGGGCCGCGGGTTCTGTGCAGGCCGGGACATCTCCGGGGTTATCCCAGCCGACGACGACGTGCTGGGTTACCTGGGAGGGAAGGTCACTCCCCTGCTGCACCGGATGGCGCAGTTCCCGGCACCGACCTTCGCTGCGGTGCAGGGCGCCTGTCTGGGAGTGGGACTGGGGTTGGCGATCGCCACCGATGTGGTCTATGTGGCCGAGGACGCCAAGATCGGCTCCCCCTTCGCCTCCCTGGGCGCGACCCTGGACTCCGGGGGCCATGCCCTGTTCGTGGAGCGACTGGGCGTCCACCGCACCCTGGACCTGATCTACACTGCGGAGCTGATCTCCGGGTCAGAAGCGGTGGCGGCCGGGCTGTTCTCCCGGGCTGTGCCTGCTGATGAGCTGGTGGAGTTCACCCGGGAGAAGGCGCAGAGGGCTGCCTCCGGCGCCACTCTGGCTTTCCGGGAGTCGAAGAAGCTGGTCGCCCAGATCCGCGATGAGCGGATCGGGCTGTGGGAGTCTCTGGACGCGGAGAACCGCGCCCAGGCCGCACTCTGCGCCACCGAGGACTACGCCGAGGGTTTCGCCGCCTTCCAGACCAAGCGCAGGCCCACCTTTAAAGGTCATTAGACCTCCGGGAAGAGCCGTTGGACTCCTGAATTCCCGTGGATACCTCAGTCCGTGCGTCGCCAAATGGCTTCCCATTGAATCCAGGTGCCCGGGCCGCTCCTGCGGGGTTGAGCGTCTTTCACGAGAGGAAGAACAGGATCCCAGCTTTCAAAAAGGTTCTCTAGCTCAGCAGCAGCGAAGAAATGTACGTCTAGGTATTGCTTAGGACCTTCCAAGTAACGGATGTCGAAACTGCTGTCCGCATTCTCGGAGGTTACCTCATAGGCGGGCCATACCTCTGTCCCGACCGCATTTGCCCTCAAGCAGAAGAGTCCTCCTGGCCGAACAAGCCTTTGAGCAGAACGAATATGGCGGTGACATCGCTGGCGAGTTCCAAACATGAATACTTGGATCCCGATCACCATGCTCGTGATCTCTGGCGGCAAGGTCTCAACAGTTCCTATGTTGAAGCGGTGCGCGCGCTCTGGGAATCGGCGGCGCATTTGCTCAATTGCCACAGAAGATATGTCCAGCCCGCACAGATCCATGTTGGCATCGATGAACGCCTGCGTATTGCGACCATTACCACATCCAACCTCAAGTGCGTCATTGATACCGAAGGTCTGAGCCGTAGCGACTATCTTTTCCGCAAAAGGGATTGGCAGCTGGCTCATATAGCGTCCCGACCCGAACTGCGCATTCCAGGACCGTTCGTTGGCTTCCTTCCAATTCATGCGACAACTCTGTCATAGTCCGTTCAGCTCGGGTTGAAGCACTTCGACGCCTCAAACTTCTGCCTAAGCCCTAGAGGTCGCTGGTGCTGAAAAAGAACCGCGCCCAGGCCGCGCTCTGCGCCACTGAGGACTATTCAGAGGGCTTCGCCGCCTTCCAGGCCAAGCGCAAGCACACCTTCAAAGGTCATTAGCGTCTCCCCCGCCGAGCTAGCCGATCACCCGCAATTGGGACACATCCAAAGGTGGGGGATGCAATAGTTGGCTTTCCTTCCAAAGCCATCATGGTAGGTGAGTTTGATGATCCCCCTCATGCTGCTCTACCGACTCGTCATCGGCCGCTGGTGGAAACTGGCGCTGCTGACCGCGGGACCTGTCTGGATCCTGATACTCCTCGTTGATTCTCAGTGGAGAAACCAACTGACCGAGGTCGGATGGTTCAGCACATTGGTGGGAGCCCTCCTCCTGGCCACCCTCATGCTGCTCTCGGCGTAGCGGTGCACCAGGGGCTGCTCCAAGGCTTCCGACTGCTCCGGCGGCAGTTCACTGATGCCGCATGCGCGCCCAACCCTGCAGCTCAGTAGGTACCGCGCCCCAACGTTGCTCCCGCCTATCCACGCGGGCCGGAGCAGCGTCTTCCCAGCCCCGCTGGGCGCCGTGCGGAGAAACTCATTCGATGGGCACAAATGCCCACAGTTCAGCTGTTGCGACCCCGGATTTATGGACAAACGTGCCCACCGAACGCCGAGGACACGCACTCCCAAGTGAAAGGACCGCCAGTGGGATCAGCCGGCTGGCCGCTGCCGGATGACCCATGCTGCGATGGCGTCGTCGATGGCTGAAACCTTCAGCTCGGTGCCACTGAGGGGTTCCCTCCAGACGAACGTTTCCAACTCGTCACTGGGGTGCGCTTGCTGCCCGGTGCCATCAGCGGCATAGATCGCTCCGAGTTCCTCTCGCGGCGGAGCGGCCATACTGAACCGGGCGTAGCCCACCAGCGTGAGGGAGGCGGCTGCTATACCGGTCTCTTCCTGGAGTTCACGTGCTGCCGCATCACGAGGCGATTCACCTTCCTCGATGATCCCTCCGGGAAGCTCATATTCCCTCCGCCAGGTGTTCAACCCAAACAGCACCTCCCCGTGGGACTGGTTGACCAGCACCACCAGTGCCAGAGGGCAGGGAGTCTCTCTGACAGCTTCTTCAAGCTGCTCGATGCTCACAGCCCGGAGGTCAGTCATCACGTTCCCGTGGACATCGACGGCAAGTGGGGCACTCACCCTCAAAGACTACGTGCATTAGCGCACCAGCAGCCGAACTGTTCTAGTTGGAGGCGCGTGAGATGAGAACCTCGGCGCTGCAGGGGGTGCCGTCCTCATCATCGTCCTGGTCAGGTTCGCCGGGGCGCAGATGGATGGCGCGGATAGTTCCCTCGGGCAGCTCCAGCAGCTGCTCGGCGCGGATGAACAGCTCCTGCCAGACCTGAAGCTCCTCCTCACTCTCAGTCCCAGGCAGGGAGACGAAGGGGGCCCGCCCGTCATTGAGCAGACGCTGGGCATTGCGAAAGATATGCAGGCCGAAGTCGACTAAGCCGGCGGAGATGCCGGTGCCGTTGCAGATCACCTTGTCCTGGGCACGAGCCAGCCGCTGCGGGCTGATGAAGCTGCTGGGCGGCTCAGACAGGTGCTGATCCACCAGCAAAGCCCAGTCGCGGGTGCTACTTCTGCGGGTGCCATCGGAACCGAGCGCCTCCACCCGGGGACCGAATTCCTGGTGCAGGACGCCCAGGAACTCCAGGGTTGCGGCAGTGAAGAGCTCGTTCTGCCGCGGGACCTCAGGGCCAGCCAGGGTAGCAAACTGGCGTGATGTCTCAGGGGCGGTGATGGTCATGGCGAATCTCCTTTGATTCTTGGGCCGTCTTCCTTGACATTCACCAGTCTTGACCACTGGACAACCCGCTCACCAGCGATTCTTCCGCAAAGATTGACGCTTCTTCGCAGTGGCGAAGAAAAGCCAAAACTCCCGCACCCCTTCAGGGAGCCAAATGCCCCAGAGAGACCACATGGACTCCATCTGGTCGCGTGTAACTCAACTCGCCTCCGGTCAGCACGACTAGCGCTTGGAGCTGAGCTTCACGCTGTTCAGAGACCTTAGCCTTGAGCTGCCGCAAATTACCCGCTGCACGGTCGATGTGCTTCTGACCCCCAGCTTTCACCTCAAAAGCGGCCCAACGACCGTCGCGGAGTTCAACAATGGCGTCAACTTCCAGGTGTGAGCTATCCCGGTAATGGAAGACACCCCCCGGTGGACATCCGCACTGTATGAATTTCCGTACCCATTTTGCACACGAGAGACTACCTAGTTTGCACGAATTCTGAGAAAAGGTCTGATTTGCCTACTCCGCCCAGCCGGAGGTCTCCTTCACCATCAGCAACTTACTAACTAACCGTTCGGTCAGTAATGTGCTATCGTGAACGCTAAACGTGATGTAGCTCACTGGCATCTGTGAGCTGAACCTCAAGCACCCTGGTGGCGATACATGGCAACAGCGACAACTGCTCAGGAAACTCCGAAGGAATTCGGAGACGTCACGCCCGGAACTTCCGCGCAGGAAACTCTGGGCAACGATGCTAAGCGGAGCTTCGGCCCGCGTGCGGGCCTCATCGTTGCTGCAATAGCCATCATCTGGGCTGCCTTCCAACTCTTCGCGACAGTTTCAGGAACTGTGGGGGCCATGAACCTCCGCGGGTGGCACATCGTCTTCCTCGTCCTCCTGACATTCCTGATATTCCGGCCTTTCAAAGCACGGTGGACGCGCAGTAACTACGTCACCGCCTTGGATGTCCTACTAGCCCTCGTAGCGACATCTCCCTTTCTCTACTTTCTTTGGAACTACGAGAGCATCGCCTTGCGTGGAGGGTTCCTGGAACCTCTGGATTACGCGATGGGCATCCTTGGTGTGATCGTGGCGCTTGAAGCTGCTAGAAGAGTTGTGCGCAACCTCGCCATCCTGGCCGCGATCTTCTTGTTGTATGCCGTCTTCGGAGGCTACATCAGTGGCATCTTTGGTCACGCGGGCTACTCCATGGAACGTCTCACACAACAACTATTTTGGGGTAGCCAAGGCATCTTTGGAATCGCGATCGGGGTCTCAGCCACCTTTGTATTTATCTTCATCGTCTTTGGCGTCTTCCTGAAGTACAGCGGCTTCAGCGACTTCATCAGCGATATCTCACTCGCCATCACCGGCCACTCCCCTGGCGGCCCAGCCAAGGTAGCTGTCATTGCCAGTGCTTTAACTGGGACAATCAACGGCAGCGCCCTGGCAAACGTCGCAACCACTGGTTCCATCACAATCCCCTTGATGAAGCGGAACGGTTACACACCTCGAATGGCGGCTGCGGTTGAAGCTGTGGCTTCAACTGGCGGACAGTTTGCCCCACCGGTAATGGGCGCGGTCGGCTTCGTCATGGCTGAGTACTTGGGGCTGCCCTATGTGGCCGTCATGCTGGCTGCGGTGCTGCCCGCCGTTTTGTACTACTTCGCCATTCTGCTGGTGGTTCACTTTGAAGCCAAGAAACAGGGCCTCTCAGGAATCTCACGAGAGAACCTCCCGCGCGCCTTCGAGGTGATGAAACGCAAAGGCCATCTGTCACTGCCACTTATTGTGCTTGTGACCCTCCTGCTCATGGGCTACACCCCGCTGTTCGCAGGAGTCGTGGGAATCGGGTGTGCAATTGCTGCCTCATGGATCCGACCCTCTGACGGCATGCGCCCCAAAGACATCCTGAAGTCTCTTGAGGAGGGGGCGCGGAGTGCGATCGGCGTCGGCGTGGCCTGCCTAGTCATCGGCATCATCATTGGTGTTGTTTCGCTCACGGGCTTGGGACTGAATCTGGGGTTTTTCATCGCCAACTTCACAGGCGGTTACCTCTTCGTCGCAGCGCTCTTGGTGATGATCATGAGCATCATCTTGGGGATGGGAGTCCCAGGGGTGGCTGCTTACGTGATCGTTGCCGCCGTAGGCGCTCCGATCCTGACCAACGCTGGGGTTGAGCCGCTGGCAGCCCACATGTTCATCCTGTTCTTCGCCTCCCTGTCCAATATCACTCCACCAGTTGCCCTTGCCTCTTACATTGCCGCGGGAATCGCACAGGAAGACGAGACCAAGGTCTCTCTCACAGCAGTCAAAGTGGGACTCATCGGCTTCATCATGCCATTCATTTTCATCTACAATCCACGGCTTCTGATGGACCCAAACGATCTCGGGGCCAGCCTGCTGCCAGCGCTCACCGCGTTGTCGGCCGTAGTGCTGATGACCGCGGCCTTGCAGGGATGGCTATGGGGAGCACTTCACCCGATCCTAAGGTTTGTGCTCTTCACAGCCGGCCTCTTGGTGTTCATCCCCGGCCTGATGACCACGCTGGTGGGTGGCGGAATGGCGGCAGCAGCACTTGTTCTCCACGTAACCACGAATGTGAAACGAAGCGAAGACGCTTCTCAAGGAAGGTAAAGAAATCACCATGAGGAAACACCTCGCACCCCTCGCAATTCTCAGCATCTCCGCACTCACCCTCAGCGCCTGTAATGGTGAGGACAATGGCCCGGATGCCAGTGACCTACGGTTCCCCACAGCCAGCACCACTGGTGTGATTTATCCTCTTGGTGCTTCCATGTCTAATGTCTGGAACTCCGATCTAGAGGGTGTCACTGTTCACTCGGAAGCCTCCAATGGCGGCGTGGAAAATCTCAACCTGATGGCCAGCGGTGACGCAGACATCACCTTCGCCACAGCCGGAATCGCATATGAGGCGCTGCACGGTGAGGGGACTTTCGAGGGTCGCCAGCATGAGGGACTTCGAGTATTGGCCGGTCTCTACGAGAATCCGAACCAGGTAGTGGTTCGTGCGGACCAGGGTATTGAGTCCATTTCAGATCTTGAAGGACGCAACTTCGCACCTGGTGCCACGGGCAGCACACCCGAAGTGGAGGCCAGAGCCATTCTTCCGGTCTACGGAGTTGAGTACCCAGATGGAATCAACGCAAACTTCGTTGGCTTCGATGAAGCAATCGACCTGATGCGCAACCGGCAAGTTGATGGTGCGCTGATTCAAGCCGGCCTACCCACGGCAGCGGTGACGGAAATGACCTCCACTGTTGGGGCAGAGCTCATCCCGATTGAGGGCGAAGAACGCGACCAGCTGTTGGCTGAGTACCCCTGGTACAACGAGTTCACGATCCCCGCTGATACCTACGACAACCAGCCGGAGGATGTTGAGACCATCTCAATCAAGATGCTGCTTCTGGTTGACGAAAGCATGGACGACGATCTGGCCTACGACCTTGCCCAGGCCTTCTGGGAGAATCTGGACCAGTTAGATCAGCAGAGCGTCGTGGAGCAAATCGATATTAGCGGCGCAGCACAGGATCTCGGTGAAGTGCCCCTTCATGACGGTGCTGCCCAGTTCTACGAAGAGAATGGCAACCTGTGAGTCACGCCTTGGGCGCGATGGCCCTTTCCAGCGAAGAACCATCCGCGGAATCACCTCGAATCAGCTTCCTCGGACCGTCAGGGACATTCTCCGAGAGCGTAGTTGATTACATCTTTGAGGACCTTGCCATTCACCGATCGCCGCAAGGCACCATTGGTGAATGCGTCGATTCGCTCAGGGGAGGCAATGCGGAGTACGCCGTTGTACCAGTCGAGAACTCCACAGGTGGCGTCGTCCCTGATTTCTGGGACCTCCTCGCAGCGCAGTGGCAGGATCGAACCTGGAATCTGGAACTCGATGTGGTCAGTGACGTTTCTCAGCATCTGTTTGCTTCAGCGGCACTCGTTGAACGCCATGAGGAGCCAACGAAGATCTTCTCGCATTGGCAGGCGCTGCGGCAGTGTCGAAAGTACCTAGATCGAATCTATCCGAAGGCTGAGCGAGTTCCGGTGGACAGCACAGCTGAGGCCGGACGGATAGCTCAGGAGTTCGCTGATGAGCCATTTGCAGCTATAGGACACCGCAATATTGGTGATCGCTTTGGGCTAGTGAGAATCGCATCATCCGTGGAGGACAATCCCTTCAACCAGACCCGCTTTGTAGTCCTTTCTAGCCGTGAGGCACCCAAGGCGGGAACGTGGATTGACGCAGCAGAGCACCGTGCATTGACGTATCACTCTGTTGAGAGTTCGGGACTCACCTCCGTGCCCTCGACATTGGCCGAGATTGAGGCCAGCCGCGGTTGGGAACTCACTGGCTGTTACTCACTGCCAAAACCGGGGTACATGGGTGAGTACAACGTCTTTATGGACTGGCGCACCACTTCCACTGATACAGGCACTCACCAAAGCAGACCTAACAAGCAGGGCACATACGTGGTCGTCGACGCTTACCACAGAGTGCCATGAACCCCTGGATTTACTCCGCCCAGTCGGGGGTCTCCTTGGCAACCCGGGTGAGCACATCGTAGGTGGCCACGATCTCGTCATTCTGGTTGTGCAGCACGGTGTCCCAGCGCACCTCGCCGTAGTCGTCGGTCTCCCGCGGGGTGATCTGCTTGGCGGTCAACGTGACTCGGATCGAGTCGCCGTAGGTGACCGGGGTGAGGAAGCTGAGGTTCTCCAGCCCGGTATTGGCCAGCACCGGGCCCGGGGCCGGCTCCACGAACAGCCCGGCGGCCCAGGAGACCAGCAGGTAGCCGTGGGCCACTCGCCGCGGGAAGAACGGGTTGGCGGTGGCCGCCTCTTCATTGGTGTGGGCATAGAACGTATCCCCGGTGGACTCGGCAAAGGCCTCAATGTCCTCCAGACGTACCTCGCGCAGCCCGGAGACGAACTGATCACCGATCCGCAGCTCAGACAGCGGCTTGCGGAAGGGGTGGACCGCCTCACCGGAGGCCACCTTTTCAGGGGTGGCGGTATTGGCCTTCGCACCACGGTGCCAAACCCCGGTCACCCCGGTGAGCAGGTCAGGGGTGCCCTGAACTGCGGTGCGCTGCATATAGTGCTTGACCCCACGCATCCCGCCGAGCTCCTCGCCGCCGCCGGCCCGGCCTGGGCCGCCGTGCACCAGAGCGGGAAGCGGAGAGCCGTGCCCGGTGGAGGTCTTGGCATCGTCGCGATCCAGCAGGTGCACCCGGCCGTGGTGAGAGCCGATCCCGCGGACAAACTCCCCGGCAATCTCCGGGTCATGGGTAGCCACTGTGGCCACCAGGGAGCCGCCACCCAGGGCAGCCAGGGCCACGGCGTCGTCGATATCTGTGTAGCCCAGAACGGAGGTCACCGGCCCGAAAGCCTCCACCTGATGCACCTCAGGAGTGCGAGGCAGACTGAACTTCAGCGTGGTGACCGGGAAGAAGGCACCGAGCTCGGCATCAGCACCCCCAGTGCCTGCCTCAGGCCCGCCGAAGCAGACCTCCCCACCAGCCTCGATGAGCCGCTGGACTGCGGAGGCCACCTCTTCCTGCTGGTCCTTGGAGGCCAACGCACCCACGGTGGTGGCCGGATCGCGCGGGTCGCCCAGCACCGCACGGGACTCCACCCGGGCGCGCAGGGCCTCCACCACCGCATCCACATGCTCACTGGGCACAATGGTGCGGCGGATCGCGGTGCACTTCTGGCCGGCCTTGACAGTCATCTCCTGCACCACGGCCTTGACGAAGGCCGCGAACTCCTCAGTTCCGGGTGCGGCGTCGGGGCCCAGGATCGCCGCATTGAGTGAGTCGGTCTCAGCGGTGAACCGCACGCCTTCCTGCTGCACATTCTGATGCGAGCGCAGCAGTTGAGCGGTGCCCGCCGAACCGGTGAAGGCCACATGGTCGCGGTAGTCCAAGTGGTCCAGCAGGTCCCGGGCAGAGCCGGAGATCAGCTGCAGGGAACCGGCCGGCAGCAATCCGGAATCCAGCATCAGCCGCACACAGGCCTCAGTGACGTAGGCGGTCTGACTGGCAGGCTTCACAATGGTGGGCACCCCGGCGATGAAGCTGGGCGCGAACTTCTCCAACATGCCCCAGACCGGGAAGTTGAAGGCATTGATCTGGACCGCCACCCCGGTCAGCCGGGTGTAGACGTGCTCGCCGATGAAGCTGCCGTCCCGGGAGAGCTGTTCGACTTGCCCATCGATGATGACGTTGGAGTTGGGCAGTTCCTTGCGTCCCTTGGATGAGTAGGCGAACAGGGTGCCGATCCCGCCGTCGACATCGATGAGATGATCCTTGCGAGTGGCTCCGGTCTTGTCCGAGAGCTCGTAGAGCGGCTCTTTGTTCTCACCCAGGTGAAGGGCCAGCTTCTTCAGGATCAGGGCCCGCTGGTGGAAGGTCAGTTCACCCAGCCCGGCCTGACCCACCGTACGGGCGTAGTCCACCGCAGCAGCGGCATCCAGGCCGTCAGTGGAGATCCGGCAGACCAACTCCCCGGTGGCGGCGTCGTTGATTTCAGAGACCCTCTGTGGATTTTCCGGAGTCCACCAGGAATCCGCAATGAAGCTGGGCAGGATGGCCTCGGGGCTGTGCGGGCTGGTCTTCGAAGTGCTTGCGGCGGGGGTTTCGACGGTCATTCGGCGTCCTCAATTCCACGTGCTGAAGGCTGGCTTCTCGGTAACACAACACGTTACCGACCAATCGGTCAGTATTTACGATACACTAGCGTGACAGGTATCACACAATGACGTGCGCCCAGTTAAGCGCCCATCGAAGAGAGGGGGATCATGGACGATCCCATCACCAGCCCGGAGCAGGGTCACCAGAAGGCCGAGCAGGCTTCCCGGATCCTCGAGACCAGCAGAACCTTCGGCATCTCCCCGGAACAGTACATGCTGCCGGCCCAGCAGCAGATCCGCATGCTGGACCCGGACGGCAGCCTGGTTCCCGAGGACCAGCAGGGCACCGGCCCCGGGCACGAATACCCGATCCCGGAGGATGATGTGCTGCTAAAGGCTTACACCACCCTTGTGGCCGGCCGCCGCATCAATGATCAGAACTACGCCCTAGTCCGGCAGGGCCGGATGGCTGTCTACCCCTCCTCGCACGGCCAGGAAGCCTGCCAGGTGGGCGCCGCGCTGTGCCTGGGTGAGGGCGACTGGATGTTCCCCACCTACCGAGACTCAGTGGCAGTGATCTCTCGCGGAGTGGACCCGCTGGACGTGATGGTCTCCTTCCGCGGGGACTGGCACTGCGGCTACGATCCCAAGGTCTACCGGGTGGGAGCGATGTCCACCCCGCTGACCACCCAGCTGCTGCACGCGGTCGGTGTGGCCCATGCCGCCAAGCTGCGCGGTGAGGACACTGTGGTGCTTGCCATGTGCGGCGACGGGGCCACTTCCGAGGGCGATTTCCACGAGGCGCTGAACTTCGCCGCAGTCTTCGAGGTGCCGGTGGTGTTCTTTGTGCAGAACAACGGCTATGCCATCTCGGTGCCGCTGTCCAATCAGTCCGCCGCACCCTCCCTGGCGCATAAGGCCATCGGCTATGGGCTCGCCGGGGAGCAGGTGGACGGCAATGACATGGTGGCCGTGCTGGCCACCCTGCGCCGGGCAGTGCACCTTGCCCGGGAGAACTCCATGCCGCTGCTGCTGGAAGCCGTCACCTACCGGATGCAGGCCCACACCAACGCCGATGATGAGACCCGCTACCGCGACCGGGAGGAAGTGGAGCAGTGGAAGCGCAAGGATCCGCTGCTGCGCATGCAGAAGTTCCTCACCGCCAAGGGGCTGCTGGACGAGGCCGCCGAGACCCAGATCGCCGCAGCCGCCGAGGAGGTGGCCGCCTCACTGCGCCAGGCGATGTCTGCCGAGCCGGAGGAGGATCCACTCGAGATCTTCGATCACGTCTACACCGAACCCACTGCCCAGCTTTCTGCTCAGCGTGCACAGTTGGCCGATGAGCTGGACAGAGCCCATGGAGAAGCTTGGGCCGGCACCGAGGAGGGCACCCGCTGATGAGCACCGCGACAGCAACGGAAACCACCACCTTCGCCTCCGCCCTGAACACCGCGATGTCTGACGCCATGGAGGCAGATGACTCCGTGGTGGTCTTCGGCGAGGACGTCGGCACCCTGGGCGGGGTCTTCCGGATCACCGACGGGCTGACCAAACGCTTCGGGGAGAACCGCTGCTTCGACACCCCGCTGGCCGAGTCCGGAATCGCCGGAACTGCGGTGGGCATGGCCATCAACGGGATGCGCCCGGTGATCGAGATGCAGTTCGACGCCTTCGCCTACCCGGCCCTGGAACAGGTCTTCAGCCATATCGCCAAGATGGCCAACCGCACCCGGGGACGGGTCCGCCTGCCGATCGTCATCCGCATTCCCTACGGCGGTGGAGTGGGCGGGGTGGAGCACCACTGCGACTCCTCCGAGGCCTACTACGCCCACACCGCCGGACTGAAGGTCTTCACCCCAGCCACCGTGGCCGATGCTTACCTGATGCTGCGCGAGGCCATTGACACCGAGGATCCGGTGGTGTTCTTCGAGCCTAAGAAGCTCTACTGGTCCAAGGCCGGCGAGGACCTCTCCGCGCTGCGCCAGCAGTACGAATCCTCTGCGGACACCGCCGAAGCCGACAGTCCGCGGGTGGGACCCACCGGCAATGCCAAGGTGGTCCGTGAGGGCACCGATGTCTCGATCATCAGCTACGGACCCTCGGTCTCCACTGTGCTGAAGGCTGCTGAGGCCGCCGCTGAGGACGGGATCTCCGCCGAGGTGCTGGACCTGCGTTCCGTGGTGCCCTTCGATGAGGAGGCCCTGGTGACCACGGTGGAGAAGACCGGCCGCGCCGTGGTGGTGGCCGAGGCTCAGGGCTTCGTCTCAGTGGCCAGTGAGATCACCGCCCGGATCCAGGAGCGCTGCTTCCATTCCCTTGCCTCCCCGGTGCTTCGGGTCACCGGCTTCGACATCCCCTATCCGGCACCGAAGCTGGAGGAGCACCACCTACCGGATGTGGAGCGGATCCTCGATACCCTCGACGAACTCCAGTGGGAGGACTGAGCATGACCACTTTCAATCTGCCCGATCTGGGCGAGGGCCTCACCGAGGCCGTGCTGCTGAACTGGCTGGTGGCCGAGGGCGACCCCGTGGAGGTGGATCAGCCCATCGCTGAGGTGGAGACCGCCAAGTCTGCCATCGAGGTGCCCTGCCCCTACGCCGGGCTGGTGCAGACCCTGCACGGTGAGGTCGGAGAGACTCTCGAGGTGGACAAACCGCTGATCACGGTCACCACAGGGGACGACGACGCACCCTCAGCTGCCGCTGACGAAGACGCAGGTGCCTTGTCCTACCGTGAGGAAGAGCGCGCAGGCACCGCCGCGCCTGAGGAAGCTGGATCGGAAGGCTCCGGGAACGTGCTGATCGGTTACGGCACCTCAGCATCCAGCAACGGACGACGCCGCCGCCGCAAACGGCAGGTGCCCACGCAGGCCGCACCGGGCGAGACTGCCCCGGGCGAGCCCCAGCTGGTGGAGGCCACCCCTACTCAGACTCCAGCCGTGGAGGCCACACCCTCCGGTTCGGCCAAGGCTCCCCGGGTCTCCTCTCCCCTGGTGCGCAAACTGGCCCGGGAGCAGGGCGTGGCCCTGGATTCGCTGCCCGGCAGTGGGCCGGACGGGCTGATCATGCGCCAGGATGTGCTCACTGCCGCTGGCGCTTCCACCGACGGGGTGGCCGGCTCTCCAAGCGAGCCTGTCGCAGCCCAGGCCGCAGGGACGTCGTCATCGGTTGATCCCGACCCGACCACAGGGTTGGCGGTGCGTGATCAGACCCCGGTGACCGGGATCCGCAAGGCGATCGCCACCAAGCTTTCGCAGTCACGGGCCGAGATCCCGGAGGCCACCGTCTGGCAGGACATCGATGTCACCGCGCTGCTGGATCTCCGCACCCAGCTGAAGGCCTCGGATCAGGGGGCGCCCTCGGTGCTGGCGTTCCTCTCCCGGTTCGTGATCGCCGGGCTGCAGCGCCACCCTGAGCTGAACTCCCGGATCGACTCCGATGGGACTGGTGAGACCATCACCCAGTTCCAAGGGGTGAACCTGGGCTTCGCCGCACAGACCCCTAAGGGACTGCTGGTTCCGGTGCTGCGTCACGCGGAGCAGCACTCCGCCCGGGCGCTGCATACCGAGATTCGTCGGCTGGCTGAGGCTGGCCGGGAAGGCACACTTTCCGGCAAGGAGCTCTCCGGCGGCACGTTCACGGTGAACAACTATGGGGTCTTCGGCTCCGACGGAGCCACCCCCATCATCAACCATCCGGAGGCCGCGATCCTGGGCATCGGCCGCATTATGGACCGGCCTTGGGCGGTGGACGGTCAGCTTGCTGTGCGCAAGGTGACCACTCTGACCCTGGCCTTTGACCACCGGGTATGCGACGGTGGTTCCGCCGGCGGGTTCCTCAACTATGTGGCCACCTGCATGGAGAACCCCGGAACGGCCCTGGCTGACCTCTGACCCTGTCTATCTCAATCACTAAGGAGAACGTTCCGTGTCTCAACCTGCTTTTCTCCTCGAAGGCACCCGCACTCCGGTGGGCCGCTACGGTGGCGCGCTGTCCTCGGTGCGTCCGGATGATCTGGCCGCCCTGGTGATCCGCCGGGTGGTGGAGGAGTCCGGGGTGCCCTCAGCCGAAGTGGATGAGGTGATATTCGGCAACGCCAACGGTGCTGGGGAAGAGAACCGGAACGTGGCCCGGATGGCCTGGCTGCTGGCCGGGTTCGAGAACACTGTTCCGGGGATCACGGTCAACCGGCTGTGCGCCTCCGGAATGTCTGCTATCGCACAGGCCCATCACATGATTGCCGCCGGTGCGGCTGATCTGGTGGTGGCCGGCGGGGTGGAGTCGATGTCCCGGGCACCCTGGGTGATGGCCAAGCCGGAGAAGCCCTTCGCCCGGCCCGGTGAGGTGGTGGATACCTCCATCGGCTGGCGGTTCGTCAACCCGAAGCACTTAGAGCACCGGGGCCGGACCTTCTCCATGCCGGAGACCGCCGAGGAGGTGGCCCGGGTGGATGGGATCACCCGGGAGGATGCCGATGCTTTTGCTCTGGCCTCTCAGCAGCGCACTGCTGCAGCGATCGAGGCCGGCCGGCTGGTCCGGGAGATCACCCCGGTGGAGGTGACCGGACGCAAGGGCCAGGTCACAGTGGTGGACACTGATGAGGGTCCCCGCCCCGGGACCACACTGGAGGCGCTGGCTGGTCTGCGCCCAGTAGTCAAGGGCGGTTCGGTGGTCACCGCGGGAAACTCCTCAACCCTGAACGACGGCGCCTCCGCGGTGATCGTGGCCTCCGAGCGTGCCGTGGAGCGTTACGGTCTGACACCCCGGGCCCGGGTGGTGGGCTCAGCGGCTGCCGGGGTGCCCCCGGAGATTATGGGCATCGGTCCGGTGCCGGCCACCCAGAAGGTGCTCGAGCGCACCGGCTGGTCGCTGGACGATGTGGAAGCCGTGGAGCTCAACGAGGCCTTCGCCACCCAGTCCTTGGCCAGCATCCGCAGGCTCGGCCTGGATCCGGAGATCGTCAACCCTGACGGCGGGGCGATCGCCCTGGGCCACCCGCTGGGCTCCTCCGGCTCACGGATCGTGCTGACCCTGCTGCGCCGGCTGGAGGATGACAATCTGACCCGCGGCCTGGCCACCCTATGCATCGGGGTGGGTCAGGGCCAGGCGATGCTGATCGAGAAGGTGTGAGCAGCCTGATGACAACACACACCGGGCCCATCAACCCTGACGAATTCACCACCCTACGCATCACTGAGTCTGAGGACCGGGTTCTCGCCCAGCTGGACCGGCCTGAGGTGCGCAACGCGATTGATGCGATCATGATCGCTGAGCTGCATAATCTCTGCGGCTACCTGGAGGAGCACCCGAAGATCCTCATCCTTACCGGCACAGTCGTCGAAAGCGATGGAGCCGACGGCAAGGGCATCTTCGCCTCAGGGGCTGATATCGGCCAGCTTCGTGAACGGCGGCGGGCCGATGCGCTGCGCGGGATCAACTCAACCGCCTTCGACCGGCTGGCCAAGCTGCCGATGCCGGTGATTGCCGCGGTCGACGGCTACGCCCTGGGCGGAGGCGCTGAGCTTGCCTGGGCGGCCGATTTCCGGGTAGCCACCACCCGGGTGAAGGTGGGCCAGCCGGAGACCAATCTGGGCATCATCCCTGCCGCCGGGGCCCTGTGGCGGCTCAAGGAGCTAGCCGGGGAATCCATCGCCAAGGAGCTGCTGCTCACCGGGAGGATCCTCAGCGCCCAGGAGGCACTGGAGCACGGCCTGGTCACCTCGGTGCATGAGCCCGGGGAGCTGCTTCAGGCCGCGGAGGCCCTGGCTGACCGGATCGCTGCCCAGGACCCGCTGGCGGTACAGGTGGCCAAACGGGTCTTCGCCATGCCCCGGGAGGCCCATCCGCATGTGGATGACCTGGCCCAGGCCATCCTGTTTGAGTCTCAGGCCAAGTTCGACCGGATGCAGGCCTTCCTCGACCGCAAGAAGACCAAGGAGAAGAATGACTGAGACAGTGCCATCCCGCATCGGTGTGCTCGGCGGCGGCCGGATGGGCGCGGGCATCGCCCATGCCTTCCTGGTCTCCGGGGCTCAGCAGGTCACCGTGGTGGAGATCAACGACGACGCCGCGGCAGCAGCTGCCGAGCGGGTCACCTCGGATCTGGCCGCCAGCCTGGACCGGGGGAAGATCACCGGGCCGCTGGAGGACTGGACCGCTAAGCTCGCAATCTCCACCGACTACAGCGTCTTCGCCGACTGCCAGCTGGTGGTCGAAGCGGTGCCGGAGAAGTGGGAGATCAAGGTCGCCTCCCTGCAGAAGGCTGAAGCCGCGCTGGGCGCTGATGCCTGGCTGGCCACCAATACTTCCTCCATATCAGTCACCCAGCTGGGTGAGCAGTTGGAGCGTCCGGGGCGGTTCTGCGGTCTGCACTTCTTCAACCCGGTGCCAGCCTCGAAGCTGGTGGAGGTGGTGCTGGCTGCCCAGACCTCCAGCGAACTGGAGGGCCTGGCCCGGACCTGGGTGCTGGGGCTGGACAAGACCCCGGTGGTGGTCAAGGACGCCCCGGGCTTCGCCTCCTCCCGGCTGGGTGTGGCCATCGGCCTGGAGGCCATCCGCATGGTGGAGGAGGGTGTGGCCTCAGCCCAGGACATCGATAACGCCATGGTGCTGGGCTATAAGTTCCCCATCGGCCCGCTGGCGCTGACTGACATTGTGGGCCTGGATGTGCGCTTAGGGATCGCCGAGTACCTTCACTCCACCCTGGGTGAGCGATTCGAGCCCCCGCAGCTGATGCGCGATATGGTCGCCCGCGGGGAGCTGGGCCGAAAGACCGGCAAGGGCTTCTACACCTACGATTGATCCACAAGGATCCCGGCGAAGAACTCTGCCAGCTCCTCGGTGGCGCTCAGCGGCAGCACCTGGGCCACGTACTGGTCCGGGCGCACCACCACCACCGCACCATCCCGGCTGATGCTGCGCTCCTCAAAGATGTCAGTCTGCGGATGCACCCCGAATACATCGTTGTAGTAGGTCAGCCGGAAGGGCCCCACCTTGGGCTTGAAAGCATCAGGCACCGCGTTGATGTCGATCTCAGGGTGAGCCTGCTGGTAGACGACCTTGGTGTCGAACACGGCGTCCTCGTCACCCTCTGAGGGGGTGAACCGCACCAGAGGCGAATCAGGAGCGGTCTTGAACCACTCGGCCCAACGGCTGACCCCGGACTTATCGCCCGCGGCGGGTGCATCGGCGAACACATAGATTCGCCAGCGGCCGTCCGCGGTGGCCAGATGCCCCAGATGCAGCGGATTGCCGTCGCAGACCCGGGAGACCTCCGCTGACTTGAACCGTTTACCCACGGTGTAGCCGGCGGCCAGCTCCTGATGCTCGGCGGTGCCGGTGATCATCGAGGGCTCGTACTCGGTCATAAACCCGGCGGGAAACTCGAAAGTCTTCACATAGAAGTCCTCCAGCACCGAGGGATCCTCCATCTCCTCAGGCTTCTTGGCCATCAGGGTGGACCATTCCTTGTCGAAATCGATGAGGTTCTTGGCCACCACCTGACGTTCCTCGGAGTAGGTGCTCAGCAGCGACTCGGGGCTACGCCCGGCGACCACCTGACCCAGCTTCCAACCCAGGTTGAAGCCGTCCTGCATAGAGACGTTCATGCCCTGACCCGCCTTGGCGCTGTGGGTGTGGCAGGCATCCCCGGCGATGAACACCCGGGGAGTGCGCTGGCCGGTGAGCTCATCAGGCACGTCATCGAACTTGTCGGTGATCCGGTGACCCACCTCGTAGACACTGTGCCAGGCCACATGCTTCACCTCCAGGGTGTAGGGATGCAGAATCGCATTGGCTTTGGCGATGATCCCCTCCAGGGAGGTCTGACGGACCTTTCCGGCATCGTCATCGGCGACCTCGCCCAGGTCCACGTAGAGCCGGAAGAGATGCCCGCCCTCCCGGGGGATGAGCAGGATATTGCCCCCGGAGCGGGACTGGATGGCACATTTGAGCCTGATGTCGGGGAAATCGGTGACAGCAAGGGTGTCCATCACCCCCCAGGCGTGCTTGGCGGAATCGCCTTCCAGCTTCCGTCCGATGGAGCGGCGCACCTGGCTGCGGGCACCGTCGGCGCCGAGCGCATACTTGGCACGGACGGTGCGCTCGGCGCCCTCATGGATACCAGTGAGGTGGCGGACGGTGACATGCACCGGATAGTCGGGGTCCTCCGTAACCTCCAGACCCAGGAACTCCACCCCGTAGTCAGGGGTGATCCGGGAGGCGGAGCGCTCCATGAACTCGGCGAAGTAGTCCAGCACCCGGGCCTGGTTGACGATCAGGTGCGGGAACTCGCTGATGCCGTGCTCGTCGTCGAGCGGGCGGGAGGTGCGCCTAATGTGGTCAGGGTTCTGCGGGTCCGGCTTCCAGAAGGCCATCTCGGTGATCCGGTAGGCCTCGTTGGTGATCTCGTCGGCGAAGCCGAAGGCTTGGAAGGTCTCCACGCTGCGGGCCTGGATGCCGTCAGCCTGGCCCACTTCCAGCCGTCCGGGGCGGCGTTCGATGATCCGGGTGTGCACATCCGGGTACTGGGAGAGCTGGGCGGCGGTGATCATACCGGCCGGGCCGGTGCCGACGATCAGCACGTCCATCTCATCGGGCAACTCCTCAGGCCGTTCGGTGCCGATGCCGGCCGGTGCCTGGATCCGGGGGTTGCCGGTGACATAGCCGTGGTGGTGGAAGTGCATCCTTGCTCCTTCTAAGTTCTCTGATAGCTCAGTTCTCTGTGCTGATGAAGTCTGTGGCCAGCTGCTCGGCGCCGCGGGCGAGCAGGGCGACGTCGGCTCCTACCAGAATCCAGGAAGCACCTGATGCGGCGTAGTCACGGGCGGTGGCGGAGTCGAAGGCGTTGACCCCGGCGGGAGTTCCGACTGAGGTGATGGCGGTGAAGGCCTCCTTGACCGCAGCGACCACCTCTGGGTGGGTCTGGGCGCCCAGGTGCCCCATGGAGGCGGCCAGATCGCTGGGGCCCAGGAAGACGCCGTCGATTCCTTCCACCGCGGCTATCTCCGCTGCGTTGCGCACCCCCTCAGCCGTTTCGATCTGCACGAAGACGCAGACCTGCTCGGCTGCGTTCTGCAGGTATCCCGGGACTCGGTTCCAGCGGGCCGAGCGGGACAGCGCACTGCCCACACCGCGGACTCCGGCAGGCGGATAGGCGGCCATGGCGGCCACCTGTCGGGCCTGCTCGGCAGTGGAGATCATGGGCACCAGGATGTTCTGGGCACCGAGGTCCAGCACCTGTTTGATGATCACGGTCTCACCGACCGGGACCCGCACCATGGGGGTGACCGGGTACCCAGAGACCGCATGCAGCTGGGCGAGAACGGATTCCAGGGAATTGGGGGCGTGCTCCATATCGATGAGCAGCCAGTCGAGCCCAGCCCCGGCCATGATCTCTGCGGCCACTGGAGAACCGGAGCAGACCCAGCCGCCATAGAGGGTGCGCTCGGCCTGGTTGAGCTGTTCGCGGAAGGTGGGATTCAGCTGAAACGGCATGTCACTGTTCCTAGGTCTGCGTAGTCACAGAGCACGGTGTCCCCCTGCTCCACCCACATCGGCCGGGTGAAGGAGCCGGCCAGGATGATCTCACCGGCAGCCAGGGAGTCCCCGTGCTGGCTGAGCTTATTGGCCAGCCAGGCCACCCCGTTGGCGGGATGGTTGAGCACTGCGGCAGCCACCCCAGACTCCTCGATCGTCTCGTTGCGGTAGAGCAGTGCGGAGACCCAGCGCAAGTCGATCTCATGGGGTTTGACCGGGTTGCCCCCGTAGACCATCGCACCCATCGCGGCGTTGTCGCTGATGGTGTCCACAATGGTGCGGCCGGCCATTTCGATCCGCGAGGAGAGGATCTCCAGGGCTGGGATCACGTAATCGGTGGCGGCCATCACGTCGAAAACGGTGACGTCTGGGCCGGTGAGGTCAGCACCGAGAACGAAGGCCAGCTCCACCTCGATACGCACATTGGAGAACCGGCTGTGCTCGATCACTGAGCCGTTCTCGTAGACCATATCGGCGAAGATGGCCCCATAGTCGGGTTCGGTGATGCCGGTGGCGGCCTGCATGACCTTGGAGGTCAGCCCGATCTTCCGGCCCACCGGCTTACGACCGGCCTCGATGCCGCGGCGTCGCCACTCATTCTGCACCGCATAGGAGTCCTCGATGGTCATCTCAGGGTAGCGGGCTGTCAGCAGGGCGATGGTACTGCGGGCCTGCTCAGCCTCGGCAAGCTCATCGACGATGGCGGTGATGGTGTCCTTGGGCAGCATAGCGGTCTCCTACAGTTGGTTCCCGAGCTTGTACTCGCCTTGTTTCCACTCGGGCAGCCCGGCGTCGTCGTCCTTGCGGGTATAGGAGAAGCCGTCGGCGCCGATGGTGACTTCCATCTCGGAATCATCGGTGCGCTCGGTGGTGGGCATCAGATTTCCGTCTAGGTCCAGCACAGTGGAGGCCTCGGTGTACCAGGAGGGGACCACCGGGTTACCCCACCAGTCGCGTCGTTGGTTGTCATGGACGTCCCAGGTGACTACGGGGTTGTCCGGATCCCCGGTGTAGTAGTCCTGGGTGTAGATCTCAACCCGGTGGCCGTCTGGATCGCGCAGATAGAGGTAGAAGGCGTTGGAGACTCCGTGCCGGCCGGGGCCGCGTTCGATGGCGTCGGAGAGCCGAAGGGCGCCGAGCTTATCGCAGATGGACAGGATGTTGTGCTTCTCGTGGGTGGCGAAGGCCACGTGGTGCATCCGGGGGCCTGCCCCGCCGGTCATCGCGGTGTCATGCACGGTGGGTTTGCGGCGCATCCAGGCGGCGTAGGTGGTGCCGGTCTCGTCACGAATATCTTCGGTGACCCGGAAGCCGAGGTCCTCCATATGGGCCACCGCCTTGGGCACATCGGGGAAGACCTGGTTGAAGTGATCCAGGCGCACCAGGGCACCGGGGGTGTAGAGGTCGTAGCGCCAAGCCAGCCGTTCCACATGCTGAACCTCGTAGAAGAATTCCAGGGGGAAGCCCAACGGGTCCTGGACGCGCACAGATTCGCCGATACCTCTGACGAAGCCTTCCTTGCTGCGGCGGACTTCGCAGCCCAGCTCAGTGTAGAAGGCCTCGGCCTTGTCCAGTTCCTGCGGGCTGCGCACCCGGTAGCTGAAGGCGGCCACAGCGGGCTGCTCGCCTTGGCGGAGCACCAGGTTGTGGTGGATGAACTCCTCCATGGAGCGCAGGTAGATGGCGTTGTCGTCCTCGGCGGTGACCACCAGATTGAGCACGTCCACATAGAAGTCCCGGGAGCGGGCCAGGTCGGTGACCACCAGCTCCATATAGGCACAGCGGAGAATGTCCGGTGCCGGCACGCTGGGGGTGGGGATGCGGTTCTCTGTCATGTCAGGCGTCCTTGCTCTGTCTGCTCTGCTGGGAGAGGCGGGAGGGTTCAGTCGGCTTTGCCGAAGACGGGGTTGTGGACCTCGCCGAGGTTGATGTGCACCGCCTGCTGGTCGGTGTAGAAGTCGATGGAGCGGTAGCCGCCCTCATGGCCGAGTCCGGAGGCCTTGACCCCGCCGAAGGGGGTGCGCAGGTCGCGGACGTTATTGGAGTTCAGCCACACCATGCCGGCGTCCACCGCCTGGGCGAAGTTGTGCGAGCGCTTCAGGTCATTGGTCCACACATAGGCGGCCAGCCCGTACTTGGTGTTATTGGCCAGCTCCAGGGCCTCCTCCTCGGTGTCGAAGGGGGAGATGGCTACTACTGGTCCGAAGATCTCCTCCTGGAAGATCCGGGCGGTGGGCGGTACATCGGCAAACACGGTGGGTTCGATGAAGTTGCCGGCGGGGAAGGCTTCGGGGCGCTCGCCGCCGGCGACCAGCCGGCCTTCGGATTTGCCGATCTCCACGTAGCTGAGTACCTTCTCAAAGTGCTCGGGGTGCACCAGGGCGCCCACCTCAGTGGCGGGCTCATGCGGGAAGCCGACTTTGACCCGCTTGGCCTGGGCGGCGTAGCGCTCCACGAACTCGTCGTAGATGGCCCGTTCCACCAGGATGCGGGAGCCGGCTGTGCAGCGCTCGCCGTTGAGGCTGAAGACCCCGAAGATGGTGGCGTTCACGGCAGCTTCCAGGTCAGCGTCGGCGAACACGATGGCCGGGGACTTTCCGCCCAGCTCCATGGACAGGCCCTTAAGATACGGAGCGGCGTTGGCGAAGATCAGCTGCCCGGTGCTGGATTCCCCGGTGAAGGAGATCAGCGGGACACCCGGATGCTTGACCAGGGCGTCGCCGGCCTGCTCACCGATGCCGTTGACCAGGTTGAACACACCTTTGGGGAGTCCGGCCTCCTCGAAGATCCCGGTCCATAGTCCTGCTGAAAGCGGAGTGAACTCGGCGGGCTTGAGCACCACCGAGTTACCGGTGGCGATCGCCGGGGCCAGCTTCCAGCTCTCCAGCATGAAGGGGGTGTTCCAGGGGGTGATGAGTCCGGCCACACCGATCGGCTTGCGGTTGACGTAGTTGGCCTGCCGGCCGGGGACTTTGAAGGCGTCGTCGTGCTGGGCGACGATCAGGTCGGCGAAGAACCGGAAGTTCTCGGCGGCCCGTTTGCCCTGGCTGCGTGCCTGTGTGATCGGCAGGCCGGTGTCGAAGGTCTCCAGCTCGGCCAGCCGGGCGCCGCGCTCCTCCACAATGTCAGCGATCCGGTGGAGCACCCGGGCGCGCTCCCGGGGCAGTGCGTTGGCCCATACACCGGAGTCGAAGGTGCGCTGGGCGGCGGTCACCGCGGCGTCGATGTCTTCCTTTTTACCCGCGGCAGCCTGGATGTAGGGCTCATTGGTCACCGGGTTGAGCACTTCGAAGGTCTCACCGTCGGCGGAGTCGACGAACTCGCCGTCGATGTAGTGCTGGATGCGCTCGGGAAGCTCGGCGGGGACTTGGGTGGGGTACTGACTCATCGTGACATCTCCTTGAAGGCCTTGACGGTGCGCCATTTGTGGTGGCGGACGGTCATTTCGATCTGGGTGGGGTCGGCATCCTCGCGGATCAGCCGGAGGATTTCGTCGTGCTCCTCCACCGAGCGCGGCGCGCGGTCGGGGACAAAGCTGAAGGTGGAGCTGCGCAGTCCGGCCATCCGGGTCCAGCCGCGGTCCACCAGCATGCAGATATGCGAGTTGGGGCAGCGGTCACAGATGGCGCGGTGGAATTTCTCGTTCAGGGCGGTGAAGACTGCCGGGTCGAAGTCGGTGAGCATGGCACGCATCTGGTCGTTGATGGCCTGTGCGCGAGTGAGCACGGTCTCGGTGATGTGCGGCAGGGCCAGCGCGGTGGCCGCACCTTCGAGCACGCCGAGGCTCTGCATGGTGTCCACGTATTCGCCCTCGTCGACCATGGCTACCCGGGCTCCGACGTTGCGTTCGAACTCCACCAGCCCTTCAGCCTCGAGCCGGCGGATGGCCTCGCGCACCGGTACGGTGCTGACCCCCAGTTCGGCGGCGATGCTGGAGAGCACCAGTCGGTAGCCGGGGTTGAAGTCACGGGTCAGAATGCGTTCGCGGAGCCAGTCGTAGGTCTGTTGGGACTTACTGGTGGTGGTCGTGGTGGACGGTGCGGCCTGGGCGGGCATAGGTCACCGCCCCTCAGTCTGTTGGGGCTGTTGTTGGGCGTTGTCGTTCTCCTCAGCCTGGTACCGGGCGCGCCATTCCTTATTCATGGGGAACAGCTCCGCCACGGATCCGCCCTCCTTGACCCGTTCGGCCACCCAGGCGTCCTCTGCCTCCTTGGCCAGGGCGGCGTCGGCCACCTCTTCTGCCAGGTGCGGGGGGATGACGACGACGCCGTCATCGTCACCGACGATCACATCGCCGGGCTGGACAGTGGCTCCTCCGCAGGCGATGGTGAGATCGGTGTCCCAGGGCACGTGTCTGCGTCCGAGCACTGCGGGGTGGGCCCCGACGGTGAAGACGGGAAGGTCGATCTCGGCCACGGTGGCGTAGTCGCGCACGCCGCCGTCGGTGACCACACCGGCGGCTCCGCGGGCTTTGGCGCGCAGAGCGAGAATATCGCCCAGGGTGCCGGAGCCGGTCTCGCCGCGGGCTTCGATCACGATGACCTCGTCTTCGATGACTGCGTCGAAGGCCCGTTTCTGCGCGTTGAGCCCGCCGCCGTGGGTCTTGAAGAGGTCTTCCCGGTTGGGCACAAACCGCAGAGTCTTGGCGGTGCCGACCAGTTTGGTGCCGGGGCGGGTGGGTGAGATCCCGTCGATGGAGACATTGTTGAGTCCGCGCTGACGCAGCTGCTGGGAGAGCCCGGCTGTGGGGACCTCTAGAAGCTTGGCCTTCAGCTGGCGGGTGAGCGTGCCGGGTTTGGGGCTGAGGCCGGCCTTTTCGGCGGATCCCCAGGCCTCTTCGCGCTGGTTATCGTCCACGGTGGGCAGGCTGCCCAACTGGGGGTCGAAAGTATCGGCGCCCTCGGTGACCTGGGAGACCAGGCGGCCGGTGCTGAGCCCGTTCTCCGGTGAATCGACCTCCACTTCGATGGTGTCCCCGGGCTCGGCTACGGAGGCCCCGGCGGGGGTGCCGGTGAGGATCACATCGCCGGGCTGCAGAGTCAGGTGCTGGGAGAGGTCGGCCACCAGCTGGGCCGGTGGGAAGATCATCCCGGCGGTGGTGTCCTCCTGGACCAGCTGGCCGTTCTTCCAAGTGCGGATGCGCAGGGCATTGGGGTCGATACTGGCGGCGTCGATGGTGTCGGGTCCGAGTGGGGTGTAGCCGTCGCGACCCTTGTTGCGCACGTTGGAGCCCTTGTCGGCCCCGCGCAGGTCGTAGAGGCCCCAATCGTTTGCGGCAGTGACAGCTTGTACGTGATCCCAGGCCTGCTCCAGGGGGACCTGGCGTGCCTCGGCGCCGATGATCAGGGCGATCTCGCCTTCAAAGGCCAGCAGCTCAGTGCCGGCCGGGCGTTCCACGGTGTGGCCGGAGGCGGCCACGGAGCTGGCGGGCTTGAAGAAGTAGGAGGGATCCTTGGGGCGGCGCCCGCGCTCGGCGGCACGGGACTCGTAGCTGATGTGTACCGCGATGATCTTCCCGGGCTGCTCTGCCGCAGGATCAATTTGAACTGTCACCAGCAGGAACCTCCTCGTCGTCTTGAACGCAACCTCTCGAGCTCGTCCAATCAGGATCGTATTCCTGATCGTATATCATTCGCGAGCCTCGTACAAGCCTTTTTTGTGACTCCAGTCACGACCCTAAAATCCCCTCTCTGAGTGCATGGTTTGTGCAGCTGTTTTCGGTAATTTAGAGCCGAATTGCTGCACAAATCACGCACTCAAGAAGATTCATCCCCGAGGCAGGCCCTTATACACAGCGGTCATTCTCAGACAGTGCGGGCGTGCAGAGCGTCAGCGGGAATTGCCCACCAGCTGCCGCCCAGCGGCCTCCTCGGTGCATTGCTGGCGATGACGATATTGAGAACTTTCAGCACTCAGGCTATGACAGCTCGGCTTCCAGGTGGGCGTCTTTGAGCTCCAGGTAAGTGTTGGCATTGCGGTGCAGAGCGGCAACCTCGTCATCGGTGAGTTCGCGGCGGACCTTGGCCGGGGCCCCAGCCACCAGCGAGCGCGGCGGGACCGCAGCGCCCTCGAGCACCAGCGCGCCGGCGGCCACCAGAGACTCCGCGCCAATCACTGCCCCGTTCATCACCGTGGCAGACATCCCAATCAGGCAGTGGTCACCAACCGTAGCACCGTGCACCACCGCGGAGTGGCCTACTGAGACTCCTTTGCCCAAGGTGCAAGGCACTCCCTCATCGGCGTGCAGCACCACATTGTCCTGCAGATTGGTTCCCTCTCCCACGCGGATGGTGTCCGAATCTCCGCGCACCGAGACCCCGTAGAACGCGCTAGCGTCGTCAGCGAACTCCACATCACCGGTGATCGCCGCTGTGGGTGCGAGGAACACCCGCTGCCCCATTCGCGGAGTTTTGTTCTTAACCGTCAGCACATATGCCATAGCTCTTCTCCTTCACTCGGTTCAGAACTCATTACACCAGGGGAACTCGTCAGTGACTAGAACAGGCACTGCTACCGCGCTCAATCCCACTGAAGGGATAGATACTGGGGCCCGGTGAACTCATCAATGCCCCACTGACCGCCCTGGCGGCCAATGCCCACCCATCGAGTGAAACTGGCGAAAGAGAGCTTCTTCACCGCATCACCAGCCGAGCTGACAACCGCCTTGAGTCGCCCGGGCGGAGTACTCACCGAGGGGCTCAAGGCTTGCGGCAAGACTGTGACTGCCCAGCAGGCGGCTCCACTGGGCACTTCTCCTATCCCCACCCCGAGCATTCGAACGTCAATATCGTGGGCATCGGCCATTTAGGCCCGTAGAGCACCACTGGTCAGCCTCAGTCCCACTGCACTGAGAGGTACTGCGGCTCGGTGAACTCCTCGATGCCCCACTGGCCGCCCTCCCGACCGATTCCGGCCTGCTTGACCCCGCCGAAGGGCGCGCTGGGGTCTGAGACGATGCCCCGGTTAACCCCGACCATCCCGGCCTCAAGCCGCTCGGCGATCTTCATGGCATTCTGCAGCTGCCCGGCGAACACGTAGGAGGAGAGCCCCACCTCCGCATCATTAGCCCAGCTGATCAGCTCCTGCTCATCCTCCCAGACCACCACTGGGGCCACCGGACCGAAGATCTCCTCCTTGAGGATCCCGGCGTCGGCGGGCACTCCGGTCAGCAGGGTCGGGGCCACAAAGGCTTCAGTTGCCACATCATCCGGGACAGCAGCCTGATAGGCGATAGTGGCACCTTCAGCCACGGCCGAGTCGAGCAGCGCACGGATATCGGCTGCGGCCCTGTCATGGATCATCGGGCCGATCTGCGCCCCGGTGGCGGGGTCGCCCACCGAAAGCGCGGCGATCTTCTCTCCGAAGCGGGCAGTGAACTCCTCGGCTACCTCTGCATGGACGTAGAAGCGGTTGGCCGCAGTGCATGCCTGCCCGGAGTTGCGGAATTTGGCCACCATGGCGCCTTCCACCGCAGCAGGGATATCTGCATCGGCGGTGACGATGAACGGGGCGTTGCCGCCCAGCTCCATCGAGGCGTTGACCACCCGATCGGCGCATTGAGCCAGCAGGGTGCGGCCCACCGGGGTGGAGCCGGTGAAGGAGAGCTTCTTCACCGCATCGGCGGCCAGCAGTGCGGGCACCACTTCCCGGGTGGCGGTGGTGCTGGCCACCTGCACCGCACCCTCCGGGACCCCGGCCTCCACCAGGATCTCGGCGATGGCGATGGCGGTCAGCGGGGTCTCCCGGGCCGGCTTGAGCACCACGGAGCACCCAGCGGCCAGCGCCGGGCCGATCTTCCGGGTGGCCATGGCCGCCGGGAAGTTCCAGGGCGTGATGAGCAGGGCCACGCCCACCGGGTGGTGGGTGACCACATTGCGCACCCCGCCAGCCGGGGCGGTGGTGTACTCCCCGTGCAGGCGCACTGCTTCCTCGGCGTACCAGCGGAAGAACTCGGCGGCATAGCGCACCTCAGCCTCGGCATCAGCCTGGGACTTGCCGTTCTCGGCCACGATGAGATCCCGCAGCCGCTGCACGTCGGCGATCATCAGCTCATAGGCCCGCACTAGCACCTCGGCGCGCTTGCGGGGGGTCACCGCCCGCCACTGGGCGAAAGCCTCCTGGGCGGTCTCCACCTGGACCAGGGCCTGGTCGGCGGTGAGGTCCGGCACGTCCCCAAGGTGGGCGCCGGTGGCGGGATTGGTGACGGGGAAGACTGCGGTGCTCATGAGGGCTCCTGAGGTGGGGGCGACGTCGTGCTCTCATGGACTACTGTCCTCCCCCAGCCCCTATGCCGTCCAATACTTGTTTCCCATAACAGGTATGCTTTACAGGCATGGAGACTCGTCTGCTGCGCTACTTCACCACCGTGGTGGCGGCCGGCACGGTATCCGCGGCAGCGCAGCAGCTGCACATCACCCAGCCCTCGCTCTCCCGACAGCTGAGGCAGCTGGAGCACAGCCTGGGACTGGCCCTGTTCCACCGTGGGCACGGGCGGCTGCAGCTGACCACGGAGGGCCGGGAGTTCTACACCACCGCCCAGGACCTGCTGCAGCACCACCATGAGGTCGCCGAGTACGCCGCGCAGCTGGCCCAGGGGCGGATGCCGCGGATCTCGCTGGGCGCCCCGAACACCACACTGACCGATGTGGTGGCTCCCTTTGTCGCCACGTTTCAGCCGGCGGACCCGGTGCCCTCGGTCTCTGAACTCTCCATTGATCTGGAGGTCACCAGTGCGCTGTCCGAGTTCGACATGGTGGTGGCCCCGGTGCGCTGGCCGGACTCCGTGGCCACCCTGCACCTGATGGACCTGCCGGTATGGGCTTATGTGCCCGCTGAGCACCCTTGGGCAGAGTACGACGCCGTCCCCCTCACCTGGCTCGCCGAGGAGACCCTGATTCTGCCCACCGGCGGGTTCAAGGCCCGCCGAGTACTGGAGGCTGCCCTGGAGGAGGCCGGACTGCAGTCCGAGGCGGTGTTGGAGACCAAGCACAGCGAGGTGGCCCATGCCCTGGCCGCAGCTCGTCGAGGGGCGGCGATCCTCACCGATGACCCCCGCTACGATCTGCGCCCGGTGCGAATTCTGCACCAGGAAGCGCCGCTGCAGATCCGCCTCTTTGCCGCGTGGAGAGCCCGCCATCATGCCGCCGGGACGCTGGAGGCGCTGGCTAGGAGGCTGCGCGAGTTCTGCCGAGCCCGGTATGCGCAGGCTCAGTAGCCGGCCGCGGCGTCCACCACTCCCTCTGGAACCTCCCCGGCACGGATCCGGTTGATGTTCCGGCCCACCCGCTCGGCGAACAGGGGCATGATCATCTCCAGGGTGTCGGCGGCATGCGGGGTGATCAGTGCCCGGGGCTCCTGCCACAGCGGGTGCCCCTCCGGCAGCGGCTCCGGATCGGTGACATCCAGGCCCGCCCCGGCCAACCGTTCCTCCTGCAGGGCCGTCACCAGCGCAGCAGTGTCCACCAGACCGCCTCGTCCCACATTGACCAACAGTGCGGTCTTGGGCAGCAGGCTCAGCCGGTGCTTGCTGATCAGCTGCCGGGTATCTGGGGTGAGGGCTGCGGCCAGCACCACCACATCGGTCTCCGGCAGGTGCCGGTCTAGGTCCTCAAGGATGACGGTGGCATCTGCCTGCGGCACCGGCTCGGCGAGCCTGCGCACCACGGTCACCCGGGTGTCGAAGCACTTCATGAGCCGGAGAATCTCCAGCCCCACTCCACCAGCACCCACCACCAGGACCTTCAGCCCGTGCAGAGAGGTCCCGGTGGCCGGCGCCCAGCTACGGGCCCGCACCCGGGTGGGAAGCTCGCGCAGCAGGGCCAGGGTCAGGGTCAAGGCATGTTCGGCAACCGGCAGGGCATAGGCGCCCTTGGCGCTGGTCCACAGCAGCTCCGGGTAGGTCTTCAGCGGCTCGGCGAAGGCCTCAATCCCGGCGCTGGGCAGCTGGACCCATCGCATTGCCGGAGCCTTCTGAAGGATGTCCGCCAGCTCCTGAGCCCGTCCGCGGTAGCTGACCACGACCCCCTCGGCCCGGGCCGGGTCGGAGACCGGCTCCGCTCCGGCCTCCCGGATGGTCTCCTGCAGCTGAGGGTAGTGTTTGCCGATGGTGATGACTCGCATCCTCGTCCGCCTCTCACGGTGAATGGGCTGTGCTGTTCAGCTTAGCGCCGCCGCCGGGGCTGAAAATGCGGCGGCGGGCTCCCCGGTCCGGAGGAACCCGCCGCTTTGCTGGGTGGAGTCGAAGCTCTACTTGGTCTTCAGCACCGAGCCGACCTGCAGCGCCTCACGGTCGCTGTCATCGTGCAGGTTGATGCCCTGGAGGTTCTTCGGCACCAGGGAGACAGCGATGAAGGAGACAATCGCCAGGCAGCCGATGTAGACGCCGATCAGCCAGGACTGGCCGGTGGTGTCCAGGATCGCCTGAGCGATGGTGGCCGCGAAGGCACCCCCGATGATCGAACCGAAGGCGTAGCCGATCGAGACCCCGGAGAATCTGATCGAGACCGGGAACATCTCAGCATAGAGCGCCGACTGCGGACCGTAGGAGGGCCCCAGCCCGATCGTCAGGATGAAGATCGCCAAGGCGAACAGCGGCAGTGACGCGGTATCCAGCAGGAACCACATGGGCACTGCCCAGATGATGATGATCGCATACCCGATCTGGAAGGTCCGCACACGCCCGATCCGGTCGGAGATCCAGCCCCCGAGCATGGTGAAGATGAACCAGCCCACGCCTCCGATCAGCGAGGCGATCAGAGTCTCTGTACGTGACATGCCCAGAGTGGAGGCCCCGTAGGAGGCGAAGAACGCGATCACCAGGTAGCCGGCGGCATTATTGGCCGCAAAGATCAGGGCGGCCAGGAAGGTGTACTTCTTGTGGGTGGTGACCAGTTCCTTCAGCGGGGCGGAGGACTCCTTCTTCCGATCCTTCATCTCAGTGAACACCGGGGACTCCTCCACCTTCAGGCGGATCAGGTAGCCCACGATGATCAGCACGAAGGAGAACAGGAACGGCACACGCCAGCCCCAATCCAGGAACTGCTCGTCATCGAGCACCGCATTGAGCCCAAACATGAACAGGGTGGCCATCAGCATACCCAGCGGCACACCGATCTGCGGGTACATGCCGAACAGCCCGCGCTTATGTCGGGGGGCGTGCTCCACGGAGAGCAGGGCGGCACCGCCCCATTCGCCGCCGGCGGAGAGCCCCTGCAGCACGCGCAGCACAATCAGCAGGATGGGGGCGGCCATGCCCCAGGCGGCATAGGTGGGCAGCAGGCCGATCAGCACGGTGGCACCGCCCATACCCATCAGGGTGATGACTAGCACCAGCTTGCGGCCGAATCTGTCGCCGATATAGCCGGCCAGGATGGCTCCCAGCGGGCGGAAGAGGAAGGAGATCCCGATCGAGGCCCAGGCAACCAGCTGTGCCAGTGCGGCGTTCTCCTGCCCGAGCGGCTCGAAGTACAGCACCGCCAGGACGAACCCGGCCGCCTGCGCGTAGATGAAAAAGTCGTACCACTCGATAGTGGTGCCGACCAGCGTTCCCGCAAGGACTTTCTTCTCCTCGCGAGTCAGCTCATGACCCTCTTTGCTGAGATATGCCTGCTGGCTCATTGTGCCTCCATTGACACTTGTGACACTTCAATGACGTGGCGCAGCCCACGTGAGGGGCCACACAGAGCGGGGTGATTCAACTCACGTTGGAGTACTTTAGCAGACTTACTGACCGTTCGGTTAGTAACGGGTGACTTTCCTGATAGTTTTGTTGTGACTCAGAGCACTCATCGCCGCCATGGAGGGGTCAAGAATGACAGTTGCCAGTACGACGCCGTCTGCCTACTTCACTGCCCTCGGCAGCGGCCGATACCTGGCCACGGAAGCTACTGGTGGTGCCTGGGACCCCGCCGAGCAGCACATTGCCCCCTCCCTGGGCCTGCTGGTCCATGCCCTGGAACGATCAGAACACACCCAGGCCGGTCCCGGCAGCCGGCTGAGCCTGTCCCGGCTGTGCTTCGACATCTACGGCGTGGTGCCCATTGCTGAGGTGGAGGTCGCCTCCTCGGTGCTGCGCCCAGGGCGGACCATTGAGCTCAGCGAAGCGACCCTGAGCCATGCCGGCCGGACTGTGGCAGTGCTGCGAGCCTGGGCCCTGGCAGCCTCTGACACCCACGACATGGAGATCTCCGCGCTGCCTACGATGCCTGCCCCCGAGACCATGGAGCTCTGGAATCCTGACCATCAGTGGCCCGGCGGGTTCATCCGCACCCTGCCGGAGTCCCGCCACAGGAAGATCAATCCCGGCCGAGCCCAAGCGTGGGCGCGCAGCACGGCAAAGCTGGTAGCCGGTGAGGAGACCAGCGCTCTGGCTGACTATATCGGGCTCATCGATGTGGCCAATGGGGCCGCCGCCGCCATAGACCACAGCAAGGCGGCCTACCCGAATGTGGACTCCACCGTCTCACTGTTCCGGCATCCCAAGGGAAAGTGGGTGGGACTGGACGTCACCCAGTCAGCCGGACCCGGCGGCGTCGGACTCACCCATACTGTGCTCCACGATGAGCACGGGCCGCTGGGCACACTCAGTCAGACCCTGACCATCCGGCGCGTGAAAGGCTAATCCCCATGTCTGTTTCCCCCGCCCCAGCCGTGCTCAAGGAACTCACCACAGCCCTTGGCGCAGGCAGAGTCTCCGCTGATCCAGGCCTGCTGGAAGCCAAGGCCCATGACCGCTCCTACCACTCCTGGCAGCCCCCGCTTGCGGTGGTGCAGCCACGCAGCACCCAGGAGGTCGCAGAGACCATGCGGATCTGCCACGAACACAAGGTGCCGGTGGTCCCTCGCGGCTCGGGCACCGGCCTGGAGGGCGGAGCGAACACCTCAGCGGACAGTATCTGCCTGGATCTCTCGGCGATGACGCAGATCCTGCACATCGCCGCTGATGATCTCTATGCCACTGTCGAGGCTGGGGTGATGAAGTCCCAGCTCAATGCGGCACTGGCTGCGCACCGCCTACAGTTCCCTGCCGGGCCGGGAGTGGATGCCAGTGTGGGCGGTATGGCGGCCACCTCAGCCAGCGGCACCATGGCGGTACGCTACGGCACGCTGAAGGAGAACGTGCTGGCCCTGACCGTGGTGCTAGCCGATGGTTCGGTAATCCGCACCGGGTCCACCGCCAAGAAGAGCTCCTCCGGCTACGATCTCACCCATCTGTTCGTGGGTTCGGAGGGCACTCTGGGGGTGATCACCGAGGCCACAGTGACTCTGCACCCGGTGCCTGAGGCCAACAAGTCCGGAGTCTGGTCGCTGCCCTCGCTGCAGAACGCGGTGGAGCTGGTGGTGGCCGCACTGCGCTCCAGTCTGCGGCTGACCCGGGTGGAGCTGCTGGACGATCTGACCGTGGATGCACTGCGGAAGTACAACGGCTACACCGCTCCAGTCACCGAGACCCTGATGGTGGAGTTCTCAGGGTCTGCGGCCGAGGTGGAGGCCCAGTACGCCCAGTTTGCGGAATTGGCGGCACACTACGACGCCGCCGAACACCTGCAGGCCACTGAACCGGATGAGTGCCAGCAGCTTTGGCAGGCCCGTCACGATGTGCTGCCTGCAACAGTGGCGCTGATACCGGGGGCGGCACCCCTGGCCACTGATGTCTGTGTGCCGATCTCTAAGCTGCCCGAATGCATTCTGCAGACTAAGGCGGATTTGGAGTCGGTGGACCTGCTGGCCCCGATTGTGGGACATGTGGGCGACGGCAACTTCCACCTGGCGATGCTGCTTCCGCCCGGTGATGACGCGGCTGCGACAAAAGCCAAGGAGATCAACGCCCGGCTGGTGGACCGCGCCCTGGCAATGGGCGGAACCTGCACCGGTGAGCATGGTGTGGGGATCGGCAAAATCGGGCCGATGCGCACTGAGCATGCCACTGCGCTGGAGGCTATGCGGGCGGTGAAGGCTGCTCTGGATCCCGCCGGGCTGCTCAACCCGGGGAAGGTGCTGGGCTGAGCACAAGCCGGCTCAGTCTGCTGCCGCCTGCTTCAGGATTGCCTCCGCTGCGGTGTGGGCGTCAGCCAGGGCGCGGGCTGTGGCCCGAGGGTCGCCTCCGGCCTCGGCTGCAATAGCAGTGCCCCACTGGGCTGAGGAGAGTTGCAGTCCCAGCACATAGATCTGTCCGGCAGCACCGTCGCGGTGGATCAGCCGGTGCGGTTGGTCGGTCACGCTGAAGCCTTTGTGGACGTGGATCTCTCCGCCTGCCTCCAGCGCCGCCGGGAAGCCCAGGTCTCCCTGGAGCAGACCGCGGACCAGCGGGGAGGTGGCCTGGGTGATCCGGTTGGGCGGCATCATCGCCTCGATCATGTGCTCGGCGGAGTAGCGGACGCCCTGGACTGCGGCAGAGTCGGCAATGAAGCTCTTCTGCGTTCCGTCGACCCCGTAGACCGGTTCCGGGCCCAGGAACTCGACGACGCCGGCCCTGGCCACAGCTGCCAGCTCCTCGATCCGCTGCAGCGGCGGACCGGAGGCCAAACCCTCCACCAGGGCTTCGAACCAGCCTTCCACATCCCGCAGCCGGGACTCCGGGCGGATCAGATGTTCGGTGACCAGGTGTTTGACCTTCAGCCTGGCGGCATGCAGTGCGTTGACGGCCATCTTCTCCGGTGAACCGGTGCCGGCGGCTGCCGCCGCGGCGTCGTCTCTCAGCCACTGAGTCATAGTCTGCTGGTACCACTGGGGGCTTGCCCAGTGCTGACCTTCGAAGGGGCGTGCGTATGCCTGGATGTCGAATTCGCCCTGTCCGCCGAACTGGGCGTAGGTGGCAGTGAGGTCCTGCTGGATCAGCGGCCAGAGGTGCTCGGTGAAGTCCAGCTCCCCATAGGTCTCAAGCAGTGCCTCCACAGCGTGATCGGTCAGGTACTGCAGCTCAATGCCCTCAGGTACGAATCCGGGGGCCACTGTCTTGGCCCGGTAGGGTGTGCCGCGACGGGAACCAGCGATCAGGTGGGGCTCCTGCCCGGAAGCGGTGTAGGTGAGCCGCTGTCCGGGAGCTGCCTCAGGGTTAAGCCGGAAGCGGCCGCCCCGGCCGGCGGTGACCTGGATCATCAGGTCGAAGAAGTTCAGCCCCATGCCGCGAACCAGCACCCGTTCCCCTGCGCCGAACCCTTCATAGTCCACATCGGTGGGAATGGCCGGGGGCTGGTAGTGGAGGTTGAGCCGATGGGCCTGGGCCGCCAGATGGGAGGGCCCGGCCCCTTGCTCGGCCTCCAGGTGCCCCAGGGCGAGGACCACCGCATCGGCGCGGTATTGGCGGCCGGCGGCACTGAGCAGATAGTTCCCCTCTTGGCGGGTGAGGTGGGTGACCTCACTGCTGATATGCTCCACTGCCACGGCACGGCCGTGCAGATGGGCTGATACCTGCTTGCTGAGCCAGGCGAGGTAGGTGCCGTAGGCGGCGCGAGCCGGGTAGGCAGCGGCGTCGTCATTCAGCCCGTTGGCACGACAGTAGTCCAGGAAGCTCAACGAGCAGGATGAGGCCGGCAGCTGGTTCTGGGTGTCCCCGGCAGGCGCGGCGGTGGGGTAGCTGGCCGGGGTGTTCATCAGGTAGAGCTGGGACTGTTCGGGATGCCAGACCCGGCCGGGACCGTGGGGCGCGGGGTCGAACACGCTGACTCGCAGTGGTCGCCACTGGTCGGGGCTGCTGTGCTCTACCTGGGCGAGCAGCCGCTCCAGGAAGCCGGTGCCACGAGGTCCGGCCCCGATCACAGCGATGGTGTACTCCTGCTGATTCACCTGCTCCACACTACCGGCTGGTCACCGCCACTTTGCCCTGCTGTCCCGGTGCCGGTACGCTGGATAGGCGCGTCTTGAGCGGATTCCGCACTCGACGTGACCAGGAGGCGTGCCGGAGCGGCCGAACGGACTTCACTGCTAATGAAGGATCCTCTTAACCGGGGATCGGGGGTTCAAATCCCCCCGCCTCCGCCAAATGTTCGACGTTAGAACCCTTGCCGAGAGAAATCGTGGCGGGGGTTCTTTCGTTGAGTGCCAGGCCGCCGGGGTGGCGGCCTTTGCGGGAGCCCGGCGCGTGGGCGCGCGTCGGGCCGTTTCCGGGGCTTTGCGCGCCGGAATGGGCATGGAGGCGACCAGGCGCGCGTGAGGCGGCGTTGCGACCAGGAAAGGCCACAGGGGCGCCTCCAGTCTGGCGGCAGGTCTGGACGGTCTGCCCGATGACGGCTGGGATATCAGCGATATGCGCTTCGGTGGAACCAGAGTCGTCGGAGTCTTCGTCGTGGATGTTGATGTCAATCCGCTCGAACATTGCCTGCATCAGGGCGTGCTTAGCGGTATCATCAGCTGCCCGGTAGAGCTCGACGGCGTTATCCAGTAGATCCAGTACGGTATCGAGTCGCTGGTGGGCGTCCTCGCCGGTGTTCTGTGCGTCCTGGAGCAGGGCTTGGGCGTTGACGATTTCAACCTCGATCTGCTCCTGGCGCTTCTTCAGCTCAGCGACGGGAATGGCGGCTTCTAGATAAGCGTCGTAGAGGCGCTGCTTCTTGGTTTCGAGGTCTTTGAGACGTCGCGCCTGTTCGCGCTTCAGGTGGGTAGTATCAGCTAACTGGTCTTCGAGCATCTGGTGCGTCATGGCCCGAACCTCAGAGATGAACCCATCCGGGTAGCGCAGTGCTTCCCAGATGCGCTCAACGTGTTTCTCCAGATCCTCCACCAGCAGATATGGCAGGTCGCAGGACTTGCGTCCAGTGTGACGGCCCAGGCAGAAGAAGTATTCGTAAGTGGCACCGGTTTTTCCTCTGGATGGTCCGTAGCCCATCTTGGAGCCGCAGCGTCCGCAGTAGGTGATGCCCTTCAGGTGATGCTTGTGCCGCCAGGACCGGTCACCGTTGATCCGTCGGTACTCCAGCAGTTCCTGGACCCTCTGGAAGGTCACCGCATCCACCAGCGGGGCGTGTTTGCCGGGGTAGTCGACCCCGTCGTAGGTGACGATGCCGCGGTAGTACTTGTTGTGCAGCAGCCGGTGGACCTGGGCGTTGCTCAGTGGTTTGCCGCTGTTCTTCGCAGTTGGGCGGCTGGTCATCCCGCGCTTCTTCAATTCGGTGGTGATCTGGGCGATGCTGTACTGGCCGCTGCTGTAGGCCTGAAACGCCCAGGTGATATGCGGGGCGCGTTCGTCGTCCACGACCACGGTTCGGATGTCTTTGCCGCCCTGGTTGCTGGTGATGTTCAGATACCCAACTGGGACCTTTCCTGGGGTGCCGCCGTTCTGAGCTTTCTGTCGCATGCCTTTCTTGGCTTCAAACGAGAGGTTCGAGGAGTAGAACTCGTTGAACGCTGCCATAATCCCCTGGGTCAAGATGCCCGAGGGCGTCTCCGCATCCATGACCTCCATACAGGAAACCAGGGCTACGCCCTTCTTCTTCAGCGAGGAGACGATAGCGACATGGTCTTCCAGGGACCGGGCTAACCGGTCCGATTTATGGACGATTAGGGTGGAGATGTCGCCTTGTTTGATGCGCGAGAGCATGGCATGGAGTTCCGGACGGTCAGCAGAACGAGCGGACTGTCCCCGGTCGACGTATTCGCCGACAATCTCGAGGTCGAGGTCCTTAGCCTTCTGGTGACAGGCGGCACGCTGAGCTGGGATGGAGTAGCCCTCGGCCTCACCGCCTTTGGTGGCCTGTCGCATCGTAGAAACTCGCAGGTAGATGACTGCCCTGCCTGTCGGGGCGCGAGGAGCCGCCGCAGTTGCTGCGGCATCACCGGATGGATTTGGGGTCGCAGTCGGCATAGAGCGACCTCCTGTATTCGGTTAGAGATTGGCGTAGAACCGCGGAAATCCGGGCCAATTAGGCCTGGGATGCGGGCCGCGGTGTCCTGAAGATAGCTCGGAACACCCAAACGATCAAGTGTCTTTTCGCTCTGACCTGGACCGATACGACGCCCGACGCGACGGTCACCAACAGGGGTCACAACACTGGTTTCTGCACCCGCTTAGGAGTCGTGTGGAATAAACAACACTTCGCCGCAGCCCGGACAGCGCGCGGACCAGACACCCGCACCGAACCGCATCCAGTGGGACAAGGGACCCCGCACAGACGGGGTGAGTCACCGGCAGCATCCCGACCATTCAGCGCACCACGCCGCCGAAGCAGCCGGTGCGCTCAGTGCAGCGAAATGTCTGACGAGACGTCGCTACTGTCTGACTGTCAGTCGATAAGTTCGAAAGCATGCGCGAGGGGGTCATCGCCAAGCCTATCCTTCAAAGTAGAACCTTTAACGCCAATTTGCTGCGCAACCCAAAAACGTAAAACAAGCAGGTTCTCTCGCAGGGTGTTGAGAAGCACGAGAGAGTCAGGTGTAGGACGGTCTGGGTGCTTAAGACCCATGTAAGTTGCATTAGCACGCGTCTTCCATCCCTCTACATCATCTAGCGGGACACCATCCATGTCCTGAAGGATTACATCGAGACCTGTATTGAATTTCATCTGCTTTCGACCATCCAAGTGCGCGCCTCCGTTCTTCAAAGTATCAATGAGGTACGCAAGATTCTCTAGCGCTATCCCACTTTGCACAACACTGGAATTGCTCCATGGATTGTCTGATCGCAGTATGCCCAGCATGGGTCCCGTGGCTAATCCATAGTGCTGTCTTAGCTTCAGCCAGCGCCCAATGCCGTGTGAACCAACCTCCGAGTATGGGAACAGAAACCTCGGATCCTTCTTCCACGAATACTCGTCTCGAATAATCTTGTGTGTGGCCACTGGTGACCAGCGCTCATGGATTGACCGACCACTCATAACCCGCTCTGGGTCATCTGCCCGGCAAACTTCAATCGACGAGAAGCCAAACTTGCGCCATGCGGAGATAGCCACAAGATCAACCAAGGCTCCATGAAGTTTCAAGTGCTCCTCCCACTCGCGAGCACGAGTCACTTGCGTAATGATATGTACACCCTCATCGGCCTTAAACTTTCCGCGACTCTTATTTGTTCTCCATCGTGACTTCATTTTAAGATTCAGGCTGCGTGATAGATTAATCTCTTCACTGCCCTCGAGTGTCATTTTTACAGATTCAACTCGGCTTCCATTCAACCTTGGCTCAACTTTCATCGCGCTAAGCCCTGTCCATACATTCCAAGCCGTGACCTCTGTCCTCATGCCATGAATTCGCTCGTAGTTCGGAATCCTTCCGCCGAGTACCGCATAGTTCGCAACGATCTGTCCGTTGCCGCTACTCAGGCTCTGGCTATACCCAGTTGCTCGGCACCCAACGAGAACTACAGGGCCAAGGTTGTCATCCATCATGAGGACACGGGGAGGCTTGTAGTCATACTTGGTCTTGTCTGGGTCGTCTCCGAAGCTGATTCCTGCTGACCACCATCGCCGATAAACGTCCCTCGACGCAGTCATCCCCTGCAGGGGCACTGTTAGCTGAATAGCCTTCCCCGTATCTTCTAGCATCACCGCGATATCGGCCGTGTCAGGATTGCCATCGAAGAGCCACCCGATTCGAGGCTTACCTTCATGGAGTTCATTAGCCATAGTGCTACTCCCCCAGACCTTTGAACCTGTCGAAGAACGTGTTCAGCTTTTCTATGACCACACGTTTCTTTGCGCCGTGCATGTTGGCGCGGGAGAACCGTGAGGAGCGCTGGGCGAAGAGCTTGTTGATCCGGGTGCCCACAGTGGGCACGGTGCCGTCGCGGAAGGCGTCAGCGATGAGCGCTTCAGTCTCTTCGGGCTTGAGATTCTCCTCGGCGATCAGCGCCTGAAGCTCCTCGGTGCGCTTCTGCTCGATGTATTCGCGCCAGGCTTCATCGATGGGTCCTGTGATGGAGACCTTGTCGACGAACTGCTCGATGAGGTCTTTCTTGTTCCGTAGGGTGGGACTGGCGTCGACGGCCCGGTCGATACTGGCGCGCAGCTCTTTGTCCTCGCCCTTACCATCCTCTCGGTACTTCTCGACCAGCATGAGGATGTAGTCGACGTTGACCTCGTCCTGCCGGGCAAGTTCGATCTCGAAGACCACATCCTCATGGATCTGAGTCTTCTCGGCGGCATCCTGGGTCCGGTGCTCCTGGTACAGGTCCAGGTAGATGCTCTGCCGCTCTTGCAGCTCACCGTCGGTCAGCGAGTCATCCTCAGCGAACTCATCAAAGCTGGTGAGGATATTGCGCAGCCGCAGCAGGTTGCCGTGGAGATTGATGTAGTCCTTCTGGGTGTCCTCGCCCTCCACCAGTTGCCCGGCGGGGTATTTCTCGCGCAGTTCAGCCAGCAACTGTTCATATTCCTGCAGGTACTCGGCGTAGGGACGCAGCAGCACCACGCCGCCGGCATCTTTGTTCCCGAACAACGCCAGTGCGTCATCGGTTTCGTCTTTGAGGTCGCGGAAGCTGACGATGTTCCCGTAGGTCTTCACCGAGTTCAGAATCCGGTTGGTCCGCGAGTAAGCCTGAATCAGCCCGTGGTAGCGCAGGTTCTTGTCCACCCACAAAGTGTTCAGTGTGGTGGCGTCGAAGCCGGTGAGGAACATGTTCACTACGATCGCCATGTCCAGTTCGCGGTTTTTCAGCTTGGCGGAAAGGTCCTTGTAGTACCCCTGGAAACCTTCAGCACTGGTGTCCCAGCTGGTGGAGAACATGTCGTTGTAGTCCTGGATGGCATCCTCCAGGAAGCCACGGGAGTCGCCGTCGAGTTCGTTAGGGTCGAAGCCTTCCTCGGCCAAGATTCCGTCAGCGAGTTCCTCGTTCGGCGCAAAGCTGTAGATGATGCCGATCTTCAGCGGCTCATAGCCGGGGTTCTGCGCTGCACGTTCTAGCTGCGCTTTGCCGAATGCGTTGTAGTACCGCTTAGCAGCGTCGATGCTGGAGGCAGCGAAGAGGGAGTTGAACCCGCGCACGCGTCGGTCCTTCAGTGTGTAGCTGGCGTCCCGCTTGGTCTTCTGGTTGAAGTGATCGAGCACGTACTCCACCACGAGCTTGATACGCCGAGGATCCAACAGTGCCGAGGCGGTGTCGATGCTGGAAACTTCGGAGGAAGTCTCGATCGGCTTGGCCTTGATGGTGTTGATGTAGTCGATCCGGAAGGGCAGTACGTTCTTGTCGTTGACGGCATCGACCACGGTGTAGGTGTGCAGCTTCTCCCCGAAGGCTTGCTCAGTGGTCTTCAGCTTCGGGTTGCCCCCGGAGCCGGAGTTCTCCGCGAAGATCGGAGTGCCTGTGAACCCGAATAGGTGGTACTTCTTGAAGCTCTTGGTGATAGCAGTGTGCATGTCACCGAACTGCGAACGGTGGCACTCATCAAAGATCAGCACCATGTGCTGTCCGAAGACCGGATGTTTGGGGTTCTGCTCGATGAACCGGGAGAGTTTCTGGATGGTGGTGACCACAATCCGAGAACTAGGGTTCTCCATTCGTTTCTTCAGGTGGGCGGTGTTCTTGGTGTTATCCACCGCACCCTTTTCGAACCGGTCGTATTCTCGCTGGGTCTGGTAGTCCAGGTCTTTACGGTCGACGACGAACAGCACTTTCTCCACCGACTCCAGCCGCGAGGCCAATTGGGCGGCCTTGAAGCTGGTCAGCGTCTTCCCGGAGCCGGTGGTGTGCCAGATGTATCCGCCGGCGGTCACAGTGCCGTATCGCTTGTAGTTGGTGGCGGTCTCGATCTTCCGCAGAATCTTCTCAGCAGCGACGATCTGGTAGGGCCGCATCACCAGCAGGTTCTGGTCCACATCGAACACGCAGTATTTGGTGAGGATGTTCAGTAGTGTGTGTTTGGCGAAGAAGGTTTTGGTGAAGCCGACCAGATCGGTAATCGCCTTGTTGTTGGCGTCAGCCCACCAGCTGGTGAACGCGTAGGAGTTGGAGGTTTGCTTCCGCGATTTCCTTGACTTTCGCGCCTGTTCGCGCAGGTGCCCGTCGCGGGTGGTGTTGGAGTAGTACTTGGTCAACGTGCCGTTGCTGATGACGAAGAGCTGGATGTATTCGTAGAGCCCGGACCCGGCCCAGAAGCTGTCCCGCTGGTAACGACTGATCTGGTTGAAGGCTTCACGGATATCCACACCTCGACGCTTGAGCTCGATGTGCACCATCGGCAGACCGTTGACCAGCACGGTGACGTCGTACCGGTTGGAGTAGGCGCCCTCGGCCTCGTACTGGTTGAGGACCTGCAGTCGGTTGTTGTGAATGTCTGATTTGTCGATGAGGTAGATGTTCTTGCTGCTGCCGTCTTCGCGGTGCAGCACTTGGATCCAGTCCTCGTGGATGCGCCGGGTCTTCTCCACAATGCCTTCGTTAGCACTGGAGATCGACGTCTTGAAGAACTGCTCCCACTCGGCGTCGGTGAAGGTGATCTTGTTCAGCGCCTCCAGCTGGGTGCGCAAGTTATCGATCAGTTCGGCTTCGCTGGTGATGGTGAGGCGTTCGTAAGCCTGTTCCTGCAGTTGAGTGATGAAGGCGTCCTCGAGCTGCTGCTCGGATTGGTAGTCCGCCGCGGTCCGCGCCGGGGCTTCGTATTCGGCGACGACGGTGGATTCATCCGATACCGCAATCGGCTCATAGTGCTTCGCTGATTCCGGAGCCGTCATGCCGCGGCCTCCTCGAAGGTCAGCAGCCGATCCCGGTAATACTCATACTGCTTGCGGCGTGCCGAAATCTCAGCAGGGAGCCCGGAGGTGAGGTCATTGACTAGGGCGTCAAACTTATCGAGTTGCCCTGCCGTTCGCTTCTGTGTTTCGAGCGGCGGGATAGGGAGAGGAATTTTAGAGAAGTCCGTCTTATTGATTATCGGCATGGTTCCGCCGCTACGCTCTCCTTGCTTACGAAGCTGATCTCTCATGGCGGTCAAGACGTGGAACACGTAGTCAGGCAACACCTTCGAGCAGTCGGGAACAAGCGAGTTGATCTGCTGATTGGTAGCACACTCATTCGCATTAATTACGGTCTTACCCATGTCCGCCCCGATGCAGGTGACCAGAATGGATCGCTCCGGAAGAATCACTTTATTCATGTTTTCTGCGCCTCGTTTAGACAACATCCTGGTGGGCGATGAGACCTCCTTCATGCCATTCTTGATATCGCTAGGTGTAATGAAATCCATCTCCTTGCCCCAGAATGAGGCTTCGGAAGACTTGGGAGTCCGTCCTGTAACGACTTGTCCCAATTCACCGATGGGCACCTCGGATCCTTCTTGGCGGGCTCCGTCAAGAAGCGCGTCGCGGTAGTACTCGTACTGAGCGCGACGCGCTTCCAGCTCCGCTGTAAGCGCGCTGAAGTTGTCGAGAATCCTCACGATCTCGCCCTGGACCTCAAGAGGTGGAACTGGAACTGGATACTTCAAGATTTCAGGCTTATTTCCGCGAGGCATCTTGGCGCCTTTTGTGTGCTGCATGTTGTAGGCGAAGAACTGGTCCGAGGACAGCACGTAGTAGAGAAACTCGGGCTTCACCTCTCCTCGGTCTGGTTCGCTCAAACGCACGGCAAGAACGTCGCCACTACAACCACCACTTCGATCACTGAGCCAGACTTTCTTCAGATTAAGGACGAATGTTGCCTAACAGGATGTCGCCTGGCTCGTATGCGGTGAGCCTGGCTGTGTTGGGCGGGTAAGTGGAGTCGACGCGACCGCCTTTATTAGCGACCAGGTTATCGACACCAACGAACATCGTTTCATTAAGTTCAGAAGCATCCACTTTGGTTTTGGAATAGTTGGCGATCTCTCCCAGCCGTGGATACGGCACGCCGTCGGGGCAGAGGTCGCGGATCAGGTCATCGATGCGGCTCATTTCTTCTCCCCCTCGATGCGCTTCTGGGTCTGTTTCAGCGTCTCCAGGTACTGGCGCTCGACCTCAGTGAGCTCCTCGCTCGCAGCTGCGCGGTACTTGGTGTACTCGCCATAGGCTTTATCGTCCGCCTGCTGCCGGGAAACCGAACCACCATCTTCCAGAACTGCAGCACCCATAGCAGTGAGCAGACCATCCAAGTGGTTTAGCCAGTCCGCCATATAAGTGGGTTCACGGTTCATCGCGCGGAACTCAGCGGCATCAAAGTATGCCGAGACCACAGTGTTCAGCCGACGAAGCTCGTCCTCAGTCAGATAGTTCTTCGCCACAATGACATCAGCCCGCAGGGGCTTGTCGCCCTTGAACGTCGTCAGCCCCATAAACGGCTTCTCGGCATCTGCGCGCTCCAGGATCACCTCGGGTGCAGTGTGCCCGTGGGCTGCGTGATGGAGCTTGTTCTGAATCTTGGCGAAGAACTCCTTAGCCTCCGGAGCCTGCGGCTTGTAATCCACACTAGTGGCGAAGAGGTCCAGCACTTGGCGGTAGAGAACTTTCTCGCTGCTGCGGATATCGCGAATGCGGTCCAGCAACTCACGCCAGTAGCGGCCGCCGCCGAGCTCTTTCATTCGCTCGTCATCCATAGTGAAGCCTTTGACGATGTACTCGGTGAGTCGTTCACTGGCCCACTGGCGGAAACGGGTCGCGGTCGCGGACTTCACGCGGTAGCCGACCGAGAGGATCATGTCGAGGTTGTAGTGGGGCAGTTCGCGCCTGACCTGGCGGTTTCCCTCCTGACGAACTTGCAAGAATTTCTTGCAAGTTGCCGACTCGGGGAGCTCATCCTCGTCGTAGATGTTGCGGATGTGCTGATCGATGTTCTGGCGGGTGGTGCCGAAGAGCTGCGCGATCTGCTGCTGAGTCAGCCAGACCGTCTCCTCCTCGAGTCTGACTTCGACCCGGGTGTCGCCGTCGTCGCCCTGATAGAACAGGATCTCGCTGTCAGGACCTTCAGCCATTACTCCGCGCCCTCCAGGTCGGCGACGATGGCGTCGATCTCTTGACGCAGCTTGGCCTGCCGGGCCACAATCTGCTCGATCTCGGCGTTCAGAACCTTGATGTCAATCTCTTCGCGGGTGTCCTCAGCCTCCACGTAGGAACTGACCGCGATGTTGTAATCGTTCTCCGCGATCTGGCTGTTCTCCACCAGAGCTGTGAAGTGGTCGACCTGTTCCCGGGCCACCACAGCGTCGTAGATTTTCTGCCGGTGAGCCGGGGTCAGTTTGTTCTTGTTGCCCTGACGTTCGAACTCCGCTGAGGCGTCCACGAACAGGATGCTGTTGTCCTTCTTCGACTTCTTCAACACGATGATGCAGGTGCCGATCGTGGTGCCGAAGAACAGGTCCTGCGGCAGCTGAATCACGGTGTCCACATAGTTGTTGTCCACCAGGTACTTGCGGATCTTGGCCTCAGCACCGCCGCGGTAGAGCACGCCGGGGAACTCGACGATGGCCGCAGTGCCGTTGACTGCCAGCCAGGACAGGATGTGCATGGTGAAGGCCAGGTCAGCCTTGGACTTCGGGGCCAACACACCGGCGGGCGAGAACCTGGGGTCATCAATCAGGAGAGGATTCGAGTCCCCCTCCCACTTGGTGGAATACGGCGGGTTGGAGACGATCGCCTCAAAAGGCTCATCATCCTCATGCTGCGGGTCAGTCAAGGTGTCCCCGTGGGCGATATCAAACTTCTCGTAGTTGATGTCGTGCAGGAACATGTTGATCCGAGCGAGGTTGTAGGTCGTCAGGTTGATCTCCTGGCCGTAGAAGCCCTGCCGGACATTGTCCTTGCCCAGGATCTTGGCGAACTGCAGCAGCAGGGAGCCCGAGCCGCAGGCCGGGTCGTAGACCTTGTTCACCGCAGTTTTGCCATGCACCGTGATCTTCGCGAGCAGTTCCGAGACCTCCTGCGGGGTGAAGTACTCACCACCGGATTTGCCTGCCTGGGAGGCGTACATCGCCATCAGGTACTCATAGGCGTCGCCGAAAGCGTCGATCGTATTGTCGGCGAAACGTCCGAGATTGAGGTCTCCAATCGCGTCCAGCAACTTGACCAGCTTCTCGTTCCGTTTGATCACCGAGTTGCCCAGCTTGGCGGAGTTGACGTCCAGATCGTCGAAGAGTCCTTTGAGATCGTACTCCGACTGGTGACCGACAGCCGAGCCCTCGATATTGCGGAACACCTGGGCCAGAGTCTCATTCAGCGTCTCGAGCTCCGTCCGTGCTCGCTTGCGCACATTGACGAAGAGGTCGCTGGGGAGGATGAAGAAGCCCTTCTCCTCAACCGTGGTCTCCCGGCCGAACTCGGCGTCCTCATCGGAAAGCTGGGCGTAGTCGAAGTCAGGGTCGCCGTCGTCGGCAGCTCTTTCCTGCTCGTTGAGGTACTCGGTGAGATTCTCCGAGATATACCGGTAGAAGAGCATCCCCAGCACATACTGCTTGAAGTCCCAGCCATCCACCGAACCGCGCAGATCATTGGCCATCCGCCAGATCGTTTTGTGCAGTTCAGCCCGCTGATCAGGGTTCAGGCGAGTCTCGGTCACCTCTGTTTCAGGCGCAGTAGTGCTCATGTTCGGTAGTCTCCTCAGCGCGTGGCGCGATTATGTGATTCATAGATCAGCCTATCGGCAGGCACAGACATGACCCTGTGCAGCTGTGTAGTGCTGAGCGCATGTCGCGGAAGCGGGAGCTGCAGCTCGGAACCGCTTATTGCGAACTTCTCTTATTTAAGCACATTTGGTGCTGTGAGAGAAGAGTCCGGAGTCGGGCGATGGATGCAACGTGTTGCAGTCAGTCACATCCTGCTTTGTTAATACCACCCCGGGATCACGCAGTGGTTAGGGCACTCCGGAGCAACACGGCACGAACCCCGGCATGACAGTCGGTGCGACGGTTTCGGCATCATTCATCCTGCCAAAAATTCTGACTGGCTCTCGTGTACCGCAAGCAATAAAGTCGCCCAAGGGGGATGGGCCGTTTGCGAAAGGGCTCGAGGCGCTAGGAGCCTCCGGGGATAACAGCTTCCGCTCCACAACGCGATAACTCCACCGAAGACCCGCCCGATGACACTGTGCGCTACGCTGAATGAAAAGGCTATCTGCGGCAGCGTTGCAGGTCCTCCACCGCCCGGCGACCTTTTCCCGGGTAGATTCCTTCCAGCTACGCCTCAGAACGGCCTCCCGGGGAAGCTTCAGGCAGCTGGGAATCTCGCCGGGCTGCCTGGCGAATACTCTCTACCTGTCTGTGCAGGTTAATTTGGCCCTCAGCTCCGAGCTTGTTCATTAGAGCCGTGGCTCGACGCGCAAGCTCGTCATCGCCCGAGTCCAGCGCACGGGCTATTACAGTTGGAGCAGTTTGCTCGCGAAGGTCGTAGTCGTGCATCTCGGCTCGACTGCGAGTCAAGGCGATGACGGCGTCCAGGACTTCTTCCGCGTGGTTCGGGAGGGCCTCGAGGAGTTGGTCGCCGATCACACCCTGCGAATCGCGCAAGCCACCGAGTTCTGCCGCTTCTTTGAGGCGCGGCAGCCACCACTCCGGGGAAAATCGCCCGCAGTTTACGAACCAGTAGAAGTCTTGAAGTTCCTGTACGTCTTCTGGAGTTCTGCGTACGTGCTTGACGCGTCTATCCCATAACGCGCCCAGTCGGTCACGGAAGTTGTCAGAGACCGAGTTAGCGTGCTTGAACTGAAAGGCCATTCTTCCTAGTGCCTGTCCACGCACCTTCGGGTCTACCTTGCTGAAGTACTCCTTTACAAGGTCATCGTCCGAATCGAGCTCGTCGCGGATTATGCCCTCAATAAGCCATATCCCTAGCTGCTCCAACGTGGGCTGCGCCTGGTTCCAGGCGTCAATGATTTTGCCTTCGTGATGTATTAATCGTCGAAAAGCCGGGCGTAGCTTGTTCAGCACTTCTGGATGGAATCGATAGTGGGACAGAGAGGCAGAGAGAGCAACTTGCTGTTGAGTAGTCAGCGGAGACTCAGATGAGAAGTCCTCAGCCAGATATTTATCAAACCACTCTGGTAGTTCGTAGACGATGCGCCCGAGACTTTCACCCAACACAGCACCCGAGGCTCCCGGCGTATCCTCGCGAGCCAACTCCCTCAAGGTAGTCGCAGAGACGGACTTCCACCAAGGCTCGTCAACCCCCTGAAGCAGCAAGCGAACGAGTCCGCGGAAAGCCGTAGGCCATCGCCAGTTCAGGGAGATGTGAAGAGGGTCGTCGTTCGATGACGGCGAGTTTTCTATGTAATCTCGCCAGGAGTTCTCATCCCATACATGCTCTACTAGCAGATTCGCTACGTCCGCCAGCATCGCGTTGTTCAGCAATGCCTCGCTACTGTGAGCGCGCAATAGCTCTTCCAATAAATCAATAGCGGAAGACTTTGCCCCACTGAAGTCTGGGTCATCCTCAAGTTCATCGTTCTCAAGGGAAAATTCCGATTTGTCCTCATGATTCAGTACTGCACGAGCTAGCTCTAAGGCGTCTTCAGGGTTGAGCTTGCTGTTGATTTTAAGCGCCGATCGCCAACCATGCAATATGGCGGACAGGTAGACAGGATGAAGACGATCGATGCGAGCCGCTACACCGCTCAACATCGATGGATTCGTGGTCAGCAGGCTGGCGAGCTGTTGTCCTTGATCCCAGCGCCCATCAAAGAATGAGTCCGTAGGCTCCCAATTTTCCAAGTGATCCAGCAGCTGCTCGTTACTCATTACCGATAGGTCCACACTGCTCTTGAGCGGATTGAAGCCTGCTTTCGCGCTGAACCTAGTCTCGTCTTCCAGAGGATCTTCGACCTTACCTTGTTGCTCATTTAGTCGGAGCAGTTCTTGGCGAAAGTCTTCCGGAAGGGATTCTTCACCTGCGGCAGCTAATAGACGATGCCTCCATGATTTCATCGCCTCGGCGAACTCTTTATCCGCTTCATCTTGATCCCCGTGTCTTGTAATGAGGAACTCATACAACTCTTCTCTGGAGCCGCGCACTCCTGCATCTAGTGCTTTACGTAGGGCAGCTTCAGCTCCAGCTGGCAATGGAGCTACTGCGCGGAGGAGCAGAGCAAATTCTCGTCGGGATGAGTATCCCCATGCCGCCGCCTCATCCAAAGCGCGTGTAGCAGTGGCCACCATGTCTGCACGAGCAGCAGAGTTCTCTTCTGTATTAAGTGCGTCAGTTAGAGCAATGAGGGCTATCTTGCGCAGTAGTCTCGCGCCGCTCTTCATCAACTGATCCCAGGTCGTTCTGGGTTCATTCCGGAATTCGTCAACAGCAAGGTCACGCAGGGCTGTCACAAGTGCCTGTTTTGCATCCGGACGGTCATCTGGGTCTTCTATCGAGACGCTTCCGATGTCGGAGTGGTCCCAATCCTTTGTCAGTGCCTCACTAGCACTGAGGTAGCCGACTAGCCAGCGCTCTACATGCCAGAATGCGTCCTCTCCAAGCGCAGCTACGACCTTAGGCAGCTCCTCTGAGTACCAATGTTCTTTGAGATGCAGAACGGGCTTACTCCTCCAAGTCCAAAGATCCTCATCCTGGCGTTCCGAAGGCTTACTTGGCCAGAACAGAGCATTCGCGAACTGCTTACCTGCCTCTCGTTCTCCCTGAGTCAGCATGTTGACGGCTATCTGGACTAGATCCCTCTCATCTACGCGCCATCCGAAACCTTGTTTTTTCCATTCCATGAGCAACGGTTTGGCACGGATTGCCTCGCTCGCAGGAACAGAAGCAATAGCAGAAGTAACTGCGCGCCGGACCAGGTGGTTGTCGGAATTCTTCAGGGTAAGCAGCACGTCGACTACTTCACTTGGGGCCATCGGAGCGACTCGTTCCAGATAGTTAATCTCTGGCCAAAGAGGATCCCTAATGCCTCCTTCGACGGGTTCTGGGCTAGGGGGAGCGGTAAAAGCCCCAGCTACGAAAAGTGGGCGGACCCAGTTTGGGTTTCGCAGCTCCCCGTAAAAGACACGACGCAACTGCAAGGAGGGTATTCGCGCCAATGCCACTTTCACATCATCTTCTGACGGTTCTGCAAAAGCTCCAGTTTTGCCCTGATCATTTGCAGACTCAAGAAGGTCATCCACTCTCTGACGAGCGGCAAAGAAGTCAGCTGTTCTAGCACTGATTACGTCTTCAACAGTTTTGATCTGCGCTTCAATCTCGTCATCACTGGGAAGATCCATCTCAGCAGTTGGCTTACGCTCCCAGTGACACCAAGCGACAAAAGCATCACGAGCAGTGATCCACTGGCCAATTGCTGGCGTTTCTTCTCGTCCATCATCCGTAAGAAGTGCTGCCGCATCACTACGGCTACGCCCAACCTCTGCGGTAGCGACTTCAATAATCTCCTGAAACTGGGTGGCGAGGGGCTTCGAAACCGGAACCTGACCACCATCGACTGTAAGGTCGATACCCGGGGACTTGGCCGCCAAGTATGGCAAGTGCTTAATCAAGTCAGCGGAGCTCTTTCGTTTCGGTCGAAGCTCACCGCCCATCAGAACGTCAGGCATGCCGTTCACGACCTCACGCATGGCATGCCCTATATGGGCGATTCGAGCGCGCTCCTCGCCTGGGGCGGGTATTTCTACCAGATGCCGGATTCCCGAGGAGTACAACCCAGCAAGCTCCGGACTTAGCTCACGCAAGGAGTTATAGAGTTTCAGCCGCCTCTCGTCTAAGTGTGACAGATGTGGGAATTTGGCTTCCTCGTTCAAGGGAACTACTCCTTCGCGCGGGCTAGCGCGGGTTATGTCTTGATGTTCTCAGCCTAGCCGCAGGGTTGGACATGACCTCTGAACGGCGGCTGGACTCGCAAGCGGGAGCACCTACTCAGAACCGCTTGTTGCGAACTGGTCCTATTTAAGCACATCGGGCCTCGCGAGAGAAGCCTCTGCTCGAGGAGAAACAACCGCCCAACAGCGGTTAGTCACATCCCGCTTCCATGACTTCATCGCGACAACAGGGAACATGCGGAGTGTTGAGAACTACGCGGTGCGACTACCGGCATAACCATCGGCACGACGATCCCCCTGCGCGGCCTCCATGCACTGAGGTTGCACACAACAACAGGGGTGAGTCCGTTCCAAGACCGAGCGCAAATCCGCATGTTTCCGCGGTCGAGCGCGGTGCTCTCCACGATGCGAAGACCTACTCGGTGACCCGGTGCCCAATTGTGCAACATGCTGCTGCACAATTTGCCAACAGCCGTTGGCAAAACTATCGAACCTACCGTCGTCTGCCCTGAAGCTCCTCCACCGCGCGGGCGACCTTATCCCAGGTGGATTTCTTCCAACTGCGCCTCAGAACGGCCGCACTGCAAGCCCCCGTCTGACTAGGAGTTTTCCTAATTGGGTGGGGGTTTCCTGGGTTTCCTCGTAGAAGCACCGTTACGCGTTGAAGCCAAAGGTGCTCACCGGCGGCAGTGTTCCCTGTTCCCACTGCTGCAGAATGACTCGCTCATAGGGCACCACCGGCTCAGGGAGCTGATCCGGGCTCACCCAGCGCAGTTCCGCGGCTTTATCCTCCTCCTGGATACGCGGTTCGCCCTCCCATCGACGTACCGAGAAAAAGAAGTCCACGCGCTCATCAATGGGTTTGCCATTGCGTGAGGTTCGGTGCCCTACCGTCATAGGCACCAGGTCAGCCTCGGCGATCTTCACGCCCAGCTCTTCTCGGACCTCGCGCACCGCCGCCTGCAGCACCGTCTCACCGGCCTCCACATGTCCAGCTGAGCCGAACGACCAATGTTCATCCATATATCCGGTCCCGCGCCGGTAACACAGCAGCACCTGCTCCTGACTATCGACCAACAAGACGAAGGCCGCAGGAATCACCTGGTATCGGTCCACCGGCTCGCTCATCACTTTTCCCTCTGGTTTCTGTCCGCTCTGCACGATAGTCGGCAGGCGGTTGGCCCTGATCGCGCAGTGCCTATTCTGCGGCCACTTCATTCTTAGTCTGGCACAGCAGCAGTCCGATGGTCGGGGTGCTACGCCTCATAACGGTCGCAGATCGATCGCTTGAGGAGAACCCTCGCTATGAGAGATCCTGGCGGGAGTTCTTTCGTCCGCTTGGGGCGTGGCATGGAGGGAGTGTCAAGGTGGTTTTGGGGCGGCGCTGACCTGGGGCTTCTAGCGTGATCAGTGTTAGTTGAGCAGACCAGATGAAGCGATCCTTCAAGGAAGGTGATGATCATGCAGCTCGCCAGTCTTCGACCGATCTATGAGGCTGATCCCCCGTTCGCCACGGTCTATCTGCAGGCCCAGCCCGCTACGGCCAGCGCGGAGCAGGAGGTCCGGTTGCGCTGGGACGCCCTGCGTAAGCAGCTGACCGATGCCGGCGCCCATGACGAGACCCTCGAAGCGCTCGACACTGCGGTGCTCTCCGAGGAGATCGCCGCAGTTCAGACCGAGGGCCGGGTGCTGGTGGCCAACCGCAGCGGCCTGCTGCTGGAGGAGGATTTCGATGCCACCCGCGATGGCGGCGACCGGTCCGTCTTCGGCGAACCCCCGGCTTTGGGTGACTACGTGCGCCAACGGGTCCGCTCAGTCCGCGCCCTGGTGGTGCTGGTAGATAAGGAGCGTGCCACCTTGCGCCGGGAGGTCTTCACCTCTTCGGCGGTACTGGAGGAGGCGGCGTCCTCCGCTGTGGAAGGTTCTGCCACCGAGACGGTGAACAAGCCACGCGAGGGCGGCGAGCATCACCGCCGGATGCAGCAGCGCGCCGATGAGGCCGCCTGGCTGAACATCCGAGATATCACCGCCCACGTGGGCAAGGCTGCCTCCAGCTGGAAGCCCGATGCGGTGGTGGTGGGCGGTGAGGTGCAGGGCCGCAAGCTGCTGCTGGACGAGCTGCCCGCCGATCTCAGTGCCATCGCCTACGAGCTGGAGACCGGCGGCGGCATCCCCAATGACTCCGCGGACTCCGGCGGCGAGCAAGCCCTGGCCGAGGAACTCAGCAGCCTCGCTCGGCGTATCACCATTGAGCGCGCCCGGGAGCAGACCGAACAGTTCGGCGATGCACGAGCCAACGGGCTCGCCGTCGAGGGCGCTGAGGACATCCGGCGCGCCGCCCAGCTCGGAGCGGTGGACACCCTGCTGCTGCGCTACGACGCTGAGGCAGAGGATGAGGACCAACTGCTGCAGGCTGCCGCAGAGGTGGACGCGCAGGTGGCCCTGGTGGGTGCCGGGGTCGCTGGAAATGCCGCAGCGGTGCTGCGCTATGCGGCCCCGGTGGACCAGATGGATGTCCATCCGCAAGCTGCTTAAACCCTGCTGCCCTACCCTCACCAGGAACAAACTCTGTGTCAGCACAGCAGTAGACTGGCACGAGTGACCACAGAGCACGAGACCGCCCCCGCACCTTCTGCTGAGCTGCGGGAGGAGTATGCCCAGCTGGCCGAGGACGTCGCCAAGCATCAGGTGGCCTACCACCAGAAGGACGCCCCGCTGGTCTCCGATGCGGAGTACGACCAGCTGATTCACCGACTGCGGGCTATCGAAGCCGAGCACCCGGAGCTGAGGTCGGCAGACTCGCCCACTGAGCAGGTGGGTGGGGCCCCTTCGGAGGCTTTCGCCCCCGTGGAGCACCTGCAGCGGATGTACTCCTTGGAGGATCTGTTCTCCCTGGAGGAGCTGCGCATCTGGTACGACCGCGCTGCGGCCTCCTTGGAGAAGCAGCGCCCGGGTGAGAAGCCCCGCTGGTTGGTGGAGGTCAAGATCGACGGGCTGGCCATCAACCTGCTCTACCGTGGGAGTGAACTGGTGCGTGCGGCCACCCGGGGCGACGGCACCACCGGTGAGGACGTGACCCATAATGTGCGCACTATCGGCGATATCCCCCAGCAGCTGAACGGGGAGAATCACCCGGAGGAGTTGGAAGTCCGCGGGGAGATCTTCATGCCTTCAGCCGAGTTCGCGCAGTTCAACGAGACGCTGATCGCTGCGGGCAAGCCGCCGCTGGCCAATCCACGCAACGCGGCCGCCGGCTCCATCCGTCAGAAGGATCCAGCCAAGACCGCTCAACGGCCGCTGTCGATGTTCGTGCACGGCATCGGCGCCCGTTCCGGATTTGAGCTGACCAGCCAGCACCAGACCTACGATCAGCTGGCCGCCTGGGGGTTGCCGGTGTCTCCCTATACCGAGGTGCTGGAGAGCTTTGAGCAGATCGAGGCGTATCTGAAGCGCTTTGAGGACAAGCGGCACAGCCTAGTCCACGAGATCGACGGCGTAGTCATCAAAGTGGACAGCTTCGCCCACCAAAGGGCGCTGGGCCATACCTCCCGGGTGCCGCGCTGGGCGGCGGCGTTCAAATACCCGCCGGAGGAGGTCACCACCCGGCTGCTGGACATCCGCGAACAGGTGGGGCGCACCGGCAGGGTCACCCCCTATGCGGTGCTTAAGAAGGTCAAGGTGGCCGGTTCTGAAGTGCAGCGGGCTACTCTGCACAACCAAGACGTGGTGAAGGCCAAAGGCGTGCTGATCGGCGATGACGTGTTCATCCGTAAGGCGGGTGATGTGATCCCGGAGGTGCTCGGTCCGGTGCTGCCCGCCCGTGAGGGGCGGGAGTACGAACTGCGCGAGTACGTCTTTCCCCAGAACTGTCCGGCCTGCGGCACCCTGCTGGCCCCCGGCAAAGAGGGCGATGTGGACTACCGCTGCCCGAATGCGGAGACCTGCCCCGCTCAGCTGGCCGAACGAGTGATCCACATCGGCTCCCGCGGTGCCCTGGACATCGAGGCGCTCGGCGAGGAGGCCGGCCATGCGCTGACTCAGCCCGCGGAACCGGTGCCTGGACCGCTGCGCAATGAGGCAGACCTCTTCGGTCTCACACCGGAGGACCTGAAAGAGGTGCGCATCTGGCGGCAGAGGCGCGGCAAAGAGGCCACACCCGGTGAGCTGGAGCTGGTTCCCTACTTCTGGACCAAGAACGGCCAGAAGCCCACCGCGAATACGACGAAGCTCTTTGACGAGCTGGAGAAGGCCAAGCAGCAGCCGCTGTGGCGGGTGCTGGTGGCGCTGTCCATCCGGCATGTGGGACCCACCGCCTCTCGCGCCCTGGCCTCCGCCTACGGGTCCATGGACAAGATCCGTGCGGCCAGCGAGGATGAGCTGGCCGGGATAGACGGGGTGGGCCCGGTGATCGCAGCCTCTGTCCGCGAATGGTTCAGCGTGGACTGGCACTGCCGGGTGGTGGAGCGCTGGACGGCCGCCGGAGTGCGTATGGAGGACGAGGTCAATGAGGACACCCCACGCACCCTGGAGGGTATGACCGTAGTGGTGACCGGCTCGTTGGAGAACTACTCCCGGGATGAGTCCAAAGAGGCGATCATCTCCCGCGGCGGCCGGGCCTCCGGCTCAGTGTCCAAGAAGACTCACTACGTGGTGGCCGGTGAGAATGCCGGCTCCAAACTCGCCAAGGCCGAGCAGCTCGGCGTACCGGTGCTGGACGAGGAACAGTTCGACGTACTGCTGACCCAAGGACCGGAAGGATTACAAACGAACGAATGACTGACACAGATCTTCACGCACTGCTGAGCATCGCCCGCCAGGCCGCTGATGCCGGAGCCGCAGTGCTCACAGAGCGCGACGCCGTCGCCCTGGCCGGACAGCCTCTGGACGGCTCTGGGCACGGCATCACCACCAAATCCTCCGACTCCGACTTCGTCACCGACTTCGATCGCAGGGCAGAGGAGGCGGTGCGTTCAGTGATCAGCCACCACCGGCCCCACGATGTGATTTCCGGGGAGGAGTACGGCACTACTGAGGTGAGTGATCCTTCCGGGTACCGGTGGTCCATCGACCCCTTGGATGGCACCACAAATTTTGTCCGCGGCATCGTCTACTACGGCACCTCGGTGGGGGTGCAGGCTCCCAATGGTGAGTGGGTGGTGGGCGTCGTCGTCGCCCCTGCACTTCAGAAGCAGTGGTGGGCGCTCAAGGGCGAAGGCGCCTGGACTGCTCGTACTGGTTCTGACCCGGTGCGGCTGGCCGGACCGAAAGGGAATCTGGGGTCGGGGCTGCTGGCCACCGGATTCGGCTACGATCCGGCGCGCAAGGCCCAGCAGGTAGCTACCGTAGCTGCGCTGAACGAGCACTTCGGCAACATCCGCAGGCTCGGCGCCGCCGCCCTTGACATCTGCATGGTGGCTGAGGGCGCTCAGGACGCTTATGCGGAGTACGGGATCCAGGAGCACGACTGGGCCGGCGGGGCTGTGGTGGCCGAGGAGGCCGGAGTTGACGTCTACCGGCCGGTCTCAGCTGACGGCACGAACCGTCCTGACTGGTGCCTGGTAGGGGATATCGGGATATCTCCCACTGATCTCAATCCCGCGCCGCAGGGCTGAGCAGGAGCCAGGAACCGGCGCCCCATTCCGCACTCCGGCCTGGATGTGAGGCCCAGAACCTTCGGTTTCCACTGAAATTTAATCTCAACGGAAGTTCCAGGCCCTCAATGTAGGCAGGAGAGTACGACGCTGCCCCGGCTGGCTCTCTTAGGAAAAGGAACCAGACCGGGGCAGCGTCGTGATGTATGAAATTATTCAACTGATCCGGTGCGGATCAGAGGCTGGCGGAGTCCGTGCTCTTCTGGCCGCGCATGGTGGCGGCGATGAAGGCGTAGGCTTCCTTGTCCTCCTGGGAATCCTCCTCCGGGTCCTCCAGCAGAGTGCCGGCCTTGCGGGCGGCCACGTAGGACTGGATCTCCTTCTTGACCTTCGGTGCCAGGATGACACAGCCGATCACGTTGATGAAGATGCACAGGAACAGTGCAGCGTCAGCGAAGTCAAGGATTGAGCCGAAGCTGGTCAGGCAGCCCAGCACCACGAACACCAGCACAATGGACCGGAAGATGTTGTCCTTGAGGTCGGACTTGCCGAACAGGTGACGCCATGCCTGGTTGCCGTAGTAGGCCCAGGTGACGATCGAGCTGAAAGCGAAGCAGACCACTGCGAAGAACAGGAGGTAGGGGAACCAGGGCAGCACGGTCTCGAAGGCGTCCGATGTGTCGCTCACTGCGCCGGTCAGCTCGCCGGCTGCGTGACGCTCCACGTAGTCGGGGAAGGCCAGCATGATGACCAGAGCGGTCATGGTGCAGACCACCACGGTGTCGATGAAGGGCTCCAGCGCGGCCACGAAACCCTCGGAGGCAGGGCGCTTGGTCTTCACCGCGGCGTGGGCGATCGGCGCGGAGCCGATGCCGGCCTCGTTGGAGAAGGCAGCGCGCTGAGCACCCATGATGATCACACCGATGATGCCGCCGAAGCCAGCCTCAGGGCTGAAGGCCCCGGAGATGATCTCGCCGAAGGCTGCGGGGATGTTGGTGATGTTCACCAGCAGCACGATCAGGCCGGATGCCACGTAGACCACGGCCATGATCGGCACCAGGGTGCCGGCCACCCGGCCCAGCGACTTCACGCCGCCGATGATGACCAGGCCGATCAGGGCGGCGAAGATAATGCCGAAGATCAGTGCGCCGGCGCCGGTGGCCAGCGGGCTGGTTTCGCCGCCGGTGATGCTGATGGTCTGCATCATCACCTGGTTGGTCTGGTACATGCCGCCGCCGCCGACGCCGAAGGCGATGATGGAGATGGCGAATACGCCGGTGATGATGGCCACCGGGACAGTGCCCAGCTTGCGGAAGGCGACTTTGAGGTACTGGAAGGGCCCGCCGTGGACCACACCGTCCTCATCGATGTAGCGGTACTTCACGCCCAGGGTGCACTCCACGAGCTTGGTGCACATGGCGAAGAGACCGATGACGATCATCCAGAAGGTCGCACCTGGGCCACCGAGGTACAGCGCTGCGGCCACACCACCGATATTGCCAAGGCCCACCGTTCCGGAGAGTGCGGCGGAGAGCGCCTGGAAGTGCGAGATCTCGCCGGGGTCGTCCTTCTTGGACCATTTTCCGCGGACAGCTTCCAACGCGGTGGTGAAACCGGTGAACTGGACGCCCTTGAAGTAAATGGTGAAGCCGATGGCCGCGATGATCGACCACAGCACCACAATGCGGATCGGAATATCATCCTGCCCTTCAAAGCCCCACAGAATGACCGATTCGAATCCGGATGCGATGTTTCCGAACCAACTGTCAATCCATGCCGCAAAGTCGTCTAGGAAGGTCTCCGGCAGCTCAGCTGCCCTCAGATACCCAGTCAAACTCATTTTCTCATCCCCTCATTCGGATGTATTGCGAGTTGTTATCCCCCGCTGCGGCGCAACGGTGGCTGGAATTTGTCCCAGAATGCGCTTAAATCTACTCGGCTTCTGTTTCACTGGGTTTGCAAAACTTGCGCCGAGTGTTACAAGAACATTTCCGTGTGCCGGATACCTTACACGCTTCAGTGATCTGAGTCACTGATCGACAAGCGGCAGCATCCCAAGAACTTTTCAGTCCTGGGGCGCCATGGTCGCGGTTCAGTGCCTGGGATCAGCCTTCAACACCGAGTTTCTCCAGCACGATCTGCCGCACTTTTCCGGCATCAGCCTGGCCGCGGGTCTCCTTCATCACCGGCCCGATCAGGGCACCGATGGCCTTGAGCTTGCCACCTTTGACCTTCTCCACCACATCGGGGTTCTCCGCCATGGCCTTCTCCACCGCGGCACTCAGAGCGCCGTCGTCAGAGACCACCTCCAGCCTGCGAGCAGCGACGATCTCGGCCGGGGTCCCCTCACCGTCCACATGGTGCTCCAGCACCTGGCGAGCGATCTTGTCATTGATCTTTCCCGCCTCGATCAGTCCATTGAGCTCCACGATGGTGGCCGGCTGGACACCAAGGCCTGCAGGGTCAAGATCCCGGGCGTTGGCCAGCCGGGAGATCTCACCCATCCACCATTTGCGGGCCACCGCGGGGCTTGCCCCCTGCTTCACTGTCCCTTCGATCGCATCCAGCAGACCGGCGGCGATCACGTCACGGAACTCAGCATCGGAGTAGCCCCAGGTCTCACGCAGTCGGCGCCGCCGCTCCGCCGGGGGTTCGGGCAGCTCAGCCCGCAGAGTCTCCACCCACTCTTCGGTGACGGTGATGGGCACCAGATCCGGCTCCGGGAAGTACCGGTAGTCATCGGCCTCGGACTTGGGCCGCCCTGAACTGGTGGTGCGGGTGGTCTCCTGCCAGTGCCGGGTCTCCTGGACGATGGAGCCTCCAGCGGCCAGAACACCTGCGTGACGGCGGATCTCGTAGTGCACCGCATGCTCCACCGCGCGCATGGAGTTGACGTTCTTGGTCTCAGAGCGCGTGCCGAACTCGGAGGCGCCTTTGGGCATCAGCGAGACGTTGGCGTCGCAGCGCACGTTTCCGCGCTCCATCTTCGCCTCCGAGATATCCAGGGCCTTCACAACGTCGCGGATGGCGGACACATAGGCCCGCGCCAGTTCGGGCGCCCGCTCGCCGGCCCCTGTGATGGGCTTGGTGACGATCTCGATCAGCGGCACCCCGGTGCGGTTGTAGTCCACCAGGGAGTAGTCGGCCCCTTGGATCCGCCCGGAGGCTCCGGCATGAGTGAGCTTGCCGGCGTCCTCCTCCATATGGGCCCGTTCAATCTCCACTCGGAAGATCTCGCCGTCGTCGAGCTCCACGTCGATGAAGCCGTCGAAGGCGATCGGCTCGTCGTACTGGGAGGTCTGCCAGTTCTTGGGCAGATCGGGGTAGAAGTACTGTTTGCGGGCGAACCGGCAGTAGGGGGCGATCTGGCAGTTCAGCGCCAGACCCAGCTTGATCGCCGACTCAACCGCCTTGCCGTTGACCACCGGCAGGGTGCCGGGCAGCCCCAGGCAGACCTCGTTGACATTGGTGTTGGGCTCATCGCCGAAGGCATTGGGTGCTGAGGAGAACATCTTGGTCACAGTGTTCAGCTCCACATGGACCTCAAAGCCGAGCACCGGCTCGTAGGACTCCAACGCCTGGTCGAAAGTGAGCGGTTGCGGTTCTGTCACTGTTGCAGTCATTTGGCTCCTCCAACTTCAGGCGTGAAGGCCGGCGCCGCTGCAGCCGGCCGAGAGGCGTCGGGACCAGCGCCCGCCGCCGGAACCAGCGCAGGGATCTGCGCCCACAGGGGCGACTCGGCGGCGTCGTTGAGCAGCTTCTCCAGGGCACCGGCGGCGTGGTAGACCCGGGCGTCCTGTCTGGCCGGGGCCAGGAACTGGATACCCACCGGTAGCCCCTCGGAGAGACCCCCCGGCACCGAGATGCCGGGCACACCAGCCAAATTGGCCGGGATGGTCGTCACGTCGTTGAGGTACATCGCCATCGGATCGTCCAGCTTCTCCCCCAGCGGGAACGCCACCGTGGGCGAGGTCGGGGAGATCAGCACATCGGCTGCCTCGAAGGCGGCGTCGAAATCCCGCTGGATCAGGGTGCGGACCTTCTGGGCGGAGCCGTAGTAGGCGTCGTAGTAGCCGGCCGACAGTGCATAGGTGCCCAAGATGATCCGGCGCTTGACCTCGTCGCCGAAGCCTGCGGCACGGGTGGCTCCCATCACTCGCTCAATGGTCAGCGGTCCCCCTTCCGGCAGCACCCGGGCCCCGTAGCGGACTCCGTCGTAGCGGGCCAGGTTGGAGGAGGCCTCCGAAGGCATGATCAGGTAGTAGGAGCCGACGGCGTAGTCGAAGCTGGGGCAGTCCACCTCCACGATCTCCGCCCCAGCCTCGCGCAGCGTGTCCAAAGCCTCCTGGAAACGGGCGAGCACACCCGCCTGGTACCCCTCGCCCTGCAGTTGTTTGATCACCCCGATCCGCAGCCCGGCGACATCGTGGTTGGCCGCGAACTCGGCGAAAGCCGGCACCTGCTCCGGCAGGGACGTGGAATCCCTAGGGTCGTGGCCGCCGATCAGCTCATGCAGCAGCGCAGCATCCTCCACCGTGCGGGCCACCGGACCGATCTGGTCCAGGCTGGAGGCCATCGCGATGGCGCCGTAACGGGAGACCGAGCCGTAGGTGGGCTTGGTGCCCACGGTACCGGTGACCGCACCCGGCTGCCGGATGGAGCCGCCGGTGTCGGTGCCCAGGGCCAGCGGCGCCTCGAAGGCGGCCACTGCGGCCGCGGAGCCGCCCCCGGAGCCGCCGGGGATCCGCCCGGTGTCCCAGGGGTTGCGGGTGGGCCCGAAGGCCGAATGCTCGGTGGAGGAGCCCATGGCGAACTCATCCAGGTTGGTCTTGCCCAGGATCGGCAGCCGGGCGGCCCGGATCTTCTCGATCACCGTGGCGTCATAGGGACTCATCCAGCCCTGGAGCATCTTTGAACCGGCTGTAGTGGGCTGGCCCTTGGTGACGATGAGGTCTTTGATCGCGATCGGCACACCGGCCAGCGGGTGCAGGGATTCAGCCTCAGTGCCGCCGGCGGCGCGCAGCTTGTCCACTCCGGCCGCGGTCTCCAGGGCTTGCCCAGCGTTGACGTGCAGGAAGGCGTTAATGGTGTCATCCACTGCGGCGATCCGGTCCAGATGCGCCTGGGTGAGCTCCACCGAGGTGATCTCCCCGGCTGCCAGCTTGGCTGCCATCTGGGCGGCGGTGAGCCGGATAAGTGACTGGGGCGTCGTCGTCATCTTGTCCTCACTCCTCATCCAGGATAGCCGGCACTTTGAACCGTGAGCCCTCGGCATCGGGCGCATTGGCCAGCGACTCCTCAGCGGTGAAAACGTGCCCCACGGTGTCGTCACGGAACACATTGGTCAGCGGCAGCGGGTGACTGGTGGCCGGGACATCCGCACCGGCAGCCTCCTGGACCTGCTTCACGGAGTTCACGATCACACCGAGCTCGCTGGTCATCTTCTCCAGCTCAGCATCGGTCATCGCGATATGGGCAAGTGCGGCAAGATGCTCGACGTCGGCGCGCGAGATCTCAGACATAGAGCTCCCTAGAGAGTTGATGGCGTGGTGTCCTGCAGATCAGTCTATCTGGCGGGGTCACTGCTCTTGGATACCCCTTCGCGGCCCCACCTGTGGCTGACCCGCCATGCGGGAACCCTTACCGTGCGGGGACCCGGTGATGTCACTGAGTGACATCCACTAATACGACTGTGACATTGTCCCGGCCGCCGTGGCGCAGTGCCTGGTGGATCAGCCAGTCCACCGTCTCCTGCGCATTGCGCCCGGCATTGAGGATCTGGGCGATCTGCTCATCGGTGAGCTCCCCGGTCAACCCATCGGAGCAGACCAATAATCGCTGTCCGGTGGCCACGGTGGCCTTGGTGAAGTCGGCGCCGAGCAGATCCCCAGCACCCAGGGCGCGGGTGATCACATTGCGCTGCGGATGCGAGTGCATCTCCTCGGCGGTGATCATCCCGGAGTCGGCCAGCTCCTGGACCTGGGAGTGGTCGCGGGTGAGTCTGATCAGCGCACCGTCGTTGAGCAGGTAGGTGCGGGAGTCGCCGATGTTGAACACCAGCCACTGCCACTGGCCGTTGTGGTCTTCGCCGGTGTGCTGGTCCTGCGCCTCCACTACAGCGGCACCGGTGAGCGTGGTGCCGGCCTTGGAGTCGGTGGCCTCCCGGATTCGTGAGTCGGCCTCATTCAGGAACTTCTGGAGGTCCTGCTCAGCGATCTTGCCGGCATGTGCCTCCCAGCCTTCGGCGAGCGCCTGGACAGCCAACGACGACGCCACCTCACCAGCCTCGTGCCCGCCCATTCCGTCGGCCACCGCATAGAGCCGGTCAGTGACGACGAAGGAGTCCTCGTTGAGCTCACGGCGCAGCCCCACATGAGAGCCGTAGCCGTAGTCGACGTAGGGGACCGCAGTGCTGTCGGCGGAGTTGGCGCTGGTGGTCACGGCACTATCTTGTCACGGATCGAGACCTGACCGTTACCCCCGCGTGCCCTAACTGTTATCTGTGCCGGCCCCGGCGGCGGGCACGCTTATGCCGCGGTTCCCCTCGCCCACTTACGGGCAGCTTCACGCCTGAAGCTCCTGCATCATTAGGTTCGCAGCTCAGCCGTTAGGTGTGGTCCAGTGCGATACCTGAACCACGTGCTCTCAGGAGCATGGAGGGGGCCACCTCGCCGAAGCCGCGGACGATTCGTGGCGGCTGGGGCACCAGCATGTAGTCGGGGTTCTCATCCAGCCGGGCTGCGGTGGTGGAGTCCACCAGGATGGTGCCAGGATCGGCCAGGGAGGTCAGCCGGGCGGCCAGGTTCACCGTGGGGCCGTAGATATCACCCATCCGGGAAAGCACCCGTCCCCAGACCACTGAGACCCGCGCCTCGGGCAGTACATCATCGGTAGCGATGGTCTCTGCCAGGGCCAGGGCGATCTCAGCTCCGGCCTCCGGGGTCTCGGCATTGTAGAGCACCTCGTCACCCACAGTCTTGACCAGCCGGCCACCGCCGATAGAGATGATCTCCGCGCATATGGACTCGAACCGCTGGACCATATGAGCCAGGGTGCGTTCGCTCATCTGCCGGGACAGTGAGGTGTAGGAGACCAGGTCGGCGAAGCCCACTGCTCTGGCCAGCGGCAGCGGCGCGTCGGGTTCGGTGCCGTCACGTCCTCTGGAGACTGAGGCGAGCCCGGACTCCACCCGTACGGTGAGTCGCTGCAGGGCTGCGGAGAGCTGGCGCCGCCAGGCGTAGCCCATCAGCTGCTGCAGAGGGTCGATCAGCTCCGGCAGGGCTTCGACCACCTGGGTGCGGGCCTGGGCATCGGAGAGCTCCTGGTTGGCGATCTTGTCCTCCACCAGGGCCTCAATCTGCCAGACCACCATCCGGTCGGTCATCTGGCCCACCGAGCGGGTGAGGCTGATGGCGGCCTCCTGGTTCAGGTGGCCTTCCCGGACCAGATCCACCATCTGGGCCAGAGCCTCGGCATCTGTTTCGGTGAAGGCTTTGACGTCGTCGTCGAGGTTGGGGAATCCTAGGGCGCGCCAAAGCCTGCGCGCCGAACGGGTGGAGACCCCCATCCGTTGGGCCATCTCCCGGTAGGTCAGGGTGCGCTCAGCGCCCAGCAGCCGGTGCTCCAGGTCGCGGATGTTCCGATGCCACTCACGCTCCTCCAGGCTGGGGGCGGGAATCGGAGCTGTGGCCGAAACCCCTTCTGAGTGGGTGTCGGCCAGCGGCTGGCCGATAAAAGCTGCCGCTCCGGCTGGATCGGCCGGAGCGGAGGTCTGCGATATCCCGCTGCTGGCCGGCGCAGTGCTGGCACGTCCGGTGCTCACGGAGGGGAAGTCGCTCCAGTCGGCGCGGGCTGCAGAGAGCTGCTCTGCGGTATAGCCGCCCTCATCGCCCAGGCGGGGCACCTCAGCCGTCTCATCGGCCATATAGGGGCTGGCGCCGAATCCGCTCTGGCGGGCACGCTTCCAGGAGGGCGGCGGGCCCTGCTCGGAGATCTCCTCAGACACGCCCGGCTCCGAAGGAGGCGCCCTGAACGTCGCCGCGGGCTGCTGCGGCGTAGTGGGCCTGCTGGGCGGCAGCTGCCCGGGCTGCGGCACGTCGTCGGTGCTCCCCCAGCTCCTGGGCCAACAGGGTGTTGAAGCCCTCCGGGTCAGGCAGATCACGCAGCCGGGTGCGCTGGTGCTGGCCGTAGGCGCCGTGGACCACCACCAGGTCCCCGGCCCCGGCCATCTCCTGCATGGAAGTACGCTTGACCTGGTGCTGGGTCAGCAGCGACAGCGGGATCACGGTGGCCTGCGGCGCACCGATGAGGTTCTTCTCCACCAGTCGCTCGGTGGTCAGGAAGGTGAACCGATTCAGCCATCCGATCAGCGGTTTCAGCGTTCCCACCCCCAGACTGAGCAGTCCAATCGCCCAGATCAGAAACACCGCGATATGGCTGTAGTGCTGCACGAAGGCCGGCTGGGTGTCCCGAGTGAGGTAGCCCAGCAGAAAGCTCATCAGCGCGATGGTCATCAGCAGGTTGATGGCCGCCGGGATCAGCGCCCGGTGGTGTGCGCGGGTGCGGAGGATTACCTGCTCGCCGTCGACGAGTCTCAGCAGCACTGTGAGCGCCTCCTTGGTCTTTCGCTGTGAGTAAGGAACAGCTTGTTTCAGTCTACGTGGCGGATTGAGATCAGCGTGAAGGCCGCGGTCACGCGGTAGAGAAAAAACGAGCAGGCGATCGGATTGAGCTGAGCGGAGACTCGAGCTTGTTCAAGGTCTTCTGAGACGAGGATTGGAGCACCGTAGGTGCGACACAAGAGCCCCTGACGGTGGGACTAGCGTAGGTGGAACACATCTCCCACAGTGAAGGAGCGGCGCCGCCCTCCTTCTTCCACCATCAGTGCCCCGTCGGTCTGCACTCCCACTGCCCTGCCGTGGACTGATGTGCCGTCGGGAAGCTCTACCCGCACCTGCTCTCCCACAGTGCTGATCACGCTGATGATCTCCTCACGGACTGGAGCAATATCACCCTGTGGCTCCATCCGGCGGACCAGGCCGGTGAACTCCTCCAACCAGTCAGCCAGCAGAGATGTGCGCAGCTGCCCGATCTGCTGGCTGTCCGAATCCGGGACGCCGGTCTCGGCGCGCTCCAGCTCCAGCAGTACGGAGGTTGACCTAGGGGTGGGCAGCTGGTCCCTGCGCAGCAGCACGTTGATCCCGCAGCCGAGGACCACCGTGTCAGGTGCTTGAGGGGGGACTGCGGCGAGAATGCCGGAGATCTTGCGGCCGTGCACATGCACGTCATTGGGCCATTTCATCGCCGCCGGGATGCTCACCCGCCGCAGCACTGTGACCAGGGCCAGGCCTGCGGCCAGGGACAGCCAGTGCCGCTGCTGTGCCGGCAGACTGGGCCGCAGCACCACTGAGGTGGACAGGGAGGCGCCTTTGGGGCTTGACCAGCTGCGGGCCAGCCGGCCGCGGCCGCCGGTCTGTTCCTCGGCGGTGAGTACAGAGGTGTGCGACCAGACCTGGGCGAAGTCAGGCTCGGCCGCAGCGGCCAGCAGGTCGGTATTGGTGGAGCCGGTGGATTCGACCAGCACCAGCTTGGCGCAGTGGCCGGGGACCACCAGTCTGCGATGCAGCAGCTCTTCATCCAATGTGGGTAGCCTCGGTTGTGCCATCCCTCCACGCTACTGCACCACCCTGCATAGCTGGGGCCATCGCGTGCGCCAGTAGATCACCCGCCACCTGAACCACCCAGCACCACCAACCACTATCTACACGGCGTTTTCACGTCTACACCGCTTTATAACCCCGTGCACTTAAGAAAAGTCGGTGTACTTGCGCTATTGAACGTGGCCGAACTGACCTGTGGCTCACACTCGAGGCCAAGATTATCCACAGCCTTGATATTCTCATGTTGCATTTTGTCTCATTTGATGAAGGCTGATGGTATGAGTGCAGCATCCACTACTTCAACGACCATCCAGATCATCACTGCGAGCTTGCAGGACGACGGGGCACACTCAAGCAATCAGCTGGCACCGAAGGTCAAAGCCGGCCAGCTGTTGCGGGTGCGTCGCGGCGTCTATGTAGAGGCCACCAGCTGGATCAGAGCACAGCCTTGGACCAGACACCGGATCGCGGTGGCAGCCACGGCCGCGGCAAGTGATCCGGTCTTCTGCCGAGAGACCGCCCTGCTGCTGCACAATGTCCCGCTGATCCGCGTTCCCACAGCCGTAACTGCTCGCACGCTGCAAGCCGGAGGCAGCAGAACCGTCAAACCACCTCCCTTGACTGGGCCGCTGAACGTCAATCAGTTCCGCAGGCTGTATAGGCAACGGTTCCCCGGAGAGCCAGATGTGCATCCCAGCAGACTTCTCAACATCCCCACCAAGCTGCTGCACCCGCCGCTTTCGGAAGGCATCTCCCGAAAGCAGTCACTTGGGCAACTCCGCAGCGGCACCGTGGCACCGGCTGAGACACATACGACGCCGTTCCCAGAAGTCACTGTCCCTGGCCTCGGAACATACCGAGTCGAACCACTTGAGCTGGCCGTGGTGGACACCGTGAGTCGGATGCCCTTCGAGGACACAGTGGTCGCGCTTGACTGGATCAAAGCGCAGCCGACTCTAGATTTAGAACCCTGGCTGGTCTACCTGAGCAACGGCAGATTACGCACCCGGTGGACCAATGCATGGGAGTTCGCCAGTCCCCTGAGCGAATCCCCCGGCGAGTCGAGGTCCCGGGCGCTGATCCACCGCATGGGGTTCAGCGCACCCTCCTTGCAGGTGCCGATCTCCTCGGATCGAGGCCAGGTGCGAGTCGACTTCTGCTGGGAGGGCGACAAGGTGATTGGGGAGTTCGACGGGCGCACTAAGTATGTTGACGAACAGATGCTCAACGGCCGGGATCCCGGTGAGGTGCTGTTTGCCGAGAAGCTGCGCGAAGATGCTCTGCGCCGGGCAGGGTGGACCGTTGTGCGCTGGACCTGGGATGACCTCAACAATCCCCAGCGCTTAGCAAAGTACCTCGCTGCTGCCGGGATCAGCCTCAGACAGTGAGCCTTCCCAGAGTGTGAGCTTGTCTGGGTTGCGCATAATCCAGATGCTGGCGATCCCACGGGCGCCCGTCGCACAGGTCATCACCCCTGCGATCTGACCCTCTAAGAGCATCACCGCACCCAGTGCCCCCGGTGTCCTGGCCAGCTGGACTGTGGCATGCGGATACTTGGTGCGCAGTCCAATCAGAAGGCGAGAGACCCTCTCCAGTCCGACTACTGGACGGCGTGCCGCTGAGACCTTTCCTCCGCCGTCGCTTCGAACCACTACTGCCGGGTCGAGGCTCTTTGCCAAGCTGGCCAGATCGCCGGTCACACAGGCACTCACGAAAGCTCTGACGGCGTCGTCGTGCTCAATCGGTGTTACCTGGTGACTCAGGAAGCTTTCCTGCAGGTGCCGGGTCGCGGTGCTGAACAGCTGGCGGCATGCTCCCGGAGTGCGCTGCAGTATCTCCGCGATCTCCGCATACGGCAGAGCAAAGGACTCTCGGAGCACATACACGGCGCGCTCGGCTGGAGTGAGCCGCTCGAGCAGAATCAGGATGGCCTGGGAGACGTCATCCTGGATGACCACAGCATCGGCAGGGTCAGTGGCCATGCCAGAGGCAAAGTCCGACGCCGCCGGGATCGGCTCCGGAAGCCACTCACCGATGTAGTGCTCACGTTGAACTCTGGCGGATTTGAGATGGTCTAACGCGATTCGGGCGGTGACCCGCATCAGCCAGGCTCCCTGGTGACGAATGGACTGCTGCTCCTCGTCCGGCAGCTGGTAGAGCCGGGCAAAGCCTTACTGCACCACATCTTCGGCATCAACTACAGTGCCGAGCATCCGGTAGGCCAGTGCCCGCAGTCGAGGGCGCTCCGCTTCGATGTTCACAGTCCACATCATGACAGAGTGCAAACTGACATTCTGGCGGCCTGGATCGTCGTCTGTGCAGTAGGGGATCATGCCGTGCTGAGGAATGACTGACATAAGGAGTCTGACGTGAGAATAGTTGTGATCGGCGGGACAGGAGTCGCAGGCAGTGCTGTGATGCGGCAGGGCCAGCGGCGCAAGCATGAGATGACTGCTGTTTCACGCGCCTCGGGAGTGGACGTGCTGAGAGGGACCGGGCTCGAGGAGGCCATGGCGACAGCGGATGCGGTAATCGACGTCAGCAGTATCAGGACATTGTCACAACGCCGAGCCACGCAGTTCTTCCGGACCGCAATGACCAACATCCTTGCGACTGCCACCCACGTGGAACTGCCGCACCTGGTCCGCCTGTCGATCATTGGAGTGGATCAGAACCCGCGAGGTTTCTACGCAGGTCAGCTTGCGTTGGAGCAGATGTGCGGAGACTCTGCGGTGCCGAGCACGGTACTCCGGGCCGCTCAGTTCCACGAGTTCGCCGCCCAGACGCTGCAGCGGGGCGCGGTCGGGCCGCTGGTGCTGGCTCCGCGAGCGCGGGTGCAGCCGATTGCAGCAAAGGAGGTCGGTGCGCGGTTGATAGAGCTTGCTGAGAATGGCCCCCAGGGGCGGGTGCGCGACTTAGCGGGGCCGCGGGAGGAGGAGCTCGGCGAGATGGCCCGAGACTATGCTCGGCGGACTGGGCGAGGCGGCCCAGTGGTGTCGGTGAGTTTGCCCATGGCGATGATGCGCGGTATGCGGCAGGGGCTGAACCTGCCAGGGTCTCACGCAGACCTGGGTGTCCAGACGTTTGCAGAGTGGCTCAGGGAGCTGCCATAGCGCACAACTACACCGGGTTTTCACGTCTACACCGCTTTATAACCCCGTGCACTTGAGAAAAGTCGGTGTACTTGGAGTGTGCTGGGCGGGCCAAAACCGGAGCGGAACGTCCGTGACTACGGACGACGGGTTCTTGGTTCTTAAGGGCGCGTGAGGCTGGCCGAGGCAGCCTGCACGGCTAGAGGAAGAAGTCGGGGAGCAGCTCGGCGCTGGGATCCACCGCATAGTTGGTGAAGTCGGTGATCCCGGTGGCTTTGAGTACCTGCTCATCGGTGAGGAAGTTCCCGGATCCCAGGTCAGCCTCCCCGGTGATCAGGGCGGCGGCAGCCTCGGCCACGATTTCCGGCCTCCGAGCCCCGGGAACCAGGTTCTTTCCGCCTGGGATATTGCGCACTGCCTCGGTGGCGATCAGGGTGACCGGCCAGAGACTGTTGACCATCACCGGCGCATCAGCCAGTTCAGCGGCCAGTCCGATGGTGGTCATCGACATGGCGTATTTGCTCATGGTGTAGCCCAGGTTCTTGGCGAACCATTTGGGGTCCAGGTTGATCGGCGGGGACAGGGTGAGGATCTTGGAGTCCCAACCGTCCTGCTGGGCGCTGGTACGCAGATGCGGGATCGCGGCCCTGGACAGGGCGAAGCTGCCGCGGGCATTGATGTCCTGCATCAGGTCGTAGCGCTTCATCTCCTGCTGCTCGGCCGGGCGCAGGTCGATGGCCGAGGCGTTGTTGACCACCACATCGATCCCGCCGAAACGCGCAGAAGCGGAATCCACAGCCCGGGCGATGTCCTCGTCATTGCGGATATCGCCGACTACGGCCAGACCCTGACCTCCAGCGGCCTCCACATCAGCCGCTGCGGTGTGCACCGTGCCGGGCAGAGTGGGATGCGGCTGATCGGTCTTGGCCAGCAGCACAATATTGGCTCCGGCCGCGGCCAGTTTCACCGCAATGGCATGGCCGATGCCGCGGCTGCCGCCGGAGATCAGAACGGTCTTGGAAGTCAGGGAGGCTGTGGTCTGCGTCATAACCCCTTAGCTTACTGACCAGTAGCTACTACCGCCACCAGCTGCAGGCAACAAGTCGAGGGCGATGTTGCGACTTTCCAGACGCAAAGGCCGGCACGGCTTTGTCAGCCGGGAGAGGAGCGCGGCGGAACCCATGACGTTAGGGTCACGCGCAATCGCGTAATCATGATGCGGGCCGCATCATGGCGAGGCGAGCGCGGCGGAAACCGCGACATAGGCACCCGTGCAAACGCCTGGGCGTTGGTGCGGGCCATGTGGTGGCGCACGCGCCGCCGGGACCAGCGCCGAATTTTGTAGGGTCCCTACATTAGGACGTCCCAGCATCCTCATTAGACTGTGCTTCAGTTTGTAGGACCTCGACGAAAGCGCGCCGTAGAACACCATGGATGATTCCCCGCAGCCGATCCCGCGCCCCAAGACCACTGCCGATAAGCTGGCGGACTTCCGGGCCCGGCGCGATAAAACCCTGCACCCGGTCGGTGATGAGGCCATCGCCAAGCAGCACAACCGTGGTAAGCACACAGCGCGGGAGCGCGTCGAGATGCTGCTGGACGAGGACTCCTTTGTGGAGTTCGACGCCCTGGCTGTGCACCGCACTCATGCCTTCGGGATGGAGAAGAAGAAGCTGCTGGGCGACGGGCTGGTCTCCGGCTATGGCACGGTGGAGGGGCGGCTGGTGGCTGTCTACTCCCAGGACTTCACCGTGTTCGGCGGCTCTTTGAGCGCGGTCAATGGGGAGAAGATTGTCAAGGTTCAGGAATTCGCCGCTCGCAACGGCTGCCCGGTGATCGGCATCAATGACGGCGGTGGGGCCCGCATCCAGGAGGGCGTGGCATCGCTGGCGATGTTCGCCGATATCTTCCGCAACAATGTGCACGCCTCCGGAGTGATCCCGCAGATCACCCTGATCATGGGGCCTGCTGCCGGCGGGGCTGCCTACTCACCGGCGCTGAATGACTTCGTCATCATGGTGGACAAGACCTCCCATATGTTCATCACTGGCCCGGATGTCATCAAGTCGGTCACCGGTGAGGACGTGCAGATGGAGGAGCTCGGCGGGGCGCGGACCCATAACACCACCACCGGCACTGCCACCTATATGGCTGCCGATGAGGCCGACGCCATCGAGTTCGCCAAGGAGCTGTTGGAGTTCCTGCCGCTGAACAACCTGGCCGAGGCCCCGGTAGAGCCCTTTGAGCCCCGGCCCAAGATTGAAGCTGAGGACGAGGCGCTGAACTCACTGGTCCCCGACTCCGCCTCCGCTCCCTATGACACAACCCAGCTGGTCGAACAGCTGCTGGATGACGGCTACTTCTTGCAGCTGCAGGCCCTCTATGCGCCCAACATCATCATCGGCTTCGGCCGGGTCGAGGGGCGCTCAGTGGGGGTGGTAGCCAACCAGCCCAGCCAGTTCGCCGGCACCCTGGACATTGCCGCATCCGAGAAGGCCGCCCGGTTTGTGCGGTTCTGCGATGCCTTCAACATCCCTGTGCTCACGCTGGTGGATGTGCCCGGGTTCCTGCCCGGCACCGACCAGGAATGGAGCGGAATCATCCGCCGCGGGGCCAAGCTGCTCTACGCCTATGCGGAGGCCACAGTGCCGAAGATCACAGTGATCACCCGCAAAGCCTTCGGCGGCGCCTACATTGTGATGGGCTCCAAAAAGCTGGGCGCGGACGTGAACCTGGCCTGGCCCACTGCCCAGATCGGGGTGATGGGAGCCCAGGGTGCGGTGAACATCCTCTACCGACGCGAGCTGGCCGCGATGGAGAAAGCCGGCGGGGATGTGCAGGCCCGGCGGGCTGAGCTGATCGAGGAGTACGAAGCCAAGCTACTGAATCCGTATCAGGCCGCTGAGCTGGGCTATATCGACGCGGTGATTGAACCGGCGGAGACCCGCTGGCAGATCGCCAAGGCATTGCGCGCCACGTATCACAAGCGCGAGCAGCTGCCCGCTAAGAAGCACGGGAACATTCCGTTATGAGCGAGGATCTTCTGCCCGTGCGCGGCGCCGAGCTCACTGAGGAGGAGACTGCCGCAGTGGTGGCCGTGTTGGCCACCCTTGCCGCAGGGGAAACGGCGAATAACGACGACGCCGGCTCTACTGGGCCGGTCGACCGGACGATACAGCGTAAGCATCGGCTGCAGGGTTCTCAGCACGGACTCTGGGGCCGGCCCGGCCCCACCTCCTGGTACCAGGCCACCGGGGGTCTGCGATGAGAGCGAGTTCCCAGCAGCCGCGTCTGATTCTGGCCTCAGCCTCTCCCAGCCGCAGGATGATCCTGAAAGAAGCCGGGTTGGAGTTCCAGGTGGTGGTCTCTGATGTGGATGAGCGCGGCGTCGTCGACTCTGCCGCCTCAGTCTCCGGTCCGCTGAGCCCGGCCGAGGAGGCTGAGCTGCTGGCCCGGGCCAAGGCCGAGGATGTGGCCACCAAGCCGGAGGCACGCGGTGCTTTGGTGCTGGGCTGTGATTCGGTGTTTGAGCTGGACGGCACTGCCTACGGCAAGCCGTATGAAGTGGAGGTGGCGGTACAGCGCTGGCAGCAGATGCGCGGACACACCGGCATTCTGCACACCGGGCACTGGCTGGTGGACACTACTGAGACTCCTGACTCGCGGCGCGGGCGGTGGTCCGAACCCGGGCTGGAGTACATTCTGGGCTCAGCACCCACCGGGGAGACCCGCAACCTGCATTCAGCTGGGGAGACGGTCTCCTCCCAGGTGCACTTCGGCGCCCCCACCGATGAGCAGATCCGCGCCTATTGCCAGTCCGGGGAGCCGCTGCACTGCGCCGGGGCGTTCACCCTGGAGGGCGGGGCCGCGGAGTTCATCGATGCCGTGGACGGTGACCGCGAAGCAGTGATTGGGGTTTCTCCCGCAGCTCTGTGCCGTCTGCTGGAACGACTGGACCACAGGTTAGAGAGTTTCAGAGGACCACAACCGTGAGTGCGTGGTTTGTGCAGCGTTTCGGGGCCGAAGCCTGGCAAAGTGCTGCACAATTCATGCACTCAGCGAAGGAACGAGTGAAGGACTGAGAATGACGGAGTTCAACAAGGTACTGATCGCCAACCGCGGGGAGATCGCGGTGCGGATCATTCGGGCTGCCCAGGATGAGGGCCTGTCCACGGTGGCGGTCTACGCTGAGCCTGACCGCCAGGCCGTGCATGTCAGCCTGGCCGATGAGGCTTACGCCCTGGGCGGGGATACTTCGGCCGACTCCTACCTGGTGATCGATAAGCTGCTGGCCGCCGCTGTGGCCACCGAGGCCGATGCTGTGCATCCCGGCTACGGGTTCCTTTCCGAGAACGCCGAGTTCGCCCGGTCGGTGATCGAAGCCGGGCTGGTCTGGATCGGGCCCAGCCCGGAAGCCATCGAGCTGCTCGGCGACAAGGTCTCCGCCCGTCAGCTGGCCGAGAAGGTGGGCGCCCCGCTGGCCCCGGGCACCAAGGAGCCGGTGAGCTCCGCCAAGGAGGTGCTGCGCTTCGCCGAGAAGCAGGGCCTGCCGATCGCTATCAAGGCCGCCCACGGCGGCGGCGGGCGCGGCATCAAGGTGGTGCGTGAGCATGAGGAAATCGTGGAGCTCTACGAGTCCGCCGTTCGCGAGGCCACTGCCGCCTTCGGCCGCGGCGAATGCTTCATCGAGAAGTTCCTGGACAAGCCCCGGCATGTGGAGACCCAGTGCCTGGCAGATCAGCACGGCCATGTGGTCGTGGCCTCTACCCGTGACTGCTCCCTGCAGCGCCGGAATCAGAAGCTGGTAGAGGAGGCCCCAGCCCCCTTCCTGACCCGGGCGCAGAACCGGCAGCTGTACCGGGCCTCCAAGGCGATCCTCAAAGAGGCCGGCTATACCGGTGCCGGCACCTGCGAGTTCCTCATCGGAGCAGACGGCACCATCAGCTTCCTGGAGGTCAATACTCGGCTGCAGGTGGAGCACCCGGTGACCGAGGAGGTCACCGGCCTCGACCTGGTGCGCGAGCAGTTCCGGATCGCCCGTGGTGAGAAGCTCGGCTATGACGACCCCGCAGCACGGGGACACAGCCTTGAGTTCCGGATCAACGGCGAGGATCCCGGCCGCAGCTTCATGCCTGCCCCCGGCCGGCTGGAGAAGTTCGAGACTCCCACCGGGCCCGGGGTCCGGGTGGACTCTGGGGTCCGCGCCGGTGAGGCCATCTCCGGTGCCTTCGACTCCATGGTGGCCAAGCTGATCGTCACTGGGGCCGATCGCCGCCAGGCGCTGCAGCGGGCCAAGCGGGCACTGGCCGAGCTGAACATTGAGGGCATGCCCACAGTGATCCCCTTCCACCGCAAGGTGGTGGAAGACCCCGCGTTCGCTCCGGAACTTCAGCAGCCGCGGGCCAGCAGGTTCACTGTGCACACCCGGTGGATCGAGACTGAGTTCGTCAATGACATCGCTCCGTTCAACGCACTGACTGCCCATCCCACCGGCGGTGACCAGGAGGGCCGCGAGGAAGTGGTGGTCGAGGTCAACGGCAAGCGGGTCACGGTCAATGTTCCGGCCTCATTGGCGGCCGGGAAGCTGGTCGGCACCAACCAGGCTGGCCCTAAGAAGAAGCGCCGCAAACGCACTGCCGCGGCTGCGGCGGCCGGCGGGGATGACCTCAGCTCTCCCATGCAGGGCACTGTGGTGAAGGTCGCGGCGAAGAACGGTGCCAAGGTGGCCGAGGGTGACCTGGTGGTGGTACTGGAGGCGATGAAGATGGAGCAGCCGATCACCGCGCATAAGGCCGGCAAGGTCAAGGGGCTGAGGGTGGAGAAAGGCACTTCCGTGAAGGCCGGCGAGGTGCTGGCGACTATCACCGACTGATCCGGCTCCGCGACGCTCAGTGCAGCCGGGCGCTGCGCCAACGGCGGTAGGCGGTGATCGTTAAGAGTACGACGACGCCCCAGGCCAGCAGTACCGGCACCCCGGTCATAATGCCCGGTTCGGCAATGAAGGCCCCCACTGCCACCAGCGAGACCTGGCCGGGAATGATGGAGAGCAGGCTGGCGGGCACGTAGACCGCTGTGCGCACCCCGAAGGCACCGGCCCCGTAGTTCACCGGCCAGTAGGGCACTCCGGGCATCAGCCGCAGCATACAGACCGCCTCGAAACCGGCGCTGGTGAGGTGCTCCTCCACTCGCGGCCGGTGTCGGCCCAGCATCCGCAGTACGGTCTTCTTGCCCAGTCCGCGGGCCAGCCAGTAGGCACCCCAGGCGCCCAAAAAGGCACCGATCACTGAGAGCACACTGCCGATGACAACACCGAAGAGGAAGCCGCCGGTCATGGCCATAATGGTCACTGGGATCGGGGTCAGGGCCACCACAGCGTAGAGCCCGGCGAAGACGAACCAGGCCGCCCAGCCGAAGCCTTCGATGGTCTCCTGCAGCTCCTCCGCCGGGGGAAGATCCACATTGAACAGCAGCCAGACCATGCCCAGCACCACCGCCACCAGGGCGGCGTTGCGCAGCGCGGCCATCCAGTGTGACTCCTCCGACTGGCCCGGCTTCTGGGGCTGGCCAGTCTCCGCGGCGTCGTTCTCTTCGCTGCTCATCCCGCCATGCTATCCCTGGCCGGAGGCCTACTCAGTACCTTCGGTGTAGAGCGACTTCTGACTGGTCTCCGGGGAGAGGATAAGGCTGATCATGGTCAGGGCGGATAGGAAGACCAGGTAGAGGCCCACCGCGCCTACGCCGTAGTTCTGCACAAGCCAGGTGGCTACGAAGGGGGTGAGCGCAGCGCCCAGGATGGAGGAGAAGTTATAGGCCACTCCAGAGCCGGTGTAGCGGGTGTTGGTGGGGAACAGCTCGGGTAGATAAGCCGACATCGGGCCGAAGGTCAGGCCCATCAGTGCCATGCCCACACACAGGAAGGCGAAGAGCTGCCAGACATTGAGGTCCTCCCCGGTGCCCAGCTGCTCAGCACCGATGAACCAGCCGAAGCTCAGCCCGAAGACGATGATTGCAGCAGTGGTGCCCATCAACATCCGGCGGCGGCCGAAGGCATCAGCCAGTCGGCCAGCCACCGGGATGAACACGGCGAAGAGCACAATGGAGATCACCTGCAGCATCAGGAAGGTCTGGTAGTCGTAGCCCAGTGAGCCCACCGATTCCGGCTGGACCACATAGGTGGCGATCCAGGTGGTCATGATGTAGAAGAGCCCGTAGGTGGCCAGCATGATGAAGGTGCCAAGGATGATCTCCCACCAGTTCTTGCGGAAGACTTCGCCCACCGGCGCTTTGACCTTCTCCTTGTTCTCCAGGGCTTTGGCGAAGACCGGGGTCTCCTCGATGCGCAGCCGCACGTAGAGGCCCACGGCGATCATGATCAGCGAGGCGATGAACGGGATCCGCCAGCCCCACACCAGGAACGGGTGGGCCAGGGCCTCTTCGAACGGCATATTGCCCACATCGGCCAGGTTGAAGCTGAAGGAGACGGCCAGCAGCAGGAACAGCCCATTGGCCAGGATGAATCCGAAAGGCGCACCGAGCTGGGGCCACATGGCCGCCTGGGCGCGTTTGCCCGGCCGTGCAGTCTCGGAGGCCAGCAGGGCGGCCCCGGACCATTCCCCGCCCAGACCCAGGCCCTGGCAGAAGCGCAGCACGGTGAGCATGGCCGGGGCCCACATGCCGATCTGGTGATAGGTGGGCAGGAAACCGATGAGTACAGTGGCGATGCCCATCACCAGCAGCGCACCGACCAGGGTGACCTTACGGCCGATCTTGTCCCCGTAGTGGCCGAAAACGATCGCACCCAGGGGGCGGGCCACGAAGGCCACACCGAAGGTGGTCATCGACAGCAGCAGGGAGCGGCCGAGGTCATTATCATCGCCGTAGAAGAACAGCAGCGGGAAGATGGAGGCCGCTGCAGTGGCAAAGATGTAGAAGTCGTAGAACTCAATGGTGGTGCCGATCAGTGAGGCACCGATGATCCGGCGGCGCGGCACCGTGAGATTCTCATCGGCGATCTCGTCATGCTTATTCGGGTTCTCTGGCTCCGGCGCCGGGGCGACAGCGGTATCAGCTGTGGTGGACATTGAAGGACTTTCGTCATAAGGCAGTTGAGGCAGTGGCATCCCGGTGGAGACCGGGGCAAACTCGAGAATCTTAGAGTGCCGGCAGATTATCCCCACACTGCCCCAGCAGCCATCTCAACATGTGAGACTACTGTGATGTGCCGCACGAGATCAACTGTGCGCAACTACCCCACACCGACTGAGGTTCCAAGCCACTCCGACTACTATCGACTGCCGTGAATGAAACAGTCCAGGACACCTTCGACGCCGTAGTCGAACGCTGGGGCGTGGAGGCCTCTCCTGAGCCGGAGGCGGTGCTGCTGATCACCGCAGCAGTGGTTGTGCTCACCGCTGTTCCACAGGTGTGGCGGGCGGCCCGGCAGGCTTCGACCATCATCCATGAGATGGGGCACGTCTTCGCCGCTCTGCTCTGCGGGCGCAGGGTCTCCGGGATCAAGCTGCACAGCGACACCTCCGGAGTGACCGTCTCGCGCGGGAAGCCACAGGGGCCGGGCCTGCTGCTGACCTTCCTGGCCGGGTATCCGGCTCCCGGGCTGCTGGCGGCGGGGCTGGTCTGGCTGGGCGCGGCCGGCCACTCAGGGGCCGCACTGACTGTGTACCAGGTGATTCTGCTGCTGGCCCTGCTGCTCTCCCGGAATTTCGTGGGGATCGTCTCCTGCCTGCTGGCAGCGCTGGCCACCGGGGTGATCTGGTGGCACAACGACCCGCAGACGGTGGGCTATACGGTGGTGGCGCTCGGGGTATTCTACGCCCTGGCCGGGGTGCGCGGCACCCTGGATGTCTGGCGGGTGCACCTGACCGCTCGGCGGCGCTCCCGGGCGGAGGTGGCAGGGACTGATGCCGCCCAGGCGGCCCGCGCCTGGCGTTTCCTTCCGCTGCCGGCCGCGGTCTGGCTGCTGTTCTTCCTGGTTGTCACCCTGGCCAGCGCTGCTACCGTTTTCTGGCTCCTCTTCGCCTGAGCTCGCAACGGCCGAGGAGACCCAGCGAGCCCCTGGTACGGTGAGAAAGTATGCGACGGATACTGAGCTGCACGGCGGCTGCGGCACTTCTGGTGGCCGGCTGCGCCGGGGACTCATCCGAGCAGGAGACTATTGGGCCGATCGACTCCGAAAACGGCGAGGACACCGCGGATCCCACAGAAGAACCGGCCACCGGGGAGCAGCCGGACACTGAAGATCCGGAGGAGAACGACGCCGCCCCCGTCACCGGGATCACCATCACTGAGCAGGCTGAACTCAGCTCACCATGGGCCATGGAGTTCCTGCCTGGCACCGAGTATCTGCTGATCACCGAGCGCACCGGTGCCCTTCAGCTGCGCGACCAGGAGACCGAGGAGATCCAGGAAGTCAGTGACGCACCGGAGGTGGACTCCGCCGGGCAGGGCGGTATGCATGATGTCATAGCCGGCCCCAGCTTTGAGCAGGACCAGACTGTATACCTCAGCTGGGTGCAGACAACCGATGACGGTCGGCAGGGCGTGGTCGGGCGTGCTCAGCTCAATGCTGAGGAGCCTTCGCTGGAGCATCTCGAGGTGATCTGGGAGCAGGATCCTGCTAGCGGGAACGGCCACTACTCGCTGCGTATGGTGATCCATGACGATCATCTCTTCGTCACTTCCGGGGATCGGCAGGAGCTGGAGCCTGCTCAGGATATGGCCAATAATCTGGGCACTGTTGTCCGGCTGACTCTGGACGGGGAGCCGGCTCCGGGTAACCCGTTGGAAGACCAGGCCGCCCCCGCCGATGAGTTCTGGACAGTGGGACACCGCAACCCGTTGGGGATCGCAGTGGACTCAGAGGGCAACCTGTGGTCCTCGGAGATGGGACCGGAGGGCGGCGATGAGCTGAATCTGCTGGTGGAGGGCGCAAATTACGGCTGGCCGGAGGTTTCCATGGGTGTGCATTACAGCGGCGAGGAGATTCCGGACCATTCCGATGATGATGAGTTCGAGGCTCCGCGGGCCCACTGGGTGCCAGCGATCTCACCGGGCAACCTGTTGATCTACCAGGGTGAGCTGTTCACCGGCTGGCAGAGCAGCGCACTTCTGGGCGGGCTCTCCGGCCAGAACCTGGTGCGGGTGGAGCTTGACGGTGTGGATGCCGAGCAGGTGGACGAATGGGATATGGGAGACCGCATCCGCGCCCTGGCCGAAGCTCCCGACGGGGCCATCTGGATCGCCACCGACAGCGGCCGCCTCTTGGAGGCACGACCCGCCGACTGACCCAGCCTTCAGAAGGCCATCAACTTTTATCCTGAGGCTGTCATCCTTAGCTGGCTTCGACGAGATACGCCTGCGGAATGGGTGGGGGTGCTGGCGGTGTTGGTGAAGGGTATGCGGTTGTTTGTGGGGTTTATGCTGCCTGACCACGTCAATACTCACCTGGGATGGGCTGTAAATTCCGTCAACGACGCCGTCCCCACAGAGATCACCGGATACGGCCGTCCCGCACTGCGCTGGGTACAGCCTTCAGCCCGGCATATCACTCTGGCGTTCTACGGGGAGGTCCCTGCCGGTGCGGCCGAGGACTTGGCTGCCCGTCTGCAGAACGAACTCGTAGACGTCTCCCCGCTGGAGCTGCGGCTCCGGGGCGCCGGAGTCTTCACCGGACGCACCCTTTGGGTAGGGGTGCAGGAGCAGACCGCGTCCGAACACTCCAACGGCTCCAGCCCTCTGATCGACCTGATGCGCCGGGTGGAGGGGGTGGGTGCGGAGTATGCCCGTAATCCTGATCTGCCGACTGCCCGGGAGCGGCGTCGTGCTCATGTCACCCTGGCCCGCACCCGGGACAGGCGGAAGGGTGAGCCACAGATCCGGGCACACGCTGAGGCGCTGGCCGTCTACGAAGGCCCGGTGTGGACTACGGATACCGCCCATCTGATGCGCTCTGAGCTGGGCGGGGGCAAGTCCGGTGCCCCGCTCTACACCTCCCTGGCCGAGGTTCCCTTGGGAGCACGGTGAGGAACCACCGTCGACACTGGCGCGGCGAAAGCCCCAAGAAGTCCCTATCTGGTCCTCATCGGTCGGGTGTCAAACCTCTCCCCACCAGGGTTCGCGATGCCGCCAAATTAACTCGAACCGACCGATCCATTCGACCCCTAGGACCAGCGGGCTCGCGAGGCCTCTCCATTGACGCAGAGAACAACGATTGATCAGTAGTAGACGGCCAGGTGGCCGTTGGGGCCATCGATGACCTGGACGTCGGTGTTGAAGATCTCGGAGAGCACGTGATTCTGCATGATCTCGGCCGGAGTGCCGTGCTTGACCACCTGACCGTGCTTCATCGCCAGGATCTTATCCGAGTAGTGGGCGGCAAAGTTGATGTCATGCAGCACGATCACAATAGTGCGGCCCAGTTCGTCGGCGGCGGCGCGCAGCTGCTTCATCATCTGCACCGCATGCTGCATGTCCAGGTTGTTCAGCGGCTCGTCAAGCAGCACATAGTCGGTCTGCTGTGCCAGCACCATGGCCACATAGGCGCGCTGCCGCTGGCCGCCGGAGAGCTGGTCCAGGTAGCGGTTCTCCAGCTCGGTGAGGTCCAGGAAGTCGATGGCCTCGGAGATGTAGCGCTCATCGCCCAGGGTCAGTCGGCCGCCGGAGTGCGGGAACCGGCCGAAGCCCACCAACTGCCGCACGGTGAGCCGGGTGACGAAGTGGTTCTCCTGCCGCAGCACCGAGAGGATCTTGGCGATGGCTTTGGAGGGGGTACTGACGACGTCGTGCCCGGCCACGGTGATCTGCCCGGTGTCGATGTCCAGCAGCCTGCCGATCATGGTCAGGATGGTGGATTTCCCGGCTCCGTTGGGGCCTACCAAGGCGGTAATGCCACCGGATTCGATCTCGGTGGTGACCGGACCGATCTGCACGGTGTCCTTGGACGCCCCGGAGTTATAGTCCTTCTGGACATCGGTCAGGGTGATGCTCACAGGCGCCCCTTTCTGAGGATGAAGATCAGGAAGACCAGGCCGCCGATCAGTTCCACGATGATGGTCACCGCGCCGGCGGCGTCCCATACATGGCGCAGGATGAAGTAGCTGCCGGTCAGGATGCAGTAGCCGAACAGGAAGGCCATCGGGAACAGCAGCCGGTGGCTGTAGGTGTCGGCGAACTGGTAGGCCAGGATCGCAGTGAGGAAGCCGAGGAACATCATCGGCCCTACGAGTGCGGTGGCCATGGAGATGAGGATGGAGACCAGCATCAGCAGCTTGATCAGCTCCCGCTTGTGGTTCAGCCCGAGGTTCATGGAGGTGGTCTTGCCCAGGGAGATCACGTTCAGCTTGGGCGCCCACAGCCAGAGCACCAGGGTGACAGCCAGCGCGATCGGGATGGCGTAGGGCAGGTATTCAGCGCGGGCGTTGGAGATGTTGCCGAACAGCCGGGCAGTGAGCACGTCGAATTCAGAGGGGGTGAGCATCCGCTGCATGAAGTTGGACAGTGAGCCCAGGGTCCCGCCGATCACCACCCCGACCAGCAGCATGATGTGAATATTGGAGAACTTGCCCGAAAGCAGCCAGGTGTAGAGCGCAGTGGCGAGGATCAGCATGATGATCATCTGCAGGAAGAACTGCGGAACCCCGACCAGCATGGTCACTCCGGCCATGCCGAAGACGTAGACGAATCCGGTCTGGATGGCGGTGTAGAGACTGCCGAAGCCCATGATGCCCGGAGTGATGATCCGGTTGTTGGTGGCGGTCTGGAAGGCGATGGTGGCCATTGCGTGGCACAGTGCCACCACTGCGATGGTCAGCAGGGAGTCCCGGCGCATTCCGGCGATCATCCAGTAGCCGTCCGAGCCGAAGGGCATCGGGTTGTTCCAGCTCATGATCGCCACGGTGAAGAAGATCGACAGCGCACCCAGCACCACCATGGCGATCACGTAGTTGCGGATGTGCTTCTTGCCGGTCAGCGGACCAGTGCGCCGCCGCTTGGGGGCAGGCGGGCGGGTCTCAGCGGTGACCGGGCGGGTAGGGCTGGCTAGTTCGCGGACCTCACGCTGTTTTTCTAGTGTCATGTGACCAAACCGCCTTTCTTGCGCTGGCGCAGCAGCAGGCCGACAAAGACGACGCCGCCCACCAGGCCCAGCACCAGCCCGACGGGGATTTCGAAGGGAGCTCGGATGGTGCGGCCGATCAAGTCACAGACAGTCACCACCGCGATGCCGGTCAGGCAGACCCAGGGCAGGTTGGAGCGCAGGTCGTCACCGCGGAAGAGCGCAACAATATTAGGCACCACCAGGCCAAGGAACGGCAGGGTGCCCACCACAGTGGCGGTGACCCCGGTGGCGACGGCGACCATGGCGGTGCCCATGAACAGCACGAAGGTGTAGTTCAGGCCGACGTTGGTGGCCATGTCCTTGCCGAGCCCGGCCACGGTGAACTGGTCAGCGACTACGAACACCAGCACGGTGACCCCCAGGACGATCCACATCAGCTCATAGCGGCCCTCAATGACCCGGGTGAAGGAGCCGGCGAACCAGATGCCCAGGTTCTGCAGCTGGTCGGTGACCAGCGCCAGGTAGGTGGTGAAGGAGCTGACCACCGCCCCGAGCATGATGCCGATGATCGGCACGATCAGACTGGATTTCAGCGAGACTCGGCGCAGGAACAGGAAGAAGATCATGGTCCCGATGAACGCCATGGTGACTGCTCCGGACATCCGGGCGAACAGGCTGGCAGTGGGGAAGAGCAGCATGACCAGGATGAGCCCGAGGCCGGCCCATTCGGTGGTGCCGGTGGTAGTCGGCTCCACGAATCGGTTTTGGGTCAGCAGCTGCATGATGATCCCACACATGGCCATCGAGGCACCGGCCAGCACAAGGGCGATAGTGCGCGGGACCCGTGTCACCCAGAACATCCAGAAGCTGTCCTCGTCGCGGAAGATGTCGAACTGGCCGGTCAGCAGGGAGAGCACCAGCAGGCCCAGCACAATCAGGATGGCGATGGCAAAGGCCGGGGTCCACAGTCTGCGCCGCCGAGCTCCGCGGTCCTCGACCATGACATCGCGGGTGGTGTAGGCGATGTCCTGGCGCAGGCTGGTGGTCATGGATGCTTCCGGGGGATTGAGAACGAGTAAGTGCGCTAATTGCGTTAAGTTCATGCTAAGCGAGACGGGGCACTGGGCAAAGTCCAGTCCCCCGCCTCGCTCAGCCGGAGCAGGTGCTCAGCAGGTTCTTACTGTGCGGCCTCGAAGGCGTCTGCGATATCGCCGAAGAACTCGATGTAGGCCTGGATGTCCTCGGTGAGGTACATGTTGTTGGGCGCATAGATGATCTGATCCTCCTGCACTGCAGTGACCTCCTGCAGGGCTGGTGAGTCCTCGATCAGCTCAGCAGCTGCCTGGTAGTCAGGCTCATCTGAGTTCATCGCATCGCGGTCCATCACGATGATCCAGTCCGGGTTGGACTCGGCGATGGCCTCCACCGAGATATCGTCGCCGTGGGCCTCATCCTCTGCCTCGTCCTCCAGGGCGGGGACCAGATCCAGGGCGGGGAAGACCGGACCCACCGAGCGGCCGGTGCCTGGTGCCGCGTAGTTTATGACACCGCCGGTAGTCAGCACGCCGAGCACGCTTTCTTCGCCGTCGTAGGCAGCTTGTGCGCGCTCGACCTCAGCGTTGAGTTCGTCGATGAGGCCCTGGGCGGCCTCCTGCTCACCGAAGATCTCACCGAGTGCCTCGGTCTTTTCGATCAGGCCCTCGATGAAGGTGTCGGGGTTGTTGACACCCTCGTCGAACTGGAGCACCACGGCCTCGGGGGCGTAGCTCTGGATCTCCTCATGGAACTGGCCGAAGCGCTGGCCGTTGATCACCAGATCGGGTTCGGCGGCGATCAGCGCCTCGAAATCGGGCTCGCGGTGGGAGCCGAGGTCGGGGATGTCAGCCTCGCCGTAGCTGGTCTCACGGGCCAGTCCCAGTGGGGCGGCAGAGAGCTCCACGCCGAACTCCTCCAAGGTGCGGAAGGAGCGGTTGTCGGTGGCCACGATGGAGTCGACCTCGTCCAGGTTGAACTCATGTGTGCCGTGGTCGTCCTCAATGGTGATGGTACCGGTGCCGCCGGCGGCCTCAGCGCCGCCTTCGTCCTCGTCGGCTCCGTTCTCGGAAGTCTCTGCGTCGTTGTCACCGTTGTCGGCGTCGTCGTTCTCGCCGTTGCAGGCGGTCAGCGCCAGGGCAGCGATCGCCGCCACGGAGAGGAAACGGAGGGTTCGGGGCTTCTTCGCCTCCGCAGTGATGGTGTCGAGTGTCATTGAAGGGGTACCTTCCTAAGCGTTATTCAACTTAGCCTGTCCTAAGCGGATATGAAACTACAGTGTCAACTAATCCTACGCAAGGCCCCAGCGTTGTGTTACGCGACTGTTTCATTGCTCTCTGGGTTAGCGTGGAGGGGTGCCCGGTGCCATCCCCGACCCGATCAGGCCCTTGCTCTCCCCGGAGACCTGGGAGCTGCTGAACTCACTGCCGGAGTACAGGCGGCAGGGTGCAGATGAGATGAACATCACGCTGCGCAAGCAGGGCTGGCCGGCGGAGACTGTGGCGGCGGTGCTGACCCAGCTGCGACTGCGCGCTCGGGCCAAGACCAAGTTTGGTGAGTTCGCGGCCCGGATGCTGTTCACTGAAGCAGGGCTGCAGCAGTCCACCAGGCTGCCGGTGGCAGCCCGCCATGCCCGGAGGTTCCGCGAGGCAGGCGTGCGGCGGGTGGCTGATCTGGGCTGCGGGCTGGGAGCGGACTCCTTGGCCTTCGCCTCGGCGGGATTGGCAGTCACCGCGGTGGAGGCGGATGAGACCACTGCCGCGGCGGCCTATCTGAACCTGCGCCCCTTCCCGGAGGCGCAGGTGGTGCACTCCACCGCCGAGGACTGGGCCGCGGAGCATCTCGAGGTCCTGAGTGCATACTTTGTGCAGCACTCTGGGGCTGAATCGGGTAGAAATGCTGCACAGATCATGCACTCGACGGAGAAAGTGGGGAGCTGGGGGCTTTGGCTGGATCCGGCGCGGCGGAACGAGCGCTCCCGGCTCTGGGACCCGGAGCAGTTCTCGCCCCCGCTGAGCTTTGCCACCGAGCTGGCCGCCACCGGTGCCCCGCTGGGGGTCAAGCTGGGGCCGGGCATCCCGCACGAGCTCATCCCGGCAGACTGCGAGGCCGAGTGGACCTCGGTGGACGGCCAGCTGGTGGAAGTCACGCTCTGGTTCAACGCCCTGGCCCGCCGGGATTCCGAAGGCAGGATGGTCCGCCGCGCCGCCACCATGCTGTCTGCAGGAAACAACGTCCGACTGAGCCGAGCGAAATGTGACGCTTGCGGCGCAATGTCCGAGGCCACTGAGGATTGTCCGAGATGCAGGCAGGCGACTCAGGAGAGTAAGCACGACAGCACGAACACCGCCAGCACAGTCAGTGCCGCCGAACTCACCTCAGTCACCGACTTCGGTGAGGGGACTGAGCTGAGTCCCGCCGGTGCGGAAGGGCTGGCCGGCATCCTGTGGGAGCCGGACCCCGCCGTGATCCGCGCCGGACTGGTGTCAGAGCTGTGCGAGCAGATGGGTGGCCGACTGCTCGATGAGCGCATCGCCTACCTCACAACCGACGACGCCGTCGGCTCATCTCTTGCACGCGGGTATCGCGTGGTCGAGGTCATGGACTTTTCGGCCAAGCGGCTCAAGCGCTGGTGCACCGAGCAGGGAATCACCAGCGTGGAGATCAAGAAGCGCGGGGTGGACGTGGTGCCTGAGCAGCTGCGCGCCCAGATCCTGCCCAAGAAGAAGCCCCGGGGCCCGGCCACCCGTGCCGTGCTGGTGATCACCCGGTTGGGCGATCGCCGTCTGGCTGCGGTGGTCGAGCCCCTGAGCTGATCCGCAGAAGACTACTGGCGACGGCGACGGCTCACGGCGTAGCCGCCTACAGCCGCCAGGGCCAGGACGGCAGCTGCCAGCAGGCCCCAGCCGATGATCCCGCCCCAGCCGCCGGAGTCCTCATCGTCCTCGGAATCGACCATCGTCACTGGAGACTCTTCCTGGGTCAGTTCAGGCTCCGCTGCTGCCGGAGCCTCAGTGTCTTCCTCGATCACCTCTACCTCAGGAGTCTGGGTGCCGGACTCATCCTCCGTCAGGGGTAAGTCCACCTCGAAGCTGAAGCTGTGCTCCTCACTGTGCCCATCGGAGTAGACCACCCGGTAAGCGACCTCATACTCCCCGTTGGGCAACGGTTCTGGGATCTCGGTGCGCATGGTGGAGCCCTCCACCTCGGCGGGATCCTCGGAGGCCCAGTTCTCCTCCTCGGAGTCGAGCACCCAGATGTCGTTGGTGATGGCGTCCCCGGTGGTCAGTCCGGAGCCGGAGAACTCGAGCACCACCTCGACAGGCGGCTGAGTGAGGACTTCGCCCTCCTCTGGGCTGGAGCTGATCAGGGTGTCGTGGGCCTGGGCTGGAGCTGCGGTGAGTGTTGCAAGGACCAGTGCGGCGGTACCACTCAGTGCGGCCAGGCGCAGGCGGACAGGGGCGGATGAAGCAGTGTGCATGTTAAGAGGTCTTTCGTTCTCGTGAAGGTTTGTGCTGCGACTTAGGCGCAGCGGTGTCTGCGGCTACTTCACGAGGGCAGGCGGGCCGCGCAGGCTGCGGGGGCCGGCGCCGGGCCAGGCGTCCTGGCAGTTCTCCGGGGGCGAGGTAAGGGTGATCCGGCGCGGTGCAGTGTGCGCGGCCGGCTGGGATCTCAGCAGGATGAGCACCGGGGTGATGCTCAGGCGTTCGGCGATCCCGCAGAGCAGGGTCTCGCCGCCGCGCAGCAGTGCGTAGGCGAAGACTGCGGCCACTAAGTGTGCGGCGATCATCGAGGCATCGGTCTGGCTTGCCACGCTGTGCGCGGAATCCTGGGTGGCCTCCACAACGCTGGGGGGCACCGCCACCTCGTAGGAGACTCCCTGTTCGCGCACTGGCAGGATCAGCGGCTCCCCGTGGTGAGCGGAGGAGTCAGCGGACAGGGCGGAATGCCCGGTGGATGAGGCGGGAAAGAGCGCGAAGAGCCCGTGCAGCAGGATCTGGCTGCTCAGCACTGCTGCGGCCAGGCGCATGCGACTGAGCATGACCCCGGAGAGCTGAACGCACACCGGGATGCTGATGCACAGTGCCAGCAGGACTACCAATGGGTGCGGGGCGTGGTGCCCGGCGGCGGTGTGCCCCAGGGCGGCTGAGCCTACAGCCACCAGGGCAGCCAGAGCTCCGCGGAGCAGCTTCGCGAAACCGGCTATCCGGCGCTGGTCAAAGGCCACATCCTGGATTCTACATCCGGTTTCTATCGCCGGTAGAAGACCGTTGGCGGTGAGCGCAGCCTTCTTGCTGCCTCATTCGGAGAGCATCGCCGTGGTGGAGAGGCCTGCCAGCTGATCGGCACGAAGTGGCGTTTTGTGCCCGGCGTGGACCAGGCAGACTGTCGAGCTTGCTGAGACCATCACCGACAACTAGCTGGCGTCATAACGCTTGGGCGGTGAGGCCGATACTGGCACACTGGAGGGATGCGGAACAGGACCGGACGCGGCGTCGTCGTACTGATCTTTGCGGCCACAGTCACTGCCTGCGGCGCAGAGCCAGAGACCACTGAACCTGAGCAGGCAGAGCCGTCGCCCCCAACAAACGACCCCACCGGGAACGAACTACCCGATGAGGACCCACCACCTGAAGAACCAGAGCTGGAAACCCGGGCAGAGATCCTCGATGAGGACACCCTGGAGCTGGTCACCTACGGCAGTTCCACCTGCCCCGATGAGGTCACCGAGGTCGAGGCCACCGACGCCGGCACCCTGGCCGTGGAACTGCACAACCCGCACCAGGACGGGCCCTGTACCGCCGACTACGCACCCACCGAGCACATCATCGAAATACCGGGCGAGGTCACCGAGCGCCCCGTCACCCTAGAACTGGAGTGGAAAGACTCAGACCACACGGACACCATCACTGCGGAGTAGAGCACCCAAGGGGCGCAGCCCGGTCAGACTGGTACGCATCATAGGCGGCTGCACCCCACGGGCTCAGCAGGCGGAGTGGCCGGCCGGGAAGCTGCCCACTTCTACCGGGAGCGCTCCGGGGGCTTCTGCGCCGGTGAGCACCTCCACCAGGGCAGCGAAGGACTCCGGCGTCCGGCCGTAGAGCCCGATCTTGGTCTCCGCTGAGGAGTCGGCCAGCCCCTCGGGCCGGTCCAGAGAAACTACGACGTCGCCCGTGCTCGGGGTGGTGCCGCCCAGCAGAGTGATCACCGGGCCCCAGCCGGTCTGCAGTCCGGCCTGCTGCGCTGCGGCGGCCAGCCGGTCACGATCCTGCTGGGTGCCACCCTGGATCTGGATCGCCTCAGTGACCAGCTCAGCCTGACACTGACCCTCCACCAAGGTGACCGCCTGGGCAGCCACCTGCTCCGCGAGCTCTGGGGCGGTGAGCTCCTCCAGGGGCCCGCTGTCAGCTTCCCGCTCCTGGGCATCCTCCCCCTGGGCTGTATCGTCGGGATGTGAATCTGAGTCCAGCTCCACGGGGCCATAGATCATTCGGCCTGCCAGCTCCTCCGGGGTCTCCGCCCCAGGGCCTGCGGCGAGCTCCCCAGCGGACAGTGCCTGCTGCCAGAGCACCAAGGCCACCACTCGTTCGGCAGCCTCATTGAGCCGAGTCTCCTCCAGATCCCCGGACTCCACCGCGGCAATGATCGCCGCATGCGCCCCCGGTGCGCTGGCCGGCATCAGGATCAGGTCCGCCCCGGCGTCTAAGGCAGTGACCACAGCCTGGTCCCCGCCGTAGTGATGCGCGATCGCCGCCATATTCAGCGCATCGGTGACGATGACTCCATCATGGCCCATCTCGCGGATCTCGGCATAGGCGGCTGGGGACAAAGAGGACGGCACCCCAGCCTCCAAGGCCGGCACCTCGAGATGGCCCATCATCACCATGGGCGCACCAGCCTGGATCACCTCTGCAAAGGGCAACCAGTCACGCTCGCGCAGCTCCTCCAGGGTGGCCTGCTGTATGGGCAGGCTGTGGTGGGAATCCTCTGTCACCGAACCGTGGCCGGGGAAATGCTTGGCTGATCCAGCGACCCCGGCGTCGGCAAGGCCGCGCAGTCCCTGGATGGCCAGGGACCCCACTGTCTCCGGGTCGGAGCCGAAGGTTCGTGAGCCCATGGTGGGATCAGAGCTGCCGATGGTGACATCGGCGTTGGGGGCAAAGGTGACGGTGAATCCCAGCTCAGCCAGATCCGCAGCCATCAGCCGGTGCACCTGACCAGAGCTGAACAGTCCGTCGCTGCCGTGGTGCACCGCACCCAGCGCCATAGGGGTAGGCCATTCGGTCATCGGGGATCCCACCCTGGTGACCAGTCCGCCCTCCTGGTCCACCGAGATGATCGGCGGCACGGCACGGCCCTCACCACCAGCCCCGGAGAGGACACTGATCTGCTCAGCGAGCGCCTCCACATCCACAGAGTTCTCGCCGCCGGGAATGTTGTGCCCCATCAGGATCACCCCGGCCAGATGATGCTCCTCAATGAGCGCCACCGCGGAATCCACATCTGTGCCCTGGTACTCGCCGATGATCACCTGGCCTGCACGTTCAGCCACACTCATCTCCGCCACCAGTTCAGCGGCAAACTCCCGGTGGTCCTCGCCTGGCCCGGCCAGCGCCTGCTCCTGCTCCTGAACTGCTTCCGCTCTGGCGGCCTCTGCCTCAGCACGCTCCTGTTCGGCCACCTCTTCCTCACTCAGCCCTGTGCTCTCAGAGCCCGGCTCACCGGTATCGGATGAGCCGGCGTCGTCGTGATCTCCTCCCCCGCAGGAGGTCAGCAGCAGAGCACTAACCAGGGCGAAGGAGACCAAGAAACGGGTGTATCGGAACATCTACATAAGGGTAAGGTCTCGGCACGGAGGTAAGCGTCAAGCGAGCCTGCAGGAATTGTTCAGACTAGTGCCGATAGTGTTATCGAGCGTGCCTGCCAGTTCGACGCCGTCGCGAGCAGGTGCTGCATGGAGTGGTTAGCAAAGCGACGGAAGAAGCAAATGCCGGAAGCATTTGTGACTGACGGAGACGCAGTAGGACGCGCATGCGGTGCCGGGCAGTGGCGGAAGGGGCGCGTAGTTGCACTGAAACCGTTCTGACAAGGAGAATCTCATGGGATTGCCGTTTGCTGAGTCACAGCGCTCTACGCTGGGCATCGAATGGGAGCTGGCCCTGGTGGACCGGCAGACCGGCGATCTGCGGAGTGTGGCCGAACGGATCCTGGAGGCCACCCGGACCGAACATCCTGAACTCTCCGGCGATGAGGAACATCCCTATGTGAAGCAGGAGCTGCTGCTGAACACCGTGGAGCTGGTCACCGATGTCTGCACCACGGTGGAGGCGGGTGTGGAGCAGCTGCGCGAGACCGCCCGGAACGTGATGAAGCACTGTGAGCCCCTGGATGTGGACCTCTACTGCCAGGGCTCCCACCCTTTCGCTCCGCCCACCAAGCAGCCGGTCACTGATAAGGAGCGCTACAACGAGCTGATCCGGCGCACCCAGTGGTGGGGTCGGCAGATGGTCATCTACGGCATCCATGTGCATGTGGGACTGGAGGATGTGAAGTATGCGATGCCGGTGGTCAACGCGCTGTGCAACTACAACGCACACTTCCAGGCGCTTTCGGCCTCCTCCCCCTACTGGTCCGGCGAGGACACCGGCTACGCCTCCAACCGTGCACTGATGTTCCAGCAGCTGCCCACCGCTGGGCAGTCCTACCAATTCGAGGAATGGTCCGGATATGAGCGGGCCGTGGCTGATCTGGAGCACACCGGGGTGATCCACGATGTCACCGAGGTCCGCTGGGATGTCCGGGCTGTGCCGCGGCTGGGCACTGTGGAGCTGCGCATCTGCGACGGGGTGGCCACCTTGGAGGAGATCGGTGCTATCGCTGCCCTGGCCCAGTGCCTGGTGGAGGACACCGTCCAGCATCTGGAGGGCGGCGGGAAGGTCACCTCCATGCCGCCCTGGTACGTGAAGGAGAATAAGTGGCGGGCGGCCCGCTACGGGATGGATGCGATCATCATCCTCAATGAGGAGGGCGATGAGGAGCTGGTGACCGATCACCTGGCCGGTGAGCTTCAGCGGCTGGCACCGGTGGCTGAGCAGCTCGGCTGCGCTGAGGAGCTGGGCTACCTGGAGACCATGATGGACAAGGGGGCCGGCTACCAGCGGCAGAAGAAGGTGGCCGAGACCCACGACGGCGACCTGCGCCAGGTGGTGTTGGACTCCGCGGCGCTGACCCGGACCAGCATCAACGGTTGACTCTCACCCATATCCCTCATGTTCGGTGGCCACTTACGACGACGTTTTGGGGCGAAAATGGCCATCTTCATCGTCATACGGGGCCAACGAACAGCAAGGAGAGGGCCCAGGCCCGGATCAGATCAAGATGCGGCTGGCCTGGAGGCTGGAGTCGGCGGGGATTGCCAACGACGACGCCGGCGCACCGGCACCGACTAACTGTGCTCCCAGCGCAGCCACCATGGCACCGTTGTCGGTGCACAGCGGAATCGGTGGGACTCTCAGCGTGATGCCGGCGGTCGCGCAGCGCTGGGCCAGCAGTTCGCGCAGTCGGGAGTTGGCGGCCACTCCCCCGCCGAGCAGCAGACTGGTCAGACCGTGCTCCTGACAGGCCCGCACTGCCTTGGAGGTCAGCACATCCACCACGGCCTCCTGGAAGCTGGCCGCGATATCAGCGGTGGGGACCGCCAGCCCCTGAGCCTGGAACTGCTCGGCAGCGCGGGCCACTGCGGTCTTCAGCCCGGAGAAGGACCAGTTGTGCCGGTGCTTACCGGGGTTCTCCGCGGTGCCCTCGAACTTGGGCATGGTCAGCCCGCGGGGAAAGCGGAAGGCTGTCGGATCGCCCTTCTTGGCTGCTTGGTCGATGGCCGGGCCGCCGGGGTAGCCCAGCCCCAGCAGCCGGGCGGTTTTGTCGTAGGCCTCTCCTGCGGCGTCGTCGATGGTGGAGCCGATCAGTTCCACATCATCGGTGAGCGAACCGACCCGCAGGATCTCGGTATGCCCCCCGGAGACCAGCAGCGCAGCAGTATTGGGCGCAAGCACCGGTGACTCGACCGTCCCAGTACTCCTTTCGGTCCGGGAGGTGCCCTGATGCCCACCTTCCAACAGCCCCACAGCGACGTGGGCCACCAGGTGGTTGATCCCGTAGAGCGGCTTGCCGGTGGCCAGGGCCAGGCCCTTGGCGGCGGAAAGACCCACCATCAGGGCACCAGCCAATCCCGGACCTGCGGTGACCGCGATCGCGTCAATGTCCTTCAGCTGCACCCCGGCGGTGGCCAAAGCTCTGCGCAGGGTGGGGGTGAAGGACTCCAGATGGGCCCGTGCGGCGATTTCCGGTATCACTCCGCCGAACCGGACGTGCTCCTCCATCGAGGAGGCCACCTCATTGGCCAGCAGGTGGGTGCCGCGGACAATGCCGACTCCGGTCTCATCGCAGGAGGTCTCGATGCCCAGCACCAGGGGCTCAGCCATGGGACGCACCGCCCGTGATCTGTTCGCTGCCGACCGCGCCCACTGCGGCCGCGGGCTCGGTCAGCCGTTTGCGCATGATCAGTGCGTCCCCGCCGTCGGGGTAGTAGCTACGGCGCAGATGGATCTGCTCGAACCCGTTGCGCCGGTAGAGCCGCTGGGCGCCGGGGTTGTCGATGCGCACCTCCAGCAGGAGATCCTCGGCGCCACGACGCCGCGACTCCTGCTCGATCAGGCCCAGCAGCCGGCTGCCCAACCCTTCGCCCTGGGCCTGCGGAGCCACCGCAAGGGTCTGCACATCGGCCAGCGGGAGTACGCACATCATGCCCGCGTAGCCGAGGATGCTGCCGCGTTGGGGGTCGCTCGGGGCGGCATCGGGGACGGGAGCGGCGTCGTGCTGGTCCTGCTCAGCGACCCAGTACTTCCGGGTGGCCCGATGCGCGGCAACGGCGGGCTCAGCCTGGGCGAGCTCGTCGTAAAGGAACCGTTCGGGCCAGGCGTCATGCGGGAAGAGCTGGCGTTCCAGGGCCATCACCTCAGGCACGTCTGCGGCAGTCATCGCCCGGATCATCCGGCACGGCCTTTCATCTGTGCGGGGACTTTGGCATCGGAGTCGCGCAGGTAGAGCGGGCGCGGGGCGCAGAGCACACCGTGTAGCTCGCCGGTGAGCGCCCCATGTGCCAGTCGGCCCAGCTCAACGGCATGCGGGGTCCAGGCAGCGGGGTCGGCCGGCGCACCGGCCAGCTCAGCAGATGTCAACTGATCGGGATAGAGCCAGAGCCCCGCACCTACGGAGGGCAGATCGGGAAGCTCTTCAGCGGGGCCTACGAACGGCCCTTCGACCAGACGGCAGCCTGCCTGAGGTGGCCCAGAGAACTCTGAGGATTTTCCCGGAGACCAGACCTCAGGGGCCCATTCAGCACTCTCATACCGGGCCCAGTAGAGCTCACGGCGCCGGGCATCGCTGGTGGCCAGGAACTGCCCGCTGATTCCGGCATCATCCGCGCGCAGAGCCAGCGAGTCCAGGCTGCACACCCCGTGCAGCGGCACATCCCAGCCTTCAGCCAGCCCGTGTGCCAGCGCCAGTCCCACCCGCAGCCCGGTAAACGGCCCGGGTCCGGCACCGACGACGACGCCGTCCAGCTCCTCCCCGCGCAGGCCCACCTCGGTCAGGGCCTCAGTCACTGCCGGGGCCAGCCATTCGGCATGGGCGTTGGGCACCTGGGTCTCGGCGGAGTGGAGCACCTCGGGGGCCGCGTCAGGCACGTTCCCTGATCGGATCAGGGCGAGGGACGCCCCTGCGGAAGAGTCGATGGCGAGCAGCAGCACCCATCCATGGTACCGGCGGCGCTGATTCCCTATCAGGCTGACCGCAGGGTAGCTACGGCACGGGGCCACTCCCCGGTGGAGTCATCAACCAGGGCGAAGTCAGCACGCAGTCCTTCCTTCAGCGCTCCGCGGTCGCTCAGCCCGGCGACCCGGGCCGGACCGGAGGTGATCAGGCCCACCGCCTCCGGAAAGGTCAAGACTCCCCGCTTGGCCAGTAGCGCAGCGGCCGCCAGCAGTCCGGTGGGCAGATAGTCGGAGGCCAGGGCGTCCACCAGTCCGACCTCCACCAGCTCACGGGCCGAGATATTTCCTGAGTGGGAGAGCCCACGCAGGATGTTCGGGGCTCCTGCCACAATGCTCAGCCCCTGCTCACGGGCCGCCTGGGCTGCAGCCAGCGTGGTGGGAAACTCCGCCACCGCACCACCCCGGGTAGCCAGGGCGCTGATCTCCTCCGCGGAATCCGGGTCGTGTCCCAATAGCCGGACCCGCCCCCGGGAGACTTCATCGCAGAGCCAGGCGAGGTTGGCCTCCCTGATGTGCAGATTCTGCTCCCGCTCCCGGATCAGCCGCTGGACCTGCTCCTGGGCAGCGGCGGGGTTCAGGCCGTCCCCGTCCACCAATGAACGGAACATCACCTGCGGATCGGCGTACTGCCCTTGGCCCGGGGTGTGGTCCTCATGGGAGACCAGTTGGACAGGACCACCTTCAGGCAGAGCATCGAGCCGTCTCTTCAGCGTCCTGGCGCCCTCCTCGGAGAGGACATCCAGCCGGTGCAGCACCCGATGGTCCACCCGGTAGGAGAGATGCTCATCCACTGCCAGGCACATCTCCAGTGCCAGATGAGCCCGGCGGGTCAGGCCCCGGGCGGTCTGATGCTGAAAGGCTGCGCCGTGGAACATGGTGGTGGTGCCGGCTGAGGCGATCCGGCCCTCGTAGGAAGCCAGGGCGAATTCCAGGGGCACCTCGGCATGAGCCCGGGGCATCCGTTCGCCCTCCAGCGCATCGCTGTGCACGTCGATGAAGCCGGGAGCCAGCAGCAGGTTGTTGCCGTTGAGGTCTGCGACCGTGTCGGCCCGGCCTTCAAGGATGCCCGCTATGCGCCCCTCGCGCACCACCACGGTGGCCCCGTGGACGATACGTCCGGGGAGCACAGCGCGTACACTGCGCACTGCGTAGTGGGCCGGCGGCAGGCCCAGCTGCCAGGGTCCGGCTGTTTGAGCTGCAGAATGCCCTGCAGGGGCGGTGGCGGGAGCAGTCATTTGGCTTCCTCTCGGTGTGGGGCGAAGGCGGCGACGTCGACGATCTGGTCGGCTACGGCATCGCGGACCTCAGCGTCATGACAGATGGCGAGCATGCCTGTTCCGGCCTCCAGCCGCTCCCGGATCATCTCGATGACTACGCCCCGGTTGCGGGCGTCCAGGGATGCGGTGGGCTCATCGAGCAGCATCAGCGGGGTGGAGGTGGCGAACCCCCGGGCGATATTGACCCGCTGCTGCTCACCGCCGGAGAAGGTCGCCGGGGGCAGCTCCCAGAGCCGTTCGGGGATGCTGAGCCGGTCCAGCAGCTCACCAGCCTGCTGGCGGGCCTGGGGGCGGGGGATGCCGCGGTCGGTGAGCGGTTCGGCCACCACATCGACGGCGGGCACTCGCGGCAAGGCCCGCAGGAACTGGCTGACGTAGCCCATGGATTCCCGGCGGGCGGTCAGCATCTGCCGAGGCTGAGCTGCGGCAAGGTCCAGGGATCGGTCGCGGTGGTTGAGCATCATGCTGCCAGAGTCGGCCTGGTAGCTGCCGTAGACCATCTTCATGATGGTGGACTTTCCTGCGCCGGACTCCCCGCCGAGCACCACGCATTGCCCCTGGGGAACATCGAAGGTCACCCCGGTGACCACGGGCAGCCGCAGGGAGCCTTGCAGGTGCAGGATGAAAGTCTTGGCCACGTCCTTGACGCTGAGCACTGAATGTTCTCGGTTCATATCAGTCATCACCGGTCAGCCTTTGAGGATGGATGAAACGAGCAACTGGGTGTAGGCGGCCTGGGGATCATCCAGTACGCGGTCGGTCAGCCCCTGCTCAACCACCTGCCCACCCTGCATCACCAGGGTGCGGTGGGAGATGAGTCGGGCCACGGCGAGGTCATGGGTGACCACCACCACGGCCAATCCCAGATCAGCTACCAGGGAGCGGATGAGATCCAGCAGCTTCGCCTGCACGGAGACGTCCAGCCCGGAGGTGGGCTCGTCCATGAACACCAGGCGTGGACCGAACACCAGGTTCCGGGCGATCTGCACCCGCTGACGCATGCCCCCGGAGAAGGTAGCCGGGGTCTCGTCAATCCGGTCAGCGAGGATCTCAACCCGCTGCAGCCAGTCCGCAGCGCGGGCACGGATCTTCCCGTAGTGCCGAGCGCCGTTGGCCATCAGCGGCTCGCCCACATTGCCTCCGGCTGAGACGTGCATGCGCAGACCCTCGGCCGCGTTCTGGTGCACAAATCCCCATTCGGTCCGCCACAGTCGGCGCACCTCTGGCTCACTGAGCGTGGCCAGATCTGTCATCTGGCCCTCGGCGGTCTGGTAGTGCACGGAACCCTCGTCGATGTTCAGTCGCTGGGACAGCATGCCCAGCAGGGTGGATTTCCCGGAGCCGGACTCCCCCACCACGGCGAGCACCTCACCGGGCCAGAGGTCGAAGCTCACACCGCGGCAGCCGAATCGGTTCCCATAGTGGTGCCCGGCACCGCTGACACTGAGCAGTGGACTAGCGGATTCAGCGATCATTGAACAGCCCCTTCAGTGCCGGTCCCGGTGGCAGGGAAATCCCACTCGCCTCTCGTTCTGCTTGCGCGGAAGCCAACCGCCGAAGCGGCGCGTGTGCAGTGGTCGGTGTCACTGCAGACGTACATGGCCCCGCCGGCGTCGTCGGTGACCACCTCGTCCAGGTAGACGCCCGACGAGCCGCAGATCTGGCAGGGTTGGTCGAACTGCTGGGGCTCAAAGGGAAAATCCTCGAATCCCAGGGACTCCACCGAGGTGTAGGGCGGCACCGCGTAGATCCGCTTCTCCCGGCCCGCCCCGAAGAGCTGCAGGGCCGGGTTCATATGCATCTTGGGATTGTCGAAGCTGGGTACCGGCGAGGGTGCCATCACATAGCGTCCGTTGACCATCACCGGATAGTCGTAGGTCTTAGCGATATGCCCGTACCGGGAGATGTCCTCAAAGAGTTTCACGTACATCAGTCCGTACTCCTCCAGGGCGTGCAGCCGACGGGTCTCCGTCTCCCGCGGCTCCAAAAAACGCAGCGGTTCGGGGATCGGAACCTGGTAGACCAGGATCTGTCCCTCGGCGAGCGGGGTCTCCGGGATCCGGTGGCGGGTCTGGATGACCGTTGCCTCATCGGTGCGGGTAGTGGACTCAGACCCGGCCACCCGCTCAAAGAACTGGCGGATGGAGACCGCGTTGGTGGTGTCGTCAGCACCCTGGTCGATCACCTTCAGCAGGTCATCTGGACCGATCACCGAGGCAGTGACCTGCACCCCGCCGGTGCCCCACCCGCGCGGCATCGGGACCTCCCTAGAGGCGAAGGGCACCTGAAAGCCTGGGATCGCAATCCCCTTCAGCAGCGCCCGGCGCACTACACGCTTGGTCTGCTCGTCCAGATAGCCCTCGTTGTAGACGATCCGAGGCTCAGCCAGCATCTTCACTCCCCTCAAACTCGGCGTTAAGCTGGCGCAGCAGCACCAGTTCAGCCTGGAAGTCCACATAGTGCGGAAGCTTCAGATGCTCTACGAATCCGGCGGCCTGCACATTGTCCGCGTGGGAGATCACAAATTCCTCATCCTGGGCTGGGGAGATGCGGCGTTCGCCGAACTCTTCGGAGCGCAGTGCCCGATCCACCAGCGCCATGGACATCGCCTTGCGTTCGGCCCGCCCAAAGGAGAGCCCATAGCCGCGGGTGAACTGCGGGGGCTTTTCGGCAGAGCCCACAAACTGGTTGACCATCTGGCATTCGGTGATCTCGATTCGACCGATCGGCACTTCATAACCGATCTCCGCGGGCTCGAAGAGCACCTCCACCTCACCTACCCGCACCTCCCCGGCAAAGGGGTGGGTGTTGCCGAAGCCGCGCTGGGTGGAATAGCCCAGCGAGAGCAGGAAGCCCTCATCCCCGCGGGCCAGTGCCTGCAGCCGCTCGGGACGGGTCATCGGGAAGGTGGTCGGCTCCCTGGTCAGATCACCCGGGTCCTCATCAGCCCAATCCTCGGGGTGGTCAGGTTCCACCAGGGACCCGTGCCCCAATAAGTCGGTGATGCGCGGCATAGTCCCGGGGGCGGCGTCGTCCTCTTCCTCAGTATCCTTCGGGATCTCGGAAACCTGAAGCCGCTCAGCGAGCAGCCGATGGGTGTAGTCGAAGGTGGCGCCGAGCTGCTGCCCGCCGGGGAGGTCTTTGAAGGTGGCCGAGATGCGCCGCTCCGGGGGCAGAGCACCGGTGTCCAGGGCTACGGTCGCACCGAAGCGGGGCAGGGTGGTGCGGTAGGAGCGAAGCAGGGTGACCGCCTCCAGCACATCCCCTTGAGCCTGCAGCAGCGCCTTGGCTGCTAAGTTCGGGTCGTAGAGGGAGCCCTCGTTCATCACCCGTGAGACAAGTACACCCATCTGGCCACGCAGCTGCCGGGAAGCGATGCGCTCCTGCGCAGCGCTCTCGCCGGAATCCTCCTGGCCAGAGCCTCGTTGGGCGAGCAGGGCGTGGGCATTAGCAATCGCTTTCTCCCCGCCTTTGACGGCTACATACATCAGGCGCCTCCTTCCGCTGCAGTGTCCGGTCCGGTCGGCTCAAGGACGGTGGTGCGCGGCAGCCCGGTGACGGTGCCTCGGCCGGTGATCAGCACATCCACTCCGCGCGGGAACCCTCCGGCATGTTCGGCACGGGCGGTGCGGAACTGCTCAGTCATCCCGTGGCCGTCCCAGTCCAGGGCCTCCCGGATCCCTGGACCGGTGCCCCGCAGTCTCTGCCGGGACCCGGTCTGTTCCGCCTGCACGATCAGGGTGGTTGAGCGGTGCGGCTCCTGGTCGGTTCCCGGGCTGAGGTCTTCAAAAGGCGGTACCGCGTCCGGAGAGGACGCCAGGCAGAACAAAGCCTCGGCGGCTGCGGCCACCAGTGGTGCCCCGGTGTGGAAGCCCAGCCAGGCGGTGACCTCGTGATGGCGGTGCAGCTGCGGGTCCACCCAGAGCGGCGTCTGCTCATCACAGAGGGTGAGGACGACGCCGCCAGCTTCAGCAGTCAGCGGGGCAGGGGGTGTCAGCGGCACTGCCAGCGCCTGTGGCTGCAGCGGGCGGGCCATGGCTTCGAGCACTGCGCGGAAGACCCGCTGAGCATCCTGCACGGGTTGGGCGAACCCGGGGGTGAGGGTGGCTGCTGCCTGGTTCATTCGTCCTGATCCCCTTCCCCGCCGTCGTTCTCCCGGGCCACAGTGAAGAAGTCGACTACCGTGCTGCGGGCATCGGCCCGGCGAGCAGCCTCACGGGTGTTCTGGCGCTGCTCGAGCACTGTGATGATCTCAGCCATGGCTCTCTTTCGTTGGCTGGAGTTCAGCAGGGCGTCAAAGATCGCGGCCAGTCCGGCATGCTCCGGGTAGCTGCCCAGCACATAGGCGGTGCCGGTGGATTCTTCCCCTTCGGCGTTGAGGGTCACAGTCGCGCGGGTGACGGTGGCCTCTCCCAGGTTGAAACGGTCTCCGGTGCCGCCGACCCGGCCCTGCACCATGACCAGGCCGGATTCGGGTCCGCGCAGATATTCGACCTGCGGTTTCTGCGGCCAGCTGTGCCACAGTTCGGCGAGCTCCTGCTGTGATGCGGCCGCAAGCACACGGGCGGTGCGCTGCCGCTGCTCGGGCGGTACTGCTGTGCTGGATTCTGCCATGACTGTTATGGTCTGCGGTCGGGATGAATCAGCTGGCACTGTTGAGTGAACTCGGGGTGAACGGGCCGGTAACCTTCCTGTCACCTGTCGGGGAGCAGGTTCAAGACTCCACGGTCACCCGGACCACGTCTTGGCGGTGCCAGGTGCGGGAGACCATCAGGGGTGCTGAGGTTTCGGCCTCCACGCTCAGGGTCTGCACTCTCCAGGCCAGGGCGGGCCGGGGAAGCTCCAGCCGCCGTGCGATATCTGCTGGCGGATACTCTGTCGAGACGGTGCTCCGCGCCCGTTTGGGGTGGTGGCGTCCCATGCGCAGCACTTCGTGGAGGGATTCCACAGCACCCAGGGCTACACCGACCTCGCTCACCAGGTGCGGAAGAATCCACTCATAGGAGCAGCAGGCGATCCGGTCATCGACCCATCCCAGACGGGTCAGCCGGATCACCTTCAGTCCCTCCGTCTGGCCGAGCATCCGGGCCATTTCCACCGGAGGCTGAGCCTGTTGGTCAATATCCACCCGTTTGGTGCGAGGACGGTGCCCGGCAGCCTGCACAATCGCGTGGAAGGAGGGCGGCTGCTTGCTGGAGATCAGCATCTCGACGGGGCGGGACACATAGGTTCCCACGCCTCGGCTCCGCCGCACCAGGTTCTGCTCGATGAGCATCTCCACCGCCGAGCGCACCTGGAATCTGCTGGTGCCGAATCGGCGAGCGAGCTCCTGCTCTCCGGGCAGCCTGGCCCCGTCGGGCTCACCGGCGATCTGCTCCATCAGAGCAGAGGCAATCTGCTGAGCCTTCTGCCTGGGTTCTGCCATAGACCCGGGGCTCACTGTTATCTGACGACTTTTCGGACGTACATGGAAATCAGCTCCAGGATAATCACCACTACCAGAATGTTGATGATCAGCAGGCTGAGGATCTCGTAGCGGCTACGGGCTGAAGCTTGCAGCAGGTCGAAGCCGATGCCCAGACCGAGCACACCCAGCAAAGTAGCAGCCCGGAAGTTGACGTCCAGCTGGTAGAGGATGTGCGCCACCGTGGCTGGTGCAGTCTGGCGAACCGTTGCTGAGAAGAAGGTCTGAACCCGGTCGGCTCCACCGGCCCGGACGGCATCCTGGACTCGAGTATCAGATTCTTCAAGAGAGTCGGCCACCAGTTTGGCGAGCAGTCCGATGGAGCCGAAGGCCAATGCGATCACACCCGCAGTCGCGTCGAACCCCAGGATCACCACCAGCACAATCGCCAGTACCAGCTCGGGGAAGGCGCGGCAGGCAACAATCAGGCAACGGAAAAAGGTGGCGATGTTCTTGGTAGGAGCTGCGTTCCGGGCGGCAAACGCACCGATCGGCAGGGCAACGAAGAGTCCCAGCAGCAGCGAGGCCATGGCGATCTGCAGAGTCTCTACCAGGGCCGGGAAGTAGCGGCTTGCATAGTGCCCATGGTCATCTGGTGGGAAGAACCGGCTGACCACATCCGGGAAGTTGCCCAAGGTGTTCATCAGCACTTCCCAGTTCAGTTCGACATCGTAGATCGCCAGGAAGGCCAGTGTGATCAGCGCCGCCCAGCCGAAGAAGCGCTGGATTCGGCCAGCATCCCACTGCGGGGCCACTCGCACGCGGCCCTTTGGTGTGCGCTGTGCAGTGTGCGGATCAGTGGGAGCGTGCACCCAGCTGTTCTGGGCGATTCGTTCTAGCAGGCCCAGGACCCCACGACGCCGTCCGCCGGAGTCTCTGCCCATCATCTGAGTTCTAATCGCCCCGGAGAGTAGTTCCATGAGGATGCAGAGCACAGTGATCACGATGGTGTAGCCCATCACTAGATCCCACTGGCGGGTATTCATTGCATTACTCAGAGCCTGTCCCAATCCGGGAACTCCCACGAAGCCCAGCAATACAGAGTTCCGCAGGTTGATATCCATCCGGTGCAGACCATGGGCCACGATCTGCGGCATGATTTGCAGGATTACGGTGGACTGGATCCACTGCCACCGGGCCCCTCCGGCGGCACGGATCGCTTCGCTGGGGCCCCGGTCCACGTCTTCGATATTGTCAGCAAGGAGCTTGCCCACCATGCCGATGGAGCTCAGCCCCATGGCCACAATGCCGATCAACGCACCGTTGGCGGGGCCGAATACACGAATCAGGATGATGGCGAAGACCAGGTCGGGAGCGGCACGGCAGAAGATGATGATGATTCGCGCGGTCTGTCGCGAGATGGCCCCTGTGGTGGTGTTGACTGCGGCGAAGATAGCGATCGGCACCGAGGTGATCACAGAGAACAGAGTGGCCAGGAAGACGATCCCCAGGGTGGTGAGAATCAGCTCCACCAGTCGTGCCGCCTCTGGAAACTGCGGCGGGAAAAGATTCTCGGTGATCCAGTCCCAGCCGCTGATGATGTTGACCAGAACGTCAAAGAGGTTAATGCCCAGGTCGAACATCGACCACACGCCGCCGGCGATCAGTGTGAGGAAGATGCCCCATACTGCGATCACATGAATGCTGGGCGTTGGGCGCTTGGGCACAGGGCGCCGTCCCGATGTGCTGCGCGGAGCCTCCGCCGCTTCGGGCCTCAGAGTTGCCATCAGTCTGTCTCTCCGCTCAGAGGCTCAGTTCAGGAATGTTGCTCGCCAGCGATGCCCGCCAGCTCAGGAGCCTGCTCCTGGATCTCTTCTTCAGTGACCACAGCAACGGCGTTGTAGATCTCGTGAGCTTCTTTGAGGCTCAGCGAGTGTGAGTCCCGGTCCATCACCAGCTGGCCGCCGCGCAGACCAATGATCCGGTCAGAGAACTCCAGGGCAACCTCTACCTGGTGCAGGGAGCAGACCACAGTGAGGTTGTCTTCCTTGGCAATATTGCCGATCAGGTTCATCACCGTAGCAGAGGAGACCGGATCTAGAGCTGCTACTGGCTCGTCAGCTAGGAGAACCTTGGGCTCCTGGATAAGTGCACGGGCAATAGCCACCCGCTGCATCTGACCGCCGGAGAGTGCATCGGCGCGCTGGAACGCCTTATCAGCCAGACCGACCCGTGCCAGCTGCTCCATAGCCTGCTCCTTAACCTCCCTGGGGTACATAAACAGTCCCAGCCGGGGGCCGGCCAGAGAGCCGAGTTTCCCAGTGCAGACGTTCTCCAGCACAGACATGGACTCCACCAGGTGGAAATGCTGGAAGATCATGCCGACTTCACGTCGGAGTTTTCGCAGTTTGCCTGCACCGGCCCGGTGTACCTCAGTGCCCAAGGTGACTACCTCTCCACTGGTGGGCTTGTGGAGTCCATTAATATGGCGCAGTAGGGTGGACTTGCCAGATCCGGAAAGGCCCAGCAGCACATTGATCTTCTGCGGGGCAAAGTCAATGTTGATGTCGTTGAGCGCGGTGACATCATCGAACTGCTTGGTGACGTTGCGCAGTTGAATGGAGCGTTCCTCCGCGCCGGTGAAAGTTGCTCTCTCGGCAGTCATACTCTGGGCCATGGTTGTGGTCTCCCTGGTCGGTGTTTCTCAATGGTGGAATGGTTCGGGTCCGCGCCCTGCCCGCCTCGGTACAGGGCGCGGACCCAGTGGTTCAGTGATCAGCCTTCGCAGGCATCTGCCTGCGTGATCTCGCAGACTGCGCGGATACCGTCGAACACAGAGTCAGAAGCCTCGATGTACCCCCAGTCAGCGGTGGGCACCAGGTTGCGGCAGTCGCCAGACTCAGGGTCAGCGTCATCGCAGTAGCCGTTCTCGGCGAGCCAGTCAGTGTTGAGGTACTCGATGAGGATCTCTTCCATAGCCTCGACCATGGAGTCGGGCAGTTCGCCGCTGGCGGCGAAGGGAGCAGAGGGGATGTCCTCGGACTCCCAGACCACCTTGACCTGTCCTTCCTCGAGGTCACCGGACTCGATCATCTGCTCATCGACCATGGTGTCGTAGGCGAAGGCAGCGTCACAGGTGCCGTCCAGCACCGCCAGTACAGAGTTGTCATGGCCGCCGGAGTAGTAGGAACTGTAGTCCTCCTCTGCCTCCAAGCCGATCTCCATCAGGCCTGCAGTGGGGTAGAGGAAACCGGAGGTGGAGACCTCGTCCACAAAGCAGACAGTGGTGCCCTCAACATCTTCGATACCGTTGATGTCGTTGTTGTCGGCCAGGGTCACCAGGTAGGAGACGTATGAGGGCTCAGCCCCTGGTTCGTCAATAGCTACAGCCACCGGTTGCGCGCCGGCAGTGTCAGCGGCGACCACAAAGGAGAAGGGGCCGAAGTTCGCGATATCCGCGGTGCCCGCGCCCATGGCCTCGATCACTGCGGCATAGGCGGTGACCTCACTGGATTCGATCTCCACCTCCAGGGCTTCCTCGAACATGCTGATCAGCGTCTCGTACTGCTGGACCAGTTCAGTCTGCTCCTCGGAGGGGATGGAGACGAACTGCAGTTCGGTGGGCCAGTCGTCGCCGCCGTACTCGGCGCGCAGGTCAGGCAGGGAGCCGCCGCCGGCGGCCTCGGCGCCGCCGTTGTCTCCATTGTCATCGCCGTTGTCGCCGTTACAGCCGACAAGGGCCAGAGTCATTGCGGCAACTGCCGCGGGGAATGCAAGTTTGCGTGCCATAGTGAGCTGTCCAGTTCCTTCGCATCAGGTGATCCGGGTGATTGTGGCTAACGGCCCGGCACCTTGCGCAGGCCCGGCCGGTACCTCGACAAGACTGCTCACCGAAGGTTGACCCTGGGGGACCAGAAGCGTACTAACAGGCGAAGCGAAGGTGAACTATAGACAAACTGACATCTGTATTTTGCCATCCGGAACCGCGTTCGTGATTCACATCACATTGCAAAAGAATATGGAACGTTCCAGGTGGTTTTACTGTTCAGAGCACTCCGAGGGGCTGGCTCCACCTGTCGCCGTAGCCGCGCAGCACTGCAGTCCGGGCTGTGCCCAAGGCATCCTGCTCACTCTCACTGAAGTCAGTTTCGATACTGTCAACGCCAACTGGGGATTCAGGTGCGAACGCCGGCGCCACCGCAGTCGGCCGAGAGGCGAGCGGGGTTCCCTGATCTGACCCACCCGGCTGCTCCGCATCCGCGCAGGTGCCAGAGGTCAGGGGTCCGCCCCCGCCGCCGGGACTAGCGCTGAGTTCCAGGTCCAGCCACGAGCCGCCGGGGCCCACCGAGGCCTGTTCCACCAAGCCGCGCCCCCATTCGACCACGGTCACCGAATGCGGCAAAGTGGCCAGCAGGTCCAAAGATTCCAACCCGGAAGCGTCAGTGCGATAAGCGTCCACATGAACCAGGTCCGGGGCGGCGTCGTCGCTATTCTGATGTATCCGAGAGAGCACAAAGGTCGGAGAGCTGATCTGCCCCTGGATTCCCAATGCCTCCCCCAGCGCCTGGGTGAAGGTGGTCTTGCCTGCACCCAGTCCGCCGGTGAGCACCAGTAGATCTCCGGCGCGCAGCTGTGCTGCCAGTCGGCGGGCGAACGCAGCGGTCTCTTCCAGATCGGCGAGCTGGAACTGGCACCGCCAGTTCTCCCCGGGCAGCGGCGGGCGAGGTGAGGAGATGTCGCTCTTCACTCAGCGGGCTCCTGGTTGACCACGGTGCGTGGGACCCGGGCACCGATCCGGGTGATGATCTCGTAGTTGATGGTCCCGGCGGCGGCACCCCAGTCGGCGGCCTCGATGCCGGAGTCCCCGCCGAAGATGGTGACCTCATCACCGACCTGGACATCGGTATGCTCGCCCAGGTCCACCACGAACTGGTCCATGGCCACCCGGCCGGCGGAGTGGTAGCGGCGGCCGCGGATGAGCACGGGGGCGCCGACTGCGTTCCGGGGGATGCCGTCGGCGTAGCCCAGTGGGATCAGCCCCAGGTGGGTGGGGGCCTCCACTCGGTGGGTGAGCCCGTAGCTGATGCCGTGACCTGCCGGAACGCGTTTGACATTGGCCACGGTGGTGCGCAGCTCCATGGCCGGCCTGAGTCCCAGCGAGGCCGCGGGGCGGTCGGCGAAGGGGCTCTGCCCATAGATGCCCACGCCCACCCGGACCATGTCGAAGTGCGCGTCCGGCCGGGAGAGCGCCGCCGGAGTGTTCGCCGCGTGGCGCAGGTCGGGGACGACGCCGCCGGCTTCCGCAGCTGCCAGGGCCTCACCGAAGGCGGCCAGCTGCTCGTCGGTCTCTTTGCGGTCCGGCTCATCGGCCACCGCCATATGGGTGAAGACGCCTTCCACGCTGATCAGGCCCTGGTTTTGGAACTCCGCGGCGCGCTGGACCAGGCCCGGCCAGTCGGTCATGGCGGCACCATTGCGGCCCAAGCCGGTATCGACCTTCAGGTGGACCCGGGCCGGCTCGTGAAGAGCCTCGGCGGCTGCGGCCACCTGGTCCAGGTCCCAGCCGGAGGTCCCGAGGTCGATATGCGCCTCGATCCCGGCGGCGAAGTCTGAGTCCCGGGTGTGCAGCCAGGCCAGCAGGGGGGCGTCGATTCCAGCTTCGCGCAGCTGCAGGGCCTCGGTGATATGCGCGGTGCCCAGCCAGTCGGCACCGCCGGCCAGGGCCGCACGGGCGGCAGGGACCAGCCCGTGCCCATAGCCGTCGGCCTTGACTGCGGCAAGCACCTTGGCTGGGCGCACGAACTCAGCGATGGTGCGCACATTATGCGCAATCGCGGAGGCATCGATGATCGCTGCCCGCTCCGGAGAATTCATCCGTTCAGCGTATCGCGATCCACTCACTTCTTTACCGTGCGATAGATCAAGTATCCGAGGCCTGTCAGTAGCAGTATCGCCACTGCCACGACGGTCAGAAAGATCGTGCGCATTTCCCGGGCGATGCTCTCGTGATTGGCATCAATGTGCAGCAGCCAGTCCCACCACATCACAGTTTGCTCACCTCCGTGGCAGTTTCAGGGCCTCGGCAGCCATCGTCGTCGTCACCTTTACCGCTGAGGCGGACCACCAGGTGGACAGCGCCAACCAGCAGCAGGACCAAAGGGATGATGAAAAGCGAGAAGATCCCGCCCAGGAACAGCACATCGCCGGAGAGCGGGACTGTATCGTCGTCGCCGCCTTTAGCCTGGGCCATACCCTTGGCGGACTGGTAGCCCATCACTATCGCGGTGATCATCCCCACGCCGGCCGCCACCGCATAGGTCGCGCACCAGCCCTTGGGTTTAGGCAGTTCCAGGTCTTGGTGCTGCGGGTTAGACATGGGGGATTTCCTCAATGAGCTGAGCAGCCCCAAAACGGCCGCGGTGCTGCGGGTCAATGTGCTGCGCCGCCGCGGTGTGCATACTGACCCCCCAGGCTGCGACGGCGAGCCAATCCTCCTGCTGGGTACTGGCCAGTGCGCCGAGGATGCCGGAGAGCACGTCCCCGGTGCCCGCGGTGGCCAGCCCGGGGGCTGCGGCCCGATGCAGGATCACCTCGCCCTGCGGTGAGGCGATGACCGTGGTGGCCCCCTTGAGCAGCACGGTGCAGTCCAGTCGACCAGCGATCCGGCGGGCGGCCTCCACTGGATCAGTCTTAGGCCAGTCACTCTCCAGCATTCCGGCCAGCACGCGGTCTCGCAGGGTTTTGGCGATCTGCCGGGCCTCCCCCAGGTGCGGGGTGATGAGCACATTCTTGTTCAGCCCCCCGCTGCGGCGCAGCTGGTCGCGGATCAGCCCCAGCCCCGAGGCGTCCAGCACGCAGGCGGTGCCGGTCTCCAAGCACTGCTCCAGCACGGCTTCTGCCTCCTGAAGGCGTGCCGGCTCCTCCCCGATACCCGGCCCGACGACGACGCAGGATGCTCGGCTGACTGCCTCAGCACTGTAGTGTGCCGAGACACCGATCACTTCCGGGTGGGCAGCCAGCACCTGTGAGCGCACCGTCTCCGGAGCCTGCAGGATCACCATTCCCACTCCGGTGCGCACCGCGGCGCCGACCGTGAGCCGAGCCGCACCCGGGTACTGCTCGGAGCCGGCCAGGATATGGACCACTCCCCGGGAGTACTTATGGTCGGTGGGCTGCGGGGGACTGCTCGGCACCGGGTCAGTCCCAGGAGTGTGGGTGATCAGCTGCACCGGGACCTGGGGCAGGTGCTTGCCGAGCCCGATGTCCACGGTGTGCAGCCGGCCGCTGAGGTGTCCCCCACGCCCAGTAATCAGTCCCTGTTTGAGTCCGCCGAAGGTCACCGTGTGGTCAGCTGGGATGGTGCCGTCACCGGCGGCACCTGTGTCGGCGTTGACTCCGGAGGGCAGATCGCAGGCGACCACCACGCACCGCCGGGCCGCGGTGTTTGCGCTACAGCGCTTACGCTCCTCAAGCGACTGCCCGCGTCGCGGGCACCTCTCAATGGTCTCGGAAACTGCGCCGCAAACGCGGCATTGCGTTCGGCTCAGTCGGGTCTCGGAAGACTCGGAGCCAGTCTCTGACGTCAGGGCCCCCGCTCGGCTCAACAGGGCGTCGTCATCCAGCAGCTGCGCCAGACCGGGGATCTCCGGACGGGTGAACTCTCCGCGGAAGCCGGTGCCGAGCACAGCGTCGATCAGCACCTCGGTCTCCGAAGGCACGGAGCTGATCACTCTGCCACCAGCTGTCCGGAACGCCTGCAGCGCCTCGGGGTGCGCCCGGTCCCGGACCAGCACCGCCCGTACGACGACTCCGCGGCGGGCCAGGAACGCCAGCGCATATAGCCCGTCCCCGCCGTTGTTCCCCGAGCCGATCAGTCCGGTGACCCGGGCTCCGTAGCCACGGCCGCACAGCAGCCGGGCAATGTGCTGGGCCAGCCCGTAGGCGGCCCGCCGCATCAGGACAGGGCCCTGGCCGGCGTCCAGCAGAGGCTTTTCGGCCGCACGGATCTGCTCCCCGGTATAGACCGGGGTCAGCGGCAGATGGTGTCCGCCCATATCCGTTCCTCCCACACCGCTTCCGAGGACTCATCTCCAGACTAACGGGTGCGGCCAGCTCAGGACTCGGCAATCACCATGGCCGTGGCGAGGTCGCCGTCGTGGGAGAGCGAAAGATGCCAGCGCTGCACACCCTTAGCCTCGGCCACAACGGCTACGGTGCCGGTCACCTGAAGATAGGGGTCACCGGCGTCGTCACAGACGACCTCGCAGTCCTGGAAGCTCATCCCGGCCGGGGCGCCCAGTGCCTTGGCCACTGCCTCCTTGGCGGCGAACCGGGCGGCCAGTGAACGCACCCTCAGCTCACGCTCGGCGGGTGTGAACAGGCGTTGGCGCAGCGTGGGGGTGCGCTCCAACTGCTCGACGAAGCGCGGTACATCCACCACGTCCATCCCGATCCCCACGATCACCTCAGTCTCACCTCTCATACATCTGTTCATACCTCTGTCTCCGGCACCCCATCCCGCTGAGTGCATGTTTTGTGCAGCGTTTCGTTCCCGAATCGGCCCAAAATACTGCTCACATCATGCACTCAGCACAACCCTTCACTCCACGGTGACCGATTTGGCGAGGTTACGGGGCTGATCTACGTCATAGCCCTTCTCGGTGGCCAGGGCGCAGGCGAAGATCTGCAGCGGCACGGTGGTCAGCAGCGGCATCAGCAGCGGCTGAGTCTCGGGCACGAAGAAGACGTTCTCCGAAAACTCGGTCACCGCATCGTCGCCATCTTCGGCCACGGTGATGGTCTTGGCCCCGCGGGCACGGACCTCCTGGATGTTGGAGACCACCTTGCTGTGCAGGGAGTCCCTGCCCCGGGGTGAGGGCACCACCACAAAGACCGGCTGGCCTTCCTCGATCAGGGCGATCGGTCCGTGCTTGAGCTCCCCGGCAGCAAACCCCTCGGCGTGGATATAGGCCAGTTCCTTCAGCTTCAGGGCCCCTTCCATCGCTACGGGGAACCCGACATGCCGGCCTAAGAACAGCACCGACGGGGTCTGGGCCATACCCCGGGCCAGAGCCTTGATCGGCTCAGCTCCATCAAGAATGGTCTGAATCTTGCCCGGGATCTTATGCAGATCGGCCAGAATGTCGCTGATCTGCCCGCTAAACAGCTGGCCGCGCAGCTGAGCCAGATACAGGCCCAGCAGGTAGCTGGCGGTGATCATCGCAAGAAATGCCTTGGTCGAGGCCACCGCGATCTCCGGGCCAGCATGCAGATACAACACCGCATCAGACTCCCGCGGAATCGTAGACCCGTTGGTGTTGCAGATGCTCAAGGTCCTGGCCCCTTGTTCCTTGGCGTAGCGGACCGCCATCAGAGTATCCATCGTCTCCCCAGACTGGGAGATCGAGACCACCAGGGTGGTCTCATCGATGATCGGGTCCCGGTAGCGGAACTCGTGAGCCAGCTCCACCTCCACCGGGATCCGAGTCCAGTGCTCGATGGCATATTTGGCCACCGTGCCGGCATAGGCGGCAGTGCCGCAGGCCAGCACAATGATCTTGGAGGTCCGCTTCAGCTCCTCTGGGCTGATCCGCAGCTCATCCAGGGTCAGCTTCCCCGAGGCATCAGTACGGCCCAGCAGGGTGTCTTCGACTGCTTTGGGCTGCTCATGGATCTCCTTCTCCATAAAAGAGGCATAGCCGCCCTTCTCAGCAGCCGAGGCGTCCCAGTTGATGTGGAACCGTTTTCCCTCAGCCGGGGTGCCGTCAAAGTTGATGATCGCCACATCACCGGTGGTGATCGTCACGATCTGGTCCTGCTCCAGCTCCACCGCTTCCCGGGTGAAGTCGATGAACCCGGAGACGTCCGAGCCCAGGAAGTTCTCGCCCTCGCCCAGGCCGACCACTAGCGGGGAGTTCCGCCGGGCGGCCACCACCCGGTCCGGCGCCTCGGTGTGGACCGCCAGCAGGGTAAAGGCCCCGTCGAGTTCGTTGACCGCCTGCCGCATCGCCTCGGTCAGGTCCCCAGTAGCCTGATAAGCCTCGCCGAGCAGTTTGGCGGCCACCTCGGTGTCGGTCTGGGAGTCGAACGTGTGCCCGGCCGCCGAGAGCTTCTGCTTCAGCTCGGCGAAGTTCTCAATGATCCCGTTGTGGATCACCGCCAGGCGCCCGTCGTCGCCGAAGTGCGGATGCGCGTTCTGGTCCGTGGGCCCGCCGTGAGTCGCCCAGCGGGTGTGCCCGATTCCCAACGAGGCTGGGACCAGCGGGGCGCCCTCGATCTCATCAATCAGATTCGCCAGCTTCCCTGACTTCTTCCGCGCCTCGATGGTGCCGCCGGCCACTGTGGCCACACCGGCAGAGTCGTAGCCGCGGTATTCCAACCGCCGCAGCCCTTCCAAAAGCACATCCAACGCCTGATGCTCAGCAATCTTCTCCGGCAGCCCGATATAACCAACGATTCCACACATGCCGGTCAGAATACCGTGAACAGCCCACCGCACCCTCCAGGCAGATGACGGCGCCTGATTGAGCCGAATGCAGCCCCGCTCACTTTGGCGCGCCTGAGGCGTTTGATGAGCGCAGGCAGAGCAACGCCGGGAGACGTGAGACATCCCACACTGGACTATGCTGAGGTGATGAGCATTGCATCCGAACAGATCGAAGCGGTGGTCCGGCGCTACTACCAGTTGGTCGACGCCCAGGACCTGGCCCTGCTGGAGACTTTTCACGACGACGCCACCTACAAACGTCCCGGATATGCGGAGTTCCGCGGCCATGATGAGCTGCGTGAGTTCTACTCCGGGGAGCGCATCATCGATGCCGGCGCCCACACCATCGGTCAGCTGTTCATTCACGGTCCCCATGCCGCAGTGGAGGGCAGTTTCACCGGCACCCTGAAGGACGGACGATCGGTAGAACTGGCCTTCAGCGACTTCTTCGACCTTCAAGAGCGGGCCGGAGAGGTCCGCATCGCCGCCAGACGCACCTACTTCGACGACCAGCAGGTCTGAGACCGCAGCCGCTGTAAAGTGGGTCTGTGCCCCATGAGCCGCAGACCCCTACCTCCCCTGTGCCGGTGCCTCCGGAGATCTCCGGGACGGCACCCTGGGCGGGCTCCCCTCCGGCAGACAACCAGGCGACGTCGTACTCCCCTTTTGTGGAGCTGGGCAGATCCGCCTGGGCGCGGCTGGCGGAGTCCATTGAGCAGCCGCTGAACCAGGATGACGTGGACCGGCTGCGCGGTATCGGCGACCACCTTTCCCTGGAGGAGGTGGCCCAGGTCTACCTGCCGCTGTCCCGACTGCTGAACATCTACGTGGAGAATGCCGCCCAGCTGCGCGCGGCCACCAATGACTTCCTGGGCGAGTCCACCCGGCGCACACCGTTCATCATCGGAGTGGCTGGTTCGGTGGCGGTGGGCAAGTCCACCACTGCGCGGGTGCTGCAGGAGATGCTGCGGCGCTGGCCCTCCACACCGCGGGTGGAGCTGGTCACCACTGACGGGTTCCTATATCCGAACGCGGAGCTGCGCCGCCGCGGGATCATGGACCGCAAAGGCTTTCCGGAGGCCTATGATCGTCGCCGTCTGCTGCGCTTCGTCTCCGAGGTGAAGTCCGGCCGCCCGGAGGTCTCCGCCCCGGTCTACTCCCACCTGAAGTACGACATCATCCCAGGTGAGCACCACATTGTGCGCCGTCCTGATGTGCTGATCCTGGAGGGACTCAACGTGCTGCAGCCGGCCCGGGTGCGCGCTGATGGCACAGCGGGACTGGCGCTGAGCGACTTCTTCGACTTCTCGATCTACGTGGACGCTCGGCAGGCTCATATCCAGCAGTGGTACGTAGAGCGGTTCATGCGCTGGCGACACGGGGCCTTCTCGGACCCTGAGGCCTATTTCCACCAGTACAGCCGCCTCACTGATGAGGAGGCTGTCACCCGCGCCACCGGCATCTGGAACCGGATCAACGGACCCAATCTGCGCGAGAACATCCAGCCCACCCGCTCCCGCGCCCGCCTGGTGATGTCCAAGGATGAGGAGCACAGCGTCTCCCGGGTGCTGCTGCGGAAGGTCTGATGCGCAGCCGGGATCTGTGGGCATTGTGCTGCCTGTGCGGCCTCGTGCTCTCTGGGTGTGCGCATGCGGAGGATGAGCCCTCCGGGGCCGAACCGAGCAGAACGCAGGACCTCCAGGGTACGACGACGCCCGCTGAGCCCCGTGCCCAGAGCACGCTTCCGGTGCCCGACCCCACCCCGGAACCGCCTGAGCCGACCCGGGCCTCAGACCCCAGCTGGGACCCGGCTTCGATCCATGTGCTGGTGAACCGGCAGAATCCGTTGGATCCGGTGGACTATACACCGGATGACTTGGTGGAGCTTGAAGTGCGCACCACGGTGGGAGGCCCGCTGTACCTGCGCGAGGAATCTGCCCAGGCACTGGATGAGATGTTCAGCGAGGCTGCCGATCAGGGTGTGGTGCTGGCGGTGACCAGTGCGTACCGATCCTTCGACGGGCAGGCCCGGGTCTACTCCGACCGGCACCAGCATCTGGGCACTGAGGCCACTGATGAGTTCGCCGCCCGGCCCGGATACTCCGAGCACCAGACCGGTCTGGCGGTGGATGTCATCAGTATCGAGAACCCGGAGTGCATCCATGGAGACTGCTTCGACCGGACTCCAGAGTTCGCCTGGGTTCAGGAGAACTCTGCCGGTTATGGGTTCGTCATCCGGTACCCGGAGGGTGCTGAGCACATCACCGGCTTCGGCTATGAGCCTTGGCATCTGCGCTATGTGGGCCCGGAGACCGCAGCGGAGGTGGCGAAGGAGGACCTCACCCTGGAGGAGTACTGGGATCAGCCCGCCGCCCCCGACTATGACGAGCCGGAGCCGGATCTTGATCTCCTGCGCGGTGAACGTGCTGGCGCACAACACCAGGGCGTGGTTACGTGGGAGGATTAAGGTATGACTCGCGTATCCTTTGCTGCCGCTGAACCTGCCATTGCCCTGGGCGCCCTGGAAGGCCGCTACCGCTCGGTGGTGGCCGCTTTGGTGGACCACCTGTCTGAGGCTGCGCTGAACCGCAACCGGATTCATGTGGAGGTCGAATGGTTCATCCATCTCTGCCAGGCCCAGGTGCTGCCCGGTCTGCCGCAGCTTACTGCTGAGCAGATCGCCGGGCTGCGCGGCATTGTGGAGGGCTTCGGGCCGGAGGAGATCACGGAGCTGGCTGCGATCGAGGCTGAGACCGTGCATGATGTCAAAGCCGTGGAGTACTTCATCGCTCGGCGTCTGGAGCCGCTCGGCCTGGGTGGGCTGAAGCCACTGGTGCACTTTGCCTGCACATCGGAGGACATCAATAACCTGGCCTATGCGCTGGGAATCCGTGACGCCGTCACCCAGGTGTGGCTGCCCGCGGCCCAGGAAGCTGTGGCGGAGCTGGGTGAGTTGGCGGCGTCCTCGGCTGAGCTGCCGATGCTCTCACGCACCCATGGCCAGCCGGCCACCCCCACTACCCTGGGCAAGGAGATCGCGGTTTTCGTACACCGGCTGAATCGGCAGTTGGGCCGGATTCAGTCCCAGGATTTCCTGGGCAAGATCAACGGTGCCACCGGCACCTACGCTGCGCATCTGGCGGCGGCCCCAGAGGCTGACTGGCCGGGAGTTGCGCGTCAGTTTGTGGAGAAGCTGGGGCTGACCTTCAACCCGCTGACCACTCAGATTGAGTCGCATGACTTCCAGGCGGAGCTCTACGCCGATGTGGCCCGGTTCAATCGGATTCTGCACGGGTTGTGCGTGGATGTGTGGAGCTATATCTCGATCGGCTTCTTCCGGCAGATCCCGGTGGCCGGGGCAGCCGGGTCTTCGACCATGCCGCATAAGGTCAACCCGATCCGGTTCGAGAACGCTGAGGCGAACTTGGAGATTTCCAACGCTCTACTGGACACATTGGGGGCCACCCTGGTGGAGTCGCGCTGGCAGCGAGATCTCACCGATTCCTCCGGACAGCGCAATATCGGCACCGCTCTAGGGCATTCAGTGCTGGCCCTCTCCAATGTGACCAAGGGCCTCAAGCAGCTGGACGTGGCCCAGGAGGTGATCGCCGCGGACTTGGACGCCAACTGGGAGGTGCTCGGCGAGGCCATCCAGACCGTAATGCGCGCCGAGGCGATCGCCGGGGTTGAGGGGATGGAGGACCCCTATGAGCGGCTGAAGGAGCTGACCCGCGGCCGCCGCGTGGACGCCGAGAAGCTCAAGGAGTTCGTGGCCGAGTTGGGACTGAGCCCCGAGGCTGAGGCACGACTGAAGAACCTCACCCCCGCCGACTACACCGGCCTGGCCGCCGCCCTCGCCCAGGAGTTCGGCAAGTAGGTCCAGTACAACGACGACGGCCGCCTGACGCTATCCCTCAGTGCTCGGCAACAGCTTCACAGAGCTGTATATCGACACTAAAATAGGTACGTACCTACACCCAGGAGCGTGTTGTGACGACCATCAGTGCACGAGAATTCAACAAGGACGTCAGTGCCGCCAAGCGCGCTGCTGCGCACAGCCCGGTCTTCATCACTGATCGGGGCCGAACCTCCCATGTGCTGCTCACCGCAGAGGAGTACCAGCAGCTCGCAAGCGTGCGCAGCTCACTCGCCGAGGCCCTTGAGCATGGATGAAGCAGGGATCGGTGACTTCGAGCCGCCTCGCTCCAGGCACAACGCACCAGGCCGGAGCGTGACTCTTTCATCGCCGCCACTGCGCTGACGAACAATCTCGGCATCGTGACACGCAACACCACCGACTTTCAGGACACCGGCGTCCAGTTGTTCAACCCCTGGGTCCCGTAGGATTGCCCCAAACCCGCATCCCGCCATCTGATCACCCACCTGTCCCTGGGCAAGGACCGCCATGGACTTCTGCCCCGCCGGGAAGCCCGGCTGCCTGCATCCTCAGCCGTTGGCCGACGCTGCGGGACTCTCCCCAAACAGGAGTAATGCCACATCTGAGCTGAACCAGCAATTGGGCAAGATGATTGCCGCGAAGATCTCTGTCGAAGCCTGGGGGCGAAATAGACTTGTCATATGACTCGTCCAGAAGCTGACAAGCTGTATGCCCACGACGGGCGGAGCAACTGGGAGCGGCTGCAGGCCGGGGACTGGTACCAGGCCGATGAGGAGATCCTCCAGCGGGCATTCGCCGCCCAGCGGATGGCCGCCGAGTACAGCGCTCTGGTCCAGCAGGGCCAGTACGACGACGCCGCAGCCCGGCTTCCCCAGCTGATCGGAAACCTTGGCGAGGATGTCGCCATCAGGGCGCCGCTGATGGTCGACTACGGGGCGCATATGTCCATCGGGGACCGCACCTTCATCAACACGGGTCTGGTGGCCCTCGACGTCGCTCCGATCACCATCGGCGCTGACTGCCAGCTGGGCCCGAACGTCCAACTGCTCACACCCATACACCCTCTGGAGCCCGGACCCCGGAGGGACAAATGGGAGTCCGCCCAGCCCATCACGATCCAAGACAACGTGTGGCTCGGCGGCGGCGTCACCGTCTGTCCCGGTGTGAACATCGGCGAGAACTCGGTGATCGGTGCGGGCGCGGTGGTCACCCAGGATATACCGGCCAATGTGGTGGTGGTGGGCAATCCTGCTCGGGTGGTCAAGCAGCTGGCCTGACCACCCCTGCCTCACTGCTCGTCGCCGTCGGCCTGCACCTCCGCGCCGACGATGAACATCCACTCCACGCCGAACTTATCTTTGGGGTCCCAGTGAGCGGCCTCCAGCGGAGTGGATATCTCGGCATCGGGGGCGAATTTCTCCCAGTCCCAAGACCTGGCACAGCCGACGCTGTCCACCCTGAGTGCTCTAGCCCACCTTTGCAGTACCTGAGGCCAGGAACTCCCGAATATGCTTCTCGACGCGGGGCCAGTCGCTGGTGAACCAGATGAGGTGGTGCTCCGCTGAGGTCTCCAGCAGAGAACTCTGCGGCAAGGCTTCGTGCAGGGTTTCAGCATGGCGGAAAGGCACCGAGCCGTCCCGTCGGCTGTGAATGATGAGAGCAGGCTGTGCAGCTATCTCTTCCCGATGCTGGTCGAGCACCTCAAGATCGTTGCGGAACCCGGTCTGAGAGCGCATCCGGGAGAACAGCTCGATCAGATCCGCGCGGTGCTCTGCGGAAACGTCGGCGAGGACCTCCTTGCTGGAGGATGTGGAGAGGCCGCCGAGCAGCGCTTTCAGCCCGAGAACCGGCACCCTGCGCATAAGCTGCCGGACCATCGCCCATGTCCTGCGCTCTGTCACCGGAGAGAATACGCTGCGGGCGACCAAGCGGGCCAAGCGCCCTGGCCAGGGAAGCGAGCCGACGGAGGCCTGCAGAATCACCCGCTCCACCAGGTCTGGGCTGCATGCTGCCAGAGCAGTGGCGTAGGGCCCTCCCGCAGAGACTCCGACCACCGCTGCCACGCGAGTGATCCCCAGGTGCTGCCACAGCTCAAGTATGGACTCAGCAAACTTCTCGGGCCCAGGGCCGGCGGTCAGCGACGTCTGACCATATCCAGGGCGAGACACCACGAGCACCGAGTGATCCGCCTCGATGAACACCGCTTCACCCACCGCTAGGCCGGCGTGCATGTGCCCACCATGCAGAATCACGACGACGCCGTCCCCGCGCCTTTCAAAGCGATACTCCACTGCGCCTGCGCTCAGTGCAGCAACGGCAGTCGGCCGCGCCATATCGTGGCCATCCCTCTCGCCTGAACTCTTCTCCATGCCCCTAATACTGCCTCCGGGGCTACGAGGGGACAATGGCTCGCAGGAATCAACCGAGTTCACGGTCAACCACTACGCAGCTTCCTACACCTGGGCTTCGATCCGCAGGGCGGAGACCAGGTCCCGGTACAGCTCGGTGCTCTCCAACAGTTCATGGTGGGTGCCGCGGCCGATGATTCGGCCGGAGTCCATCACCAGGATCTCCTCAGCCTCGATCACTGTGGAGAGCCGGTGGGCGATCGTCACCACGGCAGCCCCTTGAGCGACCTCGGCGATGGTCTCCTTGATCGCCGCCTCGGTGATCCCGTCCACCTGGGCGGTGGCCTCGTCCAGCAGCAGCACCCGAGGTTTGGCCAGCAGGGCACGGGCCAGCGCGATGCGCTGGCGCTGGCCCCCTGAGACGTTGGTCTCGGTGAGTGTGGTCTCCAGCCCCTCGGGCAGCTCAGCGATCTTCTCCGCCAGGTGCAGCCGGTCCAGGAGCGCAGCGATCTCGTCATCCCCCGCCGCAGGGTTGGAGAAGAACAGGTTCTCCCGGACGGTCCCGGGAACCACCGGCGTCTCCTGCTCCACATAGGCGAAGGCCTGCCGCACCTGAGCGTGGTCGAGCTGCGAGTAATCAGCACCTGCCAGTCGGATCTGGCCGGAGGCCGGCTCCAGGAACCGCAGCATCAGGTTCAGCAGGGTGGTCTTGCCCGCTCCGGAGGAGCCGACTAGAGCGATATGGCCGCGCTCGGGAACACTGAAGCTGATCTGCTCCACCGCCGGCTCCGCATCAGCCGAGTAGCGGGCGGTCACCTCCTGGAACTCAAGCAGTGGGGAGGAACCGGTACACACCTCGCCAGGCCCAGTGCGGGCTGCGGCACTCAACCGAGCCTCAGCAGCCTTGACATCGGCTCCATGCCGGGTCTCGGCAAACACCTTGACATCGGCCCCCTCACCCTCGACCTCCATCTGCTCGATCTGCGCGATGCGGCCCGCGGCAGCCATCCCGGACTGCAGGGTGGTCAGGTTCTGAGTCAGTTCTGTCAACGGCCCCATGAGACCCCAGACATAGAGCAGGAAGGCCACCAGGGCCGAGACCGTCATCTCCCCGGCAGAGACCCGGTAGGCGCCGAAGGCCAACACCATGATCACCGCACCGTCGAGGCCGATCCCGGCCACTGTCCACGCCCCGGCCTGGATCCGCACCGACTTCATGCTGAACCGGCGGGACTCGGCCACATGGTGCATCAGTGAGCTGAACCGGCGCGGTTCCGCGGAAGAGGACTTCACGGTCTTGATCGCCCGCACAGTACCCTCCAGCTCGGAGCCGAGATCGCTGAGTGCGGCCTGTGCCTTCTCCTCCACCTTGGAGATCTGTGGCATCAGCACCGCGAAGAGGGCCAGGACCACCAGGAGAGCAGCGAGGGTGGTGCCCAGCAGCACCCAATCCAGCCGCGCCATCAGCACCAGGGAGCCGATGATCATGATCACTCCGTTGATCAGCCCGATGATCGAGGACGACGCCGCCTGGTTCAGCAGCACAGTATCCGAGGTCACCCGGGTGACCAACTCACCGGGGCCGCGGGAGAGCAGGGCGAAGACCCTGGCGCCCAGGTAGCGCAGCATCATTCGTTTGCGTGCATCGTAAACGATGTCTTCGGCCAGCCGTCCCAGCATCACCCACTGGAACCAACCGACCACCGCGCCGATGACCAGCAGGCCCACCAGCACGAGTACCGGGTCACGCAGCGAGCCGCCGATCGCCAAGGTGTCCAGCACCCATTTGGTGACCATGGGGCTGGCCAGGCCCATCGCCGAGACAGCGAGCGAGAGCACCAGACCGAAGATCAGGATGTGCCGGTAGGGACGGGCATAGGACCAGAGGATGGCCAGTCGAGCCGATGTGGAAATAGTTGATTCACCCATGGTCACTATTGAGACATACTTGTCTTATTTTTGTCAATCAATGATTCAGGGTGGAAGCTTCTAGTACCCTTATGGCATGCCTGAGCACACTGCAGCCGCCGAACGCACCCGGCGCGCCGTCCTCGAAGCGGGCATTGAGGTTCTCGCCTCCAATCCCAGCGCCCCGCTCTCCGAGATCGCCGCAAAGGCCGGGGTCTCTCGCAGCACCTTCCACCGGTACTTCAGTGATCGGAGCGCCCTGAAGAAGGCCGCCGGCGAACTGGCCGTCGAGGCGTGGCACACGGCCGTCGAACGTGCCGGCCTCACAAAGGGGACCGGGTTGGAGGCATACCGGCGGCTGTGCACCGAACTGATGGACAGCCTGCCTGCCCTGATCTGGTGGATGACGCAGGACGCCCCCGAGGACCACCCTGAGGGCGAGGAGATTGACCGCAACATTGCCGCCATGCTGCAGCGCGGGCAGGAAGACGGCAGCATCGATCCGCAGCTCAGCATCGAGTGGATCAGCAACTCGGTCTGGGCGATGCTCTATGCGGTCTACTACATCCCCATTGAGACCCCGGAGAAGCTGGGCCGCTTCGAAGCCCGCCAGCAGGCTCTGCGCGCCCTGATGAAAGCTGCCGCCGCCGACCCCTCCTCGGTGTGAGCATCACGCGGTCGATAGCTTTTCCTACTTGGAGCAGGCGTGCCAAGTCCATGCAGGCATGGACGGTGGTAGCCCGACGGACGCCGCAGCAGTATTCGACAGGTTTGTAGCCCACGCCGGTGCGGGATACCGTTCGGTGATGGTCACTGACGAGATCTTGGTTCGGGAGGGTGCCGGGCTGCACGACCGCTTCGGCGTTGAGCGTGCCGATCAGTTCGGTCAAGCACTTCCTGCCCTGGTGGGGGAGCTTACGGAGCTTTGGGAGCTAAGCATCGAGAAATTCCTTGATGCCGGTGCGACCTCGATCGTGCTGGCCGCCAGCGATGGCTCCGGAGCTCCGGCAGTCCTGAAGATCAGTCCTGACCAGGCGTTCCTGGCGCGTCAGGTGGAGATGCTGCATCATTTGGCCCCGACCGGACGAGTGCCGGCGATTCTGAAGTCCAGCCCTGAGACTGGTGCCGTGCTACTTGAGCGGGTTCTGCCCGGAGACACCGTCAACAGCCCAAATCTGGCGCAGCCCACAGTGCAGGATTGGGCAGCCCTGCTCCATGACCTCCATGCAGCGACCGCTGAGGGCGTGACCGACCTGCTCGATGATCGGTGTGAGGAGATGTTCGAGCGGATCGGGCAACGCCAGCGGAATCCGGCCGTCCGGGAGCGGGTGCCGGACATCGTGTGGGAGGAGACAGTGGATCTGTGCCGCGAGCTGCTGGGCAGTAACGCAGAGAAAGTGGTGATCCACGGGGATCTGCACCTGGGAAACGTCCTGGCCAGCGATGAACATGGACTGGTGGCGATCGACCCGAAGCTGTGCCTGGGCGATCCCTGCTTCGATATGGTCGACTTCGCGATGGTCGAGGGCGGGCCGGCTGAGATTGCGTTCCGCGCCGGCCAGCTGGCTGAGGCCGTCGGGGTGGACCGCAGCCGGATGCTCGCCTGGAGCAAGGTGAACGCCGTGATCACCTCAATCTCACGCCTCACCTTCTACGGCCCGGAGGAACGCAGCAGAGATCTCCTGACCTTCGCCGCACTCACGTGAAGCGACCGGCCGGATGGGAGGGTCTTTCGGCCTCTGGTGCGGTCGTCACCAGGAGCGGAGGGTTTCCACCAAGCTCAATAAATCTGTGATGACCCCCTGCGATTCGTATACGTCACCGTAGTCGGCCGGATGGACAAGATACCGCTGTTCGGCACCTACTAATGTGTGTGTTAGTTAGTCGACTCAGGCGGCGGTGTGGATGTACGCCAGATTCGGGTCATGGAAGAATCCACGCACCAGATGCGGCAGACGCTGCAGGCGGCGCAGCCCTGAAACAGCCAGGCGCTTCAT